>NZ_CP070505.1:0-1065000 GCF_017167985.1 Ectopseudomonas toyotomiensis | reverse complement strand
GGTGCAGAAGAATACGGGGCCATAGCTCAGCTGGGAGAGCGCCTGCCTTGCACGCAGGAGGTCAGCGGTTCGATCCCGCTTGGCTCCACCACTCTCTCGTGTTGCGGTGAGTGTTAGAGAGTTCAGAAATGAGCGCTTCAGGGTAGACCTGGTGAGTGCTGATTTCTGGTCTTTTGACCGGTACGAATATCGTTCTTTAAAAATTTGGATATGTGATAGAAGTGACTGATTAATTGCTTTCACTGGCAATTGATCTGGTCAAGGTAAAATTTGTAGTTCTCAAGACGCAAATTTTCGGCGAATGTCGTCTTCACGATTGAGACAGTAACCAGATTGCTTGGGGTTATATGGTCAAGTGAAGAAGCGCATACGGTGGATGCCTTGGCAGTCAGAGGCGATGAAAGACGTGGTAGCCTGCGAAAAGCTTTGGGGAGTCGGCAAACAGACTGTGATCCAGAGATCTCTGAATGGGGGAACCCACCCGGCATAAGCCGGGTATCTTGTACTGAATCCATAGGTGCAAGAGGCGAACCAGGGGAACTGAAACATCTAAGTACCCTGAGGAAAAGAAATCAACCGAGATTCCCTAAGTAGTGGCGAGCGAACGGGGACTAGCCCTTAAGTTGATTTGAGTGTAGTGGAAGGCTCTGGAAAGTGCCGCCGTAGTGGGTGATAGCCCCGTACACGAAACGCTCTTATCAATGAAATCGAGTAGGACGGGGCACGAGAAACCTTGTCTGAACATGGGGGGACCATCCTCCAAGGCTAAATACTACTGACTGACCGATAGTGAACCAGTACCGTGAGGGAAAGGCGAAAAGAACCCCGGAGAGGGGAGTGAAATAGAACCTGAAACCGTATGCGTACAAGCAGTGGGAGCCTACTTTGTTGGGTGACTGCGTACCTTTTGTATAATGGGTCAGCGACTTATATTCAGTGGCGAGCTTAACCGAATAGGGGAGGCGTAGCGAAAGCGAGTCTTAATAGGGCGCTTTAGTCGCTGGGTATAGACCCGAAACCGGGCGATCTATCCATGGGCAGGTTGAAGGTTAGGTAACACTGACTGGAGGACCGAACCGACTACCGTTGAAAAGTTAGCGGATGACCTGTGGATCGGAGTGAAAGGCTAATCAAGCTCGGAGATAGCTGGTTCTCCTCGAAAGCTATTTAGGTAGCGCCTCGTGTATCACTGCTGGGGGTAGAGCACTGTTTCGGCTAGGGGGTCATCCCGACTTACCAAACCGATGCAAACTCCGAATACCAGCAAGTGTCAGCACGGGAGACACACGGCGGGTGCTAACGTCCGTCGTGAAAAGGGAAACAACCCAGACCGTCAGCTAAGGTCCCAAAGTTATGGTTAAGTGGGAAACGATGTGGGAAGGCTTAGACAGCTAGGAGGTTGGCTTAGAAGCAGCCATCCTTTAAAGAAAGCGTAATAGCTCACTAGTCGAGTCGGCCTGCGCGGAAGATGTAACGGGGCTCAAACCATACACCGAAGCTACGGGTTCATCCTTTGGATGAGCGGTAGAGGAGCGTTCTGTAAGCCTGTGAAGGTGAGTTGAGAAGCTTGCTGGAGGTATCAGAAGTGCGAATGCTGACATGAGTAACGACAATGCGAGTGAAAAACTCGCACGCCGAAAGACCAAGGTTTCCTGCGCAACGTTAATCGACGCAGGGTTAGTCGGCCCCTAAGGCGAGGCAGAAATGCGTAGTCGATGGGAAACGGGTTAATATTCCCGTACTTCTAGTTACTGCGATGGAGGGACGGAGAAGGCTAGGCCAGCACGGCGTTGGTTGTCCGTGTTTAAGGTGGTAGGCTGATTCCTTAGGTAAATCCGGGGGGTCAAGGCCGAGAGCTGATGACGAGCGTTCTTTTAGAATGCGAAGTGGTTGATGCCATGCTTCCAGGAAAAGCTTCTAAGCTTCAGGTAACTAGGAACCGTACCCCAAACCGACACAGGTGGTTAGGTAGAGAATACCAAGGCGCTTGAGAGAACTCGGGTGAAGGAACTAGGCAAAATGGCACCGTAACTTCGGGAGAAGGTGCGCCGGTGAGGGTGAAGTATTTACTACGTAAGCCCATGCCGGTCGAAGATACCAGGCCGCTGCGACTGTTTATTAAAAACACAGCACTCTGCAAACACGAAAGTGGACGTATAGGGTGTGACGCCTGCCCGGTGCCGGAAGGTTAATTGATGGGGTTAGCGCAAGCGAAGCTCTTGATCGAAGCCCCGGTAAACGGCGGCCGTAACTATAACGGTCCTAAGGTAGCGAAATTCCTTGTCGGGTAAGTTCCGACCTGCACGAATGGCGTAACGATGGCGGCGCTGTCTCCACCCGAGACTCAGTGAAATTGAAATCGCTGTGAAGATGCAGTGTATCCGCGGCTAGACGGAAAGACCCCGTGAACCTTTACTATAGCTTTGCACTGGACTTTGAGCTTGCTTGTGTAGGATAGGTGGGAGGCTTTGAAGTGGGGACGCCAGTTCTCATGGAGCCATCCTTGAAATACCACCCTGGCAACCTTGAGGTTCTAACTCTGGTCCGTTATCCGGATCGAGGACAGTGTATGGTGGGTAGTTTGACTGGGGCGGTCTCCTCCCAAAGAGTAACGGAGGAGTACGAAGGTGCGCTCAGACCGGTCGGAAATCGGTCGTAGAGTATAAAGGCAAAAGCGCGCTTGACTGCGAGACAGACACGTCGAGCAGGTACGAAAGTAGGTCTTAGTGATCCGGTGGTTCTGTATGGAAGGGCCATCGCTCAACGGATAAAAGGTACTCCGGGGATAACAGGCTGATACCGCCCAAGAGTTCATATCGACGGCGGTGTTTGGCACCTCGATGTCGGCTCATCACATCCTGGGGCTGAAGCCGGTCCCAAGGGTATGG
This sequence comes from Ectopseudomonas toyotomiensis, assembly GCF_017167985.1. Taxonomy (NCBI): domain Bacteria; kingdom Pseudomonadati; phylum Pseudomonadota; class Gammaproteobacteria; order Pseudomonadales; family Pseudomonadaceae; genus Ectopseudomonas; species Ectopseudomonas toyotomiensis. Next base: position 1,062,112 of record NZ_CP070505.1, on the reverse strand, counting down.
CTGTTCGCCATTTAAAGTGGTACGCGAGCTGGGTTTAGAACGTCGTGAGACAGTTCGGTCCCTATCTGCCGTGGACGTTTGAGATTTGAGAGGGGCTGACCTTAGTACGAGAGGACCGGGTTGGACGAACCTCTGGTGTTCCGGTTGTCACGCCAGTGGCATTGCCGGGTAGCTATGTTCGGAAAAGATAACCGCTGAAAGCATCTAAGCGGGAAACTTGCCTCAAGATGAGATCTCACTGGAGCCTTGAGCTCCCTGAAGGGCCGTCGAAGACTACGACGTTGATAGGTGGGGTGTGTAAGCGCTGTGAGGCGTTGAGCTAACCCATACTAATTGCCCGTGAGGCTTGACCATATAACACCCAAACAATCTGCCCTCAAAGCAGAGGGTGTCGATGGTGAAGTCGACAGAAAGCCGAAAATTTGCAAGAACTACAAATGATCTATCACGTATCCAAGGGATAGCGCCTCACCGCGAGATCCCAACCGAATTGCTTGACGACCATAGAGCGTTGGAACCACCTGATCCCATCCCGAACTCAGTAGTGAAACGACGCATCGCCGATGGTAGTGTGGTGCTTCACCATGTGAGAGTAGGTCATCGTCAAGCTCCTATACGAAACCCCAGATCGCCTAGCGGTCTGGGGTTTCTTCTTTGGCACGCGGAAAACAGAGCTTCGCGTAGGGTGCGCTGCGCGCACCGACAAGGACGCGGTTACAGCGGTGCGCGCGGCAGACCCTATGATATGTCGGTGTTTGGCTTTGCTCGGGTAGAATGCGCGAATTCTGCTGGGGACTTCCATGTCTGACTCGCCGCCCGAACCCTCCTTGTCATCCTTGCCGATCGAGCAGCTGGTCGCCTGTCATGAGTGCGATCTGTTGATGCGCAAGCCGGTGTTGCAGGATGGCGAGAGTGCCGAGTGCCCGCGTTGTGGTTATGAGCTTTTCAGCCATCGTCACCATGTCGTGCGGCGTAGCCTGGCACTGGTACTGACGGCTCTGCTGCTCTATGTCCCAGCCAACTTCCTGCCGATCATGCAACTCAACCTGTTGGGGCAGACCTCGCAGGACACCGTCTGGAGCGGTGTAATCGGGTTGTATGAAAGCGGTATGCAGGGCATCGCTGTTGTGGTGTTTCTGTGCAGCATGGCGGTGCCATTGCTCAAGTTGCTTTGCCAACTGCTGGTGCTGCTGAGTATTCGTATGGATTTCGGTCGTAGCTACGGTTTGTTGCTCTACCGGATCTACCATCACATGCGTGAGTGGGGAATGCTCGAGGTCTACCTGATGGGCATCCTGGTGGCGATGGTCAAGCTGATGGACCTGGCTGACCTGAGCCTCGGCCTGGGCCTATTCTGTTTCATCGCGCTGTTGCTGGTGCAAGTCTGGCTGGAGGTGACCATGTCACCGCATCAGATCTGGGAAGCCTTGTCCGGGGAGGATATCCATGCGGGCGATTGAGGCAGGATTGCTGGTCTGTCATGAGTGTCATCAACTCAATCCAGTCGACGTTGATGCCAAGCACCAGTACTGCAGCCGCTGTGGCGGTCATATTCATGCCCGGCGGCCCAATAGCCTGATCAGAACCTGGGCATTGCTGCTGACTTCGGCGATTCTCTACATCCCAGCTAATCTGCTGCCTATCATGACCGTCAACAGTCTCGGCAAAGGTGCGCCAGCGACCATAATGGGCGGCGTACTGGAGCTTATTAACTTTGGCATGCTACCTATTGCGGCGGTGGTATTTATTGCCAGCATTCTTGTGCCAACCTTCAAGTTGGTGGGGATTGCTCTGCTGTTGTATTCCGTGCAGCGCCATCAACCGATGTCAGCGCGTCAGAGGATCCTCATGTACCGCTTCATCGAATGGATTGGCCGCTGGTCGATGCTCGATATTTTCGTCATCGCCATTCTGGTGGCAGTGGTGAATTTTGGCAGCCTGGCCAGCATCGAAGCTGGAGCAGGCGCCGCTGCCTTTGCCAGTGTGGTGATACTGACCATGCTTGCTGCATTGACTTTCGACCCTCGCCTTATCTGGGATAACACGGAAACCGATCATGACTGACCTTCCTCTGGCCAAGACGCGTCCTGCTTCGAACTGGTCAGCCATCTGGGTTTTGCCTCTTATTGCACTGCTCATTGGCGGCTGGTTGGCGTGGCGTGCATACAGCGAAGCCGGTATTCAGGTGGAGCTGGTATTCGCCAGCGGCGAGGGGATTCAGGCCGGCAAGACCGAACTGATGTACAAGGGTATGGCGGTGGGGAAGGTAACGGCCATCAGTCTTGACCAAAGTGGAAAGAATCGCGGTGTTGTCGCTCAGTTGGAGGTCAATAAGGAACTCGAGCAGTATCTGCGTGAGGGCACTCGTTTTTGGTTGGTCAAACCGAATGTCAGTCTGGCTGGTATCAGCGGTCTGGAGACACTGGTTTCAGGTAACTACATTACTTTCAGCCCCGGTGAGGGCGAATCTACCCGCAGCTTTACCGCCTTGGCTCAAGAACCGCCGATGGGTGACGATGTGCCGGGGCTGCACATCACGCTGAAGGCTGAGCGGCTCGGCTCGCTCAACCGCGACAGCCCGGTTTTCTATCGGCAGATTCAGGTTGGCCGAGTGAAGAGTTACACCCTGGGTGATGACCAGAGCACCGTAGAGGTGAAGGTGTTCATCGAGCCCGCTTATGCACATCTGGTGCGCAAACATACGCGGTTCTGGAATGCCAGCGGGATCAGCGTCGATGCCGACCTGTCCGGCTTCAAGCTGCGCAGCGAGTCGCTAGCCAGTATCGTCGCCGGCGGTATCGCCTTCGCCACGCCCGAGCATCGCAAAGACAGCCCGCCCACTGATCCAGCGCTGCCGTTCCGTCTCTATGAGGACTACGACGAGGCACAGGCGGGTATCAAGATCGTCGTGAAGCTCAGTGATTTCGATGGGCTGCAGGAAGGCCGAACGCCGGTCATGTACAAGGGCATTCAGGTCGGTTCGTTGAAAGCCATGAAGGTCGACCGTGACCTCAATAGCGCCACGGCCGAGCTGACCATCAATCCACTGGCCGAAGAGTATCTGGTGGAGGGCTCGGATTTCTGGGTGGTCAAACCCTCCATTTCGCTGGCCGGTATCACTGGCCTCGAGGCATTGGTCAAAGGTAACTACATTGCCGTGCGGCCGGGGGAGAAGGGCAATCCACCGGCACGCAACTTCGTCGCGCGGAGCAAGGCGCCGCCTTTGGATCTCGGTGCGCCAGGGCTGCATCTGGTGCTGTTCACCGATCAGCTCGGCTCTATCGAAGTCGGTAGTCCGGTGCTCTACAAGCAGATCAAGGTGGGCTCGGTACAGAGTTACCAGCTTGGCCGCGACAATAGCCAGGTCGTGCTCGGGGTGCATATCGAGCCTGACTACGTACACCTGATCAATACGTCCACACGTTTCTGGAATGCCAGTGGCATCACCCTAAGGGGTGGATTGTCCGGTGTAGAGGTGAAGAGCGAGTCGTTGCAGACCCTGCTGGCGGGTGGTATCGCCTTCGAAACGCCAGACCTGCAGGCGGCCAGGTCGGGCCGTCAGGTGCAGCGTTTCGCCTTGCATGCGGACCGCGAAAGCGCCTTGCAGCTGGGGCAGCAGATCACCATTCGGCTGGCTGATGGTGATGGTCTGCAACCAGGCACCCTGGTGCGCTACAAGGGGCTGGAGGTTGGCAAGGTCGAGAGCCTGAGCCTGACCGATGACCTGCAAGCGGTGATCCTCAACGTGCGTATCAGTCAGGCAGCCGAGCAGATTGCCCGTGAGGGGACGCGCTTCTGGGTGGTGAAGCCGGAACTTAGCCTGATCCGTGCCGCGAATCTCGGCACGCTGGTCAGCGGTCAGTATCTGGAGGTACAACCGGCTGCGCAGAAAGGAGCGCGACGTACGGAGTTCGTCGCCCTGGCTTCTGCGCCGAATCAGGCCGTGCGTGAGGAAGGCTTGCGCCTGATGCTGAGCGCACCGCGGCGTGGCTCGATCAAGCCGGGGGTGATCGTCAGCTACCGCGAGGTGCCGGTGGGCAAGGTGGTGGATTTCGAACTTGGGCCGACTTCGGATCGCGTATTGATCCATGTGCTGATCGAACCGCGTTATGCGCCGCTGGTACGTTCGGGCAGCCGCTTCTGGAATGCCAGTGGCATCGGTGTGGATGCCGGGCTGTTCAAGGGCGTGAAGGTGCGGACCGAATCGCTGGAGGCGTTGCTCGAAGGCGGCATCGCCTTCGCCACGCCGAACAACCCTGAGATGGGTGGGCCGGCGCAGCCGGGGCAGACCTTTGCACTGTTCGACGAGCCGCAGGATGTGTGGATGCAGTGGGCGCCGAAGATCGTGCTGGAGCAGTGAGCAAACCACAGAAATGAAAGGGGCCGCATTGAGCGGCCCCTTCATTTTGGGTTGATAAAAGCTCGCGGCTGAAGCGGAATGCCGCCCAGCCGCTCCTACGGTCGTGTGGACCTTGGGAGGGGCTTGAGCTTCAAGCCGGCTCGACCGCCTCTTCCTGCTGAGGTGCCTGGGCCTTGGCACTTTCGCGCGGCTTGATGAACTTCCAGTCCGCCTCATCGATATAGATGCCGTTGGGGCCGCTGCCGCCTTCCAGGTCGATGGCCACGTGGGCCGAGACCTGCGGCTTGACCGAGGCCAGGATCGGCACGAAGCCTAGCTGCAGGCTGGTCTCGATCAGCGCCTGCTGGTTGCGTTCGTCGATGTCCGCCGCCTCGTCGAGGTAGTAGGGTAGGCGCACGCGCCCGGCCTGCTCGCGATCCATCAGGTGCAACAGCAGGTACATGTTGGTCAGCGCCTTGATGGTCATGGTGGTGCCGTTGGAGGCAGCGCCATCGATGTCGGTGTGGATGATCGGCTGGCCATGCACCTTGGTGATTTCGAAGGCCAGTTCGAACAGATCCTTCAGGCCGAGCTGGTTGCCGTTGGCCGCCACCAGGCGCGACAGGTAGTCCTTGGCCTCCTCGTTCTTCGCGTCCTGATCGGCCGATTGCGACAGGTCGAATACCGACAGGGTCTCGCCTTCCTCGTACTGGCCGGCGCTGTGGATGATCTGGTCGATATGGCGCAGGGCCTCCTTGTTCGGCGCCAGGACGATGCGGAAGCTCTGCAGGTTGGAGACCTGGCGCTTGTTGATCTCGCGGTTGAACAGCGCCAGCTGGTGCTCGAGGTTGTCGTAGTCGCTGCGGATATTGCGCAGGGTACGGGCGATATCGGTGACTGCCGCACGGCGCGCCTTGGCCAGGGTGAGGGCCTCGTCCTGGCGGTGGGCATAGGCGTTGACCAGCAGTTGCAGACGACGCTCGACGTCGTCTTCGCTGTCGAACTTGGCCACGCCCTTGAGGCGAACCTGGGCGTATAGCGCCTCGATCTGGCCGTCGATGCGCTGCAGCGCCTGCCAGGTGTCCTGGTAGTCGTTGAGCAGCGGTAGCAGGTTGTCCAGCGAGTCGTCCACCGGCTCCATGAACGGCGTGCCGAAGGGCAGGTCGGCCGGCAGCAGTTGGCGACGACGCAGGGCGTCTTCCAGGGTGCGCTCCTTGGCTTCCAGATCAGCCAGCTGGCGGCCGACCAGTTGCAGCTTGGCGGACAGTTGCTGCACGCGCTCGGCAAAGGCATCGCTGGTGCGCTTGAGTTCGTCTTGCGCACCTTCCAGTTCGGCCAGGCGCTCCAGCTTCTGCGGCTCCTCGGCAGCCAGGGTCTGGCTCTTGCGGAAGTCTTCCAGCGCCTTCTGTGCATCCAGCACGGCCTGGTACAGCTGCTCGGCCTGGGCCTTGCTGGCGGCACGGTCGGCGGCCACCGACTGCTGGGTCTTGAGCTGCTTGAGCTCGCGCTCCAGGCGATCCTTCTGGTCGCGCAGGGCGGCGCGGTCGGCCAGGGCCTGCAGAGCCGGCGGCTCGATATGGCTGAGGTCGATGGACAGGCCCGGCACGGCGAAGGTGTCGCCCTTGAAGCGGTCCAGCACCGCCTCGACGGCCTTGACCCAGTCGTCGCCGTCGGCCTGGATGCCTTTCTCGCCCAGCGGCAGGCTGAACAACTGGCCGTTGAACAGGCGCATCAGGCGGTCGACGTCCTGCTGGCTGAACTCCTCACGCAGGCGCGAGTAGCTGTTGTTGTCGGCGTGATCGAGCTGCTGCTTGACCGACTTGAGGCGTTTTTCCAAGTCGCGCAGGCGCTCGTCCAGGTCTTCGCTGGAGAACTGGCGCGACTGCGCCAGAGCGCCGGCCAGTTCGTCGTGGGCGTCCTTGGCCGCGAGCAGCTGCTCTTCCAGCACCTTGGCGTTTTCCACCAGGGCGAAGCGGTTCTTCAGCACGGACAGCTCGCCCAGCCAGCGCTGGATCCCGCTGATCTCGCGCTCCAGGCGCATCAGCTCGCTGGTACCACCACGCTGCTCGTTTTGCAGGCCGTCCTGCTCGTTGCGATAGTGCTCGGCCTGGATCACCAGCTCTTCCTTGCGCGCATCGGCGTAGTCGTGCCAAGTGCCCAGCAGGTTATCGAGCAGCGGCGAGAGACGGTGCAGCTTGCCGCGTAGAGTCTCGCGCTGAGTGACGCCCGAGGCCAGTGCCTCGATCAAGGGGCCGGCAGTCACCAGCGCCTGATAGTCCTGCTCCATGCGGCGCACATCGCGGAAGGCCTCTTCGGTGGCGGCGATGTAGTCGACGCTGCCGGAGCGTAGGCTGTGCTCGAAGGCATCGAGGAACAGCTGCTTGAGCTTCGCCGCGGTGATCTCCCTCATATGCAGCAGGTTGATGAATAGCGCGCGGAAGGTCTTCAGGCTCTGCTCGCTGGTCGAGCGCAGCGGGATCAGAGTCAGGTCCAGCGGGATGCTGGTGTGACCGCCGACCAGCAGGCGACGCAGTTCGTCGGGCTTGAGTTCGTAGGCGGTGATGCCGGCCTGGCCGAGGTTCTTGAACAGTTCGCGCTGGCGCAGGCAGGTGCCGTTTTGCTGGTAGTGCTCCAGGTCCAGCTCACCGGCGTAGGCGAAGAACTGGTGGCCGAAGCCGCCACCGGGGCCGCGACCGGCCACGCCGATCACGTGCGGGCCGTGGGGCAGGGCGACTTCGACGAGGATGTAGCTGGTGTCGCTGGCGAAGTAGAACTTGCGCGAGGCCTCGAGGCTGTACTTGCCGAAGCTCATGTCCGACATGCGTGCCAGGATCGGGAACTGCAGGGCGTTGATCGAGGCGGATTTGCCCAGGTTGTTGGCGCCGTAGACCGACAGTGGGTTTTCCAGCGGGAACAGGCCGAGGCTGTAGCCGGCGGTGTTCAGCAGGGCGAAGCGGCGGATGCCGTAGCGTTCCTGGCTCATGCGTCCATCTCCTGTGCAGCGCGTTCTTCGGCCATGGCGCGGGCCAGGGCGTCTTCCTCGGATTCCTCGCTGTCGATGACAGCCGTGTCGGCGTCGCCGTCATCGTCCAGCAGCACTGGCGCCGGCAGCGGCAGGTCGCTGCTGTGCAGGCTGGCGGCCAGGTCGCGGTCGTGCTGCACCGACAGGCAGACGTCGAGGAAACGGTGCATCGGCGGCAGGAAACGGTAAACGCCGTTGCTGTCCTCGGCGAAGCCGAGCTGGATGAGGCGGCGGATGATCTTGTCTTCCAGCTCCTCGAAGGTGGTCACCTCGGCCTGCAGGAATAGGTCGCGGTATTTCTCCAGCAGCGCCGGCAGCTCGTCACGGCCGATGCTGCCGCCGTCGAGCACGCTCAATGGGTCGCGGCCCTGGTCAGCGAGATGCTCCACTAGAATGAAGGTGAACAGCGCCAGGCGCTGGGCGGTCTTGTTCACCTGTGGGGCGACCTGCTCGGGGACGAAGTAGTAGAAGCCACGCGGGTCGCACACCAGCTCGAAACCGAGGGCGCGGAACAGGGCGCGGTACTGGTCCTGCATGCTGGACAGCTGGGCGTAGCACTCCGGCTCGCTGCGCGAGATGTGGTAGCCCTTGAACAGGTCGCGGAAAGCAGCCGCGAGCTGGGTCATTTCTTTCAGATCGATGTTCATACGCAATGCTCACGGGCAGTCGTAGGGTGCGCTGTGCGCACCATGTCGTCGGTTGCGGTGCGCACAGCGCACCCTACGGGCAGCTCAGCCATTGGGCTGGCCTACCAGGGCGAAGGAGGCGAGGCTGACTTCATGCTCGCGGGTCAGGTACTGGCGGCGCTCCAGGCGTTCACGCTGGAAGCGCGACTCGCGCGACAGGCGCGAGAACCAATAGAGCAGCTCGTCGGTGGCGCCTTCCGGCTCCTGTTCCAGCAGCCAGGTCATCAGGTCCGGCAGCGGCAGGGCCTGTTCGCAGCGCTCGATCATTTCCCGCGCGGTCTTCGGCGCCTTGGGCGCGCCGCCCTTGCGGCTGCCACTGGCCTTGGGGAAATGCGCCGGCTTGGCTTCGAAGCGGGCGAGGGCGTAGACGTAGGCTTCGACCTGGCTGGCGCTGCCGAGGAAGTTGCTCTGCGGCCGGGTGAACAGTGGCATGGCGGCCTGCGGCACGGCGTCGATGCCCTTCTTGCGGATCACCGACAGCGCCAGTGCCGCGCCACGGGTCACGGCGTTGTGCCGACGGGCTTCCTCGCGCAGCGGTAGCAGCAGCTCGCGGGCCTTGCGCAGGGTCAACTGGGCGGTGGTCTGCATTTCCAGGATGCGCGCGTGGGTGCGCAGCAGCAGGTCGTCGTCGACCAGTTGGCCGAGGCGCTGCTGGTCGCCGAGCAGGCGCAGCAGCACCTGTTCGACGCGGCGCACGCCCTGCTCGAAGGCACCATCGGCTGCGACCAGCTGGATCATCGGCTCGACGTATTCGTCCCAGGTGGCCAACACCTCAGCGTAGCGCTGGCGCAGGGGAATCTGCCGGTCGCTGGTCTTGGCCCGGTCGGCCACGCTGACCAGCGCCTGTTCGTCGTTGGCCAGCTTCTTCAGTACGTCGCGCACGCGCATGTCGAGCAGGCGCAGTTGGCGTGCCAGGTCGTTGGCGTCGCGCACCTCGAAGGCGTCCTGGATATAGCCGGCCAGGCGCTCCAGGTGGCGCAGGTAGGCTTCGATCTCCAGGCACAGGCCGAGGCGGTGCTCGCGGCGCAGGTAGGCGAGAAAATCATGGATCTGCGCGTTGAGCTCGAAGCGGTTGGGGCTCTTGGCCACCGGCACCAGGATGTCCAGGCGAATCCAGGTGTCGAGCAGCGCAGTGGTGTCGCTGGGCGTGGCGTCGGGCAGTTGCACGGCGAGCTGGCCGCGCAGTTCCACCAGGCTCAGGGTGCCGGCGTCGAAACGCTCGCAGAGCGGTTCGAGCAACGTCCAGTGTTCGGCGAGGGCGCGCAAAACGCGCTTGGGATCGATCATCGAGGCGCCGGTTCCAGGCAAGTTAAAAGCGGCGATTGTACTGCAAGGTGGATGCCGGGTTTGAGTCCGAATCGATCAGAGGCAGGTGACGCTATTCGGCACATTGGGACGGGCTGTGCGGCGCGGTGGCTGGCAAGTGCTTGAAAAGCCGGGAAAACCTGGGCTGGAGAGGTGGCACACTTTCTGCCGTGACAACAGCGAATCTGTTTGTGGAGTCCCTGATGTCTGCCCTTGCCCTGAACGTCGATGCCCGTTGGCATGAGCTGCAGCACCAGCGCGATCTGAACTGGGACCTACACGCCATTACCGACCGTGCTCAGGCCATCGCGTTTCTACGGCGGTTCGAAAACCGTCTGTGCATCTACTCCAGCTATGTCGAGAAGCTCTACAGCAACTACAGCTTCGTGGTGCCGCAGGACGAGCAGGGCGGTATCACCATCCTGCCGGACGAGATGGCCTGGCACGACACCTTTCACGATATTCCCGCCGATGCGGTGGAGCCCACCGGTGTGCACATCCTGCCCGGTGAAGCGGTGGGGTTCGACGGCCTATATATGAAGGTGCCAGGTGAGTCGCGTCTGATCGCCTCGCGCGAATTACCGTTCCAGGCCGGCTTGCGTTTGCTGATAGAGCGCTATCGGGCGCGCGGCGAACATTTTCTGCCCGTGCTGGTGAAAGGCGATCTGCGTGAGTACGAGGCGCGGATGCCATCGCTGCACCTGCACCGTATCAACCCCGCCAAGCTAGCTCACTGCTCGCGCTTGAGCATCGACACCATCCGCGGCGCCATCGCCGAGCACCTGCTGAGCCTGTTTCGTCAGCGTTGAGCGCGTCGGATATCGCGGCAATGTGACCCGCAACAGCCCTGTGCGCCTCGGGGCGCAGGTGATGGTTAAGCCTTGCTCGGTCATATCACTGTAACCGCTCGGCCGTAGGGTCTCCGCTCAGTCAAGGCAGACTCCGGTCATCACCGGTTGTACAAAAAATCCCCAATGCCCTTTCGATATTCGCCGGTTATCGGCACAATTCGCGTCCACTTTTTCCCGGGGGGCTGAAACCCCTCCACTGGCCGACCTTGCTGGGGCGACGAGATGATCCAGACGCCGTACTACCTCATCGACAAACAGAAGCTTCTGGTCAACCTGGAGAAGATCGCCTATGTGCGCGAGAACTCCGGTGCCAAGGCGCTGCTGGCGCTGAAATGCTTCGCCACCTGGTCGGTGTTCGACCTGATGCAGCAGTACATGGACGGCACCACTTCGTCCTCTCTCTACGAGCTGAAACTGGGCCGCCAGAAGTTCGCCGGCGAAACCCACGCCTACAGCGTGGCCTGGGCCGACGACGAGATCGAAGAGATGGTCGCCAACTGCGACAAGATCATCTTCAACTCCATCGGCCAACTCGAGCGCTTCGCCGAGCGTACCGAGGGCACCATCCGCGGCCTGCGCGTCAACCCGCAGGTGAGCAGCTCCGACTACCTGCTGGCCGACCCGGCGCGCCCGTTCAGCCGCCTCGGCGAGTGGGACCCAGCGAAGATCGAGCAGGTCATGGGGCAGATTTCCGGCTTCATGTTCCACAACAACTGCGAGAACGGCAGCTTCGAGCTGTTCGACAAGATGCTGACCACCATCGAAGAGCGTTTCGGCCACCTGATCGCCCAGGTCGAGTGGGTCAGCCTTGGCGGCGGCATTCACTTCACAGGCGAGGGCTATCCGATCGATGCCTTCTGCGCGCGCCTGAAAGCTTTCTCGGAAAAATACGGCGTGCAGGTGTATCTGGAGCCGGGCGAAGCGGCGATCACCCTGAGTGCCTCGCTGGAAGTGACCGTGCTCGACACCCTGTACAACGGCAAGCACCTGGCGGTGGTCGACAGCTCCATCGAAGCACACATGCTCGACCTGCTGATCTACCGCCTCAACGCCAAGATGGCGCCGAATGACGGCGAGCACACCTATATGGTGTGCGGCAAATCCTGTTTGGCCGGCGATATCTTCGGCGAGTACCAGTTCGACAAGCCGCTGCAGATCGGTGATCGCCTGTCGTTCATCGACGCGGCCGGTTACACCATGGTCAAGAAGAACTGGTTCAACGGCCTGAAGATGCCGTCCATCGTGGTGAAACAACTCGACGGTAGTGTCGAGGTGGCGCGCCAGTTTGGCTTCGACGACTACCTGTCCAGTCTGTCGTAACGTCGTGGTGGTGGGCTGAAGCGGAACGCCGCCCGGCCCACCCTACCAACTGTCCTGATTTGGGTCGTAGGGTGGGCTTCAGCCCACCGCCCAAATACGCATCAAAACGCTTAAAACAACGCAGTTCCCTGGAGGTGAAACAATTGAAGAAGAATGTTCTGATCATTGGTGCAGGAGGTGTTGCCAAGGTGGTGGCCCATAAGTGCGCGCAACACAATGACGAGTTAGGTCGCATTGCAATTGCGTCGCGCAACATCTCCAAATGCCAGGCCATCATCGACAGCGTGCAGGCAAAGGGCGGTCTCAAGCAGCCCGGCGAGATCAAGGCCTATGCGCTGAACGCCCTGGACGTGGAAGCGACCAAGGCACTGATCCGCGAAACCGAATCGCAGATCGTCATCAACGTCGGTTCGGCGTTCCTCAACATGTCCGTGCTGCGCGCCTGTATCGACACCGGCGTCGCCTATCTGGACACCGCCATCCACGAAGATCCGAGCAAGATCTGTGAAACCCCGCCGTGGTACGGCAACTACGAGTGGAAGCACCTGGCCGAATGCCAGGAGAAAGGCGTGACCGCCATCCTCGGCGTCGGCTTCGACCCGGGCGTGGTCAACTCCTATGCCGCTCTGGCGCAACAACAGTACTTCGACAAGATCGAGTCGATCGACATCCTCGACGTCAACGCCGGTTCGCACGGCAAGTACTTCGCCACCAATTTCGACCCGGAAATCAATTTCCGCGAATTCACCGGCACGGTCTACAGCTGGCAGAACAGTCAGTGGGTGAGCAACCGCATGTTCGAAGTCAAACGCACCGACGATCTGCCGGTGGTGGGCGAACAGAACCTGTACCTGACCGGCCATGACGAGGTGCACTCGCTGTCCAAGCACCTCGATGTACCGAACGTCCGCTTCTGGATGAGCTTCGGCGACCACTACATCAACGTGTTCACCGTGCTGAAGAACCTTGGTCTGCTCTCCGAGCAGCCGGTCAAGACCGCCGAAGGCCTTGAGGTGGTACCGCTGAAAGTGGTCAAGGCCGTGCTGCCCGATCCCGCCTCGTTGGCGCCGGGCTATACCGGCAAGACCTGCATCGGCGACCTGGTCAAAGGCACCAAGGACGGCCAGCCGCGTGAACTGTTCATCTACAACGTGGCCGACCACGAAGAAGCCTTCGCCGAGACCGACAGTCAGGGTATTTCCTACACCGCCGGCGTGCCGCCGGTCGCCGCCGCGCTGCTGGTCGCGCGTGGTGAGTGGGATGCCAAGCGCATGGTCAACGTTGAAGAGCTGCCGGCCGAGCCATTCCTCAAGCTGCTGGACGTAATGGGCCTGCCGACGCGCATCAAGGATGAGCATGGCGATCGTCCCTGGGATCAGTAAGCTCATGTGACCCCGAAAGCCCCGCTGCGCAAGCTGCGGGGTTTTTGTTTTTGGGGACTTTGTTTGCCCGCAATCTCGTTGCAACGCTTCCCGCTCCGGCCATTTCACGCGACAATCCGCCCCTGTTGAAAATCCTCTCTCTGGAGCGCCTGTGATTCCCGAACAGCGCCGTCGCGCCTACCTCGACGCCATGCAGGTGGCCACCTGGCTGCCGCGTACCGAACTGCCCTTCGCGGCAGCGTCGCGTCTGGAGCTGCTTGAGCTGCAGCAGGAGGAAGCGTTCGAGCCTGTGCCAGAGCCTGTTGCCGTCACTCCGGCAGCCGTGCGTGAAGCGCCGGCCGAACGGCCGAAGATCGAAATCCCGCGCCCGGGCGCCCAGTCGCGCCAGGCGGTTGTCGAACCGGTGGCGGAGCCGGAGCCTGTCGAGGAAAAGCCGGCTCGGGTCAGTGCTCCGCCGCCGCGTTTTTCCCTGCAGTTGCTGCGGGCCGGCGATTGCGCCCTGCTGGTGGAGCTGCCCACCGGTCAGCCTTTCCAAAGCCGTGACCCGGCCTACATCCTGCTCAAGGATCTGCTGCGCGCCGCCGGCCTGCCGGACAGCCCGCAGTTGCTCGGCGAGCCGGTGCGCTGGCCGCTATTGGTGCGCGGCAATATGGATCAGGGCCCGCAAGCGGCACTGGAGTTCGTGCAGAGCTTCGTCGCAGCGCGCCTCGAAGAACAGCCGAGTACCTGTCTGTGGTTGGTTGGCCTGCCGGCCATTCGCTTCGCCGGTGAGGGCGACGAGCACAGCTACAACCGCGAACTGCAGGTCGAAGGTCTTGGCGCCTGCTGGGCCATGCCAGGCCTGGAACTATTGATGGAAGAGCCGGCGCGCAAGCGCGAACTATGGCAGGCCATGCGGCGCGTTCGCCAGCGTTGGTCAGCCCCCGCTCATTCCTGAGAACCCCCGTCTTTGTGCCTGAGTTACGCCCAATGAGCGATGCGATTTCCTTCCGCCCGATGACCGAGGCGGATCTCGATGCCGTACTGAAAATCGAATACGCCGCCTTCAGCCACCCCTGGACGCGCGGCATCTTCACCGACAGCCTCAAGTCCTATAACTGCTGGCTGATGTTCGAGGGCAATCAGCAGGTCGGTCATGGTGTGATCAACCTGATCCTCGACGAAGCGCATCTGCTCAATATCACCGTCAAGCCGGAAAGCCAGGGACGTGGCCTCGGTTTGCGTCTGCTCGAACACCTGATGAAAGAGGCCTACGAGCTGGGCGGGCGCGAGTGCTTCCTCGAAGTGCGCGCCAGCAACCAGAGTGCCTACCGTCTGTACGAGCGTTTCGGCTTCAACGAAGTGGGACGCCGTCGCGATTACTACCCGGCAGTCGGCGGGCGTGAAGATGCGCTGGTGATGGCCTGTACCTTGGTCGATTGATTGCGCCCGGTGCGCGCAGCGCACCCTACCCGTAGGGTGCGCTGCGTGCACCGACATTTCCGCCAATGCTCGTTGGTCCGCTTGTCACCCCGGATGCCCGTCCACCCGCGCCCGACACAGCATCGGCGCGTAATGCCAGGTGAACAGAGCGAAGGCCAAGCTCCAGCAAAGCGCTGCCAGCCACAACCACCCGCTACCCGCCGAGACTCGAATCAGCGCGCCCAGGTTGAGCAGGCCGAAGGCCCAGCCCATTGCCTTCGGCGGCTGCAGTGCTCGGCCGGTGTGTCCGAGGCTGACTCGCGCCATCATCGCCAGAATCAGACCGCCCATCGCGCCTACTGCCAGTGCGTGGCTGGCCAGGCCGGGTTGCGCCAGCCAGCCCAGGTGCCAGGCGGTCATGCCGAGCGTGGCGAGCAGCAGCCAGGCGTAGGCCATATGCAGCGACCACAGCAGCGGCACGCGCCAGATGCCGCGCGGGTACCAGCGCCACAGGCGCAGGCCGTGCAGCACGCTCAGCACGATAAAGGGGGCGGTCAGCCAGGAACTGGCCAGCAGGTTATGCCCGCTGGCGAACAGCGCCGCGACCAGCACACCGCAGGTCAGCAGCAGACGGTCCTGCCAGGGATGGGCGGCGAAGGCCTCGGCCCGCCCCAGGCCGCGCTGAGTGAAGAAGGGGATCACGCGGCCACCGATCAGGCTCAGCATTACGGCAATCAGCCAAAGGGCGGCCAGTGCGCCACGGCGTTGCAGGCCATCGTCGCCCAGTGCCAGGCCGGCGAGGGTGAGGGACTGGCACAGCGCGAGCAGGCACAGTACCAGCAGAATCGGATAGTTGTTGCGTTGCCGGGCAGCGATCAGCTGGCGCGCCATCTGCGCGATGAGCAGACCGATAAAGGCCAGTTGCATGGCGATCAGCAGGGGTAGCGGTACGGATGTGAACCAGGCCAGACGCGCCGCCAGCCACAAGCCGAACAACGTGATCAACGGCCGCCCGCTGAGGCCGGGGTGGCCCGTCCAGTTCTGTACGGCAGTGAGCAGGAAGCCGGCGATGATTGCCAGGCCGAAGCCGAAGGGCATTTCGTGGCGATGCCAGGCCAACAGGCCGCCGGGCACCGCTGGGTTTGTCAGGCCTTGCAGCACCGCCGCCCAGAGGGCGACGGCGAGCAGGGCGAACAGGGCGCCAGCGAGGAAGAACGGCCGAAAGCCAAGGCGCCAGAGTGGCGCAATGGCCAGGGCCTGCTGGCGATCAAGCAACTGCATGAGCACATGCCCTGTCGTTCAGGCGCTCCTGAGCGATCAGGCGCAGCACATAACCGATCTTCAAGATGCTGGGGCCGAGCAGCGTCAGGCTGTGCGCGAGCACCAGTGTCGGCATATTCAGGTGCCTCTCCAGGCCGTAGGCCGCGACCAGCCCGACGAGTAGCAGAATCAGGCCGCTCCAGAGCAGTTGGCTGGACAGATGAAGAATCTGCGCAGGTGGAAGATTGAGCGGATACATGGTTTACCTCCTGATTGATCAGTTATCCAGTGCCGAGGCCGGGCCGAAGAACTCGTAGCGGCTTTGCTCGGCGGGAACGCCCAGCGCCTGAAGATGACGCTTGACCTGCGCCATGAAGGGTTTCGGGCCGAGGAAGTAGGCGTCCAGATCGCGCTCGGCCGGCAGCCATTGCTCCAGCAGATCGCGGCTCAGAAAACCGGTGGCGTCGGCCCTGTCACCCTCGCGCGGTTCGCTGTAGCAGACGTAGTGGCGAATCTGCGGATGCTCGGCGGCATGGGCATCGACCCAGTCGCGGAAAGCGTGCACCTCGGCATTGCGCGCGCAGTGGATGAAGTGGATGGGACGGCCGCTGTGCCGCGCCGCGTCGAGCATGGCCAGGGCCGGGGTGATGCCGACACCGGCACTGATCAGGGCCAGCGGTTTGTCCGAGGCGCTCAGGGTGAACTCGCCAGACGGTGGGAACAGTTCGAGTTCGTCGCCGACCTGAACGTTATCGTGCAGGTGATTGGAGACACGGCCGCCAACCTCGCGCTTGACGCTGATGCGGTATTCGCGACCGTTGGCCAGGGCCGACAGCGAGTAGTTACGGCGCACTTCTTCGCCATCCAGCAGCAGGCGCATGCCGATGTACTGGCCGGGTTGATGGTCGAGCAGGGCGCCGCCGTCGACCGGCACTAGGTGGAAGGAGGTGATCTCGGCGCTCTCTACCACCTTGCGCGCCACGCGGAAGCTGCGTGCGCCGCGCCAGCCGCCTGGCGCCGCCGCATTCTCGGTATAGAGCTGCTCTTCGGCGCCGATGAAAATATCGGCCAGTTGCTGGTAAGCCACGGTCCAGGCTTCGATCACTGCATCGGTAGCGATCTCGGCACCCAGCACCTCGCGGATCGCGCGCAGCAGGCAGCCGCCAACGATGGGGTAGTGCTCGGGGAGAATCTGCAGGGCCACGTGTTTGTTCACCACCTGACGCACCAGCGGGCCGAGGGCTTCGAGGCGGTCGATATGGCGGGCGTACATCAGCACGCCGCCCGCCAGGGCACGCGGCTGATCACCGCTGGCCTGGTGGGCCTGGTTGAACAGCGGGCGTACCTCTGGGTGTTCGCTGAGCATCATCCGATAGAAGTGCGTGGTCAGCGCCTCGCCGCCGCTTTCCAGCAGGGGCACGGTGGCTTTGATCAGGTCACGTTGAGCATTGGTCAGCATAGGGTTATCTCCGCAAGGCAAATAAAGGCGCCGGTGTGGCTCGTCTGGCCAGTTGTGGCGTGCTAGCGTTAGCGATAGATACCTATCAGTAAGCGTGCCAATTAAATAATCCTTAAATATCAGTTGCTTACTTATTTTGTTGTGTTAATGACTCGCCTTACGCGTGAGTCATAATGACTTTGAGTAGTCGAAATGACCGCTAATCCTCTGCTGGAAACTCTTATTCCCCTGGTCGCCGATCTGTCTCGCGAGCTGGACGACGGCGAGCGTTATCGCCGCCTGCTCGCCGCCTTGCGCCAGCTCTTTCCTTGCGATGCCGTGGCGCTGCTGCGGCTCGATGGCGAAGTTCTGGTGCCGCTGGCGGTCGAGGGGCTGAGCCCCGATACCCTGGGACGGCGCTTCAGGGTCAGCGAGCATCCGCGTCTGGCTGCGTTGCTGGAGCACCCAGGGCCGACGCGTTTCGCTGCCGACTGCGGCTTGCCTGACCCCTACGACGGTCTGGTAGAGGGGTTGCATGGCCACCTGGAAGTGCACGATTGCCTCGGTTGCCCGCTTTATCTGGACGAGCAGCTCTGGGGCCTGCTGACCCTGGATTCGCTCGACCCGGCCAGTTTCGGACGGCTCGATCTGGACAGCCTCGAGGCATTCGCCAGCCTGGCCGCGGCCACGGTCAAGGTCAGCCAGCGCATCAGCGGCCTGGCGCAGCGGGTCGAGGCCGAGCGTCAGCTCACCGAGCTGTACAAACAGGCGCGCCAGCAACCGCGCGAGCTGGTGGGGCAGAGCGCGGCGCTGCGCAAGCTGCAGGACGAGATTCGCCTGGTCGGTGACAGCCCGCTGACGGTGCTGATCACCGGCGAGACCGGGGTCGGCAAGGAGTTGGTGGCCGAGGCGATCCACGCCGCTTCGCCACGTGCGCAGCGGCCGCTGGTCAGCATCAACTGTGCGGCGTTGCCCGATGCGTTGGTGGAGAGTGAGCTGTTCGGTCATGTGCGTGGCGCCTTTTCCGGAGCCATGAGCGAGCGCAGCGGCAAGTTCGAGTTGGCCGATGGCGGCAGCCTGTTTCTCGACGAGGTGGGCGAGTTGCCGCTGGCGATCCAGGCCAAGCTGCTGCGCGTGCTACAGAGTGGGCAGTTGCAGCGGGTCGGTTCGGATCGCGAGCACCGCGTCGACGTGCGGGTGATCGCCGCCACCAACCGCGACCTGGCGGCTGAGGTGCGTGCCGGACGATTTCGTGCCGACCTGTATCACCGCCTTAGCGTTTACCCGTTGCCGGTGCCGCCGCTGCGCGAGCGTGGTCGCGATGTGTTGCTGCTGGCCGGCTATTTTCTCGAAGAGAACCGCGCCCGTTTGGGGCTGCGCAGCTTGCGCCTGAGTTCTGAGGCGCAGAAGGCGCTGCTCGGTCATGATTGGCCGGGCAACGTGCGTGAACTGGAACACCTGATTGGCCGTGCGGCGATCAAGGCACTGGCGCGCCATGGCGAGCGACCGCGTATTCTCAGTCTGGATGTGCAGGATCTGGACTTGCCCGTTAGCGACACGAGCGCCACTGTCGATACGGCGCTGGCGCCCGACGAGCCGGTGCCGGAGGGTGTGGAATTGCGCACGGCGGTGGATGTTTTTCAGCGCCAATTGATCGAGCAGTGTCTGGCGCGCCATCAGGGCAAATGGGCCGATGCGGCGCGTGAGCTGGGCGTGGATCGTGCCAACCTCAGTCGTTTGGCCAAACGGCTGGGTATTCGGTAGGGAAGAGCAAGAGGCTTTTGTAGGAGCCGCGCCTCGCGGCGAATGCGATCGAGCCAGCAGCGCAGAGGCAAGAGCTTCGCCCCGGGGCGGGACTCCCACAATCGGTGCCGCGTTGGGGGATGATTAAAGCCGGAACACCAGCGCCTTGAGGCCGCTTTCGGGCGAGATATCGGGAAACTCCGGCGGGTTGTCCAGGCGCTCGACGAAGCGCAGTTGTGGTGCTTCGGCGGCCATGCTGTCGATGAGAAAGTCCGGGCCAATATCCGGGTCGTTGACGCAGGCCAGCACCGTACCGTGCTCGGTGAGCAGCTCGGGCAGGCGACGGAGGATCTTGGCGTAGTCCTGGGTGAGGGCGAAGCTGCCTTTCTGAAAGCTTGGCGGGTCGATGATCACCAGGTCATAAGGCCCGCTCTTGCGCACTTTGCCCCAGGATTTGAACAGCTCGTGACCGAGGAACTCCACCCGGCTCAGGTCGTGCTCGTTCAGGCGATGGTTGTCGCGCCCACGGGAAAGGGCGGCGCGCGCCATATCCAGGTTGACCACGTGCGCGGCGCCACCGGCGATGGCCGCGACGGAGAAGCCGCAGGTGTAGGCGAACAGGTTGAGCACACGTTTGGCAGCAGCCTGCTCACGCACCCATTGGCGACCCAGGCGCATGTCGAGGAACAGGCCGCTGTTCTGCTTACTGCCCAGGTCGAGCAGGTAGTGCAGGCCGTCCTCGATGATCGGCCATTGCGCCTGCGGCTCGCCGGCCAGCCATTCGCTCTCGCTGCCCTGTACATAGCGGTGCTGCAGCAACAGGCCGCGCGCGCCGCTGGCCTGCCATTGCGGCGTTGCTAGCAACTCGATCAGCAGCGGCCGCAGCGCCGGCGATGGCTCGCGGAACAGCATCACCAAGACGATACCGGAGAGCCAGTCGACGGTGATCTGTTCCAGCCCCGGCCAGCAGCGGCCGCGGCCGTGGAACAGGCGGCGGGTCTCGGTGCCGGGGTGGTTTTCCAATGCCTGCAGCAGGTGCTCGCGCAGGGTGGCGAGGGCGGTGTCAGTCATCGCGGGTCAGCACTTCCAGCAGCTCGATCTCGAAGGTCAGGTTGGAGTTGGGTGGAATCGAGCCGACGCTGCGCTCGCCATAACCCAGATGGGCCGGCACCTGCAGCTTGCGTTTGCCACCCACCTGCATGCCCATCAGGCCCTGGTCCCAGCCCTTGATTACCCGGCCGGTGCCGATCACGCACTGGAACGGTTTGCCGCGCGACCAGGAGGAGTCGAACTCGCTGCCGTCGGCCAGCCAGCCGCGGTACTGGGTGGTGATCAGGGCGCCCTTGACCACGGCCTTGCCGTCGCCGAGTTGCAGGTCTTCGATGATCAGTTCGTCAGTCATATCAGGTTTCCTTGCGATGACGGTTTTGGCTGGCCTGTACCGAGCGTTCCGCGGGGACGCGCAGCTGGGTCAGCAGGTAGTCGGCGAAGGCTGGCGCATAGCCTTGCAGGGCGATGGCGCCGGCCATGCAGCTCAGCCAGCTTTCGGCCAGCGCCTGATCGATCGGCCACTGGGCATGAAAGGCCGGAATGCTGATGCTGCCGTATTTCTCGGCGAACAGGCGTGGCCCGCCCAGCCAGCCGCTCAAGAAGCACGCCAGCTTGTCGCGCGAGGCGTTGAGGTCGGCGGGGTGCAGTGCGCGCAGGGCAGCAGCCTCAGGGCGTTCGTCCATCAGTCGGTAGAAATCATCGACCAGGTGGCGCAGGCCGTCGATGCCACCGGCAGTCTGGTAGGAGGCATCGCCGGTGCCGTAGGGAGGGGTGTGGCTCATCGCGTTATTCCGCGGAAAAGGCGCCATTGTAACCGCTCGCGTAGAATGGCCGGCCAGTTTGGTTTGAGGTAATGGGCAACTGCAAAGGCTGTTTTCTCCCCTCTCCCATTTATGGGAGAGGGGCCGGGGGAGAGGGGAAAAGCTCACACCCTCTCCCCAGCCCTCTCCCGCAAGCGGGAGAGGGCGCAGATCGTGCTTGCCTGAAAAGATGATGACGCAACCCCAGCAAGGCTTCGTGCTCAGCCGCCATTGGCGCGATACGCCGGAGGGCACGGAAGTGGCCTTCTGGCTGGCGACCGATGCCGGCCCGCGCCAGGTGCGCCTGCCGTGCCAGGAGACGGTGGCTTTCATTCCCGCCGAGCAGCGCGCCTGGGCCGAGCCGTTGCTGCGCACCGAGCAGGGCGTCGAGCTGCGTGAGTTGGCCTTGCGCGACTTCAAGCGCCGCCCGGTGCTGGGCCTGTATTGCCGCCAGTACCGCCAGTTGCTGCAGCTGGAGAAGAAGCTGCGTCAGGTCGGTGTCGATGTGTACGAGGCCGATATCCGCCCGCCGGATCGCTACCTGATGGAGCGCTTTATCACCGCCAGCGTGCTGTTCGACGGTATCGAGCAGGAAGACGGCAGCCTGCTGTGCAAGTCGCTCAAACCGGCTCCCGACTACCGCCCGACGCTGCGCCTGGTGTCGCTGGATATCGAGACCAGCGCCCGTGGCGAGCTGTATTCCATCGCCCTGGAAGGCTGCGGGCAGCGCCAGGTGTACATGCTTGGCCCAGCCAATGGCGACGCCAGCATCGTCGACTTCGACCTGGAGTACTGCGATAGCCGCAAGGTGCTGCTCGAACGCCTGAATGACTGGCTGCAGCGGCATGACCCGGACGCCATCATCGGCTGGAACCTGGTGCAGTTCGACCTGCGCGTGCTGCGCGATCACGCCGAGCAACTCAAGGTGCCGCTGCTGCTGGGGCGTGGCGGCGACGTGATGGGCTGGCGCCAGCACAACAGCAGCCAGCATTACTTCGCCGAGGCGGCCGGGCGGCTGATCATCGATGGTATCGAGGCGCTGCGCTCAGCCACCTGGAGCTTCCCTTCGTTCAGCCTGGAGTCGGTGGCGCAGACCCTGCTTGGCGAGGGCAAGGCGATCGACACGCCCTATGCGCGGATGGACGAGATCCAGCGCATGTTCGACGAGGACAAGCCGGCGCTGGCCCGCTACAACCTCAAGGACTGTGAGCTGGTCACGCGCATCTTCGCCCACACCGATCTGCTCGCTTTCCTCCTCGAACGCTCCAGTGTCACCGGCCTAGCCGCCGACCGCAGCGGTGGCTCGGTAGCGGCTTTCACCCACCTGTACCTGCCGCCCATGCACCGCCTGGGTTTCGTCGCGCCGAATCTCGGCGACATTCGTGGCGAGAACAGCCCTGGCGGGTTCGTCATGGATTCGCGGCCCGGGCTGTACGACTCGGTGCTGGTGCTGGACTACAAGAGCCTGTATCCGTCGATCATCCGCAGCTTTCTGATCGACCCGCTAGGGCTGGTCGAAGGCCTGCAGCAACCGGATGACGAACACTCGGTGGAAGGCTTTCGCGGCGCGCGCTTCTCGCGTACCCGGCACTGCCTGCCGGCCATCGTCGAGCGCGTCTGGCAGGGCCGTGAGGTGGCCAAGCGTGACGGCAACGCGGCCTTGTCGCAGGCGCTGAAGATCATCATGAACGCTTTCTACGGCGTGCTCGGTTCCAGCGGCTGCCGTTTCTTCGATCCACGCCTGGCTTCGTCCATCACCCTGCGTGGACATCAGATCATGAAGCGTACCCGTGAGCTGATCGAAGCCGAGGGGCATGCGGTGATCTACGGCGATACCGATTCCACCTTCGTCTGGCTCGGTCGCGCCCACGACGAGGCCGAGGCAACGCGCATCGGCCGCGCACTGGTGGCCCGCGTGAACGCCTGGTGGCGTGAGCATCTGCAGCAGGAATACGGCCTGACCAGCGCGCTGGAGTTGCAGTACGAAACCCATTATCGACGCTTTCTCATGCCCACTATCCGTGGCACCGAAGAGGGCAGCAAGAAGCGCTACGCCGGCCTGGTATGTGCCGCCGATGGCAGCGAGCGCATGGTATTCAAGGGGCTGGAAACGGTACGCACAGACTGGTCGCCGCTGGCTCAGCGCTTTCAGCAGGAGCTGTATCGCCTGGTGTTCGCCGGCCAGCCCTATGAGGACTTCGTGCGCGATTATGTGAAGCGCACCCTGGCCGGTGAGCTGGACGAGTTGCTGGTCTATCGCAAGCGTTTGCGTCGGCGCCTCGACGACTACCAGCGCAACGTACCGCCGCACGTACGCGCCGCGCGCCTGGCCGACGAGCACAACCAGCGTCTTGGCCGGCCGCTGCAATATCAGCGTGGCGGCTGGATCAGCTACCTGATCACCACCGGCGGGCCGCAACCGCTGGAGCGCCTGCTGTCGCCGGTTGACTACGAGCACTACATCAGCCGCCAACTGAAGCCGGTGGCCGATGCCATCCTGCCTTTTGTCGGCGGCGAGTTCGAGCGGCTGGTGGACGGCCAGCTGGGGTTATTCTGAAAAGGCTCGTGGCCGGTTTGCGCCGCAGGACGATCACTTGGCGTGAAATACTTTGCAAAATTCGCCCCGTTGAGTGGCGTTCGCGGGCTGCATATATTGGTGCCCGTGATGCCGGGCCCCTCTGGCGGTTAACACCGCGATGTCGGAATCACAGTCTGTTCAATCTGACTGTAGGAGGGGCTCATGACTGCCCTAGAACCGTTCCTCTTCGCCGACTTCCTCGGCACGGCCACCTGGTTGTGGCTGGTCTTCATCGCTGTCGTCATCTCTCTGCTGGCTTTCGACCTTGGTGTGCTGCATCGCGACAACCGCGAAATCGGCGTGCGCGAAAGCCTGTTGCTGTCGGCCGGCTACATCACTGCGGGTCTGCTGTTCGGCGTCTGGGTGTTCTTCCAGAAGGGCGGCGACGCCAGCATGGATTACCTCACCGGCTTTCTGATCGAGAAATCGCTGTCGATGGACAACGTGTTTCTCATGGCCATGATCTTCAGCTTTCTGGCCATCCCACGGCAGTACCAGCACAAGGTGCTGTTCTGGGGAATCATGGGCGTGCTGGTGCTGCGGGCGATCATGATCGGCCTGGGCGCCGCGCTGATCCATGAGTTCGACTGGATCCTCTACGTGTTCGGCGCTTTCCTGTTCTTCACCGGCGTGAAGATGCTGTTTTCCAAGCTCGATGATGCGCCTGATCTGCAGAACAACGTGCTGGTGAAGTTCCTGCGCAAGCACCTGCGCGTGACCGAGAATCTCCACGGTCAGCGCTTTTTCGTCCGCCAGGACGATGGTCAGGGACGCAGCGTGCTGTGGGTGACGCCGCTGTTCCTGGCGCTGATCCTGATCGAGTGCGCCGACCTGTTGTTCGCCATCGACAGCGTACCGGCGATCTTCGCCATCACCCAGGATCCATTCATCGTCTACACCTCGAACATCTTCGCCATCCTCGGCCTGCGCGCCCTGTATTTCGCCCTGGCCGCGCTGATCCACCGCTTCGCCTACCTCAAGTACGCGCTGGCGCTGGTGCTGGTGTTCATCGGCGCGAAGATCTTCCTGGTCGGCATCATCGGCAAGATTCCGGCGGCGGTGTCCCTGAGCGTAACCCTGGGCCTGCTGATCGGTGGTGTGCTGCTGTCGCTTTACAAGACCCGTGGCCAGCCACCCGCGCAGATCTGAACACAGACGTTAACCCGGCTATGCATAACGTCTGGCCGGGTCCTCGAAACTGGAGAGCCATGATGTATACACACTGGAAAAACCGACTCGCGCCTGCCGCACTGGGCCTGGCGTTGATAACTCTGGTCGGCTGCGATGCGGCCGAACAGTCAGCGCAGAAACTCGCGGAGGAGGCGAAGAAGGAAGCGCAGGCGCTGATCGAGGAGTCGGTCGGCGAAGTGGTCGATGAGCTCAATCGCCAGGTGGACTCTCTGCAGGAGTCCACCAATCGCGCCTTGGGCAAGGATGATAAGGAGCAGGACACCAAGGCACAGCAGGAAGAGCCTGAGAAACCGCTCGAACAGGGTGTGGAAACCTGATTCCAGGGCAGGATCGGGTAATGGAGTCTAGTGTGTGAGGCGGCAGTTGGCCTCAATAAAACCGAGGCCACTGGCGGCTGAACACCTTCCAACTGCTCAGCGCAGCAGGCGCCCTGGGCTGAGTATCGCCTCATTGAGGCCGGCTTTTACCAAGTGCTCCGGCAGCGGCTGCCGGAGGATCAGCGCCGCACAGGCCTGACCCATGGCCGCGCTGGTCTGGATGCCATAGCCGCCCTGTGCTGCTACCCAGAAGAAGTCATCTGCGTGAGTGTCGAAGCCGCCGACCAGATCGCCGTCGGCGACGAAGCTGCGCAGGCCGGCCCATGTATGCGCCGGGCGGCGAATCTGCAAGGTGGTGTGTGCCTCGATCTGATGGATTCCCAGTGCGATATCCAGCTCTTCCGGTTGCACGTCATGCGGCGCCACCGGGTCGGCATTGGCCGGTGAGCCCAGCAGCAGGCCGGCATCGGGTTTGAAGTAGAAGGACTCGTCCAGGCTCACCAGCGCCGGCCAGGCCTGGCAGTCGACACCCGGCGGACCGGCAAAGGTGAAGGCCGCGCGGCGTTTGGGTTGCAGGCCGATGCCGGGCAGCCCGGCCAGGTGCGCGATCTCATCGCACCAGGCACCGGCCGCATTGATCAGCATCGTTGCCCAATAGCTTTGCCCGGCGCAATCCACCTGCCAGCCGCCAGCATGGCGCACGATCGATACCACGTCGCGGTTGCAGTGAATCTCCCCACCTTGCTGGCGGATGCCACGCAGGTAACCCTGGTGCAGCGCCGCGGTATCGATATCGGCGGCGCTGGGGTCCAGCAGTGCGCCATGCACGCGCTCACGGCGCAGCACCGGAACCAGCGCGCAGGCCTCGTCAGCGTCGAGCAGACGAGCCACGGTGACATGCTCGCGGGCTTGCGCGTACTGGCGCTGCAACTCGGCGGCGTCACCACTGAAATCCACCACCAGCTCGCCACGCGGCGTTAGCAAGGGATGCTCGGCGAAACCGGCTGGCGGGGCATCGTAGAAGGCGCGGCTGGCGGCCGTCAGTGCGCGGACCTGCGGCGTACCGTAGGCCACGGTGTAGAGCGCGGCCGAGCGGCCGGTGGCGTGATAACCGGGCTGCGCCTCGCGCTCGAGCAGCAGCGTCTTGCCGTGGCTGGCGAGAAAGTAGCCGGTGGACGCGCCGGCAATGCCGGCGCCGATGATCAGGTAATCGCAATGCTGCATGCCGCGTCTATCCACTGTGCAAGGTGATTTCGTCAGGGGGCGCTGTCCAGGTACTGCTCGAGAGGTGCAGGGACGAACATTGGCTCCCGGCTGATCATGCGCACGCCGTCAGGACCGCTTTCCAGCAGGCGCCGTTCGCTGTGCGCCACGAGCAGGTCGAGACTGTACCCTGACGCGCTCAGGCTGGCAGCGATTTTCCGGATGGCCTGCAGTGCCGCAGGCAGATCGGACTCGAAGTGCCCAAGCAACTGATCGTCATGGCGGATGGTAAGTCGGAAGATGGGCATGGGTGATTCATCCTCGGATGGCAATGCGACCTGGTTTCAGGCAGACGAGAGGCGGTCAGACGGCGCAGTAACTGTCAGCCAGCACGATCCGGCCGAAGCTGGCGCCGGTGTTGAGCGGGGTGATGGCCAGCAACCGATCCAGGCGCAGCTCCTGCTGGCCGGTTTCGCCTTGCACCACCAGAAATTCTTCCTTGCTGGCTGTCGTGCGCGTGGTCAGCGCCCTGGCCTCGAAGCTCGGACCTTCGAGTCGTTCGATCAGCAAGCGATAGCCATGCATGCAGGCAATTTCCAGGTAGTCGTGCAGGTCGCAGTTCAAGGGGCGATACGCGTTCATGGGGCGTCTCCTAGCAGCCTTGCAGAGGAATGATGAAATAGCCTTTGCTGCTGATGGCCGCGGCGACTTCGGGGTGTGCGGGCTCGCTGTGGCAGAACTGGCAGTGGCTTTGTTCGATATCGTCGCCTTGCAGGCCGCGTTCGGCCATCCAGTCTTGGGCGAACTGGTTGGCTCGCCCCTGGTCGTTACCCTCGATCAGTACATCGAAGTGCAGGTAACGGCCGTCGCGCGTGCGTACGTGGGTATCGAAAACATTCACCTTCATATCGTTTCTCCTCGCTGGGGAGCGAGACGCCGCAGGGCGTCTCGCACGCTCTGGGTTACTTCAGGTCGTCGATGGACGCGCCGAAGTTCAGGTGCAGCACCTGGCCGTCGACCACGAGTGCGGGGACCGACTTGACCCCGGCCTGTTCGGCTTCCGCCACTCGGGTGGCCTGTTCGCCGAGGTGAACGATCTCCACCTTCACCTCCGGAGCCAGCAGGTTCAACAGGGTCTGTTCGGCCGATACGCAGACGGGGCAACCGGCGTGATAGAAGCGTGCTTGAGTCATGGTCAATCTCCTGTTCGTCAATTTGGTATCGAATCGATACTGAGTCGCAGGCTACGCTCAAATCGATCTTTGTCAACATGGTATTTAGTCGATACTATGTTTCGACAGGAGTGATACATGACCGACACGACTCTCTTCGATCTGCTCGAAAGACTTTCCAGCCTGACCCGTATCTGGTTTCGCCAGCACCCGCTGCTGGCCGAGTTGCAGCCCATCCAGCTCAGTGCGCTGATGTACCTGGCGCGCTGCAACCACTATTCGAATACACCGCTGGGGGTGACCGATTACCTCGGCCTGACCAAGGGCACGGTGTCGCAGTCGCTCAAGGCGCTGGAAGGCAAGGGGCTGATCATCAAGACGCAGGACGCACGCGATAAGCGCAGCGTGCACCTGGCGCTCACCGACCCGGCCTGGGCGTTGCTGCAGGCGCTGCTGCCGCCGGATTTCCTCGCTGCTGGCGAAGCGCGCCTGGGGGCCCAGGCAGGGCAGTTGAAAAATCTGCTGACCGATCTTCTGCGGGAAATTCAGCGCGACACCGATGTGCCGGGCTTCGGTCTCTGTGGCAGCTGCCGTTTTCACCAGAAGGTCGATGGCCAGCCGTTCTGCGGCCTGACCCAGGAGCCGCTGCAGCCAAGCGATGCCAAATTGATCTGCCGCGAACATCAGCCCCCGGAGGCCGCATGAACAGCCTGCAACTCGATGCATTGCTGACGGGCCGTGCCCAGCCTTTCACCCGGCCTGGCTCGCGCAGCGGCATTGTCAAGGTGCCACGCCAGGAAGCGCTGGCGGTGACCACGCTGGGGCTGGCCGGAGACGAGCAGGGCGACCTGCGGGTGCATGGCGGCGTGGAAAAGGCCATCCACCACTACCCGCGCGAACACTACGCCGCCTGGCTGGCCGAGTTGGGCGAGCATCCACTGCTGATGCAGCCCGGTGCTTTCGGCGAAAACTTCAGCACCACGGGCTGGACCGAAGATGACGCCTGTCTGGGCGACCTCATACGTGCGGGGTCCGCCCTGCTGCAGGTTTCCCAGGGGCGCATGCCGTGCTGGAAACTGAGTGATCGCTTCGGCGTTGCCAACCTGGCGCTAAGGGTGCAGCAGTCCGGCCGTACCGGTTGGTATTACCGCGTTCTGCAGGAAGGCGTGGTTGGCGTGGGAGACCGGCTGCAGGTGGTGGAGCGCATTCATGCCGATTGGCCGCTCAGCCGTCTTTCGGCGGTGTTGTTCGACAAGCGCGTGGAGCCCGAGCTGTTGCGTGAATGCCTGGCCCTGCCGCTGGTGCCGTCCTGGCGCAGAACCCTGGAGCGACGCCTGGAAAAAGCCGAGGTCGAGGACTGGGCGCCTCGGCTGCAAGGCACAGACATCATTGGGTAGCGAGCGAAATGCGCAGATGACTGGAACGGCAAACGGATGCGAATGCTTCTACACTGGTTTCTCTTGTTGATTCCAGGTGGTTCTATACCAAGCGCCTAGCGTTTGCCGTGGGGGCAAGATGAGCAGGTTGATCTGCGCCGACTTCGATGAGTTCGAGGAGGCCTTGTACGGGGTAGAGGGCCGTTATCTGCTGCGTTCACGGCAGCAGCGCGACTGGCGTTTACGTGTCGTCGAGCTCGATGGCGTGGCGCTGATGTTCGGTCGCGAGGGGGCGGGCACGGTCTACAGTGGCGTCGGCCTGCCGGGCTTCTTCAATATCTTCCTGCCGCTGAGCCGGCACGAATGCACGGTATTGGGTGGCAAGCGCCTCGACCGTCGGTTGATCGGCTGGATGGTGCCTGACGCCATGTTCCACATCGATGCCAGCCAGCCAGCCAGCTGGATGACGGTGGCCATGTCATGCGAGCTGGTATTGCGCTGGGCGCAGCAGCATGAAGACGAGTTCGATCTGTCGATACTTTCCCGCAACCTGGTCTGCGTGGCTCAACAGGATCTGGCGCCGCTGATATGGCTGGCGCTGCGTCTGTTACGCATCGACCACTGTGCGCCGCAGGACCTGCATGTTCCGGCGGCCGAGCGTGCAGCACAGGCAGAGTTGATGGCGCTGGTGTTTCGCAGCCTGTTGCCGGTGACGCTGGCTCCGCGAAATCACGCCGGGCATCAGCAGATTCTCCGCCGTGCCCTGGAGCTGCTGGAGGCGACACCGGATGCGCCGCTGCATATGTCCGATCTGTGTCAGGCGTGCAGCACCTCGGAGCGCACTTTACGCAATCTGTTCACCCGCTACCTGGGCATGAGCCCGCACCGCTATCTCATGCAGCATCGTCTTCATGCGATCCGCCGGGCAATTCTGCATGCGCAAGCCAATGAGACCATCACCGAGATCTGTGCCCGTTTCGGGGTTTGGGATTTTGGTCGTTTCGCAGGTTTTTACCGGCTCTATTTCGGTGAGTTGCCGTCGCAATCACTGCGCAGTCGCCGCGCACTCGCTGGGCCGCTCAACCCGCGTTGAGCGGTCGCAGCAAGGTGGTACTGGGATACTCGCCGAAAACTCTGTAGTACTCAGCAGCCATACGTCCGCAGTCGGTATAACCGAAACGCTGTGCAATCGCCGCGACGCTGCTCTGTTGCCCATCGGCTATGGCCAGCGCGGCGCGCAGCAGGTGCAGGCGTCGCAGGCGCAGATAACGTGCCGGCGGCATGCCCAGCGTATGCACGAAGGCGCTGCGCAAGGTCCGCTCACTGACGCCTACCATTCGACATAGCTCGGTCAGCCGTGGTGTGCGCCCGCCGGCCAGCGGTAGCAGCGCCAGCACCTGCTGCAGCAATTGCTCATGGGAGGCCTGGCGAGCGCGCTGGCGAGGCGTCATTCGCAGTTGCATGGCGGTGTCCTGGCCGGGGGGAGCACTCAGGTTGCGCGCGTGCAACGGTGCTCGCTACGTAAAACAGGCAAATCGCCAGGCAGTGAGATTTGCCGATTTTACGTAGTGAGCGACCACTCACTACGGCGAGCATCGACTCAACGCTCGCCAGTCGCCGTTCGAGCTGACGAGCCTTCAGAAGCGTTCGATGTGGATCGACGCGAGGGGAGGCTATATGAGTCCGTCGACGTGCAGCTTGGGCATCTGTCTGGTGCTGGCCGGTGCGTTTGCCGCCAGCCAGGCGCAGCCGCTCGGGCCGCAGGTGCTGGAGGTCGAGCCATTCGTCGAGTTGCCGTCAGGGGTGCGCTACCCCGAAGGCCTGGCAACCAACCCACGTAACGGCGACATCTACGTCGGCACGTTCGATATGCGCCAGCCCGCCTCCGAGCGCAACAATCAACTGCTTCGTTACGCAGCCGATGGCCGCCTGCTGGCACAGCGATCATTCGCCGGCATGCCGCTGACCGGGCTGGGCTATGCCGACGGCCAGCTCTACATCCTCAATTTCGGTGCCAGCAAGCTGCAACGCATCCTGGCCGATTTCACGGCGAACACCCCGGTGGAGGATGTGCTCGATTTCCCCCGGCTCGTTCCGCCAGCACCGGCGGCTCGCATGGTGGACAACCCGGACGGCAGCCAGGACCGGATCGAGTTCGCTGCCAGTGGCATGCCTGCTCCCAACGGCCTGGTGTTCGCCGGCAATGGTGATCTCTATGTGTCCGACTCCTTCCAGGGCGCGCTGTATCGAATCGCTGACGCCACGCACTGCAGACCCTGTTCGCTTGAGGTGCTGTCGCGTGATCCGCTCCTCGCGACGGCGGGCTTCCTGCCCTTTGGCGCCAATGGACTAGCCCTCGATGATGGCGAGCGCCATCTCTATATCAACAACGCGGGTGACGGTCGTCTGCTGCGCATGCCGCTGCCTGGCGGTGAGTTGCAGGTGGTGGCCGAAAGCGTGCCTGGAGCCGATGGTCTGCTGTTTCACGACGGTCTGCTGTGGCTGCTGGCCAACCAGGTCGACCAGCTTCTGGGAGTCGATGAACAGGGGCTGATCCGTATACGTGCCGGTGGTTTCCAGGGCCTCAGTGCCAGCGGAGCCCCGTTGGGCTTGCTGTTCCCTGCCAGCAGCGTGGTGCAGGGCGACTGGATGGTGATCAGCAATCTGGCGCTGCCATTGACCCCCACCGAAGGTGACGAGTGGGAAGAGCAGGTGCGTACCTGGAATCTGGTGCGGCTGCGTCTGCCGCGATCTTCGGCCAAGGGAGGGGCAACTCATGCCGCAAACCCCTGAACAACCTTTGAATAACGGACGTCGCCAATTGCTGCTCGGCTCTGCCGCGCTGGCAACGGTGATGTTGTTACCCCTGGGCGGTTGCGTGCGGGGCGCTGGTCCCGGCACTGCCCATCCGCAAACCGAGAATGGAGGGCGTAGAACCATGGGCACCATCACCACACGCGACGGTACACAAATCTACTATAAGGACTGGGGCAGCGGCCCGGTCGTGGTGCTCAGCCATGGCTGGCCACTGAACTCCGATAGCTGGGAGGCGCAGATGATGTTCCTGGCCAGCAACGGCTATCGGGTGATCGCTCATGACCGGCGTGGCCATGGACGCTCCAGCCAGCCCTGGAATGGCAACGAGATGAACACCTACGCCGATGATCTGGCTGCACTGCTCGATCACCTGGATGTGCGTGGCGCTTCGCTGTTCGGTTTTTCCACTGGTGGCGGTGAGGTGGCGCGCTACATCGGCCGGCATGGCACCGCCCGGGTGGCCAAGGCGGGGCTGATTGCCGCTGTTCCGCCGTTGATGGTGCAGACCGAGGCCAATCCAGGTGGTCTGCCACTCTCGGTATTCGATGGCATCCGCGCGGCATCGCTCGCCGATCGTTCGCAGCTGTACCGCGACGTCGCCGGTGGGCCGTTCTTTGGCTACAACCGCCCCGGTGCCAAACCCTCGCAGGGAGTGATCGACGCGTTCTGGATGCAGGGCATGATGGCGGGTCACAAGAATGCCTATGACTGCATCAAGGCTTTCTCCGAAACCGACTTCAGCGACGACCTGAAGAAGTTCGATGTGCCGACGCTGATCCTGCATGGCGATGACGACCAGATCGTGCCCGTGGACGCCGCTGCTAGAGCTTCGGCCAAGTTGGTGCCACACGCCAAGCTGGTCATCTATCCCGGCGCGCCTCACGGCATCACCGATACCCACAAGGAACAACTGGGTGCGGACATGCTGGCCTTCCTGCGTAGCTGATCGGCCAGCAACGGCCATTCAATGTCATTTTGAGGACTGACCCATGAGTAGCAAGACAGCCCTGATCGTCGTGGATATCCAGAACGATTACTTCCCAGGCGGCCTCTGGACGCTGAGCAAGGTCGAAGCCGCCGCCGCGAAGGCGGCACAGGTGATCGCCGTTTTTCGTGAGCGCGGCGATCTGGTTGTGCACATCCGTCATGAGTTCACCAGCGCCGATGCGCCGTTCTTTCGACCCGGCAGCGAGGGGGCGCATATCCATCCCAGCGTCATCAATCAGGGCGACGAGCCGGTGGTGCTCAAGCATTACATCAACTCGTTTCGCGAAACCGAACTCAAGGCGGTACTCGATCGGCACGCCATCGACGCCGTGGTGATCGTCGGCAACATGAGTCATATGTGCGTTGATGGCATCACCCGAGCCGCGGTGGATTTCGGCTACGACACCACGGTGCTGCATGACGCCTGTGCCACGCTCGATCTGCAATTCAACGGTGTAACGGTGCCGGCCGAGCACGTGCATGCGGCATTCATGGCGGCGCTCAGCTTCGGCTACGCACCCGTGATTTCCACTGCTGAATATCTTGCCAAAGGCTAGGGACGCTTATGAACACGGTGACGCTAAGTGCGTGGCTGGCCATGCTGGCAAGCCCGGCCTGGGCCCACGGCCCGGAAGGCATCCACAGCGAAAAGGGCGGGCAGGTCGAGGCGGCTTTCGATCTGGTGCATACCCGGGTGTTCAAGGAGGGCAGCGATCTGGTCTTCGAGCAATTGGTCGATGGTCAGGCCGGTAGTCGTCTGCCCACCGCCAAAGGCAGCTTTGCCGGTGCAGAGGTCTACAGCTACGTCTGGCCAACGAGTCTGGACAGTGGTTCGGTGGGGTTCGAACAGGAGTCGGGCATTCTTGCTCTGGCGCTGACCTCGCACCCTGATTTCGACGACACCCCGCAGCTCGACGAGAACGGTGACGGCGACAAGGGCAATGACGGTGGTCTGTGGCACTCGCACTGGGTGGTGCTGACCAAGGAGCCCAGCTGTGGGCCCAGCGGCCTGAAGGTGCGGGACATTCCAGAGGGTGCCACACCCAAGTTGCCCGCCACCTGGCCAGGCGTGCCGCTGTACATCGATTCGCCAGGCTATGACCTGAGTGTGAAGAACGACACGGCGCAGATTCGTGTTCCACTCGCGGCCGTTGGTTTCCCCGCCAGTTTCAACTACGACGGGGTGACCGCCGCGCTGCAGGTCAATGCCGATCTGCATGACCCTTTGTTGTGTGTCTCCAGCGTTTGGGATGTCGCCTCGGGCGACCTGTCCCTGCCTGCGACCTGGAAGACCTCGGACTAAATCATCGCGCGCAATTGTCGGCTGTCATCGATTCCGCTGGCGGCTGGCGTTCGCCCGTCGTTCGGCATATTTGCTTGAGGATTACCTGTCATGTCCAAACAGAAGCTGACCCATGCCACCGGTGCGCCAGTGGTGGACAACCTCAACATCCAGACCGCTGGGCCTCGAGGGCCGGCTCTGCTACAGGACATCTGGCTGATCGAGAAACTCGCCCATTTCGACCGCGAGGTGATTGCCGAGCGGCGCATGCACGCCAAGGGCGCAGGTGCCTATGGCACCTTCACCGTGACGGGCAACATCAGCCGTTTCAGCCACGCCAGTCTGTTCGCCTCGACAGGCAAGCAGACACCGGTGTTCGTGCGTTTCTCCACGGTGGCTGGGGAACGTGGCGCCGCCGATGCCGAGCGTGATATCCGTGGTTTCGCCGTGAAGTTCTACACCGATGAAGGCAATTGGGATCTGGTCGGCAACAACACCCCGGTGTTCTTCTTCCGCGACCCGATGCGTTTTCCCGATCTCAACCACGCGGTCAAGCGCGATCCGCGTAGCGGCCTGCGCAGTGCCAGCAACAACTGGGACTTCTGGAGTCTGCTGCCCGAGGCATTGCACCAGGTCACCATCACCATGAGTGAACGCGGTATACCGCGCAGCTACCGGCACATGCACGGATTCGGCAGTCATACCTTCAGCCTGGTCAATGCGGACAATCAGCGCTTCTGGGTCAAGTTTCACCTGCGCTGCCAGCAGGGCATCGAAAACCTCAGCGACGCCGAGGCGGCCAGTGTGATCGGCGCCGACCGTGAAAGCCATCTGCGTGATCTCTACCAGAGCATCGAGCGGGGCGACTATCCGCGCTGGACGTTATGTGTTCAGGTGATGACCGAGGAGCAGGCCAGTCGCCACCCGCACAACCCCTTC
Organism: Ectopseudomonas toyotomiensis; assembly: GCF_017167985.1. Lineage (NCBI taxonomy): Bacteria > Pseudomonadati > Pseudomonadota > Gammaproteobacteria > Pseudomonadales > Pseudomonadaceae > Ectopseudomonas > Ectopseudomonas toyotomiensis. Next base: position 1,027,653 of record NZ_CP070505.1, on the reverse strand, counting down.
GATCTGACCAAGGTGTGGTCGCATGCCAATTACCCGCTGATCGAGGTCGGCGTGCTGGAGCTCAATCGCAACCCGGACAACCATTTCGCCGAGGTAGAGCAGGCCGCGTTCTCGCCTGCCAATGTCGTACCTGGCATTGGCTTTTCACCGGACAAGATGTTGCAGGCGCGTCTGTTCTCCTACGGCGATGCCCAGCGGTATCGGCTGGGTGTCAACTTCAACCTGATCCCGGTCAATGCACCGCGCTGCCCGTACCACAGCTACCACCGGGACGGTCAGATGCGCACCGACGGTAATCAGGGCTCGACCATCGCCCATTACCCCAACAGTCAGGGCGAATGGGAGGATCGGCAGGAACTGCGCGAGCCGCCATTACCCCTGCAGGGAAGCGCGACCAACTGGGATCACCGCGTCGACGATGACCACTTTCAGCAGCCGGGGGATCTGTTCCGCCTGATGAGCCCGGCGCAGCGGCAAGTGTTGTTCGAGAACACGGCCAGGGCGATGGGCGACGCATCCGCAGAAATCAAACGGCGCCATATCGGCCATTGCAGCAAGGCGGATCCCGCTTATGGTGCAGGGGTGGCCAGGGCGCTGGGTTTGGGTGACTGACGCTCAGGCATGAAAAAGGCGAAGCCTCGCGGCTTCGCCTTGGTTCTACCTGCGCTGGCTCAGTGCTTGCGCGGTACCGGCTTGAGCAGTTCGTCCGGCGGCATTTCGCACTGGATCTTGCGGCCGATCAGTGCCTCGATCGGCGGCAGGGCGAAGGCATCGTCTTCGCCAGCGAAGCTGATCGAGGTGCCGCTGGTGCCGGCGCGGCCGGTACGGCCGATGCGGTGCACGTAGTCGTCCGGGTCTTCCGGCAGGGTGAAGTTGATCACGTGGCTGATGGCATCGACGTGGATGCCGCGACCAGCGACGTCGGTGGCGACCATGACGCGGATTTTGCCTTCGCGGAAGCCTTCCAGGGCGCGGATACGCTTGTGCTGGGGAATGTCGCCGGACATCTGCACGGCGCTGATGCCGTCGCGGGTCAGGCGCTCTTCGATGCGCCGTACTTCGTCCTTGCGATTGGCGAAGACCATGACCCGCGTCCAGTCGTTCTGGCTGATCAGGTTGTACAGCAGCTTGTACTTGTCAGCCGAGGCTACGGCGTACACATGCTGCTCGACGGTATCGCTGGCGACGTTCTCCGGCTCGATCTCGACGATGGCCGGGTTGACCGTCCATTGCTTGGCCAGGTTCATCACGTCGTCGGTGAAAGTGGCGGAGAACAGCAGGGTCTGGCGGTCACCTTTCATCGGCGTCTGACGGATGATCTGGCGCACCTGCGGGATGAAGCCCATGTCGAGCATGCGGTCGGCTTCGTCCAGCACCATCACCTCGACCATGTCCAGGTGCACTTCGCCGCGCTGGTTGAAGTCCAGCAGGCGGCCCGGGGTGGCCACGAGGATGTCGCAGAAGCGCGATTCCAGTTGTTTGAGCTGCTTGTCGAAGTCCATGCCGCCGACGAACTGCATGACGTTGAGGCCGGTGTACTTGGTCAGCTCGGCAGCGTCCTTGGCGATCTGCACCACCAGTTCGCGGGTCGGCGCGATGATCAGCGCGCGTGGCTCGCCCATGTAGCGCTCTTTCGGCGGCGGGGTCTGCAGCAGCTGGGTGATGATCGAGATGAGGAACGCAGCGGTCTTGCCGGTGCCGGTCTGGGCGCGGCCAATGGCGTCCTGGCCCTTGAGGGTGTAGCCCAGTACGCCAGCCTGGATCGGCGTGCAGTAGGGGAAGCCCAGATCATGAATGGCATGCATCAGCTCGGGGGCGAGCTTGAAGTCATGGAAACGGGTCTTGCCTTCGGCCGGCTCGACCACGAAATCTTCCAGTTTCCAGGTGCTTACTGGCTTGGCTGGGCGCTCGCGGCGTGGCTTGTCGGCCTTGGGCGGGCGGGGCTGTTGCTGCGCCGGGCTATCGCCTGCGCTCTCGCTGGCAGTGCGGGCGGGCTTGTTCTTGCGGGGACGCTTCTGCTCTGCGTCACCGCTCTGGGCGGGCGCTGTTACGGGTGACGGCACTGGTTGTGGCTGCTCGTCTTCGGCTTTGCCGAACATTTTCTTGAGTGCTTTGAGCACGGGCTTCTCATCGACTGGTTAAGGAGTGAACGCCCGCCAGTGTAATGCAAGACGCGGGCGTGGCGAAGTGCTTCGCTCGCGTCTGTCAAGAGGAGCGTGTGCCCAGTGCCTCATTTCTCCGGCAGGCTGGCCAGCAGCAGGCGCTGTACATTGCCGCCCATGATCGCGGCAATGGCGTCATTGTCGAAGCCGGCGGTTTGCAGCCCCTCGGTAATTTGCGCCAGGCCGGTGACGTCGAATGGTGTATGCACGGTGCCATTGAAGTCCGAGCCCAGGGCGACGTGCTCGACACCGACCTTGTCCACCGTATAGCGGATGGCCCGGACTATGGCCGCGACCGAGGTGTCGCACACGGCGGTGCTCCAGTAGCCGATACCGATCACCCCGCCCGTGGCGGCGATGGCCTGCAGATGCTTGTCGCTGAGGTTGCGCGTGCCGGGGCAGGTGCCCTCGACCCCGGTGTGCGAGACCAGCACCGGGCGCGTGGCCATGGCCAATACGTCATCGATCAGTGGGCGCGAGGCATGGGCCAGGTCGACCAGCATGGCTTTTTCTTCCAGGCGCGCGATCACCTGGCGCCCCAGCGGCGTCAGTCCCCCTTTTGCCAGGCCGTGGGCCGAACCGCCCACTTCGTTATCGAAGAAGTGGGTCAGACCGGCGATACGAAAGCCAGCATCAAACAGCGTATCGACGTTCTCCAGCTGGTTCTCGATGGGCTGCAGGCCCTCGGTGGCGAGCAGGCCTGCCACACGCTGCGGGTCTTGGTCCCAGGCCTTGATGAAACGGGCCAGGTCCGCGCGGCTGCGGATCAGCACCAGGCGCCCTTCGCTGGCCTGCGCCGCATCCTGCAGCTTCTGCGCCTGGTACAGGGCGCGCTGCAGCAGGCTGTTCCAGGTTTCCCGCGGCCAGCGCTGGGCCATGGCCAGCAGGGTGATGTTGTCACTGTCGGCGGCGTTGCTCTCCATGTTCAGCCCGCGTGGCGTCTTGGTCACGGTGGAGAACACCTGCAGGCCGAGGCGGCCTTCGAGCATGCGCGGCAGATCGGAGTGACCGTAGTCGTAGCGTTTGAGCAGGTCGCGCTCCCAGAGCAGGGCGTCGTCGTGCAGGTCGGCGACGAACAGCCCCTGGTGCAGCTTCTGCGCACTGGCGCTGACCGGGTAAGGGGGCGGGCTGGCGACGCTGTTCATTTGCGCGTCGAGTACCTGGGGCAGGCCCAGAACGGCGAGGGCAGAGAGAGGAATCAGCAGAAGCAGGGCGATCAGGAGTTTGCGCATGAGGAGCCATCCAGGCGTGTTGTTATGCCCGTCACTCTAGCAGGCAAGCGTTGCGCACGGCGTACCCTGCGGTAGGCTGCGCGGTGCGCACCAAGCCGAGCAAGGCTTAACCGCAGAGGCAGTTACGCCCCTGCTGCTTGGCCCGGTATAGCGCCGCATCGGCGCGCGCGATAAGGCTTTGCAGGCTGTCCTTGTGCTGCATCTGCGCCAGGCCGATGGAGATGGTGACGCCGGGCAGCACGCCAACCGGCGAATAGAAGGACGCGATCTGCTCCAGGCTGATGCGCAGGCGCTCACCGATGCCGCGTGCAGCCTCGTCGGCGATTTCCGGCAGGAGAATGACGAACTCCTCGCCACCGAAACGTATCAGGCTGTCCTTCGGCCTTAACTGGCTGCTCAGGGTATGCGCCACCAGGCACAGGGCGTAATCACCGGCCAGGTGGCCGTGCTGGTCGTTGTAGGCCTTGAAGTGGTCGACATCGAGCATCAGCAGTGACATGGGTTCGTCGTTGAAGGCACAGCGGGTACTCTCGCGCTCGAACACGTGTTCCAGCCAGCGCCGGTTGAAGCAGCCGGTGAGGGTGTCGACGTTGGCATTCTGTTCACTGTCGAGAATCTGCCGGTTGCCTTGGCGCACGCGATCACAGAGCAGCTCCAGCAGGTTCTGCATCATCTGTGGGGATTGCTGGAACAACGCCACCAGTGACTCTCGGTGCAGGCGCAGGACGATGGAGGGGCGCTCGGCCACGACGTAGGCGGAGGGATGTTCGTTGTCGATGAAGCTGATTTCACCTGCGCAGTCGCCGACTTCGAGGGTACTGACGGCCTGGTTGTCCAGTGACCCGAGGTAGACGCGCAACTGGCCTTCGATCAGCAGATAGAGGTGCTGGTTGCGATTGAAGGGGGAGAGCAGCACTTCGCCGGCTTCCAGCTCGCAGGCGCGAAATTCTCGCAGCAACTGGTCCAGGCTGCTGGTGGCGACATTATGAAATAGTCGCAACTGTTGAACTTGCTGCAGGTCTGCCTGCCAGTGCGCCGGTTTCATCGTGATCTCGTCGGGCCTGGCCGGGAGAATAGGCCTGAGGGCACCACCAACGCTCCCTGTCGTGTTTACGAATAGCGTTCGACATTATTCCCGAGCTTCAGGCGTGGCAATGCTTGCCTGAAGCTCGGCCGACCAGTGGTTGCACGAAAGTGCGAAGTTGTTAACTGGCGCGCGTCCTGGCGCGCTCTGGATCACGCAGCGAAGTGGATGCGATGGCCCACCGCGTAGCCGGACAGACGCTCGGCAATGCTGACAGCCAATGCCTGATCCTGGTTCGGCAGGTGGATATGGGCCAGTTGACCGGCCTTGTCATCGCTCAGCACTTCGACCCGAACAGCCGGATGCAGCTCATCGACAGCCGCCTGGTAAACCCGGGCGATGGCATCGAAACGCAGTGCTGGTTTGAAGGTCTTGCCCACCGCTGTAAGCGGAATGGCGTCGATGATCCAGGCGTCCTTGGGCACCGCGGCGCGCTCGGGAATATGCGCGGCGGCATGTTCCAGCAGCTCGGCTTCGCTGGTCTGCGCGCCCGGCTTGAGCTGCACGTAGACCACCGGCAGTTCGCCGGCCTTCTCGTCTGGCTTGCCGACTGCTGCGGCCATGGCCACGGCGGGGTGTTTATGTAGGGCTTCCTCGATCATCTGCGGGTCGATGTTATGACCACCGCGGATGATCAGATCCTTGCTGCGCCCGGTCAGCCAGATATAGCCGTCAGCATCGACGCGACCGAGGTCGCCGGTGTTGAACCAGTCGCCATCGACCCAGATGCCGGCGTTCTTGCTCGCCTGCAGGTAGCCCTTGAATACCGTGGCACCGCGGATGCACAGGTTGCCGATTTCGTTGGGCGCGGCTTCGCGCAGGTACTGCCCTTGCTCGTCGAGTACCTTGATACGCACTTCGCAGTAGGGCATGGGCAGGCCGATGGAGCCAGGGCGGCGCTCGCCCGCAGGTGGGTTGGCGCAGCTGCCGCAGGTGCCCTCGGTCAGGCCATAGCCTTCGAGCAGGGTCAGCCCGGTTTTGGCCTCGAACTGGCGAATCAGTTCCACCGGCATGGGCGCGGCGCCGCACAGGGCGTATTTCAGCGAGGACAGGTCATGACCCTCACTGGGAATCTGCAGCAGGCCGGCATAGATGGTCGGAACACCGCTGAAGAAGCTGACCTTGTGGCGCGCGATCACCTTCCAGAAGTTGCTGATCAGGGTGGTGTTGCGATAGCCCTGCGGCGTGGCCAGCAGCACTTCCGCGCCGCCGATGAAGGCCGTCAGCCCGGTGACGATCACGCCGTTGACGTGGAACAGCGGCAGGCCGCAGAGCGTCACGTCGCCTGCGCCGAAGCGGGTGACCAGATTCATGCTGTAGGCCATCGCCACTTCGTTGCCGTGGCTGTGCGGCGCCAGCTTGGGCGTACCGGTGGTGCCGCCGGTGTGGAAGTAGCTGGCGATATCGTCGGCGGTGATCACGCGGCCGCTTTCCAGGTGATCGGCGGGGCAGGCGGCGATGGTTTCATCGAAATCCAGCACGCCCTCCGGCAGCGGGCCGCGCTGGGCCTTGAGCGCGCTGCGTTGCGGTTCGGGCAGCAGGTTGGCCATGTCCACGCAGAGAATCGCTTTCAGCTCCGGCAACTGATCGCGCAGGGCATCGACCTTGTCCCACAGCTCGGTACCGGGGAAGGGCGCCAGGGTCACCAGCAGCTCGGAGTTGGAGGCGTGGATCAGCTCGGCGATGTGCTCGGGATCGAGCAGTGGGTTGATCGCATTGACGATGCCGGCTGCCTCGCCACCCCAGATGGTGTAGTGGGTCTGCGGCAGGTTGGGCAGCAGGAAGGACACCGCCTTGCCGGGACGCAGGCCCAGGCGGTGGAAGGCGTTGGCGGTCTGGGTGATCTTGCCGAGCAGCTCGGCATAATTCAGGCGCAGCGGGGTTTCCTCTCCCGTGCCCTGGAGAATGAACGACAGCGCCGCTGCCTCGGGGCTGGCCTGCGCCGTACGGCGAATCAGCTCGAAGGTGCTGCTGGGCAGGTCGCGATCACTCAGCGGGGTGCTCTCGATCTGTTCGATATCCTGCAGGGTGCGAATGAGGGGCGCTGTGCTCATTTATCGTGCATCTCTCGGTTCGGTCAGTCGGCCAGCAGCTGGCTCAACCATTCGGCGATATCGCGAATCTCTTCCGGCAGTACCTCGTGCGCCATCGGATAGTCGCGCCATTGCACCGGCACCCCACAGGCGTGCAGGCGGTCATACGCGGCACGCCCCATGTCGGGTGTCACCACGTCGTCGAATCTGCCATGCAAACAAAGCACCGGCAGTTGTCTTTTTGTATCCGCCAGCGGCATGTCGTCGCTGAAAGTCGGTGCGTAGGTCGAGAGTGCCAGCACCCCGCCGAGGGGCTGTGAATAGCGCAGAAAGGCAGTGTGCAGCACCACCGCGCCACCTTGGGAAAAGCCTGCCAGGACGATGCGTTCAGGGGCGATGGCGCTCTCGCGCTCGGCTTCGATCAGGGCGATCACCTGGTCGGCGGACTCTTCCAGTTGGGTCTGATCGATGGCGCGGGCCGGACTCATCGCGAGGATGTCGTACCAGCTCGGCATGCTCCAGCCGCCGTTGATGGTCACCGGGCGGGTTGGCGCCTGCGGCAGGATGAAGCGCGTGCTGGGCAGACGTTCCTGCAGCATCTCGGCGACCGGCAGGAAATCGTAGCGGTCAGCCCCCAGCCCGTGCAGCCAGATCACGCTGGCATCGGCGGATTGTGGGGGCTGCAAAATCATGGGTGCGGTCATTGGTAGCTCCAGTGTGGTGCGGGCGCCTTAATTTGGGGCGGCGCCCTGTTCAAGGCTTGGCTAATCTGTGAATAAGTTGTCGCACGGGTGAAAGTTTTGCCCTTGACCCCCGTATATCCGGCAATTTGCCATGTGCTGGTACGGGGCTTGCTATGGCTCATTTGAACTGACGACGCGGTGCGGTAACGGTAACACTGTGCCACTGCGCACCGCTCAACAGGCAGGAATCTGCTGTGTGGGGTTCCTAATAGACCGTCGGGGCGATCGATCGCTCAGACGGATGACGATCCGTCTCTGGCCCGTTCAACCAATGGGCAGGGTGGGAGCAGTTGGCCAGCAGAGGGTAAAGCCGACTAGACTCCCGCCTGACGTTCGAACTTCCCGTCGATACCGTTGCTGCCAGCGGATCGCGTGCCTCAAAAGGGTGGGGAAGGCGGACGGAGACTCCAACACAACAAGAGCAACTGGAGGTTTTTGATGAAGATGGTGAAATCCACCCTGGCTGTGCTGACCACCGCAGCTGTGCTCGGTGTCAGTGGCTTTGCTCAGGCAGGCGCCACCCTGGATGCAGTGCAGAAGAAAGGCTTCGTGCAGTGCGGTATCAGCGACGGTCTGCCTGGCTTCTCCTACGCCGATGAAAAAGGCAACTACCTGGGGCTCGACGTTGACGTCTGCCGCGCTGTTGCAGCCGCGGTTTTCGGCGACGCGACCAAGGTCAAGTACAGCCCGCTGACCGCCAAGGAGCGCTTCACTGCGCTGCAATCCGGCGAAGTCGACATCCTGTCGCGTAACACCACCTGGACCAGCTCGCGCGACGCCGCACTGGGTCTGAACTTCACTGGCACCAACTACTACGACGGCCAGGGCTTTTTGGTGAACAAGAAGCTGGGCGTTTCCAGCGCCAAGGAGCTGGACGGGGCTACCGTCTGCATCCAGGCCGGTACCACCACCGAGCTGAACCTCTCCGACTACTTCCGTGCCAACGGCATGAAGTACACCCCCATTACCTACGATACCTCTGACGAGAGCGCCAAGTCGGTCGAAGCCGGCCGTTGCGACGTGTTGACCTCCGACCAGTCGCAGCTGTACGCACAGCGCATCAAGCTGGCCAATCCGGACGATTATGTCGTGCTGCCGGAAGTCATCTCCAAGGAGCCTCTGGGCCCGGTCGTGCGCCAGGGTGACGAGGAGTGGTTCGACATCGTGCGCTGGACCCTGTTCGCCATGGTCAACGCCGAAGAGCTGGGTGTGACCTCGGCCAACGTCGAAGCCACTGCCAAAGACACCAAGAACCCGGACGTAGCACGTCTGCTGGGTACTGAAGGTGAGTTCGGCAAAGACCTCAAGCTGCCGAAAGACTGGGCAGTACAGATCGTCAAGCAAGTCGGTAACTACGGTGAGTCCTTCGACCGTAACGTCGGTGCCGGCAGCGAGCTGAAGATCGAGCGTGGTCTCAACGCCCTTTGGAACAAGGGTGGTCTGCAGTACGCACCGCCGGTGCGTTGACCGTCCACAGCGGCAGGCCTATGGCCTGCCGCTGTCGTTTCCGATTAAGTGAACTCCGGCCGGCTTGCGTGCGGCCGGGGCTTCCGTGAGGGTTGTCATGCACACGACTGCTAATGCCCCGCGCCCGCGAGGATCGCTTCTGAACGATCCGCAGGTGCGTGCTTGGGCTTTCCAGATCATTGCCGTTATCGCCGTTGTGGCGCTCGGCTGGTTTCTCTTCCAGAACACCCAGGCTAATCTGGAGAAGCGCGGGATCATTTCCGGCTTCGCTTTTCTCAATAACAGCGCCGGTTTCGGTATTGCCCAGCATCTGATCGACTACACGGAAAGCGACAGCTACGCCCGTGTGTTCCTGGTCGGCTTGCTCAATACCCTGCTGGTGTCTTTTATCGGTATCGTGCTGGCCTCCATCCTTGGCTTTCTGTTGGGTGTGGCGCGGCTATCGCCCAACTGGCTGATCAGCAAGTTGGCCACCGTTTACATCGAGATTTTCCGCAACATTCCGCCGTTGCTGCAGATCCTCTTCTGGTATTTCGCGGTATTTCTTGCCCTGCCTGGTCCTCGGCAGAGCCTGGATGTGGGTGAAATCTTCTTCCTCAACAGTCGCGGTCTGTACATGCCGGCGCCTGGCCCTTCGGAGAGTTTCGGCCTGTTCGCGGTGGTAGTGCTGGCGACCATCGTCGGCATCATCGCCTTGGGACGCTGGGCCAAGAAGCGCCGCGAGGCCACTGGCCAGATCTTCCCGCTGTTGTGGACCTCGCTGGCGCTGATCGTCGTCATCCCTGGCCTCACCGTGCTGATCGGTGGTAACCCGCTGGTGTGGAGCGTGCCGGAGTTGACCGGTTTCAACTTCCGTGGCGGCTGGGTGATGATCCCCGAGCTGATGGCGCTGACCCTGGCGCTGACCATCTACACCGCGGCTTTCATCGCCGAGAACGTCCGCTCCGGGATCATGGCGGTCAGCCATGGTCAGACCGAAGCGGCGCGCTCGCTTGGGTTGCGTCCGGGCATCACCCTGCGTCTGGTGATCATCCCGCAGGCATTGCGCGTGATCATTCCGCCACTGACCAGTCAGTACCTCAACCTGGCGAAGAACTCTTCCTTGGCCGCCGGTATCGGCTACCCGGACATGGTTTCGCTGTTCGCCGGTACCGTGCTCAACCAGACCGGCCAGGCCATCGAGGTGATCGCCATCACCATGAGCGTGTATCTGGCCATCAGCATCAGCATCTCCCTGCTGATGAACTGGTACAACAAGCGCATCGCGCTGACTGAGCGGTAAGGAGCAGCCATGCAGACTCATACATTCAAACCGGACCTGCCGCCGCCACGCCTGAGCGTCGGTGCAGTGGGCTGGCTCAAGGCCAACCTGTTTTCCAACTGGTTCAACAGCCTGTTGACCCTCTTCGCGCTTTATCTGATCTGGCTGGTGGTACCTCCGCTGCTGCAGTGGGCGATCATCGATGCCAACTGGGTGGGCAGCACCCGCGCTGACTGCACCAAGGAAGGCGCGTGCTGGGTGTTCATCCAACAGCGTTTCGGTCAGTTCATGTACGGCTTCTACCCCAGCGAACTGCGCTGGCGCGTGGACGCCACGCTGTGGCTGGCAATCGTCGGCGCGGCGCCGCTGTTCGTGCCGCAGATGCCGCGCAAGGCGTTCTACGGCCTGGGCTTTCTGGTGATCTATCCGGTGATCGCCTGGTGCCTGCTGCACGGCGGCGTATTCGGCCTGAGCGTCGTATCCACCAGCCAGTGGGGCGGCCTGATGCTGACCCTGGTGATCGCCTCCGTTGGCATCACCGGTGCCTTGCCGCTGGGTATCCTGCTGGCATTGGGGCGACGTTCCAACCTGCCGGCGATCAAGGTCATCTGCGTCACCTTCATCGAGTTCTGGCGCGGTGTACCGCTGATCACCGTGCTGTTCATGTCCTCGGTGATGCTGCCGTTGTTCCTGCCCGAGGGCATGCATTTCGACAAGCTGATGCGGGCGCTGATCGGGGTGATCCTGTTCCAGTCCGCCTACATCGCCGAAGTGGTGCGCGGTGGTCTGCAGGCCATTCCCAAAGGGCAGTACGAGGCGGCCGCGGCCATGGGCCTGGGCTACTGGCGGATGATGGGCCTGGTGATCCTGCCGCAGGCGCTGAAGCTGGTGATTCCGGGCATCGTCAACGTCTTCATCGCCCTGTTCAAGGACACCAGTCTGGTGATCATCATCGGCCTGTTCGATCTGCTCAACAGCATCAAGCAGGCGACCACCGACCCGGCATGGCTGGGTATGGCTACCGAAGGTTATGTGTTCGCCGCGTTGGTCTTCTGGATTTTCTGTTTCGGCATGTCCCGCTATTCGCTGCATCTCGAGCGGAAGCTGGATACCGGCCACAAGCGTTAGGAGTGAGTCATGAGTGAAGCAATCAAACAACCCAGCGCCGAGCCGATGATCCTGCTGCAGGGTGTGAACAAGTGGTACGGCCAGTTCCATGTGCTCAAGGACATCAACCTGAGCGTGCAGCAGGGCGAGCGTATCGTGCTCTGTGGGCCGTCCGGTTCGGGCAAGTCCACCACCATTCGTTGCATCAATCGTCTGGAAGAACACCAGCAGGGGCGCATCGTGGTCGATGGCACCGAATTGACCAGCGACCTCAAGCACATCGAAGCGATTCGCCGTGAAGTGGGTATGGTGTTCCAGCACTTCAACCTGTTCCCGCACCTGACCGTGCTGCAGAACTGCACCCTGGCGCCGATGTGGGTACGCAAGATGCCCAAGCGTCAGGCCGAGGAAATTGCCATGCACTTTCTCGAGCGCGTGCGTATCCCCGAGCAGGCCAACAAGTTTCCGGGCCAGCTCTCCGGCGGTCAGCAGCAGCGTGTGGCGATTGCCCGCGCGCTGTGCATGAAGCCGAAGATCATGCTGTTCGATGAGCCGACCTCGGCCCTCGACCCGGAGATGGTGAAAGAGGTGCTCGACACCATGATCGGTCTGGCCGAAGACGGCATGACCATGCTCTGTGTGACCCACGAGATGGGTTTTGCCCGTACCGTGGCCAACCGCGTGATCTTCATGGACAAGGGCGAGATCGTCGAGGAGGCCGAGCCGAACGCCTTCTTCACCAACCCGCAGAACGAGCGCACCAAGCTGTTCCTCAGTCAGATCCTGCACTGAGCCGGCACTGCGCCATGGATCAGGGAGCCTTCGGGCTCCCTTTTTCGTTGCCGGTGCCGCTCCCTCTGGCGGCTGTGCCACCAATCTGTAGGAGCGGGCCCCGCCGCGAACCGGGGCGGCGTGCATTCGAAAGCTTCGCCCCGGGGCGGGGCTCCTACGAAAAGCCGCTTTGATTGGCATCAGCCATCGGACACCTTGGGTGCCTAGTGGCGCCGCATGCGCTTGCGGAAGGCGCCCGGCGTTTCCCCGCACAACTGCTTGAAGCGCTTGGCGAAGGTGGCGCGGTCGGCGAACCCGACCTGACTGGCGACCTGCTCCAGCGACTGCGCCGAGTCGGCCAGTGCCTGCTGCGCCAGACTGATACGCAGGCGCTGCAGGTAATCGCCTGGGGTCAGCCCGGTGGCCTGTTTGAAACGGCGTAGCAGGGTACGCGCCGAGCAATGGGCTTGTTGTGCCAAACGATTGAGGTCGATTGTCTCGGCGTGATGTTCGCGTAGCCAGGCCAGCAGTGGGGCGAGGGACTTGTCCTCGCTGCTGGGCAGCAGCGGGGCGAAACGCATCTGCGTACCGCGCTGACGCTCGATCACCATCGCACTGGCCACCTGTTGCACCAGCCATTCGCCGGCATGCAGGGCAATCAGGTGCAGGCACAGGTCGAGCCCGGCCTGAGCACCACCGGAGCAGAACAAGGGGCCGTCCTCGGTCAGCAGCAGGTCACTGCGCAGGTTCACTCGGGGGAATAGGCGGGAAAACGAATCGGCCAATGCCCAGTGGGTGGTCGCCTGGCGCCCATCGAGCAGGCTGGCAGCCGCCAGCAGGAAGGCGCTGCTGCACAGACTCGCCACCTGTTGCTGATCACGTTGGGCCAGCCAGGGCAGCAGCTTGGCGTTGCTCTCCAGCGTACGGGTGACGGCGCTGCCGGTGGCGGGAACGATCAGCAGGTCGGCCTGCTCGGCCAGCTCAAGGCCTCCATCGACCAGAATCTGTGCGAACTCCAACTGCACGGGCTGGCCGCCAAGGCTGAAGCGCTGCAACTGAAAACGGGGCGCGCCGGCCAGGCGATTGGCCAGGCTGAAGGCATCCTGCGCCATGCTCAGGCTGGAGCAGATGGTTTGCGGGCAGACGTACAAGGCGATGCGCAGCATGACAGTGACCTGAATTGGGTTGGCGATTATTGACACAAAGTTGTCCTTATAGCCAATCGCCACATCATCCGCCTGGGCCCAGACTAGGCTGCATTCACCATCGAGCCGTAGGGTGTGCCAAGCGCACCGCTGTCATCGCCAACAAATACGCAGGAGCGAACCATGAGCCATGCCAACGCCGAGTTGATCCAGCGTTTCTACCGTGCTTTCCAGAAGCTCGATGCCGAGACCATGACTGGCTGTTACGCCAAGGACGTGCGTTTCTCCGACCCGGTCTTCGTCGACCTGCAGGGCGCGGAGGCGGGCGATATGTGGCGCATGCTGTGCAGTCGCGCCGAAGACTTCTCGCTGACCTTCGACTCGGTGCACGCCGACGATCATGTTGGCAGCGCGCGCTGGGTCGCCAGCTACCGTTTCAGTGCCACCGGTCGTCAGGTGGTCAACCATATTCAGGCGCGCTTCGTGTTTCGCGACGGGCTCATCGTCGAGCACCGCGATCACTTCGATCTATGGCGCTGGGCACGTCAGGCGCTAGGTGGCAAAGGGTTTCTGCTGGGGTGGGCACCACCGGTTCAGGCTGCCATTCGTCGACAGGCGGCACGCGGGCTGGCCCAGTTTCGTGGCACGCGCTGAGGCGGGCGAAGGAACGCAGTGGTAGGCTAGCCGGTCTTAGCCTTCAATAAAGAGTGCGCACACCGGGTGCCGCACCTCCACTGCCAATCGAGACCTGCCGTGACCGAATTGATCGTTGCCGTAAAACAGGCCAAAGCCTGGGGGGTCCATGCTGTTACCGCCAGCGGTGTGATCCTCGCCCTGTTGGCATTGCTGGCCGTACTCGACGGTCAACCCAAGCAATGCCTGTTGTGGCTCGGCCTGGCGCTGCTGGTCGACGGTCTGGACGGCTCGCTGGCGCGCCGCTATGACGTCAAAGGTGTGCTGCCGCATTTCGACGGCTCGACTCTCGACCTGGTGATCGATTACCTGACCTACGTATTCATCCCCGCCATCTTTCTTTACCGCTTCATCCCCCTGCCGGATTACACGCCGCTGTTCGCCGTGGGCCTGATTCTGCTGTCTTCGCTGTTCTGCTTCTGCAACCTGAACATGAAGAGCAAGGACAACTACTTCGTCGGCTTCCCGGCGGCGTGGAACGTGGTCGTGTTGTATTTCTACATCCTCGACGTGCATCCCTGGATCACCTTGGCCATTATCGTCCTGCTGGCCGGCCTGACCCTGACCAAGATGAAGTTCCTGCACCCGTTCCGCGTGCGTCAGTTCATGCCGCTGAACATCCTGGTGACCTTCGTCTGGATGCTCTCCAGCGCGCTGCTGATCCTGCAGTACCCGGTCAATCAGTTCTGGCTGCTGGCGCTCTGGTGGTTGGCTTCGGCCTACTTCGTCGGCATGTGCCTGTGGCGCTCGGCACGTGAGTGGTTTCCCGCGCGCGGATGAATGTAGCAGTCGAAAAGGCCTGGTTCGTCTATCTGGTGCGCGCCGCCAATGGCGCACTGTATTGCGGCATCAGCGATGACCCGCAGCGGCGTTTCGTCCAGCACCAGAGCGGCAAGGGTGCCCGGTTCTTCCATACCAGCCCAGCGCTGGCGCTGGCCTACGTCGAAGCCTGTGCCGGCAAAGGTGATGCGTTGCGCCGTGAACGGGCGATCAAGCGCCTGAGCAAAAGCGCCAAAGAAGCGCTCATTCTGGCCGTTGATGGCGGTTCATCAGCCTGAGGCGGTTGCGTGCAGGTGTCGCGCGGGTAAGCTGAGGACTTTTGAGCCGACGCGGAGCGCGCCATGCATGAGTTGATCCTTCATCACTACCCGACCTCGCCGTTCGCCGAGAAGGCCCGCCTGATGCTGGGCTTCAAGCAACTGTCCTGGCGTTCGGTGATGATTCCGCCACTGATGCCCAAGCCCGATCTCACCGCGCTGACCGGTGGCTACCGCAAGACCCCGGTGCTGCAGGTTGGCGCCGACATCTATTGCGATACCGCGCTGATCGCTCGCCGCCTGGAAGCCGAGAAGGCAACCCCGGCGCTGCTGCCCGAAGGTCAGGAGTTCAATGTCAGCCTGCTGGCGCAGTGGGCCGACTCGGTCTTGTTCCAGCATGCTGTGGCGCTGGTGTTCCAACCCGAGTCGATGGCGTTGCGCTTCGCCAAGGTGCCGCCGGAGTTCGCCAAGGCCTTCGCCGCCGACCGTGGCGCACTGTTTTCCGGTGGTACGGCGAGCCGCCTGCCGTTGGAGCAGGCCAAGCATCAATGGCCGGCGCTAATGGGCGCATTGCAGCGCCAGTTGCAGCGCGAGCAGGGCGATTTCCTCTTCGGTGAACCGTCGCTCGCCGATTTTTCCGTGGCCCATTGCCTGTGGTTCCTGCGCGGTACGCCGGTCACCTCACCGCTGATCGACGATTACCCGGAGGTTGCTGCCTGGCTTGGCCGTGTGCTCGGCTTCGGCCATGGTTCGTTGAGCGAGATGAGCAGCGAACAGGCGATCGCGGTGGCGCGTGAAGCGACTCCGGCAGTGCTGCCAAACGAGGATTTCGTCGACCCCAATGGTTTCAAAGCTGGCCAGGCGGTGAGCATCGCCGCGGTGGACTATGGTGTCGACCCGGTGCATGGCGAGTTGCTGCATGCCGGGCGCGACGAGCTGATTCTGCGTCGTGAGGATGAGCGTGCCGGCGTCGTACACGTGCACTTCCCGCGCCTGGGGTTCCGTATCGAGGCGCGCTGAGGCGTCTCGCGCCGTCTGTCAGTAGGCGGCGCGGATGGCGCGCACGTCGTAACCGTGAATGACCTGCCCGCGCAGGTCGATCACCGGCACGCCGCGGCCGCCGAGCGCCTGGTACTGGGCGCGGCCGGCGCTGTCCTTTTCGATATCCACTTCGCGGTAAGCGACGCCATCCTCGGCGAACAGTTCGCGGGTCTTGGCGCAGTAGCCGCACCAGGTGGTGGCGTAGAGCACGATCTCGCCGCTGGCGTTACCGGCCTGCGGCGGGCTGAGCCAGCGGTCGACCTTGTCCCAGTTCTGCCACAGAGCCAGGGCGGCGAGCAGCAGCACAATCGTCTTCATGGTTTCGCATCCTTGTGTGATGGCGCGGTCATCTCAGGGTAAACCGCGCCAGGTCATACCGCCATATCAGCCCGTGGCTCGTAGGGCGGGCTTCAGCCCACCAAAACGATCTTGGCCTTGTAAGGTAGGCCGGCGCCCACCCTACAAATGCATCAATCCTGACGACGCTTGAGCTGATCCTTCAACTGGGTCGGCAGCTGACGAATGATCAGCATGTCGCGGCCCTCGTCGTACTCGATCTTCGAGCCCAGCAAATGGGCCTCGAAACTGATCGACAGGCCCTCGGCACGCCCGGTGAAACGCTGGAACTGGCTGAGGGTGCGCTTGTCCGCCGGAAATTCCGGGGCCATGCCGTAGTCCTTGTTGCGGATATGTTCATAGAAGGCCTTGGGGCGCTCTTCGTCGATCAGCCCGGACAGTTCTTCCAGGGTGATCGGTTCGCCCAGCTTGGCCTGGCCGCTGGCATAACCGACTAGGGTCTTGGTCTTCTCGCGCGCCTGTTCTTCCGGCAGGTCTTCGCTCTCTACGAAATCGCTGAAGGCCTTGAGCAGGGTGCGGGTCTCGCCCGGGCCGTCGACGCCTTCCTGGCAGCCGATGAAGTCACGGAAGTAATCCGAGACCTTCTTGCCGTTCTTGCCCTTGATGAAGGAGATGTACTGCTTGGACTGCTTGTTGTTCTGCCACTCGCTGATGTTGATGCGCGCGGCCAGGTGCAGCTGGCTCAGATCGAGGTGCTTGGCCGGGGTCACATCCAGCGCGTCGGTCACCGCTACGCCTTCGCTGTGGTGCAGCAGGGCGATGGCCAGGTAGTCGGTCATGCCTTGCTGATAATGGGCCAAGAGCACGTGGCCGCCGGTGGAGAGGTTGGATTCTTCCATCAGCTTCTGCAGATGCTCGACGGCCTGGCGGCTGAAGGCGGTGAAGTCCTGCTCGCCATCGAGGTACGCCTTGAGCCAGCCGCTGAACGGGTAGGCGCCGGATTCTTCGTGGAACAGGCCCCAGGCTTTGCCTTGTTTGGCGTTGTAGCTCTCGTTGAGGTCGGCCAGCAGATTTTCCATGGCTGCGGATGCGGCCAGTTCGCTGTCGCGGGCGTGGAGTGCGGCGGGGCTGCCGTCGGGTTTCTTGTCGATCAGGTGGACGATGCAGTGGCGGATCGGCATGGGGCTTCGGTCTTTGGCGGTTTCGCGATGGAGTTGGCTGTGTTGCCGGGCGAGTGAGTGCTCGCGTCGTTGGCGCAGCGGCATGGGCAAAGTCTACCTGACATCGGCACGTGATGCCGGGGGCGCTGCGGTTGGGTAGATCTTTGCTGGCTAATTGCTGGCATCTGCAGTGATAGATCTCTATTTTCTGCAAAAAATACGGTTTTCGATTCGCGCTATTGCACTACTCAGGCTAGCGTCTTTCTCGTCCAAACGACGCAGTAAAGGGACGCACCGCGGTGGCGCCACAAGCGCTGCCGCTCTTCTCGATCTCCAAATATGGATTGGAGGATTACATGCGCAACAAGACCAATAAACGCCGTCTACTGGGCGCCGCCGTGCTGGCGGCCATTTCAGGGCAGGCTACTGCGGCCAAGGGGCTCGATGTCACCGAGCTGTTCGATCAGTTCTGGAGCCCCACCCGGCTCGGGCCGGCGGAGTGCCGTTCTGCTGTGCTGAGTGCAACGCCGTTGTTGCTGCCGCGCTGCATGCAGGCCGCCAACAGCATGACCCACCTGCAGATGTTCAATGACATCGCTCTGGCCAATGGCGGCAACCGTGCCGCCGGCCTGTCCGGTTACCAGCGCTCGCTCGATTACGTGCAGAGCACCCTGGAAAGCGCAGGCTACAACGTCACCCGCCAGGCCTTCCCATTCAGCGCGTTCTACCCGCAGGGGCCCGGCGTGCTGCAGAGCCTGGCGCCGACCCCGGCGCAGTTCGAGTGGGAGGTGGACTTCACCTACCTGTCGCAGACCGATGCCGGCGACGTCAGTGCACCCGTGGCGGCGGTGGACATTGCCCTGGGCGAGGGCAACCAGTCCAGCAGCGGCTGCGAGGCCGAGGATTTCGCCGCTTTCCCGGCTGGCGCCATTGCCCTGCTGCAGCGTGGGACCTGCAACTTCCAGATCAAGGCCGAAAACGCCGCCGCCGCTGGCGCCGTGGGTGTGGTGATTTTCAATCAGGGCGACAGCGAGGACCGCAAGGGCCTGCTCAACGCTACCCTGGGTGATGCCTATGCCGGCGGTATTCCGGTGCTGTTCACCACCTATGACGTGGGCGTGAGCCTGGCGCAGACGGCCGAGCAGCAGGTGCGCATGGTCACCGACGTGGTGCGCGAGCGGACCCAGACCTACAACCTGGTGGCCGAGAGCAAGCGCGGCAACGCGGGCAACGTGGTGATGCTCGGCGCGCACCTGGATTCGGTGTTCGAGGGCGCCGGCATCAACGACAACGGTTCGGGCAGCGCCGCGCTGCTGGAGCTGGCCGTGCAGATGGCCAAGGCCAAGCCGAAGAACAAGCTGCGTTTCGCCTGGTGGGGGGCCGAGGAGTCGGGGCTGGTGGGCTCGACCTACTACGTCAACCAACTGCCTGACGAGGAGAAGGCGAAGATCAAGGCGTATCTGAATTTCGACATGATCGCCTCGCCGAACTTCGCCTACTTCATCTACGACGGCGACGGCTCGGACTTCGGCCTGCAGGGTCCGCCCGGCTCAGCCGCGATCGAGCGCCTGTTCGGCGAGTATTACCGCCTGCGCGGTCTGCCGTTCGAAGGCGACGAGATCAGCTTCCGTTCCGACTACGCGCAGTTCTTCCTCGATGGCATCGCCTTCGGCGGCTTGTTCACCGGGGCAGAGGTGGTCAAGTCCGACGAGCAGGCCAGCCGTTATGGTGGCACGGCGGGCGAAGCTTTCGATCCGTGCTATCACGAAGCCTGCGATGATCTGAGCAACGTCGATCTGCGCGCGCTGGAGGTCAATGGTGATGCCATGGCCTTCGTCGCCAGTTGGTTGGCGCTGTCGACCAAGATCGTCGATGACGAGATCGCTGCGTCCAGGGATTCGCGCACGATGATGCGCAGTGCCCAGGCCTACGACATCACCCACTGGGGCAAGCACTGGGTCAAATAGCCTCGTTTGCTGTGCGCACCCTGCGAAAGAAAAGCCCGCGAGTGTATCGTATCGCGGGCTTTTTCGTGGGCGCTTGCCCTGGCTAGCTGCGGTCCTGGCTTGGCACTACCGAGGATGCCTGTTCCGGGCCATCGCCGCGGCGCCGCTGCAATACGCGCAGTCGTTCGATCACGTAGCGCACATGCATGTGCAGTTCGTACAACTCGTTGGAGTACGACAGTGGTACCTCCACGGCCGCCAGCTCGTCTTCCATCTGCTCCAGGCGTTCGATCTCGCTGTCCAGTTCGTCGGGCAAGGAACCTGCGTGCAGCTTGCGGTCTATCTCGCGCAGGTACTTGTACCAGCGGTAAATGCGCGCGCGAATGCGCCACTGGTAGATGGGGCCGACAGCCTTGAACAGCGGGATCATTACCACGATCAGGGGGATCAGCAGGATGATGTAGCGGTCGGCCAGCGAGGCGATGCGAAATGGCAGGTAGCGCTGCAGGATCGGCAGGCCCTTGTCGTAGTAATGCCCGGCATCCTTGTGCAGCTCGAAGGTGCGCGGCTCGGCGCTGGGAAAGGTGCCTGCAGCATCGAGCAGGGTACCGCCCCGCATCACTTCACGGCTGGCCTCGAGAAACAGCGGCACCAGGCCAGGGTTGAAGTCGTCGTTGACCACCAGGGTGGCGACCGGAGAGAGGGTGATGATGTCGCGGTCCGGCGCATTGCTCGCCAGATCCAGCAGGCCTTCGCCGACCTTCACCTGATTGAAGAATGGCAGGCGCGCCTCGTAGGCGGCGGCGCGACGAAAGTGCGCCAGTGCAATGTCCGGGTTGGCCGCCAGTTGCTGCACCAGTGAGTTTTCTGCCGGGCCGACGAAGAACGCTGCATCCAGTTCGCCGGCCATCAACGCTCGGGCGGCCTTGCCACCTCCGATGCTCTGCCAGCTTTCGGGATATTGTTCCGGCTCGATGGCATTGGCGCCGAGGATGGCGTCACTGGCGGCCCGGGTGCCGCTGCCTTCGCCGCCCAGACCGAGACGCAGTGGCAGCAGGTCGGCAATGCGATCCAGCTCCACGTCACGTCGAAAGAACAGCCACAGGGGCTCCTGATAAATCGCCCCCAGGCTTTCCAACTGACGCTGTTCCTCGGCTGTCAGCTGGCGCTCCAGGCCGCTCTGCACGAGGGCGATCTCCACTTGCGGATCGTTGGCCAGCAGGCGTTGCAGGTTGTCGCGCGAGCCTGAGGTCGGCACCAGATTCAGTTCGAAACCTTCCTTGGCCAGCTCTTCCTTCAGGCGTTCGGCAAACTGCTGGTAGGCGCCGCCTTGGGCGCCGGTGGCCATGCTGGCGCTCATCGGTGGTGGCGGCGCGACGAACTGGAACAGTGCCCAGACCAGACCAGCCACCACCGGGACTATCCACAGGTTGGCCAGGATCATGATTTTCAGGTCATTGAGTACGCGGCGCATGGGGCTTCCTTTCAGCGAGTTCAGGGTAAGGATAGAACCCCATGCGCCTCACGGTCACCCTGGATGGTGGATGACACTCTTTCATCCACCATCAGGTTTGCGGTGGATCGATTACGCCAGCGCCTTGTGCCTTGCACGCAGATGACTGAACAGCAGCAGGGCGGCGAGCAGCCCCAAGGAATACAGCGCATCGCTGCCAAGCATCGCCAGTAGCGCGGCACAGAGCAGCCCACTGAGCCCGGCCAGCAGGCGCCAGATGCCACTGAGCAGCACCCAGCCGGCGGCCATGCTCAGCAGGTAGATCAACACGAAGTTGCCGTTGGCGTAGCGAATCAGATCGTCCACCGACAGGTTCAAGGTGGCCGAGAGCATGGCGCACAGCGCGCAGCTGATCACCACCAGCAGCAAGGCTCTGCCGGGTACGCCCTGGCGGTTGCGCACGGCCAGCCTGGCTGGTAGACGGCCCTCATCGGCCAGGCTCCAGATCAGCCGGGCGAAGCCCTGGATGTACACGTTCATCGAGGCGAAGCAGGCCAGGTAACCGAGCACCGCTACCAGGACACGGGCGCGCTCGCTCAGCAGTTGCTCGAACAGACGCGGCAGGGCGGTGGTGTCGCTGTGCACGTCGCCGTAAGTGGCGAAGCTCAGCACCGCCACCGAGCAGGCCCAGTACACCAGGCCGGCCAGCAGCACGCCGAGCAGCAGTGCCAGCGGGAAGTCGCGTTCGGGGTGTTTGAACTCCTCGCCCAGATGGGTGAAGGCCTCGATGCCGACGAAGCACCAGAACATTACCCCCAGCGCCGTTGGCAGCAGGTGCCACTGGCCCTCCATCACCGGTAGCAGCGGTTGGCTGGCGCGCGGCAGGTCGCCGACCCACCAGATCAGCGCCACGCTGGCGACGATGGCCACGGCGATCAGCCCCTGCAGCATGCCCGACGCTTTCGGCGGGCGCTGGCCGAGCAGGAGGATGGCGCCCAGTGTGGCCAGTTCGATGAGCAGCAGGCCGGAACGATCGAGATTGAACAGGGCCAGCCAGAAGCCGCTGGCGATATGCAGAGCAGCGGGCAGACCGACCGGCAACACGGCGAGAAAAAGCAGGGCGCTGACCCCTTCCATGCGCAGGCCGAAGGCACGGCCGATCAGGTGCGGCGCGCCGCCAGCGTGAGGGAAGCGCTTGCCCAACTGGGCGAAGGTGAACGCCACCGGCAGCACCAGGGCAATCAGGATCATCCATGCCCACAGCGACGCCTCACCGGCTGCCGTGGCTGCCAGCGCCGGCACCACGAAGATGCCTGTGCCGAGCAGCGAGGTGCTGAGGAGGGCGATGCCCTGCAGCAGGCCCAATTCCTTGTTCAATCGACTCATGGGGTATGCTCATCATTTTCCAGATACCGCCATGGTAGGGCGCCAGCCAGTTGCAGGCTGTCGCCTTTTGCCGACGAAATGGCGGTTTTCACCGTCAATCCGATTGCCGCCCGAGAAGCCCCGTGGACAAGTTCGATCGCCAGATCCTCGCTCTGCTGCGCAGCGATGCGCGTACCCCCGTCAGCCAGATCGCCCGTGAGGTCAACCTGTCACGTTCGGCGGTCAGCGAGCGGATTCGATATCTGGAAAGCAGCGGGGTGATTCGCGGTTATCACGCGCAGGTGGCCGAGCCGGGCGAGGCGGGCGTGAAGGCCTTTCTCGAACTCTTCTATCAGGGCCGCCGCTGCGAGGACTACGTGGAGCGCATGCGCGCCCTGCCCGAGGTGCGTCACTGCAGCGGCATCAGTGGCGAAACCGACATGCTGGTGTTCATCGAAGCCCCGAGCATGACGCGCCTGAGCGAGGTGCGCGGTGCCATCGAGGCGTTTCCCGGCATGCAGAAGGTCAAGACCCATGTGGTGGTCAAGGACTGGGCGATGTAGCGCTGCTCACTCGGCGTGTTCGCCCTGCTCGACGGCTTGCGGGCGCTGCAGGGCCAGCAACGGCAGGCCGGCACCGAGCACCAGCAGACCCAGCAACGCGCCGCTGCCGGCATACAGCGTGCTGGAATACAACAGGCCCAGGCAGGTGAGGGCGAACAGGATCGGCGTCAGCGGATACAGCGGCACGCTGAATGGCCGCCGCACCCAGGGGTGCCTGTGGCGCAGGCGAATCAGCGCCAGCGCGACGAGAAACATGAACAGCCAGAATACCGGTGCGGTGTAGGCCACCATGGTTTGCACGCCGTTCGCACTCAGGGCGCCGAACAGGATCAGCGGCAGGGTAAGTGCGCACTGCAGCAGCAAGGCGCGTACCGGGGTGGCGCCGCGTTCGTTCCAGCGACCGATGAATGCCAGTTGCGGCACGTCGCGACCCAGCGCGTAGTAGACCCGCGCACCGGTGAACAGCGTGGCGTTCAAGGTACTTAGTGCGGTCAGGCAGACAAAGACTGCCAGCATGGCCTCGGCCCTTGGCCCGGCGACGATGTTCATCAGATCCGCCGCCACGGCATCGCTCTGGCGCAGGCCGTCGAGGCCGAAGATATTGAGAAATACCAGGTTCGCCAGCAGGTAGATGGCCGTCACCAGCGCTGTGCCAATCAGCAGCACGCGACTCATGTTGCGCGCCGGGTTGCGCAACTCACCGGACAGGTAGGCTGCCTCGTTCCAGCCGCCATAAGTGAGCAGCACGAACACCATGCCCATGCCCAGCATCGCCGCCAGGTTGCCGCTGGCAGGTACGGCACTGGCGGTGTTCGGCTGCGGTTCTGCCAGCACCAGGCCGGCCAGCACCACCAGCAGCAGCGCCAGCACCGTCACGCTGGTGAAGAACAGCTGGGCGCGTCGCGATTCGCGCGTGCCGAGCACATTGAGCAGGGTCAGCGCCACCACCACCAGGGCGGCGTGCCAGGCGCTGCCATAGTCTCCGAGTGGTAGCAAGCGCTGGGCGTAGTCACCATAGATGAATGCGACCACGGCGATGGCGCCGGTCTGGATCACCATGCCGCGCGCCCAGGCGAACAGCAGGCCGACCTGCGGCCCCCAGGCCAGGCTCAGATAATGGTATTCGCCGCCCTGGTCCGGATGTGCCGCGCCCAGCTCGCCGTAACACAGCGCGCCGATCAGCATCACCAGACCGCCGACCAGCCACAGGGCCAGATACAGCTCGGCGCTGCTGGCATGCTGCGCCACCAGCGGCGGCAGGCCGAAAATGCCGACACCGATCACCACGCCGACCAGCATGGCAACGGCATCGACCACCGACAGCCCGGCGCGCGGCGAGGACCCTAGCGAGGTCATGGCTTAGCTCCTGCGCGCGACCCAACCCTGCTGTGCACCATCGGCCGGCACCGCTTCGATACGGTCACCATTGAGTTGGCCGACATACAGCCTGTCGTCGAAGGTGAAGCGCAGTTCGTTGCCTTTGAGTTGGCCGCTGAGCATGTCGGGTTGGCCGTCGACCTTGCCAACCACCTTCTGGAAGCGCTGGTCGAGTTCGACCTGATGATTTCGGCCATCGAGTTCGAGAGTCCACTGCCCCGCGACCTTGGCTGGCACGATCCACAGGAACACCGAGCTGCCGTTGATCACGTCGCTCTGGTCAGGCTCCCAGTCACCGAGGTTGAAGGCGTGCGACACCACCCGAGTACCTGGCTTGAGGGTGTCGAGAATCACCGGACGCAGGCGCATGTTGACCGTGGAGAGTAGGTACATGGTCAGCACGTCGGCCTCGGAAATATCCTTCTGGAACAGGTCGCCCTGCTCGAACGTGACCTTGTCCGCCACACCCTCGCGTTCGGCGTTCTGCTGCGCCTCGCTGATGCGCTCAGGGTCCAGATCAATGCCGTAGGCCGCTTTGGCACCGTGATCCTGCACGGCTGAGATGGCGATGCGACCATCGCCCGAGCCCAGGTCGATGAGATAGTCGTCCGGGCCGATTTCGGCCAACTGGAGCATATGCGCCACCACAGGCTCCGGCGTGGGCACGTAGGGGACGTCGAGTCTGGGCGGTTGTGCCTGCGCGGGGCCAATCACCAGGCTGGCCAACAAGCCGACGGGGAGGGTGAAGGAGGCGAAGCTACGAACGGATAGAGCGCTCATCGGGAAAATCTCCTCACGGGTGGCGATTTTTTTCCGACTGGTGAGCGGGGCCTAGGTTCGTACCGATGTGCAGCAGGATCGTGCAAGAACGCCCTTCAGGCCACTAACCGCAGCGCCTGCGGCTGTGTAACCGGATGTGATCGGTCTATCCGCTACTGCAGCATTGCCAGCCTGCGGGCGCGCAGGCACTGTAGGCGGGTTTTTCGCTTTGGTCGTTTTCGCATGCGCATCCTGCACACCTCCGACTGGCATCTGGGCCAGCATTTCATGGGCAAGACTCGGCAGGCCGAACACCAGGCCTTTTGCGCCTGGCTGCTGGAACAGGTTCATGTGCACGACGTGGACGTGCTGCTGATCGCTGGCGACGTATTCGACACTGGCGCGCCGCCCAGTTACGCCCGCGAGCAGTACTACCGGCTGGTGGTTGAGCTGCGCGACGCCGGCTGCGCCCTGGTCGTACTGGGCGGCAACCACGACTCACCGGCCATGCTCGGTGAAAGCCGCAGCCTGCTGGCGCAACTGGGTACCCAGGTGGTGCCGAGCGTGTGTGTCGATCTGGCCGAACAGGTACTGGTGCTCAATGATCGTACTGGCCAGCCGGGCGCCGTTCTCTGCGCCATTCCCTTCATTCGTCCGCGCGACGTGCTGGCCAGCCAGGCGGGGCAGAGCGCGCAGGACAAACAGCAGTCGTTGCAGCAAGCCATCGCCGAGCATTACCGGGCACTGTACGAGCTGGCGGCGAGCAAGCGTGACGAGCTGGGCCTGACGCTACCGATCATTGCCACCGGTCACCTCACCACGGTTGGCGCCAGCGCCAGTGAGTCGGTGCGCGAGATCTACGTCGGCAGCCTGGAGGCCTTCCCCACCAGCGCCTTCCCGCCCGCGGACTACATCGCCCTTGGCCATATCCACCGCCCGCAGAAGGTCGGCGGCCTGGAACATATCCGCTACAGCGGCTCGCCGATTGCGTTGTCCTTCGACGAGGCGCGCCAGCAGAAGGAAGTGCTGCTGCTGACGTTCGAGGGCGCCACCTTGCAGTCCATCACGCCACTGCCCGTGCCGGTCTTCCAGCCCATGGCCAGCCTGCGCGGCTCGCTCAAGGAACTGGCCGGCGCTATCGCCGAAGTAGCTGCTCAGGGCACGCCCGAGCGGCTCGTATGGCTGGAAGTGCAAGTGAGCACTGACGATTACCTGAGTGATCTGCAAAGCCGCATCAACGCCCTGTGTGAAGGGCATCCGGTTGAGGTGCTGCGCATCCGCCGTGAGCGCGGCAACGCCAGCGCCAGCCTGGCCAGCGAAGCGCGGGAGACGCTGGATGAACTGTCGGTGGAGGACGTCTTCGTGCGCCGTCTGCAACAGGAAGCGCTGGCTGAGGACGATAGTCAGCGCTTGCAAGCGTTGTATCGGCAGGTACTGGAGTCGCTGCCAGGAACCTAGCTGCCCTGGTGCGCTTTGCTCGTTAGCAACACAGCTACGCACGAAACACGACTACCAGGCTGGCCATGGACCCGCACAGTAGGGTAATCGCCAAGAAGTGGCACAGGGCTGACTTCCGTTGGCGGCGCTCATAGCTAAATCAGATGGAACAACGTCGACAGATCGATGATCTGAATCACGGTTGCTTCGCTACCGGGAATGTGGTGGTCGGGGCAGATCTTGAGACGGATTTGGTGCCGATAAAATGCTTCAACCGAAGCAAGTTGAACACATCAATCCACAGCCTGATTCGGACGAGGATTAGATAACTTGTGAAAGCAGCAGCCTACGATACAGCCGGCGTCCCTAGTGTTCTGAAATACATCGATCTTCCAAAACCCGCTGTTGAACCAGGCGATGTGCTGATTGCCGTCGAGGCCATTTCGCTTGAGGGTGGCGATCTGATAAACCGTCGCTCTACACCGCCGCCTCATCCATCTTGGGTAGTTGGTTATGCGGCATCCGGCACCGTGATGGAGATCGGGGCGGGCGTTACAAGCCGCAAGGTCGGGGACAGGGTCGTAGCGTTCAATATGCAGGGATCGCATGCGGAACTCTGGTCGGTGCCGGAGGCGCGAACATGGCGCATACCTGATGTCCTGGATGCGTCGGATGCTGCAGTTGTGCCGATCTCGTTTGGAACCGCTTACCACTGTCTTTTCACACGAGGCGCGCTTAAACGGGGAGAGACTGTTCTCATCCAGGCGGCTGCCGGCGGAGTAGGGGTGGCTGCTCTTCAGCTCGCTGCACAATCGGGCGCGACAGTAATCGCTGTAGCGAGTGGTGCGCAACGCAGAGGTCGCTTGATTGAGCTCGGCGCTGACCACGTAATAGATCGTGCTAGTTGTGACGTGGTGGAAGCGGTTCATGAGCTCACGAAGGGCGCAGGCGTAGACCTCGTTATCGATCCGGTCGGAAAGACTCTGCAGGCCTCCCTTTCTTCCCTCGCGCATGAGGGGCGTCTTGTCTTTGTCGGCAATGCGGGGGGCGGTAGCCTGACAGCCGACCTATGGTCACCGATGCAGGCCAACCAAACACTCATGGGCGTGTTCATGGGGACTCTTTTCGAGAGGTCCACTGTACGGTCGAATGTTGACAGCATGTTGAAGGCCGTCGCTACGGGCCGTCTTCGCAGCGTCATTGACCGGACCTTTGCGTTATCGGAGGCTGCCGCAGCCCATGAATATGCCGAGAAGGAGAAGCCGCTCGGACGCATCGTTATCAAACCGTGAAACCCGCTCTGAGCAGGGGCGGCAACCTGCTTTCTTGCGCAGAGATTTGTTCCATACCGCTGACTCAGGGGCCAACTGTAAGATCAAACCAGAATGTTCATGTGCAGCAGTAAACTCCGATTCTTCTCCTGTTTGCTTTGTCTGACCTTTTTCGTGGAGACCCTCAGAGCCGCTTCAACGCACCTGCCACCAGCGCGCTAATGCGGTTTACTTGATCGTATTGCGGATCACCTCGATGCTCTGAAGGGCTCGGGCTGCCCGAAGCGTCTTGGCATCCACTCAAACCTTTACTTGAACGAACGACAGCGGAGTCGGACATGCAGCGAAATTTCTCTCTTTCTATTGCGGCAGCGGCCATTTTCTCCGGTCTGGTCGGTTGCGGCAGCGCGCCTGTATCTGATGCCAGGGTGACCGAGCAATGGTTGGGGCGCTGGAACGGGCCCGAGGGTACCTACCTGGATATCAGTGGCACGCCGGCCGACTACCGCCTGACCATCGCCAACCTCGACGGCCCGCGTCGCTTCGTCGGGCGTGCGCAGGGGGCGAAGATCGTCTTCGTGCGCGACGGTGTGGTGGAGACCCTGCGTGCCACCGACGGTCAGGCCACCGGCATGAAATGGCTGCTGGACAAACAGAACTGCCTGACCGTGCGCAGCGGCGAGGGCTACTGCCGCGACTGAGCCGTTAGCCCACAGGGATATGCCAGAATGAGCGCCTCCAACGGCTTACGACCTGTGCATGAAAATCCTCAGCCTGCGCCTCAAGAACCTCAATTCCCTCAAGGGTGAGTGGAAGATCGACTTCGCCGCCGAGCCTTTCGCCGGTAGTGGCCTGTTCGCCATTACCGGGCCGACCGGGGCGGGCAAGACCACCTTGCTCGACGCCATCTGTCTGGCCCTGTATCACCGCACGCCGCGTATGAGCACGCTATCGGCCAGTGGCAACGAGCTGATGACCCGGCATACCGCCGACTGCCTGGCCGAGGTGGAATTCGAGGTGAAAGGGCAGGGCTATCGCGCCTTCTGGAGCCAGCGCCGTGCGCGGGACAAGGTCGAGGGTGCGTTGCAGGCGCCCAAGGTCGAGCTGGCACGCATCGCCGATGGTGAAATCCTCACCGACAAGATTCGCGAGAAGGAAAGTCTCACCGCCGAGCTGACCGGTCTCGATTTCGAGCGCTTCACCAAGTCCATGCTGCTGGCCCAGGGCGGCTTTGCGGCGTTTCTCGAAGCCAATGCCAACCAGCGTGCCGAGCTGCTGGAGGAGCTGACCGGCACTGAGGTGTATGGGCAGATCTCGCAGCAGGTCTACGAGCGTACCAAGGCTGCCGAACAGGCACTCAATCTGCTGAAAAGCCGCGCCCAGGGCATGGAGTTGCTCGACGAAGCGCAGCGCGCCGAGCTGCAGGCCGAGCAGCAGCGTCTGAGCTTGGAGGAGTCGCCGCTGCTGGCCCGGCAGCAAGCCCTGCAAAGCCAGCGCCGTTGGCGTGAGGCGCTGCAGCAGGCCGAGCAGCAACGGGAGCAGGCGCGACTCGGACTTGAGCAGGCCCAGCAGGCCCGTAACGAGGCGGTCGGTGAGCTGCAGCGCCTGGCCGCCAGTGAGCCGGCAGCTCGATTGCAGCCGTTGTACCTGGCTTGGCAGCAGGCGCAGCAGGACAGGCAGCAGGCACAGCAAGTGCTGGATGACCTGCATCAGCAGCGACGCCACAGCACCGAGCGCGAGCACCAGCAGCTCTGGCTGGCCAGCCGCTATGCCCAGCAAAGCCTGAGCCTGCGTCAGACGGAGCTACAAGGGCTGGTCAAACAACGCGAAACGCTGCGCACACGCATGAGCGCTGCGCCGCAACGGGAACGCCTGGGCGAGCTTCTGGGTAGTTGGCGTGTGCAGTTCGATCAGCGCGGGCAACTGCTTAAGGAGCAACAGGCACTGCACGCACGCATGGCGCAGGAAGGTGAACAGCTCGCCGCCTTGCAACATCAGCGTGATCAGCTCGGTGTGCAGCAGGCCGACGCGCTGAAGCGGCTGGAGGATGCGCGCGCCAGCGAGGCCAGACAGCAGGGCGAGCTGCAGGCCTTGCTGGGCGAGGGCGACGAGGCCGGGCTGCGCCAGCGTTGGCAGCAACTGCAAGTGCAAGGGCGCGTATTGGATCGTCTGGAGCAACTGGCGCAGAGCCGCGAGCAAACGGCTGCACAGATCGCCGAGTTGAACCCGCGTCTGACTCAGTTGCAGCTACAGCACACCCGCAAGAACGATGAAATCACCGGCCTGCGCGAGCGTTACAAGGCGCTCAAGCAACAGCAGGCCGACAAGGAGAAGCTGCTGGAGCAGGAGCAGCGCATTCAGGATCTGGAAGCCTACCGTGCCCAGCTGCAGCCGGGCGAAGCCTGCCCGTTGTGTGGTTCGCACGAGCATCCGGCGGTCAGTCAGTATCAGGCGCTCAACGTCTCCGCCACGCGCCAGGCGCTGGAGCAGTGCCGCAACGAACTGGCACAACTGGAAAGCCAGGGCGGCACCCTGCGTGACGAACTGACCCGGCTGGTCACGCAGATCGCTCAGGTTCAGCAGCAACTGGAGCAGGCGAGCCAGCAGGCCGCTCAGCAGGATGCGCAGTGGCAGCAGCAACTGACCGAGCAGGCCTTGCAGCTTTCTGACGGCGCCGCTTTGCGCGAACTGCAGCGCCAGCATGAGCAGAGCCTGACGCATTTGCAGTCACGACTCGCCTCGGTCGAGACCGGGCAGGCGCAACTGGCACAGGCGCGTGGTGCACGTGAAGTGGCCGAGCGGGCGTTGGCTGAAGCGCAGCAGCGCCAGGCGCTGCTGGCGCGTGATGAGGAGAACCTGCAGGTGCGACAAGCCGAGCAGGGCCAGGACCTGCAGCGTTTGCAGCAGGCGCTTCGGTACCACGAGCAAATGCTGCTGAGCAGTCTCGAGGGCTTTGCTGTTGAGTTGCCGTCGGACGCTGGCCTCTGGCTGGACGAGCAGGAGCAGGCATGGCGCGACTGGCAGCAGGCCCAGGCGCAGGATCAGCAATTGCAGGAGCAGCAGCGCGAGGCGCAGCGCCTGCTCGTCGATGCCGAGGCGCAGGCCGGGCACTGGCAACAGCGCTGGCAGGACGAAGGTGCGCTGACGCTGGCTGAACCCGAGCCATCGGCACAGCCGCAGCTGGCGTTGAATGAGGCCGCCAACAGCCTGGCCAGTGCCCAGCGCGAAAGCGATGCGTTGCGCGGCCGCGAGCAGAGTCAGCAGACCTTGTTGCTGCAGCTGCAGCAACGCTCGAGCGAAGCCGAGCAGCACTGGCTGACGGCTCTGACGGCCAGCCCGTTCAGCGATCTTGCGGCGTTTCTCGCCGCGCTGCTGGAAGAGGGCGAGCGAGAGCGTCTGGCGGCTTTGCAGGCACGTGTGGAGCGCGCCCTGACCGAGGCTTCGACGTTGTTGGCTGCCGCCGACGCGCAGCTGCAGCAGCTCGCCGCCACACCGCAGACAGAGCTGGCGCTTGGCGAACTGGACGAGCAGTTGCAGGTACTGCAGAGCGAATTGCGTGCACTGAGCCAGCGTCAGGGCGAGCTGCGCGCGCAGTTGCAGGCCGACGAGACGCGGCGCAGCAGCCAGCAGGCGCTGTTCGCCGAAATCAGTGCGCAGGAGAGTGAGCAGCGCCTGTGGCAACAGCTCAACGGCCTGATCGGCTCAGCCGACGGCGCCAAGTTCCGCAAGTTCGCCCAGGGCCTGACCCTCGATCATCTGATCCACCTGGCCAACCGCCAACTGACGCGCCTGCACGGCCGCTACCAGCTGGCGCGCAAGGGTAGCGGCGAACTCGAGCTGGAGGTGTGCGACACCTGGCAGGCCGACGTGGCGCGCGACTGCCGCACGCTGTCCGGTGGAGAGAGTTTCCTGGTCAGCCTGGCGCTGGCCTTGGCGCTGTCCGATCTGGTCAGCCATAAGACCAGCATCGACTCGCTGTTTCTCGATGAAGGCTTCGGCACGCTGGACGGCGAGACGCTGGAGGTTGCCCTGGATGCGCTGGACAACCTCAATGCCAGCGGCAAGACCATCGGTGTGATCAGTCATGTCGAGGCGATGAAGGAGCGTATTCCCGTGCAACTGCGGGTGCACAAGGGCGTCGGCCTGGGCTACAGCCGACTCGATGCGCGTTTTGCGGTGAAGGAAGGAGCGTAGTGATGCTGATGCGAGCGAAGGATTCCACCCTGCTTGTGATCGATCTGCAGGAGCGGCTGCTGCCAGCCATCGACGGCGGCGCGGCGGTGATCGAGCAGGCTTCGTGGCTGGTGCGTTTGGCGCAGCGCCTGCAAGTGCCGGTGATCGCTACCGAACAGTATCCCAAGGGGCTGGGCTACACCGAGGCAGGCCTGCATGAGCTGCTGCCGGGCGAGGGGCTAAGGGAGAAGATTCATTTCTCGGCGACCGCAGGGGCGGGGCTGTTCGACTTGCCGGGTGGTGAGCGCCAGCAGTTCATCGTCTGTGGTACGGAAACTCATGTCTGCGTGCTGCAGACGGTAATGGGCCTGCTGGCGGCCGGGCGTGAAGTGTTCGTGGTCGACGAGGCAGTGGGATCGCGTCGGCCGCGTGACAAGGCACTGGGCCTGGCGCGCATGGAAGGTGCCGGGGCGGTCATCGTCTCGCGTGAGATGGTCGCCTTCGAGTGGCTGGAGCGGGCCGGTACCGAGCTGTTTCGCGAGATCAGCCGCGGTTTTATTCGCTGATTCGTAGCCCGGATGCAATCCGGGAATCTCTGCTAGCGCTGCCCCGGATTGCATCCGGGCTACGGGCTGGCCTGCTCCGGCACGGGTTGGTAGTGGCCGGCCTGTAGGGCGTCGAAGTACTGCTGGTAACGGCCATCCTGGCGAAACTGCTGCAGCCGTGCGTCGAAGCGCTCGCGTAGCGTTTCACTCTGCGTCAGGCGTTTGGGCAGCATCAGATAGCTGAGGTTGACCAGCAGCGGTTTGGGGTGATGGGTGATGCGCTCGGCGTCCTCCCTGGAGAACTCGTTACGCAGCGCGGCATAGCCGACGTTGAGCTCCTGCGGGTAGAGCACCACACGCTCCTTGAGCAGTTTCTCGAAGTTCTGCCGGTCGCTGGAGACGCGTTCGATGCGCACTTTTTCCTTGGCGAGGAAGGCATCGAACGCCGGCCCATAGCTATATTCCAGGCCGCCGCCGAGGGTCATGCCACTGAGATCATCGAAGTGCCGCCAGTCGAAGGGCTGCGTTTTCAGATGGAAGAACACGAACTGTTCATTGAGCAGTGGGGCGCTGAAGAGAAAGTCTGCCTCACGCTCGGCCTTGTGCATCCACACCGCCGTGGCGTCATAGCGGCCGGCGGCGGCTTCGGCGTAGGCGCGTGGCCAGGGCAGGAAGGTGAACTCGACGCGATAGCCTTCCTCGGCCAGCAGGTCGCTGATCAGATGAGCCACCGGTCCCTGGTGTTCGACCCTGGCGGACAGATAGGGCGGCCATTCCCCGGCGCTGATACGTAGCAAAGGTGTCTCGACGGCCTCAAGAGGGCCGCAGCAGAGCAGGCTAAACAGCACAATCAGCAGGCCGTGGCGCATCTGTAGTCCTCGACAGCTCGGGCAACAGGATGATGGCACTTTAATCGTCTTGCCTTTTTGATCCCAGTCATGCTCCCGCATACGAGGCAGTGGAATGATTCAAGCCTAGCGCCTGGCTTTCACTCTGTGCCGGGGAGTCGTTTGCAAGGTGTTGCCCCAGGTGCTGCAGACGGCTTTGGGTGAGTATGCCTATGCTTACAGGACAAGAAGTCGGTGATAAACCGCGGATCGAATGCCCATCGTCAGGCATTCCGGTGATGGAGTCTGTTTTTTGCACAAAGCGCTGCATTACTGCCTGCTCTGGCTGCTGGCCGGCACCTGCTATGGCAGCCAGCCGACCTTGACGTTCTGTCATGAGGATCAGAACGCCTACCCTTGGGTGATGACCGATGGCACAGGACTCAATCTGGAGCTGCTCGACCTGGTACAGCAGGCGCTAAAACTGCAGGTGATATACGTGGCGGTGCCCTGGAAACGCTGCCTTTCAGGGATGCAGCAGGGGCTCTACGACGGCGCCTTCGCCGCCAGCTTCAAAACCGAGCGCCTGCAGATGGGCCGGTACCCCAGCGATGCTGATGGCCGCCCGGATGCGCTCAGGCGGTTGCACACCTCGCGTTATACCCTGTATCGCCGCATCGGCAGCGCGGTGTCCTGGGATGGCCAGCGTTTCACTCATGTGACAGGCCGCGTCGGCTCGCTCAGCGGTTTTTCCATTCGCGATCTGTTGCTGGCCCACGGGCTGGAGGTGGACGAGTCAAGCCGCGACCCACTGGCATTGTTGCAGATGCTGGTGCACGGCCGAGTCGATGCTGTCGCCCTGCAGACCATGCGCGGTGATTTCATCTTGCAAGCCAACCCGCAACTGGCTCGGCAGGTGGAAAAACTGCCGCAGCTGCTCGAGGAAAAGCCCTATTACCTGATGCTTTCCAACGCGCTGCTGGCGCGTGACCCCGAGTTGGCCGAGCGGATCTGGAGCGAGGTTCAGCGTCAGCGCGAATCAGCGACTTATCAGGCTCGCGTAGAGGCTTACCTGGCGCAGCCCGGCCATTGAGGAAAATTTGCCCGCGCTATTCCCGCGCCGCCTCGGCATCGCTAGAGTCCGCTCCTTCTCACATGCATCCGTTCGGGTGAATCGCGCATGACCTCCGCTGCCTGGCTGACCATCGGCCTGTTCCTTCTCACCTACCTGGGCATGGCTGCCGGCGGCGTTCGCGGCCTGCGCATCGACCGCAGCTGGATCGCCTGCTGCGCGGCAGTGCTGTTGCTGGTCAGCGGTGCGCTGAGCATGGAAGACGCGGCCCATCATCTCGACCCCGGCGCATTGTTGCTGCTGTTGGCGCTGATGCTGATTTCCGCGCAGTTCGATTTTTCCGGGGTATATGCCTGGCTCAACCGCTACCTGACCGAGCATGCCGAGCGCCCGGCAGTGCTGCTGTTGGGCGTGGTGCTGCTGGGCGGCTTGCTCTCGGCGGTGCTGGTCAACGACATCGTCGCCTTCGCCCTGACCCCGCTGCTGTGCCGCAGCCTGCACCTGCGTGGGTTGGAGCCACGGCCGTTTTTGCTGGCGCTGGCGCTGTCGTGCAACGCGGGGTCGGCGGCAAGCCTGATCGGCAACCCGCAGAACATACTCATTGGGCAGGCCGGCGCTCTGGATTTCTGGGGTTATGTGGCCGTGGCCGGGCCACCCGCCGTGGCCGCGATGGCCATCGTTTACGCGGTGATCTGGCTGCAGTGGCGCCATCGTTGGGGTGAGGCCAGGCCGTTGGCCGCGGACGATACGCCGGTCGAGCATATCTACGGCGCGCACAGCTATCTCAAGCCACTGTTGGCCAGCCTGGCGCTGCTGGCGCTGTTCGCCACGGCGCTGCCGCGCGAGCTATCAGCGCTGCTGATCGCGGTGCTGGTGATGGTGTCGCGGCGGGTGGACAGCCGCGATTACGTGAACAAGGTGGACTGGAACCTGCTGCTGCTGTTCGTGGGCTTGTTCCTGGTCAGCGGCGCCGCGTTGCAGTTGCCGCAGCTGGCGCAAGGTGCGACCTGGCTGGCCGAGCATGGCCTGTTGCCGCAGGGCGTGATTTCGCTGGCGACCTCGTCGCTGCTGGCGAGCAACCTGATCGGCAACGTGCCCTTCGTGGTATTGCTGCTGGGCTTGATGCCGGAGCTGTCGCATTCGGTGCTGATCGGCCTGGCAGTGATGTCGACCCTGGCCGGCAACCTGCTGCTGATTGGCAGCGTGGTCAACCTGATCGTCGCCGAAGGGGCGAAGCGTCAGGGCGTCAGGCTTGGCTTCGTCGATTATGCGCGCAGCGGCGTGCCGGTGACGTTGCTAAGCATGACGGTGGCCGGGCTCTGGCTGGCGTTGGGCGGCTGGTTGCCCTGGTAACGGCGCCGTAGGGCGGACTCAGAGCGTAGGGCGGACTCAGGAGTCCAAGCGAACAGTCCGCCATTGGTAGTGGCTGGCGGGTTGCGTTGGCGTACTGCTGCGCGAACGGAACGCCGCCCGGTAAGCCCTACCTGGCTGAATTGGCCGGCTCAGCGCCAGCGACTCTTGCTCCAAGTGCTGCGCTCTTCGGCATTCTTGAAGGTCCAGGCCACCAGGCGGCTCTGCTTCTGCCCCTGGGACATGCCGAGGATGCGTACCTCGATTGCCCCGGCCTTGGCCAGCCAGCCTTGTAGCAATTCCACGTTGCTGCCTTTGGAGACCAGGCTGCTGAACCACAACACCTGCTCGGCCACCTGCGCGCTTTCGCTGGCCATGCGCTTGAGAAAGGCGGCCTCGCCACCTGGGCACCACAGCTCGGCCGCCTGGCCACCGAAGTTGAGCACCGGCAGCTTGCGCTTGGGGTCGAGCTTGCCCAGGTTGCGCCATTTGCGCGTGCTGCCGCTGGTGGCCTCGGCGGCGCTGGAGTGGAAGGGTGGATTGCACAGGCTCAGATCGACATACTCCTGCGCCTGCAGCAGGCCGAGGAAGATGTGTTCGGCATTGGCCTGTTGGCGCAGCTCGACGCCGCCGGCCAGTTGCGGGTTGGCAGCGACGATGGCACGTGCCGATGCCAGTGCTTCGCTGGCAATGTCGGTACCCATGAACTGCCAGCCATATTCGCAGCGACCAATCAGTGGATAGATGCAGTTGGCGCCGACGCCGATATCCAGGGCTCGCACCTTCTCGCCGTGGGGAATCTGCCCGTCGTTGTTGCTCGCCAGCAGGTCGGCAAGGTTGTGCAGGTAATCGGCGCGGCCCGGGATCGGTGGGCACAGGTAGCCGTCGGGAATATCCCAGTGGCGGATGCCGTAGTACTGCGCCAGCAGCGCGCGGTTGAACACCTTGACCGCTGCCGGGTTGGCGAAGTCGATGCTCGGCTTGCCATAGGGATTGCTGATGACGAAGTCTCCCAGCTCGGGACTTGCCTTGATCAGCGCGGGAAAGTCGTAGCGCCCCTGGTGACGGTTGCGAGGGTGCAGCTCGCCCTTGCTCGGCGCGGTTTTCACGGCGGCAGGGGTGGGCTTGCGCGGGCGTTTCGGCGGCTGGGGCATGACCGGGTATCTAGCGATTGGGGCGCGGATTTTCCCACAGTCGGGCCGGGCACGCACTGC
Organism: Ectopseudomonas toyotomiensis; assembly: GCF_017167985.1. Lineage (NCBI taxonomy): Bacteria > Pseudomonadati > Pseudomonadota > Gammaproteobacteria > Pseudomonadales > Pseudomonadaceae > Ectopseudomonas > Ectopseudomonas toyotomiensis. Next base: position 991,068 of record NZ_CP070505.1, on the reverse strand, counting down.
ATTCGGGACAAGGGAAGCTGGTGCGCGGCGCACCCTACGTCCGTGGCCGTTGCGATTTGTAGGGTGCGCCGTGCGCACCGCAGACACCTCAGAGCGGAAAGATCAGCGGCACCAGCGCCACGCTGACGATCATCACCAGCAGGGTGAAGGGTACGCCGATGCGCACGAAGTCACCGAAGCGGTATTGGCCGGGGCCAAGCACCAGGGTGTTCACCGGCGAGGAGATCGGCGTCATGAAGGCGGCCGAGGCGGCCAGGGCCACGGTCATGGCGAACGGCAGGGGCGAGGCATCGAGCGCCTGCGCGGTGGCGATCGCCACGGGCGCCATCAGCACTGCCGTGGCGGTATTGGAGATGAACAGGCCGATCACTGCGGTAAGCACGAACAGGCTGGCGAGAATTAGCCGTGGTCCGGCATCGCCCAGGCCGCCGACCAGGCCCTGCACGGCCAGTTCGACACCGCCGGTCTGCTGCAGCGCTTGGGCGAAGGGCAGCATGCCGACGATGAGAATCAGCGTCGGCCAGTGAATGGCGCGATAGGCGCTGTCCAGGTCGATGCAGCGAAACGCGCCCATCAGCAGGCAGGCGATCAATGCGGCCTGCACATTGGGCACCAGGCCGCTGACCATCAGCAGCACCATCACCGCCAGGCTGAGCAGGGCATAGGGCGCCTTGCGCGCCGCCGGTGCCACCTCGGCGACCTCGGCTGGCAGGCTGAGCACCAGAAAATCGCGGCTCAGCCCCTGCAGGCGGTGGATATCGCGCCAGGCGCCCGCCACCAGCAGGGTATCGGAGGCCTTGAGCTTCTCATCGACCAGCAGCCCCTCCAGGGCGCCACCCTGGCGACGCAGGCCGACCACGTTGAGCTTGTGCCGCGAGCGAAAGCCCAGCTCCTGGATGGTCTTGCCCGGTAGCTGCGACTCCGGCGGCAGCGCCACCTCGGCCAGGCCCAGCTCATGCGCGTGCAGGCTGAAATACGAGTGCGGCAGCGGCATGGGCTCCAGGCCGAGGGCCTGGTAGCTGCCGAGCAGGCCGATGGCCGGGCTGGCGATATCCACCAGCAACACATCGCCGGGCTCCAGCAGGGTGTTGCCGCTGGCCATCAGCAGCAGGGTACGCAGGCGTTGCCGGCGCTCGATGGCGATGACGTTGATGCCGTGCTCACGGCGCAGTTGCAGTTCGTTGAGCACCTGGTTGGCCAGCGGCGAGTCCGCCCGCACACGCAGGCGCCGCTCGCGCTCGCCGAGGCGATAGCGCTCGGCCAGGTCGGCCAGGGTCAGGCGCGGCGGTTCGGCATTGCCGCCGGCCTCGGTGCGCACCAGCCAGCGACGGGCCAGCAGCATGTAGCCGATGCCGAGCAGGAGGATGGCCAGGCCGATCGGGGTGAAGGTGAAGAAGTCGAAGCCCGCGAGGCCGGCGCGTCGCAGTTCGGCGTGCACCACCAGGTTCGGCGGCGTCGCCACCAGGGTCAGCATGCCGCTGATCAGCCCGGCGAAGGCCAGCGGCATCATCAGGCGCCCCGGCGCAAGGCGCAGGCGAGCGGCGACGCCGAGCACCACGGGAATGAAGATGGCGACCACGCCGGTGGAACTCATCACCGAACCCAGGCCGGCCACGGCCAGCATCAGCAGGATCAGCAGGCGCGTCTCGCTGCTGCCGGCCCTGGCCACCAGCCAGTCACCGAGACGATAGGCGATGCCGGTACGCACCAGGCCGTCGCCGATGACGAACAGCGCGGCGATGAGGATCACGTTGGCATCGCTGAAGCCGGCCAGGGTCTGCTGCAGGTCGAGTACACCGGTCAGCGGCAGGGCGACCAGCACCAGCAGGGCGACCACGTCCATGCGTGGCTTGCCGATGACGAACAGGGAAATGGCGCCGGCCAGCAGGCCGAGCACCCAGAGAAGATCGGGATTCATCGCAGCTCCAGAAAGCACGGAGCGATTGTTTCAGGGATAACCGAGCGTGGTCTTGATCTGCTGCAGGTTGCCGGCGATCCAGCGCTTGTCGATCGGCCCCCAGTCGCGGATCAGGTACTGCCCGGCATTGTTGCGCTCGCCCTGGCCCTGGGCGAACTGGCAGTCGATGTCCAGTTCGACCAGCGCCGAGAGGGTGTCCTGCGCCGTGCGTCGCGGCATGCCCGTGGCCTCCATCAGCGCCGGCACGCTGGTCGCGGCGCCGCTGTCGATCAGCCAGGCGACGTAGAGGCGGCGGTAGAAACTGGTCTTGGTCTTGCTCACGTCCATGCGCTGGGTGTCCACGTCGGGCCGGGATTGATCGGGGGACTATATCAGCGTGACGCTGCTCGCGGCACAGGGGGTAAGAGGTGAATTCCTCATGGGAATGCACTGGATGATAAATATGAATTTTTATTATTGCCCGGCTCGCTCTAGGCTGACGCCAGCCACAGAGGAGAGCCGGGATGGAGCAGAGCCGCATGCCGGGTGCGGACAAGTTCGACGCGTCCCGGGCCGAGGAATATGCCCGCCAGAGCAGAATCGCCCTGGCCGGTTACGACGCCTGCCATGAGCTGGGCGCCTGCGTGCTCGCGACGTGCCTGGAGCAAACGGCGCAGCCGCGGGTGCTGGTCGCCGGGGTTGGCGGTGGCGCGCAGGAGATCATCACCCTTGCCGGCTTGCTACCCGCCTGCCGCTTCGTCGCGGTCGACCCCTCCACGCCGATGCTGGCGTTGGCCCGCGAGCAACTGACTGCCAGGGGGCTGCTGGGCTGTTGCGAGTTGCTGCTGGGGACGGTCGATGAGCTGCCCGCCGCCGCGCGCTTCGATGCCGCCACCCTGATCGGCGTGCTGCATCACGTGCCGGGGGATCGGGCCAAGCGGCAACTGCTCGCCTCGATCGCCACGCGGCTCGAGCCCGGCGCGCCTCTGGTGCTGGCGGGCAACCACCAGGCGTATGCCGAGCAGCCCTTCCTGCTCAAGGTCTGGGCGCAGCGCTGGCGACAGCAGGGGGCCACGCCGGAGGAGGTGAAGGTCAAGCTGGGCACGATCCTGCAGGGGGCCGATCCACCCCGCAGCGAGGCACAGGTGCAGCAGTTGCTCGACGACAGCGGCTTCGGCCCGGCGCAGCGGTTCTTCTCCAGCCTGTTCTGGGGCGCCTGGGTCACTTCGCGGCGTGCCGACTAGCGTGTGGCGCTCTGCTCCAGCAGCCAGGCCTGGAACAGCGCCAGCGCAGGTGGTGACTCGGCATTGGGGCGGGTGACCAGCACGTAGCGCTCGGTCAGTTCCGCCAGCACCGGCCAGGGCGCGCTGAGGCGCCCATCGGCCAGGTCCTGCTCGACATAGCGGCGCGGCACCAGGGCCATGCCGATGCCCGCCTTGGCGGCCTCGATGAGCAGGGCATAGCGGTCGTACACCGGGCCCTGGTCCGTGTGGGCCAGCGCCAAGGCGCTCAGCTCGGCATAGCGTGCCCAGCCGAAGGGGCTCTCGTGCTTGTGCAGCAGCGGCATCTGCCCAGCCGGCCGGGCCGCCAGCTGCGGGTGGCAGACGGCGATCAGCGGTTCCTCGAACAGGGCCTGGACCTGCATCCCCGGCCAGTCGAGGTGGGCATGATGGATCGCCGCGTGCAACTCGCTGTCCGCCAGGGAAAACGGCTGCGTGCGCTCGCGCAGGTTGATCTGGATATCCGGGTGCAACTGGCGAAAGTGCACCAGGCGCGGGATCAGCCAGCGGCTGGCCAGCGTCGGCAGAACACCGATCTCCAGGGCACTGTCGGCGCTGGCGCGCTGGGTCAGTTGCCGGGTGTGGCGCTCGATGTCGGCCAGCAGCGTGCGCATCTGCGTGGCGTAGCCGGCACCGGCAGTGGACAGCTCGACGCGGTTGCCGACGCGGTGGAACAGGCGCACGCCGAGGAAGTCTTCCAGCTTGGCGATCTGCCGGCTGATCGCGCCTTCGCTCAGCGACAGTTCCTGGGCGGCGCGGGCGAAGCTCTGGTGGCGAGCGGCGGCTTCCAGGGCCAGTAGTGCGGCGGTGCTGGGTAGGCGTCTGCTCATTCTGGCCGTCCGTGTGCGGGGCGCGACAGGATGACGCATGTGCAAGCTGCCTTGCAAAAAAATCGGTAACGCCCGCGCCCTGGCCTGCCTAGCATGTCGCCGGGTTGCCACCGTTGCCGGTGGCGCTGTCATCGACGGAATGAAGGAAGGAGCGTGTCGTGCTGAAGACGAGTGATCGGGTGTTGCTGGGCAGTGGTGTGCTGATTCCTTGCTGGCTGTTGCTCGGCGTGGCGCTGACGGCGCTGGCCTACCCCGGCTACAGCCACCTGCAGCAGGCCATGAGCGAGCTGGGCGCGCAGGGGGCACCGACCCATGGTTTCTCCGCCTGGGTCAACAACCTGCCGCTGGGGCTGCTGTTCATTCTCTTCGGCCTGGGCGTGGCGCGCCGCTTTCCTGGTTCGAAGCTGGCATTGCTCAGTGCGCTGCTGATCGGCCTGCATGGCCTGGGCAGCCTGGGCACCGGCTATTTCGCCTGCGACCAGGGCTGTGCGCCGGCGCAACCGTCGCTGTCGCAGCAGTTGCACAACCTGGCGGGGCTGCTGATGTTTGTCTCGCTGACGCTGGCCTGCGCCCTGTGGATCGTGCTGGCGCGGCGGCTGTTGCAGTCGCCCGGGCTGGCGCTGTTCTCGGCACTGTGCCTGGTGCTGGCGATCGTCACGGTGTGGCTGATGGCCACGGCGGTTGCCAGTGGCCAGCTGTTCGGCCTGTACCAGCGCCTGAACTACGGAATATCGGTGCTCTGGGTCGCGGCGCTGGCATTGCAGATTCTGCGTGCCAGCGCGGGACGCTCCGCTCAGCCGAGCACGGCGGCGAGCGCCATGTAGGTGGCCGCGCCGGCCAGGTAGCCGATGAAGGCCAGGCCGCTGATCTTCTTCAGGTACCAGATGAAGTTGATCTTCTCCATGCCCATGGCTGCCACACCGGCGGCGGAGCCGATGATCAGGCAGCTGCCGCCGGTGCCGGCGCAGTAGGCGAGCATTTCCCAGAAGTTGCCGTTGACCACGAAGTTGCTCAGCCACGGCAGCTCCTCGGCGGCGGCGGTGGCGAGCATCTCCGGGCTGACCAGCGGGTACATCTTCATGGCGCCGGCAACCATCGGCACGTTGTCCACGACGGCCGACAGGATGCCGATGGAGATGGCGATGCTGTAGACGTTGCCGAGGCTGTCCTTGAGCAGGGTGGCGACCTGGATCAGGTGGCCGGCACTGGACAGCGCGGAGACCGCCAGGAGGATGCCGAGGAAGAACAGCACGCTGGTGATGTCGATCCGACGCAGGACGCCGACCACGGACAGCGGGTCCTTGTCTTCGCTGTTCTTGCTGCGGTGGATGATCTCGGTGGTGATCCACAGCAGGCTGAGGCCGAAGAGGATGCCCATGTACGGCGGCAGATGGGTGATGGTCTTGAAGATCGGCACGAAGATCAGTACACCCAGGCCCAGGCAGAACACCAGATTACGCTCGAAGGGCGTGGTCGGGTCGCGGCGGCTTTCGGCGCTTTCCTTGATGCGCGGTTCAGCCACTTCACCCTTGAGGCGCAAGCTCATGATCAGTAGCGGTACCAGAAGGCAGACCAGGCTCGGCAGGAACAGCTTGGTGATGATGCCGGTGGCGGTGACCTGATTGCCGATCCACAGCATGGTGGTGGTGACGTCGCCAATCGGCGACCAGGCGCCGCCGGCGTTGGCGGCGATGACCACGATGCCGGCGTAGAACCAACGCTCGTGGCGGTCGGCGATCAGCTTGCGCAGCAGCGAGATCATCACGATGGTCGTGGCCAGATTGTCCAAGGCGGCGGACAGGAAGAAGGTGATCAACCCCACCAGCCACAGCAGGTGCACACGTTTGTGGGTACGGATGCGGTCGGTGATGACCTTGAAACCTTCATGGGCGTCGATCAGCTCGACGATGGTCATCGCGCCCATCAGGAAGAACAGGATCTCGGAGATCTCGCCGAGGTGGTGGCGCAGTTCCTCAACTACATGATGGGTGTTGGTGCTGGCGCCAGCCGTACCGGTGCCGAGCAATGGCAGGATGCTGTCGGCGCCGAGAACCAGCAGGGTCCAGGCGATCACGGCCGTAAGCAGGGCGGACGCTGCCTTGTCGATCTTTAACGGGTGCTCGAGTGCAATGCACAGGTAGCCGAGGACGAAGACGAGTGCCATCAACGCATACATGTTCGGAGTTCCGCTCTGATTCTTATTGGTTGGGACGTGTCGGAGGGCTGCTGCCAGGCGGGTGAAGATGCCTGAAACAATTGGAAAAAGGGAGGGTTTTTATAGCGAAAAGAGCAAAGAGATGAGCGCTTTGCTACCTAATGAGGAGTTCGAGCCGGTGCACTGGCCGGCCCGAAACGGATCACGCGGCCGTCTGCGGCTTGGGTGGCAGCAGGTAGGCGAGGGCGATGGCCAGCACCGGCATGATCAGGTTGAAGAAGCAGTACGGCAGGTAGCTCAGCGTCGCCACGCCGAGCGTCGCTGCCATATAGGCACCGCAGGTGTTCCACGGCACCAGCACCGAAGTCAGGGTGCCGCCATCTTCCAGCGCGCGCGACAGATTGGTCGGCGCCAGGCCGCGTTTTTCATACTCGGCACGGTACATGCGCCCGGGGAGTACCAGGGCGATGTACTGGTCGGCAGTGATGATGTTGGTACCGATGGTGGTGGTGATGGTGCTGGCGACCAGGCCGCTGTCGCTGCGTACCAGACGTAGCGCGCTTTGTAGCAGGCGTTGCAGCAGGCCAAGGCGCTCCAGCACGCCGCCGAAGCACATGGCGCAGATGATCAGCCATACGGTGGTGAGCATGCTGGCCATGCCCCCCTTGGACAGCAGGCCGTCCAGCTCGGCGTTGCCGCTGGCTGACTCGTAGCCGGCGAACAGCGCGCTCCACACCGTTTTCAGCGGCGCCAGAGCGCCAGCGTGTGGATCAGCCAGGCGCGCCATCACCTCCGGCTGGAACACCACGGCGAATACGGCGCCGAGCAGGGCGGCGAGAAACACCGCCGGGAAGGCGGCCCACTGGCGTACCGCGAGCAGCAGCAGGAAGGCTACTGGCAGCAGCAGGTGCCAGCCGAGGTTGAACTGTGCCTCCAGCGCGCTCAGCACCTCGGCGATACGGCTGGTGTCATGTTCGGCGCTGGCCTGCTGGCCGAGGGTGAAGAAGATCGCCAGGGCGATCAGCAGCGCCGGCACAGTGGTACGCAGCATGTTGCGGATATGCGCGAACAGGTCGGCGCCGGCAGCCGCCGGCGCCAGGTTGGTGGTATCCGATAGCGGCGACAGCTTGTCGCCGAAGTAGGCGCCGGAAATGATCGCTCCGGCAGTGATCGCCGGGTCCAGGCCCAATCCGGCCGCCACGCCCATCAGGCCGATGCCGAGGGTGCCGGCCACCGTCCACGAGCTGCCGATGGACAGCGCGGTGAGCGCGCAGATCAGGCAACTGGTGAGGTAGAAGTACTCGGCGCTGATCAGCTTCAGGCCGAGCCAGATCATGGTCGGCACCGTGCCGGCGAGAATCCAGGTGCCGATCAGCGCACCGACCGCCAGCAGAATCAGGTTGGCCTTCATCGCCATATGGATGCCGGCGAGTATGCCTTCCTCGATCTCGGCCCAGCGCAGGCCGTTCTTCAGGCCGACCAGGCCGGCGACGAAGGCTGCGCTCATCAGGGCGATCTGGTTCGGGCCGCTGGAGGAGCTGTCGCCGAACAGGTAAACGGAGAGGCTGAGCAGCACGACGAGCACGCCAATTGGCAGCAAGGCGTCGAGCAGGGAAGGGGAGCGGGCAGTCATGGGTGTACCAGGTGATCGATCAAACAAGGGGTAGAGGCCTGGGTGGCGCTCTCCATAAAAAGGTCGAGTGTGTGATTGGATGGGCTTTGCAAGATGGGCTGTGTCGCTCAGCCGAAGTACCGATGGTGGGCTCAAGCCCACCCTACGAGCTGGGCTCAAGCCCCTCCCACAAAAAACAAACCCGCGCCGGTTAGGGCGCGGGCCTGTGGGTGTCGCGCGGTGATCAGAGTGCGGCGATCTTGCCGCGCTGCTCGACCATCTTGGCCAGAGCCTGTTCGGCCTCGGCCAGTTTGGCACGCTCCTTCTCCAGCACTTCTGCCGGCGCCTTGGCGACGAAGCCCTGGTTGCTCAGCTTGCCGCCGACGCGCTGCACTTCGCCTTGCAGACGGCCGATTTCCTTGTCCAGGCGAGCCAGTTCGGCGTCCTTGTCGATCAGCCCGGCCATTGGCACCAGCACTTCCATCTCACCGACCAGGGTGGTGGCGGACATCGGCGCTTCTTCACCGGCTGCCAGCACGCGCACCGACTCCAGCTTGGCCAGCTTGCTCAGCAGCGGCTCGAAGTCGGCCAGGCGACGCAGGTCTTCGGCATTGCTGTTGGCAACGATGATATCGATGCGTTTGGCCATGGAGATCTTCATCTCGCCACGGATCTGGCGCACGCCCAGCATCAGTTGCTTGACCCACTCGATGTCACCTTCGGCGGCGGCGTCGATGCGGGCTTCATTGGCCACCGGCCAGGGTTGCAGCATCAGGGTTTCGCCCTGCACGCCAGCCTGGGCCTTGATGCGCTGCCAGATTTCTTCGGTGATGAAGGGCATGAACGGGTGGGCGAGGCGCAGGATCACTTCCAGCACGCGCACCAGGGTGCGGCGGGTGCCGCGCTGGCGCTCGATGGGCGCGTTCTCGTCCCACAGTACCGGCTTGACCAGCTCCAGGTACCAGGCGCAGTACTCGTCCCAGATGAACTCGTACAGGTTTTGCGCCGCCAGGTCGAAGCGGAAGGCGTCGAGGTGGCGGGTCACGTCAGCCTCGGTGCGCTGCAGGGCGGAGATGATCCAGCGATCCACCGGCGACAGCTCGACTGGTTCACCATTGATGCCGGTGTCCTTGTCATCGGTGTTCTCGATAACGAAGTTGGCGGCGTTCCACAGCTTGTTGCAGAAGTTGCGGTAACCCTCGACACGGCCCATGTCGAACTTGATGTCGCGACCGGTGGAGGCCAGCGCCAGGTTGGTGAAGCGCAGGGCGTCGGTACCGTAGGCGGCGATGCCCTCAGGGAATTCGGCGCGGGTCTGCTTGGCGATCTTCTCGGCCAGCTTGGGCTGCATCATGCCGCTGGTGCGCTTGGCCACCAGGGATTCGAGGTCGATGCCGTCGACGATATCCAGCGGGTCGAGCACGTTACCCTTGGACTTGGACATCTTCTGGCCCTGTCCGTCGCGCACCAGACCGTGTACATAGACGGTCTTGAACGGAATCTGCCCGGTCAGGTGGGTCGACAGCATGATCATCCGCGCGACCCAGAAGAAGATGATGTCGAAGCCCGTTACCAGAACATCCGTGGGGTGGAAGGTCTTGAGGAAGTCGGTCTGCTGCGGCCAGCCGAGGGTGGAGAAGGTCCACAGGCCGGAGCTGAACCAGGTGTCCAGCACGTCTTCATCCTGGCGCAGGTTGGCATCGCCGAGGTTGTGCTTGGCGCGCACTTCCGCTTCGTCGCGACCAACGTAGACGTTGCCGGCATCGTCGTACCAGGCCGGAATGCGATGGCCCCACCAGAGCTGGCGGCTGATGCACCAGTCCTGGATGCCGCGCATCCAGCTGAAGTACATGTTCTCGTACTGCTTGGGCACGAACTGGATTTCGCCGCTCTCGACCACGGCGATGGCTTTTTCGGCCAGCGGCTTGGTGGAGACGTACCATTGGTCGGTTAGCCACGGCTCGATAACGGTGCCGGAGCGGTCGCCTTTCGGCACTTTCAGGGCGTGATCTTCGATCTTCTCCAGCAGGCCGGCAGCCTCGAAGGCGGCGACGATCTGCTTGCGCGCTTCGAAGCGATCCAGACCGGCGAACTGCGCCGGAATGTTCGCTTCGATCTGCTCGTTGACGCTACCGTCGAGGTTGAACACCTGGGCCTGAGCCAGCACGGCGGCGTTCTTGTCGAAGATGTTGATCAGCGGCAGGTTGTGGCGCTTGCCCACTTCGTAGTCGTTGAAGTCGTGCGCCGGGGTTATCTTCACACAGCCGGTGCCGAACTCGGGGTCGCAGTAGTCATCGGCGATGATCGGGATGCGACGGCCCAGCAGCGGCAGTTCGACGAAGCTGCCGATCAGCGCCTTGTAGCGCTCGTCCTCCGGGTGCACGGCCACGGCGCTGTCGCCGAGCATGGTTTCCGGGCGGGTGGTGGCGACGATCAGGTAATCATTGCCTTCAGCGGTTTTCTTGCCGTCGGCCAGCGGGTAGCGCAGGTTCCACAGCGAGCCTTTCTCGTCGTGGTTTTCCACTTCCAGGTCGGAGATGGCGGTGTGGAACTTGGTGTCCCAGTTGACCAGGCGCTTGCCACGATAGATCAGGCCGTCCTCGTGCAGGCGTACGAAGGCTTCTTTAACGGCTTCGGACAGGCCGTCGTCCATGGTGAAGCGCTCGCGCGACCAGTCCACCGAGCTGCCCAGGCGGCGAATCTGACGGGTGATGGTGCCGCCGGACTGCTCCTTCCACTCCCAGACTTTCTCCAGGAATTTCTCGCGGCCCAGGTCGTGGCGGCCGATACCTTCAGCAGCAAGCTGGCGCTCGACCACCATCTGCGTGGCGATGCCCGCGTGGTCAGTGCCCGGCTGCCACAGGGTGTTGCGGCCCTGCATGCGGCGGAAGCGGATCAGCGCATCCATGATCGAGTTGTTGAAGCCATGGCCCATGTGCAGGCTGCCGGTGACGTTCGGCGGCGGGATCATGATGGTGTAGGGCTCGCCCGAGCCTTGCGGGGCGAAGTAGCCCTTGGCTTCCCAGTTCTGGTACAGGGCGGTTTCAATGGCGTGCGGCTGGTAGGTCTTGTCCATGCGCGGCGGGACCCTTTGACGGCTGATCGGAAAAGCCGATAAGTATACCGCTTCTGAGCGCCAAGCCATAAGCCTTGAGCTGTAGGGCAGACCAGCCTTCAGTTTTGTAGGAGCCCCGCCTCGGGGCGAAGGTCTGGCTGCCAAGGATCAAAGGGTCCTGGGGCGGGGCAGGTGACTACTTGCGTGGCAGCAGCAGGCGCGGCAGGCGGGCTTCGAGGCGGCGCTTGAGTTCGGCCTCGATCTGCGGCACGAAATCGTCGATCACGTCCTGCAGGATCAACTGGGCGGCGGCGCGCAGCTCGGCATTAAGGTGTTGCAGATCACGTGCACTGTCGTGCAGGCGCGGTTCGATGCGTTCACGCAGCTGGCTCGGGGCAGCCGCTGCAGCGGGCTGCGGTGCTGATGCCGGTTTGGGCGTCGGTGGTGCATGGAAGGGCGGCGGCGGGCCAGGCGGCGCGCTGACGATATCGGACAGCACCGGAATGCTGTCCGGGTCCAGCGAGTCGATCAGCAGCGGTGGTTCACTGCCGTTATCGCCCAGCAGCTCGCGAATCGACTCCAGGTCGTGCAGCAGTTGAGCAGGTTTTTGCGGAGGTTTGGGGGTGTCCATGATCATCGGTGCAGCGAGAAAAAGGGCTGGAGTGACTTGTGTTGTGAGCGTGCACGGACACTAAAGTTCGACGCGTTGCGGATCATACCCGCGCTGGCGATAGGTACGGAAATTCTCGCGACAGGCGTAGAGCAGTTCAGGCTGCTGATTGACGATCTCGATGATGCGGGAAAAGCGCTCGACATGCGGCGACAGGCTGCTGCCTAAGTTGATCAGCACGCCCTGCTCGGTACTCGGCACTTCGTCGATGCCCAGTACCACGGGTGACAGCGGCGCATCGCGATGCAGATCATGAGGCACGAAACGTTCGGCTTTGAACGTCCACAGCAGTTCGTCGAGTTCACCGCACTGCGCCTCGTCGCTAGCGCGAACGAACACCGGCAGGCCGGCGCTCCAGGCCTTGAGCGCCAGTTGGCAGGCCGCGCGCAGGCGACCAATGGCATCGCTGGAGGAAAGGACGTAGAACTCGATTCTGGGCATTCGGTTTTCAACGGTTGGAGGCTAATGGGCTGGATGTTGTAGGAGCGGATTCATCCGCGATTTCATCGCGAATTATCGCGGTTGAAGCCGCTCCTACAAGGGCATGGCCCGGATGCTGGATCAGACCTTGGCGCGGTCCAGCAGGTATTGGGTCAGCATCGGCACCGGGCGGCCGGTGCCGCCTTTGTCCTTGCCGCCGCTGATCCAGGCGGTACCGGCGATATCCAGGTGCGCCCAGTGGAAGTTCTTGGCAAAGCGCGACAGGAAGCAGCCGGCGGTGATGGTGCCGGCCTTCGGCCCGCCGATGTTGGCAATGTCGGCGAAGGGGCTATCAAGCTGCTCCTGATACTCGTCGTACAGCGGCAGTTGCCAGGCGCGATCGTCGGCGCTTTCGCCAGCCTTGAGAATCTGCTTGATCAGCGCGTCGTTGTTGCCCATCAGGCCGGAGACGTTGCTGCCCAGGGCGACGATGCAGGCGCCGGTGAGGGTGGCGATGTCGATCACCGCCTGCGGCTTGAAGCGCTCGGCGTAGGTCAGGGTATCGCACAGCACCAGACGGCCTTCGGCGTCGGTATTGAGGATTTCCACGGTCTGCCCGCTCATCGTGGTGACAATGTCACCAGGGCGAGTGGCGCGGCCGCTGGGCATGTTCTCGGCGCAGGCCAGCAGGCACACCAGGTTGATCGGCAGTTGCAGCTCGAGCACGGCCTTGAGGGTACCGAACACGCTGGCGGCGCCGCACATGTCGTACTTCATCTCGTCCATGCCGGCGGCCGGTTTGATGCTGATGCCGCCGGTGTCGAAGGTGATGCCTTTGCCGACCAGGGCGAAGGGTTTGTCGTCCTTCTTACCGCCCTGGTAGTGCATGACGATCATCCGTGGCGGCTGCTCGCTGCCCTGGGCCACGGCGAGGAAGGCACCGGCACCCAGTTCCTTGAGCTTCTTCTCGTCGAGGATCTCGACCTTGAGGTTTTTATGCGCCTTGCCCAGGGCCTTGGCCTCTTCGGCCAGGTAGCTGGGGTGGCAGAGGTTCGGTGGCAGGTTGCCCAGGTCTTTGGTGAAGGCGACGCCGCTGGCGATGGCGCGGGCATGCTGCAGGCCGCGTTCTGCGTCGGCCAGTTCGGCCTTGTCGACAACCAGGGTGATTTTCTTCAGGGCGCGCGGGTCGGCTTTCTGGCTCTTGAACTGCTCGAACAGGTAGGTGCCATCGGCCAGGGTTTCGACGATCAGGCGGGTCTTGCCGTAGGTGTTGCGGCCCTTGACCTTGAGTTCGCCCAGGGCGAGCAGGGCATCGCCGCCGCCCAGACCCTTGAGCACGCCATGCACGCTTGCAACCAATTTGCGCAGTTGACGGTCGGATAGATCGCCCTTGCCGCAGCCCACCAGCAGTACACGCTCGGCCTTGAGTCCCGGCAGGCTGTGCAGCAGCAGGGTCTGGCCCGGCTTGCCGGCGATGTCGCCACGCTTGAGCACGGCGCTCAGTGCACCGTTGCTGGCCAGGTCGACGGCCTTGGCGGCGTCGCCGAGCTTGCGGCCTTCACCGATGGCGACGACCAGGGTCGCGGTTTTCAGGGTTTCCGGGCGGGTGCTTTTGACGAGGAATTCCATAGTGAGCTGTCCCCAAGACAAAGAGTCGGGTTTGACGGATAATGGCCGCCATTTTTCGAGGGTCCACCCTGCGGTGGGCCGGCAAGTAGGTGCGGCTAGTGTGAGCGCTCGCGCCTGAGCCTGACAACCCTGGAGCGTCCGGTTTGATCGTCTTCCGTTATCTGTCCCGCGAAGTGCTGGTGACCCTCAGTGCGGTGAGTGCCGTGCTGCTGGTGATCATCATGAGCGGTCGTTTCATCAAATACCTGGCTCAGGCTGCGCAGGGCGTGCTCGACCCGGGCGTGCTGTTTCTGATCATGGGTTACCGGATTCCCGGCTTCCTGCAGCTGATTCTGCCGCTGGGCCTGTTCCTCGGTTTCCTGCTGGCCTACGGGCGCCTGTACCTGGACAGCGAGATGACCGTGCTGTCGGCCACCGGTGTCAGTCAGCAGCGCCTCACCGCCTACAGCATGGCGCCGGCGCTGATCGTCGCGCTGCTGGTGGGCTGGCTGAGCATGGGCCTGGCGCCACAAGGTGTGGCCAGCGTGGCGCGCATCCTCAACGAGCAGGACGCCCTGACCGAACTCGATACTCTGGTGCCGGGGCGCTTCCAGTCGCTGCGCGATGGTTCGCGGGTGACCTACTCGCAGGAGCTGTCGCCTGATCGCAGCGAGTTGCGTGGCGTGTTCATGTCGGAGAAGCGCTTCTCCACTGATGGCACCTCGGAGCGTGGCATTACCGTGCTGGTCGCCGAGAGTGGTCGTCAGGAAATTCAGGAAGATGGCAGTCGCTATCTGATTCTGGAAAACGGCTATCGCTATGACGGTGAGCCGGGCGAGGCCGACTATCGCGCCATCCAGTACGACACCTATGGCGTGTTGCTGCCCAAACCGGAAGTGGCCATCGAGGCCAGCGAGCGTGAGGCGACCCCGACCCGTGAGCTGTTCGGCAGCGATGACCCGCGCATGCAGGCCGAGTTGCAATGGCGCCTGTCACTGCCATTGCTGGTATTCATCGTCACCCTGCTGGCCGTGCCGCTGTCGAGGGTCAATCCGCGTCAGGGCCGCTTCCTCAAACTGTTGCCAGCGATCTTCCTCTATATGGCTTACCTCGGTCTGCTGATCGCCGCGCGCGGTGCGCTGGACAAGGGGCGTTTGCCTGCGGCACTGGGCTTGTGGTGGGTGCACGGCATCTTCTTCGCCATTGGCATGCTGTTGTTGTACTGGGAGCGTCTGAGTCTGTGGTGGGCCAGTCGTCGTGCGCCGGTGTCGGAGGTGGCTCATGGCTAAGTTGGATCGCTACATCGGCACCCAGGTGTTCTTCGCCATTCTGGCGGTGCTGGGCATCATTCTCGGCCTGGCACTGCTGTTCGCCTTCATCGACGAATTGGGTGATCTGAACAAGGGTGATTACGGTCTTGGTCAGGCGCTGTGGTACGTATTGCTGACTGCGCCGCGTCGTGCCTACGAGATGCTGCCGATGGCAGCACTGATCGGTTGCCTGATCGGTCTCGGCACGCTGGCCAGCAACAGCGAACTGACCATCATGCGTGCGGCGGGTGTCTCCATCGGGCGCATCGTCTGGGCGGTGATGAAACCCATGCTGGTGCTGATGCTGGCCGGCATTCTGATCGGCGAATACGTTGCACCGTTGACCGAGAACCAGGCCCAGGCGGATCGCGCGCTGGCCCAGGGTGGCGGTGCGGCGCAGAGTTCCAAGCGCGGCATGTGGCACCGTCAGGGTCAGGAATACGTACATATCAACGCTGTACAGCCCAATGGCATTCTGCTCGGGGTGACGCGTTATCGCTTCGATGACGAGCGTCGTCTGCTTTCCTCCAGCTTCGCCCGTCGCGCCGAATACCGAGACAGCCACTGGATGCTGCGCAACGTGCAGACCACCGTGCTGCATGAGGACCGTTCCGAAGTGATCAACCAGTCGGAAGAGCGCTGGGAGATCGAACTCAATCCCGAGCTGCTCGGCACGGTGGTGATGGAGCCTGAAGCGCTGTCGGTGACCGGGCTGTGGCAGTACATCCATTACCTGGGTGAGCAGGGGCTGAACAACGCCCGCTACTGGTTGGCGTTCTGGACCAAGGTGCTACAGCCGCTGGTAACCGGCGCGCTGGTCTTGATGGCGATTTCCTTCATCTTCGGCCCGCTGCGCTCGGTTACCCTGGGGCAACGCGTATTCACCGGTGTGCTGGTGGGCTTCATCTTCCGTATCGCCCAGGACCTGCTCGGCCCATCGAGCCTGGTATTTGGTTTCTCGCCGCTGCTGGCGGTGCTGGTGCCGGCCGGTATCTGTGCGCTGGCCGGGGTGTGGCTGCTGCGTCGGGCTGGCTGAGGCGATCAGGGGCATGAAAAAAGCCGGTTCAATGAACCGGCTTTTTTGGGCATCTGCACTGGGCTACTTCTTGTGAATATTCTTCGGCAGTTGCACCACACGACTGTCGGAATAGATGTCGTGCCAGGTGCGCCCCTGCTTGTCCCACAGCAGCCAGAGAAAACCCAGGCCAGCGAAGAGCCAGGAGCCGATGGCGACCACGAAGCGCAACAGGGCCTGCCACAGGTCGATGGCGCTGCCGTCGGCGTTCTGGATGCGCAGCCCCCAGGCCTGCATGCCCAGTGTCTGGCCATTGTGCGTCCAGAACTTGGCGAAGAAGGCGAACAGCGACAGTACCACCAGGCTGGCAAGAATCGGGTCATGATCCAGAGCGCCGGCCTCGGACATGGCCATCAGTGCATCGCCGCCGTGAATCAGGCGCAGGATGCCCTGCTGGTAGATCAGGGTGACGACCATGATCAGTGCCACGCAGAGTAGAAAATCGTAGAAGAGGGCCGCCAGGCGACGAATCAGCCCGGCAGTGGGGAAGTCTCCCTGCGGACGTAATTGGTGTTTCGGCATGATGGGCTCGCTGAGACGAAAGTGCGCGCCATTCTAACCGCGACTTCGCTGTCGATATAAAGATGCACGCGGGCTATCTGTAACCTGGCGCTGCGACGGGAATGACAGGCAAAAAAAACCCCTGACAGATATCAGGGGTTCTTCAAAGCAGCGGCGATTAGCCCAGGACTTGAACCTGGTCAGCCTGCATGCCTTTTTGACCTTGCACAGCTACGAAGCTGACTTTCTGGCCTTCTTTCAGGCTCTTGAAGCCGTTACCTTCGATCGCGCGGAAGTGCACGAACAGATCCGGACCGCTTTCGGGAGTGATAAAACCAAAACCTTTCTCGTCGTTAAACCACTTGACGGTACCGTTCTGACGATTCGACATGTCTTTTTCCTTGAAACTAGAGTTGATGACAGCCTCCAAGTATAGAGGGCTGAGACTGGTTGCAAGGAGTAATAGAAGTCGAGCGGGATGTAGCGGATCTAGATGATCTGCTGCACCAGAGTCACGATTCACAGCGACCCATGCAAACAGTTGGTTCACTCTACGCTAACTTTTGCGCAATTGCCAACCCCCGCCAGCAAGGTCGCCGGCCAGGTTTTGCGGGGCTTGTCGAGGTGCCGAAAAAGTTCATCGGCAACATGCTTGCAACAATTGTCTGAGTTGTTCGTGCAGATACGAAAAAGCCCGCAAGACCAATATCTTGCGGGCTTCGAATCGTGGTGCCCCGGGGGAGACTCGAACTCCCACTCCTTTCGAAAACGGATTTTGAATCCGCCGCGTCTACCGATTCCGCCACCGGGGCACGATGGCGGCGCAGTATAGGGATGCACCTTGCTTCGGTCAATCGGCGTTAGCGCAGTGTTTGGTTGATCTACTAACGGCCAATGGCTCGGCTAGTGGCATACGGCTTTTATTACGTGGTTACCGCTAGAATCGTCCGTTGTCATCAAGGGCGCTGAGCGCGACGTGCATAGAGTGTCCGGGGGCAGTCCAATGTTAGGAGGGGGAGTGGTCAACGTCTTGTACGGAGCACTTGTTGCCAGTCTGCTATTTGCGTCCGTTGTTCAGGCCAAGACGCTGACCTACGCCGTGACCGATGAGAGCTGGGTGCCGTACTGGATTGTCGACGAGCAGCGGGTCAGTGGCATTCTCCACGAGTTCATGCTCGCGCTGGATGAGCGATTGCCAGAGCAGCTGCAAGCCAGTCACCCGCTGCCGCCTCTGCGGACGCAGAAGCTGTTCCGTGAGGGGCAAGTGCAGATTGAATGTTGCGTGAGCAAAAGCTGGCGTAGCGATGGCGATCAGGGGGCGGGGGCGTTATGGACAGTGCCGGTGCTGGAAACCGAAGAAATGTTGATCTTCGCGCCAGGCAGACATTTCCCCTACCGGCATCTGCAGGATTTGCGGGGGCGCTCGATCGCAACGGTACGCGGTTATGGTTATGCCGGCAGTGAGTATTTTCAGCGTAACGATGGCGCCGATGCCCGAGCGCTGATCTATCTGGTGGCGCAGGGGCGTAGTGAGGCCGGTATTCTGGATCGCCTGGAGTGGCGCTATCTTCAGCATGAAGATGCGCAGTTACAGGCGCCACGTTGGCAGGTAGAGGAAGGGCCGACGATCAATCGCTCTCAGCTGCGCCTGCGTCTGCATCGACAGTTGGCCGGGCGGCTTGAGGTATTCAATGCTGCCATTCGTTCTCTGCAGGTCGATGGCACCTTGGCGCGTATCATCGCCAGGTACGCGCCGTAGGCTCACGTGGTCGGCCAGGTGGAAATCCGGTAAGCTTTGCCACCCTGCAGAAATACCCCTCCGAATCATGCGTGTTGCCGATTTCCACTTCGATCTTCCCGAGTCGCTGATCGCCCGTCATCCGCTGGCCGAGCGTCGCGCCAGTCGCCTGTTGCAGCTCGATGGCCCAAGCGGGGAGTTGCGCCACGGCCAGTTCACCGATGTGCTGGAGCAGCTTCATGCTGGTGATCTCATGGTGTTCAACAACACCCGAGTGATTCCGGCACGTCTGTTCGGCCAGAAAGCCTCCGGCGGCAAGCTGGAGGTGCTGATAGAACGTGTGCTCGATCAGTATCGCGTGCTGGCCCATGTGCGCTCGAGCAAGTCGCCCAAGCCCGGTTCGCAGATTCTCATCGACGGTGGCGGCGAGGCCGAGATGGTCGCGCGTCACGATGCCCTGTTCGAGCTGCGTTTCGCCGAGCCGGTGCTACCGCTGCTGGAGCGTGTCGGGCATATGCCCCTGCCTCCTTATATAGATCGGCCGGATGACGAAGCGGACCGTGAGCGCTATCAGACCGTCTATGCGCAGAAGGCGGGGGCCGTGGCGGCTCCGACTGCCGGCCTGCACTTCGATGACGAACTGCTGGCGGCGATCCGTGCCAAGGGTGTGGACACCGCGTTCGTGACGCTTCACGTCGGTGCGGGCACTTTCCAGCCGGTGCGGGTCGAGCGCATCGAAGATCACCATATGCACAGCGAGTGGCTGGAGGTCGGCCAGGATGTGGTCGATGCTGTTGCCGCCTGTCGTGCACGGGGTGGGCGGGTGGTCGCTGTCGGCACCACCAGTGTGCGCTCGCTGGAAACCGCTGCGCGCGACGGTGAGTTGAAGCCCTTCAGCGGTGATACCGACATCTTTATCTACCCCGGTCGTCCCTTTCATGTGGTCGATGCCCTGGTGACCAATTTCCACCTGCCCGAGTCGACCCTGCTGATGCTGGTGTCGGCCTTCGCCGGTTATCCCGAAACCATGGCCGCCTACCGCGAAGCCGTGGCGCAGGGCTATCGCTTCTTCAGTTACGGTGATGCCATGTTCATCACCCGCAATCCCGCCGCGCGCGGGCCCGAGGTTTGAGTATGTCGCGCACCTGTCGCATGTCCTTCGAGTTGCTGGCCACTGACGGCAAAGCCCGCAGGGGTCGCCTGACCTTCCCGCGTGGCGTGGTCGAGACCCCGGCCTTCATGCCGGTGGGCACCTATGGCACGGTCAAGGGCATGCTGCCGCGCGATATCGAGGATATTGGCGCGCAGATCATTCTCGGCAATACCTTCCACCTGTGGTTGCGCCCGGGCATGGAGGTGATCAAGAAACATGGCGACCTGCATGACTTCATGCAGTGGCAGGGGCCGATCCTCACCGACTCCGGCGGCTTCCAGGTGTTCAGCCTGGGCGCGATGCGCAAGATCAAGGAGGAGGGCGTGTACTTCGCCTCCCCGGTCGATGGCGCCAAGGTCTTCATGGGGCCGGAAGAGTCGATGCAGGTGCAGCGCGACCTGGGCTCGGACATCGTGATGATCTTCGACGAGTGCACGCCATACCCGGCCGAGTTCGACGTGGCCAAGCGTTCCATGGAGCTGTCGCTGCGTTGGGCCAAGCGCTCGAAGACCGCGCACGGTGAGAGTAGCGCAGCGCTGTTCGGTATCGTCCAGGGTGGCATGCATGAAGAGCTGCGCATGCGCTCGCTCGAAGGGCTTTGCGAAATCGGCTTCGACGGCCTGGCCATTGGCGGGCTGTCGGTCGGCGAGCCGAAGGAAGAGATGATCCGTGTGCTGGATTTCCTGCCGCCGCACATGCCGGCCGACAAGCCGCGCTACCTGATGGGTGTGGGCAAGCCGGAAGACCTGGTCGAGGGCGTGCGCCGCGGCGTGGACATGTTCGACTGCGTGATGCCGACCCGTAACGCGCGCAACGGCCACCTGTTCGTCGATACCGGCGTGGTGAAGATTCGCAACGCCGTGCACAAACACGATGACTCGCCGCTGGACCCGACCTGCGACTGTTACACCTGTAAACATTTCTCGCGCGCTTATCTGCATCATCTGGACAAGTGCGGCGAAATGCTCGGTAGCATGCTCAATACCATCCATAACTTGCGGCATTATCAGCGGGTTATGGCTGGTTTGCGCGAGGCTATCGGACAGGGTACATTGGCCGCCTTCGTCGAAACCTTCTATGCCAATCGCGGCCTGCCTGTGCCGCCGCTTGACTGATTCCCGAACGATTCAAGATCTTTTCCATTAGGAGTGTTACATGAGCTTTTTCATCCCTGCCGCTTACGCTGACACCGCGGCTGCTGGCCCTGCCGGCAGCGGTTTCGAGTGGGTTTTCCTGATCGGCTTTCTGGTCATCTTCTATCTGATGATCTGGCGTCCGCAGGCCAAGCGCGCCAAGGAACACAAGAATCTTCTCGGCAGCCTGCAGAAGGGTGACGAAGTGGTCACCAGCGGCGGTATCGCTGGCAAGGTGTCCAAGGTTGCCGACGATTTCGTGGTGATTGAGGTGTCTGACACTGTCGAGCTGAAATTCCAGAAGCAGGCCATCGCTGCCACCCTGCCCAAGGGCACGCTGAAAGCCATCTGATTCGGTTCTTAGTTTCCATTCGACGGGGCGCTTTTAGCGCCCCGCGTCATAAGCGGGCGGCTCGTTCATGCTCAATAAATACCCTCTGTGGAAGTACCTGCTGATTTTGTCCGTTCTGGCAATCGGCCTGGTGTACTCCATTCCCAACCTTTATCCAGACGATCCTGCCGTACAGATCAGTGGCGCCAGCTCGGCGCTGAGCATCGAGCAGACGGATGTCGACCGTGCCAGCAAGGCGCTGCAGGATGCCGGTATTGCCGTCAAGGCTGCCAGCATCGACGAGCGTGGCCGTGGCGGTCTGATTCGTCTGACCAGGCAGGATGACCAGCTGCCAGCCAAGGACATTGTCCGTCGTGCGCTGGGCGATGATTACGTCGTGGCGCTGAACTTGGCGCAAACCACCCCCGACTGGCTGCGTAGTCTGGGTGCGAGCCCGATGAAGCTTGGCCTGGACCTGTCTGGTGGTGTGCACTTCCTGCTGGAAGTCGACATGGACAAGGCGCTGGATGTGCGCCGCAAGGTCTATGAAGGTGAGATCAAAAGCCTGCTGCGCAAGGAGCGTATTCGCTACCGCAGCATGCCGGAAAGCAATGGCCGGATTCAGCTCGGCTTCGCCGACAGCGATGCGCTGGACAAGGCGCAGCGCCTGATCCGCAAGGATTACAGCGATTTCGAACTGACCACCGTCGAGCGCAGCGGCCAGCAGGTTCTGCAACTGGGCCTGACTCAGGCGAAGATCGCCGAGATTCGTGAGTACTCCATTCGCCAGAACCTCACCACTGTACGTAACCGCGTCAACGAACTGGGCGTGGCCGAGCCGCTGGTGCAGCGCCAGGGCGCCAACCGCATCGTGGTGGAGCTGCCGGGGGTGCAGGACACTGCCGAGGCCAAGCGTATTCTCGGCAAGACCGCCAACCTGGAGTTCCGTCTGCAGGCCGACCTCGATGCGCCGCGTGGCGCCACCGAGTCCTTCGGCTTCCGTGAGGAAGGTCGTCCGCCGGTACAACTGGAGCGTGAGCTGATCATCACCGGTGACCAGGTTACCGACGCTCAGGCCAGTTTCGACGAGAACGGTCGTCCGCAGGTGAACATTCGCCTCGACGGTCACGGCGGCGATCTGATGAACCGCGCCACGCGTAACAACGTCGGCCGCAGCATGGCGGTGATCTTCATCGAGCAGAAGCCGGTCACCCGCTACGTACGTCAGACTATCGATGGCGTCGAGCAGGAAGTTGCCGTTTCTTCCTTCTTGGAAGAGAAGAAGATCATCAGTCTGGCGACCATCCAGTCGGCACTGGGCAGCCAGTTCCGCATCACCGGTCTGAACGGCCAGGGCGAATCGTCCGAGCTGGCACTGCTGCTGCGCGCGGGTGGTCTGGCGGCACCGATGTACTTCGCTGAAGAGCGCACCATTGGTCCGAGCCTGGGTGCCGAGAACATTGCCAAGGGTATTGCTTCCACCGAGTGGGCGATGATCTTCGTGGCTATCTTCATCATCGCCATCTATCGCTTCTTCGGTGTGCTGGCGACCGTTGCCCTGGCGTTCAACCTGGTGCTGCTGGTCGGCCTGATGTCTGCAATTGGGGCGACCCTGACCCTGCCGGGTATCGCCGGTATCGTGTTGACCCTGGGGATGGCGGTTGACGCCAACGTACTGATTTTCTCGCGGATACGCGAGGAACTGGCCAATGGACTGCCGGTGCAGCGTGCCTTGCACGAGGGCTTCGATCGTGCCTATTCGGCGATTCTGGACAGTAACCTGACCACCTTGTTGGTCGGCGGCATCCTGTTCGCCATGGGGACCGGTCCGGTGAAGGGCTTCGCGGTAACACTGTCGCTGGGCATCATGACGTCGATGTTCACCGCCATCATGTTCACCCGTGGTCTGGTCAACCTGATCTTCGGTGGCCGTAACTTCAAGAAGCTGTGGATCTGAGGTGCAGCCATGATCAAGTCAACCATTCGTTTCATGGCGATCCGCAATATCGCCTTCTCCATTACGGTCGTGCTGACGCTGATCGGTCTCGGCGCGTTGTTCACCAAGGGGTTGAATTTCGGCCTGGATTTCACCGGTGGTACCCTGATCGAGCTGCAGTATGAGCAATCGGCCAATCTCGATCTGATCAAGACCGAGTTGGGCCAGGCAGGCTATGCCGATGCTGTGGTGCAGAGCTTTGGCGCCAGTACCGATGTGCTGGTGCGTCTGGCTGGCGATTCCCCTGATCTGGGTAATGAGGTCGCGGCTGCACTGCGCAAGGTCGACGAGGCAGCGCGCTTCGAGGTCAAGCGCGTCGAGTTCGTCGGCCCGCAGGTGGGTGAGGAACTGCGTGACCAGGGCGGTATCGCCATGCTCCTGGCGCTGGGCGGGATCATGCTCTACCTGGCTTTTCGCTTTCAGTGGAAGTTCGGTGTCGGTGCGATCGCGTCGCTGGTGCACGACGTGGTGATCACCCTGGGTGTGCTGGCGTTCTTCCAGATTCCATTCGACCTGACGGTGCTGGCGGCGGTGCTGGCGATGATCGGTTACTCGCTCAACGACACCATCATCATCTATGACCGGATTCGTGAGAACTTCCGTGTGCTGCGCAAGACCTCGCTGATCGAGAACATCGACGTTTCGATCACTCAGACCCTTCTGCGTACCATCGCTACCTCGCTGTCCACTGCGCTGGCCTTGTTGGCACTGCTGTTCTTCGGCGGTGACGTACTGGCGGCCTTCGCGCTGACCCTGTTGGTTGGTGTGGTGGTGGGGACCTACTCGTCGGTCTACATCGGCGCCACGGTGCTGGTATGGCTGAAGCTCAGCGTGGAGGACCTGATTCCTCCGGTGGCCGAGGCCGAGGCAGACGACGGTCGTCCATGATGTTGTGACGCGCTTCATGAAAGTCAGTGAAAGCCGCGGCAAGTCGAACTTGTCGCGGCTTTTTGCTGTCCTAGGCAGGGAGAAGGGCGCGAGTCGCCGAGCCTAGGAGACACAAAAATGAATAAATCAATGTTGGTAGGTGCCGTACTGGGTGCTGTGGGTGTGACCGCTGGTGGGGCCGTCGCCACCTACAGTCTGGTCGATCGTGGCCCGGACTATGCCGAGGTGCTGGCCGTAACCCCGATCAATGAAACCGTGAAAACGCCGCGGGAAGTGTGCAAGGACGTGGCTGTCACCCGTCAACGTCCTGTGCAGGACCAGCACCAGATCGCTGGCACTGCTATCGGCGCCATTGCTGGTGGTCTGCTGGGTAATCAGGTCGGCGGCGGTACTGGCAAGAAGATTGCCACGGTGGCTGGTGCGGTCGGCGGCGGTTACGCCGGCAACAAGATTCAGGAAGGTATGCAGCAGCGAGATACCTATACCACCACCGAAACCCGCTGCAATACCGTGACCGACACCAGCGAGAAGCTGGTGGGCTATGACGTGAAATATCAGCTGGGCGAGAAGGTCGGTACCGTGCGCATGGATCGTGATCCGGGCAGCCGTATTCCGGTCAACAAGCAAGGTGAGCTGGTGCTGGTGCAGCAGGCTCAGTAAGAATACAAAGCAATAAAAAACGCCCCTCGGGGCGTTTTTTTATTGCTCGATTGGAACTCAGCGCTTCATCGAGGGTGCCAGATGTGGCTGGATTGCGGTCAGCACGGCCTTGAAGCATTTGGTGTTACCGGCAACGATCTGGCCTTTCTCAAGGAATTCGTGGCCACCAGTGAAGTCGCTGACCAGGCCGCCTGCTTCCTGAATCAGCAGGGCGCCGGCTGCCATGTCCCACTCGGACAGGCCAAACTCCCAGAAGGCGTCGTAGCGGCCGGCTGCGACATAAGCCAGATCCAGGCTGGCGGCACCGGCACGGCGTACGCCGGCGGTCTGGCCGACCAGGCTGCGGAACATGCCCAGGTAGTTCTCGAGGTTGTCCAACTGCTCGTTGCGGAATGGGAAGCCGGTGCCCAGTAGTGCGCCGTCCAGGCTCTTGCGGTTGCTCACGCGCAGGCGGCGACCGTTGAGGGCGGCGCCACGGCCGCGGCTGGCGGTGAATTCTTCCTGGCGTACCGGGTCGAGAACGATAGCGTGCTCAAGGCGGCCGCGATATTTGCAGGCGATGCTGATGGCGAAGTGCGGAACACCGCGGATGAAGTTGGTGGTGCCGTCCAGCGGGTCGATGATCCACTGGTAGTCGGCGCCGTCGCCACTGCCTTCCAGCACGCCGCCTTCTTCACCCAGGAAACTGTGGGTCGGGTAGGCCTTGCGAATGGCCTGGACGATCATCAACTCGGCGGCCTTGTCGACCTCGGTGACGTAATCATTGGCATCCTTCTCGTCTACCGAGATGACATCCAGGCGCTCGATGGAGCGAAAGATCATTTCACCGGCGCTGCGAGCGGCGCGCAGGGCGATATTCAGCATGGGCTGCATGGGAGGTTCACCTGGGGCGTTAAAGAAAGCCGGCCATGTTAGCAGAAAACCGTTGCCGATGAAGCGCCGTCTGTACGCTGCATGGCATTAATCGAAGGGCTTGGGTAAGATCGTTGCCCCCTGAAGATTTCTGAGAGTGTCTGCGTTGCTGGACAATATTCGCGTGGTTTTGGTGGGCACCAGTCATCCGGGCAATATCGGCGGCGCGGCGCGGGCGATGAAAAACATGGGTCTGTCGCGTCTGGTGCTGGTCGAGCCAGAGGATTTTCCCAGTGGCGACGCTGTGGCGCGCGCATCCGGCGCGACCGATGTGCTGGATGCTGCACAGGTTGTCGGTAGTCTTGAAGAGGCGCTGGTCGGTTGCAGTCTGGTGATCGGCACCAGTGCTCGCGATCGGCGTATTCCCTGGCCGCTGCTGGATCCGCGCGAGTGCGGCGTGACCAGTTGCGAGCAGGCCGCTGCTGGCGGCGAAGTGGCGTTGGTGTTCGGGCGTGAGTACGCCGGCTTGACCAATGAGGAGCTGCAGCGATGTCAATATCACGTGCATATCCCGTCCAATCCCGAGTTCAGTTCGCTGAATCTGGCGGCGGCGGTGCAGGTGCTGGCCTATGAAGTTCGTATGGCGTGGCTCACGGCGCAGAATCTGCCGACCAAGGTAGAGAAGCTGGAGGCTACGGCCATGCTCAACTCCCAAGCGGCGACGGCGGATGAGCTGGAGTCTTTCTACGGTCATTTGCGGCGCGTGCTGGTGATGATCGGGTTTCTCGATCCGCAGAAGCCGCGGCACCTGATGACTCGCCTGCGTCGGCTTTATGGGCGCAGTGCGGTGAGCAAGTTGGAGATGAATATCCTGCGCGGCATCCTTACCGAGACAGAGAAGGCCGTGCGTGGAGAGCCTCACAAGCAGGGGAAGTCTGATGTTTGAACGCATTCGAGAAGATATCCAGGGCGTTTTTCACCGTGATCCGGCAGCGCGTAATGCCTTCGAGGTGGTGACCTGCTATCCGGGGCTGCACGCCGTGTGGTTGCATCGTGTGGCGCATGCGCTGTGGCGTTCGGGCTGGAAGTGGCTGGCGCGCGTGGTGTCCAATTTCGGGCGCTGGATGACCGGTATCGAGATTCATCCGGGGGCGAAGATCGGGCGTCGCTTCTTCATTGATCACGGCATGGGTATCGTGATTGGCGAGACCGCCGAGATCGGCAATGACGTCACGCTCTATCAAGGGGTGACGCTGGGTGGTACCAGCTGGAACAAGGGCAAGCGCCATCCCACTCTGGAGGACGGTGTGGTGGTCGGTGCCGGGGCCAAGGTGCTGGGGCCGTTCACTGTCGGTGCGGGTGCCAAGATCGGCTCCAATGCGGTGGTGACCAAGGCTGTGCCGGCGGGTGCGACTGCGGTGGGCATTCCTGGCAAGATCATCGTCAAGTCCGACGACGAGCAGGAGGCCAAGCGCCAGGCCATGGCCGAGAAGATCGGTTTCGATGCCTACGGCGTCGGTCAGGATATGCCCGACCCGGTGGCGCGTGCCATCGGCCAACTGCTCGATCATCTGCATGCTGTAGATGGTCGGCTCGAGGATGTCAGCAAGGCACTGGCCTCGATGGATTGCGGCTACCGCGCCAAGGCCCTGCCTGCATTGCGCGATGAAGACTTCGCCGAGGTGTGCAAGGGGCAGGGCGACAAGCCTGCCGCCTGATGCGCGCAGAGGCAGCATTTGCTATCATGCCGCCTCTTTTTGCGGTCAATCCTGAGTAAATCAATCGGTCTTATAGTTGACTTAAATACTCGGAAATTGCATACTTCGCCGCAATTCAGTGATTCGTGGTAGAGCCATGCGACTGACCACCAAAGGCCGTTACGCCGTTACCGCCATGCTGGATCTGGCGCTGCACGCACAGCACGGTCCCGTTTCCCTGGCCGATATATCCGAGCGGCAGGGCATCTCCCTGTCTTATCTCGAGCAACTGTTCGCCAAGCTGCGCCGTGGCAGTCTGGTTTCCAGTGTTCGCGGGCCAGGTGGCGGCTATCAGCTTTCGCGTGACATGCGCGGCATTCAGGTGGCTCAGGTGATCGATGCGGTCAACGAGTCGGTAGATGCCACGCGTTGCCAGGGGCAAGGCGATTGCCATTCTGGCGACACCTGTCTGACCCATCACCTGTGGTGCGATCTCAGTCAGCAGATTCATGAGTTCCTCAGTGGCATCAGCCTGGCCGATCTGGTCGCGCGCCGTGAGGTTCAAGAGGTCGCGTTGCGCCAGGATCAGCGCCGCTGCAATGGCAGGACGCCGCGCCTGGATAAGATTGAAGCGTCTGCCATCGAGTGAGCAGGGCGTTTGCCTGATAGGAGAAACCTAATGAAATTGCCCATTTACCTCGATTATTCTGCCACCACGCCGGTAGATCCGCGTGTTGCGCAGAAGATGAGTGAATGCCTGCTGGTCGACGGTAACTTTGGCAACCCGGCTTCGCGCTCCCACGTCTTCGGCTGGAAGGCCGAAGAAGCCGTGGAGAACTCACGTCGCCAGGTCGCCGAGCTGGTCAATGCCGACCCACGCGAGATCGTCTGGACCAGCGGTGCAACCGAGTCCAATAACCTGGCAATCAAGGGTGTTGCGCACTTCTATACCAGCAAGGGCAAGCACATCATTACCTCGAAGATCGAGCACAAGGCGGTGTTGGATACCACCCGCCAGCTTGAGCGCGAAGGCTTTGAGGTTACGTACCTGGAACCGGGTGAAGACGGCCTGATCACTCCCGCCATGATCGAGGCGGCGCTGCGTGAGGACACCGTTCTGGTGTCGGTCATGCACGTCAACAACGAAATCGGCACCATCAACGACATCGCCGCCATCGGCGAGCTGACTCGTTCGCGCGGCGTACTGCTGCATGTCGATGCGGCGCAGTCCACCGGCAAGGTGGAAATCGACCTGGAGAAGATGAAGGTCGACCTGATGTCTTTCTCCGCGCACAAGACCTATGGTCCCAAGGGCGTCGGTGCTCTTTACGTTCGCCGCAAGCCGCGCGTACGTCTGGAAGCGCAGACTCACGGTGGCGGTCACGAGCGCGGTATGCGCTCGGGTACCCTGGCCACTCACCAGTGCGTCGGCATGGGTGAAGCGTTCCGCATCGCCAAGGAAGAAATGGCTGCAGAGAATCAGCGTATCGCCGCTCTGCGTGATCGTTTCTACCGCCAGCTGGAAGATATGGAAGAGCTGTACGTGAATGGCAGTCTGACTGCTCGCGTGCCGCACAACCTCAACCTGAGTTTCAACTACGTCGAGGGTGAGTCGCTGATCATGGCGCTCAAGGATCTCGCCGTATCGTCCGGTTCGGCATGCACCTCGGCTTCCCTGGAGCCGTCCTACGTGCTGCGTGCTCTGGGCCGCAACGATGAACTGGCGCATAGCTCGATTCGCTTCACCTTCGGTCGTTTCACCACCGAAGAAGAGGTCGACTACGCCGCTGCCAAGGTCCGTGAGGCCGTGGACAAGCTGCGCGAACTGTCGCCCCTGTGGGATATGTTCAAAGAAGGTGTCGACATTTCCTCCGTGGAATGGGCAGCACACTGATAGCTGCCGAGGCGGATCGCTCGATGGGCGATCCGACCTGAAGAGCGGCACCTGATGAGAGAGGAAGTACAACATGGCTTACAGTGACAAGGTCATCGACCACTACGAAAATCCGCGTAACGTCGGCAAACTCAATGCCGAAGATCCGGATGTCGGCACCGGCATGGTCGGTGCACCGGCCTGTGGCGACGTGATGCGCCTGCAGATCAAGGTCAACGAGAGCGGCGTTATCGAAGACGCCAAGTTCAAGACCTACGGTTGCGGTTCCGCTATCGCCTCCAGCTCCCTCGCTACCGAGTGGATGAAGGGCAAGACCCTGGATGAGGCCGAAAGCATCAAGAACACCCAGCTCGCCGAAGAACTGGCGTTGCCGCCGGTTAAGATTCACTGCTCTGTGCTCGCCGAAGATGCCATCAAGGCCGCTGTGCGCGACTACAAGCAGAAGAAAGGCTTGCTCTGATACGAGGTTTGTAATGGCCATCACCATGTCTGAAGCAGCTGCCCGCCACGTGCAACGCTCTCTTGAAGGGCGCGGCAAGGGTGAGGGTATTCGCCTGGGTGTGCGCACTACCGGTTGCTCCGGCCTGGCCTACGTGCTCGAGTTCGTCGATGAGCTGGCGGCAGAGGATCAGGTATTCGAGAGCCATGGCGTCAAGGTGATCATCGATCCCAAGAGCCTGGTCTATCTCGATGGCACTGAATTGGACTTCGTCAAGGAAGGCCTCAACGAGGGCTTCAAGTTCATCAACCCCAACGTGCGCGGCGAATGCGGTTGCGGCGAAAGCTTCAACGTTTGAGGCATTCTCGTGGGTAATCCGTGTCACTTCGCCCTGTTCGACCTGCAGCCGGGCTTTCGCCTCGATCTGGAGCAGCTGGCTGTCCGCTACCGTGAGCTGGCGCGTCAGGTTCATCCGGATCGTTTCGCCGATGCCGGTGAGAGTGAGCAGCGCATAGCGCTTGAGCGCTCGGCCTGCCTCAACGAGGCGTATCAGGTTCTGAAAACGCCGTCTCAGCGTGCGCGCTACCTGCTTGCGATGCGTGGCCCCGAGCTGCCCTTGGAAGTGACGGTGCAGGATCCGGATTTCCTTCTGCAGCAGATGCAGCTGCGAGAAGAGCTGGAAGAACTGCAGGACGATGCCGATCTGGCCGGTGTCGCCGCTTTCAAGCGTCGTCTGAAAACAGCGCAGGAGCAGCTCAACGACCGCTTCGCTGCTTGCTGGGATGACGAAGCTCGCCGTGAAGAGGCCGAGCGCCTGATGCGCCGCATGCAGTTCCTCGACAAGCTCTCCCATGAAGTGCGCCAGTTAGAAGAGCGCCTCGACGATTAACCTGTAGGTTGCCACGGCAGCCTGCCTGATGACTTCAAGAAGACCATGGCCTTATTGCAGATCGCCGAGCCCGGGCAGAGCCCGCAACCGCACCAGCGTCGTCTGGCAGTGGGTATTGACCTGGGTACCACCAACTCGCTGGTTGCCGCTGTGCGCAGCGGCCTGGCTGAGCCCTTGGCTGACGATGATGGCAAGGTCATCCTGCCGTCTGCCGTGCGCTACCACGCAGCAAGCATCGAGGTCGGCGAGTCGGCCAAGCTGGCGGCCGCCAGCGATCCGCTCAATACCGTGCTGTCGGTCAAGCGCCTGATGGGGCGCGGTATCGCCGACGTACATCAGCTCGGCGAGCAGATGCCTTACCGCTTCGCGGCGGGCGAGTCGCACATGCCCTTCATCGAGACCGTGCAGGGGGCGAAGAGCCCGGTCGAAGTCTCGGCGGAAATTCTCAAGACCCTGCGCTTGCGTGCTGAACAGACCTTGGGCGGTGAGTTGGTCGGTGCGGTGATTACCGTTCCAGCTTATTTCGATGACGCTCAGCGTCAGGCCACCAAGGATGCTGCGCGCCTGGCCGGTCTTACGGTTCTGCGTCTGCTCAACGAGCCCACTGCTGCTGCAGTCGCCTATGGCCTGGATCAGAAAGCAGAGGGCGTAGTCGCCATTTATGACCTGGGTGGCGGCACTTTCGACATTTCCATCCTGCGCCTGACCGGTGGTGTGTTCGAGGTACTGGCTACCGGTGGCGACAGCGCGTTGGGTGGTGACGACTTCGATCATGCTGTGGCCGACTGGATCATCCAGCAAGCCGGTATTTCCAGTGATCTCGACCCGGCGACCCAGCGCAGCCTGCTGCAGACTGCCTGTGTGGCCAAAGAAGGGCTGACGGATGCCGATAGTGTCGAGCTGAGCCATGGTGAGTGGCGTGGTTCGTTGTCGCGCGCGCAGTTCGAGGCGCTGATCGAACCGATGGTGGCGCGCAGTCTCAAGGCCTGTCGTCGCGCCGTGCGTGATTCCGGTGTCGAGCTGGAAGAGGTTGGTGCGGTAGTCATGGTCGGTGGCTCCACCCGCGTGCCGTGTGTGCGTGAGGCCGTCGGCGAGCTGTTCGGTCGTGCGCCGCTGACCAATATCGATCCGGATCAGGTGGTGGCCATTGGTGCTGCGATCCAGGCCGATGCCCTGGCCGGCAATCAGCGTGACGATGGTGAGGAGTTGCTCCTGCTGGACGTGATACCCCTGTCGCTCGGCCTGGAAACCATGGGCGGGCTGATGGAGAAGGTGATTCCGCGTAATACCACCATCCCTGTGGCGCGTGCGCAGGAGTTCACCACTTACAAGGATGGCCAGACGGCCATGATGATTCACGTGCTGCAGGGCGAGCGTGAGCTGATCGCCGATTGCCGCTCCCTGGCGCGTTTCGAGTTGCGCGGCATTCCACCGATGGTGGCGGGGGCTGCGAAGATCCGCGTGACCTTCCAGGTCGATGCGGACGGTCTGCTCAGTGTCGCGGCGCGTGAGCTGAGCTCCGGCATCGAGTCGAGCATTCAGGTCAAGCCATCTTACGGTCTGACCGATGGCGAGATTGCACGCATGCTGCAGGACTCCTTCCAGAACGCTGGAGGTGACAAGGCTGCGCGCGCGCTGCGTGAGCAGCAGGTCGATGGTCAGCGTCTGATCGAGGCGGTCGAAGCAGCGCTGCAGGCCGATGGCGAGCGCTTGCTGGATGCCGAGGAGCGCCAGGTCATCGAGCTGGAGGTGCAGGCGTTGCGCGACCTGCTTGCGAGCAATGATGGTCTGGCCATCGAGCGGCAGACCAAGCGTCTGTCCCAGGTAACCGATGCGTTCGCGGCCCGCCGCCTGGATTCGACGGTAAAAGCTGCGCTGGCCGGGCGTAATCTGAATGAGATCGAGGAATAATTGATGCCGCAGGTAATTTTTCTGCCTCACGAGCGATTCTGCCCGGATGGCCTGGTGGTCGAGGCCGAGCCTGGCATTTCCATTCTTGAGTTGGCGCACGAGCACCATATCGAGATGGAAAGCGCCTGCGGCGGTGTCTGTGCCTGCACCACTTGTCACTGCATCGTACGTGAAGGTTTCGACTCGCTGAACGAGGCCGACGAGCTGGAAGAGGACTATCTGGACAAGGCCTGGGGGCTTGAGGCTCAGTCGCGCCTGGCCTGTCAGGCCATCGTCGGCGAGGAAGATCTCACCGTCGAGATTCCCAAGTATTCGCTGAATCACGCGGCTGAAGCGCCGCATTAATCCAGGAAGCATCATCATGAGTCTGAAATGGGTCGATGTACTGGACATCGCCATCGAGTTGAGCGAGCAGAAGCCGGATGTCGATCCGCGCTACGTCAACTTTGTCGATCTGCATCGCTGGGTCGTGGAGTTGCCGGAGTTCTCCGATGACCCGCAGCGTGGGGGAGAGAAGGTACTGGAGGCGATACAGGCCGCCTGGATCGAAGAACTCGATTGAAACAGGCGCTTACGGCGCTCGCCCTACGCTTTTAACCGGAACCCGCGTATAATTCGCGGGTTTAATTTTTCGCTTTAACCCTAAAGTTTCTGGAGCTTCACATGGCTGTTCAACGTACTTTCTCCATCATCAAGCCTGACGCCGTTGCCAAGAACGTCATCGGTGAGATCACCACCCGTTTCGAAAAAGCCGGCCTGCGCGTTGTTGCTTCGAAGATGGTGCAACTGTCCGAGCGCGAAGCCGCTGGTTTCTACGCTGAGCACAGCGAGCGTGGCTTCTTCAAGGATCTGGTTGCCTTCATGACCTCCGGTCCGGTCATCGTTCAGGTTCTGGAAGGTGAAGACGCCGTTCTGAAAAACCGCGAGCTGATGGGTGCCACCAACCCGAAAGAAGCGGCTGCCGGCACCATCCGTGCTGACTTCGCCGTTTCCATCGACGAAAATGCTGTTCACGGTTCGGATTCCGAAGCCTCTGCTGCTCGCGAGATCGCTTACTTCTTCTCCGCTACCGAGCTGTGCGCGCGCATTCGCTGATTGGCGAATGATGCGAGGGTGAAGCCATGACCAATACCACCGGCAAGATCAACCTGCTGGGCCTGACCCAGCCGGAAATGGAACAGTTCTTCGAGTCCATCGGCGAGAAGCGCTTCCGTGCCGGCCAGGTAATGAAGTGGATTCATCACTTTGGCGTCGATGATTTCGCCGCCATGACCAATGTCGGCAAGGCCTTGCGCGAGAAGCTCGAGGCCTCTGCCGAGATTCGCGGCCCGGAAGTGGTCAGCGAAAACATTTCTGCCGATGGCACGCGCAAGTGGGTGGTGCGCGTGGCGTCGGGTAGCTGCGTGGAAACCGTGTACATCCCGCAGAACGGCCGTGGCACGCTGTGTGTGTCGTCGCAGGCTGGTTGCGCCCTGGATTGCAGCTTCTGCTCCACCGGCAAGCAAGGCTTCAACAGCGACCTGACCAGCGCCGAGATCATCGGCCAGGTGTGGATCGCCAACAAGTCCTTTGGCACCGTTCCCGCGAAGGTCGATCGCGCCATTACCAACGTGGTGATGATGGGCATGGGCGAGCCGCTGCTGAACTTCGATAACGTCGTCTCTGCCATGCAGATCATGATGGACGACCTTGGCTACGGCATTTCCAAGCGCAAGGTAACCCTGTCCACCTCCGGCGTGGTGCCGATGATCGACAAGCTGGCCGAGGTCATCGACGTGTCCCTGGCCCTGTCGTTGCACGCACCCAACGACGAGCTGCGCAATCAGCTGGTGCCTATCAACAAGAAGTACCCGCTGGAAATGCTTCTGGCCGCCTGTAAGCGCTATATCTCCAAACTTGGCGAGAAACGTGTGCTGACCATCGAGTACACCCTGCTCAAAGGTGTCAACGATCAGCCCGCGCACGCTGAGCAGATGGTCGCACTTCTGGCCGATGTACCTTGCAAGATCAACCTGATTCCGTTTAATCCCTTCCCCTTCTCGGGGTACGAGCGGCCGAGCAATAACGCCATTCGCCGCTTCCAGGACCTGTTGCACAAGGCCGGCCATAACGTCACGGTACGTACTACCCGCGGTGACGATATCGATGCGGCTTGCGGCCAGTTGGTTGGCCAGGTCATGGACCGTACTCGGCGCAGCGAGCGTTACATCGCCGTGCGCCAGCTGGGCAACGAGGCGCAAGAGCCTCATGCTGCCGCCAATCGAAATTGAAGAGAGGATGCCTATGACCCTGCGCCCAGCGCTGTTGTTGCTCGTTGTCAGTCTGCTCGCTGGTTGCGTCACCACGGGCAATATTGACCCCATGCGTACGGCCAAGGGGCGTGACGAAGCACGCGATGCCTATGTTCAGTTGGGTCTTGCCTATATCCAGCAGGGCGACACGCAGCGCGCCAAGGTGCCGCTGAAGAATGCACTTGATCTCGATTCGTCGAATGCAGACGCGCATGCCGCGCTAGCTATGGCCTTCCAGCTGGAAATGGAGCCAAAGCTGGCCGATGAGCATTTTCGCAAAGCGCTGTCCCAGCGCCCGAAGGACGCCCGTCTGCTAAACAACTATGGTGGTTTCCTGTTTGAGCAGAAGCGTTATCAGGAGGCCATGAGCACCTATCTCAAAGCTGCAGAGGACAACCTCTATCCAGAGCGTTCCCGGGTTTTCGAGAATCTGGGCATGACCGCTCTGCAGCTCGGTCAGCGTGAGCAGGCCAAAGAGTACTTCCAGCGCGCCTTGCGCCTGAGTAGTCGTCAGCCACGCGCATTGCTGGAAATGGCCGTGCTGTCCTATGAGGACAAGGAGTACGTGCCAGCGCGTCGTTACTACGACAGCTACAGCGAAATGGCACCACAGAATGCGCGCAGCCTGCTGCTCGGCGCACGTTTGGCCGACGTATTCGAGGATCGTGACAAGGCCGCCAGTCTGGGCCTGCAGTTGCGTCGCCTGTATCCGGCCTCTCAGGAATATCAGCAATTTGTTTCGGGGCAACAATGAACGCGGCACATAGCGAAGTGACTCAGCCGATGCCGACCAATCCGGGTGAAAGTCTGCGTCAGGCCCGGGAGATCAAAGGGTGGAGCGTCGCCGAGGTGGCGACTCAGCTCAACCTGACTCCTCAACGTCTTGCCCAGATCGAGGCCGGTGCTTTCGACAAGCTGCCGGGTACCACCTTCGCCCGTGGTTACATTCGCGCCTATGCCAAGCTTCTCGAAATGGACCAGAACCGACTGGTGATGGAGTTCGATCAGTTCACCGGGACAGATGCCTCTGGTAGCAGTGTGCATGCCTTGGGACGTATCGAAGAGCCCGTGCGCTATTCGCAGAGCATCCTGCGTCTGGTCAGCTTCCTGTTGTTGCTGGCGTTGATCGGTGCAGGTTTTCTCTGGTGGCAGGATCAGGGCCGCCCGGTGGCCAGCTTGGCTGATCTGGGGCTCGAGCATGTGGAGGTGGAAGGCGCCGACGGTACCACTCAGGTGCACTCGCTTGCCGAGCCGGAAGACCAGGCGGTGATCGCCGCTCAGGGCAACGAGCAGAGCAGCCCGCTGCTGCTGCCGGTCGAGCCAGGTGAAGCACCAGAAGCTGTCAGCACCGCAGAACAGCCTGCTGCCGAAACCGGCACCGCTGAAAGCGTGCAAGAGGCTCCTGCTGCGCCTGTATCGAATACACCGGCTGCTCCTGCTCCGGCTGCACCTGCAGCCGAACCTGCAACGCCTGTAGCCGCCTCTGCTGGGCAGGGTGTGCTCAACGTGCAGTTCACCGCCGATTGCTGGACTCAGGTTACCGATGCTGATGGCAAGGTCCTGCTAAGCGCACTCAAACGCAGCGGTGAACGTATCGAACTTGCTGGCAAGGCACCGCTGGAACTGCGTCTGGGTTTTGCCCGTGGTGCCCAGGTGGCCTACAACGGCGAAAGCGTTGACGTTGCGCCGCACATGACTGGCGAAACCGCGCGCCTGAAACTGGGGTTGTAAAGCATGCATTGCGAATCGCCGATCAAGCGCCGACTGTCGCGCAAGATCTGGGTTGGCTCGGTACCGGTGGGCGGCGATGCGCCGATCGCGGTGCAGAGCATGACCAACACCGACACCAACGATGTGGCTGCTACCGTGGCGCAGATCCAGCGCCTGGAAAATGCCGGCGCCGATATCGTGCGTGTTTCCGTGCCGGATATGGAAGCCGCCGAGGCCTTTGGCCGCATCAAACAGCAGGTGCGCGTACCACTGGTGGCTGACATCCATTTCGACTACCAGATCGCTCTGCGTGTGGCAGAGCTGGGTGTCGACTGCCTGCGCATCAACCCCGGCAATATCGGCCGCGAGGATCGCGTCAAGGCGGTGGTCGAGGCTGCTCGTGACAAGGGCATTCCGATCCGCATCGGCGTCAACGCCGGTTCCCTGGAGAAGGATCTGCAGAAGAAGTACGGCGAGCCGACTCCCGCGGCGCTGGTGGAATCCGCGCTGCGCCATGTCGAGCACCTGGATCGCCTTAACTTCCCCGATTTCAAGGTCAGCGTGAAGGCCTCCGACGTGTTCATGGCCGTCGAGGCCTATCGCCTGCTGGCCAAGCAGATCGAGCAACCGCTGCACCTGGGCATTACTGAAGCCGGCGGCCTGCGCTCCGGTACCGTGAAGTCCGCAGTCGGCCTGGGCATGCTGCTGGCCGAGGGGATTGGCGATACCATCCGCATCTCGCTGGCCGCCGACCCGGTGGAAGAGATCAAGGTTGGCTTCGACATTCTCAAGTCTTTGCGTCTGCGTTCGCGTGGCATCAACTTCATCGCCTGCCCGAGCTGCTCGCGGCAGAACTTCGATGTGGTCAAGACCATGAACGAGCTGGAAGCCCGCGTCGAGGACCTGCTGGTGCCGCTGGACGTGGCCGTGATCGGCTGCGTGGTCAATGGCCCTGGCGAAGCCAAGGAGGCGCATATCGGTCTCACTGGCGGCAGCCCGAACAATCTGGTCTATATCGATGGCAAACCGGCCTCGAAGCTGACCAACGAAAACCTGGTGGACGAGCTGGAAAAGCTCATTCGCGACAAGGCAGCCGAAAAGGTCGCCGCTGATGCCGCCGTGATCGTGCGCGGCTGATCCGTGCGTAAGGAATACAATTGAGCAAGTCCCTGCAAGCCATCCGTGGCATGAACGATATTCTGCCGGAGCAGACGCCTGCCTGGCGTTACCTGGAAAGCACCTTGGTCAGCCTGCTCGACGGCTACGGCTACAAGGAAATCCGCTTGCCCATCGTCGAGTACACCGAGCTGTTCGCCCGGGGCATCGGCGAGGGCACCGACGTGGTCGACAAGGAGATGTACACCTTCCTCGACCGCAACGAAGAATCCCTGACCCTGCGCCCCGAAGGCACCGCCGGTTGCGTGCGTGCCGTGCTCGAGCATGGTTTGTCCGGTGGCGGCCAGGTGCAGAAGTTGTGGTACGCCGGCCCCATGTTCCGCTACGAGAAGCCGCAGAAAGGCCGTTATCGCCAGTTCCATCAGGTGGGTGTGGAAGCCTTCAACCTGCCGGGGCCTGACGTCGATGCCGAGCTGATCGTGCTTACCTGGCGTCTGTGGAAGAAACTCGGCCTGGCCGATGCCGTGACCCTGCAGCTCAACAGCCTGGGTTCCAGCGAGGCGCGCGCTGCGTATCGCGACGCCCTGGTGGCCTACCTGCAGGAGCGCTTCGACCAGCTCGACGAGGACAGCCAGCGTCGTCTGACCACCAATCCGCTGCGCATTCTCGATAGCAAGAACGAGGCGACCCAGGCCGTGCTGGTCGGTGCGCCGACCTTGGGCGACTACCTCGACGAGGAGTCGCGTCTGCATTTCGAGGGCGTCAAGGCGCGTCTGGATGCAGCTGGCATTCGCTATCAGATCAACCACAAACTGGTGCGCGGTCTGGATTACTACAACCGCACCGTGTTCGAGTGGGTCACCGACAAGCTTGGTGCTCAAGGCACGGTATGCGCCGGTGGTCGCTACGACGGCCTGGTGGCACAACTGGGTGGCAAAGCCACGCCGGGTGTCGGCTTCGCCATGGGGGTCGAGCGCCTGGTGCTGCTGCTGGAAACCCTGGACCTGTTGCCGGCCGAGCTCAATCGCGCTGCCGATGTCTACGTCTGCGCCTTTGGCGAGGCGGCGGAGCTGGCGGCGCTGACGCTGACCGAGCGTCTGCGCGACGAGTTGCCGGGTCTGCGTCTGCTGCTCAATAGCGGTGGCGGCAGCTTCAAGAGCCAGTTCAAGAAAGCCGACAAGAGCGGTGCACGCTATGCGCTGATTCTGGGGGACGACGAATTGGCAGGGCGCGTGGTAGGTTGCAAGCCGCTGCGCGACGACAGTGAACAACAAAGCGTTGCCTGGGATGCTCTGGCTGAGCATCTGGCTGCCTGCCAGCAGGCCTGAGCAGGCTCTCGATTAGGAGTACGGGGTTAGACATGCAGACCGAAGACGAACAGATCGCGCAACTCAAGGATTGGTGGGATCGCAACGGCAAGCCTTTGTTGGCCGGCGGCGTACTGGCGCTGGTAGCCGTATTCGGCTGGCAGGGCTGGCAGAAGTATCAGGTCAATCAGGCGCAGAGCGCCTCGGTGATCTACCAGCAACTGCTGGAAACCGCACTGGACCCGGCCGGCAAGCCAGACGCCGCGAAGGTTGCCGAACTGGCCGGCAAGCTCGACAGCGAGTTTGGCGGTAGCCACTACGCCCAGTACGGCAGCCTTTTCGTCGCCAAGGTCGCCGTCGAGGCGGACCGCCTCGACGATGCCGCTGCAGCGCTACAGCGCGTGCTCGACAAGCCTGCCGACGCCACGCTCAGTGAGCTGGCACGTCAGCGCCTGGCCCGTGTGCTGGCCGCGCAGAACAAGGCTGATGATGCGTTGAAACTGCTCGATGCCAAGGTCGAGGAAGCTTTCCTCGCCAGCCGTGAAGAACTCAAGGGCGACCTGCTGGTACAGCTGGGTCGCAGCGATGACGCGCACGCCGCCTATCAGAAGGCCAAGGATGCGCTGGCCGAAGACGCCGCTGTTGGCGGTCTGCAGATGAAGCTGGACGACCTGGCAAAAGGGGATGCGTGACGTGATGCGTTGGAAGAATGCCGCACTGCTGGCTCTGGCCGTTCTGGCCGTGGGTTGCAGCAGCAATAGCAAGAAGGAACTGCCGCCCGCCGAACTGACCAAATTCGACGAAGAAGTCGAGTTGCGTACCGAATGGAGCCGTTCTGTCGGTGATGGTCAGGGTGAAACCTTCAACATGCTGGTACCGGCCATCGATGGCGAGGTGATCTACGCCGCCGACGTCGAAGGCCTGGTGATGGCCATGGACCGCACCAGCGGTAAGGTCATCTGGCGCAAGAAGCTCGACATCCCGGTTTCCGGCGCCATTGGCGTGGGCTACGGCCAGGTACTGGTAGGTACGCTCAAGGGCGAAGTGATCGCGCTCGACTCCAGCGACGGTGAAGAACAGTGGCGCTCGCGCGTGACCAGCGAAGTGCTGGCTGCACCAGCGACCAATGGCGATATCGTCGTGGTGCAGACCCAGGACGATCGCCTGATCGCCTTCGATGCCAGCACCGGTAGCCAGCGCTGGATCGTCGAGAACACCCCGGCCGTACTGACCCTGCGCGGCACTGGCGCTCCGCTGGTGACCAACCGTCTGGTGGTCGCTGGCCTGTCCAGCGGCAAGGTGGTCGCGGTCGACGCCCAGCGCGGCCTGCCGGTTTGGGAGCAGCGCGTTGCCGTACCACAAGGTCGTTCCGAACTGGAGCGCGTGGTGGATATCGATGGCGGCTTGCTGTTGTCCGGTGGCACCGTCTACGCAGTGAGCTATCAGGGCCGTGTCGCTGCCATGGATCTGGAGTCTGGTCGTGTGCTGTGGCAACGCGAGGCATCCAGTTCGGTAGGCGTCGCTCAGGGTTTCGGTAACGTATACGTCAGCCATGCCAGTGGCACCGTCGAAGGTATCGACGAGCGTAGCGCTTCGGCTCTGTGGAGCAACGACTCCCTGGCGCGTCGTCAGCTGTCGGCACCGCAGGTGTTCTCCAGTTACGTGGCCGTGGGCGATGTGGAAGGCTATCTGCATCTGCTGAGCCAGGTCGATGGTCGTTTCGTCGGTCGTACCCGCATCGACAGCGATGGCCTGCGTGCCCAGCCGTTGGTGGTCGGGGATTGGCTGTACGTCTACGGCAACAGCGGCAAGTTGGTGGCACTGACCATCAAATGAACCGACTATGCTGCATCCAGACCTGAGTCTTGGATGCAGCAGCGCAACAGATTCCGGCCGCTGCCCGTGCAGCGGCCTTTGCATTTTCTGAATTAACTCAAGTGGAGAGCCTGATGGTTCCCGTAATTGCCCTGGTGGGCCGGCCGAACGTCGGCAAGTCCACACTCTTCAACCGCCTGACCCGCAGCCGCGACGCCATCGTCGGCGACCTGTCCGGTCTGACCCGCGACCGCCAGTATGGCGAGGCGAAGTGGCAGGGGCGCACCTACATCGTGATCGACACCGGGGGTATTTCCGGTGACGAAGAAGGCATCGACGCGAAGATGGCCGAGCAGTCGCTACAGGCCATTGAAGAGGCCGATGCCGTGCTGTTCCTAGTGGACGCGCGCGCCGGCATGACCGCCTCCGACCAGATGATCGGCGAGCACCTGCGCCGTCGTAACAAGCAGAGCTTCCTGGTGGTGAACAAGGTCGACAACCTCGACGTCGACCTGGCCCGCGCCGAGTTCAGCCCCATGGGCCTCGGCGAGCCGCTGGCGATTGCCGGTGCCCATGGCCGTGGCATCACCCAGATGCTCGAAGTGGTGCTCGGTGCCTTCCCCAAGGACGCCGGCGAGCTGGAAGAGGGCGCCGAAGAGGAAGAGGTGCTGGAAGGCCAGGAAGCCAAGCGCATTCCCGGCCCGAGCGAGAAGGACGGCATCAAGCTGGCCATCATCGGCCGCCCCAACGTTGGCAAGTCGACCCTGGTCAACCGCATGCTCGGTGAAGAGCGGGTTATCGTCTATGACCAGGCCGGCACCACCCGCGACAGCATCTACATCCCGTTCGAGCGGGACGACGAGAAGTACACGCTGATCGACACCGCTGGTGTGCGCCGCCGCGGCAAGATCTTCGAGGCCGTGGAGAAGTTCTCCGTGGTCAAGACGCTACAGGCCATCCAGGACTCCAACGTCGTGGTGTTCGTCATGGACGCCCGCGAAGGCGTGGTCGACCACGACCTCAACCTGCTCGGCTTCGTGCTGGAAAGCGGTCGCGCGCTGGTCATCGCCCTGAACAAGTGGGACGGCATGGACCAGGGCCAGAAGGACTACGTGAAGACCGAGCTGGAGCGTCGGCTGTTCTTCGTCGATTTCGCCGATATCCACTTCATCTCAGCCTTGCACGGCACTGGCGTCGGCCATCTGTACAAGTCGGTGCAGGCCTCGTTCAAGTCGGCCATCACCCGCTGGCCGACCAGTCGCCTGACGCAGATTCTCGAAGATGCCGTCAGCGACCACGCGCCGCCCCTGGTCAACGGTCGCCGCATCAAGCTGCGCTATGCCCACTTAGGTGGCGCCAACCCGCCGCTGATCGTGATCCACGGTAACCAGGTCGACGCCGTGCCGCGCGCCTATAGCCGTTACCTGGAAAACACCTTCCGCCGTGTGCTCAAACTAGTCGGTACGCCGATTCGCATCGAGTACAAGGGCGGCGAGAACCCCTACGAGGGCAACAAGAACAAGCTTACCGATCGCCAGGTGAACAAGAAGCGCCGTCTGATGAGCCACCACAAGAAGGCCGAGAAGAAGCGCAAGGACAAGCGCAAGTAAGCTCTGCAGAAGCGTGCACGCCGGGGATCGCTCGGCGTGCACGGCATAAGCTTCCAGCTCTTTTTCATAAGCACTGCGGGTGCCGCCTATGGCGCCCTTCGGCTATCCTCGCGGCTTGCCTAGTTCTTCGTAGGAAGTCGCGATGCTCGTCAGCAAACTGCCCAACGTTGGCACCACCATCTTCACGCGGATGTCCCAGCTTGCTCTGGAGACTGGCGCGATCAATCTGTCCCAGGGTTTCCCTGATTTCGATGGGCCGCAGGCGTTGCGCGAAGCCGTGGCGCGCCACGTCATGGAAGGGCGCAACCAGTATTCGCCGATGACCGGGTTGCCCAGTCTGCGCCAGCAGGTGGCGGCGAAGATCGCCCGCAGCTATGGCGTGCAGCGTGATGCCGACAGCGAGATCACCATCACCCCCGGCGCCACCGAGGCGATCTTTTGCGCGGTACAGGCGCTGATCCGTCCGGGTGATGAAGCCATCGTCCTCGACCCTTGTTACGACAGCTACGAGCCGTCGGTGGAGCTGGCCGGCGGGCGCTGTGTGCATGTGCCGCTGGCATTGCCGGATTTCGCCGTGGACTGGCAGCGCCTGAGTGATGCCATCAGCCCGCGCACCCGGCTGATCTTCCTCAACTCCCCGCACAACCCCAGTGGTGCGCTGCTGACCCGTGCCGACCTGGACAAGCTGGCGGAGCTGATTCGTGGTCGCGATATCCATGTGATCAGCGACGAGGTCTACGAGCACCTGATCTATGACTGCCAGCGTCATGCCAGCGTGCTGGCCCACGACGAGCTGTATCAGCGCGCCTTCGTGGTCAGCTCCTTCGGCAAGACTTATCACGTGACTGGCTGGAAGACTG
The DNA here is from genome assembly GCF_017167985.1 of Ectopseudomonas toyotomiensis. Classification (NCBI taxonomy): domain Bacteria; kingdom Pseudomonadati; phylum Pseudomonadota; class Gammaproteobacteria; order Pseudomonadales; family Pseudomonadaceae; genus Ectopseudomonas; species Ectopseudomonas toyotomiensis. Next base: position 948,365 of record NZ_CP070505.1, on the reverse strand, counting down.
GCTACGTGGTGGCGCCGCCGGCACTGACCGCGGAACTGCGCAAGATCCACCAGTACGTCAATTTCTGCGGCGTGACGCCGCTGCAGTTCGCACTGGCCGACTTCATGGCCGCGCACCCCGAGCATGTCGAGGAACTGCCGGCTTTTTACCAGGCCAAGCGCGACCTGTTCTGCGATCTGCTGGCTGGCTCGCGCTTCACCTTCACTCGCGCTCCTGGTACCTATTTCCAGTTGGCTGACTATTCGGCCATTCGCCCCGATCTGGGCGACGTGGCCATGGCCGAGTGGCTGACGCGTGAGCACGGTGTGGCGGCGATCCCGGTGTCGGTGTTCTACCAGTCGGCGCCCGAGGATATGCGCCTGGTGCGCTTCTGCTTCGCCAAGCGTGAAGAAACCCTGCGCCAGGCCGCCGAGAAACTCTGTGCGGTGTGAGGGTAGGGCGGGTGTAACCCGCCTGTAAGGAGTTGGCGGGTTTCACCCGCCCTACGGCGAACGAGGTGCCCCGATGAGCGACAAACCCGATCTCGAACTGGCTCTGATCCAGACCACCCTGGCCTGGCATGATCCGGCGGCCAACCGTGAACACTTTCAGGCATTGCTGGAGCAGGCGCGTGGCGCTGATCTGGTCATCCTGCCGGAGATGTTCAGCACAGGTTTTTCCATGGAGTCGGCCGAGCTGGCCGAGCCCGAGAATGGCCCCAGCAGCGTCTGGCTGCGCGAGCAGGCGCAGCGTATCGATGCGGTGATCTGCGGCAGCCTGATCATCCAGGCGGCCGACGGCAGCTACCGTAATCGCCTGCTCTGGGGGCGTCCGGATGGCTCGCTGGCGCATTACGACAAGCGCCACTTGTTTCGCATGGCCAGTGAGCACAAGCATTACCGCGCCGGTAGCGAGCAGGTCGTGCTGGAGCTCAAGGGCTGGCGCGTGCGCCCGCTGATCTGCTACGACCTGCGCTTCCCGGTCTGGAGTCGCGATGCGGGTGGCACCGATCTGCTGCTGTATACCGCCAACTGGCCGGGGGCGCGTCGCCAGCACTGGAACCGCCTGCTGCCAGCGCGAGCCATCGAGAACCTGTGCTATGTCGCGGCTGTGAACCGCGTCGGCGAGGACGGCAAGGGCCACGGATATACTGGCGATTCTCAGGTACTGGATTTCCAGGGCGAGACCCTGCTAGCGGCAGGCGATGGTGATGGTGTGTTCCGCGCCCGGCTGTCGAGCGAGGCACTGGCTGCCTACCGCGAGCGCTTCCCCGCACACCTGGATGCCGATGCCTTCACCTTGAACTGATCAGGAGCTACATGAACATGGACGTACAGCAGAGCAATCCCTTTCAGCCTCCGCAGGCCGACCTGCAGCAGGCCACCACCAATCAGTCGCCGCTCTACAGCGTCGCGGGTGTTGGCCTGGCGACCTTCATCGGCACGCCGCTGGCTGGCGCCTGGCTGCTGGCGCATAACCTGCAACTGCTCGGCAAGGCAGATCGAGTGGCGATGGTCTGGGGCATTTCCGTCTTGCTTCTGGTGGTTACCTTGGTCCTGGCTTTCGTCTTGCCGGAGGAGTTGCCCGCCATGCCGTTCGCCATTGCACAGTTGATGGCGATGATCATGTTTGCCAAGAGCCTCATGGAAGCCGATCTCAAGCAGCATGCAGAGGCCGGTGGTGCGTTTCTGTCCAACTGGCGGCCGGCGGGTATCGGTGTGATGTTCACCCTCGGCCTGGCCGCGCTGATGTTCGCGGTGCTGATGATTTTCGATATCTGAGCACATTGCTCCCGGATTTCATCCGGGCTGCGCATACAAAAACGCCGGGCATTGCCCGGCGTTTTTGTGAGTGACGCTTAAGGAAATCAGGCCGCTTGCGACTCGGCCTGGCTCAGGGCGCGGTTCAGCGCGCTGAACAGGGCGCGGAAGCTCGCGGTGGTCAGGTTCTCGTCGATGCCGATGCCGTGCAGGGCACGACCGCCGTTGACACGTAGCTCGATGTAGGCAGCCGCCTTGGCATTGGTGCCGGCGCCGATAGCATGCTCGCTGTAGTCCATGACTTCCACCGCGACGGGCAGGGCTGCGGCCAGGGCTTCCAGTGGGCCCTTGCCGATGCCGCGCCAGTGGTGTTTTTCAGCGCCTTCAATAACCTCGATATCCACCGCGCTGGTGCCATTCTCTTCCTGCAGACGATGGCCTTTCAGGGTGTAGGGGCTGCGCGCTTGCAGGTATTCGGTTTCGAGCAGCTGATGGATCTGTGCGGCAGTCATTTCCAGGCCAAGACGATCGGTTTCGCGCTGCACTACCTGACTGAACTCGATCTGCATGCGCCGCGGCAGGCTGATGCCGTACTCCTGCTCGAGCAGGAAGGTGATACCGCCCTTGCCCGACTGGCTGTTCACGCGGATCACCGCCTCGTAGTCGCGGCCGATGTCGGCCGGGTCGATCGGCAGGTAGGGCACTTCCCAGAGGGCATCCTGCTTCTGCTGGGCGAAGCCCTTGCGGATGGCGTCCTGGTGCGAGCCGGAGAAGGCGGTGTGCACCAGATCGCCGACGTACGGATGGCGCGGGTGCACCGGGATCTGGTTGCAGTCCTCGACCACCTTGCGCACGGCGTCGATGTCGGAGAAGTCCAGCTGTGGGTCGACGCCCTGGGTGTAGAGGTTCAGCGCCAGGGTCACCAGGCAGACGTTGCCGGTGCGCTCGCCGTTACCGAACAGGCAGCCTTCGACGCGGTCGGCGCCAGCCATGACGGCCAGTTCCGAGGCTGCGACGCCAGTGCCACGGTCATTGTGGGTGTGCACGCTGATCAGCACGCTGTCGCGGCGGTCGACGTGACGACCGAACCACTCGATCTGGTCGGCGTAGTTGTTCGGCGTGGCGCACTCGATGGTGGCCGGCAGGTTGAGGATCAACTTGTTCGCCGGGGTCGGCTGGAACACACCGATCACCGCGTTGCACACCTCGACGGCAAAATCGATCTCGGTGCTGCTGAACACTTCCGGCGAATACTCGAAGCCCCACTGGGTTTCCGGCGCGGCATCGGCCAGGCGCTTGATGGTGGTGCCGGCGGCCACGGCAATGGCTTTGACGCCGGCCTTGTCCTGGTTGAAGACGATCTTGCGGAAGCTCGGTGCGCAGGCGTTGTAGTAATGGACGATGGCCTTTTTGGCGCCTTTCAGCGACTCGAAGGTGCGCTCGATAAGGTCGTCACGGGCCTGAGTCAGCACCTGGATGGTGACGTCGTCAGGGATATGGCCGCCTTCGATCAGCTCGCGGACGAAGTCGAAGTCGGTCTGCGAGGCGGACGGGAAGCCCACTTCGATCTCTTTCAGGCCCACGGCCACCAGGCACTTGAAGAAGCGCATCTTCTTCTCGGCATCCATCGGCTCGATCAGCGACTGGTTGCCGTCGCGCAGGTCGGTCGACAGCCAGATCGGCGCCTTGTCGATGATCTGGTCCGGCCAGGTGCGGTCCGGAATCTGAATCTGGGTGAACGGACGGTACTTCTGCGACGGGTCTTTGAGCATGGTCATGAGAGGGTCCTGCGAAATGGGAGTCGAACACGAGGCCGGGCGGCCATGAAACGGGGTTTCAGGCGGGGCTTCGCAGTCGCGGGCTGACCAGTCGCAGGCATGCGAGCTGGCGGACGAGAAAGATGTTTTTCATGTGGGCACCCTATCCATAGCAGGTGGATATGGCAATGCTTGCTTAAAAAACGCCGATTTATTGCTGGATAGCGTTTGCTGGTGGATTTTATTGCTTTGAAAGGTGTGTTTTCGGCGAATCGTGTTTGTGGGGGCTTACGGCGGCTCGCCCCTGCACCTCTTATAGTCAGCCTTCAATCGGCGTAGTCATATGCGCCACCTTTTTCAAGGGCTCGGCGATAAGCCGGCCTGGCATGAATGCGTTGCAGAAAATCGCTCAGACGCGGGTGGTTGGTTAGCACTCCACGGGCGGCAGCTGCTTCAAGCGGGAAGCTGAGCTGAATATCGGCAGCGCTGAAGGCATCACCGGCAAACCAGTCGTGCTCGCTCAGTTGGCTCTCCAGGTAGTCGAAATGCAGCTTCAGCTGCGGCGAGATGAACGCCTGACTGACCTTGTTCGCGATACCTCTGGCGATGGGTTTGATGAAGAACGGCATTGGCGCGCTGCGCAGCTTGTCGAAGACCAGCTTGAGCAGCAGTGGTGGCATCGCCGAGCCTTCGGCGTAATGCAGCCAGTAGCGGCAGCGCAGGCGTTCTGGGCTGCCGGCGGCAGGCAGCAACCAATCGCCATAGCGCTCGGCCAGGTATTCGATGATGGCGCCCGATTCAGCCAGGGTCAGTTCGCCGTCGGTGATCAGCGGCGAGTTGCCCAGAGGATGCACCTGGCGCAGCTCGGCAGGGGCGAGCATGGTCTGCGGGTCGCGCTGGTAGTGCTTGATCTGGTACTCGATACCAATCTCTTCGAGCATCCAGAGAATGCGTTGCGAGCGCGAGTTGTTCAGGTGATGCAGGGTAATCATGGCAAGCTCCGACCGATTTTGGGACAAAGGCTCTGTAACACGTCGTTCAGGGACGCACCACTAGCGTTTCATTGAGCTGCCCCGTGCTGTTCGACGATGGCTGGCCGCAGTTCGCGCATGTCCGCACCGCTCGGATGCTGGAACACGCGCAGGCCGAACTCGGGGAGGATGGCCAGCAGGTGGTCGAAGATGTCCGACTGGATACCTTCGTAGGCATTCCAGGCGATGGTGTTGGTGAAACAGTAGATTTCCAGCGGCAGGCCATCGGCAGTCGGACTGAGCTGGCGCACCAGCAGGGTCATGTTCTGGTGGATGTTCGGGTTGTGCCGCAAGTAATGCTCGACGTAGGCCCGGAAGCTGCCGATGTTGGTGATGCGCCGGGTGTTCACCGCTTCCTTGCCGTGCTCGGCCAGCTTGGCGTTCCAGTCCTGCAGTTCCTGGTCCTTGCGATCGAGGTACTCATCCAGAAGCATGAAGCGGCGCAGCCGTGCGATCTCCTCGTCGCTAAGGAAATGTACGCTGGTTTGATCCAAAAACAGCGCACGTTTGATCCGACGCCCACCCGACTCCTGCATGCCGCGCCAGTTCTTGAACGGGTCGGTGATGAAGCGCTTGGTTGGGATGGTGGTGATGGTCTTGTCCCAGTTCTGCACCTTGACCGTGTGCAGGGCGATATCGATCACGTCGCCGTCCGCGTTCAGCTGGGGCATTTCCACCCAGTCACCGACGCGGATGATGTCGCTGGAGGAAATCTGCACGCTGGCCACCAGCGACAGCAGGGTGTCCTGGAAGATCAGCATCAGCACGGCGGCCATGGCGCCGAGGCCGGACAGCAGGATCAGCGGCGAGCGGTCGATCAGCGCCGCTACCATCAGGATTGCGGCGATGGCGAAGATGGCGATCTTGATCACCTGCAAGTAGCCCTTGATCGGCTTCAGGTGTGCGTTGGGGCGACGCTGGTAGAGGGTATTGAGGATATCCAGCAGCGCGCCAATGGCCATGGCGATAGTCAGCACCACGAAGGCGCCGCAGACGTTGCGCGTCACTTCCACCACGGCAGCGGGCATGCCCGGCACCAAAACCACGCCGCTGGACAGCACCAGCGCCGGCACGATGTTGGACAGGCGCTTGATGATGCCGCTTTCCTTGATCTGGCCATGGCGGCCCAGGGCGGTCGCGCCGACCAGGCGGTAGATGGCGCGAACCAGGATGCGTTTGACCACCCAGTTCGACAGCCAGGCGGCGACGATCAAGGCGAGGGTAGCGGTGAGGGTGAGCAGTTCTGGCTGAGTGTTCAGCCAGTCCATCCAGGTGTTGAGCTCATTCGGCATTTCCGGCTCCGAAGCAGACAGGAGAAATGACCGACGCTGCAGGGCGGCCATCTGAGCCGCCGTACCCTAGCAAAGATACTCGATTAACCCAAACGGCGGCTGTTGCAGGCTGCGTGCGTTCAGGGCTTGAACGCGCCGATGAAGATCGCCGGGTCGACCCGCGCGTCGTTGAGGCTGACGTTCCAGTGCAGGTGTGGGCCGGTGGCGCGCCCGGTGGCGCCGACCTTGCCGACGTGGCCGCCTCGGGCGATTTCGTCGCCAAGCTTCACGTCTATCTCGGACAGGTGGCAGAACATGCTGATCAGCCCCTGACCGTGATCGAGGAACACCGTTTTGCCATTGAAGAAGTAGTCACCGATGAGGATCACTTTGCCGGCTGCTGGCGCCTTGATCGGTGTGCCGCGGTTGGCGGCGAAGTCCAGGCCCGAGTGCGGGTTGCGCTCCTCGCCGTTGAAGAAACGACGCAAGCCGAACGGACTGGACAGCGGGCCGTTGACTGGTCTGTCGAACATCAGGTTGCTCGGCTGGCGTGCGCTGAATTGCTGGTAGGCGCGGGTCTGCTCGGCCAGCTCGCGTTCGATGCGCTTGAGGTTGGCGGCGTTGGGGGTGACCTGCTGCTGGTTCTTGATGGTGATGCGCTGCTCGGTGTAGTGCTTGGCACCCACCTGGAAATTCAGCTTCTGGCCGCCCTCGACCTCTACCTGCTGAGTGCCCGGTTTGACGCTGAGTGGGATGCCGACGATGGCGATCCAGTGCTTGCTGTCTTCATGCACGGTCAGCACCGGCTTGCCCTGATAGCGCACTTTGGGCGCCTGCGCCGGGTTGCCCAGATCGATCACCGCCACACCACCTGGCACCGGCTTGTTCAGCAGGCGGGTGATAAAGCCTTCGGCGTGGGCGGGGAGGGCCAGACACAGAGCCAGGACGAACAGGCACAGCTTGTGTAGGAGCGGGCTCTGCCCGCGAAGCTTTTGGGTCATGAATGTTCGCGAGCAGCGTTCGTTCAAGCGGGCAAGGGCAGGCATGTTCAGTCAATCCAATAGCGACAAGGTCGCCGGTTGTATGTGGTTGTCTTCGACGCGCACGTCCAGTTCGCCTTCGCCAAGGCGAGCCTTGAGGCGCTGGCCGGGCTGGGTCTGCGCGGCGCTGCGCACGGCCTGGCCGCGTTCGTCGAGGAGGATGCTGTAGCCGCGACCGAGGGTGGCCAGCGGGCTGACGATCTGCAGTTGCGCGGCCAGTGCACCCAGTTGCTGGCGCTGGCTGCGCAATTGGCTTTGCATCGCGCGTGGAAGCCGTGTGGCCAGGCCATCCAGGCGCTGGCGCAACAGGGCCAGGCTACGCCCCGGATGCTGTGCGGCGAGGCGAGCGTCGAGACGGGCCAGACGCTCGCGCTGATTGGCCAGTTGCTGGTTGAAGGCACGGCGCAGGCGCATGTCCAGATCGTCCAGGCGCTGGGCTTGTTGGCGCAGGCGCTCACCGGGATGGCGCAGGCGTCGGCTCGTTCCTTCCAGGCGTAGGCGTTCGCGAGCCAGGCGGCCCTGCATCTGCAGGACCAGGCGGCGCTGCAGATTATGTAGGCGCTGCACCAGTTCGCTGCTGTCCGGTGCCAGCAGTTCGGCAGCGGCCGAGGGTGTCGGGGCGCGCACATCGGCGACGAAGTCGGCGATGGATACATCCGTCTCGTGTCCCACGGCGCTGACGATGGGCGTCACGCAGGCCGCCACGGCGCGGGCCACGGCTTCCTCGTTGAAGCACCACAGGTCTTCCAGTGAGCCACCACCACGGGCCAGGATCAGTGCGTCGAAACCCTGCGCGTCGGCGCGTTGCAGGGCCCGGACGATCTGCGCGGTGGCCTCACGGCCCTGTACGGCGGTGGGGATCAGGTTCAGCTCCACCTGCGGCGCGCGGCGACGAAACACGCTGATGATGTCGCGGATCACCGCGCCGGTAGGCGAGGTGACGATACCGATGCGCTTGGGATGGGCGGGCAGGGCGATCTTGCGTTCGGTAGAGAACAGACCTTCGGCGCTGAGCTTTTCCTTTAGTGCCTCGAAGGCCAGGCGCAGGGCGCCGTCGCCCGCTGGTTCCACGGCGTCGAGAATCAGTTGGTAGTCGCCACGCCCTTCGAACAGCGAGACCTTGCCGCGCACCTTCACCGCCAGACCATCACGCAGCGCCTGGCGCACACGCGCAGCGTTCTGCCGGAACAGCGCGCAGCGCACCTGGGCCTGGCTGTCCTTCAGGGTGAAGTAGATGTGGCCGGAGGCCGGGCGGGCGAGGTTGGAGATTTCCCCCTCGACCCAGATACCGGCGAACACGTCCTCCAGCAGCAGGCGGGCGCGGTTGTTGAGCTGGCTGACGCTGAGCACCTCGCGGTCGAGGTTCAGGCGGGCAAAAGGGTCATTGATCATGGGGCAGCATGATAAGTCGAGAGCGACGTTGGCGCGACCTTCATCAGGCGTCTTGCATCAGGCGTTCGAGCAACCAGGCTGCGACCGGACCGAGTTCGCGCTGGCGCGACCAGATGGCGTCCACCGTGACCCGCCGCGGCCAGCCGCTGCAGGGCAGTTCATGCAGGCCACCAAAGCCGTAGGCATCGACCAGTTGCCGCGGCAGTTCGGCCCAGCCGAAGCCCAGTCTGGCCATTTCCAGCAGCATCAGATAGTCCGGCGCGGCCCAGCAGCGGCCGCCGCTGCCGGGCAACTCGTCCGTGTTCGCATCGTCATGGGCGACGCTGCTCAAGCGCAGCAGACGCCAGCGCGACAAGTCGTCCTGACGCACTCGTGGCAGCTTGCTCAGGGGATGATCCTTGGCGACGAACAGGCCGAACTCGCTGCTCATTTCCAGGCGGGCGTGGGCGATATGCGGTGGATAGGCCGCTTGCGCGGCGAGCAGTCCCAGCTGTGCGCGGCCCTGGGTGATCAGGTCGAGCACATCGGCCTGTTCGGCGATCAGGCTTTCGAACTGCAGATCGGGGAAGCGCTGATCCAGCTCCTGCAGGCGAACTTCGTATTGTTTCGGCTGGTAGGCGTCGGACAGCGCCAGAGTCAGTCGCGCCTCCTGGCCTCTGGCCAAACCGGCAGCGTGTCGCGCCAGGCGGTCGCTGGCGCAGAGGACTTCTTCTGCATGGGCCAGCAGGCTGGCACCAGCTTCGGTCAGCTGCAGTTTGCGTGAGCCGCGTTCGAACAGTGCCACGCCCAGGTCGATTTCCAGGCGCGCGACGGCCTCGCTGATGGTCGACTGGCTCTTGCCCAGACGCCGCGCTGCGGCGCTGAGCGATCCGCAGTTGGCGGCCTGAGCGAAGGCCTGGAGGGAATCGGGGGAAATATTCATATCGGTTTTGCCGATGGCAGCTGCTTTTGGATTGGCTGGTATTCCGATGATCATAGCGCTCGTTGTCACTTATCACGAGGTTCGTTTCATGACTCAGCCCCTGTCGCGCTCCCTGCGTGAGCGCATTGGTCACGCCCTGGCCTTCGAGACCATCGCCGTGCTCATCTGCGCGCCGACCATGGCCTGGTTCATGGATAAACCACTGCTGCACCTGGGTGTGCTGACCCTGATGTTCTCCACCGTGGCGATGCTGTGGAACATGCTGTTCAACTACCTGTTCGACCGCGCACAGAGTCGTCTGGGCTTCGAGCGCGGCCTGTGGGCGAGGGTCAGCCATGCGTTGCTGTTCGAAGTGGGGTTGATCATCGTGCTGGTACCGCTGGCGGCCTGGTGGTTGTCGATCGGTCTGCTCGAGGCGCTGCTCTTGGATATTGTGCTGATCCTGTTCTTCCTGCCGTACACCATGGCGTTCAACTGGATCTACGACGTGCTGCGTGCGCGCTGGGTGGCCCGTCGTGAAGCACAGGCGGCTGCTGTGATCTGTCGTGGGGCTTGATTTGCCGGCGGTAGTGCCTAAGCTGCCGCCCTTTCCTTGCCAGCTGTTCGAACACCATGACCGCGCAACTGATCCTCGTCCCTCAGATATCCACGCTTCCCGCTCACGAGCAGAAGGCCCAGGCCATGCTGCGCTGGCTGGTCAAACGGGAAATCGTCGAGGCATTGCCGACCACCTGCGGTCAGGGTGGCAACGGTATGGCCTACGCCATCGGGCCCGGCGCTCGGCGTATCGCCCAGCGTCCTGAGATGCTGCCTTATGGTGAGGCGCACAATGGTCTGGAAATCATCACCAATCGCTGTATCTATGTGCCGACGCGCAGCTTTCTCGAAGAGGCGGGCTGCGCCGAATGCCGCAGGGAGGTCGGCGTGCCGCTGTTCGACAGCCTGGAGGTGTGGTGGCCAGGGGAAACCGACAACTTCACCTGCCCGGAATGCGGGCATGAAGATGACATCAACGGTTTCCTGTTCCTGCAGCCGTGCGGCTTTTCCAACCTGGGCTTCATCTTTAACGGCTGGGCTGAAGCCGGCTTGCGCCCGGCGTTCGTCGAAGAGTTCGGCGAACGCCTGGGCTTTGCGCTGAGGCAGGTGCGGGTCGACGATCCTGCTTGAGCGGTTTTCAGTCGATTGTGGCTGGGGCTTTAGCTGCGACTTCATATGGTTTCAGTCGCCGCTGAAGCGCCTTCCACAGGCGCTCAGCAGTTGTCATCGGGGTCAGCTCAGAACTCGACACTGGCCGACAGGCGCACTTCGCGTGGCTCGCCCACTGCAACGCGTAGATCGCCACCGCTGGAGGAGTAGTAACGCTCGTCGAACAGGTTGCGTACGTTCAGTTGCAGGCGGGTCTTTTCGCCGAGCAGTTGGCTGTCCCAACTGACGAAGGCATCGGCCACCGTGTAGCTGTCCAGCCAGAATGTGTTGGCGTTGTCGCCGGCACGCTCACCGACGTAACGGGCGCCGCCACCCAGTCGCCACTGACCCAACTCCTGGGGCAGATGCAGATGATGGACGAGGTAGAGACTGCCGACATTGCGCGCGGCGTTGACCAGTTCGTTGCCTTCGTTGGCCGGGTCATCGAGGATTTCCGTATCGGTGTAGGCGTAGCTGCCAAGCAGCTCCCAGCGCTCGCTGAGGCGGCCGGTGATATCCAACTCTACGCCGCGCGAACCGACCTTGCCTGCGGCTTCCGATACGGAATTGTTGGTGACTACGACGTTTTCCTTCTCGATATCGAACAGCGCCAGACTGGCGCCGATACCCTGAGGCAGATCGAGTTTCACGCCCAGCTCGTAGCTGCGACCTTCTTCGGGATCGAATGCCTGGCCAGTGTTGGTATCCGAGGCATTGGGCACGAAGGAGCGGCTGTAGTTGCCGTAGAACGCCACCTGATCGTTCAGTTGGAATACCAGGCCACCGAAGGGCAGGAAGGTGGTGTCTTGCCGGTGGGTAGTTGGCTTGTACAGCGCCCCTCGACCTTGCCCGACCAACTGCTCGAAGCGCTGGTAACGGCCTCCAAGCACCAGAATCCATTGCTCGTTCAAGTGCCAGTTGTCTTTCACGTAAAGTGAGCGCGAATGCAATTCGTCGCGACGATCGCTCTGTGACAGATTGAGCAGGGAGGGTGCGGCAAGATTGCCGTAGAACGGGTTGTAGATGTTGAAGCCGCCGACTGCCGGGCCGCGCCAGGTATCGCCACGAAAATTGTCAACGCGCTCTGTGTCTGCACCAATCAGCAGATCATGGCGCTGACCGAACAGCGTGGCCTTGCCGATCCAGTCCCAGGCCAGATATTGGGTCTGGTTGTCATGTTCGCTTCCATCGGAGCGGCGGCTGAGCGCGCCTGTAGTGGCATTCAGCGCGTTGGGGCGAGCCTCGGCATAGTCGTAGCGCTCGTTGTTCCAGCCATAGGTGAGGCGGCTCGACCAGTCGTCGCTGAGCTGGTACTCGGCAGTAGCCGTGAGCAGTTCATCGATACCTTCAGCCTTGGACCAGCGCTCGCTGAAACGGTCGTTATAGGAAACCTTGGCCGGCTTGCCGTTGATGATCACCGTACCGCGATCCACCGGGCTGCTGTATTCCTTGTATTCGTAGGCGATGTTGAGACGCAGACGTTCGCCTTCCCAGCTCAGCGAGGGCGCAATCAGGCTGTGCTCTTCTTCGCCGAAGTTACGCCAATAATCTTCGTGGTGACGCTCGGCAATCAGGCGAAAGGCCAGGCCGCTGTCGGCAACTGGACCGGTAACGTCGACTGCCAGGCTGCCTCCGCCGAAGCTGGAGTTGTCCGCGCTCAGTTGCGTGCCCCATTGGTACTGCGGCTTCTTGCTGATGACGTTGATCAGGCCACCCGGCTCCAGCGCGCCATACAGCAGTGAGGCCGGCCCCTTGAGCACTTCCACGCGTTCGGTGGTGGCGCTGAAGTTGCGTGAGAGGCTGGAACGGATGCCGTCACGGAGGATCGACCCGTCGGCGTTTGCACCAAAGCCGCGTTTGACGAAACCGTCCTGAGTGCCGGCCAGTGTGTTGCTCTGTGTCATGCCGCTAACGAATTTCATCGCATCGTCCAGCGATCTGACCTGAAAATCCTCGATGGTCTGTGGCGTTACCACCTGTACCGACTGGGCTTCATCCTTGAGCGCTACGGAGGATTTGCTTGCAGTGCTGGCGCGCTTGGCCTGATAGCCGTCTTCTTCCATGGCAGGCTTGGCGACCACCTCTTGGCTGGGCAGCTCCAGCTCCTGTGCCAGAAGGTGGCCGGCTGGAAGCAGGCAAAAAGTAAGCAGAGCGGCACATTGGCCGCTCAAGGAAGAACGGGTTGATTTCATTTGGCACTCAAGTGCAGGTGTTTTTGAGAATCATTATTCTATGATTTTCAAGATGTGGCTGCCTAGAGATACACTTTGCATTGAGTGAAATGAGGTCGCTGGGTATAATGCCGCGCTTCTTATTTTCCCGCTCGGGAGCCCGCCATGCTGCGCATCAGCCAAGAAGCACTCACTTTCGACGACGTCCTGCTTATCCCCGGTTATTCCGAGGTACTGCCCAAGGACGTCAGCCTGAAGACCCGCCTGACCCGCGGCATCGAACTGAACATCCCGCTGCTGTCCGCTGCCATGGACACCGTCACCGAAGCGCGCCTGGCCATCGCCATGGCCCAGGAAGGCGGCATCGGCATCATCCACAAGAACATGACCATCGAGCAGCAGGCTGCCGAAGTGCGCAAGGTCAAGAAGTTCGAGGCCGGCGTGGTCAAGGACCCGATCACCATCGAGGCCGACGCCACCGTGCGCGACCTGTTCGAGCTGACCCGTCTGCACAACATCTCCGGTGTGCCGGTGCTGTCCAACGGCGACCTGGTGGGTATCGTCACTTCCCGTGACGTGCGTTTCGAGAACCGTCTGGACGCTAAAGTGCGTGATGTGATGACGCCGAAAGAACGCCTGGTCACCGTCAAGGAAGGCGCCGCCAAGGAAACCGTGCGCGAGCTGCTGCACAAGCACCGTATCGAGAAGGTGCTGATCGTCGATGATGCTTTCACCCTCAAGGGCATGATGACCGTCAAGGATATCGAGAAAGCCAAGGCCTACCCGCTGGCGAGCAAGGACGATCAAGGTCGTCTGCGCGTTGGCGCTGCCGTCGGTACTGGTGCCGACACCGGTGATCGCGTAGGTGCTCTGGTCAATGCCGGTGTGGATGTGATCATCGTCGACACCGCTCACGGCCACTCCAAGGGCGTGATCGACCGCGTGCGTTGGGTCAAGCAGAACTTCCCGGAAGTCCAGGTGATCGGTGGCAACATCGCCACGGGTGCAGCTGCCAAGGCGCTGGTCGAAGCCGGCGCCGATGGCGTCAAGGTCGGCATCGGCCCAGGCTCGATCTGCACCACCCGTATCGTGGCTGGCGTCGGTGTTCCGCAGATCAGCGCCGTGGCCAACGTGGCCGCAGCACTGGCCGGCACTGGCGTACCGCTGATCGCTGACGGTGGTATCCGCTTCTCTGGCGATCTGTCCAAGGCCATCGTTGCCGGCGCTTCCGCCGTGATGATCGGCTCCATGCTGGCCGGTACCGAAGAAGCCCCGGGCGAAGTCGAACTGTTCCAGGGCCGCTCCTACAAGGCTTACCGCGGCATGGGCTCGCTGGGCGCAATGGCGCAGGCGCAGGGCTCTTCCGACCGTTACTTCCAGGACTCCTCGGCCGGCGCCGAGAAGCTGGTGCCGGAAGGTATCGAAGGTCGTGTCCCCTACAAGGGCGCGATGAGTGCCATCGTTCACCAGCTGATGGGCGGCCTGCGTGCCTCCATGGGCTACACCGGCTGCGCCACCATCGAAGAGATGCGTACCAAGCCGGAGTTTGTGCGCATTACCGGCGCCGGCATGGCCGAGTCGCATGTCCACGATGTGCAGATCACTAAGGAAGCGCCCAACTACAGAGTTGGTTGATTCGCTGCAATGTATGAATAACGGGGCTGTTCGATCAGCCCCGTGTCATTTGTGAATACCTACGAGAGACGGCCATGGCCCACGACATTCACGCCCACCGCATCCTCATTCTGGACTTCGGTTCCCAGTACACCCAGCTGATTGCCCGCCGTGTGCGCGAGATCGGTGTCTATTGCGAACTGCACCCCTGGGACATGAGCGACGAGGACATCCGCGCCTTCGCTCCGCGCGGCATCATCCTCGCCGGTGGCCCGGAGTCGGTGCACGAAGCCAATAGCCCGCGCGCGCCGCAAGCGGTGTTCGACCTGAACGTGCCGGTGCTGGGCATCTGCTACGGCATGCAAACCATGGCCGAGCAGCTCGGCGGCAAGGTGGAAGGTTCCGATCTGCGTGAATTCGGCTACGCCCGTGTCGACGTGGTCGGCAAGAGCCAACTGCTGGCCGGTATCGAAGACCATGTCGACGCCGACGGGGTACTGGGTCTCGACGTGTGGATGAGCCACGGTGACAAGGTCACCCGCCTGCCGGAAGGCTTCCACATCCTCGCCAGTACCCCGAGCTGCCCGATCGCCGCCATGTGCGACGACACTCGCCACTATTACGGCGTGCAGTTCCACCCGGAAGTGACCCACACCAAGCAGGGCGGTCGCATCCTCTCGCGCTTCGTGCTGGAAATCAGCGGCTGTGAAGCCCTGTGGACACCGGCCAACATCGTCGAAGACGCCATCGCCGCCGTGCGTGCCCAGGTTGGCGACGCCAACGTGCTGCTCGGCCTGTCCGGTGGTGTCGACTCCTCGGTGGTCGCGGCGTTGCTGCACAAGGCCATCGGCGACCAGCTGACTTGCGTGTTCGTCGACAACGGCCTGCTGCGTCTGCACGAAGGCGACCAGGTAATGGCCATGTTCGCCGAGAACATGGGCGTCAAGGTGATCCGCGCCGATGCCGAAGAGCAGTTCCTCAGCAACCTGGCCGGTGAGTCCGACCCGGAGAAGAAGCGCAAGATTATCGGCCGCACCTTCATCGACGTGTTCGATGCGCAGGCCAGCAAACTGGACAACATCCAGTTCCTCGCCCAGGGCACCATTTACCCGGACGTGATCGAGTCGGCTGGCGCCAAGAGCGGCAAGGCTCATGTGATCAAGAGCCACCACAACGTTGGTGGCCTTCCGGAGGAAATGAACCTCAAGCTGGTCGAGCCGCTGCGTGAACTGTTCAAGGACGAAGTGCGCAAGATTGGTCTGGAGCTGGGCCTGCCCTACGACATGGTCTACCGCCACCCGTTCCCGGGCCCGGGCCTTGGCGTGCGCATCCTCGGTGAAGTGAAGAAGGAATACGCCGACCTGCTGCGCCGCGCCGACCACATTTTCATCGAAGAACTGCGCAAGGCCGACTGGTATCACAAGACCAGCCAGGCGTTCGTGGTGTTCCAGCCGGTGAAGTCGGTCGGTGTCGTCGGTGATGGCCGTCGCTACGCCTGGGTCGTTGCCCTGCGCGCCGTGGAAACCGTGGACTTCATGACCGCTCGCTGGGCGCACCTGCCCTACGAGCTGCTGGAAACCGTCAGCGGCCGCATCATCAACGAGATCGAAGGCATCTCCCGCGTTACCTACGACGTGTCGAGCAAGCCGCCAGCGACCATCGAGTGGGAGTGATGCCTACCCTGGTGTCGCCCGTCTGACGAAACCCCGGCCCTGGTGCCGGGGTTTTGTTTTTAGGCCTTATGTGGCGTGTTTCTGTCACCCGCGGAACACTTTGGCTAGGGTTAGGTTTTTATTTCCTTAAAGAGGAAGTGCCTATGCCTGGCAACTCGCTAGCTGCCCCGTGTTTGCGCACTTTGCTGACGGCACTCTTGTTGTTCCTGGCGCCCTGCGGATTCGCTCAGGACATGATCGAGCGCTTCGGTGAGCGCCCTTACACTGGTCGAGTCGACTTCAAGGTGGCACCTCCCTCCGGCAAACCGGTCACGCACTACGGAAGGGGAAGTGTGTTGCTGGAGCGCAGCGCACCGGGCAAGGCGGTCCTGCAGTTACGCGGCAAGGTTCCGGACAGCGCCACGCAGACCGAGCTGACGATTCCCGGCATTTATGACGACGCAGGCTGGCGCAGCGAGCCGGATGACGTGCAGATGAGCATCGCAGCCGACGGGCGTGTCAGCGGTGGCGGTATCAGCGACGGGCGTACCTTTCTCTTTTCGGGCACTTTCAGCCCGGCTGAGGTGCGCCTGGAGGTGCGTGTCACGATGGTTCGTGAAGAAGGTGGTGCGCCTGCCGGAACCACCCTGACGTTTGATTACCGGGTCAAACGCGAATCGCTCGAGGCACAGGCCGGCCAGGATGTAGAGGACGGCTGCCGTCTGGTCATGCGACCCATTGCCAATTTCGGTGGGGGCATGACCATGGCTCAGGTACCTGAATGCGACTGAGCAGGGAAATTTTTCCGGCGTAGATGGGTGATCCGCCCGTAAACGCCTGAGCGCTGCCAGGGGCAGTCAGCCCTGAAGCAAAGACAGAGTCGCCAGAAGCACGAACAGGCTCGGGCTCAGACAACGCAGCAATTGGGAGTAGCCGTCGTCGCTCAATCGGCAGGTGACAGGGGGCGCAGGCAGATCGTGCGTGGGAAACGGCTCAGTTCTTCGTACCTCGATGCTTCTAGAGATATCCCGTAACCCTGCCCATGACGCTCGCCATCCAGATCAAGGTGCACTTACGAATGCTCTGTGTAGCTGCACGCTCTATCTAGCAGGTGGTCCGAGACCGCTCTGTGCTCCGAACAAGTAATTGAGATGGATTGCGCCTGGTGCATAACGGGCTCGGTATCACAAGAGATCAGTAAATCTATATGTAAGTCATTATCGTTTTGATGTGTGTTTTCTGCTATGTTGCCGCCGCCAACCAGGCGGTACCGCCACATAGAAAGGCCGCTGACACGCCTCTTAACCGATAAGGACCATGAGCATGACCGATAGTAAGAACGGGGTTCTCAATGCACGAGCGCCCTGGCGGCGCGTTACCAGCGCTGCTCTGTTTTGCACGCCGCTGGTTGCCGCGCCTCTATACGTTCACGCGCAAGAGGCAAGCTCTGCCAAAGAGGATGAACCCTTCCGCCTGGCGCCAATTATTGTCAACGCCAAGGCCTCGGCAGGTGATGACGCCAGTTCGGTGGTTGCCCAGGAGCTCTGGGTCGGCGGCAAGGTCGCCACCAGCATCCTCAATACCCCTGCTTCGGTTTCCGTTATCACGCAGAAAGAAATCGAACAGCGCAATGCCAGCACCACTGAAGAAGTGCTGAAATACACGCCAGGTGTTATTACCGACTACTACAGCACCGATGACCGCAACGATTACTTCCAGATCCGTGGCTTCAATGCCACTACCTATCGCGATGGCCTGACCCTGGGCTCGATGCGTGGCGTACGTGAAGATTCGTTCGCCTATGAGCGTGTAGAGGTGCTACGCGGCGCCAACTCCACGCTGTTCGGTCCGGCCGACCCGGGTGGCTCGGTGAACTTCGTAACCAAGAAGCCGCGCTTCGACAAGTTCGGTCAGGTCTACGCAAGCTACGGCTCCTTCAATCACAAGGAAACCGGTATCGACGTTGGCGATTCGCTGGATGCGAATCAGGCCCTGGCTTATCGCTTCACCGGCAAGTTTCAGGACAATGACCGTGAATACGATCATTCTCGTGACGACAACCAACTCGTCATGGGCGGCCTGACTTGGGCACCGACTGCCTTTACCTCGGCGACGCTGGTCGTGGATCACCTCAAGAGAAAGAGCACGCCCAATAGCGGCGGTTATCCGATGGACAAGGAGTATGACCGTGATGATTTCTTCGGCGAGCCTGGCTACAACTTCCACGATGTTGAACGCACCAATATCAGTGGCAGCCTCAGTCACGACTTCGACAACGGCTTCGTGCTGCGTAGCAACCTGCGGTACAGCGAACTGCATGATGACTATGGTTATGCCTATCTGACTGGAGTCCGCACGGGAGACATGCTGGATCGAGCTATCCTGGGAGCAGACAATGAGGCCGAGCAGCTCAACGGCAACCTGATGCTGCAGTACGACGCCCGCTTCAAGAATATCGACAGCAGCACCACGGTCGGTGTGGAGTACGGCGACTCGTCGACTGACGAAAGCGCTGTATATCAGGGGATCGATCCCATCAGCGTTACCAACCCCGTGTACACCGGGGTTGCCTCAGGGCTTTCGCCATATCTCTCCAGAAAACAGGAGTACACCACCAAGTCTGTATTCCTGCAGCAGAACCTGTCGTTCTATGAGCGTTTTATCGTCACGGCCGGTGTTCGTAACGACTCCATGGATCTGTCCAGCAAGGGATTCAACACGTTCAATGCTGTCCCAGCGTTCAGTGACAGCGATAGCTTCTCAGAAACCTCTTATCGCGCGGCACTGACCTATGTCGCCACTGACGAAATTTCCACCTACATCAGCATGGTGGAGTCCGTCGCCGTACCAGAGGTCGGCACCACCCCGGAGCGAGGCAGACAGTACGAAGTAGGTGTGAAGTATTCGCCAATGGCGATGAATGCGTTGTTCTCTGCTGCCATCTATGAGCTGACTCAGGAGGACGTCGCCACAGCGGTCGTGCAGCAGAATGGCGTCATCGACTTGCAGAGCGTGGGCGAGCAGCGTGTGCGTGGCCTCGAGCTCGAAGCCAAGGCCGAGCTGACCGAGAACCTGAGCCTGGTTGGCGGTTACACCTACATGGATACTGAGGTGCTTCGCGGGGCACTGCAAGTGTGGAACGGGACGGGGTATGGCGCCGTATCGATCAAGGGTAACGAGCTCGTTACCGCGCCCAAGCACTCGGCCTCGCTCTGGACTTATTACAGCCTGCCGGGAACGGATATTAGTCTCGGTCTAGGTGCTCGCTATGTCGGTGCCTATCACTTCAATGACCTCAACGACAACGGCGAGAGTGATGGCACCACGCTGTTCGATGCTGCGTTCAACTACCAGATCGCCAAGGGCACAGAGCTTGCGCTCAACGTCTCCAATATATTCGACGAGCAGCATGTGGTTGGGCGCGGCACTGCGAACTACTACAACTCGGGACGCGAAGTCACTGCCAAGCTGAGTTACAACTGGTAAGCATGCACTTGATGTCGGAGATAGATGCCAGTTTCTGCGGGTTGGTGTCTATTCAGGCCCAAATGAAAAAACCGGCTTCGGCCGGTTTTTTCATGTCTGTGCCAGTACAACGCTTTTGGTAAGCGCGAGCAGCGCAGCATCTCGCGCTTGGCGCGTACCTGGTTGGTCAGCATCACTTCGATGCTTCCAGGGTCAATCATGCGACGTACAGTGCCAGTGCGCTGGTCATCGCCATGCCGAACAAGTCCATGGCGTATCGATACCCTTGTCGGACAGGTGGCTTGGCAGGCGACGTGGTCAGACGCTCCCGTGATGTTTGTCGCGTTCATCTGCGGCAATAAGTCCTTCGTCCGAGCTCGTCTCTTCCTTCGTGAAAATGAGAAGATACCGCAATTGAGTATGCTCGCAGATTGCCGAGGATGAAGATGTCGTTTACCCGCAGACAAGTGCTCGCCGGCCTGGCTGGTCTGGGTGTTGCCGGCCTGGGCGTAGGTGGTGTGCGTTACTGGCTCGGGCGCCCGGAGAACGTGGCGACCCATGACTACGAGCTGATCGCCGCGCCGCTGGACCTGGAACTGGTGCCGGGGCACAAGACGCCGGCCTGGGGCTATGGCGGCCACGCGCCGGGATTGGAGTTGCGCTGTCGGCAGGGCGAGCGTCTGCGGGTGCGCTTCATCAACAAGCTGGAGCAGCAGAGCACCATCCACTGGCATGGCATTCGTCTGCCGCTGGAGATGGACGGCGTGCCCTACGTCTCCCAGGCGCCGGTGCTGCCGGGTGAATACTTCGACTACGACTTCATCTGCCATGACGCCGGCAGCTTCTGGTATCACCCGCACACCACCAGCACCGAGCAACTGGGGCGCGGCCTGGTCGGGCCGCTGATCATCGAGGAGCGTGAGCCGACGGGCTTCCTCCATGAGCGCACGCTGAGCCTGAAGACCTGGCATATCGACGAGCAGGGCGCCTTCACCGACTTTCTGGTGCCGCGTCAGGCAGCGCGCGAGGGTACGCGTGGGCGCTTGACCACCATCAACGGCGAACCGAACCCGACCCTCGAATTACCTGCAGGGCAGGTGGTGCGCCTGCGTCTGATCAATGTCGACAGCACCATCACCTATCGCCTCAACCTGCCGGGCGGGGAGGCGCGCATCTATGCCCTGGACGGCAATCCGGTGCAGCCGCGGCCGCTGGGTAAGGAATACTGGCTGGGGCCTGGAATGCGCATCGACCTGGCGCTGAAGGTGCCGGCAGCCGGCGAGGAATTGTCGCTACGCAATGGTCCGCTGCGCCTGGCCACCTTGAAAGGTGTCGCCAGTAGCGAAGTCGCAGGCGACTGGCCACCGCCTCTGCCGGCCAACCCCGTCGCCGAACCGGACCTGGCCCGCGCCGAGACGCTGCGTTTCAACTTCGAGTGGGCCGCCGCACTGGCTTCGCCGGCCGACGAGGCAGCCGGTCGCTACAAGTACTGGCAGATCAACGGCCAGGCCTGGGACATCAATGACAAGACCTGTGCAGATCGCCCGATCGCCACGCTGAAGAAGGATGGCCACTACATCTTCGTACTGCGCAATATGGCGCAGTATCAGCACCCGATCCACCTGCACGGTATGACCTTCAAGGTGCTGGGCTCGGACCGGCGCAAGATCATTCCGTATTTCACCGACACCTACCTGTTGGGCAAGAACGAGACCGCGCGCATCGCCTTCGTTGCCGATAATCCTGGTGTGTGGATGTTCCATTGCCACGTGATCGACCATATGGAAACGGGGCTGATGGCGGCCATCGAAGTGGTGTAGGGTAGGCGCCGTTTTCAGGTCCGCCTCGCAGAGCGGCCACCCTTCGGATTGATGCAATGAAACGACCGCAGATCATCGATCGCTCGCGTGACGAGCATTTCATGCGCTTGGCGCTGGCGCAGGCGTGCCTGGGCGCGGAGCAGGGCGAGGTGCCGGTCGGCGCCGTGCTGGTGCAGGATGGCGAAGTGGTCGGGCAGGGCTTCAACTGCCCGATTCTACGTCACGACCCCAGCGCCCATGCCGAGATGGTGGCGATTCGCGCGGCGGCGGAAAGTGTGCAGAACTATCGACTGCCCGGTAGCACCCTGTATGTCACGCTGGAGCCCTGCAGCATGTGCGCCGGCTTGATCGTGCATGCGCGCATCGCCCGGGTGGTGTTCGCCGCCAGCGAGCCGCGTGCGGGGGTGGCGATCAGTCAGGGGCAATTCTTCGACCAGGGCTTTCTCAACCACCGCGTGCGGGTGGAAGGTGGTTTGCTGGCCGAGGAGAGCGGGGCGCTGCTGAAAGATTTCTTCAAGGCTCGGCGAGGCTGAGCGTTATTACAGGGAATGAGCATGAACAAACGGATGTTGAGTCTTCTGGCGCTCCTGGCTGCGCCGGCGTTCGCTGGTCAGTCAGAGGTGTATCTGGTCGCCAGCGTGCAGTTGGGCGGCTCCAACCTGGCGCAGAGCATTTTCCTGCACGAGCCGCAGATCACCACGCTCGAAGAGTGCCAGGAGGCCGTGCGTATCGGTCAGCGTGATCGCGACTGGCAGCGTTATCACCACATCTTCATGCGTGATCGCTTTCAGGGCTTTACCGGGCATCTGGACTATCGATGCGTGTTCACCACTCAGCGCTTCAGCGCCTGGAACGATCGCGCGCGTTACAACCATCCCTATCTGATCAGCATCGACGAGCAGGCCAATCTGCAGGTCGAGCGAATATCGAGTCAGGCGCAGTGCGCCACGCGCCTCAGAGGCTTGCCACAGGCGCGGCAGGCGATCAGCCGATGTGCGGTGGGGAATCAGAGTTTGCTCTGACCGATCAGAGCGGCGGGGTTTCTTCTTCGGGCTTGCGCTTGTCGATGCCGGGCAGGTGGATACCGCTCTCGGCCACTTGCGTGCCTTCCAGCTGCGGCTGGGTGACCCAGGTGAGAATGTCGTAGTAACGACGGATGTTGCGCACGAAGTGCACCGGCTCGCCGCCGCGGGCATAGCCGTAGCGGGTCTTGCTGTACCACTGCTTTTGCGCCAGGCGCGGCAGGATCTTCTGTACATCGGCCCACTTGTTCGGGTCCAGCCCTTCGGCTTCGGTCAGCTTGCGCGCGTCTTCCAGGTGGCCGCCGCCGACGTTGTAGGCGGCCAGGGCGAACCAGGTGCGATCCGGCTCGACGATGCCTTCCGGCAGTTGCTGGTGAACCTGGATGAAGTAGCGGGCACCGCCGTCGATGCTCTGTTTGGGGTCGAGACGGTTGGAGACACCGACCGACTGGGCGGTGCGCTGGGTCAGCATCATCAGGCCGCGTACGCCAGTCTTGGACGTGGCGTTGGGTTGCCACAGCGACTCCTGATAGCCCATGGCGGCGAGCAGGCGCCAGTCGACCTGATTGGCGTGACCGGCCTGGCGGAACATTTTCTCGTAGCGCGGCAGGCGCTGCTGCAGGTGCTGGGCGAAGGTGTAAGCGCCGACATAGCCGAGCACGTCGACATGGCCGTAGTAGCGTTCTTTCAGGCGCTGCAGGGTGCCGTTGGCCTCGGAGCGTTCGAGGAAGGCGTCGATCTCCACCAGCAGGCTGTCATCATCGCCAGCGGCTACTGCCCAGCGCATGGTGTTGGTGTCGCCCAGGTCGAAGGCCACCCGCACATTGGGAAAGTACACCTGGTTCATCGCCAGCTCGTTGGAGTCGACCAGGGTCAGGTCGATCTGTCCTTCATCGACCATGCGCAGCAGGTCGACCACCTCGACGGCGTCGGATACCTCGAACTCCAGCTCCGGCTGTTCCAGCTTGAGGGCGGCCAGCTGTTCGGCATGGCTGCTGCCGGCCAGCACCAGAATGCGTTTGCCGACCAGGTCTTCAGGTTTGGTTGGACGGCTCTCGCCCTGGCGATAGATGACCTGTGGCGTGACTTCCAGATAGGGAATCGAGAAGCGTGCCTGGCGCTGGCGCTGTGGCGTGTCCACGAGGCCGGCGGCAGCCATGACCGGGCCGTTGGCGAGGTCGAGGCTGGAAAACAGACTATCGAGGTTGTCCGCGGTTTCGATCTTCAGTTCCAGGCCGAGATCGGTGGCGAAGCGCTTGGCCAGTTCATATTCGAAACCGGTGGCGCCGTTGCGGTCCTGGAAGTAGGTGGCGGGGCTGTTACGAGTGACCACGCGCAGCTCACCCTCCGCCTTTGCCTGCTCGAGTACGCTGGGCTTGGGGTCTTCGCCACAGCCAGCAAGCATCAGGAGGGTTCCAATCGCCAACAGCCCTGTGGCGCAACGCATGCGTATCGCAGGTCGTGCAAACATCGGCGCAGTATACGCAAAGCGCAGGCGGTGCCATATCTCGACAGCGCTTCGCTTCTCTGCTAGTGCGCGTTCGTCCTTTAAGCGGCTGGCTACAGCTGCCGCAGGCCGCCACTTTAGGGTAGAATGCCCGGCCTCCAGCACACCCCTTCCCAGAGGCTGTTCCGACGATGTTGATTCTGCGCGGCGCTCCCGCCCTTTCCGCTTTCCGCCATGGCAAATTGCTCGAGCAACTGACCAGCAAGGTGCCGGCCGTGACCGGGCTGTACGCCGAGTTCGCGCATTTCGCCGACGTGACGGGCGTGCTCAACGCCGATGAAGAACAAGTGCTGGCGCGGCTGCTCAAGTACGGCCCGAGCGTGCCGGTTCAGGAGCCCAGCGGCAAACTGTTCCTGACCATTCCGCGTTTTGGCACCATCTCGCCCTGGTCGAGCAAAGCCAGCGACATCGCCCGTAATTGCGGCCTGGCCAAGGTCCAGCGTCTGGAGCGCGGTATCGCCTATTACGTCAGCGGCGAACTGAGCGAGGCCGACAGCGCTGCCGTCGCCGCCCTGTTGCATGACCGCATGACCCAGCTGGTGCTGGGTGCGCTGGAAGACGCCGCCGCGCTGTTCAGTCACGCCGAGCCCAAGCCGCTGACCGCCGTGGACGTACTCGGTGGTGGCCGCGCCGCGCTGGAGCAGGCCAACCAGGACCTGGGCCTGGCCCTGGCCGAGGACGAAATCGACTACCTGGTGAAGAGCTTCAATGATCTGGGGCGCAATCCCCACGACATCGAGCTGATGATGTTCGCCCAGGCCAACTCCGAGCATTGCCGCCACAAGATCTTTAATGCCAGCTGGGACATCGATGGCGAGAGCCAGGACAAGTCGCTGTTCGGCATGATCAAGAACACCTACCAGATGCACAACGAAGGCGTGCTGTCCGCCTACAAGGACAACGCCTCGGTCATAGTCGGCCACACCGCCGGGCGTTTCTTCCCCAATCCTGAGAGCCGCCAGTACGGCGCAGTGCAGGAGCCGGTGCATATCCTGATGAAGGTGGAGACGCACAACCACCCGACCGCCATCGCCCCGTTCCCGGGCGCCTCCACCGGCTCTGGCGGCGAGATTCGCGACGAAGGCGCCACCGGTCGTGGCGCCAAGCCCAAGGCCGGTCTGACTGGTTTCTCGGTCTCCAACCTGAACATCCCCGATTTCCTCCAGCCCTGGGAAAAGCCTTACGGCAAGCCCGAGCGTATCGTCAGCGCGCTGGACATCATGATCGAAGGCCCGCTGGGTGGCGCCGCGTTCAACAACGAATTCGGTCGTCCGGCGCTCAACGGCTACTTCCGTACCTTCGAGCAGGCGGTCAGCAGTCCGCGCGGCGAAGAAGTGCGCGGTTACCACAAGCCGATCATGCTCGCCGGCGGCCTGGGCAACATCCGCGAGAACCACGTACAGAAGGGCGAGATCTCGGTCGGCGCCAAGCTGATCGTGCTCGGCGGCCCGGCCATGCTCATCGGTCTGGGTGGCGGCGCCGCTTCCTCTATGGCCACCGGTGCCAGCTCGGCCGACCTGGACTTCGCCTCGGTACAGCGCGAAAACCCGGAAATGGAACGCCGCTGCCAGGAGGTCATCGACCGCTGCTGGCAGCTGGGCGAGGCCAACCCGATCAAGTTCATTCACGACGTCGGCGCTGGCGGTATCTCCAACGCCTTGCCGGAACTGATCAACGACGGCGGTCGCGGTGGCCGTTTCGAGCTGCGTAACGTGCCCAACGACGAGCCGGGCATGGCCCCGCACGAAATCTGGTGCAACGAGTCGCAGGAACGTTACGTCCTGTCGGTCGATGCGGCCGACTTCGAGCGTTTCAAGGCCATCTGCGAGCGTGAGCGCTGCCCGTTCGCTGTAGTCGGCGAGGCCACTGCCGAGCCGCACCTGACCGTGACCGACAGCCACTTCAGCAACACCCCGGTGGACATGCCGCTGGAAGTGCTGCTGGGCAAACCGCCGCGCATGCACCGCAGTGTCAGCCGCGAAGCCGAGCAGGGCGATGATTTCAGCGCCGCCAGCGTCGATATCGAAGAGGCGCTGGGTCGTGTGCTTCATCACCCGGCCGTGGCCAGCAAGAGCTTTTTGATCACCATCGGCGACCGCACCATCACCGGTCTGGTTGCTCGCGACCAGATGGTCGGCCCGTGGCAGGTGCCGGTGGCCGACTGCGCCGTTACCGCCACCAGCTTCGACGTCTACACCGGTGAAGCCATGGCCATGGGCGAACGCACACCGCTGGCGCTGCTCGACGCGCCGGCTTCCGGCCGTATGGCGGTGGGTGAGACCGTTACCAACCTGGCCGCTGCACGCATCGAGAAAATCTCCGACATCAAGCTGTCGGCCAACTGGATGGCGGCTGCCGGCCACCCGGGCGAAGACGCCCGCCTGTATGACACTGTCAAGGCTGTCGGCATGGAGCTGTGCCCGGCGCTGGGCATCACCATCCCGGTGGGCAAGGACTCCATGTCCATGAAAACCCGCTGGCAGGAGGAGGGTGTCGACAAGAGCGTGACCTCGCCGTTGTCGCTGGTGATCACCGGTTTCGCTCCGGTGCAGGACATCCGTCAGACCCTGACCCCGCAACTGCGCATGGACAAGGGCGAGACCGATCTGATTCTGATCGACCTCGGTCGTGGCCAGAACCGCATGGGTGCCTCGATCCTGGCGCAGGTCTACTCGCAAATCGGCCAGCAAGTGCCGGACCTCGACGACGCCGAAGACCTCAAGGCCTTCTTCGCCGTGATCCAGGGCCTCAATGCCGACGGTCATCTGCTGGCCTACCACGACCGTTCCGACGGCGGTCTGCTGACCACCGTGCTGGAAATGGCCTTCGCCGGTCACTGCGGTCTGTCGCTGAACCTCGACGCGCTGGCTGACGACAGCACCGAGTTGCCGGCCGTGCTGTTCAACGAAGAACTGGGTGCAGTGATTCAGGTGCGCCAGGACGCCACCCCGGAAGTGCTGGCGCAATTCAGCGCCGCCGGTCTGGATGACTGCGTGGCCGTGATTGGCCAGGCCGTGAACAACGGCGAGGTCAGCATCAGCTTCAATGGCGAACCGGTGTTCGCCGGTGAGCGTCGTCTGCTGCAGCGTCAGTGGGCTGAGACCAGCTACCGCATCCAGCGTCTGCGCGATAATGCGCAGGGCGCCGACCAGGAATTCGACCTGCTGCTGGAAGAAGACAACCCCGGCCTGTCGATCAAGCTCGGCTTCGACGTCAACCAGGACATCGCTGCGCCTTACATCAAGAAGGGCGTGCGTCCGCAGGTGGCGATCCTGCGTGAGCAGGGTGTCAACGGCCAGGTGGAAATGGCTGCTGCGTTCGACCGTGCCGGTTTCTCCGCGATCGACGTGCATATGAGTGACATCCTCGCCGGTCGCGTCAGCCTGGAAGAGTTCAAAGGCCTGGTGGCCTGCGGCGGCTTCTCCTACGGCGACGTGCTCGGCGCCGGTGAGGGCTGGGCCAAGTCGGTGCTGTTCAACGCTCGCGCCCGCGATGCCTTCCAGGGTTTCTTCGAGCGTCGCGACAGCTTCGCCCTCGGCGTGTGCAACGGCTGCCAGATGATGAGCAACCTGCACGAGCTGATCCCTGGCACCGAGTTCTGGCCGCACTTCGTGCGCAACCGCTCCGAGCAGTTCGAGGCTCGCGTGGCCATGGTGCAGATCCAGGAGTCGGCATCGATCTTCCTGCAGGGTATGGCCGGTTCGCGCATGCCGATCGCCATCGCTCACGGCGAGGGTCATGCCGAATTCGAAAGCGAGGAAGCTCTGCTGGAGGCGGATCTGTCCGGCACCGTGGCGCTGCGTTACGTCGATAACCATGGCAAGGTCACTGAAGCTTACCCGGCCAACCCCAACGGTTCGCCGCGTGGCATCACCGGCCTGACCAGCCGCGACGGCCGCGTGACCATCATGATGCCGCACCCGGAGCGGGTGTTCCGCGCAGTACAGAATTCCTGGCGCCCGGACGAGTGGCAGGAAGACGGCGGCTGGATGCGCATGTTCCGCAACGCCCGAGTGTGGGTGGACTAAAAGCGACCGCGTAGCGGCCTTCTGCTGACCCTCTCCCATTTATGGGGCGAAGAGGCGCGCTTTGGAAGCACTGCTTCCTGCGCCGATGAGCGCCTGATCGCGAAGCGATCAGGCCGGGGCGCGGAGCGGGGTGCCCGAAGGGCGGGAGAGGGCGTTATGGCCAATATCGAACCCTCTCCCCAGCCCTCTCCCATAAATGGGAGAGGGAGCCGATCGTGGAGTCCGTAGCCCAGAAACGATCCGAGGCAGTTTCCCTCACACCACTAACCCGGATTCCATCCGGGCTACATAGGCCCAACCATGGCCGATGATCCTCTCCCCATCCTCCCCGAAGTTCGCTTGGTCAAACCCGGTGAAACCCATCGCCTATGCCGCTGCGGGCACTCCGCAGAAATGCCCAACTGCACACCCGACTGTCAGCAGTCTCTAGAGCTGCGCCCGGAGCGCGAGCAGCGTCTACTGCTATGCCGCTGTAGCCGATCCGCAAACCTGCCCTACTGCGATGGCAGCCACAGCCCGCCAGCCACCGGTCTGGCCGACAAATGGCGGCGCTTTTTCAGCGGGCGCTGAGAACGCCACGCCCGTCGCCTGAGTCGAAAGCAGCGAATCGTTTTAATGCTGCGTATGGAATTGTGCGGGCGATCTCAAGACAACTCCATGGCGAAATGACATCATATTGGTGTCATGGCTTGTCTGTTGTTCGGTTGCCCATCTGCGGAGAACTTGATGTACAAACTGTGTTTCTACGTGCCGGAAGCCCATCTGGAGCCGGTGAAAAAGGCGGTGTTCGCAGCCGGCGGCGGGCGCATCGGGCTTTACGACAACTGCTGCTGGCAGGTGTTGGGCCAAGGTCAGTTCCGTGCTCTGGACGGTAGCCAGCCGTTTATCGGTCAGGTCGGCAGCGTCGAGCAGGTTGCCGAGTGGAAGGTGGAAATGGTCGTCGCCGACGAGTTGATCCACGATGCTGTCAAGGCACTGAAGAAGAGCCATCCTTACGAAACGCCGGCTTTCGATGTCTGGCGTTTGTCCGACCTGCAGTTCTGAGTCGATATGAAAAAGTCGCCGATGGCGCCTTTTTCAATGCAGTGGCTCAGGGCCTGATTTCGATCAGCGTCCCATCCTTGACCAGGCTCCATACCTCGCGCATGTCGTCGTTCTTCATGGCGATGCAGCCTTCTGTCCAATCCAGGGTGTGGAAGAACCACTCCGGGTATTCCTCATCCAGCGGCGTGCCGTGGATCATGATCATGCTGCCCGGAGGCACTCCGGCTTCCTTGGCCTTGGCCAGGTCGCGTGCGTTGGGGTATGAGATATGCAGCGACAGCTGGTATTTGTCGCTCGGTTTGCGCCAGTCGATCCAGTAGAAGCCTTCCGGTGTGCGCAGATCGCCTTCGCGCTGCTTGGCGCCGTTGGGCTGTTTGCCCAGGGAAATGCGGTACGACTTGATGGTCTCACCGCGTTGCTGTAGATGCAGTTTGCGCTCCGACTTGAGCACCAGCACCTTGTCCACGGTGCGGCTGCTGGTCGCTGGCGTGGCGCTGGCCAGGGCGTTGAAGCTGAGAGTCAGGCAAAGCAGTGGCAACAACCAACGCATCGGGAACGTCCGCAAGGGTCAACGGGGTGTGTAGTGGGTACGCAGTGCTTCGAGTGGCTCATTGCGTACCGGAAAGAGATTCTGCCGACGGTCGGCGAAGAAACATTCTAAGGTACGGCCTATGGTCGGGAAAGCCAGCTCTGACCATGGGATTTCGCTTTCTGCAAACAGTCGCACCTCCAGGCTCTCTTCGCCCACGGCGAAATCCAGGTCGACTAGCTCGGCGCGAAACATCATGTACACCTGACTGATATGCGGCAGGTCGAACAGGGTATAGAGGCTGAGATCGCGCACGCGGGCGCAGGCCTCTTCCATAGTTTCGCGGGCGGCGGCCTGCTCGATGGTCTCGCCGTTTTCCATGAAGCCTGCAGGTAATGTCCAATAGCCACGGCGTGGCTCGATGGCGCGTCGGCACAGCAGCACCTGGTCACGCCATACGGGCAGGCAGCCGGCGACGATGCGCGGGTTTTCGTAATGCACGGTGGCGCAGTGAGCGCAGACATGGCGCATGCGGTTGTCGCCGGCCGGGATCATGCGGGTGACGGAGTTGCCGCACTGACTGCAGAATTTCATGCCCGTTCCTCTTTTTCTGGCGTTATCTTGGCGGTCTGCGTCTTGGCCGGCAAGCCTGCCATTGAGGCCAGCCTGTCCTGTCGTCGGGGTTGGGCGGCCGGCTGCTTTCATGCCATGATGCCTGGCAAAACAAGACTCCGAGTATGCCCATGCTGGACGAGTTGCTCCATCGTGTGCGCGGTTACAGCCCGCGCCCTCTGGAGACCGAGCGCAGCTTCCCCGAGGCGGCGGTGCTGGTCCCGATTACCCGCAGTGATGAACCTGAGCTGGTGTTGACCCTGCGCGCCAGCGGTTTGTCGACCCACGGTGGCGAGGTGGCCTTTCCCGGTGGCCGGCGCGACCCGGAAGATCGCGATCTGGTGGATACCGCGCTGCGTGAGGCCGAGGAGGAGATCGGTCTGCCGCCGGGACTGGTCGAGGTGGTCGGGCCGCTCAGCAGTCTGGTGTCGCGACACGGCATTCAGGTCACGCCCTACGTCGGGCTGGTGCCTGATTACGTCGAATACAAGGCCAATGATGCGGAGATCGCCTCGGTATTCTCGGTGCCGCTGGAGTTCTTCCGCAGCGACCCGCGCGAAGTCACCCACCGTATCGACTACCTCGGGCAGAGCTGGTACGTGCCGTCCTACACCTATGGCGAGTACCGCATCTGGGGCCTGACCGCGATCATGGTGGTGGAGCTGGTCAACCTGATCTTCGACGATGCCCAGATCGCCCTGCACCAGCCGCCCGAACACTTCATACACCTGCGCTGATAGCGCCGAGGACTGACGAGCATGAAATACCGCCTGGGAAGCTCCCGTGTCGACGCCCATCCCGAGAGCTGGGTCGCGCCAAGCGCCGACCTGATCGGCAAGGTTCGCCTGGAGGCCGGTGCCAGCATCTGGTTCGGTGCCGTGCTGCGCGGTGACAATGAGCTGATCCATATCGGCGAGAACAGCAATGTGCAGGACGGCAGCGTCATGCATACCGACATGGGTTTTCCGCTGACCCTGGGCAAGGGGGTCACCGTCGGCCACAACGTGATGATGCACGGCTGCACCGTCGACGATTACAGCCTGATCGGCATCAACGCGGTGATCCTCAATGGCGCCAAGATCGGCAAGTACTGCATCATCGGCGCCAACAGCCTGATTCCCGAAGGCAAGGTGATTCCTGATGGCAGCCTGGTCATGGGCAGTCCCGGCAAGGTGGTGCGCGAACTGACCGAGGCGCAGAAGAAGATGCTGGAGGCCAGTGCCGCTCATTACGTTCATAATGCGCAGCGCTATTCCCGTGACCTGGTACCTGATGACGATGAGTGATGTAGAAAAGCCGGTGCGTTCGCCCTGCGTGCATGTCTGCGCGCTGGACGAGCAGGATGTCTGCATCGGCTGCCAGCGCACCGTCGCCGAAATCACCCGCTGGGGCCGCATGGACAATGCCGAGCGCCGTGAGGTGCTGCAACTTTGCCTGGAGCGCGCCCGCGCTTCGGGTCTGCTAATGACTTCTTCCTGATTCACTGTTCGAGGAACACTCATGCCCCGTATTGGAACCCCCCTGTCGTCCTCCGCGACCCGTGTGCTGCTGTGTGGCTGCGGCGAGCTCGGCAAGGAAGTGGTGATCGAGCTGCAGCGCCTTGGCTGCGAAGTCATCGGTGTCGACCGTTACGCCAATGCGCCGGCCATGCAGGTGGCACATCGTAGCCACGTCATCGACATGCTCGATGGTGCCGCGTTGCGTGCAGTGATCGAGAAGGAGCAGCCGCACTACATCGTCCCGGAAATTGAAGCCATCGCCACTGCCACCCTGGTCGAGCTGGAGGCCGAAGGCTTCAACGTGGTGCCGACCGCGCGTGCCGCGCAGCTGACCATGAATCGCGAAGGCATTCGTCGTCTGGCGGCCGAGGAGCTGGGTCTGCCCACCTCGCCATACCATTTCTCCGACACCTTCGAGGACTACGCCGCGGCGGTGAAGTCCGTCGGCTACCCCTG
This sequence comes from Ectopseudomonas toyotomiensis, assembly GCF_017167985.1. NCBI lineage: Bacteria > Pseudomonadati > Pseudomonadota > Gammaproteobacteria > Pseudomonadales > Pseudomonadaceae > Ectopseudomonas > Ectopseudomonas toyotomiensis. The sequence continues at coordinate 916,609 of NZ_CP070505.1, read as the reverse complement.
CGTGGTCAAGCCGATCATGAGCTCCTCCGGCAAGGGCCAGAGCGTGCTCAAGAGCGACGCCGACCTGCAGCGCGCCTGGGACTACGCCCAGGAAGGCGGGCGTGCCGGCAAGGGGCGGGTGATCGTCGAGGGCTTCATAGACTTCGACTACGAAATCACCCTGCTCACCGTACGTCATGTCGGTGGCACCAGCTTCTGTGCGCCGATCGGCCACCGCCAGGAGAACGGCGACTATCAGGAGTCTTGGCAGCCTCAGCCGATGAGCCCGAAGGCCCTGGCCGAGTCCGAGCGCGTGGCGCTGGCGGTGACCGAGGCGCTCGGTGGTCGTGGTCTGTTCGGCGTCGAGCTGTTCGTCAAGGGCGACCAGGTATGGTTCAGCGAAGTTTCGCCGCGCCCGCACGACACCGGCCTGGTGACGCTGATCTCCCAGGAGCTGTCCGAGTTCGCCCTGCATGCCCGCGCCATTCTCGGCCTACCGATTCCTGTGATCCGCCAGATGGGCCCGTCGGCGTCGGCGGTGATTCTGGTGGAGGGCAATTCGCAGCAGGCCAGCTTCGCCAACCTCGGCGCCGCGCTGAGCGAGCAAGACACGGCGCTGCGCCTGTTCGGCAAACCCGAAGTCAAAGGCCAGCGCCGCATGGGCGTGGCGCTGGCGCGTGACGAGTCCATCGAGGCTGCTCGCGCCAAGGCGTTGCGCAGCGCGCAAGCGGTTCGCGTCCAGTTGTGAATCGGCATGCGCTGTGGTGGCTGGCGACTGTGCCACTGCTGCCACTGGCGCTGCCTCTGGCCCTGCACACCCGGCGCACGGCATTGCGTCTGCCGGTTGCGCAGGGCGAGCCAAGCGGCACCGCTGCCGCGCATTTACCGGGTGAGCCGTTACGCCTGCTGCTGATCGGTGAGTCGACCGTGGTGGGCGTTGGTGTCACGCACTTCGATCAGTCCCTGGCGAATTGTCTGGCAGTCGCCCTGGCCGAGTGCCTGGGGCGGCCGGTACGTTGGCGCGCCTGTGGCGAGAATGGCATCACCGCCTCCGAGGCGCATGAACGCCTGTTGCCGCTGGCATTGGCGGAACCGGCTGACCTGGCGCTGCTGGTATTCGGCGTCAATGACACCACGCACCTCACCCCAAGCAAGCGCTGGTTGCAGGCGCTCGCCGCGATGGCAGATGCATTAGGCGAGCGGGGCTGTCGCGTGGTGTTCAGTGGCGTGCCGCCGTTGCAGCATTTCAGCGCCTTGCCGTGGTTGTTGCGGCAGTTGATGGGCTGGCGGGCCAGCTTGCTGGATCGTGAACTACAGAGCCTGGCACAACGCCTGGGCGCGTTGCACTGCCAGCTGGATCTGCCGTTCGAGGCGCACTACCTGGCCGAAGATGGCTATCACCCGTCGGCATTGGGCTATCGACAATGGGCTGCAGGCCTGGCCGAACGCCTCACTCCGGAGCTGCTTCGTCCGCTTTGACCTTTGCCACCTGCCAGACGCGCACGCTCTTCACCCGGTTTTCCGCTGCCTGGAGAATCTCCAGGCGATAGGGGCCGATCTTCAGGCAGGCGCTGCTGTCCGGGATGCTCTCCAGGGCTTCGGTGATCAGGCCGTTGAGGGTCTTGGGACCGTCGCTGGGCAGATGCCAGCCGAGGGTCTTGTTCACTTCGCGAATGTAGGCGGCGCCGTCGATGACCAGGGTGCCATCTTCCTGTGGGTGGATATCGGGGCTGCGCAGGCTGTCCTGGTTGCTGAAGTCGCCGACGATCTCTTCGAGAATATCTTCCAGGGTGACGATGCCGATCACGTCGCCATATTCATCGACGACTATGCCGATGCGCCGCTTCTGCTTCTGGAAGTTGATCAGCTGGGTCGCCAGGGGCGTGTTTTCCGGGATGAAATAAGGCTCGTTGCAGGCTGCCAGCAACGACTCCTTGGTCAGCTGGTTGTGGCTCAGCAGGCGGGCGATCTGGCGCATGTGCACCACGCCTTCGATCTGATTGATGTCGCCACGAAACACCGGCAGGCGCGTGTGCGAGGTGCTACGCAACTGACCGATGATGATTTCCAAGTCATCGTCGAGATCGATGCCGGTCACTTCGTTACGCGGGATCATGATGTCGTCGACCGTGACCCGTTCGAGGTCGAGGATGCTCAGCAGCATGCTCTGGCGGTTCGTCGGCAGTTCCGAGCCGGACTCACGCACCACGCTGCGCAGCTCCTCGGTGGAAAGACTGTCGCTGGCGCGCTGCGACGGATCGACGCCGAGCAGGCGCAGCAGACCGTTGCTGATCACGCTGGTCAGCCACACCACCGGGTAGAGTACGCGCAGCAGCAGGCTGAGCACGCGACTGGCGGGGAAGGCCACCAGTTCCGGGCGCAGCGCAGCCAGGGTCTTGGGCGTGATTTCACCGAAGATCAGCACGATGATGGTCAGGCCTGCCGTGGCAATGGCGATACCGGCCTCCCCCCACATGTCCACCGCCAGCACCGTGGCGATGGAAGCGGCGAGAATGTTGACCACGTTGTTGCCGACCAGGATGGTGCCGAGCAGGCGATCCGGGCGATCCAGCAGGCGAGTGACGCGCTTGGCGCCACTGTGCCCTTCCTTGGCCAGGTGCTTGAGCCGGTAGCGGTTGAGGCTGAGCATGCCGGTCTCGGAGCTGGAAAAGAACGCCGAACAGAGAATGAGGAAAATCAGCAGGCCGAGCAGATAGCTCGAATGTAGGTCGTCCACGAGGTCTGCCTCAGATGTGCAGGATGAATTCGCGTACCAGCTTGCTGCCGAAATAGGCCAGCATCAGCAGGCAGAACCCGGCAAGGGTCCAGCGAATGGCCTTGTGGCCGCGCCAGCCGAGCTGGTGGCGCCCCCACAGCAGCACAGCGAAAACCACCCAGGCGAAGCAGGAAAGAATGGTCTTGTGTGCCAGGTGCTGAGCGAACAGGTCGTCGATGTACAGCGCGCCGGACAGCAGCGACAACGACAAGAGCAGCCAGCCGGCGAAGAGGAAGCCGAACAGCAGGCTCTCCATGGTCTGCAGCGGTGGAAAGTTGCGGATCAGCCCGGAAGGGTGCTTGTGCTTGAGCTGATGGTCCTGCAGCAGCAACAGGATCGACTGGAACACGGCGATGGTGAGCATGCCGTAGGCCAGGATCGAGAACAGGATGTGGGCGAGGATGCCCGGGTGCTCGTTGATCGGATTGATGGTGCCGCTGGGCATGAACTGCGCTGCCAGTACGGTCAGCGTGCCGAGCGGGAACAGGAGTAGCAGCAGGTTTTCCACCGGTATGCGCAGGCAGGCCAGCAGAATCAGGCCAATGACCGCGCAGGCGATCAGGCTGGCCGCATTGAAAAAGTCCAGGTTGAGGCCGTGTACGTCATACAGCTGGAAGAACAGGCTGACGACATGCAGGCACAAGGCGAGCGCACCAAGCGACGCCAGCAGGCGTTTGTCGGGGATGCTGCGCTGCGTAAGGCGCAGTCCTTGGTAAGCGGCGGCGCCAGCGTAGAGGAGTGCGGCGGCGAGGCTGGGCAACAGAGGGTGCATAAATCCGTGTAAGGCGAGCCCGAAAGGCGCTGAGTGTGGCACAGAAGGGCGTCAGCACGAAAGACTGCCGGCGGTGTCGGCAGCTCGGCGACTTCGCTATAATCCGCCGCCTGTCGCACACCCGGCGCGCCGGGTCGCACCTATCAAAGGAACGCGCATGTTCGAAAATCTTACCGATCGCCTGTCCCAGACGCTGCGTAATGTCACGGGCAAGGCCAAGCTGACCGAAGACAACATCAAGGATACGCTGCGCGAAGTGCGCATGGCCCTGCTCGAGGCCGACGTGGCTCTGCCGGTGGTCAAGGACTTCGTCGGCAAGGTCAAGGATCGCGCCGTCGGCACCGAAGTCTCCAAGAGCCTGACGCCGGGCCAGGCTTTCGTGAAGATCGTCCGCGCCGAGCTCGAAGAGCTGATGGGCGCGGCCAACGAAGACCTGTCGCTCAATGCAGCTCCGCCTGCCGTGGTACTGATGGCCGGCCTGCAGGGTGCGGGCAAGACCACCACCGCCGGCAAGCTGGCCAAGTTCCTCAAGGAGCGCAAGAAGAAGTCGGTACTGCTGGTGTCGGCTGACGTCTATCGCCCGGCGGCGATCAAGCAGCTGGAAACCCTGGCGGGCGATCTCGGGGTGACGTTCTTCCCCTCCGATGCCAGCCAGAAGCCGGTGGATATCGCCAACGCAGCGATTCGCGAAGCCAAGCTGAAGTTCATCGATGTGGTCATCCTCGATACCGCCGGTCGCCTGGCCGTGGATGCCGAGATGATGGCCGAGATCCAGGCGCTGCACGCAGCCGTCAAACCGGTCGAAACGCTGTTCGTGGTCGACGCCATGACCGGCCAGGATGCCGCCAACACGGCCAAGGCGTTCGGCGAGGCGTTGCCGCTGACCGGTGTAGTGCTGACCAAGGTCGACGGTGATGCGCGTGGTGGCGCTGCCTTGTCCGTGCGCCACATCACCGGCAAGCCGATCAAGTTCATCGGTATGGGTGAGAAGAGCGACGCGCTCGAGCCCTTCCATCCGGACCGTATCGCTTCGCGCATTCTCGGCATGGGTGATGTGCTCAGCCTGATCGAGCAGGCCGAGCAGACCCTTGATCGCGAGAAGGCCGAGAAGCTCACCAAGAAGCTGAAGAAGGGCAAGGGCTTCGATCTCGAAGACTTCCGTGATCAGCTGCAGCAGATGAAGAACATGGGCGGCCTCGGCGGCCTGATGGACAAGCTGCCGTCCATCGGTGGCGTCAACCTGTCGCAGATGGGCAGCGCCCAGGGCGCAGCCGAGAAGCAGTTCAAGCAGATGGAGGCGATCATCAACTCGATGACGCCGGCCGAGCGCCGCGATCCGGACATCATCAGTGGCTCGCGCAAGCGTCGCATCGCTATGGGCTCCGGTACCCAGGTGCAGGACATTGGTCGCTTGATCAAGCAGCACAAGCAGATGCAGAAGATGATGAAGAAATTCACCGCCAAGGGCGGTATGGCCAAGATGATGCGCGGTATGGGTGGCATGCTTCCAGGTGCCGGCGGAATGCCGAAATTCTGAGGCCTGTACCCCGGCCGATGGCCGTCCGGAAAAAGAGATTTGCAAACCGCCGCATAATCCTTAAAATATGCGGCCTTTCGGGCCTAGGCCCATTTTTAATGTGTGCCTCAAGTTAGCACCGACTATAGGAACGATGTTCACATGGTAACCATCCGTCTTGCTCGTGGCGGCTCCAAAAAGCGCCCCTTCTACCACCTGACCGTGACCAACAGCCGCAATGCGCGCGATGGTCGTTTCGTTGAGCGTATCGGTTTCTTCAACCCGATCGCTGCTGGTGGCGAAGTGCGTCTGTCCGTCGACCAAGAGCGTGCGACCTACTGGCTGGGCCAGGGCGCTCAGCCGTCTGAGCGTGTTGCTCAGCTGCTCAAGGAAGCTGCCAAGGCTGCTGCCTAAGCATCTTTATGAGTACGACGCCGGCCGTCGCCGAGGATCTGATCGTTCTCGGCAAGATTGTTTCGGTGCACGGCGTCAAGGGTGAAGTGAAGGTGTACTCCTTTACCGATCCCATCGATAACGTGCTCGATTACCGCAACTGGACGCTCAAGCGTGACGGTGAGGTAAAGAAAGTGGAACTGGCCAGCGGCCGCCTTCAGGGCAAGGTGCTGGTAGCCAAGTTGAAAGGTCTGGATGATCGAGAAATCGCGCGTACTTACGCCGGTTTTGAGATTTGCGTGCCGCGTAGCGAGCTGCCGGAGCTGGAAGATGGCGAGTTCTATTGGTACCAGTTACAGGGCTTGAAGGTCATTGATCAGGCAGAGCAACTGCTCGGTGTGGTCGACCACTTGTTCGAAACCGGTGCCAACGATGTGATGGTGGTCAAGCCCTGCCCGGGCAGTCTGGATGATCGCGAGCGTCTGTTGCCCTACACCGGGCAGTGCGTGCTTTCGATCGACCTGGCAGCTGGCGAGATGCGGGTCGACTGGGATGCGGATTTCTAAGGCTCATGCGCGTAGAAGTCATCACCCTGTTTCCGGAAATGTTTGCCGCCATCGGCGAGTACGGCATCACCAGTCGTGCGGTCAAGCAGGAGCTGCTCAAGCTCAATTGCTGGAACCCGCGAGACTACACGACCGATCGTCACCACACGGTGGATGACCGCCCCTTCGGCGGTGGTCCGGGGATGGTGATGAAGATCAAGCCTCTCGAGGATGCCTTGGCCAGTGCCAAGCAAGCCGCGGGAGAGACGGCGAAGGTGATCTACCTCTCGCCGCAGGGGCGCAGCCTGAATCAGGCGGCGGTCCGCGAGCTGGCACAGGAGGATGCATTGATCCTGATTGCTGGTCGTTATGAAGGCATCGACGAGCGTTTCATCGAAACGCATGTCGATGAGGAATGGTCGATTGGTGACTACGTCCTGTCCGGCGGTGAGCTGCCGGCCATGGTGCTGATCGATGCGGTGACGCGCCTTTTGCCTGGTGCATTGGGTCATGCCGATTCGGCCGAGGAGGACTCCTTTACGGATGGCCTGCTCGACTGCCCGCACTACACCCGCCCGGAGGTGTATGCGGATAAACGTGTTCCCGAAGTGTTGCTTAGTGGCAACCACGAACACATCCGGCGCTGGCGTTTGCAGCAGTCCCTTGGTCGGACCTGGGAACGCCGCGCTGATCTTCTGGATAGCCGCTCGCTTTCTGGAGAAGAGAAGAAGCTGCTGGAGGAATACATCCGCCAGCGGGACGATAGTTAACGTATCGATGATGGGCCGGGAGGCTTGTCTTAGGAGCGCAGCATGACCAACAAGATTATCCAGATGCTCGAAGCCGAGCAGATGAACAAAGAAATCCCTACTTTCGCACCGGGCGACACCGTAGTCGTGCAAGTGAAAGTGAAGGAAGGCGACCGTCAGCGTCTGCAGGCCTTCGAAGGCGTTGTTATCGCCAAGCGTAACCGCGGCCTGAACAGCGCCTTCACCGTGCGCAAGATCTCCAGCGGTGTCGGTGTTGAGCGTACCTTCCAGACCTACAGCCCGCTGGTCGACAGCCTGAGCGTCAAGCGTCGCGGTGACGTGCGCAAAGCCAAGCTGTACTACCTGCGCGACCTGTCCGGCAAAGCCGCGCGCATCAAGGAAAAGCTGTCCTAAGTTCGGACGCTTCTCTGACAAAAGCAGCCTAAGGGCTGCTTTTGTCGTTTCTGGCCTCCAGTAAATCATCAGTGGCAATGGCATGACCCCAAGAGAGCAAGAGATTCAGCGGCGCATCGCGCTGTCGGAAACCCGCGTGACCAAGGCGGTGTTTCCGCCGACCACCAATCATCACAACACCCTCTTCGGCGGCACCGCGCTGGCCTGGATGGACGAAGTGTCGTTCATCGCTGCTACGCGTTTCTGTCGTTTGCCGCTGGTGACGGTGTCCAGTGATCGCATCGATTTCAAGCATGCGATACCGGCCGGCTCCATCGTCGAATTGGTCGGGCGGGTGATCAAGGTGGGCAACACCAGCCTCAAGGTGGAGGTCGAGGTGTTCGTCGAGGGGCTGTATCAGGAAGGGCGCGAGCGGGCGATCAGCGGCAGTTTCAGCTTCGTCGCCGTCGATGATCAGCAGAAGCCGGTGCCGGTCTTGCCGGGCTTCGTTAGCTAGTCAGGCTGGCTTGCTGGTGCGTCGGGTGTAGGCTGTGGAACACTTGCCTGCCGTGTAATTGAAGGTCAATCTATGCCTGTGCTGACTCACCCTCTAATCGAGCGCTTCCTTGAGGCGTTGTGGTTGGAAAAGGGCCTCTCGGCCCACACTCAGGCTGCCTATCGCAGTGATCTGGAGCACTTCAATGCCTGGCTCGATGGGCGCGGTCTGGCACTGCAGCATGTCGGTCGCGAGGCCATTCTCGATCATCTGGCCTGGCGTCTGGAGCAGGGCTATCAGGCGCGTTCCACTGCACGTTTTCTCTCTGGTCTGCGAGGCTTCTACCGCTTTTTGCTGCGCGAAACGCTGATCAGTGAAGATCCGACGCTGCAGATCGAGTTGCCGCAGATCGGCCGGCCGCTGCCCAAGTCATTGTCCGAAGCGGATGTCGAGGCGCTGCTGCAGGCGCCTGACCTGGATGACCCTATTGGTCTGCGTGATCGCGCCATGCTCGAGGTGCTCTACGCCTGCGGTTTGCGTGTCAGTGAGCTGGTTGGACTGACGCTGGAGCAGGTCAATCTGCGTCAAGGTGTACTGCGGGTATTCGGTAAGGGCAGCAAGGAGCGCCTGGTGCCACTGGGTGAAGAGGCCATCGCCTGGATCGAGCGCTATATACGCGAAGCACGCCCGCTGTTGCTGGGCGGCAAACCCAGCGATGTGCTGTTTCCCAGCCTGCGTGGCGAGCAGATGACTCGGCAGACCTTCTGGCATCGCATCAAGCATCAGGCTCAGGTCGCAGGCATCAGCAAGGCGTTGTCGCCACACACACTGCGCCACGCCTTCGCCACGCATCTGCTCAATCACGGCGCCGATCTGCGAGTGGTGCAGATGCTGCTGGGGCATAGTGACCTGTCCACCACGCAGATCTACACCCACATTGCACGTGCACGCCTGCAGGAGCTGCACGCGCAGCACCACCCGCGCGGTTGACGTGTGAAAAAACAAACCCCGCCGCCGTTGCCGGCGCGGGGTTTGGTCTTTTCAATTGCTTCGACTCGGGCACCGAGTTGTTCTTGACGTTCAGCTCTGGTTAGCGCAGGCACTGGAAAGCTGTTTGTAATCGAGAACTTCCACGTCACCCGCGCTGTTGCGGTAGGTCATCGTTGCCGTGACCACTTCGCACTGCGAGCTGTTGGGCACGTCGATGGAAATCACCTTGGCGACATCCAGGTTCTGGCCGTAGCGGTAGGGCGTGGCCTCGGCGCTGTGGGCGAGGGTGGTGAGCGACGCACTGAGCGCGAGGGCAGTCAGGGCGGTGGCGAACAGGGTGCGGGTTTTCATGGTGGTTCTCCTCTTGGAGCCGCGCTCGGGCTGTGGCCGCGAGCGCTGGCTGCTATCTGTCAGACGATGGTCAAAGTGACGTCGATGTTGCCGCGGGTGGCGTTGGAGTACGGGCAAACGATGTGCGCGCGATCCACCAGGGTTTGTGCGGCTTCCGGGGTCAGGCCGGGCAGGCTGATGCGCAGTTCCACCTCGATGCCGAAGCCGGTGGGGATGGCGCCGATGCCGACGGTGCCTTCGATGAAGGTGTCAGCCGGGATGCTCAGCTTGTCGCGGGCGGCGACGAATTTCAGGGCGCCGAGGAAGCAGGCGGAATAACCGGCGGCGAACAGCTGCTCCGGGTTGGTGCCGTTACCGCCGGCGCCACCCAGTTCTTTCGGGGTGGACAGGGCGATGTCGAGGATGCCGTCGGAGGAGACAGCGCGGCCTTCACGGCCACCAAAGGCTTCAGCGGTTGCGCGGTAGAGAACGTTTTCGATAGTCATGGCATTGATCCTTGTCGGTGGGGTAATGATGGATTGGCTTGCTAATCTTTTGTGCGCTAACCGTTTCCATGGAGCGAACTATATTTCGCAAAACATTAGCGCGCAAGATAAATGGATGGAAGATTTTGCTATATGCGCTACGGGTCATTGGCATAAGCGCTGGTCCAGGGTGTGTTTCGGTCGAGGTGCGGTTGAGTGTTGTCGATCAGCTGATGTGCCGTCTGCTAGCTGGTCGGCTGTCTGGGACGCCATCTGTGGTAGGCTGTAGCGATTTCACCGGTCCGTCGTTCGACAGGAGTGTTCATGTCCCTGACCCGTATTTCCATTGCCCTGGCGCTCGCACTGGGCAGCAGTGTCACTCTGGCGGCTGATCCCGATCAGGTCATTCGTCAGACGCTGAAGTCGCTCGACGGTAGCTTGCCGATCGAGGCCATTGCCGAGAGCCCGATGCCCGGTGTCTATCAGGTTCAGCTGGAAGGCGGTCGTCAGCTTTACACCAGCGCTGATGGCCAGTTCCTGATTCAGGGCTATCTGTTTCAGGTCAAGGACGGCAAGGCCGTGAACCTGACCGAGATCGAAGAAAGCCGCGCCGTGGCCAAGCAGATCAACGCCATTCCGGCCAAGGAAATGGTGGTGTTCGCGCCGAAGGCGCCGAAGACCCATATCACCGTGTTCACCGATACTGACTGTGGCTATTGCCAGAAACTGCATAGCGAAGTGCCGGAGCTCAATCGTCTGGGTGTCGAAGTTCGTTATGTCGCCTTCCCGCGTCAGGGCCTGAACAGCCCGGCGGCCAAGGAACTGGTCAGCGTCTGGTGCGCCAAGGATCAGCAGGACGCGATGAATCGCGCCAAGACTCGCCAGAGCGTAGCCGATGCTTCCTGCGACAACCCGGTGGCCAAGCAGTACCAGCTCGGTCAGATGATCGGGGTCAATGGCACGCCGGCCATCGTTCTGGCCAATGGCAAGATGATTCCGGGCTACCAGCCGGCGCCGCAGTTGGCCAAAATAGCCTTGGAGTCAAACGACTGAGCGCGGATTGACTAACAAACAGCCGCTTCGTAAGGTGCGGCTCTTTATCTGCGGCCGGGGCATGCTCCGGCCGTTTCGTGCAGTGCTGATGGGGAATTGAGTGTGAAGCCGGTCAAAGTGGGCATCTGTGGGTTGGGCACCGTTGGTGGCGGTACGTTGAATGTACTCAAGCGCAATGCCGAGGAGATTACTCGGCGCGCCGGTCGCGGCATCGAGATTGCCCAGATCGCCATTCGTTCGCCCAAGCCGCAGTACGACACCACCGGCATTGCCATGACCAGCGACGTGTTCGAGCTGGTCAACAATCCCGAGATCGACATCGTCATCGAGCTGATCGGCGGCTACACCCTGGCCAAGGAACTGGTGCTCAAGGCCATCGACAACGGCAAGCATGTGGTCACTGCCAACAAGGCGCTGATCGCTGTGCATGGTAACGAGATCTTCGCCAAGGCGCGCGAGAAGGGCGTGATCGTCGCTTTCGAAGCGGCTGTGGCCGGCGGCATCCCGGTGATCAAGGCGATTCGCGAAGGCCTGTCGGCCAACCGCATCAACTGGCTGGCCGGCATCATCAACGGCACCGGCAACTTCATCCTCACCGAGATGCGCGAGAAGGGGCGTGCCTTCGAAGACGTGCTCAAGGAAGCGCAGGCGCTGGGTTATGCCGAGGCCGACCCGACCTTCGACGTAGAAGGTATCGATGCCGCGCACAAGCTGACCATTCTGGCGTCCATCGCCTTCGGCATCCCGCTGCAATTCGACAAGGCCTACACCGAGGGCATCACCAAGCTGACCACGGTCGACGTGAACTATGCCGAGGCGTTGGGCTATCGCATCAAGCACCTGGGTGTCGCTCGCCGCACCGATGCAGGCATCGAGCTGCGCGTGCACCCGACGCTGATTCCGGCCGACCGCCTGATCGCCAACGTCAACGGCGTGATGAACGCGGTGATGGTCAACGGCGATGCGGTTGGCAGCACCCTCTATTACGGTGCCGGGGCCGGCATGGAGCCGACCGCCTCGGCGGTAGTGGCCGACCTGGTGGACGTGGTGCGTGCGCTGACCACCGATCCGACCAACCGTGTGCCGCACCTGGCCTTCCAGCCGGATTCGCTGTCCGATCACCCGATCCTGCCCATCGAGGAGTGCGAGAGCGCCTACTACCTGCGCATCCAGGCCAAGGATCATCCGGGTGTGCTGGCGCAGGTGGCGAGCATCCTCTCCGAGCGCGGCATCAACATCGAGTCGATCATGCAGAAGGAAGTCGAGGAGCAGGACGGTCTGGTACCGATGATCCTCGTGACCCACCGTGTGGTCGAGGCGCGTATCATCGAGGCCATCGCCGCCATGGAAGCGCTGGATGGCGTGACCTCGCCGGTCGTGCGTCTGCGCGTCGAACAGCTCAACTAATCCCGTGTCCACCCGCAGGCTTCTGGTCTGCGGGTGCTGTAGAACGAAGGTTTATCCCATGCGCTATATCAGTACCCGCGGCCAGGCGCCGGCCCTGAATTTCGAAGACGTGCTGCTGGCTGGTCTGGCCAGCGATGGCGGCCTCTACGTGCCGGAGAATCTGCCGCGCTTCACCGTCGAGGAAATCGCCTCCTGGGCGGGCCTGCCCTATCACGAGCTGGCCTTCCGGGTGATGCGCCCGTTCGTTGCCGGTTCCATCGCCGATGCCGACTTCAAGAAGATCCTCGAAGAAACCTACGGAGTGTTCGAGCACAATGCTGTCGCTCCGCTGCGTCAGCTCAACGGCAACGAATGGGTGCTGGAGCTGTTCCACGGCCCGACCCTGGCGTTCAAGGATTTCGCCCTGCAGCTGCTCGGTCGCCTACTCGATCACGTACTGGCCAAGCGCGGCGAGCGCGTGGTGATCATGGGCGCCACTTCCGGCGACACCGGCTCGGCAGCAATCGAGGGCTGCAAGGCCTGCGACAACGTCGACATCTTCATCATGCACCCGCATAACCGCGTGTCCGAGGTGCAGCGCCGGCAGATGACCACCATCCTCGGCGACAACATCCACAACATTGCCATCGAAGGTAACTTCGACGACTGCCAGGAGATGGTCAAGGCCAGCTTCGCCGACCAGGGCTTCCTCAAGGGCACACGTCTGGTAGCGGTCAACTCGATCAACTGGGCGCGGATCATGGCCCAGATCGTCTACTACTTCCATGCGGCCCTGCAGCTCGGTGCGCCGGCGCGTTCCATCGCCTTCTCGGTGCCGACTGGCAACTTCGGCGACATCTTCGCTGGCTACCTGGCGCGCAACATGGGCCTGCCGGTCAGCCAGTTGATCGTCGCCACCAACCGCAACGACATCCTGCACCGCTTCATGAGTGGCAATCAGTACGTCAAGGACACTCTGCACCCGACCCTGTCGCCGTCGATGGACATCATGGTCTCGTCCAACTTCGAACGTCTGCTGTTCGACCTGCATGGTCGCAATGGTGCTGCCATCGCCAGTCTGATGGACAGCTTCAAGCAGGGCGGCGGTTTCAGTGTTGACGAAGATCGCTGGGTCGAGGCGCGCAAGTTGTTCGATTCGCTGGCAGTGAACGACGAGCAGACCTGCGAGACCATCACCGAGGTGTACCAGGAGTGCGGCGAATTGCTCGACCCGCATACCGCCATCGGTGTGCGTGCTGCGCGTGAATGTCGCCGCAGCCTGGCCATGCCCATGGTGGTGCTGGGTACCGCGCATCCGGTCAAGTTCCCCGAGGCGGTGGAAAAGGCGGGCATCGATGCCGTGCCGACGCTACCTGCGCACCTGACCGATCTGTTCCAGCGCGAAGAGCGTTGCACGGTGTTGGCCAATGATCTGAAGACCGTGCAGCAGTTCGTCGCGGCTCATGGTAATCGCGGCAAGCCGCTCTGAGGTTTCTGCTTCGACGAAACCGGCGCCCTTGTGGCGCCGGTTTCGTTTGTGAGCGGCTCAAAGGGCGAAGATCAGGGCCAGAAGCGCCATCAGGATGATCAGGATCAGCCAGATCAGGGCGTTGAGGCGGCTGGCGCGAACGACGCCAGCGCCGCGCAGGTGCACGGGTGGATCGTCCTCCAGGTACTGATCGATACGGCGTTCGGCTTCCTTCTGGTCGTTTGCCAGATATTCGCTCAGCAGGTCGATGGCTGCCTGGCGTTGATTGGCATGCAGCAGTTGGCGTACGGCCGGTGGGAGTTCATTCATGGCACGCCTGTCTCCTGGGTTGGCTGAGTAGGGATCTTAACTGCGACCCGGTTGGCGCTTTTTTCCGTGCGCAACGAAAGCGCCTGATGTTTAATCCGACACTTCGCGAATGGAAGCGTTTTGCTCGAATCATGGATGAGCCTGAGTGCCTGCCTCTCTTCTTGCCCATTCCTGTGCATTCTTCGGCGTTTTGTGCCGAGGATGACTCCTGCGCGCTGATCTGACGAACGGCATCACATTTATCACATGTGATTACTTTACGGTTCACATGTAAGGGTCTAGGCTGCGATTCATGGACAACAAATCATCAGCCCATTACCAGCGTCTTTATCGTCAGCGTCTGCGTGAGCAGGGGTTGGTCAAGAAGGAAGTCTGGATCTTGCCCGAGCATGCGCCATTGTTGGTCGCGTTCGAGCGCAAACTGCGCCAGCCACAGTCGCTGCTGGCTTCGATGGAGAAGGAGGAGGGTATGAGCATGCCTCAAGTTTGGACCGCCCAGGCGCTGCATGAAGCGCTGGCGGCAACGGAACTGTTCCAAAGTGGTCAGGCTGGCATCGAGCTGATTCAAGGCGCTGACGCCAGCCTGCACATCACCATGCGTGAGTACGGCGACCTGCCGCTGTTCATCGCCGTGTTCGGTGAGCAGATCATCGTCGAGGCGCTGCTCTGGCCGGCAGCGGACGTCAAGGATGCGGCGGCCTTCAACGAAGAGGTACTGCGTACCCACAAGCTGTTCCCGCTGTCGTCCATCGGCCTGGAAAAAATGGGCGACGGGCGCGATTGCTACACCATGTTCGGTGCGCTGAGTTCGTCCTCGACCCTGTCCGACGTGGTGTTCGAGATTGAGCTGTTGGCGGACAACGTGATCAAGGCCACCGAAGCCTATGAAGGCTTCCTCAAGACCAGCGCCTGAGAGGAGAGAAGACGATGAATGTCTGGAGCAAAATGCTGACGGCGCTGCGTGGCGGCGCCAATGAAGTGGGTGAGGCAGTGGTCGATAGTCAGGCCCTGCGCATCCTCGATCAGGAAATCCGCGACGCCGATGTCGAGCTGCGCAAGTCCAAGGAAGCGCTGGCCGAGATCATGGCCAAGCAGAAACTGGCCAGCGACAAGGTGAACAAGAGCGCGGCGAGCATTGCCGAGTACGAGCAGTACGCGCTGAAGGCGCTGGACGCGGGCAACGAAACCCTGGCCAAGGAAGTCGCCGAAAAGATCGCCAACCTGGAAGTCGAGCAGGCCAGCGAACGCGAGCAGGCCGAAGGTTTCGCCGCCAGCGTGGCGCAACTGCGCAAGGCCGTGACCCAGGCCGAGGGCAATATCAAGCGCCTCAAGCAGCAGGTGGATACGGTGAAGGCCACCGAAAGCGTGCAGAAGGCGCAAATGGCTGTGGCCCAGCGTTACGGCGGCTCACAGGCCAAGCTGCAGACGGCGGTCGAGTCGCTTGAGCGGATCAAGCAGAAGCAGGCCGAGCGTGCAGCGAAGATGGAGGCATCGGCCGAGCTGGCTGCCACCAGCGCGCCGGACGATTCGCTGGAAGTGAAGCTGCGCGCGGCCGGCATCAAGGCCGACAACGCCAGTGCCGACAGCGTGCTGGCCAGGCTCAAGGACAAGTCCAAGGCTTGAATGATGCGGGGCGTTCGCGCCCCGTTTCCCTACGTCAGGGAAAGGAATAAATGGAACTCTTCCTGCAAACTGCGCTGTCGTTTCCCACCGCCATCTACAGCTTTCTGCTGTGCGTGGCGGTCATCTACTGGCTGGTCGTTGCCGCCGGCCTGCTCGAGGTCGATTTGCTCGATGTCGAAGCCGATTCGGTGATGGAAGGCAGCGGTCAGACCGAAGGCCTCGCCGGCCTGCTGTACAAGCTCAAGCTCGATGGCGTGCCGGTCACCCTGGTGCTGACCCTGCTGTTCTTCTTCGCCTGGTTCGCCTGCTACTTCATCGAGCTGTGGCTGCTGCGTCACCTGCCATTGGGCATTCTGCGTTACCCGCTGGGGCTGGTGGTCATCGCTGGCGCCTTCGTGCTGGCTGCACCGCTGTGTGCGGTGATCTGTCGGCCGCTGCGGCCGCTGTTCCAAAAGGTCGAGGCGATCAGCAGCAAGTCGGTACTGGGCCAGGTGGCCGTGGTGCGCAGTGGTCGTGTCACCAGCAGTCATGGTGAAGCGGTGCTGGAAGATGGCGGCGCTGGGTTGATCCTGCGGGTACGTGCCGACGAGGCGCTGGGCTTCAAGCGCGGCGACCGCGTCGTGTTGCTCGAATACCTGGCGGCCGAACACGCCTATCGCATCATCACCGAAGAAGAATTTCGAGGCGTCTAGCCTCTGCCGACCATCCGTACGTAACAGAGGGCAGGCAGGGTATGCCGAACCTGCCTGCACAACTAGCAAAGGAGTAAAGCTGTAATGGAAAACGTCATTCCCTTCATCGTCGGGGCAGGGCTGGTCGTCCTCTTCATCATCGCCCTGATTGCCCTGTTCAAGGCCTTCTACATCAAGGTTCCGCAAGGCACTGCGCTGATCGTCAACGACATGAGCTCGACGCCCAAGGTGCATTTCACCGGCTCGCTGGTATACCCGGTGATCCACCTCAAGGAGTTCATGAAGATCTCCCTGATTACCCTGGAAGTCGACCGCCGCGCCAAGGACGGTCTGATCTGCCGCGACAACATGCGTGCCGATATCACCGTGGCCTTCTACCTGCGTGTCAACGAGACCCAGGAAGACGTGCTCAAGGTGGCCAAGGCCATTGGCGTGGAGCGTGCCTCCGACCGCGCAGCGGTCAACGAACTGTTCAACGCCAAGTTCTCCGAAGCACTGAAGACTGTCGGCAAGCAGTTCGACTTCGTCCAGCTGTTCGAGAATCGTCAGGAGTTTCGTGATCGTATCGTCGAGGTGATCGGCAATGACCTCAACGGTTATGTGCTCGAAGACGTGGCCATCGACTACCTGGAGCAGACGGCCAAGCACTCGCTTGACCCGAGCAACATCCTCGACGCCGAAGGTATCCGCAAGATCACCGAGCTGACCGCTGCGCAGAACGTCATCACCAACGAGCTGGAGCGCAACGAAGAGCTGGCGATCAAGAAGAAGAACGTCGAAACCCGTGAGGCGACCCTGTCGCTGGAACGCCAGCAGGCCGATGCCGAAGCACGCCAGAAGCGCGAGATCGAGACCATCCGTGCCCGCGAGGAAGCGGAAACCCTCAAGGTGCGCGAGGAAGAACGCCTGAAGGCCGAACAGGCCCGCATCCAGACCCAGCAGGAGCTGGACATCCGCGCCGAGAACCATCAGCGCGAAGTGGAAGTGGCCCAGCAGAACCGCCAGCGTGCCGTGGTCATCGAGGTGGAGAAAGTCACCCGCGCCAAGGACCTGGAAGTGGTCGCCCGCGAGCGCGAAGTCGAACTGCAGCGCATCGAGAAGGAAAAGGCGCTGGAAGAAGAGCGCAAGAACATCGCTGGCGTGATCCGCGAGCGCGTCGCAGTCGAGAAGACCGTGGCTCAGGAAGAAGAACGTATCAAGGAAGTGCGTGAAGTCTCCGAGGCCGAGCGTCTCAAGCAGGTCACCGTGCTCAATGCCCAGGCCGAAGCCGAGCAGGAGCTGGTGCGTCAGGTCAAGCAGGCTGAAGCTGACGAAACCCGTTCCAAGCACAAGGCGGTGGAAATCAACAACCTGGCCCAGGCCGAGCTGGAAGCAGCGGCCAAGAGCGCCGAGGCGAAGAAGAAACTGGCCGAAGGTATCGAAGCCGAGCGCGCTGCACCTGGCCTGGCCGATGCGCGCGTGCGTGAAGTCACCGCTGCGGCCAAGGAGAAGGAAGGCCTGGCCGAGGCTCGCGTGCAGGCCGAGCGTCTGATCGCCGAAGCCAAGGGCGAGCAGGAAAAAGGGCTGGCGCAGGCGCGCGTTATAGAAGCGCAGGCGGCGGCCAAGGAAAAAGACGGCCTGGCCGACGCCAAGGTGCTGGAAGAGAAGCTCGGTGCCCAGGCGCGCGGTGAAGAGCAACTTGGCACCGCCAAGGCCAAGGCGACCCAGGACCTGGGTATGGCCGAAGCGCAGGTGCTGCTGGAGCGCCTGAACGCCGAAGCTGAAGGTCTGGGCAAGAAGTTCGGCGCGCTGGATGCGCTGAGCGACAACGCGCGTGCTCACGAAGAGTTCCGCATGCAGCTGGAGAAGAGCTTCGAGGAGGCCATGGCCGCCATCGCTGCCAACAAGGAAATCGCCAAGGATCAGGCCGAGGTGCTGGCCACCGCGCTGGCCAAGGCGAAGATCGAGATCGTCGGCGGCGAGGGCGACTTCTTCAACTCCTTCGCCAAGTCGCTGTCGGTGGGCAAGGCCATCGAAGGCGTGGTCGGCAAGAGCCCTGTGGTGCAGGACGTGCTGTCGCGCCTGTTGGCAGGCAAGGCCGCTCCGGCCGCACCGGTGGTTGCACCGAGCGCAGGCCCGGAGCAAGCCTGAGCGCCCTGTCTGTAGGGTGGGCTGCAGCCCACCATTGCTCACTGTGGTAGGGGCGTCAGCCGCCCCGCCACATGACCACCTAATTTCGACCAATCAGGGAACATGTGATGTCAGAGTCAAGAGATTATCTGGAGATGACCTTCCGCTCGATCCAGTGCTTCAGCAATGACGGTCGCCTGGATGCTCAGGAACTCAAAGCGCTGCTGGAAATCGCCGAGCGAGACGGCGTGATCGACGACAACGAGGTGCGGGTGCTGCGCAAGATCATCGCCCAGGTGCGCCCAGAAGAGATCGATGCGGCGCTGCGCGACAAGATCGCCATCGTCGAGCAGAAGATCGGCGCATAGCAAGCCGGCTGCGCCTGCTCACCCTACCAACACTCCCAGTTTGTAGGGTGGGCTTCAGCCCGCCACGTCGGCCATAGATAGTAGGCTGAAGCGGAGCGCCCGGGCCACCCTACAGGGATGCCGCCCAGCCCAACCTGCCAGCCCCTCCTCGGAGAGGCGTTTTAGACGCAGCAGATTCAGGATGACTACGATGTCGGACGCACACACACAGGACGTATTGGACAAGGCCGTCGCCGAAGGCGGCGCCTATGAGGTGCTGCACAGGCGCCTGCAGGAGCAGGGCCAGCGCCTGCGCAGCTTGACCGAAACGCTCAACGGCCAGCGCCTGGCGGAGTTCGGCAGCAGCGCCATGGAGGCCATCGGGCGGGTGCGTATCCGCACCGAGAACAACTGCATCGCCCGCGATATCGTCCAGGTCGGCGAGTGCCTGCTGTTTGGCTACAACGTATTCCTGGGACTGAAGAAGGAAACCAGCGTCGCCGACGTGTTCTCCCTCTATCGCCTGGTGGAAACCCCTGATGGCTTCGATGCCGAATCGGTGCCGCTGGAGGGTAGCTTCCTGGCTCAGGCCAGCTTCGTCGCCGACTTCAACGAGCTGTACACCTACTACAAGAACACCCGTCTGCTGCAGTTGGCCATCCGTGACGGCAAGCTGCTGGCGAGTTTCCAGATCGGTGAGCGCATCACCGACATCCGCGTGTTCCGCTGGTCGATTTCCACCGACGGCAAGGACGTGCGCTATATCGACAACCGTGGCGAGCGCGATATCGCGCTGCCGGCGCCGTTCGACTTCGAGTGGCAGAAGACCACCCGCGAGATGGTGGTCATGGGCCGTCATCCGCACGTCAATATCCTCGATAGCGTATTCGTCGAGACCGTTGGCGGCGACCTGACCATCAAGGTCGAGAACAACACCCAGGACGGCCAGGGTATCTACCGTGAAGCCGTGGTCGACAAGACCCAGTCGCTGGATGACGCGCAGATCGAATACGCCCGCCTGGGCAGCCTGATTCTGCTGAAGATCCTGCCGTACCGCGAAGAACAGTGGCGCTACCTGGTGTTCAACAGCCTGACCAACCAGGTCGAGCGT
Source organism: Ectopseudomonas toyotomiensis (assembly GCF_017167985.1). NCBI lineage: Bacteria > Pseudomonadati > Pseudomonadota > Gammaproteobacteria > Pseudomonadales > Pseudomonadaceae > Ectopseudomonas > Ectopseudomonas toyotomiensis. The sequence goes on along the minus strand of NZ_CP070505.1, from coordinate 897,066 downwards.
ATCGACGCCATCGGCCTGGCCTGCGTGCAGCTGCCGGAAGACCACGGCATCATCTTCCCCGGCGGCTACTACCTGCAGAGCGGCGAGTACAAGACCTTCGAACAGCCCATGGGCGGCATGCGCTTCAAGCGCTCGGTGCGTTCGCCCAACGGCGAGGATGTGCAGTACATCTTCTACCACCCGGAAGAAGGTCGTGCGGCGCTGTTCACTTACAACATGATCAACCGCCAGTTGCACAACCCGATCTTCGGTCACGGCTACGCACGCCTGGAAGACGGACGCATGGTGATCTTCTCCGCCGAGGGCAGTGAGCCGACGCGCATCCACCCGATGCAGATCTGGCAGACGCCGTTCGAGAGCGAGGACCATGCCGCACGCCAGCCTGCGCGCAGCGGCTTCTTCGGCCGTATCGGCAACGCCGAGCTGGTGCGTGGTGTGTCCGACCTGCTCAATCTGAGCCGCGAGATCGACAGCCGCGAAGTGTCGGTGGCGCGCTACACCCAGCTGTGCCAGAACACCCGTCGTCTGTTCGATATCTACCACTGGCTGGGCGACGCCCAGTGCGCCGAACTGGCGCCGCTGCTACGCGAAGTAGCCGCCACGTCCGAACTGGTATTGGATGAGTTCGAGAAGGTCGAGAGCATTCGCCAGCAGTCCGCGCGCGCCATGGCCGAGGCCGAGACGCGGCAGAAGAGTTTGCTCTCCAGCCTGCTGGTGGACAGCTGGGACGAGGTGCAACACTTCGTCGAGGCGCTCAACGCCATCACCGCACAGCGCGGCCAGTTGCTGACCATTCGTGACTACCGCTACATCGATGTGGCGCGTATCGACGCCATGGAAACCGAACTGCTCGAAGCCCAGGAGCGCGTGGCCGGTGCCACCTCGGCCTTCCTCGCCAGCGATGCGGCGCTGCAACCCTATGTGCAGCGCCTGGGCGAGCTGGATGTCCTGGCGCAGAAGGCCGATACCGTCACCCAGCTCAATGAGCCGCTGGCCGAAATGCAGGAGATGGCCGGCAACCTCGACATGCTGTCGAGCCTGATGGCCTCGCTGAAGATCGATGACGCTACCCAGCGCACGCGCATCGTCGAATCGATTTCCGAGGTCTACGCCCGCCTCAACCAGGCCAAGGCGCGCGCCGAGCAGCGGCGCAAGGGTCTAGGCTCGGCCGAGACCGTGGCGCAGTTCGGCGCCCAGTTCAAACTGTTCGGTCAGGGCATCACCAACGCCCTGGCGCTGGCCCAGGACCCGGAGAAGTGCGACGAGCAACTGTCGCGCCTGCTGGTGCAGTTGGAAGAGCTGGAAAGCCAGTTCGGTGATCAGGAGCAGTTCCTCAGCGATATCCTCGGCAAGCGCGAGGAACTGCTGGAAACCTTCGAGGCGCACAAGCAGAGCCTGCTCGACGACCGCCAGCGCCGCGCCCAGGGTGTGCTCGACGCCGCCCAGCGCATCCTCGACAGCCTCGTCCGGCGTACCGCACGCCTGACCCAGATGGATGAGCTCAACGCTTTCTTCGCCGCCGACCCGCTGATTCTCAAGCTGCGCGAAATGGCCGAGCGTCTGCGCGAGCTCAAGGACAGCGTCAAGGCTGACGATGTCGAGGCGCGCCTGAAGGCCGCCCGCGACCAGGCGGTGCGTGCCCTGCGCGACAAGAGCGAGCTGTTCGAAGAGGGCGGCAACGTCATCAAGCTCGGCCCGCGCCACCGCTTCAGCGTCAACACCCAGGAGCTGGATCTGACCCTGATGCCGCGCGGCGATGCGCTGTATCTGCACCTGACCGGCACCGATTTCCTCGAGCCATTGCGCGACGAAACCCTGGAAGGCCTGCGCGACTATTGGCAGGTGTCGCTGGAGTCCGAATCGCCCTCGCTGTACCGCGCCGAATACCTCGCCGGGCTGGTGCTGGACGCTGCGCTGAACGGGCGTGAAGGCCTTAGCCTGGATCTGCTCAAGACCCACCTGACGCAGCCGGATGACCTGACCCGGCTGATCCGCGACTTCGCCGCGCCACGCTACAAGGATGCCTACGAGAAGGGCATCCACGACCACGACGCCGCGCTGATCCTCATCCAGCTTCTACCGCTGCGCGAAAGTGCCGGGCTGCTGCGCTATGCGCCCGCCGCGCGAGGCTTCGCCGCGCTGTTCTGGAACCGCTGGGGGGCGGACATCGAGGCCGAGCTGTGGCCCGAGCGCGCACGCAGCAGCCTGCACCTGCGGCAGATGTTCGGCAGTGAAGATGGCGTGCTGCGCCTGCAGGAAGAGATCGCTGCAGCGATGCAGCGCTTCCTCGCCCAGCACCCGCTGGCGGTGACGGCCGCGCAGCGCCAGACGGCTGCGGCCTATCTGGTCGAGGAGCTGGCGGCCAAGCCCATCGAGTTCACCTTCAGCAAGTACGCGCGGCAACTGCTCGATACCCTGCAGCAGCGCATGCAGGCCAGCCATGTCTGGGACGACTATCGCGCCGCGCTGGACAACCTGCGCGGCCGGCCGGTGCAGCGCTGGTCGCTGGCGCAGACTTGGCTCGATGGCCTGTGTGCGCAGGACCAAGCGCTGGCCGAGCTGGTCGAGTACATTCCCGAAGCCGTGGCCATCAGCCTGCTGGACGACGAGTTCCCGCGTCGCTTCACCGAGGTCGACCTGCGCTTCACCGTCAGTGGCCTGCTCGGCGACCATCCGCGTGTGCAGGACGGTGCGCTGGTGCTTACCATCGACGACTACTTCGCTCGCCTGCAGCAGCACCGCGGCGACTTCGTGCCGCAGCTGCAGCGTTACCAGGCGCTGCGCCAGGAGGTCATCAACCGCGAGCGCGCGGCGCTGCGCCTGGGCGAGTTCAAGCCGCGGCCACTGTCGTCGTTCGTGCGTAACAAGCTGATCAACGACGTGTACCTGGGCTTTATCGGCGACAACCTGGCCAAGCAGATGGGCACCGCCGGCGAGAACAAACGCACCGACCTGATGGGCCTGCTGATGCTCATCTCGCCGCCCGGCTACGGCAAGACCACACTGATGGAGTACGTGGCGCATCGCCTGGGCCTGATCTTCATGAAGATCAACGGCCCGGCCCTCGGCCATGAAGTGCGCTCCATCGACCCGGCGCAGGCGCCGGACGCTACCTCGCGCCAGGAGCTGGAAAAGCTCAACCTGGCGCTGGAGATGGGTAACAACGTGATGCTCTATGTCGACGACATTCAGCACACCCACCCCGAGTTCCTGCAGAAGTTCATCTCGCTCTGTGACGGCACCCGGCGCATCGAGGGTGTGTGGAAGGGCAAGACCAAGACCTACGACATGCGCGGCAAGAAGTTCTGCGTGGTGATGAGCGGCAACCCGTACACCGAGTCCGGCGACGTGTTCAAGATCCCCGACATGCTTGCCAACCGTGCTGACATCTACAACCTGGGCGACACCCTGGGCGGCATGCAGGAAGCCTTCGCGCTGTCCTACATCGAGAACAGCCTGACCTCCAACCCGGTGCTGGCACCGCTGGCCACCCGCGACATGGCCGACGTCTACCGCTTCGTCGCCAAGGCCGAGGGCAAGCCGTTCTCCGCCAACGAGCTGAGCCACACCTACAGCGCCGCCGAGATCAACGAGATCACCTCGACCCTGCAGCGCCTGATGCAGATTCGCGATGTGGTCGGCCGGGTCAACCAGCAATACATCGTCAGCGCCGCGCAGGCCGACAGCTACCGCACCGAACCGCCGTTCAAGCTGCAGGGCAGCTACCGCAACATGAACAAGATGGCCGAGAAGATCAGTTCGGTGATGAACGATGCCGAGTTGCTGCAACTGATCGCCGACCACTATCAGGGCGAGTCGCAGCTGCTCACCACCGGTGCCGAGGAAAACCTGCTCAAGCTCGCCGAACTGCGTGGCAACATGACGCCCGAGCAGGCCGAGCGCTGGGCGCAGATCAAGCGCGACTTCATGCGCAACAAGGCCATGGGCGGCAGCGATACGGACGTTGGTGGCCGTGTGGTGGCGCAGCTCAACGATCTGGTCGAGAGCGTGCGTGGCCTGGGCGCTGGCAAGTCGGCCAGCGAGACGCCGAGCATTCCATGGGAACAGTTGCTGGCTGGATTGGACAACCTTGGCAAGCTGCGCCCGCAGGTAGAGGTGGTTGCGCCGCCGCAGCAGGGCACGCAAAAATTGCTGGAAAGCCTGGCCGATAGCCTGGAGAACAGCTTCCTGCCGCTGATCAAGGCGATGGACAAGAAAATCGACATCGATTTGCGTACCCACAACCGCATGCTGGAAATCTCCACCCAATTGCGCGATCTCGGCGCGCTACTCGGGCACGAGCAGCGCAGCGACGCCGCGGACGACGAGGCGCCGTGAGGCGAGGCTGGCTGGTTGAGTTGCGCCCGCTGATATTGATCAGCGGCGCGATGTTGCTGGTGCAGGTGGTCAATGGCGCCCTGGGCGGCACCTTGAATCTCTGGGGCCTGGTGCCCCGGCATATCGAGGCGTTGCCCGGCATCCTCCTCGCGCCCTGGTTGCATGGCAGTTGGGCGCATCTGCTCAGCAATCTGAGCGGCCTGCTGGTGCTCGGTAGCCTGGTGCTGCTGCGCTCGCGGCGTGATTTCTATTTTTCCAGTGCTTTTATCATCGTTGGCAGCGGTGTACTGGTCTGGCTGTTCGGCCGCACCGGCCTGCACGTCGGCGCCAGTGGCTGGCTGTTCGGTTTCTGGGGGTTATTGCTGGCGCGCGCCTGGTTCGAGCGCAGCCTGCTCGACCTGTTGTTGGCCGTGCTGGTGTTCTTCCTCTACGGCGGCTGGTTCTTCGGCCTGTTACCGCGTGCCGGCGTTTCCTTCGAATACCACCTGGCGGGAGCTTTCTGCGGAGTTCTCTATGCCGCGCTGAGCCGTCGTAAATATCGTTAAAAGGGACTTTAAATGGATTTCAATCGCCTCGACCAGCAACTGCGTGACAGCCTGGCCGACCTGCGCCTGAGCAATGAGGAACGTGACGAACTGCGCCAGCTGGGCAGCGAGTTGAATCAGGATCAGGTGCGCTTCATGCGCAACCGTGCCTTCGCCCTGGCCCGTGAACTGATGCGTGAGCCGGAGAACGTCGAGCCTGCGCTGAAATGGCTGGAGCAGGTGATCAAGACCCTCGACAGCGTTGGCAGCGCGCCGCGCGTGGAGCATGCCAGCGCTCACTTCAGTCCGGGTGAGAGCTGCCGGCGCAAGATCCGCGAGCTGTGCCGCCAGGCGCGAAAGAGCGTGGATATCTGCGTCTACACCATCTCCGACGATCAACTCAGCGAAGAAGTGCTGGCCTGTCATGAGCGCGGCATCGCCGTGCGGGTGATCACCGACAACGAAAAACAGTTCGATGTCGGCAGCGATATCCAGTGGCTGCGTGACAAGGGGGTGCCGCTGCGCATCGACGCCGGGCCTTATCACATGCACCACAAATTCGCCCTGTTCGATGGTCGCCTGCTGCTCAACGGCAGCTTCAACTGGACGCGCAGCGCCACCACCAGCAACGAGGAAAACCTGCTGGTGATCGACCATCCGCAACTGGTGGCAGCCTACGGTCGTGAATTCGACGCGCTCTGGGCGCGTTACGCAGGTAACTGATGGATCACCCTCACGCCCGCCAGCTCCTCGGTTTCTATCGCAGCTGCTACCTGGCCGACAGCCGCGACCTGGATCTGGACAACCTCGGCAAGCTGCCCGCCAATCGCTGGGCCTGGCTCGATGGGCGTGAGGAACTGGCCAGCGGCGGCATACCGCTTTTGCCGTTGTCGGCCGAGCTGGGGCGTGCGCTGGCCGAGGCGCAGGCGCTGTATCAACGTGAGCTGCAACTGGTCTACGGCGTGCTGCCGATCTGTGGACGGCTGCAACTGGAGAGCGGTGGTTCGCAGACGATCTGCGGCCCGCTGTTCTATTACGAGGCGAGCCTGCAACCGACGGCGGACGGACAGAGCTACTTGCTCGCCATCGACCCGCAGCAGGTGCATGGCAACTGGCGTCTGCTGCGCCGTCTGTTCGATGAAAGCGGCAACGCCAACCTCGATGGTCTGCCGCTGCCGACAGGCACGCTGGACGCCGCCTCCCTGGGCCAGTTGCTGGCCTGGGTGGCGCGCAATATGCGGGTGCGCGAGGTCAGTGAGGCTGCGGGGTTCCCGCACCTGGCAGATGTCGAGACGTTGGCCAAGGCCCAGCGTCGTCGCAGTTTGTCGCTGCAGGCCGGTGCCTTCGTCGCGCTGGTGCCGCGCGGCAGCGGAAGCCGTGGCATCGCCCATGAGCTGCAACTGCTGCAGGACACCGAGCGCCTGTCGCCCGCCTTGTTGCAACTGTTGGGCGAAACACCCTCTGTCCAGACCGCGGGCTCGGCCAGTACACCGCAGCGTTTGCCGGCGCAACTCAGCTCGGCCCAGTGCCAGGCGCTGGCCAATGCCGCAAGCTATCCGCTGAGCCAGATTTCCGGCCCGCCCGGTACCGGCAAGAGCTACAGCCTGGCGGCGCTGGCGCTGGATCGCTATCTGCAGGGTGAAAGTGTGCTGCTGGTCAGCCGCAGCGCCCAGGCGGTACGCGTGATCGCGCACAAGTTGCGCGAGGATTTCGGCCTGCGCGACGGTGTGCTCGAAGGCGATGGGCAGAGCCTGCGCCAGGCCTTGCGCGAGCGTATGGAGCGGTTGCTACAGGGCGAATTCGAATGGGTGTCGGAACAGGCCGAAGAGCGCCAGCGCAGCGAGCTGGACGTGCTGACTCAGGCCGAGCGGCGCCTGTCAGCAGATTTTCGCAAGCGCTGCGAGCAGGCTGTGCGCTGGAGCCGCCTGTTGCTGCGCGCCGAACGTGGCAGCCTGGCCTTCTGGCAGCGCTGGTTGCAGGTGCCCTGGGTGCGCAAGCGTATTGGCAGCAGTGTGCGCCCCTGGGCATTGCTGGATGAACTGCGTGATTGCCAGCAGCGCCGCCAGCTTCTCAGTCGTGAGCACCTCAACAGTCATCGCGCCCTGAATCTCAAGCGCCTGCTGGTCAGCGATCGCGCGCTGTTCGTGCGTTACAACCAGGCCATCCGCGCGCGCAACTCACAGCGTCAACTGGCCTTGTTCGAGGATATCGACCCGGCGCGCCTGCTGGCTGCCTTCCCGATCTGGGTGGTGACCCTGGACGAGCTGCACCGCCTGCTGCCGCTGCGTGCGGAACTGTTCGACGTGATGGTGATGGATGAGGCGACGCAGTGCGACATCGCTTCGGCGCTACCGGCTTTCCAGCGCTGCAAGCGCGCGGTGGTCACCGGCGATGCGCGCCAGTTGCGACATATCTCCTTTCTCTCCCGCGTGCGCGAGACGCAACTGCTGCAGCGCGCCGGCCTGCAGGCCGAAGAGCGCGAAGCCTGGAGCTACCGCGACAACAGCGTGCTGGATCTGGTCGGCCTGCAACTGGCCAGCCAGGAGGCGGTGGGCTTTCTCGACGAGCATTTTCGTAGTCGTCCGGCGCTGATTCGCTTCAGTAACGAGCTGTTCTACGACCAGCGCTTGCGCGTGATGAAGGAGCGGCCCGGCCTTGATGCCTGCGACAGCCTGCAACTGCTGCGCATCGAGGGCCAGCGTGGGCGCAACGGTGCCAACGAGGCGGAAGTGGAGCGGGTACTGGAGCTGATCACCGCGCATTTGGCCGAGTACCAGAGTAGCCCGCTTAAACCCAGCATCGGCGTGCTGTCGCCGTTTCGCGATCAGGTCGAGCGTATCCGCTTGCGCATCGGCGCAACGTTGCCGCTGGAGCAATTGCGCGAGTTCCGCCTGTTGGTGGATACGCCTTACGGCTTTCAGGGCGAGGAGCGCGACCTGATGATCCTCAGCTTCGCCATCGACCGCGAATCGAGCCAGGCGGCGAACTACCTGAATCGTGCCGATCTGTTCAACGTCGCCATCACTCGCGCCCGTGAGCGCCAGGTGCTGCTGTTCAGTGGTGACGAGCGACAGCTGTCCGCTACGCATCTGTTGCGCCGCTATCTGGAATTCCTGCAGAAACCTGGTGTCAGTTGGCAGGCGGGAGCCGTGCAGGACACCCGCCAGAACTTGTGTCAGGCGCTCGAAAGTCAGGGCGTCAGCGTGTGGAGTCACTATCCGCTGGCCGGGCAGGTGCTGGATCTATTCTGTCGCCGCGGCGACAAGTGCCTGGCCATTGACCTGATCGGCTTTCCGGGGGAGGGCGAAGGCTTTCTCGAACTGGAGCGCTACCTGGTGCTGGCGCGCGCCGGCCTGGAGACCTTGCCGCTGAGCTACGGTCTATGGCGTGAGGCACCAGAGCAGGCGTTGCAGGCGGTGCTGGCGCGACTCTGACGTCGTGGCGCAGGCCTTAGTAGACCATCAATATGCCGGGGGGCTTATGGCGCTGCGCAACGCTGTTCAACTGATCACCTATCCCGACCGCCTGGGACGTAACCTGGGGGAGCTTTACCAGCTGTTGGATCGGCATCTGGGTGACGCCCTTGGCGGGGTGCATATCCTGCCGCTGTATCCGTCCAATGCCGATGGTGGCTTCTCGCCGCTCACCCACATGGAGGTGGATCCGCGCTACGGCGACTGGGCGGATGTCGAGCGCATCTCCGCGCGCTTCGACCTGTGCGTCGATCTGGTGATCAGCCATATCGCCGACGAGTCGCCGGAGTTTCTCGATTTCATTGCACATGGTCAGGACTCGCCCTACGCGGATCTTTTCGTGCAGGTAGACAGCTTCGGCGAAATCACTCACGACGACCTGGCCAAGATTCATATCCGCAAGGAAAAGGAGCCGTTTCGCGAGGTGCGGCTGGCCAACGGTGAGACCTGTCGGGTTTGGTGCACCTTCACCGAGCGACAGATCGACCTCAATTACGACTCGCCGAAAACCTACCAGTTGATGGAGCAGTACATGGCCTTTCTCGCGGCGCGCGGGGTCAAGCTGTTTCGCCTGGATGCCTTCGGCTACACCACCAAGCGTATCGGCACCAGCTGCTTTCTGGTGGAGCCGAACGTGTACCGCATCCTCGAGTGGTTCCGCGAAACCGGGGCCAAGTACGAGGCCGAGATGCTGCCGGAGGTGCATGACCATATCAGCTACCAGTACGCCATCTCACGGCGGCAGATGCGCCCCTACGGCTTCGCCCTGCCGCCGCTGGTATTGCACGCATTGCTCAGTGGCAGCAGTCGCTACCTGAAGAACTGGTTGCGCATGTGCCCGCGTAACCAGATCACCGTGCTCGATACCCATGACGGCATCTGCATTCCGGATGTCGAAGGCATGCTGCCCGAGGCGCAGATCCAGTACCTGATCGACGAGGTCTCGACACGCAGCGCCGACCCCATCATGCGTCGCTCGGCAGTGAACGTGCATAGCGTTGGGGCCATCTATCAGCTCACCTGCACCTTCTACGAGGCCTTGATGCGCAATGACGAGGCCTACATTGCCGCGCGTGCCATCCAGTTCTTCGCGCCCGGTATCCCGCAGGTTTACTACGTTGGCCTGTTAGCTGGCTGCAACGACTTCGACCTGCTCGAGCAGACCGGCGAGGCGCGCGACGTCAATCGCCATTACTACAGCCTTGAGGAGGCCGAGCAGGCATTGCAGCAGCCACTGGTGCAGCGCTTGCTGGCGCTGATGCGCTTTCGTTGCCAGCATCCGGCTTTCGAGGGGCGTTTCGAGCAGAACTATGCGGCTGACGACCAACTGCTGCTGGCCTGGCGGCATGGCGAGCATTACTGCCGTTTGCACCTCGATCTGAGCAGCCTGCAGGCGATCATCGACTACACCGATGAGCAACTGAGGATCTGCCGTATGACCTGTTGAAGGTCGGCGGGGGCCATGCTTTCGCGTTAGACTTGCGCTCTTTCGACCAGTCAAGAAGCCCGCCATGGCCCTGCCATCGACCACCTACAAGATCGACATGAACCTCACCGACATGGATCGCAGCGTTTACGAAAACCTGCGTTTCACCGTCGCTCGCCACCCGTCCGAGACCGAAGAGCGCCTGGCCGCGCGGCTGATTGCCTATGCGCTGTTCTACCACGAGCAACTGGCGTTCGGTCGCGGCCTGTCGGACGTCGACGAGCCGGCGCTGTGGGAAAAGAGCCTGGACGATCGCGTGCTGCACTGGATCGAAGTGGGTCAGCCCGACAGTGAGCGCATCACCTGGTGCTCGCGGCGTACCGAGAAGTTCAGCCTGGTGGCCTATGGCAACCTGCGCGTATGGCAGACCAAGTGCCTCGACCCGGTGCGCAGCCTGAAGAACATCAACGTGGTCGCTCTCGGCCAGGAGGCTCTGGCCGACCTGGCGCTGGACATGCCGCGTTCGCTGAACTGGAGCGTGATGATCAGTGATGGCGAGCTGTTCGTCACCGACGAGCGTGGTCAGCACGAGATCCCCATTGAGTGGCTGGCTGGCGAGCGTTGAAGCCTTAGGCGCCATTCGCTCCCTCTCCCATTCATGGGAGAGGGCTGGGGAGAGGGTAGATCAGGTTTGCATCATGTTGCCGGGAAGAAGACCCTCTCCCCCGGCCCCTCTCCCGCAAGCGGGAGAGGGGAGACAACCCGTACCATCTGAAAAAGCGACACCCTGCCCATGCGTATCGAAGCCCGTCCCTTACCCGCCCAACTGCCTGATCTGGGCAGCCTGCCGCCTTTGCTGACCCGTCTCTACGCCGCCCGTGGCGTGCAGTCCGCCGAGGAACTGGACAAGGGCCTGGCGCGGTTGATCCCGTATCAGCAGCTCAAGGGCATCGACGCGGCGGTCGAGTTGCTGGTCGAGGCGCTGGCGCAGCGCCAGCGCATCCTTATCGTCGGCGACTTCGATGCCGACGGCGCCACCGCCAGTTCGGTCGGCGTGCTCGGCCTGCGCCTACTCGGTGCGGCGCATGTCGATTACCTGGTACCGAACCGCTTCGAGTACGGCTATGGCCTGACCCCGGAGATCGTCGCCGTGGCCCTCGAACGCCAGCCTGATCTGCTGCTGACCGTCGACAACGGCATTTCCAGCGTCGACGGCGTGGCGGCGGCCAAGGCCGCCGGGTTGACGGTGCTGGTTACCGATCACCACCTGCCAGGGCCGGAACTGCCGGCCGCTGATGCTATCGTCAACCCGAACCAGCCAGGCTGCGACTTCCCCAGCAAGGCCATGGCCGGCGTCGGCGTGATGTTCTACGTGCTGCTGGCGCTGCGTGCGCGGCTGCGCGACAGCGGCTGGTTCGCCAGCCGTGCGGAGCCCAATCTGGGTGAGCTGCTCGACCTGGTGGCACTAGGTAGCGTCGCCGACGTGGTGCCGCTGGATGCCAACAACCGCATCCTGGTGCATCAGGGCCTGGCGCGCATTCGTGCCGGGCGGGCGCGACCGGGTTTACGCGCAATTCTCGAAGTCGCCGGGCGCGACCATCGGCGTATCACCTCCACTGATCTGGGGTTCATCCTCGGCCCACGGCTGAACGCAGCGGGGCGCCTGGACGACATGAGCCTGGGGATCGAATGCCTGCTCTGCGACGACGAGGCCCTGGCTCGCGACATGGCGGTGCAACTCGACCAGCTCAACCAGGACCGCAAGGCCATCGAGCAGGGCATGCAGCGTGAGGCGCTGGCTCAGCTCAAGGATCTGCCGGTGGCGGACATGCCGTTCGGCCTGTGCCTGTTCGAGCCGGACTGGCACCAGGGCGTGATCGGCATCCTCGCCTCGCGCCTGAAGGAGCGTTACCACCGCCCGGCCATTGCCTTCGCCGATGCCGGTGACGGCCTGCTCAAGGGCTCGGCGCGTTCGGTGCCGGGGCTGCATATCCGTGATGCGCTGGATGCCGTGGCGGCCAAGCATCCGGGGCTGATCAGCAAGTTTGGCGGGCATGCCATGGCCGCCGGGCTGTCGCTGCCGCAGGAAAATTTCGGCGCGTTCGCCGTCGCCTTCGACGCCGAGGTGCGGCGTCAGCTGTGCGAAGACGACCTGACCGGTCGCCTGCTGTCCGACGGCCAGCTCGATGCCACCGAGTTCCACCTGGAACTGGCCCGCGCCCTGCGCAACGCCGGCCCCTGGGGCCAGCACTTTCCCGAGCCGCTATTTCATGGCGTGTTCCAGATCGTCAATCAGCGCATCGTCGGTGAGCGTCACCTGAAACTGGTGCTCAAGACCGAGTGCGGCAGCGTGCAACTCGACGGCATCGCCTTCAACATCGATCGCGAGGTCTGGCCCAACCCGACGCTACGCTGGGCCGAAGTGGCGTACAAACTCGACCTCAACGAGTTTCGTGGCAATGAAACCGTGCAACTGATGGTGGCGCATATCGCTCCGCGTTGATTGCGGCTGCAATGAAATTCGGCGTTACCAATATGTCCGGCTGGCTGGGGCGAACTCTGCTAGAAACGCTCGTCAATACAACCGATGTCGGTTGAGGGGCATGCGGAATTTCCCTGTGTTATCCAGGGTCGGATGCACCGGTGCCTATTTTTCAGGAGAGTTCGCGATGAACACCAGCAATCTGCTCGACCAACTGCTCAAGGCCGGCCAGCAGGCCATGCAGAAGCCAGCGGCGAAGAACACCCAGGGGCAGCAGGCAGGCAGTTTGGGTGGCCTGCTCTCTGGTGGAGGCCTGGGCAGCCTGCTCTCGGGTGCGGGGGGCGGCGCGCTGGCGGCCGGTGCGGTCGGCCTGCTGCTGGGCAACAAGAAAGCGCGCAAGATGGGCGGTAAGGCACTGACCTATGGCGGCCTGGCTGCCCTGGGTGTGATGGCGTACAAGGCTTACGGCAACTGGCAGGCGCAGCAAGCCCAGCAGGGCGGCGTGCAGCCGGTCGAACCGCAAACCCTGGATCGTTTGCCTGCACCGCAAGTCGAGCAACACAGCCGCGCCATTCTCAAGGCGCTGGTAGCGGCAGCCAAGGCCGATGGTCATGTCGACGAGCGTGAGCGTCAGTTGATCGAAGAGGAACTGGGCAAGCTGGCGCAGGACGCCGAACTGCGGAGCTGGCTGCACACCGAACTGAACAAACCGCTGGACCCGGCCGACGTGGCGCGCGCCGCGGCGACCACGGAAATGGCGGCGGAAATGTACCTGGCCAGCGTGCTGATGGTCGACGAAGAGCACTTCATGGAGCGCGCCTACCTCGAAGAGCTGGCGCGTCAGTTGAAGCTGCCGCAGGAGCTGAAGGCGGAGCTGGAAACCCAGGTGCGCTCGCTGCCGGCCGGTGTCTGAGTCGTCTTCTCGTTTCAGTCCGCATGCCGGGCATAGCCCGGCATCGCCTCATCAGCATGATCGCTCAGGTAGGCTTCGACGGCCGCGCTAACCGTTGGTTGCAGGTGCCTTGGCTGATCGTCGTGCAGTAACCCGAAGCGCCGCAGCTTGTCCTTGAGCGGCCCCTTGACCTCGGCGAAGTGCAGTTCGATGCCGGCTTCCGCCAGCATTCGTTCCAGGTCGCCGAGCATGTCGGCAGAGGTCACGTCGATGCTGGTAACCGGTTCGGCGGCGATCACCACGCGGCGCACTGGCGCCGGGGCTTTTTCCAGCGCCTGCAGCAGGCATTGCTGGAAGAGCTCGGCATTGGCGAAGAACAGCGGCGCGTCCCAGCGAAACAGCAGCAGGCCGGGTATCTGCCGTGCATCGGGGTGTCGCTTGATGTCGTGGAAACCGCGGACGCCCTCTACCTGGCCGAGAACGGTGTAGTACGGGCGCCAGCCATCCCAGAGAAACTCGATCACCGCCAGCACCACGGCAATGCCGATGCCGGGAATCACGCCGAAGGTCAGCACGCCGGCGAAGCAGGCCATCGACAGCCAGAACTCCCATTGCTGCACGCGGAAGATGCGCCGCAGGTCGGTGACCACGAACAGGCCGATGACAGCGGCAATCACCACCGCGGCCAGCGCACTGGTGGGCAGGTACTGCATCAGATCCGGGGCCAGCACCAGCAGCAGGGCAACGCTGAGGGCGCCGACGATACCGGCGACCTGGGTCATCGCGCCTGCCGCTTCGGCGACCGGCGTGCGTGAGGCGCTGCTACTGATGGGAAAACCCTGAAACAAACCACCGGCCAGGTTCGCCGCGCCAAGGGCGACCAGCTCCTGATTGGGGGCTACTGGGCGTCCGGTACGGGCTGCGTAGGTGCGCGACAGCACGCTGGTGTCGGCGAACGCGACCAGGGCGACGGCGATACCGCCCAGTACCACGCTGGCCAGATCGACACCGCTGAGCCAGGGCAGGGTGAAACTGGGCAGCCCCTGGGGCAGCTCGCCGAGCACCTGTACGCCCTGGCTATCGAGCTCGAACAGGGCCACCGCCAGGGTTGCCAGGGTCACGGCGATGAGGATGCCAGGCAATTGCCGGAAGCGGCTCAGCAGCAGGATCAAGGCCAGGGTGCCGGCGCCGACGAGCAGGCTGTAGAGGTGGGCCTGGCCCTCGATCAGCGCGCTGGCGATGGCCCATAGGTCGCTGAGCGGACCCTGGCTGTCGATGCTAAAGCCGAACAACTTGGGCGCCTGGCTGATCAGCACGCTCAGCGCAATACCGTTCATGTAGCCATAGCGAATGGGCTTGGACAGCAATTCGGTGATGAACCCCAGGCGCAGCAGTCCGGCTATCAGGCAGGTGAGGCCGGCCACCACGGCCATCATGCTGGCCAGGGTCACCGCGCGCATCGGGTCGCCGCCGGAGAGTGGCAGCACCACGGCGAGAATCAGTGCTGCCAAGGCCGAGTCCGGGCCGAGCACGAGAATACGGCTGGGGCCGAACAGGGCGTAAGCCAGCAGCGGCACGATGGTCGCGTACAGGCCATAGATGCCGGGCACGCCGGAAGCCTCGGCATAGGCAATGCCCACCGGTACCAGCATGGTGGTCAGCACCAGGCCGGCGGCAATGTCCTTGGGTAGCCAGGCCAGGCGATAGTCCCTGAGCGTTTGCAGGCCCGGAAGCCAGCGTAGCCAGCCACGCTGTTGCGAAATGGCAGGAAGCGGCGTGTGTGGCTTGCGTGCAGGCGCTGGTGGCATCGCGGACGGGCTCGGGCAGGAATGCCTACAAGTAAAGCGCAGAGCGCGGGTGCTTCACCATAGCTGCCAGCCGATGGGCGTACATTCAGCCGCTACGTCAGACCAAAAGATCATTCATCCTCGCCCCCGGCTTGTTTTAGGCTGTTGGCCAATGACAAGAACGACACGCGAGGATGCTTATGTCGCAACTGCCACAGGACGCATACGACTACCTGATCGTTGGCGCCGGCCCAGCCGGTTGCCTGTTGGCCAACCGGCTTTCTGCAGACCCTGGCGTCAGCGTGCTACTGATCGAGGCGGGCGGGCGCGACAACTATCCCTGGATTCATATCCCGGTCGGCTACCTCTACTGCATCGGCAATCCGCGTACCGACTGGTGTTACAGCACCGAGGTCGATCCAGGTCTGCATGGCCGCTCGTTGAAATACCCGCGTGGCCGCGTGCTCGGCGGCAGCTCCTCGATCAACGGCATGATCTACATGCGTGGCCAGGCCGCGGACTACGATGGCTGGGCTGCGGCGGGCAATCCCGGTTGGGCCTGGCGTGATGTGTTGCCGCTGTTCAAACGCTCGGAGAATCATTTTGCCGGCGCCAGCGAATGGCACGGTGGCGACGGCGAGTGGCGGGTCGAGCGCCAGCGTCTGTCGTGGGAGATTCTCGAAGCCTTCCGTGAGGCGGCGGCGCAGAGCGGTATCGCCAGCGTCGATGACTTCAACGGCGGTGACAACGAAGGCTGCAGCTACTTTCAGGTCAACCAGAAGCGCGGCGTGCGCTGGAATGCCTCCAAGGCCTTTCTGCGCGATATTCGCCGGCGCCCCAATCTGCAGGTGCTGACCGGCGCCGAAGCCGAACGGCTGGAGCTGGAGGGCGGTCGCGCCCGTGTGCTGCATCTGCGCAGCCAGGGGCGGGCGCTGCGGGTGGCGGCACGCCGCGAGATCATCCTGTGTGCCGGCGCCATCGGTTCACCGGCCTTGCTGCAGCGTTCCGGCATCGGCCCTCGGCCGCTGCTCGACCGCCTGGGCATCGGCGTCAGGCACGAGCTGCCAGGTGTCGGTGAGAACCTGCAGGATCACCTGCAACTGCGTTTGATCTACCGCGTCGAGGGCGTGAAGACGCTCAACCGCATTGCGGCCACGCCTTGGGGCAAGCTGGGCATGGGCCTGGAGTACCTGCTCAGGCGCAGCGGGCCGCTGTCCATGGCACCCAGCCAGCTTGGTGCCTTCGCCAAGTCCGACCCCGGCCAGGTGCGCGCCAACCTGCAGTATCACGTGCAGCCATTGTCGCTGGAGCGCTTTGGCGAGCCCTTGCACGATTTCCCGGCCTTCACCGCATCGGTATGCAACCTGCGCCCGACCAGCCGCGGCAGCGTTCAGATTGCCTCCGTCGATGCCAGCGTAGCCCCGCTGATACGCCCCAACTACCTCAGTGACGAGCGGGATCTACAGGTGGCTGCAGACGCCATTCGCCTGACCCGGCGCATCGTCGCCGCGCCCGCCCTGGTCGGCTACAGGCCCGAGGAATACAAGCCGGGGCCGCAGTACCAGAGCGAGGAAGACCTGCAGCGCGCTGCGGGCGAGATCGGCACTACCATCTTCCACCCGGTCGGCACCTGCGCCATGGGCCAGGGCCGTGAAGCGGTGGTCGATGCCCGTCTGCGCGTACATGGCATCGCCGGGCTGCGTGTGGTCGACGCGTCGATCATGCCGAGCATCACCTCGGGCAATACCTGCTCGCCGGTGCTGATGATCGCGGAGAAGGCCGCGCAGATGATCGCCGCCGATGCGCGAGCGGCGATAAGCATGGTGCCGCAGCGCGAGCCTGGTTGCGGGGTGAGCGCGTGACCGCTCGATTCGAAGTGCCTTGGCGGGCGAGGCGACAGGTGTGCTCTGCTAGCATTGGGCGTCGATGAATGGAGGCGAACATGGCTCTGCGTGGAGTGCTGATCGGGTTGGGCTTGCTGCAGGTCGCCACGGGTGTTGTAGCTGGCGACCTGGCGTTGGACCAGCGCGCCTTGCTCCTGGAGGACAGTAGGTTGCCGCGTGAGGCAGCCCTGGATCGTCTGCAGCAGGTGCGCTTCGCCTTTCGCGAGGCGGCGCCTGAGGCCGGCGAGTGGCCGCTGTGGTCGCGTACTTACGGCATCCAGGGGAGCTGGGGCGACGCCGGCCTCGAGCGCCGCGGCGAGGGGCTGCTGATGGGGATGGATCGTGCGCTGGGCGGACAGTGGATCGGCGGTGTGCTGGGTGGAGTGACGCGTGCCCGGCTGGATCATGATCAGGGTCATGGCCGCACCGATAGCCGTTACCTTGGGGTCTACGCCGCGACTCGGGTATACAACCAGTTAGGGTTTCGGCTCGGGTTGCTGCACGGCTGGCACGAGCTGGAACGGCGCGATAACGCGCGCAGTTGGCAGCTGTTTGGCGAAAGCAGTTACGCCATGGACTATCGCGATTTCACCTTGGAGCCATTTGCCGGCCTGGCGTTAGTGCATCTGGATGCCGACGCCCGGCGTTTCGACGGACTGCGCCTGGCGGCAGCGTACGAGCAGGCTGGTTACCTGACGCTTGGCTGGCGCCTGGCCGCGCCCTGGTATTGGCAGCAGCGCAAGTGGGTAGGGCGTGCCAGTCTGGCGCTGCGGCAGAACCTGGGCAGCGACCGCTTGCGTGACGAGGCGGTCGACGGCCAGGGCGTACTCCAGCAAATGCACAGTCGTGAGTTCGAGCGCAGCAGCCTGCGTCTTGACCTGAGCCTGGATCATGAACTCAGCCGCAGTCTCTACCTGGGCCTGACCTATGCGGGCCACTATGCCGAAGACGCGCGCGACAACGCCTTGGCCGCACGCCTGAGCCTGAAGTTCTGAGCGCGCCCCGCCGGTCAGCCAGCGGGCTGCCAGGGGGCTTCGAGTCGGGTATACTCGCCGGCTTTTCAGAAACTTTGCGGTCACGGCTCTTGCCGTGCTCGGCCAGGGCAGCGCATCAGCCGCCCGGGTGAGCCGGATTGAGCCGTTTCGCGTCTTTTGCCCGAGAGTGCTGCCCACCATGGAAATCAATCCGATCCTCAACAGCATCAAGGACCTGTCCGAGCGAACCCAGTCAATTCGGGGGTATCTTTGACTACGATCACAAGCATGATCGTCTGGTCGAAGTAAACCGCGAGCTGGAAGACGCCAGCGTCTGGAACAAGCCCGAGTACGCGCAAGCCCTGGGCCGTGAGCGCGCCATGCTGGCGCAGATCGTCGAAACCATCGACGACCTCACCGGCAGCCTGACTGATTCCAAAGATCTGCTGGAAATGGCTGCCGAAGAAAACGACGAAGGCGCGGTGAACGACATCGCCGCCGAAGTCGAGCGCCTGCGCGAAATCCTCGAGAAGCTGGAATTCCGCCGCATGTTCAGCGGCGAGATGGACCCGAACAACTGCTACCTGGATATCCAGGCCGGCTCCGGCGGTACGGAAGCGCAGGACTGGGCCAACATCCTGCTGCGTATGTACCTGCGCTGGGCCGACAAGCGCGGCTTCGACGCCACCATCATCGAACTGTCCGAGGGTGAAGTCGCCGGTATCAAGGGCGCCACCGTGCACATCAAGGGCGAGTATGCCTTCGGCTGGCTGCGCACCGAGATCGGCGTGCACCGCCTGGTGCGCAAGAGCCCGTTCGACTCCGGCGCGCGTCGCCACACCTCGTTCTCGGCAGTGTTCGTATCGCCCGAGATCGACGACAAGGTCGAGATCGACATCAACCCGTCCGACCTGCGCATCGACACCTACCGCTCCTCCGGCGCTGGTGGTCAGCACGTCAACACCACCGACTCGGCGGTGCGTATCACCCATGTGCCGACCAACACCGTGGTCGCCTGCCAGAACGAACGCTCCCAGCACGCCAACAAGGACACCGCCATGAAAATGCTGCGGGCCAAGTTGTACGAGCTGGAGATGCAAAAGCGCAACGCGGCTTCGCAGGCGCTGGAAGACAGCAAGTCGGATATCGGCTGGGGGCATCAGATCCGCTCCTACGTGCTCGATGACTCGCGCATCAAGGACCTGCGTACCGGCGTCGAGCGTAGCGATTGCCAGAAAGTCCTTGATGGCGACCTCGACGGCTACCTCGAGGCCAGCCTCAAGCAGGGCCTGTAAGCCCAGTAACCAATCCGTGGGAGCCGGCTTGCCGGCGCCTGCTCAAAATCTTGTACGACACGCCAGGCAGAAAAAGCGACCATGAGCGACCAACAACTCGACCACAACGAACTGCAACAGGAAGAAAACAAGCTGATTGCCCAGCGCAAGGAAAAGCTTGCTGCCGTCCGTGAGCAGGGCATTGCCTTCCCCAACGATTTCCGCCGCGACCGCCTGTGCGCCGACCTGCAGAAACAGTACGAGGGCAAGAGCAAGGAAGAGCTGGAAGCCGCCGCCATCCCGGTCAAGGTGGCCGGGCGCATCATGCTCAACCGTGGCGCCTTCATGGTCATCCAGGATACCTCCGGGCGCCTGCAGGTCTACGTCAACCGCAAGACCCTGCCGGCCGAGCAACTGGAAGCGGTCAAGCACTTCGACCTGGGCGACATCATCGCTGCCGAGGGCACGCTGGCCCGCTCGGGCAAGGGCGACCTGTACGTCGACATGCAGAACGTGCGCCTGCTGACCAAGTCGCTGCGCCCGCTGCCGGACAAGCACCATGGCCTGACCGACACCGAGCAGCGCTACCGCCAGCGCTATGTCGACCTGATCGTCAACGAGGAAGTGCGCCACACCTTCCGCGTACGTTCGCAAGTGATCGCGCACATCCGTCGTTTCCTCAACGAGCGCGGTTTCCTTGAAGTGGAAACCCCGATGCTGCAGACCATCCCCGGCGGCGCTGCGGCCAAGCCGTTCGAGACCCACCACAACGCGCTGGACATGGCCATGTTCCTGCGTATCGCCCCGGAGCTGTACCTCAAGCGTCTGGTGGTCGGTGGCTTCGAGAAAGTGTTCGAAATCAACCGCAACTTCCGTAACGAAGGCGTCTCGACCCGGCACAACCCCGAGTTCACCATGCTCGAGTTCTACCAGGCCTATGCCGACTACCGCGACAACATGGACCTCACCGAGGAGCTGTTCCGCGAGCTGGCCCTGGCCGTGCTGGGCAGCACCGACGTGCCATATGGCGACAAGGTGTTCCACTTCGGCGAGCCGTTCGTGCGCCTGTCGGTGTACGACTCCATCCTCAAGTACAACCCGGACATCACCGAGGCTGACTTGAACGACGTCGAGAAGGCCCGTGCCATCGCCAAGAAGGCCGGCGCCAAGGTGCTCGGCCACGAAGGCTTGGGCAAGCTGCAGGTGATGATTTTCGAAGAGCTGGTGGAGAGCAAGCTGGAGCAGCCGCACTTCATCACCGAGTATCCGTTCGAAGTGTCGCCACTGGCGCGTCGCAACGACGACAATCCCAACGTCACCGACCGCTTCGAGCTGTTCATCGGTGGTCGTGAGATCGCCAACGCCTACTCCGAGCTCAATGACGCCGAAGATCAGGCCGAGCGCTTCCTCGCCCAGGTGGCCGAGAAGGACGCCGGTGATGACGAAGCCATGCACTACGACGCCGACTTCGTCCGCGCCCTGGAGTACGGCATGCCGCCGACGGCTGGTGAAGGCATCGGCATCGACCGCCTGGTGATGCTGCTGACCAACTCACCGTCGATCCGCGACGTCATCCTGTTCCCGCATATGCGTCCGCAGGCTTGATGCCAGACAGAAAGCCGCCTTCGGGCGGCTTTTTGCTACCTGTCGTTGCACTTTTCACGGCAATTTCACCGGTCGCCAGGGCTGTAAGCGAAACGGAGCCTTTTGCTTGCCCGTCCAAGCCATTACTCTCCCTGTCATAACTAGAACCTAGAGGGTCGACCCATCTTGAGCTCCGTGCCCGCGTCCCCGAATGCCACCCAGGCAGCCAATGCCGTCGCCGAAAGCGTCCAGTACCAGGGCCGCAAGGCCAGTCGTCAGGGCAGCGAGCAGCGCCGCCAGGCGATTCTCGATGCTGCCATGCGCATCATCGTGCGCGATGGCGTGCGCGCCGTGCGCCATCGTGCGGTGGCGGCCGAGGCGCAGGTACCCTTGTCGGCCACGACCTACTATTTCAAGGACATCGATGACCTGATCACCGATACCTTCGCCCAGTTCGTCGAGCGCAGCGCTGCGCAGATGGCGGCATTCTGGGCCGGTACCCAGGGCGTACTGGAGGAGATGGTCGGGCGCCTGGATGGCAGCGAGCAGGCGCGTCGGCAATTGGCTGACGAAATCGCCGCTCTGGCGGTGCAGTACGTGCAGCGTCAGTTGCGTGAGCGCCGTGATCACCTGATCGCCGAGCAGGCATTCCAGCAGGAAGCCTTGCTCAATCCACGACTGCGCGAGCTGGTGCGAGCGCACCGGCAGATCCTGCAGCAGGGTGTCACCCACTTCTTCGAGGTGCTGGGCTCGCGCCAGCCTGAACAGGATGCCGTGCTGTTGACGGCCGCCATCGTGCGGATGGAGTATCAGGGCCTGCTAGACGGTGTAGAGCACCTGGACAGCCAAGGAATGCTGGCCATCCTTAAACGCTACATGAATCTGGTTCTGGGGTTGTAAACCGTCGATCATCGGGTCGAACGGCCTTCACAAGGAGAGCGTAATGAAAGCCTGGCGCGCATTGGTCGCCCTGTCCTTCCTGCTGTTGAGTGGTTGCCTGGTCACCTTCAAGGACCCGATTCCGGCCAACGAGGCTGCCCCGATACCTCTGCTGGGCGAATGGACCCGGCAGGACGAGTGGGGTGACCAGCTATTTCTGGAGATCACCCGTGCCGGCTCCAACCTCTACCTGGCGCGTATCTATGAAGGCAGCGCGGACAACGAAAGCAGCTTCGAGGAGTTCGGTTTCACCGTCGCTCATCATGGCCGCCGCTGGTACCTCTCGGCGGGCCTGCCGAAGAGCCTGGGGGCCAACTTCGCCATTGCCGGTTTCGAGTTGACCAAGGACAACGAGCTGGTGCTGTACAACCTCGACACCGACCGCATTCTCCAGGATATGGAAAAGGGCCTGCTGGAAGGGCAGACCGTTTCCATGCCCGAAGCGGACGGCGCATTGATCACCAGCCCGCTGGACAAGGTGTTCGCTTACCTCGACGACCCGGCCAATGCCGACCTGTTCGTCGAGGTGGCGCGTTATCAGCGGGCCGCCGAGTAGGAACTGCAATGAACAGCCAGCAGAAACTGGACGACTATCAGCTCTGTATCCGCGCCCTCAGTGACCGCATCGTCGAAGCACAAACGCCCATCCGTGTACTCGATGCGGTGAAGTGGGACGACGGCATCCGTGACGGTTTTCTCAAGGCCAAGGGCAAGCAGCCACCGGCCGTCGATCGCGACTACTACCTGAGTCGGCCGCTGGCCTTCGATGCCGCCGCGAAGAAACTGGAATTTCAGAACATCGAGCGCGACATCACCCGTCAACTCGGCCAGTTCAACCCGGTCGGGCAGATCATGCGGCGCATGTGCAAGGAATACCGCATGGTCATCCGCATGCTCGAGGCGCGTGGTACCGAGGACTTCGGCCTGATCAGCCAGGAGCTGTATGGCGCTGCCTCCGACGCCTTTCATGCCGGTGATCCGACCCTGGCCGACCTCGGCCTGATGCTCTCGGACTATCTCAACAATATCGCTGCGCGTGGTGACCTGGAAGACGAGGCCAAGACCCTCGGTGCCAGTGATGCGGTGAACATCCTGCAGCAACGTCTGGCCGGGGTGTTCGGCGACGACACCATTCGCGTGTTCGAGTCCGACGGCATTCTCGCCGATGCTGCGGCAGGCGCCGACTACATCAAGATCCGCAGCGATGCGCGTTTCAACGAGCGTGACGTCAAGGCGCTGGAGGTGCATGAAGGTCTGGTGCATGTCGGCACCACGCTCAACGGCCTCAACCAGCCGATCTGCACGTTTCTGGCCAAGGGCCCGCCCTCATCGACGGTGACCCAGGAAGGTCTGGCCATTCTCATGGAAGTGATCGCCTTCGCCTCCTACCCGACCCGCCTGCGCAAGCTGACCAACCGCACTCGCGCCATCCACATGGCCGAGGAGGGCGCGGATTTTCTCGAGGTGTTCGAGTTCTTCCGTGAGCAGGGCTACGGCCTGGAAGGCGGCTACAGCAACGCCAGTCGGGTGTTCCGCGGCTCCTTGCCGACGGGCCTGCCGTTCACCAAGGACCTGTCGTACCTCAAGGGCTTCATCCTGATCTACAACTACATCCAGCTGGCGGTGCGCAAAGGCAAGCTGGAGCAGATTCCGCTGCTGTTCTGCGGCAAGACCACCCTGGAAGACATGCGCACCCTGCGCAAACTGGTGGACGAGGGCCTGGTGCAGCCGCCCAAGTACCTGCCGCCGCAGTTTCAGGACATGAACGCGCTGTCGGCCTGGATGTGCTTCTCCAACTTCCTCAACCATCTGAGCCTGGATCGCATCGAAGCGGACTACGCCAATATCCTTTGATCGCAGCCCGGTAGGGTGCGCCGCGCGCACCGCCGGCGCAGCGCATCGTCAGATTTACACCGTCGTGGCCCACCCCGGAGACCCGCAAGTGCCCAGCCATCAGCTCGAATACGAAATCCTCGGCGCGTCGGCGCAATCGGTGGAGATCATCCTCGATCCTGGCGAGACGGTGATCGCCGAGGCCGGTGCGATGAACTACATGACCGACGGCGTGCGCTTCGAAACGCGCATGGGTGACGGTTCGTCCAGCGGCCTGCTGGGCAAGCTGTGGAGCGTTGGCAAACGCATGCTCACCGGCGAATCGCTGTTCATGACCCACTTCAGCAATGCCGGCAAGCGCCAGGCGCGGGTCGCCTTCGCCGCGCCTTATCCGGGTACCGTGGTGCCCATCGACCTGGCCAAGATCGGTGGGCGCTTGATCTGCCAGAAAGACGCCTTCCTTTGTGCCGCCCATGGCACCAGCATCGGTATCAGCTTCGCCAAACGTCTGGGCGCCGGCTTCTTCGGCGGCGAGGGTTTCATTCTGCAGAAGCTCGAAGGCGATGGCCTGGCCTTCGTGCATGCCGGCGGCACGGTGATCCGCAAGGAGCTGAACAATGAAACCCTGCGCCTGGACACCGGCTGCCTGGTGGCCTTCAGCAGTGGCATCGATTACGACATCGCTCTGGCCGGCGGCCTCAAGAGCATGCTCTTCGGCGGCGAAGGCATCTTGCTGACCACGCTCAAAGGCACCGGTACGGTGTGGATTCAGAGCCTGCCGTTCTCGCGTCTGGCCGAGCGCGTCTATGCGGCGACCGTGCAGGCGCGCGAGGAGGTTCGCGCCGGTGGCAAGTAGCCTGCGAGCACTGGTCTTGCTACTGGCCAGTCTGTGCTTGGTCGGCTGCAGCGGTCTGTTGTTCTACCCGGAGCCGGGTTTACCGATCACTCCGGCTCGCGCTGGCCTGGAATACCGCGACATCGAACTGCGCGCCGCCGATGGCACGCGTCTGCATGCCTGGTGGTTGCCGGCCAAGACTGGGGTGCAGGTCAAGGGCACGGTGCTGCATCTGCATGGCAATGGCGGCAACCTGGCCTGGCACCTGGGCGGCGTTCACTGGCTGCCGGAGCAGGGCTATCAGGTGCTGATGCTGGATTATCGCGGCTA
This sequence comes from Ectopseudomonas toyotomiensis, assembly GCF_017167985.1. Classification (NCBI taxonomy): domain Bacteria; kingdom Pseudomonadati; phylum Pseudomonadota; class Gammaproteobacteria; order Pseudomonadales; family Pseudomonadaceae; genus Ectopseudomonas; species Ectopseudomonas toyotomiensis. Next base: position 872,492 of record NZ_CP070505.1, on the reverse strand, counting down.
CGGTCTGTCCGAAGGCAAGCCGCGGCTGCCGGAGGTCTATCAGGACATCGATGCCGCTTTCGTCTGGCTCGAACAGGCGCCGCAGGTGCAGGGCGCGCCGCTTTTCCTGCTCGGGCAGAGCCTCGGTGGTGCGTTGGCCGTGCATTATCTGGCCGAGCATCCCGAGCGCCAATCGACCTTGCAGGCCATCGCACTGGACGGTGTGCCGGCCAGTTATCGCGACGTCGCCCGCCATGCGCTGAGCAAGTCCTGGTTGACCTGGCCGCTGCAGGTGCCGCTGTCCTGGCTGGTGCCGGACGGCGACAGCGCGGTTCACAGCATCAATCGACTCGCAGGCGCGCCCTTGCTGATCTATCACAGTGTTGACGACGCGATCGTGCCGCTTTCCAATGGCCAGCGTTTGTATCAAGCTGCGCGCCCGCCACGCGCCTTTCAGGCGACCCGTGGCCCGCACGTGCAAACCTTTGCCGAGCCCGCCTGGCGTCAGTCGCTACTGGCGTTCTTCGTCGCGCCGCAGGCCTACGTCGAGCGCCTGGGATCGGCTACCGAATCCGCAACAGAGAGTCCGCAATGACCGAACGTAACCCCATCCCCCTGATCCTCACGGGTGTCGCCAGCATCGTCGGCACCATCGGCGTGCTCTGGTACTACGGCTACGTGCATTTCGCCAAACCGGAAGATGCGCTGCTGCTGTCCGATTTCACCATGCTCAAGACCGTTCCCGGCGAGGACTACAAGGTCTCGCTGAAACCGGCCAATCAGGTGGCGCAGTGCATCGATGGCGTGCTGGTATTGTTCGACATGCAGCAGAAGGGGCTGACCGGCGTGCTGGTGGACAATAAGAAGCAGGCGGTGCGCTGCATCGGCCAGGAAACCCCGGCCCTGGAGCAGTAAGGCAAACGCCAAAAAAGAAACCCGCCATCAGGCGGGTTTCTTCATTCCGGCGTGGTTGTCAGGCGCCGGTAGCCGAACGCGGAGCGACCGGCTGGTTGTCGTTGGAGATGGTCACCTCCACACGACGGTTCTGTGCACGACCGGAGTCACTGGAGTTGTCCGCGACCGGATACTCCTTGCCATAACCCTGGGCGACGATGCGCGTCGGCTCCACGCCGGCGCGAATCAGTGCGCGACGTACGGACTCGGCGCGACGCTCGGACAGGCCCTGGTTGTAGCTGGCCGAGCCGACGCTGTCGGTATAACCCTCGACGATCACCTGGCGCTCCGGGTTTTCCTGGAGAAAACGTGCCAGCTGGGTGACGTTGGGCAGTGCGCTGCTCTTGAGTTCGGCCTTGTTGAAGTCGAACAGGACGTCACCGAAGGTCACCAGGGTGCCGCGTTCGGTCTGCTTGGCGTTGAGGCTGTCCTGCAGCTTGCGGATCTGCGCGTCGCGAGCATCGAGCAGGGCCTGGGCGCGCTGCGCCGAGGAGTTCTTCAGCTCGGCTTCGGCGTTACGCAGGACGATGGTCTGCTTGGCTACCTCGACGCGCTTGTTGGTCAGGTAGGCCAGTTGGTCGACCTTCTTCTCGTCTTCCTTTTCCATGTAGGCCTTGTCGGCCTTGTTCAGCCATTCCTGGGCTTCCTTGGTTTCCAGCGCCGCGAGCTTGCTCGCCTGCGGATCGCTCTGCAGCGAGGAGAAGTTGCTACGCGCCGACTCCAAGTTGGCATTGGGCTGGTGCGAGCAGGCGGCCAGGCCGACGCTCAGGGCCAGAAGGGCGGGGATCATCACGTGTTTACGCATGGCGTTCATCCTTTGATCTGTCAGCGAATGGGTGGGGTGCATGCCGCTCACTGAGCGTTACGCATGCCTTCCTCACGCAGTTCCTGAACACCCTGACGGGCGTCCTGCAAAGCCTGCTCGGCTTTGGCGGCCTGGGCCTTGCGCTCGGCGAGTCGGGCATCCCACTCGGCCTGTTCAGCCAGGCGACGGGCCTTCTCATACTCTTTTTCGTGCATGGCCAGCTCCGCCTCTTTGAGCTTGTCCTGCGCGGACTTCATTTCCACGGCGGCAAACTCGGTACCGCCAGCGCTGATCGCCGAGTTCACGGCAGACTGCGTCACGGCGTATTGCTCGCTGGGCGGGTTACCCGCACAGCCAGCCAGTACCAGGCTGCTACCCAGTGCCAGGGCAGCCAGTTTGATCCCATGCAGGCGGCTGCGCGGGGCTTTCTCGGTATGGGTCTTCATGGCGGCTAACTCCATTTGAAACACTCCTATGAATGACGATATCCGTGGCAATTGGCCCATCGTGTTGCTCGTCTACCAAGGGGGTTGGCGCTATTGGCGTGCCACGATGGCCTGCAGTTGGGACCGACAGGTTTTTCGAATAGTTCAGAAAAAAACACAGCGTGCTTATGGTTTTCTGGATGACTGGTCAGTCAACTATTTGCCTGTGACAAGGCCGCGGTAGGGCCTTTCATGCGGTTGGAAACGCTCTTTTTGCCCTTCTATGTAAAGGGTTTGGTGGGTTTCTATGGGACGAAGGAGGGCCCTGGCGCCAGCGCATTGCCGAAGGTGGGGGAGGCGCCGTGTCAGTGCGAAAAGGGCCGGCCGGGAGACTTACGTTCTCCCTGAACGCCTGGAATTGAACAATATGTTGAACGCTAAAGAGTTGTTCAGGGCGTCAATGGCTTGTCTCTTTACCCGTGTCACTCAGTTCACGCAGGTATTTGCGCGACAGCGCCAGAAAGCGCGGTGTGGGCCCTATGTCCTCGTACAGCGGGTCGCCTTGCTCGTCCAGCGCCACGACCTTGCTGCCGCGCACGTAGGGTAGGCTGGCTTCGAGTTCCTCGAGCGCTGCGCCGATCAGTTCGCCGAGCAGTTCCTCGCTGTGGTGCTTGGGGTACATCTCGGTGAGCGCCGCCAGGCGAGCGGCCGACTCGACATCCAGATGAATGTGATAACGGGTAGGTGTCAGGTGCCCCTTGGCATTCTGTTCCCAGTGTTTTGCCAGTTCGCGAATTCTCATGTCGTTACTCCTCACGGGTGGTGCAGCTGATGCCGGCTAGCGCATCCACTACGCCTGTCAGTAAGCCTAGTCCCAGCACGCACGACTGCCTGGGTACGCGTCGCACCCTTGTAAGAAGTTGGCGCGCTGGGCACTCTGTTGACACTGGACAGGAGAAGGAGTGCGACATGGCGGAAATCGATGCGCGCCTGCGTGAAGAGGTGCACCTGCTCGGCGAACTGCTTGGGCATACCATCAGCACCCAGTTGGGCGACGAGTTTCTCGACAAGATCGAACGCATACGCAAGTCGGCCAAGGCCGGTCGTCGTGGCTCTGCCGCGGGTGCCGAGCAGTTGACCAGCACCCTCGGGGACCTGGGTGACGACGAACTGCTGCCGGTGGCACGGGCCTTCAATCAGTTTCTCAACCTGGCCAACATCGCCGAGCAGCAGCACCGTGTGCGCCGCCGCCGTGCGGGTGAGCCCGAGCCGTTCGAGTTGCGCGTGCTCGACGAGCTGCTCGAACGCCTGCTCGCCGCCGGGCAGGGCAGCGATGAACTGGCGCGTCAGCTGGGGCGTCTGGATATCGAACTGGTGCTGACAGCGCACCCCACCGAAGTGGCGCGGCGTACGCTGATCCAGAAATACGATGCCATCGCCGCGCAACTGACGGCACTGGATCACAGCGATCTGTTACCAACAGAACGTGAACGCATCGCCCAGCGCCTGCAGCGGCTGATCGCCGAGGCCTGGCACACCGAGGAAATCCGTCGTAGCCGGCCCAGCCCGGTGGACGAAGCCAAATGGGGCTTCGCTGTCATCGAGCATTCGCTGTGGCAGGCCGTGCCGCAGTTCCTGCGCCGTGCCGATCAGAGCCTGCAGGCCGCCACCGGTCTGCGTCTGCCGCTGGAGGCTGCGCCGATTCGCTTCGCCTCATGGATGGGCGGTGACCGTGACGGCAACCCCAATGTCACCGCGCGCGTGACCCGTGAGGTGTTGCTGCTGGCGCGCTGGATGGCCGCCGATCTCTACCTGCGCGATGTCGACAATCTGGCCGCGGAACTGTCCATGCAGCAGGCCAGTGACGAACTGCGCGCGCAGGTGGGCGACAGTGCCGAACCGTACCGTGCCTTGCTCAAGCAGCTGCGCGAGCGCCTGCGCGAAACGCGCAGCTGGGCGCAGCAGGCCCTCAGCGCCGATGTGGCGCCGAGTAATGCAGTGCTGCGCGACAACCATGAGCTGCTGGCACCGCTGCAGCTCTGCTACCAGTCGCTGCATGCCTGCGGCATGGGTGTGATTGCCGATGGTCCGTTGCTCGATTGCCTGCGCCGGGCAGCCACCTTCGGTCTGTTTCTGGTACGCCTCGATGTTCGTCAGGATTCCTCCCGGCACGCTGCGGCGATGTCGGAAATCACCGATTATCTCGGCCTCGGTCGCTACGCCGAATGGGATGAGGAGGCGCGCCTGAGTTTTCTCCAGCGCGAGCTGGAGAACCGCCGGCCACTGCTGCCGAGCGACTATCGTCCTTCGGCCGATACTGCCGAAGTGCTCGCCACCTGCCGCGAGGTGGCTGCCGCTCCCGCCGCATCGCTGGGCTCTTACGTGATCTCCATGGCCGGTGCTGCCTCCGACGTGCTGGCCGTGCAACTGCTGCTGAAAGAGGCCGGGTTGCGCCGGCCGATGCGGGTGGTGCCACTTTTCGAAACCCTGGCCGATCTGGACCACGCCGGGCCGGTTATCGACCGGCTGCTGGGGTTGCCCGGCTATCGTGCGCGGCTGCATGGCCCGCAGGAAGTGATGATCGGTTATTCCGATTCGGCCAAGGACGCCGGTACAACCGCCGCAGCCTGGGCGCAGTACCGCGCCCAGGAGGAACTGGTGCGTCTGTGTCGCGCGCATCAGGTCGAACTGCTGCTGTTCCATGGTCGCGGTGGCACCGTTGGCCGTGGCGGTGGCCCTGCTCACGCGGCCATTCTGTCGCAACCGCCCGGCTCGGTTGCGGGGCGCTTCCGCACTACCGAGCAGGGGGAAATGATCCGCTTCAAGTTCGGCCTGCCGGATATCGCCGAGCAGAACCTCAACCTCTATCTGGCTGCGGTGCTGGAAGCCACGCTGCTGCCGCCACCGGCACCGGAGCCAAGCTGGCGGGCGATGATGGATCGCCTTGCCGATGTCGGCGTGAAGGCCTATCGCGGCGTGGTGCGCGAGCATCCACAGTTCGTCGAGTATTTCCGCCAGGCCACGCCGGAGCAGGAGCTCGGCCGCTTGCCGCTGGGCAGTCGCCCGGCCAAGCGGCGCGAAGGTGGTGTGGAGAGCCTGCGGGCGATCCCGTGGATCTTCGCCTGGACCCAGACCCGTCTGATGCTGCCGGCCTGGCTCGGCTGGGAGCAGGCCCTGGGACAAGCCCTGCAAGGCGGTGATGCTGAGCTGCTGAAAAGCATGCGCGAGCAATGGCCGTTCTTCCGCACCCGCATCGACATGCTGGAAATGGTCCTGACCAAAGCGGACGCCAATATCGCTGCCCTGTACGACGAGCGCCTGGTCGAACCGTCGCTGCAGGCGCTGGGGGCGCAGTTACGCGACCTATTGTCGCAGGCCTGCGCTGCTGTGCTGGAACTGACTGGCCAGTCGCGCCTGCTCGCACATAATCAGGAAACCCTGGAATCGATCAGCGTGCGCAACACCTACCTCGACCCGTTGCATCTGTTGCAGGCCGAGCTGCTGGCGCGCTGTCGGCAACGTGAACAGGCGCCGGAGAGCCCTCTGGAGCAGGCGCTGCTGGTCAGCGTAGCGGGTATTGCAGCGGGCTTGCGCAACACTGGCTGAGGGCGGCAGGGTGCTGGCAGGCAGCTGCCTGAGCTGCGCCGCGTAGCAGGTCCAGGCCGCCACGAGGAGGGTTTTTATCCGACTTTTGGCGGCTTGTGCGCCTGGGGTGCGCTGTGTATCTTGAGCAGCCTTTTGGCCGCTACGGCTGCCGCACTACATTCAAGAGATTGGCCCCACGAGGCGAGTCCGACCGATTACTACATAACTCTTGAGGAGCACATCGATGCGCGTGATTCTGCTGGGGGCGCCCGGTGCCGGCAAAGGTACCCAGGCTCGCTACATCACCGAGAAATTCGGCATTCCGCAAATCTCCACTGGCGACATGCTGCGTGCTGCGGTCAAGGCTGGCACCGAGCTCGGCCTGAAGGCCAAGAGCGTTATGGATGCTGGTGGCCTGGTCTCCGACGACCTGATCATCAATCTGGTCAAGGAGCGCATCGCTCAGGCCGATTGTGCCAATGGCTTTTTGTTCGACGGTTTCCCGCGCACCATCCCGCAGGCCGAAGCGCTGCGCGATGCCGGTGTCGCGCTGGATCACGTGGTTGAAATCGCCGTTGAGGACGAGGAGATCGTCAAGCGTCTGTCCGGCCGCCGCGTTCACCCGGCTTCCGGCCGCGTCTACCACACCGAGTACAACCCGCCGAAGGTTGCCGGCAAGGACGACATCAGCGGTGAAGAGCTGGTTCAGCGCGAAGACGACAAGGAAGAAACCGTGCGTCATCGCCTGTCCGTCTACCACTCGCAGACCAAGCCGCTGGTGGACTTCTATCAGAAACTCTCCGCTGCATCCGGTACCCCGAAATACAGCCATATTCCGGGTGTCGGCAGCGTCGAAGAGATCACCGCAAAGACCCTGGCGGCTCTGGACTGAGTCCAGATCGCCCGTTGTCATCGCAGCAAGGCCCCGCAAGGGGCCTTGTTCGTTTATGGAACCTGATACGTTCAGGTCGCTCTCAAGCATGGCCACGCAACCCGTGCCGGCTAGTATCGACGATGCAGCCTCCGGTCTGCGCCGGGGCGTGTCGATAACCTATAGGGAAGAGGGCATTCAATGACCGAGAAACGCATCTGGCTGGGCCTTGCGGTATCGCTGCTGGCCACTGAGCTGGCATTTGCCGACACCGCGACGGATTGTTCCGTCGCCGAGTTCACCATGGGCCTGCGCTTTCAGCAGCAGTCTGCGGAAATCCAGGCGCTGCAGTTGCAGGCCTACAACATCGCCACGGAAAAGCTCGATAAGGCCGTAGCGGCGGCGAAGGATCCATCGAAGCTGGCCATCGTCACCGACCTCGATGAAACCGTGATCGACAACAGCGCGCTGCTGGCGCGCGATCTGGCCAACTGTCACCAGTACGACGCCTGGGATACCTGGCTGCCCTGGGAGCGTGACGGCACGCCCGCACTGATCCCTGGCGCGAAGAAATTCCTCGAGCATGCCGACAAGCTTGGCGTGACCATCCGCTACATCTCCGACCGCGCCGACGAGCAGAAAAAATACACCCTGGCCACCCTGAGCAAGCTGGGTTTGCCGCAGGTATCGGAGGAGAGCGTGCTGCTGCTCGGGCCGCCCAAGGTCGAGCGCCGCGCCATCGTCAGCGCCGATCATCAGATCATCATGCTGTTGGGCGACACGCTGCATGATTTCGACGCACGTTTTCGCAAGACGCCGCTCGATGCGCAGCGCAAGACCGTCGCCGAAGAGTCGGACAAGTGGGGCGTCGAGTGGATCGTGTTCCCCAATGCTGGCTACGGCACCTGGTCCAAGGCGCCGCTTAAAAGCTGGGAGGCCGAGCCGGTGGTCGAGCCCTGGTAAGGCGGTGCTGATCTCCGTCGGTCGCTCGGCGCGAGCCGGGCGCCGACATGGTGCTGGAAAAAAATGCGTCGAGCCGGTCTAATGCCGGCTCTTTTTTCTTCCGCTGTCCGAATGCAATGACCACTCTCCTGGCCCTCGATACCGCTACCGAAGCCTGCTCCGTCGCGCTGCTGCATGATGGTCGCGTGCTCAGCCACTACGAAGTCGCCCCGCGTATGCACGCGCAGCGCCTGTTGCCGATGATTCAGCAACTGTTGGGTGAGGCAGGTATCCCCGCGTCGGCGCTGGATGCCATCGCTTTCGGTCGTGGCCCTGGTGCTTTCACCGGGGTGCGTATCGCCATCGGCGTGGTGCAGGGGCTGGCTTTTGCCCTGGATCGACCGGTGCTGCCGGTATCCAATCTGGCCGTGTTGGCCCAGCGTGCACTGCGTGAGCAGGGCGCGACTCAGGTTGCTGCCGCCATCGACGCGCGTATGGACGAGGTTTACTGGGGTTGCTATCGCGCAGAAGCCGGCGAGATGCGCCTGCTCGGCCAGGAAGCGGTGTTGCCGCCGGAGCAAGCCGAGGCGCCGCGTGGCAGCGATGGTGAGTGGTTCGGTGCCGGTACCGGTTGGGGCACCTTCGCCGCGCGTATCGCCCTCACACCTGTGAGCATGGATGGCAGCATGCTGCCGCACGCCGAAGACTTGCTGACGCTGGCCCGTTTTGCCTGGGCGCGTGGAGAGGCGTTGCCGGCTGATCAGGCGCAGCCGGTGTACCTGCGTGACCAGGTCGCCACGCCGAAAGCACCGCCGGCATGACAACTGGTCGGATGCTTGGCGCCAAGAACTCTTCGGCATTTGCCAAGGACGCAGCCCGCCGCTACATTGCCAGCACTGTCCTTTGTTCAGCCGAGCCCACCGAGCAGTCCTAGATGCGGATCGACGGTTACCTACCTTCCTACTCGCCAGATCGTGGCCCCCGTTCGGGGACTGCGGTCACGCCCTATCGCGAGGCGCAGCGGGAGGTCGAGGCTCAGCGTGAACAGCCGGCTGCCCCGGCCAGCAGCCAGGGGCTTGAGCAGGCGCCGCAGATTCGCCGCGTGCAGGCCAGCAGCAGTAACACCGATAGCCTGCCGGCTCGCTCACAGGACCTCGGTTATCAACAGCCTGCGCTGAGCAACCGTGCTGTTCAGGCGTTGGCCAGCTACAGCACCACCGCCGCTTACGCCAGCGAGTACGATGCGCAGGAAGTGCTCGGGCTCGATCTCTACGCATAACCCCGTTTCACGGCGTGGCTCACGCCCATCAGCTTGGACCGTCGCATAGATCGATGAGCGCTGCGCTTCCCTATTACCTTGGTTGTCCATCCTGGAGCGAAGCGGCCTGGCGCGCCACGCTGTATCCGCAGGATACCCGGCCAACCGAGTTTCTCAGTCGCTACACCGAGGTGTTCAACGCGGTGGAAGGCAACACCACGTTCTATGCCAGGCCCAGCGAGCAAACGGTGGCGCGCTGGGCGCAGGCAATGCCGGCGCACTTTCGTTTCTGCGCCAAGTTGCCGCGAGACATCAGTCACAGCGAGGATCTCTGCCAGCAACTGGATGAGGTCACGCAGTTTCGCCAGTTGTTGGCGCCGCTTGGCGAACGGGTGGCGCCTTACTGGCTGCAGCTGCCGGCCAGCTTCGCGCCGTCGCGGTTGGCGGAACTGGCGGCGTTCATCGAGCAGTGGGGAGACTGGCCGCTGGCGATAGAGGTGCGCCACCCGGAATTCTTCGCCAAGAGCGATGCCGAGCGTATGCTCAATCGCCTGCTGCACGAGCGTGGTATCGAGCGCATCTGCCTTGATTCGCGCGCGCTGTTCAGTTGCGACTCGCAGGAACCCGCCGTACTGCATGCGCAAGCCAAGAAGCCGCGTCTGCCGACTCGGCCTACCGCGTTCAGTCAGGGCCCGCAGTTGCGCTTCATCGGTCACCCCGAGTTGCTGGCCAACGACCCCTTTATGCTGCCCTGGCTGGACAAGATCGCCGGCTGGATCGAGCAGGGGCTGCGTCCTTACGTTTTTGCCCATACCTCGGACAACCGCCTGGCACCGGAGCTGGCGCGGCGTTTTCATGAGCAGCTGATGCAGCGCCTGCCTGGCTTGCCCGAACTGCCTGTGTTGCAGATCGAACCGGAACTGGAGCAGCTTGGCTTACTCTGATGGAGCATGGATATGCTGATACGGATAATCGGGCGTTTGCTGTTTCTCTCCCTGCTGCTGGGTGCAGCGCTACTGGTGGCGCTGTGGCGTGGCTGGCTGGAGGTGGCGCCGCGTTTCAACCCCTGGGCGCCGCTGGATGTGCGAGAGACGCCGAACCTGCTGACCCCCTTCAAGCTCTGGCGTCTGGGTGACGATCGCGAGTTGTGTGACCTGGCCCTGGCGACGTCCGGGCTGCGTTTTACCCGTCTTGCCGACAGCACGCCGCACCTGGGCTGCCCGGTGGAAAACGCTGTGCGCATTCAAGGCGCCAGCGTTGGCCTGAGCAGCAGCTTCATGGCCACCTGTCCGCTGGCGGTGAGTTTCGCCCTGTTCGAGCGACATGGCTTGCAGCCGGCTGCGCAAGCGGTGTTCGGCCAACCGGTGACCCGCGTCGAGCATGTCGGCAGCTTCGCCTGTCGCAGCATTGCCGGCAGTCAGCGGCCCAGCCAGCATTCCTATGCCAACGCGCTGGATATGGTCGGTTTTCGTCTGCGCGACGGCCAGCACATCAGCGTTCTGCGAGACTGGCCAGGGCAGGGCGACAAGGCGCGCTTCCTGCGTCTGGTACAGGAAGCGGCCTGCGATAGCTTCAATGTCACTCTGGGGCCGGAATACAACGCCGCCCATCGTGATCATTTTCACGTGGACATGGGCATGTGGCGGATGTGCCGCTAGCGTTTGGCCAACAGCAGGTCGGCTGCCTGTCCACTGCGCCCGTCGGTGAACTCGAATCGGCCCAACTGGGCGATCTGGTCGTAAGCACCCAGGGCGATGCTGACGTCGCGGGCGCGCAGGTCGATGGCGCTGACGCCTGCTTCGCCGAGTGTCTGCAACTGCTGGCGGCCCTGGGCATCGAAACGCAGCAGGCGCAGTTGGTCGAATACCGCATCGGCTGCATCGATACGGCCGTTGCCGTTGTCGTCGAAGCGCGCCAGTTCGGCGAAGCCATTGACGGCGCCATGCTGATCGCCGAACAGCTCGCGGCCATCGTCGATACGCCCGTTGCCGTTACGATCCAGCGCCAGTAGCGCGTCGTCACCGGTGGGTACGCTGATCGAGTCCATGCGTCCGTCGGCATCCAGATCGAAGCGCACGGGGCGGCCAAGACCGCCGGTGGAGAAACCGTTGCCAGCCATATCCAGTACCAGCGGATCGACCTGCTGGGGCGCCTGGCCCACGCTGACATTCAGCTCCAGGCCGCGTTGATCGATCAGCGTCTGGCTGATGACGGCGGCGCTGCTGGACACGGCAGGTTGCTCGGCGGTTTCCCGCAGTTCACGAGCGACCTCACCAGGTTTCTGCTCGTCTTCGATACCCAGAGTGCGGCGCAGAATCTGATAGTTGATGGATTCGCGCGCCGCACGGTCGAGCTCGTCGTCCAGCGGACGGGGGCTGGCAGGGCTGCTACTAGGACGCGGGGCGGAGAGGGCGTCGAACATGTTCACTCTCGATGCGGCTGTCGGCGGCCGGGTCTGGCAGAATGCCGCTTCTTCGATATCGGCCGTGTGGCCGGTGCTTTGAGTGATTTTTGAGCAGAACGAGCCAATGACCGACGAGCGGCACAACGCCAGCATTCGTATCCAAGCCCTCCACCCCCAGTACGCCGAAGCGGCCGCTCAATGGGCATCGCGCCTGGACTTGAGGCAAGACGGCGAGACCGAGTTCGCCCTGCAACTGGGTGATGACGGGTTGCAACTGGTCGAGCTGGGCGACAAGGCGCCTGGCCCGGTGCGGGTGGATTTCGTCGAGGGCGCGGCGGCGCATCGCCGCCAGTTCGGCGGCGGCAGTGGGCAGATGATCGCCAAGGCCGTGGGCGTGCAGTCGGGCATTCGGCCACGGATTCTCGATGCGACCGCGGGGCTGGGGCGCGATGCCTTCGTGCTGGCCAGTCTGGGCTGCGAGATGACCCTGATCGAGCGCCAGCCGCTGGTGGCGGCTTTGCTGGAGGACGGCCTGCAGCGTGCGGCACTGAACCTCGACGTGGCACCCATCGTGGCGCGCATGCGCCTGCTTACCGGTAACGCCATCGAGCTGATGCGCAACTGGCAAGGGGAGGCGCCACAGGTGATCTATCTCGATCCGATGTTCCCGCATCGCGACAAGAGTGCGCTGGTGAAGAAGGAAATGCGCCTGTTTCGCCCGTTTGTCGGCGATGACGTGGATGCGCCGGCATTGCTCGAGGCGGCGCTGGCGCTGGCCACTCACCGCGTGGTGGTCAAGCGCCCGCGCAAGGCCCCGGCAATCGAAGGTAGCAAGCCGGGTTATGTGCTTGAGGGCAAATCCAGCCGTTACGACATCTACCCGAAGAAGAAGCTGGAGCCCGGCGCTCAGGTGTAAGCAGTCAGGGTCTGTAGGCGCGCAGGAACAGTTGCACGGCGTCCTGAGCGTGATGCTCGGCGGCTTCACCTTCCAGCGGTTCGCCACAACCGATCAGCAGGCGAAAGTGCGCGCCGCCCTTGAGCAGGCTGAAGAAGTGATCGGCGGCCAGATGGGGATTATCCAGGCTCAGCAGACCGCGCTTGGCGGCCTTGTGCAGTAGCACTTCCATCTCTTCTTGCACCCGTTTCGGGCCGGCTTCGTAGAACAGCTGCGACAGCTTCGAGCCCTGGCTGGCCAGATTCACCATCATCCGGTGCATTTCTACCGATTCGCGACTGTTGACCAGCGCCAGGAAACCACGCGCGATTTCCAGGAGCTGGCTTTCCAGCGGCACGTTATCCGGCAGTTCGAACAGCAGTTCGGGAAGCTGCTCCTCGCACTTGGCCTTGATCGCCGCAGAAAACAGGGTCTCCTTGTCGGTGAAGTGGCTATACACCGTGAGCTTGGAAACGCCTGCCTCTGCGGCGATGGCGTCCATGCTGCTGCCGTCGTAACCATTACGCAGGAATAGGCTCTTGGCCGCCTCGAGGATGGCACGACGTTTGGCGGGATCCTTCGGTCGGCCGGGGCCGGAAGGTTGTAACAACTTGTCAGGCATTGGCGGATTTTAATACTGGACTGGCGAGTTTGCTATTTTTACTATACCCGCCAGTACAAATATTCCAAACCTTCTCTGAAAGGTCTTACACATGTCTCGCCATGTTCTCCCGCTCGTTGCTTCTCTGGGTCTCGTCTTCCTGCTGTCTGCCTGCGGTAACGGTGAACAGGCGGAGCAACCGATCCGTCCTGCCATGGTGGTGCAGCCGCAGCCGGCTACTGCGCTGGTCGACAGCTATCCGGGCGAGGTGCGTGCACGTTATGAGCCGGAGCTGGCCTTCCGTATCGCCGGCAAGGTGAGCAAGCGCATGGTGGATGTCGGTGACCGGGTGAAGCAGGATCAGCCACTGGCCGAGCTGGACCCGCAGGACGTGCGCCTGCAGCTGGAAGCCATCCGCGCGCAGATGGCGGCAGCCGAGGCCAACCTGCAGACCGTGCGCGCCGAGCGTGAGCGCTACAAGGCGTTGCTTGGGCGCAACCTGGTCAGCCGCTCGCAGTTCGACAATATCGAAAACCAGTACCGTGCTGGCGAAGCACGTCTGAAACAGGTCAAGGCCGAGTACGACGTGGCCCGCAATCAGACCGACTATGCCGTGCTGCGGGCCTCGCAGGACGGCGTGATCGCCCGCCGTGCGGTCGAGGTGGGGCAGGTAGTGGCGGCTGGTCAGACGGTGTTCACTCTGGCTGCCGATGGTGAGCGTGAGGTGTCGATCAGCCTGCCGGAGCAGAGCTTTGGTCGTTTCGAGATTGGTCAGGTGGTCGAGGTGGAACTCTGGTCGCAGCCGGATCAGCGTTTCCCCGGACGCATCCGCGAGATGGCGCCGGCGGCCGATCCTCAGTCGCGTACTTTCGCCGCTCGTGTCGCGTTCACCGAAGGCAAGGTGCCGGCTGAGTTGGGGCAGAGCGCGCGGGTATTCATCGCCAGCAATGGCGAGGTACCGCTGGCGGTGCCGCTGTCGGCACTCAGCGCCGAGCAGGACCAGGCGTTCGTCTGGGTCGTGGACCCCAAGGAGCACATCGTGCAGCGCCGCCCGGTGCGTGTCGGTGCCTATGGCGATGACCGGGTGCCGGTGCTGGAGGGGCTCGCCGCTTCCGATTGGGTAGTCGCAGCCGGGGTGCAGATTCTCCGCGAAGGCCAGCAGGTACGCCCGGTCGATCGGGACAACCGCAACGTCGAACTGGCAGTCAAGGAGTAAGCCCGCATGAGCTTCAACCTGTCTGCCTGGGCGCTGCGCCATCGCCAGATCGTCCTCTACATCATGTTGTTGTTCGCCGTGGTGGGGGCGCTGTCCTACACCAAGCTGGGGCAGAGCGAGGACCCGCCGTTCACCTTCAAGGCCATGGTGATTCGCACCAACTGGCCGGGGGCCAGCGCCGAAGAGGTATCGCGCCAGGTCACCGAGCGCATCGAGAAGAAGCTGATGGAGACCGGTGAGTACGATCGCATCACCAGCTTCTCCCGTCCGGGCGAGTCGCAAGTGACCTTCATGGCACGTGACTCCATGCGCAGCGCCGAGATTCCCGAGTTGTGGTATCAGGTGCGCAAGAAGATCAGCGACATCCGCCACACGCTGCCGCCCGGCATCCAGGGGCCGTTCTTCAACGACGAGTTCGGCACCACCTTCGGCAATATCTATGCGCTGACTGGCAACGGTTTTGACTACGCGGTGCTCAAGGACTACGCCGACCGCCTACAGTTGCAACTGCAGCGGGTCAAGGACGTGGGCAAGGTCGAGTTGGTGGGGCTGCAGGACGAGAAGATCTGGATCGAACTGTCCAATACCAAGCTGGCGACCCTGGGTCTGCCACTGTCTGCCGTGCAGCAGGCGCTGGAGGCGCAGAATGCGGTGGCGGCTGCCGGTTTCTTCGAAACCGCCAGCGAGCGTATTCAACTGCGTGTGACCGGGCGCTTCGAATCGGTGGAGGAAATTCGCGATTTTCCCATTCGCGTCGCTGATCGTACCTTCCGCATAGCCGACGTGGCCGAGGTCAAGCGCGGTTTCAACGATCCACCCGCGCCGCGCATGCGCTTCATGGGTGAGGATGCCATCGGCATCGCCGTGGCGATGAAGGACGGCGGCGACATTCTGGTGCTGGGCAAGGCGTTGGAAGGTGAGTTCGCCCGCTTGCAACAGACGCTGCCGTTGGGCATGGGGCTGCGCAAGGTTTCGGATCAGCCGGCGGCGGTGAAAACCGGTGTGGGTGAGTTCGTCAAGGTGCTGGTGGAGGCGCTGGTGATCGTGCTCGCGGTCAGCTTCTTCTCCCTGGGGGTGCGCACCGGCCTGGTGGTGGCGCTGGTGATTCCGCTGGTGCTGGCGATGACGTTTGCCGCCATGTACTACTTGGGGATAGGCCTGCACAAGATTTCCCTCGGCGCGCTGGTGCTCGGCCTCGGCCTGCTGGTGGACGACGCGATCATCGCGGTGGAGATGATGGCGATCAAGATGGAGCAGGGCTACGACCGCTTCAAGGCCGCCAGCTTCGCCTGGACCAGCACCGCCTTTCCGATGCTCACCGGCACCCTGATCACCGCGGCCGGGTTCCTGCCCATCGCCACCGCGCAGTCCGGCACGGGTGAATACACCCGGTCGATCTTCCAGGTGGTGGCCATTTCGCTGATCGCCTCATGGATCGCGGCGGTGATGTTCGTGCCCTATCTGGGCGACAAGCTGTTGCCCGATCTGGCCAAGCTGCATGCGGCGAAACACGGCGGCAGCGCAGGAGGTCATGACCCTTATTCGACGCCGTTCTACCGCCGTGTTCGCGCCACGGTTGAATGGTGCGTGCGTCGTCGCGGCATCGTGATCCTGCTGACCATTGCGCTGTTCGTCGCCTCTGTGCTGCTGTTCCGCTTCGTGCCGCAACAGTTCTTCCCGGCCTCCGGTCGCCTGGAGCTGATGGTCGACATCAAGCTGGAGGAGGGCGCCTCGCTGAGCGCCACCGAGGCCGAAGTGCATCGCCTGGAGAAGCTGCTCAAGGAGCAGTCTGGCATCGACAACTACGTGGCCTATGTTGGTACCGGCTCACCGCGTTTCTATCTGCCACTGGATCAACAATTGCCGGCGGCAAGCTTTGCTCAGTTCGTGGTACTGGCCAAAAGTATCGAAGAGCGCGAGCGCCTGCGTGGTTGGCTGATCAAGGTGATGAACGACGAGTTCCCGACCCTGCGTAGCCGCGTCAGCCGCCTGGAGAACGGGCCTCCCGTGGGCTACCCGATCCAGTTCCGCGTCAGCGGCGAGCATATCGACGAGGTGCGCGCGCTGGCCCGTCAGGTGGCGGACAAGGTGCGCGAGAACCCGCATGTGGTGAACGTGCACCTGGACTGGGAGGAGCCGAGCAAGGTGGTGATCCTCAATATCGATCAGGATCGTGCCCGTGCCCTGGGGGTCAACACCGCCGAGCTGTCGCGCTTCCTGCAAGGCTCGCTGTCCGGCACCAGCGTCAGCCAGTACCGTGAGGGCAATGAGCTGATCGAGATTCTTCAGCGCGGCACGCCGCAGGAACGCAAGGCACTGAGCCTGCTGCCGAGCCTGGCGGTGCCGACCGACAGCGGTCGCAGCGTAGCGCTGTCGCAGGTGGCGACGCTGGAATACGGCTTCGAGGAAGGCATCATCTGGCATCGCAATCGCCTGCCCAACGTCACCGTGCGTGCCGACGTCTATGGCAAGCAGCAGCCGGCCAGTCTGACCCAGCAGATCCTGCCGACGCTGGACCCGATCCGCGCGGAACTGCCTGCGGGTTATCTGCTGGAGGTCGGCGGCACGGTGGAAGACTCGCAACGTGGACAGAAATCGGTGAACGCCGGTATCCCGCTGTTCATCGTGGTGGTGCTGACGCTGCTGATGCTGCAGCTGAAAAGCTTCTCGCGTTCGGCGATGGTGTTTCTCACTGCACCACTTGGCCTGATCGGCGTCACCCTGTTCCTGTTGATCTTCCGCCAGCCGTTCGGCTTCGTCGCCATGCTCGGCACCATCGCCCTGGCCGGGATGATCATGCGTAACTCGGTGATTCTGGTCGATCAGATCGAGCAGGACATCAGCCACGGTCTGGACCGTTGGCACGCCGTTATCGAGGCCACGGTGCGCCGCTTCCGTCCTATCGTGCTCACTGCACTGGCGGCGGTGTTGGCGATGATTCCGCTGTCACGCAGCGTGTTCTTCGGGCCGATGGCGGTAGCCATCATGGGCGGGCTGGTGGTGGCCACGGCGCTGACCCTGCTGTTCCTGCCGGCGCTGTATGCAGCGTGGTTCCGGGTCAAGGAGAGCGAGGCGCGTTGAGATGTGGGAGGCGCTTCAGTGGCGACTTGCTATCGTGGCTTGAGCCCCTTCCACGAGATTCTTCATTGCAATAAAAAACGGGAGCCAGTGGCTCCCGTTCTTTTATGTAGCGGGTAAGAATTATTCGTCCATCTGCGATTGCAGGTAGTTCTGCAGGCCGACGGCTTCGATCAGGCTGAGCTGGGTTTCCAGCCAGTCGATGTGATCCTCTTCGGAGCAGAGGATTTCTTCGAGTAGTTCGCGGCTGGCGTAGTCACCGATGCTCTCGCAATAGGCGATGGCGGCCTTCAGATCACCGTGAGCCTTGTGTTCGATCTTCAGGTCGCACTCGAGCATCTCCTTGGTGTTTTCACCGATCAGGATCTTGCCCAGGTCCTGCAGGTTGGGAATGCCTTCGAGGAAGAGAATGCGCTTGATCAGCTTGTCGGCATGCTTCATCTCGTCGATGGACTCGTGGTACTCGTGCTCGCCGAGCTTCTTCAGGCCCCAATCTTCGTACATTCGCGCATGCAGGAAGTACTGGTTGATGGCGACCAGTTCGTTACCAAGAATCTTGTTCAGGTGTTGAATGACCTTCTTGTCGCCTTTCATGACCGCTCCTGCTACTTCAATGACCGTGATGACTTCGAATTTTCGGCCTGGTTTTCCCTTATGTCAAACTTAAGTGTTTGAAACATAAGTAAAAATAAAACTGAATAAGAATGTTTTTATTCCGCATCATGACGCCAAGTTATTGAATCAACGCAATAAAAAAGTTGCTGAAAGTTCCACGCTGACTGAAACGGGGAAGTAACCCCGATATTTTATTTTTCCGCGCCCATAAAAAAGCCCCGCAGAGCGGGGCATGGGGCACGCAGAATTCAGGCAGCGTAAGCCGAATGCGGGTCGCGGCTGTTCAGGTAGTCCTGCAGGCGGGCCTGCTGCACCGGGGTCATGAACAGGCCCAGTTTGCTGCGCCGCCAGAGAATGTCGGCACTGCTGCGGGCCCATTCTTCACGGCGCAGGTATTCCACTTCGCGGGTGTAGAGTCCGGCACCGAGATGTTCGCCGAGGTCGGTAAGGTTATGTACGCCATCGAGCAGGCGCCAGGTACGGCTGCCATAGCTGGTAGCCCAGCGTCTGGCCAGGCTGGTGGGTAGCCAGCCATAGCGTTCGCAGAGCGCTTCGACCAGGGCGCTCTGGCCTTGCAGATCTTCGCCACCGGGGAGCGGGGCGGTGGCTGTCCAGCTCGGGCCCAGGTTGGTGAAATGCGCGGCCAGTTCATGCATGGCGGATTCGGCCAGCTTGCGATAGGTGGTCAGCTTGCCGCCGAACACTGAAAGCAGCGGCGCCTCGCCCGGCGCGCCGGAGAGCGACAGGGTGTAGTCGCGGGTAATGGCCGACGGCTCATCGGATTCGTCATCGCACAGTGGGCGCACGCCCGCGAAGCTGTGCAGCACATCGTCGCGACTGAGCTGCTGCTTGAAGTGATCATTGACCACTTTGAGCAGATAGTCGGTTTCCTCGGCGGTGATCGTCACCTGGGCGGGGTCGCCCTGATATTCGCGATCAGTGGTGCCGATCAGGGTGAAGCGCTCCAGATAGGGGATGGCGAAGACGATGCGACGGTCTTCGTTCTGCAGGATGTAGGCCTGCTCACCGTCATACAGGCGCGGCACGACGATATGGCTGCCCTGGATCAGGCGAATGCCATAAGGCGATTGCTGCTTGAGGTCTTCACGGATGAAGCGCGCGACCCAGGGGCCGGCGGCGTTGACTAGGGCGCGGGCGCGAATGGACAGCAGGCTGCCGTCGCTGCGCTCGAGATGGATATGCCAGAGACCCTTGCTGCGCCGTGCACTGACGCAGCGGGTGCGCGGGTGGATGTGCGCGCCTTTTTCCCGCGCGGCCATGGCGTTGAGCACTACCAGGCGAGCATCGTCCACCCAGCAGTCGGAATATTCGAAACCGCGGCTGATCTCCGCTTTCAACGGGCTACCGGCGCCGAAGCGCACGCCGCGCGAGGCCGGCAGGCGCTCGCGCTTGCCCAGGTGGTCGTAGAGAAACAGGCCGGCGCGGATCATCCAGGCCGGTCGCAGGTGCGGGCGGTGTGGCAGGACGAAGCGCATCGGTTTGACGATATGCGGCGCCTTGGCCAGCAACACTTCTCGCTCGGCCAGTGCCTCACGTACCAGGCGGAATTCGTGGTGCTCCAGGTAGCGCAAGCCGCCATGGATCAGCTTGCTGCTGGCAGATGAAGTATGGCTGGCCAAGTCGTCCTTTTCGCAAAGGAACACGGACAAGCCACGACCGGCTGCATCGGCGGCGATGCCCACACCATTGATACCACCGCCAACGACGGCGAGGTCATAGACTTCCGCAACGGGGCTGGCGAACTGGTCGTGGGGCATGTGGCACGCTCGGCTATTGGATTCGAATGTGGTTATGTTCACTTTCGAAAATATGCTAGACGAAGATGCGCAGCTTCGCTACCCCGGCATGCGATTGCGCGCCGAGCGGTCGTCGAAGGATGTTGGACGTAGCTCAGGCCGAGCGGGATCAGACCAGGTCGAGCTGGACCTTGTGGCTGTGCAGCAGGCGGGTGATGGCGGCTGAAGGCGCGCTATCGGTAAAGACGCGGTCGACCAGGGCGATTGAGCCCAGGCGCACGACGGCGTTGCGGCCGAACTTGCTGGAGTCGGCGGCGAGGAAAACCTGCCGCGCGTTGTCGATGATCGCCTGGGAAACGCGTACCTCCTGATAGTCGAAGTCGAGCAGACTGCCGTCGTCGTCGATGCCGCTGATGCCGACGATGGCGTAGTCGACCTTGAACTGCTGGATGAAATCCACCGCCGCCTGGCCGACGATACCGCCGTCGCTGCGCACCGTACCGCCGGCCACCAGGACCTCGAAGTCGGCCTTGGCGCTGAGTTGCGCAGCGACGTGCAGATTGTTGGTGATGATCTTCAGGCCCTTGTGGTTCTGCAGCTCACGAGCGATGGCCTCGGTGGTGGTGCCGATATTGATGAACAGTGAGGCGTGATCAGGTATCTGCGCCGCCACGGCTTCGGCGATACGCTGTTTTTCTTCGCGCATCTGCCCGGCGCGCATGCCATAGGCGGTGTTCTGAATGCTCGATGATTCGCACGCCGCGCCGCCATGGGTACGACGCAACAGACCGTGCTCGGCCAACTGGTTGATGTCGCGGCGAATGGTCTGTGGGGTAACGGCGAAGGCTTGAGCCAGTTCATCGATGCTGACGTAGCCACGGTCGCGGGCGAGGTTGAGGATGTCGTGCTGGCGGGGAGCGAGATTCATGAGCGCTTCCTGTGATGGTCACCCATTATAGGCTGTAGATGCGGAGGATTTCGGCCTGTTAATGTAGGGCATCTTTCGCAGCGTTTTCACATTCGAACATGACTCCAGCCATCGATCTGTTGAAAAAGGCCAAGGCCGAACACCGTGTGCATAGCTACCTGCATGACCCCAAGGCGCCGTCCTATGGGCTGGAAGCGGCGGAAAAGCTCGGCCTGGCGCCCGATTGCGTGTTCAAGACTCTGCTCGCGGTGACTGAGAAAGGCGAGCTTCTGGTGGCCGTGGTGCCGGTCGTCGGCAGTCTCGATCTCAAGGCGCTGGCCGCAGCGGCTGGCGCGAAGAAGGCCGACATGGCCGACCCGACTGCCGCGCAGCGCGCCACTGGTTATCTGGTCGGCGGCATCAGCCCGCTGGGGCAGAAGAAACGCTTGCGCACCTTCATCGACGAGACCGCACGCCAGCACCCCACCATTCACGTCAGTGGCGGCCGGCGCGGGCTGGAACTGGAACTCTCGGCCGAGACCTTGGCGCAACATACCCAGGGGCAATTCGCCGCTATCGGCAAAGCCTGAACCGAGCATTATGCTGCCAGCAAAATAAGCCAGTCTGCAGTCAACTGCAGTGAACGTTAGCAGATCATTGAAAAACGTAGGCGAGGCAGCCAGTGCAAGGAAAAAATAGGCGAAAAAGCGGAGTTTACGCGTTGTAAATGAGCATTTTGAGCCTGTTTTTGACGCAGCAATGGCAACGCAGGTAGTTTTTCAACAGCCTGCTACCGATAACAACAAGGAATCTTGCATGACCCAATACCTGCTAGCCATCGACCAGGGCACCACCAGCTCCCGCGCCATCATCTTCAGTGCCCAGGGCTTGCCGGTTGCGCGTGCCCAGCAGGAGTTCAAGCAGTACTTCCCGCAGGATGGCTGGGTCGAGCACGACGGCCAGGAAATCTGGCTATCCACGCTCAAGGTCTGCCGCGACGCCGTTGCCAGCAGTGGTCTGCAGCCCGAAGCGATTGCGGCCATTGGCATCACCAACCAGCGCGAGACCACCCTGGTATGGGACGCCGTCAGCGGCACGCCTATCCATCCCGCCATCGTCTGGCAGGATCGCCGCACCGCCGACTATTGCGCCGGGCTCAAGGAGCAAGGCCACGAAGCGACGGTCTCGGCCAAGACTGGCCTGCTGATCGATCCGTATTTCTCCGCCACCAAGCTGCGCTGGATTTTGCAGAACGTGCCCGGCGCGCAGGAGCGGGCAGAACGCGGCGAGCTGCGCTTCGGTACGGTCGACAGCTTCCTGCTGTGGCGCCTGACCGATGGCAAGGTGCATCGCACCGACGCCAGCAACGCCTCGCGCACGCTGATGTTCAATATCCACACCCAGCAATGGGATGAAGAGTTGCTCAAGCTGTTCGAGATCCCCGCCAGCCTGTTGCCCGAGGTGCTCGATTGCGCCGCCGAGTTCGGTCATACCGAAGCCGAGCTGCTCGGCGCCAGCATCCCGGTGCTGGGCATGGCCGGTGACCAGCAGGCGGCGCTGATCGGCCAGGCCTGCTTTGAACCGGGCATGGTCAAGAGCACCTACGGCACCGGCTGCTTCATGATCCAGAACACCGGCGATCAGCCGGTGAGCTCGAAGAATCGTCTGCTCACCACGGTCGGCTATCGCCTAGATGGCAAGGTCACCTATGCAGTGGAGGGCAGCATCTTCGTGGCCGGCGCGGCAGTGCAGTGGTTGCGCGACGGCATCAAACTGATCAGCCACGCGCGCGACAGCGAGGCGTTGGCCGAGGCCACCGGTGAAGCCTGCGGCGTCTATCTGGTGCCGGCGTTCACCGGCCTGGGTGCGCCGTATTGGGACCCCAAGGCGCGTGGCGCCATCTTCGGTCTGACCCGTGACACCGGGATCAAGGAAATCGTCACCGCCGGTCTGCAATCCGTGTGCTACCAGACTCGTGACCTGCTCGAGGCCATGCGCCAGGACGGTGCCGCGGCGCCGAGTGCGCTGCGTGTGGACGGTGGCATGGTGGAGAATAACTGGGTCATGCAGTTTCTTGCCGACATTCTTGGGGTCAGCGTCGAGCGCCCGGAGGTCACCGAAACCACCGCACTAGGTGTCGCGTACCTGGCGGGCCTGAAGCTAGGCCTCTACCAGGACCTCAATGCCATCGCCAGCCACTGGCATCGCCAGCAGCGCTTCGAGCCGCGGATGAATGAGGCGCACCGTGAACGCCTCTATGCCGGTTGGCTGGATGCCGTGAAGCGCGTGCGCAGCGAGCCCTGAAGCACCCCAGGATCGCAGGAGCGGCTTCAGCCGCGAAGCTCAGGGCATCTGGAAAACAGCAACTGTATCTGTTGCGGGTTGCCTGGCGCGGGCATGCTGGCGCTTCTCATCTGCTCAGGAGCGCGGCATGGCCCTCGAATTCCATCAAGTCGACGCCTTTACCGACCAGCCGTTCGCGGGCAATCCCGCCATGGTCTATCGCCTGGACGCCTGGCTCGATGATGCGTTGATGCAGCGCATCGCCGCCGAGCACAACCTGGCGGAGACGGCATTCGTGGTGAAGGAGGGCAGTGCCTGGCATATCCGCTGGTTCACCCCGGTCAGCGAGGTGCCGCTCTGCGGGCATGCCACCTTGGCGGCGGCCAAGGTGTTGTTCGACATCTATCAGGAACCGGCCGAGGTGCTGGATTTCACTTGCTTGTCCGGAGCGCTGCAGGTCGCCCGTCAGGGTGAGCGTCTGCAGCTGGATTTCCCAGTGCGCCCGGTGGTGCCGGTGGCGGCGTCGCTGCAGGCCGACGTCGAACGCGCGCTGGGTCAGCCCGCGCAGCAGGTTCTGGCTCTGCTGAATGCCGATGGCAGCGTGCAGGAACTGATGGTGGTGCTGGCGTCCGAGGCGCAGGTGCGCAGCTTCACCGCCGATCTGCCGGCGCTGGCCGCACTGCCGGGCCTGGGTGTGCTGATCACCGGGGCAGGCGAGCGGCACGATTTCGTCTCGCGCTACTTCGCGCCGAGCATTGGTATCGATGAAGACCCGGTGACCGGCTCGACGCACTGCATGCTGGTGCCCTACTGGGCCGAACGCCTGGAGCGCAGCGAGCTAAGCGCTTTCCAGTGTTCGGCGCGCGGCGGTGAGCTGCTCTGTCGTCTGGAGGTCGAGCGGGTCAAGATTGCCGGCTACGCGTGGCATATCGCCAGTGGCCAGCTGATGCTTTGATCAGTTGCTGCTGACTCGGCGCACGCCACCGGAGTCGCTGAGTTGCAATTGCGCGGCGACGCTGCCGAGAGCCGGGAAGGCCACCAGGTGATCGGCGGCGACGCGAATGCCCACCTCGTCGCCTGGCTGGTGATCGGCATGGCTGGGGAAAATCGATTCCAACTGACTGCCAGTTGGCAGTTGCAGGCGGTAGAGCGTCGCAGCGCCGAGGAAGGTCTTGCCGACGATGCGCGCCTTAAGTTCGCTGCTTTCATCCGGGACAATGTCGTCCGGGCGTAGCAAGACGTCCACTGCGCTGCCCTGAGCCCAGGTATAGGCACGGTTGCCGCGGATCATGCCGAGCTCGGTCTGCACCGTTTCCGGGCCGAGCAACTGGCCGCGAATGAAGTAACCCTGACCGATGAAGCTGGCGACGAAAGGTGTCAGCGGCTCGTGATAGAGATTGAACGGCGTATCCCATTGTTCCAGGCGACCATCCTTGAACACGCCGACGTGATCGCTGACAGCGAAGGCTTCTTCCTGATCATGAGTGACCAGAATGGCGCTGGTGCCACGTGCCTTGAGAATTTCCCGAACCTCATGGCTCAGGCGCCTGCGCAGTTCGCCATCGAGGTTGGAGAAGGGTTCGTCGAGTAGCAGCAATTTCGGTTCCGGGGCCAGAGCGCGCGCCAGGGCGACCCGTTGCTGCTGACCACCGGACAGCTCGTGCGGGTAACGTTTGGCCAGGTTGCCGAGCTTGACCAACTCCAGCAGCTCTTGAGTGGCGCGCTCGGCGTTGGGCTGCTTGCGGATACCGAAGGCGACGTTCTCGGCCACACTCAGGTGGGGGAACAGGGCGTAGTCCTGGAACACCATGCCGATATGGCGTTTCTCCGGCGCCAGGGTAAAACCGGCGCGGGAAATCACTTCACCTGCCAGTTCGATCTCGCCTTCCAGGACTGGCTCGAAACCGGCGATGGCGCGCAATGTGGTGGTCTTGCCGCAGCCCGATGGGCCGAGCAGGCAGCCGATGTCGCCAGGGTTTAGGTGCAGGTCGAGATCCTGCACCACCTTGTGGGCGTGGTAGCCGCAGTTCAGCCCGCGTAGCTGCAGCAGAGGCTGGCTCATGCGTGGTGGTACGCCGGTTCGACCAGCATCTCCAGCAGCGCCTTCTGGGCGTGTAGGCGGTTCTCGGCCTGATCCCAGGCAACCGAGCGCGGGTCGTCGAGCAGGTCGAAGCTGATTTCTTCGCCACGGTGCGCCGGCAGGCAGTGCATGAACAGCACGTCTTCGGCGGCGGCGTCGAGCAGCTCGCGGGTGACCTGGTAGGGGCGGAACAACGCCATGCGCTGCTCGGCTTCATCTTCCTGGCCCATTGAGGCCCACACGTCGGTGCTCACCAGATGGGCGTCGGCCACTGCCTCGCGTGGGTCACGCACGACCTGCACGCGATCGCCGGCCTGGGCCAGGAAGCGCGCATCCGGCTCGTAGCCAGCAGGGCAGGCGACCTTCAGCTGGAAGTCGAACTGCATCGCCGCTTCGATATAGGAGTTGCACATGTTGTTGCCGTCGCCGATCCAGGCCACCGTCTTGCCGGTGATGCTGCCGCGGTGTTCGAGGAAGGTCTGCATGTCGGCCAGCAACTGGCACGGGTGCAGGTCGTCGGACAGGCCGTTGATTACCGGCACCTTGGACTTGGCGGCGAACTCGGTGAGGTTGCTGTGGGCGAAGGTGCGGATCATCACCGCGTCGAGCATGCTCGACATGACGATGGCGGCATCGCCGATCGGCTCGCCACGGCCCAGTTGGGTGTCGCGCGGTGAGAGGAAGATGGCCTGGCCACCGAGTTGGATCATGCCGGCTTCGAAGGACAGGCGGGTGCGAGTCGAGGCCTTCTCGAAGATCATGCCCAGCACGCGATTCTTCAGCGGCTCGAAAAGTACGCCACGGTTGCGCAGATTCTTCAGCTCGATGCCTCGGCGGATCAGTCCCACCAGTTCGTCCGGTGTGTAATCCATCATCGAGAGAAAGTGTCTGACGCTCATCGTTAACTACCTTTATCACTACAGTTCGCAAGCCCGCAGCCGGGGATAAAACCGACAAAAACAGCAGAGCTTGCGGCAGGAGGCCGCAGGGTGCGACGAAACAGGGGAAGGCGCGATCTTATAAGGAAATGACGAGACGGCGCAAATTGCCGCCCGTGGGCTTGCAGAATCATGTTTTACAAGCCTTTTGCCAAAGCTTTGGCGCCAGCGATATCGAAGACGGCAGCGCCTGGACCGTTGTACGTTCCGCGCCTGAATCGGCAGGCTTGATGCCTGCCGATTCATGAGACGAACGCTGCTGGCGTCGTCTCCGCGCTCGGCCCATAGTTCATGACCTGCGACCTGACCGGTCGTCTCGGATCAGAACAAGAGGCCAGGCCATGACCAAGTCCCTTCATTACCGTGCGTGCCATCTGTGCGAAGCCATCTGCGGACTCGCCATCGAAACCGAAACCCAGGCAGACGGCTCAACGCAGATTCGCTCGATCAAGGGCGATGCCCAGGACAGTTTCAGCCGTGGCCATATCTGCCCCAAGGCCGTGGCACTGCAGGACATCCAGAACGACCCGGATCGAATTCGTCAGCCCATGCGCCGCGTTGGCGAGCAGTGGCAGGCCATAGGCTGGGACGAGGCCTTCGACCTGGTGGCCGCGCGCCTGAGCACAATCCAGGCGGCGCATGGGCAGAACGCCGTGGCGGTTTATCAGGGCAACCCCAGCGTGCATAACTACGGGCTGATGACCCACAGCAACTATTTCCTCGGTCAACTGAAAACCCGCAACCGCTTCTCCGCCACGTCGGTCGACCAGTTGCCGCACCACCTGACCAGCTACCTGATGTATGGCCACGGCCTGCTGATTCCGATTCCCGACATCGATCACACCGACTTCATGTTGATCCTCGGCGGCAACCCGCTGGCTTCCAACGGCAGCATCATGACCGTGCCGGATGTGGAGAAGCGCCTGAAGGCCATCCAGGCCCGTGGCGGCAAGCTGGTGGTGGTCGATCCGCGGCGCAGCGAAACCGCGGCCATCGCCGACCAGCACCTGTTCGTGCGCCCGGGCAGCGATGCCGCGCTGCTGCTGGCGCTGCTCAACACCTTGTTCGAGGAAGGTCTGACGCGTAAGAGCCATCTACCGGTGGAAGGATTGGAGCAGGTACGCGAAGCGATTGGCGGGTTCCATGCCGAAGCCATGAGCGCGCGTTGTGGGGTCCCGGCCGAAACCATTCGGCAACTGGCGCGGGATTTTGCCGCAGCGGACAAGGCTGTGTGCTACGGCCGTATGGGCGTATCCACCCAGGCTTTCGGCACTCTCTGCCAGTGGTTGGTGCAGCTGATCAACCTGGTCACCGGCAATCTGGATCGCAGCGGCGGCGCGCTCTGCACCACGCCCGCGGTGGATCTGGTGGCTAGCACCTCGGGTGGCCATTTCAATCGCTGGCAGAGCCGTGTGTCCGGCCTGCCGGAATATGGCGGCGAGCTGCCGGTCTCGGCGCTGGCCGAAGAGATGCTCACGCCCGGCGAAGGGCAGATTCGTGCGCTAGTGACCGTGGCCGGCAACCCGGTGCTGTCGACACCCAATGGCCGCCAGCTGGAGCAGGCGCTGGACGGCCTGGACTTCATGCTCTCGGTGGATTTCTACATCAACGAGACCACTCGCTACGCGGACCTGATCCTGCCGCCGACCGCGCCGCTGGAGCATGATCACTACGACACCACCTTCAATGTCTTCGCGGTGCGCAATGTCACCCGTTTCAACGAGGCAGTGCTGGCCAAGCCGGACGGCACCTTGCACGACTGGGAAATCTTCGTCGGCCTGGCCAAGGCCTTCGCGGCGCGCAATGGCCTTGAGCTGAAACCGACCATGGCGCCGGAGCAGATGATCGACATGGGCCTGCGTTTCGGCCCCTATGGTGATAGTAGCGAGCGTAAACTCAGCCTGGCGGCTTTGCGCGAGCAACCGCATGGGCTCGATCTGGGGCCCTTGCAGCCGAATCTCGTTGCGCGCCTGAAAACCCCGAGCAAGGCGGTGCAGGCCGCGCCTGAGCTGCTGCTGGTCGATCTGGCGCGCTTTGCCAAGCAGCAACAACCGGCTGCCCATGAACTGCTGCTGATCGGCCGTCGTCACGTACGCAGCAACAACTCCTGGATGCACAACTATCACCGTCTGGTAAAGGGTAAGCCGCGTCATCAGTTGTTGATGAACCCGGCGGACCTGGCCAGTCGTGGTTTGGCCGATGGCCAGCGCGTACGGGTGCGCTCGCGGGTCGGCAGCATCGAGGTGGAAGTGGCGGCCAGCGATGAGGTGATGGCTGGCGTGGTCAGTCTGCCCCACGGCTGGGGCCATGCTCGACCCGGTGTGCAGATGGACATCGCCCGTGCGCAGCCGGGTGCCAGCGCCAATGACCTGACCGACGAGCGCCAGCTCGATGCGCTGTCTGGCAATGCGGTGCTCAATGGTGTGCCGGTGGAGGTGGTGGCTGCGTAACGACCTGCTGCGCGTCGCCCCTGCTGCGTTAAAAACAGGCTCGGAAAGCCGCTTGCGGCTAACGCGCTTCAGCGCGGCCCGAAGGGCGAACGAAGTGAGTACTGCTCATTTACAACTCGTAAAGTCGAACGCGACTCCGACCGCTCCTCGCCTGTTTGGACCAGCCGGAGGCTGTTACTAAAGTAGCGCCTTGCATGTCTCTAGCTCGCGAGGTCGTATACAGGTCTAGGGAGGACGGCAAGGCCGAGCATTATGCTCGGCTTTTCGCTACAATCGCGCCACCGTGGCGACCGTCGGGTCGCGAAGTCTATGCTGAGGTGCCCCATGGATATCATCGAAACCATCAAAGAGCAGATCGCCAACAACACCGTTCTGCTGTACATGAAAGGCTCGCCCAACGCGCCGCAGTGTGGCTTCTCCGCCCGTGCTGCCCAGGTGGTGATGGGCTGCGGCGAAAAGTTCGCCTATGTCGACATCCTGCAGAACCCGGAAATCCGCGCCAACCTGCCGAAGTACGCCAACTGGCCGACCTTCCCGCAGCTGTGGGTAGGTGGTGAGCTGGTCGGCGGTAGCGACATTCTCACCGAGATGTACGAGAAAGGTGAGCTGCAGACCCTGATCAAGGATGCCGTGAGCAAAGCCGGCGCCTGATCACTGTTCGTGCAAAAAAGAACCCGCCTAGGCGGGTTCTTTCGTTTCTGCTGCAGGCTTTCTATTTCTGCAGCCACTGGCCGTTCAGCTGGATGAATTGTCCCTTGGGCGTACGCTCGATGGCCTTCTTGCCGGCGATGGCTTCCACGTCGCTCAGGCTGATGCCATTGTCCTGCGCCACCTTCTGATACTCGGCGCGACGCGCCTGGTTGATCAGGCGGGCAATTTCGTCGGCCTGGCCGCCGGGTTTGACCACGCCCAGGTAGCCGTTGGGTTGCTCACCGAGCTGGCCGCTGGCCTTGGCATCGCCCAGGGCACTCATGGCCTGGTTGAGGTTCAGTGCGTACGCCGGCAGGCTCAGGCTCAATGCCAGCAGCAGGGTCGAAATGTATCGAATCATCGTCTCTCTCCGTAGAACCTGTGCGGCGGGCTCAAAACAGACCACTGTCTTCGTTGAATACGCTGTCCAGCGCCTTGTCCACCTTGATGTAGATTTCGTGCTCGACCTTGACGTTCAGGTTGATGTTGATCGGTTCGTTCGGCATCGCCAGTTGTACCGTCGGGGTACAGGCCTGGCACAGCAGCCCCAGGCTCAGGACTGCGAGGAGGCGGTACTTGCGCATGGCGCTACTCCTTTGGTTCTTGGGGGACACGCTGACGCATCCATTGCTGAATCCGTTGCTGGATGATGCCGCTGACCTTGTCGGTCAGCTGCAGGCTGGCCAGCAAGGCCGGAATGTCTTCTTCCAGATTGATGTTGAAATGGATGGGCCGGCCTTTCTCGATGGCCGGGTTCTGTCCATGCAGGCGCATGCCTAGCCGCAGTGTGCCGGACTGATCATAGTCGACGCTACTGCTGAGCAGATCGTAGTGGAAGTCTTCCAGCGCGTCGGTGACCAGCTTCATACCCGGGTTGGCCTGACCCATGGCGCGGATGCGCGGTGAATGAAAACGCAGTTGCCCTCCCGGTGGCCTGGCTTCGATCAGGCCCTGTTCGATGCTGATGGCGCCAGCCAGGCGCAGCGGCAGGGTGCCGTCGATCAGCCCGCTACCGGCCAGCCCTTCGGCTGGGTAGACGCGAAACAGCTCTTGCAGATCCAGGCCACTGAGCCGCAGGGGCAGCAATTGGCTGGGTTGTTCCAGTGCCCAGGTCGCCGGTGCCAGGCTCAAGCTGCCGCCGAGAATGCCCAGTTCCGCGCGCTGGTGGGTCAGGCTGCCGGCCAGTGGTCGTTGCGGGCTGGCCTGGTAGCTGGCCTGCAGTTGCAGAGGGCCGAGCTCGATGCCAGGGTCGAGCTGCTTGGCACTCAACTGAGGCAGGTCGAGGCGAAGTCGGTCGCCGCTCAGTTGCAGGTGCAGTTCGGCATCGACACCGCTCAGGGTGGTTCGGTCATAGATGCCGGCCAGGCCCTTGCCGGCCAGGCTGGCCTTGAGTTGCAGGGGCTTGCCGCTGGGCAGGTTGATGCTGGTGTTGCCCTGAATACGGCCGTTTTCCAGGGTCATTAGCGGCGGCCAGTTGGCCAGGGTTTGCGCCAGCGGGTTGCCGGCGCGCAGGAACAGCTCGTCCAGAGTGGCATTCAGGTTCAGTGCGTTGGTCGTGTTGTCCAGGCGCAGGGCCATGCTCAGGCCCGAGTCGGCCAGCAGAGCACCGTCTAGGGTCTGGCTGCCGGCGTCGGCGTTGACGCTTCCCTGCCATTGCCAGCCCTGTGCCTGCAGTTGTGGATGGTGCAGACGTTGGATGCGCAGCCTCAGCGGGCCGGACAGGGTCGGTGCGCTTGGGGTGCCGCTCAGGGTGATGCCGGCCAGCGCCGCCTGAGCTTGCTGCAGGTCCAGCTCGGCGCCGCGCAGGTGCTGGACGTCGAGGCGCGAGCGGTCGGCCAGGCTGAGCTGCAACTGCTGCTGCGTGACGTTGCCTTTGAGGCCAACGCTCAGACGCAGGTCATCGAGACGGCTGTCAGCCAGGTCCATGCGTTTGCTGCGCGCCTCGAGCTGCAGGTGCCGAACGTCGAGTGCCCAGTCGGAGGATTGATGCAGGGCAAGCTCGGCATCTGCCTGCAGTTCCAGCGGGCCGTGGCCGCTGACGTTCAACAGCAGGGTCAGCGCCTCATCGGCATCGCCATCCAGAGGCGCGAGGTGCAGTTGCAATTGCCGCGGCCGTAGGCCGCTCGGCAGCGACGCCAGCCAGGGCGCGTCCTGCGTGTCGAGCTGCAGTTGCGCGTTCAAACGCCGGGCCTGCCATCTGCCCAGGGTATTGCTGAGATCGAGCGCCAGCTCACCGCTGACCAGGCCGACGCCGGGAAGCGGCCAAGGCTGCGGTAGCTGCGCATCGACCCGCAGCCACCCGGAGGTGGCCAGCAGTTCGCTGAACGTAGGGGGGACCTGCGGTGCCTGCAGCTGCCACTGGGCGTTCATCCCGGCCTGCCGGGGCGTGCCCGGCAGAGTGGCAGCATCGAGTAGCGTCCATTCGCTCAGCCACTCGGCGAGCCAGGCCATATCCTGCAGCGCGGTAACCTCAAGCTCGCCGCTCCATTGCAGGGCATCGGCCTGAGCCTGTAAGTCGCTATGCAGGGCGATCTGCTGTTGATCATCGAGATGCAGGTTCAACTGCAGCTGTCGCGGGCTGTTCAGCTCGCTGCCCAGCCCCTGCAGTTGTGCTTGCAACTTCGCCCTGTGGGCTCCGCGCAGCAGCAGCGTATGCAACTGCAGGATATCGTCCAGCAGTCGTAGGTCGACATCGCCCTGCAGTGTGCAGCGGCCGCTGGCGCAGGGCAGTTGCGCTTGGGCATTGCGCAGTTCGATGTGCCGTGGAAGCCATGGCAGGGCATTGCTCAGGGTTTGCAGGAGTCCGGCCAGATCGCTGTCGCTCGGGCTTTCGGATTCTCCCTGCGCAGGCTGCCATGACAGGCGCAGGTCCTGCGCAACCAGGCGGTAGCGAGGCGCCTCACTGGCCAGCCAGTAGAGTTGCAGCTGGCCGCTTTGTACCAGCAGCTCGCCGTCACGGCGTTGTACCAGGCTTGCATCCTGGAAATGCAGGCCTCGCCAGGAAAGGCTCAGTCGCTGCCAGTCCAGCTCGATGTGCTGTTCCTCGAGCAGCTGCTGCACGCGGTAGCCGACATAGCAGGCCAGAAGCGACAGCAGCGCCAGTATCGCTACGCAGGTGCTCAGCCAGAAACGCCGGCGACTCATGAGTGTTCCTTGCTCGGTGCGGTCCACTGGACGGTACCCCATGCTCGAGTGGGTGCCAAGCGGCTTTCCGTGCTATTGTTTATTTACAGCTTTAAATATTTTTTTGTCGTAAACGAGCGAAGGAGGATGTGATGAGTGCTGTGACTCGCTCTCAGCCCGATGCTGATGCGGTACTGGCTAAAGCCCTGCTCAATACGCGTGAGCAACTGGGGCTGACGCAGCAGGAGCTGGCCGACATCGTTGGCGTCCATCGCAGTGCCATCAGCCGCTGGAACGAGCAGGGTGGTTTGCGTCCGCAGAGCAAGACCGGCGAGCTGGCGCTGTTGCTGATTCGCGTCTATCGCGCGCTGTTTGCCCTGTTTGGTGGCAATCAGCAGGACATGCGCCATTTCCTGCGCACCGAAAATCGCCATCTGGCTGGCATTCCGCTGCAGCAGATGAGTCAGGTGCAGGGGCTGGTACGTGTTGTCGAGTATCTGGACGCCATTCGCGGCAAGGTCTGAAAGCCAATAAGTCCTGCTGCATCGAGAACGGGCTCGGTAGGCTGCGTACGACCAGCGCAGTTCGTCCGAAGGGGGGGATTGCGGTGGATCAAAATACTGTATAAATATACATATTTGCGGCTCTGGCCATTGCTTGCCTGCTGTGATCAGCCGGAGGCTGTCACTAACCCAGCGCCTTGTACGGCTCCAGCGTCGCGATGCCTTGAGCAGGCTCTACCCTTGGGAGGTATCGCCATGGATATCTGGCAACTATGTGACGGCGAGCGACAGGTGCGACCGCTGCGCGGCAAGCTGTTGCGCATGGTGGAAAGCCAGGCGCAGGTTGCGACCCTGCAACTGGTGGATAACCTGGCCGAACAGGCCCTGCTCGAGGAACTGCTCGAGAGCAGCAAACCACCGCTGCCTGAAGCCGCCGAGCCGTTGCACTACCTGCTGAAGACGCCGTTTCGTTATCCGCCGCTGCGTTGGGGCTCGCGCTTCGGTAGCGTGCACGAGCCCAGCCTGTTCTACGCCGCTCAGCGTCTGGAAACGGCGATGGCCGAGGCCGCCTACTACCGTTTCGTATTGTGGAATGGCATGGCCGTGCCGCCGCCCAGTGGCCGCATCCTCTCCGAGCATTCGACCTTCGAGGCGCGTTACCGCGTCGAGCGAGGTATCCAGTTGCAACAGCCGCCTTTCGATCAACATGGCGCACTGTTGGCTCACCCCAGTGATTACAGTGTGCCTCAGCGTCTCGGTACGTCGATGCGCGCGGCGGGCATTCAGGCTTTCGAGTACCGCTCGGCACGCTGTCCTGACGGTGGCAACAATGTCGCGCTCTACGTGCCGGCTGCGTTCGCGGAGAAGCGTCCGCGTAATCTGACGGCCTGGTTGTGTGAAACCACGAGCGAGTACGTGGCGTTCAAGCATGCGCAAACGCCGGATCAACCGCGGCTGTTTCACTGGGAGCAGTTTCTGGTGCAGGGGCAATTGCCGCACCCCGCGTAATGCCTGCGCTGGCGCGTCAGATGCCCCGAAACAGAGCGCTGCGCGGATCTGTCGCAGGGAGTTGTGCACAATGCTGAAGCAGGCTGTCACATCACTGTCAGAAACGCCGCTAAACGCTTGATTTTTCGTGGTTGATTTTTAAGTCAATGAAAAATATGAATTTTTTTCGTTGGTGAAAAAATCGACAGTTTGACTGAGAGCCCCATGGCATCAGGCCTGTGAGTTCTTTCGCCCAAGTTGTTCACGGAGTTATCCACAGCTTCTGTGGATTGTGAGGGA
Organism: Ectopseudomonas toyotomiensis; assembly: GCF_017167985.1. Classification (NCBI taxonomy): domain Bacteria; kingdom Pseudomonadati; phylum Pseudomonadota; class Gammaproteobacteria; order Pseudomonadales; family Pseudomonadaceae; genus Ectopseudomonas; species Ectopseudomonas toyotomiensis. Next base: position 838,807 of record NZ_CP070505.1, on the reverse strand, counting down.
ACTCTTTTCTGCAGCCGCAATCGATCCGGCAGGCAAGACTTTACCTTCGAGAAAAAAGGAGTAGAGTGGCGCGCCCCGGCAGTCACCCCCCTTTATTTATGCCTCGCGCTTTGCCTTCTTCATCCCCTGCAACTCGTTCCGGATCTTCTCGTCTGCCAATGCGCGTTGCGCTGTGGCTGCTCGACAGTCCGCGTCTGGGACAAACACCGAGCGTCAAACGCATCGCCGGCAACCTGCTCAAGCAGCCTGCCCGCAAGGGCTGTGTGCAGGCGCAAAGTCGGTTGGGCCAATTGCTCTGTCGCGACTGCGGTAATACCCGTGATCGCCGCATCGGTTACGAACTGCTACGCCAGGCTGCTCGCGCGGGCGATCGCAGTGCTCAGCTGGAGCTGGAGCGTCTGTCGCGCTGATTGCGTGCTGGCCCCGTGTAAATCCCCGGCGGGTATACTGCACGGCGGTCAAACATGGAGCGTCTATGCCAATCGATCCCCTCTCTCTCGCCATCGGCACCGTCGTTGCGCTGGTTCCGTTATTGGCTGGCATTTGGTCCTTGCAGCGCCGGCTGGCTCGCGCGCAAGGCGAGCAGGCGCTGCTGCAGGAACGCCTGGAGCATGCACAACTGAGCCAGGCCGGCTTGCTGGCTCAGCTCGATGCCTGTCGCGCCGAGTTGGCCGAAGTCAGCGAGATCAAGGTGGAGCAGCAGACCGAGTTGGCCGGCCTGCGTCGTGAGAACGAGTTGCTGCAGCAGGAGCGGCAGATTGCCCGTGAGGCCGCGCAGTCCTGGAATCAACAGCGCGAGCGCAACGAAGCCGAATTGCGTCGGCTCACCGCCGAGTGTGCGGCGCTGGCTGCCGAGCTGCAGGAAAATCGCGATAACCAGCAACAGCGCCTCGACGATCTGCAGGGCGCGCGCAACGAGCTGCGCGCGCAGTTCTCCGAACTGGCGACGAAGATCTTCGATGAGCGCGAGCAGCGTTTCGCCGAGACCAGCCAGCAGCGCCTCGGCCAGTTGCTCGACCCACTCAAGGAACGCATCCAGGCATTCGAGAAGCGCGTCGACGAGAGTTATCAGCAAGAAGCGCGCGAGCGTTTTTCCCTGAGCAAGGAATTGGAGCGTCTGCAGCAGCTCAACCAGCGCCTGGGCGACGAGGCGACCAATCTGACTCGCGCACTCAAGGGCCAGAAGACCCAGGGCAACTGGGGTGAGTTGGTGCTGGAGCGGGTGCTGGAGCATGCCGGCCTGGAGAAGGGGCGCGAGTACCACACTCAGGTCAGCCTCAAGGGCGCTGGTGGCGAGCGCTTTCAGCCTGACGTGCTGATCCGCCTGCCGGGCGACAGGCAGGTGATCGTCGATGCCAAGGTCAGCCTCAGCGCCTACCAGCAGTATGTCGCGGCTGCGGACGAACCGATCCGCCAGCAGGCGCTCAAGCAACACCTGATCTCGCTGCGCAGCCACCTCAAGGGCCTGTCCGGCAAGGATTACCAGCGCCTCGAAGGTTTGCACAGTCTGGATTTCGTCCTGCTCTTCGTGCCCATCGAGGCGGCCTTCGCCGCGGCGTTGCAGGCCGAGCCGGATCTGTTCCGGGAGGCCTTCGAGCAGCAGGTGGTGATCGTCAGCCCGACCACCTTGCTGGCTACCCTGCGGGTGATCGACAGCCTCTGGCGTCAGGAGCGTCAGGGCCAGAATGCGCGCGAGATCGCCGAGCGTGCCGGCCAGCTGTACGACAAGTTCGTTGCCTTCGTCGCCGATCTGGACGAGATGGGCAGCCGTCTGCAGCAATTGGACAAGGCCTACGCCAGTGCCCGTAACAAGCTGGTGGACGGTCGCGGCAACCTCATTGGCCGTGTGGAAAACCTCAAGCTGCTGGGCGCTCGCGCAAGCAAGAGCCTGCCAGGCGAACTGCTCGAGCGCTCTGCCGATCTGCCGGCGCTGGACGAACTGGGCGAGTGAGCGACGTCTACCGCTAGCGCAGGGGCGCTTGCTCGGGTTGTGTGCGAGGACGAGCCTGCTCCAGTCTGCTGACGTAGCCGCGCAGCCAGCCGGCCAGGGTGTTGGGCTCGGCCAGCAACTGCCAGTGACCGGCGCGGACTTCGCGACGGGTAAGCAGTGGCGCCCAGTGCTGCAGATACTCGAATAGCTGTGGGCGTACGAAGCGGTCGTTCAGCGGCACGATCAGTTGCACTGGCACGCGGGTGCTGCGCGAGCGCGGCCTGAGCAGGCGGCGCATGAAATTGGCGCGATACAGCTGCACACCGCGCATGCCATCACTGCGCTGCGTAGGGCTCGCTGGCAGATCGCCTACACCTTCGAGGCGGCGCAGCAGCCAGGGCCAGGTGCGATCCAGGCCCAGACGCCAGCACAACTCCGGCAACAGTGGGGTGTGGAAGAAGGCGATGTACCAGGAGCTGAGCAACTGCCCCAGCGCCTGCAGTAGTGCATCAGGGCGACGCAGGCTCAGGCGCTGGCGCATCCAGTGGCCGACATGGTCGAGGCAAGGGCCGGAGATGCTGGTGTAGGACGCCAGCAGCGGCTGCATGCGTGGCTCGGTTACTGCCTCCCAGCTCTGGATCGAGCCCCAGTCGTGAGCGACCAGATGTACCGGGCGATCCGCACTGGTGGCTTGCACCACCGCTTCGAGATCGCGACCCAGTTGCTCCAGACGGTAGTCGCGCAGACGTTTCGGCACCTCCGATGCACCGCAGCCACGCACATCGTAAGCGACGATCCGGTAGTCGGCGGCCAGCTCGCGGATCAGCGGCCGCCAGATCTCGTGATTGTCCGGATAACCATGCACCAGCAGCAGGGTCGGGGCGTCGGTCTTGTCCCAGACATAGGTGCGCAGGCGCAGGCCGTCGCTATCGACGTCCAGCTGCCGAGGTGACAGTTCATCCCGTGACAGTGGCGCGTTCATCGCAGGAAATCGAATGGTTGGGCGAACAGGAACATGGCTGGCTCCACGAATGACGATTGCACCGCTCGGTGTATGGGCCATTGTTGGGTGCTGGCTTGCCTCTGCCTAGCCTTGGTGGGCTGGCGTTACGAAAGTGCCAGTAAGGTCTGTGCCGCTCTGAAACAGGGGGTTGGGCGATCCTGGAAGGTTTTGTGCAACGCCAGTGCCTGGCAAGTCCAGTCCTTGGTTGGGGCTCTCGAACGCAGGGTTGCCGCGAGTCGCGAAATCGCGAACGTGTCCGGCCGTTGCTACCGGCTTGCTGCCGCTCGGTCAGATTGATGAAGTGCCGGGCATTCGCTGGCGTTGCGTCCCCACCAGCGATGGCGCCTGGTGCGCCAATGCCGGTGGGAGCCTCGCGATAGAGGTGGCAAACCTTCAGTGGTCTCGCTCGGCGGAAACGTTCTGCCCCTAGCCGCGCAACACCAGATGGCGGCTGAGCAGAGCGCGCAGGGCCGCAGGCTTGACTGGTTTGGGCAGGTAATCGAGGCCGGCGGCGTGTACTTCGGCGACCAGCTCCGGGCGACCGTCAGCGCTGATCACCACGCCCGGCACCGGTTCGCCCAGGCGCGTGCGTAGCCAGGCCATCAGCTCGGTACCGGTTTCGCCCTCGTCGAGGTGGTAGTCGACCAGCGCCAGCTGCGGGTGCACATCTTCGCTGAGCAGGTGCTCGCATTCCAGACGATTGCGCGCTGTCCACACCTGGCAGCCCCAGCGTGACAGCAGGCTGTACATGCCGGTGAGGATGCTGTCTTCGTTGTCGATGCAGATCACCTGGGTGCCCTGCAAGGGCTGGCCATCCACTGCCGGTACGACTGGGCCTTGCGGCTTCGGCGCCGGTTTTCTCGCCAGCGGCACGCTGACGCTGAACACGCTGCCTTTGCCTGGCCAGGAACGCACTTCCAGGCGGTGGGCGAGCACGCGGCACAGGCCGTCGGCAATCGCCAGGCCCAGGCCCAGGCCTTTCTCTGCGCGCGTCTGGTGACTGTCCAGGCGCTTGAACTCCTCGAAGATCACCTTGCGCTTGTCTTCGGGGATACCCATGCCGCGGTCCCAGACTTCCAGGCGCAACTGTCCGCCTTCACGGCGCACGCCCAGCACCACGCGGCCCTTGGCGTAGCGGAAGGCGTTGGTCAGGAAGTTCTGCAGGACCCGGCGCAGCAGCTTGATGTCGCTGTCGATCCACTGGCGACTACCGTGCACGCGCAGGTCGATACCCTGTTCGGCAGCCAGCACGCCAAACTCGGCGGCGAGGGTATCAAACAGGCTGGAGAGGGCGAAGGCGTGACGATCTGGAGTGATTCGGCCGTTTTCCAGACGTGAGATGTCCAGCAGGTCGGTGATCAGGTCCTCTGCCGAACGCAACGAGCTGTCCAGATGCCGGACCAGCTCCTGGGCTTCATTGGGCAGGGCGTCGTCCTGATGGGCTAGTGCTGCGGAGAACAGTCGCGCAGCATTGAGTGGCTGCATCAGGTCATGGCTGACCGCGGCGAGGAAGCGCGTTTTCGACTGGTTGGCGGCTTCGGCGTGGGCCTTGGCTTCGGTCAGTGCCTGGTTCAGCTTCGACAGCTCATGGGTGCGTTCGGCAACCCGTCGTTCGAGGCTTTCGTTGGCGTCCTTGAGGGCACGCTCGGCTTCGCGGAATTCGGTGATGTCGGTGAAACTCATGACGAAACCACCACCGGGCATGGGGTTGCCGATCAGCTCGATCACCCGGCCGTTGGGGAATACCCGCTCATAGCTGTGCGCGGTGCCCTGGCGCATCCAGTACAGGCGCTTGGCAACGTTCTCCTCCAGGTCGCCGCTGCCGAGCATGCCGCGTTCGGCATTGAAGCGGATGATCTCGGCAATCGGCCGACCGACGTAGATCAGGCCCTCGGGGTACTCGAACAACTCCAGATAACGGTGGTTCCAGGCTACCAGGCGCAGGTTCTGGTCGACCACGCTGATGCCCTGGGTAATGTTCTCGATCGCACCCTGCAGCAGGGCGCGGTTGAACTGCAGCACCTCGCTGGCTTCATCGACGATGCGCACCACATCCTCGACCTGCATCTCGCGGCCTTCGATGGCGGCCTTGACCACCGCGCGGGTCGAGGAGGCGCCCAGCACGCCGGCGAGCAGGCGTTCGGTGTGGGCGATCCACTCGCTGTTGGCCGGCTGGTTGGGATCGAAGTCCTTGCCTTTGCCCTGGCGCAGGGCGAAGCGGTTGAAGCTCTGGCGTGCGCGTTCTTCGCCGACGAAACGGCTGGACAGCATCAGCAGGTCGGCCACCTGCACTGCCAGCAGGCTGCGGTTGCTGGGTTTGGTGCCCATGTCATGGCCGATGAAGCGCCCGGCCTGCCAATGCTCGGAAACGCGGGTACGCGAGAACCAGGAAACCCAGGCGAACAGCAAGAGGTTGCCGGCCAGTGACAGCACCACGCCGCGCGTCAGCGGATCAACCTGTAGGCCGATGGGGGCGTAGAGCAGGGTGGTCAGGCCGGGGAAGCTGTCCAGCGACCAGCCCATGCCGCGCGCCGCCAGTGGCAGTACCAGGGTGTAGAACCAGAGCATGGCACCGAAGATCAGGCCGGCGAACACGCCGCGGCGGTTGGCCTGTTTCCACACCAGCGCGCCGAACATGGCGGGGGCCAGTTGGCCAATGGCGGCAAACGACACCTGGCCAATGGTGGCCAGGCTGGCGCCTTCGCCGAGCAGACGGTAGCAGACATAGGCCAGCAGCAGGATCAGCACGATACTGACCCGGCGCGCGGTGAGCATCCAGTGACGGAAGGCCTCGAACGGCCGCTCGGTGCTCTGCCGACGCAGCAGCCAGGGCAGTAGCATGTCGTTGGAGATCATGGTCGACAGTGCCACCGAGGCGACGATCACCATGCCGGTGGCGGCTGACGCGCCGCCGATGAAGGCCAGCACCGCCAGGCTTGGATGGGCTTCGGCCAGCGGCAGGCTGATGACGAAGGAGTCCGGTGTCACGCCTGCTGGCAGCAGCATCTGCCCGGCGAGGGCGATGGGCACGACGAACAGCGCAGCCAGCATCAGGTAGGCGGGGAATACCCAGCGCGCCAGACGCAGGTCCTTGGGCTCGATGTTCTCCACCACGGTGACGTGGAACTGCCGCGGCAGACAGATGATGGCGATCATCGCCATGCCGGTCTGCACCAGCATCGCCGGCCAGTTCACCGCCTCGTTCCAGAAGGCGTCCAGCTCGGCGGTGTTGTGTGCCTTGTCGAGCAGATCGTGGAAGCCGTTGTACAGGCCGAAGGTGACGAAGGCGCCAACGGCGAGGAAGGCCAGCAACTTGACCAGCGACTCGAAGGCAATCGCCAGCACCATGCCGCGATGGTGCTCGGTGACGTCGAGGTTGCGAGTGCCGAACAGAATGGTGAACAACGCCAGGGCCAGTGACACGATCAGCGCGGTGTCCTGAGCGCTGGTGCCGGTGTCCTGGGCATGTACACCGATCAGCAGATTGACGCCGAGCACGATGCCCTTGAGCTGCAGGGCGATGTAGGGCAATACGCCGACCAGGCAGATCAGCGCCACCACGATGGCCAGCGACTGTGACTTGCCGTAGCGCGCGGCGATGAAGTCGGCGATGGAGGTGATGTTCTCCTGTTTGCTGATCATCACCATCTTCTGCAACACCCAGGGCATGGTCAGCAGCAGAATGGTCGGCCCGAGGTAGATCGGAATGAACGACCATAGCTGTTCGGCGGCCTGGCCGACGGCGCCGAAGAAAGTCCAGCTGGTGCAGTAGACGGCCAGCGACAGCGAGTACACCCAGGCACGGATCTTCGGCGGCATAGGCGTGCTGCGGCGGTCACCATAGAAGGCGATGGCGAAAAGAATGGCCATGTAGATCAGGGCGACCGCGGCGATCAACCCGGGGGACAGAGACATGCAGACTCCGAAACGCACAGTGAAACGAAATGAGCCTGGCCGCCGAGGCGAGGCCGATGTTGATCAGTGTTGCACAAAGCCGGGCGCTGTCGGCTGCGACCAAGGTCGCAGCCAAGCAGGCGTGCTTTGCGATGGGACTCGATTGTGCTGCAGCGCAGGGGCTGATAGCTTGGCGCGTTTGCGACTCTGTCCGAGGAAGGACCCTATGTTCAAGCCGCAGCTGGTGACTTTGCAACGTGGCGCTCTGCGCCTGGAACCGCTCTCTGACGCGGATATCCCCGCGCTGGTGGCGCTGGCCGAAGCCAATCGCGAGGAGCTGCTGTACATGAGCGGCACCCAGCGACTGGACTGGTACCGCAGCGCCCTGGCCGATATGCGCGAGCAGCGGGCACTGCCATTCGTCATTCGTCTGGGTGACGAGTTGGTAGGCACCACCCGCTTCGCCGACTTCATGAACACCCTGCCGGCCTGTGAAATCGGCTGGACCTGGCTCGACCGCGGCCAGCATGGCAGCGGGTTGAACGCCAGCATCAAGTATTTGATGCTCAAGCACGCTTTCGAAAATTGGGGCATGGTTCGCGTGCAACTGAAAACCGCCGCCAGCAACCTGCGTTCGCAACGCGCCATCGAGAAGCTTGGCGCCGTTCGTGAAGGGTTGCTGCGCAACCATCGCCGTCTGGCTGATGGCCGACTCGATGACACCGTGCTGTACAGCATCACCGATCTGGAATGGCCGGCGCTGCGTGAGGCAATGGAGGCGGGCTTCAACGCCTGAGCCTGATGCACAGTCGCGAGCAGACCCGCTTCTGGCAAGCTTCCGCCTTGAGCGGCGTCGAGCTGTTGCAGGCGCGCTACCTTGAACAGCGCTTCGCGCCCCACGTGCATGAAGGTTTCGTGTTCACCGTGATCGAGCATGGCGCCCAGCGCTTTCGTCATCGCGGTTGTGATCATCTGGCACCGCAGGGCAGCATGGTGCTGATCAACCCGGACGAAGTGCACACCGGCTCCAAGGCGCACGAAGACGGTTGGCGCTATCGCGGTTTCTATCCCGACAACGCCTATGTACTGGGGGTGCTGCAGGAGCTGGGCCTGGTCAAGGCTGGCATGCCGTCGTTTGCCTTCAGCGTGCTGCATGATCCACGTTTGCATGCGGCCTTTCTGCAACTGCACCAACTGCTCGAGGGTGGTGCCGAGGCACTGCAGCAGCAACTGGCCTGGCGTGAGGCGATTCTGCTGCTGTTTCAGCATCATGCGCAGCTTGCCGAACCACCTGCGCCTGGGCGTGAGCCATGGGCAGTGGCCTGCGCCAAGCAGATGCTTGCCGAACGCCTGGTCGAGCCGCCGTCTCTGGAAGAGCTGGCGGCTGCGGTTAGCCTCTCTCCTTTTCACTTCGCGCGCGTATTTCGCCGCGCGACCGGCTTGCCGCCGCATGCCTGGCTCAAGCAGCGACGCCTGGAACAGGCGCGGGCGTTGCTCAAGACGGGCTGTACGGCGGTCGCTGTGGCCATGCAGTTGGGCTTCGCCGATCAGAGCCACTTGTCGCGGCAGTTCAAGCAGGTTTATGGCGTGAGCCCTGGCGAATATCGCAGCGCGGTGGCCCGGAGCTGACAGCAGGCGAGGGCAGCAGGCATGAAAAAGCCGGCGCTCCTTATCGGGGCGCCGGCTTTTTCAGTCCGCTATGTCGATCAGAATTCGTGATCGGCGGTGTCCGGGTTCAGGTCGCTGATGCCCAGTTTGCCCGCAGCCTGCTCGATGGCGCCGGTCTGCTTGACCAGGGCAGCGATGGCGTCACGCACCAGTTGCTGGCCTTCGGCGTTGCCTTCCGCGATCAGCTGGTCGAAGTGCACGTTGTTCTTCTCGGCGCTGTCGACCAGTGCCTGCAGTTTGGCTTCGGTTTCCTGCAGGTCGGCCTTGAGCGTGGCGTCGGCCTGGGCGTCGGCCTTGGCCACCAGCTCGGACAGACTCGGGCCGGTGAGGGTGCTGCCGTCGACCTTCTTGTACTCGCCCAGGTAGACGTTACGAATGCCTTTGCCGTTGTAGAAGTGCGAGTTGTGGGTGTTGTCGCTGAAGCAGTCATGCTCGTCTTCGGTGGAGTTGGCTTCCAGTGCGACCTTCATGCGCTCGCCCGCCAGTTCGCCGAGCGACAGGCTACCCATGCCGAACAGCATCTTGCGCAGACCGTTGTCGGCCGAATCGGCGACCAGCTCGCTGCGGTAGTTGCCTTCCACGCCGTCTTTCCACTGCTCGACCATGTCGTCCAGATCGCTGACCAGCAGATCGGTAGCGGCTTTCAGGTAGGTACGACGACGCTCGTTGTGGCCACCGGTGGCGCCTTCGCCGACCAGATAGTCGGTATAGGGACGCTCGCCGGCGCCTGGCTCGGTGCCATTGAGGTCCTGGCCCCAGAGCAGGAATTCGATGGCGTGGTAGCCGGTGGCGACGTTGGCTTCGGAACCGCCCAGCTCGTTCAGGCTGGCCAGCAGCTCGCCGGTGATTTCGCTGACGTCGATCTTGTCTTCACCCACCTGGATCTCGGTGTTGGCGATGATGTTGGCTTGCGCGCCCGGGTTACCCAGGGCGTGCTGGTAGTCCTCGGCCACGTAGTCGATCAGGCCTTCGTCCAGCGGCCAGGCGTTGAGCTGACCTTCCCACTCGTCGACCACCGGGTTACCGAAACGGAACACCTCGGTCTGCATGTAGGGCACGCGTGCGGCCAGCCAGGCTTCGCGCGCAGCTTTCAGAGTCGCTTCGCTGGGATCGGCAAGCAGTGCATCGACGGCAGTCTGCAGGGCCTTGCCGGTGCTGGCGGCGTCGCTGAACACGGCCAGGGCCAGATCGGCGTAATGGTTGACCACGGCCTTCGCCGCTGCTTCGTCGACCTTCGCCGCAGTGGCAGGCGCCGCGCTCTCGGTGGTGGCAGCAGGCGCAGCTGCCTGGGGCGCGGGGGCTTTGTCTTCGCCACAGCCAGCGAGGGAAATGGCGATGGCCAGCAGGCTGGCGGAGGCCAGAGGCATACGAATCATGGCGGGGTCCTTTGCATGTACGAAATGTGGACGGTACTCAGTGGTACCAAAAAAACTGCAACATAATGCAAATGTTTCGCATTATGTGTAAAGGCCATTATTCGTCGCTGTGCGGGATATCGCTATCGAACCACCTCGTTGCCGTTAGAATGCCAGCACCCGATTCGCAGTTCTGCCTGGAGAAAACTGCATGAGCCTGACCGCCGTGATCATCATCGTTGTCCTCGTTCTGCTCGGCGCCTACGCGGTGTCGCTGTACAACGGGCTGGTGCGCCTCAAGCATGGCGTGAGCAAGGCCTGGTCGAACATCGACGTGCTGCTCAAGCAGAGACACGACGAACTGCCCAAGCTGGTGGAAACCTGCAAACAGTACATGCAGTACGAAGGCTCGACCCTGGAGCGGGTGATTGCAGCGCGTAGTGCCGTTGCCAGTGCTCGCGAACAACATGATGTCGGCGCCCTGGGCAAGGCTGAAAGTGGTCTGCGCGCGGGCCTCGGTCAGCTCTTTGCTCTGGCAGAGAACTACCCTGAGCTGAAGGCCAACGACAGTTTCCAGCATCTGCAGCAGCGTATCAGCGGCCTGGAAAACGGCATCGCCGACCGCCGCGAGCTGTACAACGAGGCGGTCAACCTCAACAACGTGCGCATCGAGCAGTTCCCCGATGTACTCATCGCGCGCCTGTTCAACTTCCAGGCCGCCGAACTGCTGGTGTTCAGCGAGGCGGAAAAAGCCGACGTAGACATGAAATCACTGTTCAACTGAGAACCTGCCGATGATGCAGGTCGACCCCTTCGGCTTCTTCTTCACGCTCACGTTCACCCTCGGCGCCTGCCTGGGCGGCGCCTGGTGGTGCCTGCGGGGTTGGTCGCAGGCACGCCATCTGCTCGATACGCCCACCTCGAAGATCCGCTCGGCAGCGCAGGGTTACGTCGAACTCTATGGTGTGCTCGAAGCGTTGCCGGACATGCAGTTGCGTGGGCCGCTGACTGGCAAACCCTGCCTGTGGTGGCGCTTTCGTATCGAGGAATATCGCTCCAGCGGCAAGAAGCGCAGCTGGCGGGTAATCGAGAGCGGCGCCAGTGACGCCTGGTTGCGCCTGGTCGATGGCACCGGCGAATGCCTGATCGACCCGCGGGGCGCCGAGATTCGTGCGGCGGTGCGTGACGTCTGGGAGGGTAACCTGCGGCACCCATTGGGTCCGGCCAAGACCGGATTGTTCGGCTTTCTCACCAGCGGCCAGCGCTATCGCTACAGCGAAGAACGTTTTCATGTCGGCCAGCCGCTGTATGCCATCGGTGATTTTCGCACCCGTGGCGCTGCGCAGCAGGGCTTCGACAGGCATGCTGCTCAGGGCGAAGTGATCCGCGAATGGAAGGGCGATTACGTTGGGCTGCTGCGGCGTTTCGACAGTGACGGCAACGGCGAGCTCGACGAGCAGGAATGGAATCGCGTGCGATTGGCGGCGCAACTGGAAGCCGAGGATCGGCACCGGCAAAAGGCCTCCGAGCCGGCGCGGCACCAGATGGCCAAGCCTGGTGAGCGCCAGCCGTTCGTTCTTTCCAACAGCGGAGAGGACGAGCTGGCCCGCAGCTTCTACTGGCAAGCCGCTGGCGGCGCCGTACTGTGTCTGGTCGGCGCATTGGCCACGGCCTGGCTGCTGGGTGTACAGCACTGGTGAGCTGTTTTTGCCGGGCTCGAACGAAAACGCCGCGACTGATCGCGGCGTTTTTGTGGGGGACGTTCAGAGCGTCGCGGCTGAGCTCAGTCGTCGCGACTGCTTGAGGAACAGCGTCAATTCGCGCGCCGGCAGCGGTTTGCTGTAGAGGTAGCCCTGACCCTCATGGCAGCCCTGGGCGATGATGTAGGCCTCCTGCTCGGCGGTTTCCACGCCTTCGGCGATCACTTGCATGCCCAGGCTCTTGCCCAGTTGGATGATGGCGCGAACGATGGTGGCGTCGTCTTCGTCTTCGAGCAGGTCCTGCACGAAGCTCTTGTCGATCTTGATCTTGTCCAGCGGCAGGCTTTTCAGATAGCTCAGCGAGGAATAGCCGGTACCGAAGTCGTCGATGGCGATCAGCGCGCCGGAGCGGCGCAGGCTGAGCAGGTGCTGGGCGGCGGTGCTGATGTCTTCCATCAGGCCGGTCTCGGTGACTTCCAGCTCCAGGCTTTTGGGTGGCAGGCGGTAGACCTGCATGAGATTGTTGACCACGCGCGGCAGCTCGGCGTGGTGCAACTGCACGGTGGACAGGTTGATGGCCATGCGCAGATCGCTGAAACCCTGATCATGCCATTCGCGCAGTTGACGGCAGGTCTGGTCGAGGATCCATTCACCGATGGGAATGATGGTGCCGTTCTGCTCGGCCAGCGGGATGAACAGGTCCGGTGCAACGAAACCATGTTGCGGGTGCTGCCAGCGCAGCAGCGCTTCGACGCCGACCACGCGGTGGTCGCGGTAATCTATCTGGGGCTGGTAGACCAGGTGCAGCTGGTTCTGCGCCAGGGCATCGCGCAGATCCTTTTCCAGCTCACGGCGGCGGCGCATCTCGCTGTCGACGCTGGCGATGTAGAACTGGTAGCGATTGCGCGAACGACTCTTGGCCAGGGTCATGGTCTGTTCTGCTTTCTGCAGCAGCTTCTCGGTGCTGTCACCATCTTCCGGGAACAGGGTGATGCCGATGGTTGCGCGCAGGCGAACTTCGTGCTGATCGAGCAGGAAGGGCAGCTCCAGGTCGTCGAGTACGCTCTGCGCCAGTTCGGCGGCTTCGTAGGGTTGTTCGATATCGGCTTGAACCAGGGCGAACTGGTCACCGCCCAAACGGGCCAGTGCGCCGAGACGACCGCTATGGCTGCGCAGGCGGTCGGAGAGTGCGAGCAGCAACTGGTCGCCGCTCTGGTAACTGAATTGTTCGTTGATGCCCTTGAAGTCATCCAGGCCGACGCAGAGCACGGCGACGCGACGCTGCAGGCGGCCGGCATCTTCGAGAATCTGATCGAGCTGCTGTTGCAGTTGTTGGCGATTGGGCAGGCCGGTGAGGAAGTCGTACTGAGCCATGCGTAGCAGGCTGTTCTCGGCTTCACGGCGCAGATGAGTGTTGCGCTCGATGGAGGCCAGCAACTGGTTGGCGGTGTCGATCCACAAACCCAGCTCGTTCTTCTCGTTGCCCTTGAGCATGGGCAGCTTGTGTTCGCTGGGTCGGTCGGGATTGATGTTGGTGAGGTGCTCGATGATCTTCGACAGTGGTTTGGTCAGCAGCCAGTGATAGACCAGATAAAGCACCAGGCCCATGGCCAGGGCGCGCAGCACCCCTGAGATGAAGATGATCACCGAGTTGGTGACGAAGCTTTCGCCGTAAGGTGCCGTATCGAGGGTGATGTTGAGGTCACCGTAATACTCGCTGTAAGGGCCGCGGCCGACCAGTTTGGTGGCGAACAACTGTTCCTGACCGAGTATTGGGTCGGTCAGCCAGCGAGTCGGCATCTGTGCCAGATCGCGAGTGCGCTCGGCCAGCATGGGTTCGTTGGGGTGGCCAATGGAGGCGTGACGCACCGATTCGTGCTGGAACAGCCCCTCGATCACCTGCATGCCCATCTCGCGGTCCAGGCTGTATACCGCCTGGGTCGAAGGGTCACGGAACATGCCGAGGATGCGATGGGCATCGTTGGCCACCGCCTGACGTGTCTTGTAGGCGTCGAAGACAATCTGCGCACAACTCAATACCACCCCTACTACGAGTGCTGACAACAGCACCACGCGGAGCAACTTGAGTGACAAGCTGTTCTTCAATTCCAGCTTCAAAGGCAATTCCTTATGTCGATGCTTGCAGCGTCAGTCAGACGAGAGTATTGGCAATCTAGGCCTGGCCGTCAAAGGGCCATCATGCCTGGTGGCACTATTTATCCTACAAGGAACGCTCCTGGTGCGAGTCGCCGCTTGGAGGCCGACTCACTGCTCTGTGTCGGTGCGATTGCGCCGTACTTGAACAGCTTTTGTCATATTGACCGTCCGTCGTTGTTACGCCCTGTGACGCGCCACCTGGCGTCTGCTTGGCCGCTGGCACAAGAGTTGCGAAGGCCGGGCATCGACCGGGAGGGGATTCGTGATGAAAACGCTCATGCTGTTGCTCGTCGCTGTCAGCTTTGCCCCACAGGCCCATGCCGCCAGCGAAGAGGCCGCCAATACGGCCTGGCTGGTGTTGGCCAGCGTGCTGGTGTTCTTCATGCAGGCGGGTTTCGCCCTGTTGGAGAGCGGCATGTCGCGGGCCAAGAACGCGGTCAACGTGATGATGAAGAACTACATGGACTGCTGCGTTGGTGGCATCGTGTTCTGGTTGTTCGGCTTCGGCCTGATGTTCGGTGCCAATGTCACTGGCTGGTTCGGCATGAGTCACTTCGCGCTGAATGACGGCGAGCCCTGGGACTACACCTTCCTGCTGTTCCAGATGATGTTCGCCGCCACCGCTGCGACCATCGCCAGTGGTGCCATGGCCGAACGCACGCGGTATGGCGCCTATCTGGTTGGCGCGGTGCTGATCAGCGGTGTGATCTATCCGATATTCGGCAGCTGGGTGTGGGGTGGTCTGTATGGCGGTCAGGGGTGGTTGGCCAAGCTGGGTTTCATCGATTTCGCCGGCTCGACCGTGGTGCATAGCATCGGTGCCTGGTGCGCACTGGCAGGGATTCTGGTGCTCGGTCCACGTCTCGGACGTTTCGCTCCTGATGGCGAGGCGCGCTTGATCCCAGGGCACAATCTTGGCCTGGTGGCATTGGGCGGCTTCATCCTCTGGGTGGGCTGGTTCGGCTTCAACGCCGGCAGCAACCTGGAAGTCAGCAGCAGTCTTGGCTTGATCGCCCTGAACACGCACCTGGCTGCGGTCGCTGGTGCGCTCGGCGCTCTGCTGGCACAACGCAGCACGGCCAGCCCGGTGCTGCTGACCATCACGGTGAATGGCTCGATTGGCGGGCTGGTCGGCATCACCGCCGGTTGCGCCAGCATGGCGCCGGGTTTCGCGCTGCTCAGCGGTCTTGTCGCCGGTTTCGTCGTGGTCTACGGCATGCGTCTGCTCGATCGCCTGCGGCTCGACGATGTGGTCGGTGCGATTCCGGTCCATGGGTTCGCCGGTATCTGGGGCACCCTGGCAGCCGGCCTGTTCTATCAGGGTGACCTGTTCAACTGGGAGCGTGTCGCGGTGCAGGCCTTGGGGGCTGCGGCAGCTTTTCTCTGGGCCTTTCCGGTTGCTCTGGTGTTCTACTTCCTGTTGGCCAAGACCATGGGATTGCGGGTTTCGACCCAGCATGAGCAGCGTGGGCTGGATTTTGCCGAGCATGCCGAGGTCGGTTATCCGGAGTTCAATCTGACGCAGACCTTCGACAGCGAGCAATGGTCGAGGAGGGGCTGAAGATGAGATTGAGCCTGCGCCGTCGCGCGATCTACACCGGCCTGGCCGGACACTTTTCGGATGAAGAGGTCTGGCCACTGCTGGCCCTGTGGGAAAACAAGTACGCCGAGCAACCGCCGTTCGCTCTCAATGAATTTCTCGCCGAGGTGGTGCTGCGTACCGAGCGCAAGCTCGAACGCGCACGCCTGTATCGCGAGCTGGTTGGCGCCCTCACGGGACCACCCTCGCAGCTGTTGCCTGACCCGGAGGAGCAACTGGCCGCCTGGCGCCAGGGACGCAATGAGGCCGTAAGGCAAGTGGCGACTCCGGATAGCGCCGCGCAAACGACTTTCCTGGCCCTGAACCAGGCCTTGCTGGAGCAACTAGATGGCGCGCAGCAGGCGGCGCTGAGACGCTTTGCCGCCGGCAACCTGTCCGGTATGGGGGTGAGTTCCGAGCTGTCGACGCGTTTGCGTATCTGGTTGGAGCAGGGCGGGAGCGACGGTATCGCCAACCTGGGACTGGAGCAACTGCGCAAGCTGCTGAACCTGCTCTATATCGGGCTCTGCGAGTTTCTTGGGCCGGTACGTGCCGACCGTGTACTGAGCCAGGCGGTTAACCGTGTGGAGGAGCAGGGGGTGGAGTTTTCACCACGCAGATTGCTCTAGCCGCGCAGCCGTGATGCAGAAACGAAAAACCCGGCCTTGAAGGCCGGGTTTTCGCATTACGGGGCTGGGATTCAGGCCGCGTAGTTCTGGGCGACGAAGTCCCAGTTGACCAGGTTCCAGAACGCCTCGACGTACTTCGGACGCAGGTTGCGGTAGTCGATGTAGTAGGCGTGTTCCCACACGTCGCAGGTCAGCAACGGAGTGTCGCCGCTGGTCAGCGGGCAGCCAGCGCCGATGGTGCTGGCCAGGGCCAGGGAACCGTCAGCTTTCTTCACCAGCCAGCCCCAGCCAGAACCGAAGGTGCCGATGGAGACTTTGCTGAACTCTTCCTTGAACTTGTCGAAGGAGCCGAATGCAGCGTTGATGGCGTCAGCCAGGGCGCCGGTCGGCTGGCCACCGCCATTCGGCGACAGGCAGTTCCAGTAGAAGGTGTGGTTCCACACCTGAGCGGCGTTGTTGAAGATGCCGCCCGAGGAGGTCTTGACGATTTCTTCCAGGCTCTTGCCTTCGAACTCGGTGCCCGGCACCAGGTTGTTCAGGTTCACGACGTAGGTGTTGTGGTGCTTGTCGTGGTGGAATTCGAGGGTCTCGGCGGAAATGTGCGGCTCGAGGGCATTCTTTTCGTAAGGCAGCGGCGGCAATTCAAAAGCCATGGTCTATCTCCTACTCAGGTCGTGTGCGGTATGCGCAAGGCCGATCACGGGCGGCCTATAGGCGGCGTCGAGTTTGTACTCTTTGCGCCGCAGACTCGGGATCATAGCACCCGACCACGGCCATAACCACGCAACATCTGTGTGGGAAAACCGGTGCCAGGGCCTTTGCAGCATTGGGTTCGACAGCCGCAGGCGCCAGCAGTTGCCTCTTTCGGCGCGGTCGCGCCGAAACGCCAACAGGCTTTAAAGTGCGCCGGCTTTCTTCCAGGCCAGATAACTGCTTACCAGCTCCGGGCCCAGTTCGCCCGGGCGGGCGTCGAGCACCGGTACTTCATGGGCAGCCAGACGTTCGTGCAGGTCGGCGCGGGCATTGAGGTAGTCCAGCGTGCCGCAGTAGGCCAGGGCCTGATCGAATTGCTCCACGGGCGTTTGACGCAGACGATCCAGTGCTTCCTCGCGCAGGCTGGCGATCAGCACGCGATGCTGGCGCGAGAGGCGACGCACGGCCGCGAACAGGTCCTGATCGTCTTCGTCGCGCAGGTTGGTCACCAGCACCACCAGCGAGCGGCGGCGCTGACGCGCCAGCAGCAAGTCGGCAGCGGCGCTGAAGTCGGCCGGTTGCTGGCTGGTATCCAGGTCATAGACGGCGTTGAGCAGCACGTTCAATTGCGCAGGGCCTTTGACCGGCGCCAGGTAACGCGACTGGTTGCCGGCGAAGGTCGCCAGGCCGACGGCATCGCCCTGGCGCAGCGCGACGTAGCTGAGCAGCAGGCAGGCGTTGAGGGCGTGATCGAAGTGCGACAGCTCGTCGTCCTGGCTGCGCATACGGCGGCCGCAGTCGAGCAGGAAGACGATCTGCTGGTCGCGTTCGTCCTGGTACTCGCGAGCGATGGGGGTGCGCTTGCGGGCAGTGGCCTTCCAGTCGATCTGGCGCAGGGTGTCGCCATCACGAAACTCGCGCAGCTGGTGAAACTCCAGGCCCAGGCCGCGACGCGGGCGCTGGCGTACGCCCAGCTGGCTCAGCCAGTCATCCACGGCCTTGAGCTGTGCGCCGTAGAGGCGCGCGAAATCCGGATAGACGCGGCTTTCATCAGCCAGCGGCAGCAGGCGCTTGGCCTGCCACAGACGCAGCGGGCTGGGCAGCTTCAGCTCGCACCGGGCGAAATGGAAGTGCCCGCGGACCAGCGGCTTGAGGCGATAGCTGACTTGTGTCTGCTGGCCGGGGTGCAGGGTGATGCGTTGCGGCAGGAAATCGAATTCCATGCCTTCAGGCACATGGTCGAAGACTTCGATTTCCTGGGTTTGAGTGAAGTCGTGATGAGCGATCAGTTGCACCTCGCTCCAGCGCCCGAGCGGCAGGTTGCCGGGCAGCACGCGCTCCAGACGCGGCGAGTGCTGGCGACGCAGCCACAGGGCATCGACGGCGGCGATCAGTGCCAACGCCAGCAGCAGCCCCCAGGCCATTGGCATCAGGCTGTCTGCCAGGCGCATGCCGAGCAGGGGCAGGGCGCCGAGCAGCACGGCAGCGGCGAACAGGCCGCCGAGCAGCCCGAGGAGCAGGCGCGAAGGTTTCATAGGCGCGGTGCCGGTACCTGATCGAGCAACTGTTGCAGCACCTGATCCACCGACAGGCCTTCGATATCCAGCTCCGGCGCCAGACGCACGCGGTGGCGCAGCACGGCCAGCGCGCAGCTCTTGATGTCATCCGGCAGGACGAAATCGCCACCGCGCAGCAGCGCGCGAGCACGGGCGCCGCGTACCAGGGCGATGGACGCACGCGGCCCGGCACCCATGGCCAGGCCCGGCCAGCTGCGGGTGGCGCGGGCCAGGCGTACGGCGTAATCGAGCACCTGATCATCCAGGGGCAGATCGCTGGCTATCTTCTGCAGGGCCAGCACATCCTTGGCTTGCAGCAGGGTGCGCAGCGGGCTGACTTCGAGCATGTCGGCCTTGGCCGAGCGGGTCACCTGGCGCACCATGTTCAGCTCTTCATCCTGCTGCGGATAATCCATGCGCAGCTTGAGCATGAAGCGGTCCAGCTCAGCTTCCGGCAGCGGGTAGGTGCCTTCCTGCTCGATCGGGTTCATGGTCGCCAGCACCATGAACGGTAGTTGCACCGGCAGGGCGCGGCCTTCCAGGGTCACCTGGCGCTCCTGCATCACTTCCAGCAGGGCGGCCTGGGTCTTGGCCGGTGCGCGGTTGATTTCATCGGCCAGCAGCAGGTTGGTGAACACCGGGCCCTTGCGCAGCTTGAACTGC
Source organism: Ectopseudomonas toyotomiensis (assembly GCF_017167985.1). Taxonomy (NCBI): domain Bacteria; kingdom Pseudomonadati; phylum Pseudomonadota; class Gammaproteobacteria; order Pseudomonadales; family Pseudomonadaceae; genus Ectopseudomonas; species Ectopseudomonas toyotomiensis. The sequence continues at coordinate 819,980 of NZ_CP070505.1, read as the reverse complement.
TCGCTCTGCATGTCGTACACGGCATGGCCGGTGACATCGCTGGGCATCAGGTCCGGGGTGAACTGGATGCGTGCGAACTCGCCGCCAAAGCAGCGCGCCAGCGCGCGCACCAGCAGGGTCTTGCCCAGGCCTGGCACACCTTCGACCAGCACATGGCCACCGGCGATCAGCGCGGTCAGCACGTCGTCGATCACCGCGCTCTGGCCGATCACGGCCTTGCGCAGCTCGGCGCGCAGGGCCTGGGCCAACTGGCTGGCACGCTGGCGCTGCTGCGCTTGCGGGTTGCTCGGCGTGGCGGCAGGGGGTTCCTGCACCGGCAGGTTGTCGTTCTCGGGGATCTCGCTCATAGGGCATTCCTGAGGGTTTGCAGGTGGGCGACCTGGCGGGTGAAGTCACTGGCGGAAAGGCGCTGCGGCGGCAATGGGCGCATGGCCTGGCTGATGTCCTTGGCGGGCAGGCGGGTCAGGCGACCGAGAACCTGCCACTGCTCGGCGACGGCGAGCTTGTCGAAACCTGGGTGGCGGCGCCGTGCGCGGCGGTTGATGTCTTGTTGCAGGCCTTTGAGCAGGCTGTGCTGGCCGCTGCGGCGGAGCAGGAAGTCGGCACTGCCACGCAGGTGTTCCTCGAGCTGGCGCCGTGCTCGGCTGGCCGGTGCCTGCAGCGGGCCATGACGCATGCCGACGTGCCACAGGGTGGCGATGATCAGCAGGGCCAGCACCAGCAAGGCCAGCGGGAAATGGCGCAGCAGCAGGCGCGCCAGACCATCGCTGTCGGCGTGGTAAAGCAGGGTCACGGCGCTGTCCTGGCTCAGATACCAGAGCAACCAGGCATGGTCGTATTCGTTGATATTACGGTTCTGCCAGATCCACGGGTCGCTCAGTACGGTGATCAGTCCGTCGCCGTGGTACAGCTGCAGCAGGTGGGTGGCGGAGTCGCTATTGGCCCAGGCGTGTGCGCGGTTCTGCGCATCGTACAGGTGAAAATCGGTGTCGAAGGCGATGTAGGCCGGGGCCTGTTCGTTCTCCAGGTAGAGCTTGGTGAGTTGCGGGTAGGCTTCGTGCTCTTCGTTCTGCTCGTTTTCCGCTTCTGCCTCACTGGCTTCTTCGTCGTCCAACTCGTCACTCATGTATTGCTGGACGCCGAGCAAATCGAGTAGCAGGTCGCCGCTCTTGCCTTCCTCTTCGTCCCACAGGCGTTCGGCGATGAACAGCAGGTGACCGCCGCCCGCCGTCCATTGCAGCACGCGTTCGACCTGACGTGGCGTCATGTTGCCGCGGTCGGCCAGCAGCATCAGGGTCTGGCCTTCGCTGGGCAGGCCATCGAGCACATCCAGGCCTTCGGCGCGGCGTGCGGCAATGCCCTGTTTGCGCAGGAAGTGCTCGGCAGCCAGGTAAGTGCTGCTGGCAACCTCGGGGGCCGGGCCGTGCTCGATCACGTCTTCATAGGGTTCGAGTTTGCCCAGCACGTAGCTGGCGAGCAGCCCCAGTACCAGCAGCAGGGCGATGGCGAGGATGAAACCGGCGCGCCGACTCATGCCGCACGCTCCTGACCGAACAGGCTGCGCCAGCCCTGACACAGGCCCTGACGCAGCGATTCGGCAGGTAGGCGGTGACCATAGGCCAGGGCCTGCCAATGCAGGGTGAGCTGACGACTGTAGTCCTCCAGGTTCTGCAGCCCGAGGCCGGCGACCAGGTGCAGCACTTCGCCTTCGGTGTGCGACTGCTTCAGGGGCAGGCGGTGTTCGTGTAGCAGGCGGCTGAGCAGGGCGCGATAGAGCAAGCCGAGGGCTGCGCGCGGTTGTTCGGCCCAGAGCCGCTCAGCTTCGCTGGCGACATCGGCGGGCAGCGTTTCCGGCGCCAGTTCGAGCCCGAACAGCTGCTGTGGTGCGGCCTGCCGTCGCCGCGTCGGCAGGCCGATGCGTTCGCCAAAGGCCTGCAGCCACTCGCGGTAGCGCCACAAGACGAAGGCCAGCAGCGCGGTCAGCGCCGCCCACAGCAATACTTCGAAGACTTGCGCGACGACATCCAGGCTCTTCCACCATTCGCCGAGTTTGAGCAGGTTCTTGAGCATGTCGAGGAAGGCTTCGATGTCTTCCGGTTTGGTTTCTTCCGCGGGCTTCTCTTCGCCCAGGCGCCAGCGGGTGACGGTTTCGCGGTGCTGGAAGGGCGGTTCGTCGAGCAGGGCTTCGATGCTTTCACGCGCGGCCTGGCTGCTCAGTGGCTGCTGGAGTAGGCGTGGGGCGTCGGGGCCTTGCGGGTCAGCCTGCTTGGCCTCCTCGCTGGCGGCTGGCGCTGGGTCGGCCCAGGCTTCGCTGGGCAACTGAGTCAGCAGCAGGGCGCAACCAAGTAGCAGGGCATAGGCGCTGCCGGTCAGGCGTTGGCGCAGGCGACGGAAGGTCAGTTCGATATCCCAGGCTTCCAGGGCGGTGCGGCGGTTGAGGTAAAGGGTGAAGCCGCAGGCGACATAGACCGGTTCCCAGATGATCAGCAGCAGCACATAAAGCAGGTTGGACAAGTGTTCCAGCCACAGCCACTGGCCGCTGCTGGCGGCGATCAGGCTTTCCCAGGTCCAGTTCAGTTCCACCTGCTGTGGCAGCATCAGATAGAACAGGGCGACCAGGCCCATCCACAGGGCAATTTCCAGATGCATGCCGACCAGCGTCAGCCAGGTGGCAGCGGCGCTGTCGCGCTGACCGAGTACCACCAGGCGCTGGCTGCGTGCCTGACCGGCCAGGCCCTCCAGCTGCAGCACGGGTAGATCGAAGCTGCGCGTCGGGCTCAGGCGGCGCCAGGTCAGGCTGGCCAGCAATTGTGGCCATAGCAGTTTCGGCAGTGCGCGCAGGGCCTGGCTCAGCGAGGGTGTGTTGCCGAACAGCGCTTGCGACAGGATATACAGCGGCAGGCGCTCATAGGCCGGCTTGAGCCACCAGAAGACGAAGATGGCCCAGCCCGGGTACTGCCAGAGCAAGGCGCAGAGCAGGGCGAACAGCGGCAGCGTGACCAGCGCCCAACTGGCCATCAGCAGGCCGGCGTGACGACGGGCGAGCAGCACGCCGAGGTCGATGGCTTCCCAGGCGCTGCGCGGGCGGATGGCAACGCTGGCTTCAGTCAGGCGCATGCTGCCTCCGGCCGGCCAGCAGCAGATAACCCAGCACCAGCGCCCAGAGCCCGGCACCGACGGCGTACTTGATGTGCGGGCTGGCGAAGGTGGTGGATGACCAGAAGGCCTCGATGAAGGCGGCCAGCAGCAGGAACAGGATCACCCCGGCGACTAGCTGTATCGCCTTGCCCGCAGCCAGGCGCAAGGCCTCGCCGCGTGGCAGGCGGCCGGGGGCGAGCAGTGCCCAACCGAGCTTGAAACCAGCCGCACCCGCCAGGGCGATGGCGGTCAGCTCGAAGGCACCATGGCCGATGACGAAAGACCAGAACGGCTCGCCATAGCCGATGCGCGTCAGGTGGCCCGCCACGGCGCCGATCATCAGACCGTTGAACAGCAGGAAGAACAGGCTGCCGAGGCCCAGCAGCAGACCGCTGGCGAAGGTCTGAAAGGCGATGCCGATGTTGTTCATGATGTAGAAGCCGAACATCACCCAGTCGTCGCCTGAGCCGCGTTCGCTGAAGCGGCCAAGGCGGCGCGCGTCGGGATCGTACATGCGCTCCATTTCGCTGACCTGGTCCGGGCTGACCAGACTGAAGATCAGCTCGGGATAGAGATAGGTCAGCAATCCCATCACTGCCAGACTGCCGAAGAACAGCAGGCTGGCCACGCATACGCTGCGCCATTCGCTACGTACCAGACGCGGGAAGCCGCCGAACAGGAAACGGATCGTCTGCGCGCCGAGATGGCTGCGATGGCGATAGAACTGCTGGTGGCCGCGCATGGCCAACTGCTGCAGTTGATCGATCAGGTGGCTGCTGTAGCCGCGTGCCTGAGCCAGGGCCAGATGCTGGCACAGCTGCCGGTATCTGGCGGCGAAGCCATGGTAACTCTGTGCTTTGGACTTGCCGCGCTCAAGGGCTTCGAGCTGGCTGTTGAAGGCATCCCAATCCGGCTGATGGCGACTTTCGAATAGGCTCTGCTTCACGATGCGCTCCCCAGCAGGCCACGGGCGATGCCGTTGAGGCGCGGCTCGGCCTGTTCGGCAGGCACTTGTAGCGGCTCGGCCAGCAGCGCCGCCAGCTCCGCTCTGCGGGCGGCAGACAGCTGGCTGCCACGTTCGGCAAAACCAAGAATGGCGCGTTGTTCGTCAAGGCTGAGCGGGAAGGGCGCTGGCAGCGGTTCGGCGTCGGCGAGCAGCGGTTTGCTCAACGGCGCATCGCGATAGACCACCAGGGTGCCGGCGGCGATATCGCCGAGGCGCTTGAACGCCGGGTGGTTCAGGCAACTGATGATGCCCAGGGTGTAGCCAAATGGCAGGATATCGACAAAACGCAGCAGGTTGCGCGTCAGTGAAGCGGCCCAGCCGATTGGCGTACCGTCATCGTGCACCACGCGCAGGCCGAGCATCTGCTTGCCGGGAGAGCGGCCCTGGTTGAACACCTCGAACAGCACCATGTACCACCAGGTCATGAGAAACAGCAGGATGGTGCCCAGGCCCATGCCGAACTGACCGAGCAGGCCGAGAACGATGAACATAACCATCAGGATCAGGCCACGAATGGCCAGGTCGATGGCGAACGCCAGGGCGCGCGGCACCAGCCCGGCCGGTCGCAGATGCAGATCGATACCTTCCGGCGTTTCGACCTGGTAGCGAGTATCCAGGGGAGGCTGGTTGAGCGGAAGGCTTGCGCTTGAGCGTGAGTACATCGGCGGACTGCATCAAGGAAAGCCCGATGCTAGCTAGCAGCGGGCCACGAACGCAACCGGGCCAGTGAACTGGCCCGGTCACGTCGACTTATTGGCTGGCCTTATTGGGCGGCAGGCAGTACGCCAAAGATGGTGCGATACAGCACACCCATGGCCACGACCATCAACGGAATGCTCCACACCAGACCGATACCCAGCGGGATGGCGCTGACCATGACGATCAGGCCGAGCAGCAGGAACAGGCCGAAGACCTTGAACCAGTGCTGAGTGATTGCCTTGCGCGAGGCTTCCAGTGCCTGCCAGGGCGACAGACCACGCTCGACCACCAGCGGAATGGCCAACAGATAGGCCACGGCCAGGTAGATGCCGGGAATCAGCAGCAGGATCATGCCGAGGTAGATCAGCAGCATCATCACCACGGCGGTGATGATCAGCGGCACGGTGCGCCCGAAGTGGCTGAAAATCTCGTTGAAGCTCAGCGGCTGGTCGGCGGCACGGCGAATGCCGACCATGTTGATGCCGGCCATGAAGGGGTAGGCCAGGGCCGAGGCCAGCAGCGAAATCAGGATCTCGCCGACGAATACCAGAAACAGGTTTTCGCTCAGGGCGCCGAAGATGCCGACAACGCCGCCGAGGATGAAGGTGGCGGCCAGCAGCACCACGTAGAACACCAGGAAACCACCGATGATGATGCCTTTGGTGCCCTTGACCCTGCTCCAGGATTCGCTCAGCAGTTCGCCGATACTGAAGTCATAACCGCGTGCCAGGGCTTCTTCGATGCTCGGTGTCTGGTTGGACGGCGTCTGTTGCAGGTCGCTGGTGGGAGCGGCATAGGGATTGGGGGTGATCGCGTCACTCATGGTTGCATCCTTGTAAGTAGAGTGGGGAGACTGGCAATGCTAGTGGTTACGGCTCTCGCCCGACAAGTGCAGCGAGCCTGGCGGTGCAACGGCTGTGCGCTGGTTCATGCTTTGGCCGGCGACGGCGAGCCTGGAGGTGAATGATAGACTGCCGACAACTTTATGTTCGGTACGGAGCCGCCAATGACTTCCAGCATCTTCTGGTACGACTACGAGACCACCGGTATCAATCCGCGGTGTGACCGTCCGCTGCAGGTGGCGGGTATCCGTACCGATGAGGCGCTGAACGAGATCGGCGAGGCGCTGAACATATACTGTCGCCCCAGCGACGACATCCTGCCGCACCCCGCAGCCTGCCTGGTGACCGGCATCGATCCGCAGCGCCTGCAGCAGTTGGGGCTCGACGAGGGCGAGTTCATGACCCGGGTGCATGCCGCGCTCTCGGCGCCCGGTACCTGTGGCGCCGGCTACAACAGCTTGCGCTTCGATGACGAGGTGACGCGCTACAGCCTCTATCGCAACTTCTTCGATCCTTACGCGCGTGAGTGGCAGGGCGGTAACAGCCGCTGGGACCTGATCGATCTGGTGCGCACCGCTTATGCGCTGCGTCCCGAGGGCATCGAGTGGCCTGAGGACGAGGGGCGGGTATCGCTCAAACTGGAGCGCCTGACCCAGGCCAATGGTATCGACCATGGCCAGGCTCACGATGCGCTGTCCGACGTGCGCGCCACTATTGGCCTGGCACGGCTGCTGCGTGACCGACAGCCAAAGCTTTACGACTTTCTCTACCAGCTGCGCAGCAAGCAGCGTGTGCTGGACCAGATTCGCCTGCTGCAGCCGCTGTTGCACATTTCCGGACGTTTCTCTGCTGCACGTCATTATCTGGCACCCGTGCTGCCGCTGGCCTGGCATCCACGCAATCGCAATGCGCTGATCGTCTGTGACCTGCAGGCCGATCCGTCACCCTTGCTGAATCTGGATGCCGACACGCTGCGTAGTCGTCTCTACACGCGCCGCGAGGACCTTGCCGAGGGCGAGTTGCCGGTGCCGCTGAAGCTGCTGCATATCAATCGCTGCCCGGTAGTGGCGCCGCTTTCGGTGCTGCGCGAGGCAGATCGGCAACGCCTGCAACTGGATTGGTCGATGTGTGGGCGCAATGTCGAGGTGCTGAAGAATGAACAACCTCTCTGGCAGGAGAAACTAGCGGTCATTTACCGTGAAGAGGCCTTTGCAGGCAGTAACGACCCTGAGCAACAGCTTTACGATGGGTTTATCGGGGATCGTGACCGTCGTTTGTGTGAACAGGTGCGTGGTGCTCAACCCGACGCATTGGCCAACGACAAAAAATGGCCGTTCGATGATGCGCGACTGCCAGAGTTATTGTTTCGTTATCGGGCGCGTAATTTCCCTGCCAGCCTGTCAACCGCTGAATCTCAACGCTGGGAAGAGTTCTGCCGACAGCGTTTGAGCGATCCAGAGTTTGGTGCGCCCAATACCCTGACGCAATTTCACGCGGCGTTGGAGCAGTTGCGTGCGGGCTGCAACCCGGACCAGTTGCAACTTCTGCAGCAGTGGCAGGCCTATGCGCAGGCGCTGCAGGCGCGTTTTGCCGTGAGTCCTGCTGGCGTTTAAGCGGACAACAGACAGTCAGAGCGATGCGCAGAGGCGATGGCCGCGTCTGTGCGTTGTTAAGAAAAATGCAGGGAACGGGAACTTTTCGCTCGTTCAGCGTTATTGCCGATGCAGGCAATTGCCCAAAACTGTTTCGCCTGAAAAATATCGGCAATAAAAAACGCCAGCGTGGCTGGCGTTTTGGGTAGCGCTCAGGAATTAGCCCAGCAGAGTGGCCCAACCTTCGACGACGTCGGCGCCCCACTTGGCTTTCCACTCTTTCAGAGTTTTGTGATTGCCGCCTTTGGTTTCGATAACTTCGCCGCTGTGCGGGTTCTTGTACTGCTTGACCTTGCGCGCACGCTTGGCAGCTACAGGCTTGCTGGCACGTACACCTTTGCCGGTTTTGGCTTCAGGATCGAGCAGGGCAATGATGTCGCGCAGCGACTTCTGATATTCGCCCATCAGGGTGCGCAGCTTGCCTTCGAATTCCAGCTCTTTCTTCAGCTTGTCGTCTTGCGACATGTTCTTCAGACGCTCTTGGAGCTCTTTGATGCTTTCTTCGATGTTGCGGTATTCGTTGATCAGCGACATGGGCATTACCTTGGCGTGAATAAGTCTGTGGTAGTCAACAGTGATCTAATAATAGTCATGCACTTATAGCAAGTAAACAGCAGGCCACAAAATAACTGCAGTGCAATGCAACGCTATGTGTCGCTCAGGCTTAAATTTAATCGGGCTACTGCAACTAGGCCATGAAGTTTTCGCTGCGCGCAAATAGGGCACTTTCCGGTCGCTCAGTCGCGGGCTTGTGCAGGCGCATGGCTGCTGCAGTTTTGTTGGCATGCCGTTAGAATGGCCGACTTTTTGCGCCGCCATTGGGGTTTTAGTTATGCGCACGTTCAGATTGGTCATCTCCTGCCCTGACCGCGTCGGCATCGTTGCCAAAGTCAGTAATTTCCTCGCTACCTATAACGGCTGGATTACCGAAGCCAGTCACCACTCCGATACACAGAGTGGCTGGTTCTTCATGCGTCACGAAATCCGTGCCGACTCGCTGCCGTTCGATCTGGATGGCTTCAAGCAGGCGTTCTCGCCCATTGCCCGCGAGTTCTCCATGGAGTGGCGTATCACTGATTCGGCGCAGAAGAAGCGCGTGGTGCTGATGGCCAGTCGTGAGTCGCATTGCCTGGCCGATCTGTTGCACCGTTGGCACAGCAATGAACTCGATTGCGAGATTCCCTGCGTGATCGCCAACCACGACGATCTGCGCAGCATGGTCGAGTGGCATGGTATTCCTTACTTCCATGTTCCGGTCGACCCCAAGGACAAGGCCCCGGCCTTCGCCGAGGTGGAACGCCTGGTCAAGGATCACCGGGCCGATGTCATCGTTCTGGCGCGCTACATGCAGATTTTGCCACCGGCGCTGTGCGCCGAATTCGCCCAGCGGGTGATCAACATCCATCACAGCTTCCTGCCGTCGTTCGTCGGCGCCAAGCCCTACCACCAGGCTTCGCTGCGCGGCGTGAAACTGATCGGCGCCACGTCGCATTACGTCACCGAGGAGCTGGATGCCGGTCCGATCATCGAGCAGGACGTGGTGCGCGTGACCCATCGCGACGATATCGAGGAAATGGTGCGTCTGGGCAAGGATGTGGAGAAGATGGTGCTGGCGCGTGGGCTACGCTATCACTTGGAAGACCGAGTGCTGGTGCACGACAACAAGACGGTGGTGTTCGACTGATCTTGCTGCGTGGGCCGGCTCGATGTACGTCAGAGGAGAACGCCCATGCTCAAGTCCATCAAGGTGCGCGACTACATGACTCGCCATCTGGTGACCTTCAGGTCGGATACCGATCTGTTCACCGCCATCAATCGATTGCTGGAACACCGGATTTCCGGTGCGCCGGTGGTCGATTCCCAAGGCCACCTGATAGGCCTGCTGTCGGAGGGTGATTGTCTGCGTGGCATCCTTTCCGGCGCCTATTACGAGGCAATCGGCGGGACAGTCAGCACCTATATGACCACCGAGGTGGAGACGGTCACCCCCGAGGCCGACATCATCGAGTTGTCCGAGCGTTTTCTGCGGGGACGGCGGCGTCGTTTGCCGGTAATCGAGCACGGTCGTCTGGTGGGGCAGATCAGCCGTTGCGATGTGTTGCGCGCCGTGAAAGAGTTCGCCCAGCACGAGCAGGGCTCCCTGGAAGTCAGCTGATGGAGGTTCGAACGGCATGACCGATCCACTGGAAAAGGCCACGTCAAAGGCGCCGCCGACCCTGGGTGAAGGCTGCGTAAGGCGATACGACCCTGATGCCCTGAACGAAGAGGACGGGACCGAATTCGCCGATGCCGCCGAACTGTGGCGTCAGCTGCAGGAGCAGGCCGAAGACAAACCTGAGCATGAGCGATAAACAAGAAGGGCGCTGTGGCGCCCTTCTTTTTGCTGGCTGTTTCAGATTCGGAAGCTGTCGACCATCTGCTTGAGGCGTGCGGCCTGCTGCTCCAGATCGCCGCAGGCGCGCAGGGTGGCCTGCAGGTTTTCCACGCCCTCCTGGTTGAGGGTGTTGATCTCGATGATGTCCATGTTCAGTGACTCGATTACCGAGGTCTGTTCTTCGGTGGCGGTGGCCACCGACTGGTTCATCCCATCGATCTCGCCGATGCGGGCGGTCACCGTGCCCAGCCGTTCGCCAGCCTGATTGGCGATGTCCACGCTCTCTTCGCTGTAGCGCTGGCTCTCGGTCATGGTGGTGACCGATTCTCGTGATCCGACCTGCAGTTCTTCGATCATTTTTTCGATTTCCTGCGCCGACTCCTGAGTCCGGTGTGCCAGGTTGCGCACCTCGTCGGCGACCACGGCGAAACCGCGTCCCGCCTCGCCGGCACGAGCCGCCTCGATGGCGGCGTTGAGTGCGAGCAGGTTGGTCTGCTGGGAGATGCTCTTGATCACTTCGAGGATCTGGCCGATGTCCACGGTCTTGCTGTTGAGCATCTCGATCTTGGCGCAGGCGTCGCTGATCTTGTTCGACAGTTCACTCATCGAATGGATCGCTTGTTGCACGACCTTGCCGCCATCTTCTGCCTGATGGCGGGCATCCGATGCCTGGCTCGAGGCGTCGGCGGCGTTGCGGGCGATTTCCTGTGCAGCCGCACCGAGCTGATTGATGGCAGCTGCCACGCTGTTGGTGCGGCTGGCCTGTTCGTCGGAGTTGACCATCGAGGAGTTGGAGGCATTGACCACCAGCTTGGCTACTTCGTTGACCTGTACGGTGGCCGATGACACTTCACGGATCGAGCTGTGGATACGTTCGACGAACTGATTGAAAGAGCGCGCCAGGGCGCCGAATTCGTCATTGGACTGGATCGCCAGACGCTTGGTCAGGTCGCCTTCGCCTTGGGCGATGTCGTGCATGGCTTTGCCCATGGCAGTCAGCGGTTGCATCAGCACCCGGATCAGCAGGCCGAGCAGGGCAATGATCAGCACTACGGCAATCACCGTGACGATGATGGCCGAGGCGCGGAACTCGGTGAGCATGGCGTAGGCCTTGGCCTTGTCGATCGACAGGCCAATATGCCAGCTGACCGAGGGCAGGCCCTTGACCGGGGTGAAGGTGAGGATACGGGTGTTGCCGTCGAGCTGCGCCTCGCTGAATTCACTGCTGATGCGCGGGGTGTCCTGCGGATAGATGTCCTTGAGGTTCTTCATCACCAGGTTCTTGTCCGGGTGCACCAGAACCTTGCCATCGGCGCTGACCAGAAAGGCGTAGCCGATGCCGTCGAAGTCCAGCGCGTTGATGATATTGACCAGGGTCTGCAGGCTGAGGTCGCCACCGACCACGCCAGCGGGCCTGGCCGGGGTAGCGATGGTGATGATCAGCTCACCGGTGGCGGCATCGACGTAAGGCTCGGTAAGGGTGGTGCCGCCAGCGGCCAGGGCGTCCTTGTACCAGGGGCGCGTGCGTGGGTCATAGTCGGCGGGCATCTGCTCGTCCGGGCGCATGGTAAAACCGCCGCTTTCGGTGCCCAGATAGGTAAAGGCGAAGGAAGAGGTCAGCGCCTTCTGCTCCAGCAGTTTGACCACGCGATCTGGCTCGCTGTCGTTGCTGATCGACTGCGCTGCGCTCTCCACCAACAGGATGCGTCCTGACAACCAGTTCTGGATGTTGCTGGCGGTCACGTTGCCCATTTCATGCAGATAGCTTTCCAGGTCTTCACGGATGGCGTTGCGCTGCAGGTAATCGTTGTACAGGGTGAATAACGAGAAGGCGGCAATCACCACCAGCGAGGCTGCGAGCAGAATCTTGTGGCTGAACTGCAGGTTTTTGCTCATGTTGTCTTGCGTCCGGATGGCTCTGGAACCAGTCTTGTATTCCACGGCTGCGCTTGTAAGAGCGTTTTCGCGGGCTGTTGCGGCAGATGGGGTGGGTATTTGTTCTGCTGTTTGTGTCGGTATAACTGCAGTAAAGCTTTAACCCAGGGGATGGCAAGATGCCTTTGAATTCACAGTTCGTATTGGGTGCTGGCAGTGATGGTCAGGCGGTTGGTCAGCCTTTGCGCCTGGCCAACCGTCACGGTCTTATTGCCGGTGCCACCGGCACTGGCAAGACGGTGACCCTGCAACGGCTGATCGAGACCTTCAGTGACGCCGGGGTGGCGGTGTTCGCCGCTGATGTCAAGGGTGATCTGTGTGGCCTGGGCGCTGCTGGCGCACCGCAAGGCAAGGTCGCCGAGCGCATCGCCAGCATGCCCTGGCTCAATCACCAGCCGCAGGCCTACCCGGTGACGCTGTGGGACGTACATGGCCAGAGCGGCCACCCGCTGCGCACCACGCTCAGCGAGATGGGGCCGTTGTTGCTCGGTGCCCTGCTCGAGCTGACTGACAGCCAGCAGGCGGCTCTCTACGCAGCGTTCAAGGTGGCTGACCGTGAAGGTCTGTTGCTGCTCGACCTGAAAGACCTGAAGGCGCTGCTCGGCTATCTCAAGGACAATGCGCAAGTGCTGGGCGCGGACAGCGCACTGTTCACCAGCACCTCGGCGCAGGCGTTGTTACGTCGTCTGGCAGGGCTGGAGCAGCAGGGCGCCGAGGCCCTGTTCGGCGAGCCGGCGTTGCAGCTCGAAGACCTTCTACACCCTGACCGTGATGGCCGCGGACGCGTGCATCTGCTCGATGCTTCCCGCCTGGTGCATGAGGCGCCCAAGGTGTACGCGACCTTCCTGTTGTGGTTGTTGGCCGAACTGTTCGAGCAACTGCCGGAGCGCGGTGACGCCGACAAACCGGTACTGGCGCTGTTCTTCGACGAGGCGCACCTGCTGTTTCAGGGCACGCCCAAGGCGCTGCAGGAGCGTCTGGAGCAGGTGGTGCGGCTGATTCGCTCCAAGGGCGTCGGGGTGTATTTCGTCACCCAGTCGCCGAGCGACCTGCCGGATGATGTCCTGGCTCAGTTAGGTCTGCGTATTCAGCACGGCCTGCGCGCGTTCACGGCCAAAGAGCAAAAGGCCCTGCGCGCAGTGGCCGATGGTTTTCGCCCGAGCCCGGCGTTCAACACGCTCAGTGTGCTGACTGAACTTGGCATTGGCGAGGCGTTGGTTGGTACGTTGGAGGAAAAAGGCACGCCGGCGATGGTTCAGCGCGTGGCCATCGCGCCACCGCAGTCGCGCATCGGCCCGCTGAATGAGTCCGAGCGTGCAGCATTGGTGCGCCAGTCGCCGTTGGCTGGGCGCTACGACAAGCCTGTCGACCGCGAGTCGGCCTATGAACTGCTCACTGCGCGTGCCGAGCAGGCGCGCAATGACGCGCCAGTCAAGGTGGCGGGGAAACAGAAGGCGGAACCGGGGCTGGGCGACATGGCCAGCGATCTGCTTGGCAGCGCGATGAAGAGCGCGCTGCGTCAGGCTGCCAACCAGATTGGCCGGCAACTGGTGCGGGGGCTTTTAGGATCGCTGACGGGTAGCAGGAAGCGTTAGGCAAGCGCTGAAAAAGTCGTCATTCCCGTGCAGGCGGGAACCCAGAGCAATTGGACTCTCGCCTTCGCGCAGTGGCTGTAGAAAGCCTTTTTCAGAACCTACCCGGCTGCGGGGAACCTGGGGGAGTGTCGCTAGCCGGCGGTTTCGTCGGCAGCGTCCTGCTTGTCCTGGCGTTCTTTCTCGATTTTCTCGATTTCTTTCTCGAAGGCCTGGTCGAGCAGACTGGGTTTCTTGCGCCAGGGTTTGCGGTCGGGGTCCGGCTGAGCGGCGTAGGTGATGACTTCTCCGCCGTATACATCCTTGTAACGCTGCGCCTGGCGCTCGAGTTCGGCGCGCAGTTCGTCTTTCGTCACTGTTTTTACCTGTAGGTTGTGATCGACCCACACGACAGCCGAAACACCAGGTTTCACTGTTGCGCTGAGGGATCAATCTAAATTGCTTCGCCTTGGTTGGCTGGGAGAAAAGTTTGCAAAGTTTCACGCTTTGCATCTTTCTCCTTTCTCTTCAGTTACTTATCTATCTGTAACTTTTTTCCGAGAAAAGTTGCATTGGGCAACTGCCGGTATTATCGCCAACGCCCTTTGAATGTCCAGTGATCAGTCCGCAAGCGCCTGGTAGTGCAGGCTGAAACTCATCTGAGCACTTTGCTCTGCTGCCAGTAACTGCAGCCCTGGTCGCCCCGCTAGATGATGAGCATTGACCGGGTGAGTGACAGGCTCGAAGCAGAAGAAGTTCTGCGCCTCTGGGCAGAACAACAGAAACACATTGCTGCCCTGCGCCTCGCAGACGAGTTGATAACCTGCGTCGGGTTGAATGATGCGAGCGCGTCCCGGCCATTGGGTAAACGCATTGTCGACAAGTTGTTGCGGCAACAGAGTGGGCTCGGAGAAATTCCACGCCTGTGGTAATTCGACCCACTGACGGGAAAGTTTGTCTTCACCGCATAACCAAACGCCGCCTGCCTGCGCCTGTACGCGCGTATGCGCAGTGCGCGGCAGATAAGGATGCAGGCCAAGGCCATACCAGGTGGGCTGTTCGCCAAGATGGGTGGCTTGTAACGTCAGGCGCAGATGGCCGTCAGTAAGTTGTACGTGGAGAGTGGCGTGATAGGGAAAGGGCGATTGGCTCTGCAGTTCCAGGCTTGCGCTGTCGGACGTCGCATTGAATATCTGCCAGGGTTGTTGCCAGGCACTGCCGTGTATCGGCAGTGCTTCGTGTTCGGTGTTGGCGCTCAACGCTTGCCAGCCGTCAGGGGTGGTGAAACCGCCGCTGCCAATGCGGTTGGACCAGGGCAGCAACGGGTAGCAGGCCAGGCGTCTGGGATTGGCGGCAGCCAGCGCCTGTTCGTTGCTGTGACGCAGCAGCGGCTGGCCGTCGCTTAAGCGCACCCAGTTGACCAGGCTTGCGCCCAGTTCCGGGGCAAAGGTCAATTGTGTCAGGCTATCGCGCAGGGTCAGCAGAGTCGTTGGCATTTGACGCTCCTAAGGCGTTATTTGTCGGGAATTCATAGTGTCATCGTACAACTGCTGGGCTATCATTACGGCAAAGCCACAGGTCTTAATTCGAGAACTCGTCCAACATGGATACGCAAAACGCTCAACCTCGTGCTCGTCGCAAGCATCGCAGCCTGGCTCAGGAGTTGGTGGCGGACCTGTCGCAGCGCATTCGTGATGGGCTGATCAAGCGCGGTGAGAAGCTGCCGACGGAGTCGGCGATCATGGAAGAGCAGGGCGTCAGCCGTACCGTGGTGCGCGAGGCTCTGTCGCGTTTGCAGGCAGCCGGCCTGGTCGAGACCCGTCATGGCATCGGTACATTCGTGCTGGATACGCCCAGTGCCAGTGGTTTTCGCATCGATCCGGCGACCATCGTCACCTTGCGCGACGTGCTGGCCATTCTTGAACTGCGTATCAGTCTTGAAGTGGAGTCTGCCGGGATGGCGGCTCAGCGCCGTAATGACGTGCAGCTGAAGGCCATTCGCGAGGCACTGGATGCCATCAACGAGAGCGCGATGCATGCCAGCGATGCCGTGTCCTCTGATTTCCAATTCCATCTGCGCATTGCCGAGGCTACCGGCAATCGCTATTTCACCGATATTCTCAGTCACCTGGGTACCAGCATCATCCCGCGTACCCGGGTCAATTCCGCCAGCCTTGCGCGCGACGATCAGGCCCACTACATGGCGCGTCTGGAGCGTGAGCACGAGCAGATCTTCGAAGCCATCGCGCGCCAGGATGCCGAGGCGGCGCGGGCAGCGATGCGTCTGCACCTGACCAACAGCCGCGAGCGCCTGCGTCAGGCGCACGAAGTGGCCGAGGCTGAAGCGCTGCACGGCTGACACTCCTTGCAGACACTCGGCGGCCCTGGGCCGCCGAGTGTCTTTTGGCGGTGAGAAAAAATCAGCGCACATGACGCGCTCTAGCGCCGATAGGCCAGGGCGACGATACCACCGACCACGATCAAGCCGCCGATCACCTGCAGGGCTCCCAATACCTGCCCTAGAATCAGCCAGCCCAGGATCATGCCGGCCACCGGCTCCATGTTCATCACCGGTGCATTGCGCGCGATGTTCAGACGCGGCATGCAGATGAACAGGGTTGAAAAAGCTGCACCATAGAGCAGGACCAGGCAGGCCAGTGCGATCCAGCCGGTGCTGGCATTGGGCAGGCTCAAACCGCCAGGAATAAGGCCGCTGCTGCCCAGCAGGGCTGAGGCGCTGAACACCACGGCCAGGGTCAGCATGCTGCGTACCGAGCCAGCGATTTTCGACAGACGATTTTCGGTGATCCACAACGCTACGGCGAAAACGGCGGCAGCCGTCAGGCTGAACAGGATGCCTGCCATCCACTCGCCGTCCGGCGCATCGCTGCTGACCAGGCGGCCAGGGACGTCGAGCACCAACACCAGGCCGAAGAGGATCACGCCCATGATGGCCAGCGCCTGTCGGGTTGGTGCTGCACCGCCGAGCACCCAGGTGAGCAGTGCCAGCAGGATTGGCGAGAGGTTGACTACCAGCAACGCCAGGGCCACGGGAATGCGCGCCACGGCCGAGTAGATGCAGAAGCTTTGAATGGCGATCAGCAGGCCCAGCAAGATCTGCCAGCTCCAGGTGGCGCGACCCAGTTTCAGCGATTCACGTCGCCACAGTACCAGAGCGGCCAGCGCGACCAGGGTCACGCCGGCACGCGCGAGCATGGCCAGCAGCAGCCCGGTGTCGTGGTCGAAGGCGATCCGCGCAGCGATGTGGTTACCCGCGAACGAGCAAGCCAGTGTTGCGAGGATCAAGACGGCGATGTGACGCGCAAATGGGGTGGAACCTTGCATGACGAAATCCTGTTGTCACAGCCTGAAAATCAGGCCCTAAAGCAAAACGCCGCCCGATTGGGCGGCGTTGTCGTTCAATGCCCGGTTGCTGTCAGAGCACGACGCTGGGCAGCCACAGCGAAATGGCAGGGATATAGGTAACGGCCATCAGCACGGCGAACAGCGCGATGTAGAACGGCAGCAGCGCCTTCACGGTGTTTTCGATGGTGACCTTGCCGATCGCGGCGCCAACGAAGAGTACCGCACCTACCGGTGGCGTGATCAGGCCAATACCGAGGTTGACCAGCATGATCATGCCGAAGTGCACCGGATCGACGCCGAAGGAGGTCACCACCGGCAGCAGGATCGGCGTGAGAATCAGGATCAGCGGCGCCATGTCCATCAGCGTGCCCAGCACCAGCAACATGAAGTTGACGCACATCAGGATCACGTAGCGGTTGTCCGAGAAGGTCAGGAACGCCGTGGTGATCTTCGACGGAATCTGCATCAGGGTCATGATGTAGCCGAAGCTGGCGGCGAAGGCGATGAGGATCATCACGATCGACAGCGTGCGCACGGTGCGGTGCAGCATCTTCGGCAGTTCACTCCACTTGTAGTCGCGGTAGATGAACATGGTCACGAAGAATGCCCAGACCACCGCGACAGCCGCCGATTCGGTGGCGGTGAACACGCCACTGAGGATGCCGCCGAGGATGATGACCATGGTCATCAGGCCCCACAGTGCCTCGACGCAGATCTTCAACGCCTGGCGCAGTGGAATCACTTCGCCCTTGGGGTAGTTGCGCTTCTTGGCGAACCACAGGCACAGCGCGGCCATGGTGAAGCTGAGCAGCAGGCCCGGGCCGATGCCGGCGACGAACAGGGCGGCGATCGACACCGTACCGCCAGCGGCCAGCGAGTAGATCACCGAGTTATGGCTGGGCGGGGTGAGCAGCGCCTGTACCGAGCCGGAGACGGTCACAGCGGTGGAAAACTCGCGCGGGTAGCCTTTCTTTTCCATTTCCGGGATCAGCACCGAGCCGACCGAGGCGGTATCGGCCAGCGATGAGCCGGAGATGGCGCCGAAGAAGGTCGAGGCGGTGATGTTGACCAGCGACAGGCCGCCGCGGACGAAGCCGACCAGCACGCCGGCGAACGCCACCAGGCGCCGGGCCATACCGCCTTCGGCCATGATCGCGCCGGCCAGGACGAAGAACGGAATGGCCAGCAGGGAGAATTTGTTCACACCGCCGGCGATCTGAATCATCACGGCGTGCAGCGGGATGTCGATGTACCAGGCACCGATCAGGGTAGCCAGGCCAAGGGCATAGGCGACCGGGACGCGCAGCAGGATCAGGGCAATGAAGCTGCCCAGCAGGATGGCGGCATCCATTACACGGACTCCTTGGAATCTTCGCAGTTCTCGTAGTCGACGACGCGGCGTTTGTGCTGGTCGCCATAGAGCAGTTGTTCAAGGACGAACAGCAGGGTGATCAGGCCGCCCAGGGGAATCGGTGCGTAGCTGATACCGACGCGCATCCAGGTCAGCGTGCTGAGGTACTGGTTCCAGGTGGCGACGCACAGCTTGTAGCCCCAGATCAGCATGAACAGGGCGATGGCGCCCATCGCCAGGCGTACGAACAGGGTGAGAAAGGGCTGAGCCACGTCGGGTAGGCGATCACTCAGCACCTGCACGGCCATATGCGCACCGGCGCGGTAGCTGGCGGCGGCGCCGACGAAGGTGAACAGCACCATCAGCAGGATGGCGATGGGTTCGGGCCAGCCCAGGCCCTGACCGAGTGCGTAACGGCTGAACACGCCCCAGGGGATGATCAGGGCCATGATCACGATCGCCAGGCCGGCGGTCGCGATACAGGCGCGGTAGATGACGTCATTGACGCCCAGAACCAGGTTTTTCATGAGACTTCACCGGTTGCGCGACGCCAGCGAGGTGCCGGCGTCGCGCGCTTGCGCGTGGATTACTGAACGGCTTCGATGCGCTTGATCAGCTCGGCGAACTGCGCGCCGTACTTCTCACGTACCGGGGCGGTAGCGTCGTAGAAGGGCTTGGTGTCGACTTCGATGAACTCGACGCCTTCAGCCTTGAGTTTCTCGTCGCTGGCCTTTTCCTTGGCAACCCACAGGTCGCGCTCTTCCAACTGAGCCTCTTTGGCCAGTTTCTTGACCTGCTCCTGCTGCTCCGGGGTCAGCTTGTTCCAGGTGGTCTTGGACATCAGCAGCGGCTCGGGGAGGATCAGGTGATGGGTCTGGGTGTAGTACTTGGCCGCACGGAAGTGGTTGTGCTCGAGCAGGGTTGGCGAGTTGTTCTCGGCGCCGTCGATCACACCGCTCTGCAGGGCGCTGAAAATTTCACCAGTGTCCATGGCGATGCCGTTGGCGCCCATGGCGTTGAGGGTGTCGATGAACAGAGGGTTGCCGATCACGCGGATCTTCATGCCTTTGAGGTCTTCCAGCGTACGTACCGGCTTCTTGGTGTAGAGGCTGCGGCTGCCGGCTTCCATCCATGCCAGGCCGACCATGTTGAAGTCGGAGTTGGTGATGGCGTCGAGGATTTCCTGACCGATTTCGCCGTCGACCACTTTGCGCATGTGGTCGATATCGCGGAACACGAACGGCATGTTGAAGACGTTGGTGGCAGGCACCACCGGGCCGACCGAACCGAGGCTGACGCGTGTCAGCTGAACGGCGCCAATCTGGGTCTGCTCGATCACTTCCTTCTCGGAACCCAGCACACCGCCGGCGAACATGCGGTATTTGATTTCACCGTTGGTGGCCGCTTCCAGTTTCTTGCCGAGGCTCTCCATGGCGACTACGGTCGGGTAGCCGGCCGGGTGGATTTCGGCAATCTTCAGGGTCGTCTCGGCCTGTACGAAGGAGGACAGACCGAGCGCTAGCGGAAGTGTGGCGAGAAGCAACTTGCGTTTGAGGTTCATGCGGAAAACTCCGTCTTGTTGTTGTTGGTGAACAGCTGTGCAGTCCGGTGCCGCGAACGGCCCGGGGTGAATCGGATCAGGGTTGGAAGGCTGGCTCTTCGATACCGCGCACACCTGCCTGCAGGGCGAATACACCACCGGCCAGAGGCTGGTCGGAGAGATCGCCGCCAGGGCGGATCGAAGTGACGAACAGGGTATCCAGATTGGCGCCACCGAAGGCGCACATGGCTGGTTTCTTCACCGGTACGGTGAGCGAGCGATCCAGGCGGCCGTCGGGAGTGAAACGGTGGACCAAGCCTTCGTCGTTGCCGCAGATCCAGTAGCAACCATCGACGTCCATCGCGGCGCCGTCCGGGCGACCCGGATGTTGCTTCATGTCGATGAACAGGCGCCGGTTGTGCGGCGTGCCGCTATCGATGTCGTAGTCGAAGGCCCAGACGCTCTGCACGCTCGGGTGCGAGTCGGAGAGGTACATAAGGCGACCGTCGGGGCTGAAAGCCAGGCCGTTGGGCACGATAAAGTCGTCGAGCACCTGTTGCAACTGACCGTCGTAGCGATACAGCGCACCGACGCGCGCGCCCTGGGCCATGTCCAGCAGCATGGTGCCGGCCCAGAAGCGGCCCTGGCGATCACAGCGACCATCGTTGAAACGCATCTCTGCTCGGGCATGTTCGACCTCTGCCAGGCGCTCGGCCTGAACGCTGCCATCGTCCTGCGGACGCAGATGGAAGATGCCGCTCTGCATGCCGGCGAGCCAGCCGCCAGCAGGATGCATGGCGATGCAGGCAAGCATCTCGTCGGCCTGCCAGCTGCGCGTCTGGCCATCGGCCGCGGACCAGCGATGCAGGCGGGCGGCAGGAATGTCGGCCCAGTAAAGAGCCTGTTCGGCTGCGTTCCACACCGGGCTTTCACCCGTGGCGTTGCGCGCATCGACAATCAGTTCGGCTGTCATGGCTGTGGCGCTCTACTTGTTGTTATGGCTTGGGGCGGTTGCGGCGCTGTGTTCAGTCGTCGCCGAACGGGCCGGCGGCAACGAAGGCGCCGCCCTGGTAGATGCGCGCCGGATCGTCGGCGGCCGGCATCGGCTGCGCTTCGACCTTGTCGCGGAACACTTCCGAGCTGTCCTTGGGCTTGAAGCCCAGGTGTGCAGCCTGGCTGTTGTCCCACCACACATCGCGGTTATCCGACATGCCGTAGACCACGGTGTGGCCGACGTTCTCGGTATAGAGGCAGCGTTCGAGCAGGTGGGTAAGGTCGTCGTAGCTCAGCCAGGTGCTCATCATGCGGCGGTTGGCGGGTTCGGGGAATGAGGAGCCGATGCGGATGCTGACGGTTTCGATGCCGTAGCGATCGAAGTAGAAGCTGGCCATGTCCTCGCCATAGGACTTGGACAGGCCGTAGTAGCCATCCGGGCGGCGCAAGCAGTTGGCGTCGAGGTGTTCGTCCTGCTTGTAGAAGCCAATGACGTGGTTGGAGCTGGCGAACACCACGCGTTTCACGCCATGGCGGCGGGCCGCTTCGTAGACATGGAACACGCCGCAGATGTTGGCACCGAGGATTTCTTCGAAGGGGCGCTCGACCGAGACGCCGCCGAAGTGCAGGATGGCGTCGACGCCTTCGATCAGTTGATGCACGGCAGCTTTGTCTGCCAGGTCGCAACGCACCACTTCTTCGTGGGGGCCGGCAGCGGGGGCCATCTCACCGATGTCGGACAAACGCAGGATATTGGCGTAGGGGCGCAGACGTTCGCGCAGTACCTTGCCCAGCCCGCCGGCAGCGCCGGTCAGCAGCAGGCGATTGAAGGGGCGCAGTTCGCTGGAGATCGTGGTCATGGCTGGGCCTGGACTCTTGTTGCTTGTTGTTATTGGTTTGTCATACGTTGTCGTATGACTTGGATCGATTATCAGCACCAACCCAGGCAATGTCAACGCGACAGTGGGGGTAAATTGAGGTGTTTTGTCTGCGTTTCACCGAGCGGGCCCAACCCGTTAAACACCCATGATTGGTAAGGGAAACTACAGCTCGGTAGGCTCTACTACGCTAATTTATTGCGTTCGTACGGAGTATTCGAACAGCGCGCAGGTGGTCTCAGGCAGGTGCGGGGTCGGCATTCTCGGCGCGCATGTGACTAAAGTTGTATGACAACGTATCTCGATTGAGGTGGAGTGTCTTCTGATGCGAAGCACTCGAGTGACTGGAGGCGTGACATGGGCAGGAAACCTGCAGGCATCCGCAGCAGTGTGGCCCCGACGCTGATCGATGTCGCCAGGGTGGCAGGGGTGTCGCCGATCACCGTATCGCGAGCACTGGGCCGCCCCGAGGTGGTCACCGATGCCACCCGTAAGCGCGTACTGGAAGCGGTGCGGGCGACCGGCTACGTGCCCAATCTCGCCGCAGGTTCTCTGGCCTCCAGCCGCAGTCGGCTGGTGGCGATCTTCCTGCCGACCATTGCCAATTCGATTTTCGCCGACACCGTGCAGGCGCTGACTGACCGGTTGGCGGCCGCTGGCTACCAGACCTTGCTCGGCCTTACCGGCTACAGTCCCGAGCAAGAGGAGGCCTTGCTCGAGGCGGTGTTGGGGCGTCGGCCGGACGGTATCGTGCTGACCGGCACCGAGCATACCCAGGCGAGCCGTGAGCGCCTGGCGCGGGTGGGCATTCCACTGGTCGAGGCCTGGGATCTGTGCGAACACCCGGTGGACATGCTGGTTGGCTTTTCGCACGAGGCTGTGGGCCAGGCGGTGGCGCGCTATCTGATCGGCAAGGGCTATCGCCGGGTCTCGGTCGTGGGCATCGATGACCCACGCGGCCTGCGCCGTTATCGAAGCCTGGTGGAGGCGCTGCAGGACCATGTGAAAGCTCCCGTGGCAGCGCAGATTTTGCCTGCGCCGGCAACCTTGGCGGTCGGCCGCGAAGGTCTGGCGCGTCTGCTGCAGGGAGATGCGGCGGGCGAGGTGGTGGTCTGCAGTTCCGATACGGTGGCGCAAGGCGTGATGGCCGAGGCGCTCAGCCGTGGCCTGCGCATTCCTGACGATCTTGCAGTGATGGGGTTTGGCGACCTGTCCAGCGCGGCACACACTTACCCGCCGCTTTCCACCGTGCGTGTGGATGGGCCGTGCATCGGCTGCGCCATCGCTGATGCGCTGCTGGCGCGCTTCGCCGAGCCTGCGGCGGCGCGCCAGCCGCTGCGCCTGGACGTCGGGTTCGAGGTGATCGAGCGCGGCAGCGCCTGAGCCTTTCAGGCCAGGCGCAGGTGGTTGTCCCACAGGCCGGCCGGTAACTTCAGGGAGTTGGTGACGATGCGCTCGCCGCGGCAATCGTACAGGCGGCAACGGCCCTGACCCGAGGTCACGACGAAACCGTCGGCAACCGCGCCAACGCCTGCACAGTCTGGCAATGGTACGTCCAGGCGCACCTGAGCGCTGTCCAGATCCCAGATGAAGAAGCGGTTGCCGCGCGGTGCGGTCAGGGCCAACAGGCGCAGCTCGTCGTGAATGGCCACGCTGGCGGTGTACTGGTTCATCGCCACGCGTTGCATCTCGCCCAGGGCGAACGGCTGGAACGGCTGGCCGGGGCGCTTGATCGCCAGCAGCGGCACCTGATCATGCAGATCGCCCATGTACTGCTGGCCGCTGACCACCGTGCCGTCACGCGCGACAGCCAGGTGGCGGATGCTGTTCTGCTGGTCGGCCAGATGCTCCTGGCTGACCAGGCTGCCGTCGCGCCTGATCAGCACCAGGCTGGCCTGCATGGCGTCGAGGTTCATCTCCACGCGGCTTTCCGCTTCGGTACGGATTCCGCCGTTGGCCACCACCAGGGTTTCGCCATCGGGCATCCACAGCAGTTGGTGCGGGCCGACGCCATGGCTGCTGTGTTCACCGTCGCGCAGCAGTTGCTCACCCTGCAGGCGATAAACGCCAATGATGCCCCGGCCTGGCTCGGTGGTGTCGTTTTCGGTGGTGTACAGCCACTCGGCGCCTTTGTGGAACACCGCGTGGCCGTTGAAGTGGCGTCCGGCCGGCGAGCTCAGTGTTTGTAGCAGGCGACCGTCGCGGGTGTCGATCAGGTAGCTCTCGGTGCTCGGTCGGCGACCGACGAACAGTGCCATCGGCAGGGCGGGGTGCGGCACCACATC
Source organism: Ectopseudomonas toyotomiensis (assembly GCF_017167985.1). Lineage (NCBI taxonomy): Bacteria > Pseudomonadati > Pseudomonadota > Gammaproteobacteria > Pseudomonadales > Pseudomonadaceae > Ectopseudomonas > Ectopseudomonas toyotomiensis. The sequence goes on along the minus strand of NZ_CP070505.1, from coordinate 796,350 downwards.
GTGGCAGCGTTCGCTCACCGGTGTGGCGAAGGCACGCTGACCATCGAGGCGATAGCCGACGGCGTAGTGGTTGCCGTTGCCGTCGTCACGGGCCGACAAAAGCAACGGCTGGCCGGATGGGCCGAACAGCGTCCAGCCACCGAAGGCGCCTGCCGCCGCCAGGCTGGCAGCGGCTGCACTGAGGCCGAGGAAGGCTCTGCGTTGCATGCTCAATCCCCGTCGTGGGCGTTGAAGCCGATCTGCACGTCGAGGGCCTTGGCCAGTTCGCCTTCCTGCAGGCGGTGCAGGCGATTGAGACTGTCGTACAGCTCGTTCAGGGCGGTGCGACCGGCTTCATCTTCCAGCAACTCACCTAGTGGGCTGTCGAGTGCGGCCAGGCGTTGACGGGTGTCCTGGTAAGCGGCGTCGATGCGTTTTGCCAGGTCGGCCTGGTCATCGCCCAGCAGCGACTGAATACCGTCACGGTTGCTGCCGTGCCACAGCAGTTCGGCACTGGCCAGTGCGGCGCCCTGGTTGGCCAGGCTGCCGGCACTGCGCCAGGCTTCGGCCTGGTAAGGCTGGGCGATACCCTTGCTCTGCCGGCCCATCGGAGCGCCGAGTTTCTTCTTCAGGCCATCCAGGGCGCTGACCTGCACGCGCAACAGCTCGGCGATCGCTTCGTTGGCGTCGGCGTAGCGCTCGTTGGGGAATGCCTTCAGCTGTTCGGCCATGCCAGATTTGGCCTGCCATTCGCCAACGATCTCTGCGGCCAGTGCCTGCTGGTGTTTGCCGATGGCTTGCAGCAGTGGGCAATAGCGCGCTTTCTGTCCGGCCTGGGCGAGGTCCAGATTGGGGTCGAACAGAATGTATTCGTAGGCGGTCAGGCCCTGAACCACCACGCTGGCATTGGACAGGTCATCCGCACTCAACTGCGGCTTGTTCTTCAGCAATGCTTCGACCTGGCGCTGCACCAGGTTCTTCTTGTCCGGCCAGAACTGGATTTGCCAGGCGCGGTTGCCTTCGGCCAGCGGCCCGACCAGCAATGGCTGCAGGCCGGCCCAGGCGCTTTGTGCGCCGAGAAAGGCCTGGCGAGCGGCACTCAGATCGGTGCTGCCTGCGCAAAAGGCTTCGGCATTGGCCGCCAACTGGCGGTCAGCTTCCTGCCAACTGCTGTAGGCCGGCAACAGCACGCCATCGGTCAGCGCAGCGCTGACCTTGGCTTGCGGGTCCTGCTGGCCGCAGCCGACCAGGGCCAGGCCGAGCAGGGAGGCGATCAGGGTTTTGTACAACATCGCAGGCTCCTCAAAGGGAATTCAGGAAGGCGAGCAGCGCTGCTCGCTCGTCGGCATCGAATTTCAGCACATGCAGTTTGGCCGCTTCGGCCTCGCCACCGTGCCAGAGAATGGCTTCCAGCAGGTTGCGCGCACGGCCGTCATGCAGGAACTGAGTGTGACCATTGACCGCTTGCGTCAGGCCAATGCCCCACAACGGCGCCGTGCGCCATTCGCGACCGCTGGCGAGAAACTCCTCGCGGCCATCGGCCAACCCGTCGCCCATGTCATGCAGCAGCATGTCTGTATAAGGACGGATCAACTGGTTGGCCAGTTCCGGCTCGGCGGCATCGGCCGAGGTAGTGAAACTGGGTGTATGGCATTGCTGGCAGCCGGCCTGATGGAACAGGCTCTTGCCCTTGAGCACCTCGGGCGCATCGACGTCACGCCGGGCCGGCACGCCCAGGTTGCGGCTGTAGAACAGTACGCTGGCCAGAATATTGTCGCTGACCTCCGGTTCGCCACCATGGGGCGCGGCCAGGCAATTGGCTTGCGCCGGGGTGCAGTTGTCATGGGGGATCAGCGAACTGGTCAGGCCCATGTCATTGGCGAAGGCATCGGCATTCTGCTGATTCAGATTAGGCTGGCCAGCCTTCCAGCCGAAACGGCCGAGCACACTGCGCTGCTGCTGGCGGTCCCAGACCTGGTTGGGGCGACCGGAAATGCCGTCGCCATCGGCGTCGTCTGGGTCGGCGCCTGCCAGGATATCGGCTTCGGCAATGGCTTCGAGCAGGCCGAGGCCGATCATCGGCGGGGCGATCCGCGTGGAGAACAGGGTGTCCGGATGCATGGCGCCGTAGCCCAGCTGGCTGATCTGCAGCTCGGGCTTGCGCAGCTCCACCAGGGTGCCATCGGCGAAGCGCACCGGCACGCTGCTGTAGGTGACGCGGACCTTGCCCTCGGGGGCTACGCCGGGGTTGGCCATGTCCTGCAGCTGGGTGCCGTAGGTGGGCTCGGCGACCACGCCCTGGCGCTGCAGCAACTCGGCATGCTCGGGGCCGGCCGGCAGCGACAGACGCACCAGCATGGAGGCAGCGCTGAGTGCGCCCGGCTCGGGCGGATGGCCGCGGCCGTCCTTGAGGTGGCAGTTCTGGCAGGCATTGGTGTTGAACAACGGGCCCAGGCCGTCGCGCGCGGTGGTGGTGGCCGGCGCCGTGACCCAGGGGTTGCGGAAGAAACTGTTGCCCACCGCGAAATCCAGACGGCGGCTGGGTGCGAGGTTCGCCGAAGGCAGGGAGAAGGCGTTGTGATCGAACTTGCGTACCGTCGCCGCACCGGCCGAGAGATGTTCGCCAGGCTCTGCCTGGGTGAATTCAGGCCGCTGTTCGCAAGCGATCAGAGACAGGGCCAGAAAGGGCAGCAGGCAGCGCTGAAGCGGCGACATCGTGGAACTATCCGGCGGGCAGGAAACGGGGCGCCAAGATTAGCAGGCTAACGGAGTTTAAATAAGATGGATTAGCGTTATCCGCGCGCGACCAGAGGTCGCGGGATTGGGTTGGATGCCAGCCCTATTCCTTTCCTGCCATAAGCTTCTTCGATTATTTATGCGAGGGCTGCGGCTTCAGGGATTGGTGACCACTAAGAGCAAGAACGTTCAAGACCTTCCAGATGCGTTTGGCTAAGCTCGCCAGCCCAAGGAGGTTCCATGTCCCGTCATCACGAATTCACCCAGGGCGCCCGCGATATGCTGCCGATGCTGCTCGGCGCCATTCCCTTCGGCATCATCTTCGGCAGCCTGGCCGGCGCTGCCGGGCTCGATCCCTGGCAGACGCAGGGTATGTCCTTGCTGGTATTCGCTGGTTCGGCGCAGTTCATCGCCATCAGTCTGTTGACCGGCGGCGCCGGTATTGCCGTGGTGTTGCTGACCACTTTCGTGGTCAACCTGCGCCATGCACTGTATAGCGCCAGCCTGCAGCCATACGTGCGTCATCTGCCCAAGCGCTGGCGCGTGCCGTTGGCCTTCTGGCTCACCGATGAGGCCTATGCGGTGGTGGTGCAGCGCTACGCGCGTGGTGACAAGGGCGCCTACCGCCATTGGTACTTTCTCGGCGCGGCCCTGGCCATGTACTGCAACTGGCAGCTGTGCACGCTGGTCGGCGTGCTGTTCGGTCAGGCTGTGCCGAACATCGGTGAGTGGGGGCTGGATTTCGCCATGCTGGCGACGTTCATCGGCATCGTCGTGCCGATGTTGCGCAATCAGCCGCAAGTGGCGGCCGCCCTGGTTGCCGGTGCCGTGGCGCTGCTGTGCCATGCCTTGCCCTACAAGCTTGGGCTGATGGCTGCGGCGGCCAGTGGCATCGTCGTCGGCGTGTGGTTGGAGCGGCGTAATCCGGCGTTGCAGGAGGAGTCGATCTGATGGATATCTGGTTGCTGATTCTGGGCATGCTGGCGATCACCTTCATCACCCGCTACAGCCTGTTCGCGTTCCCTGATCTGCGTTTTCCGCCATTGATCAGGCAGGGGCTGCATTACGTGCCGACTGCGGTACTGACGGCCATTGTCGTGCCGGGTATGCTCATGCCGGATGGGCAGAGCTGGGCGCTGAACTGGAACAACGCCTACCTGCTGGCGGGCCTGGCCGCCATTGCCATTGCCGCTTTGACGCGGCACTTGCTGGCGACCATCGGCGGTGGATTGCTGGTGTTCTTCCTGCTGCGCTGGGCGTTCGGGCAACTGCCTATCTGAGTGGCGCGAAGCTGGCAAGGTGCGCATGGCGCACCTTGCCCAGGTAGACCGTTGCAAGGCCGCTATACCAGCGCGCTGACCTTTAGATCGCGCTGGCTCAAGCGCAGGTACTGTTGGTCAGCCTTGAGCAGCAGCGCTTGGTCGTCGACGCTCAGTTCTTCCTGAGCATGACCTTCGGCCTGGCTGCGGTAGAGGCTTTCACCGGGGCGGCGGCGCAAGCATTGGTAGCGCTGCTGGCGTGGTTCCACCTTGAAGCTGAGCATGTCGATATAGGCGACCTGCATCTCATCACTCTGCCCGGTCTCCAGCGCACTGCGTTGCAGGGCTGGGGTGTGGGTGAATGGCGAGGCCGAGAGCATGACATGTTGGCATTGCTGTAGATCAGGGCGTGGTTCGCCGTTGAGCAGCCAGTTGCCGCGCAGATCGCGCTGTAGACAGAGGTTGCGCTGGCCGTGGTTATCGACCTTGAGCCAGAGGCGGCGAAAGCGCCAGCGCGGATCGCAATCGATCATGTAGTTGGCAACGATGCTGTTGCCCTTGATGGCCTGCATGAGGTGGCTGGTGGCCTGGATGCCATTGGCATCCTGATTCAGACGCAAGGTTTCCACGCCGGGGGTGCACCAGGGTTTCCATACCAGGGTTTGCTGCATCGGTCGACTCCATGCCGAGCGCGAAACAGGAGGGAAGGGCGGCCACTGGGCGCAGAACACGTTCCCTCGTGTTCCATGTTTGTTGTGGTGCGCAGCATAAAGCGACAGCGATGTGATGTCTGTCAGCTTTTGCTGACAGTTGTGCAGGTTTTTGCGCTATAGATTCAGGCTTTCGGCTTCAGCGGTTGCTGTTCGAACTTCACGCCGTCCAGGCCATGCACCATCAGCGCGCGGATGTTGCCGTGGTCGCTGCCTTGCGGCGTGGCCAGCACGCTGCGGTAGTGCTCGCCGAAGGCACGCAGCGCTTCGTCCTTGCTCAAGCCTTCCAACAGGGCCAGGCCCAGAGTCTTGCAGGAGCCTTCGTTCTGTCCGGCCGCGTTCTCCAGATCACCGTTACGGAAAGCGCTGGGCTGATAGTCGTAGTGCGCGGCAACGAAGGCCAGGGTTTCACTGAAGGCGTAGTCATCCTGCTGCAGACGGCTGCGCAGGGTATTCAGAGCGGTCATTCAGGCTTTCCTTTAGCAAATGCGGCTTTCTGCTCGGCCGAGGCTTCTTTCTGATATTTGGCTTTCCAGTCGGCATAGGGCATGCCGTACACGGTCTCGCGAGCCTGGTCGGCGCTGACCTCGACACCGAGGTCGTCGGCAGCGGCCTTGTACCATTTGGACAGGCAGTTGCGGCAGAAACCGGCCAGGTTCATCAACTCGATGTTCTGCACGTCAGGACGGCTGCGCAGGTGCTGCACCAGTGCGCGGAAGGCTGCAGCTTCCAGTTCGAGGCGTTCTTGCTCGGTCATGGTGGGCTCTCCGGGGATAGATGGCGGCGATGATAAGAGCCTTGCCGGAGAGCGACAAGCCGCTGTCAGCGATGACCGGCGAGGGTGATGGATACCGACTCGGCGAAACGCAGGGCGTGCGGTTTGTCCACTTCCACTTCGGCATAACGCACGGCCTGATGGGTCATCACCAGGTCGAGGATTTCCTGGGTCAGGCGTTCGAGCAGGGCGAAGCGATTGCCTTCGACATGGGCGATGATCGCCTTGGTGATGGTGCGGTAGTTCAGCGCATGCTCGATATCGTTGACCTCTACCGCATCGACGGCGGGGTAGAGGATGGTCAGGTTGATCAACACGTCCTGCTTGTTGTTGATCTCTTCTTCCTTGATGCCGATGTAGGTGCGCAGGCGCAGGTCCTTGACGCGGATGCGCGCCATTCCAGGTTCCAGTCGCGGCATTAGTTGTTCCGTCCGATCAATTGCAGGAATTCGTGGCGAGTGTTGCAGGACTCGCGGAAGGCGCCAAGCATCACCGAGCTGCTCATCACCGAATTCTGCTTCTCCACGCCACGCATCATCATGCACATGTGCTTGGCCTCGATCACCACCGCCACGCCGGCGGCGTTGGTCACGCGCTGGATCGCATCGGCGATCTGCTTGGTGAGGTTCTCCTGGATCTGCAGGCGCCGCGCGTACATGTCGACGATGCGCGCCACCTTGGATAGCCCGAGCACCTTGCCGGTGGGGATGTAGGCGACATGCGCCTTGCCGATGAAGGGCAGCAGGTGGTGTTCGCACAGCGAGTACAGCTCGATGTCCTTGACGATCACCATCTCATCATTGTCGGATTCGAACAGCGCACCGTTGACGATCTCGTCCAGCGACTGCTGGTAGCCATGACACAGATACTGCATGGCCTTGGCCGCGCGTTTGGGGGTGTCGAGCAGGCCCTCGCGCTCTGGGTTTTCACCGAGGCCTACGAGGATCTCGCGGTATTGCTGGGAAAGAGGTTGGCTCATGGCAGTGTCCTGAGCAGTCGCTTCACTTGAGGTGGCGGCCGCCGTTGAGGGTAAGGGTCGTTCCGGTTACGTAGGAGTTGTCCAGCAGATAGCGCAAGGTCTGGTAGAAGGCCTGCGGGCCGGGTTCTATGCCCAGCGCCGATTTAGCCAAGGTCTTGATGCGGTAGGCGTCGTCATCACCATCGTTGAACATCAGCAGTGCTGGCGCGATGGTGTTGACCTTGATGCGTGGGGCAAAACGCGCGGCGAACGACAGCGTCAGGCTTTCCAGGCCTGCCTTGCTGGCGCAGTAGGCGGGGCGATTGGCGCTGCCCTTGCGGACCACGTCGTCACTCACGTGCACGATGTCGGCGTGTTCCGACTGCAGCAACAACTTGCTGCAATGCAGGTTGATCAGGTAGGGCGCAAGCATGTGCACGTTGAACAGCTGGCGAAAGACATCGGCTTCTTCGCCGGGTGTTTCGGCCAGCCACTGCGAGGCGTTGTGCACGATCGCGCGCAGGCCGTTGCACTGCAACTTGACCTGTTCGATGAACGCCATGATGCCGCTCTCATCACTGAAATCCGCCTGCAGAGCGATGGCGCCGCGCTCACGCAGCCGCGAAATGTCGTCGCGGTTCTGGCGGTAACTGATGATCACCGGCTGGCCTTCGTCGAGCAGGCGTTCGGCGCAGTATAGGCCGACCCTCTGGCCGGCGCCGGTGATCAGGATGGGGAAGCTGGCAGCGCTCATGTGCGACTCGTGAGAAAGGAATGAAGGCCTGGCTCGTACCGCCTCGGGATACCTGACCAGTGGCAGGCGCTACTCACCAGGCCGTGGATAAAGCTATACCAGAGTCGCAGGTTGTACAACCATGTGCGGCATGTGGTTTTGCTATCAGCCTGAGTGGATTTGCCTATTTTGCTGAGTTTTAAGGATTTTTACTGAGGTGGTTGAGAAGGGTATTTTGTACTTTACCTGTACGAGTTAGTGTTTTTGTACAGATATTGGCTGCTTTACAACGAAATCGGCCAGCACGAGGCTGGCCGATTGGTGGAAGTGGATGCTTTCAGGGCTTGCCGATGCTGGCAGCTCGCCTGCTCAGGCGCTGCGGGTAGTTACCATGTAGCCAGGGTTCCAGCAGGCGAGTGGAAAGCGGGATGAACCAGTAGGTCATCAGTGGCGTCAAGGCCAGCGTCGACAGCAGCACGCGGGTGACCAGCGAAAGGTCGGCGAGCCAGGGGCCGAACAGCAAATTGAAGGCTAGGGACACCGGAAAGAACGCCAGCCAGATCGCCACGCTCTGCTTCCAGCGCGGAGGCTGTCGATGGGCACTGCCGAACCAGGCGTCAAGGCCGACTGCACGCTTCTCCTGCGGTTGTGCAAAAAGGCCCGCACCCCGCTGCAGCCAGGCCTGGCGCGAGGCCGAGTGCTCCCAGGAAGCCATGGTCTGTTCGTCGCTGAAACGGAAAACGATCTGGAACTCATCATCGCCGGCAGGCGGTGCCAGTACGCCGGAGCCGAGGTAGCCAGGGAAGTCGGTGGCCAGATGTTCGCCTTCACGCAGCCAGGCGATGAAATCGTGATAACGGCCATTGGCGACGCGGCGCGCCACCATCAGGGTAACGGGGGACATTGTGTATCTCCTCGGGTGTTGCCGTCAGCCGGGGTATGGCGTTGGGCGTGGTCGAGCACGGGGTGATGTGCTCGACAAACAATGCAGCAAGGATTATTCCCGTTTTGCGAAAATTAGCCAGCGTCAGCTGATGGCGGGCGTTGAGTCGAGCAGATGTCGCCCTTTCGGCAGCGCGCCGCACCGTCAGAGTGCGGTAGCCGCGCCAGATGAGGGCGCAGGCGGCAGAACAGTCGGTAGCCACATTCCAGCAGTGGGCGCAGCGGTCGCCAGCGCAAGGGCGCCACCCAGGTTCCCAGGCCCGCGGCTTCCCAGCTCCAGAGGCTGGCATCAAGGCCCAGCAACCAGGTGCCGTCGGCCCAGCGAGCGTGCAGGCGATTCTGCATCGCAGTCAGAGACAGCCCCAATGGCAGTGGATCGAAGTCCGCGGCAGAAATATCCACGAGCAGCAGCCGCTGGGGCGATGCGTGCTGGCTGAGTAGACGGATTTCACGGGCGCAGAGCGGACAGTCGCCGTCGAAATAGAGGGTCAATGGCCAGGCGGGGTTGTGCATGTGGCTGCCTTGTATAATTCTTGCACAATGTAAGCCTGGCCAAGCTGGGTTACAATCCCTCTACATTCGTTGCCATGATGCCGAAGCCATGCCCGAACTCGCCTCTGTCACATCGCTTGCGTCCAGCGCTTTGAAGCAGGAAGAGCTGTTCCCCATCCGCGAGGTTTCTCGCCTTACCGGCGTCAATCCGGTCACCCTGCGTGCCTGGGAGCGGCGTTACGGCCTCATTCAACCGACACGTACCGACAGCGGCCATCGTCTCTACTCGCAGGCCGATATCGATGCGGTGCGCAGCATCCTCGCCTGGATCGAACGTGGCGTCGCAGTCAGCAAGGTCGGCTCGATCCTGGCCAAGAGCGCCAGCAGTCGCAGCGTCGCCACGCCGGCCTATAACGAAGTCAGCAGTGACGACTGGAGCCAGTGGCAGGGCCAGGTGCGTAGCGCGCTGCAGAACTTCGATGAGCCTCGTCTGGAGCGCTTGTATGGGCAGATCTTCTCCTGCTATCCGCTGCCAGTGGTGTTCCAGGATATTTTCATGCCGGTGTGGCAGGAACTGCTGCTGCGTCAGGACGAAGTCGGCCTGCGTGGCGAGTGGCTGATGCTCGACGGCTTCCTGCGTGGGCGCTGCTGGCAGCGTCTGCAATTGGGGCGTGATGATTCGCGTGAACGCGTGCTGCTGGTGGCGCTACCTGGCCACTGCCGGGAACTGGAGTTGCTGGTTGCAGCGTTGCTGCTGGGCAATCAGGACGTCGACGTGTCGGTGATGGGGCCAGGCGTACCCATGACCGATCTGGCCTTGGTCTGTGAACGCATGCAACCCCAGGCGCTGGTGGTCTTCAGCAACCAGCCGCCAGGCGAGGAGTTCCCGCGGCAACTGGCGCGTCTGGCGCTGGGTCTGGAGTGTCCGCTGCTGCTGGCCGGTGACAGTGCCGATCTGGCGGAGGAAAGTCTGGCCGGTTCGCCCATTGCCTGCCTGGGTAACGAAGGACGCCTGATGCAGCGTCGCATGCAGCAGTTTCTGGCTGGCCATCTCGATACCTGAGGTGGTCCAGGCTACTGAGCTTCAGCTGATTGCTATGCTCTGCGACTGTTGTTCGCTGTGCTGTTCGAACAGGTACTGACGCAGGGTCTGCTCATCTTCCGTATGTAGCGTCTGCAGGCTGTAAGCGTAACGCTTCTGGCTAACGCGCCTCGCTAGCCGCGCGCGCAGTTGAACGCGGCGCTCCTGGGGCAAAAGCAGTTGCAGCAACTGATCCTTGGCCGGCGTGCCTGTTCTGCTGTATTCCACCAGAATTCCATTGTTCGACAGCTCCAGCGCCTTCAGGCCACTGGGCTGGTCGCTGCCGTCCAGCAGCGTCAATGCCGTGGGCAGAACAAGACGCCATGGGCGTTCGCTTACCCCTTGTTCGAAGATCAGCGGGGCGCCCAGCTCCAGGCGTGACTGACTGTGGTCGTCCTGGATCAGGTGCAGGGGGAAGCTCAGATGCTGATTGTCGGTATGCGTGTCCAGGCTTAGCTGTTCTTCGTTGCCCAGGCGAGCCAGCAGCTCACTGAGCCGTTCGCCCAGAGCCAGTGGCGGCGCTGCGTTAGGGCGCCGCTTTGGCGGAGGTTTGAAGAGAATCTTCTGGATGAAATCCAGTTCGTCCTGAGTCAGCAGCGGATCGCTTTGCATGGGATGATACTGCACGGGGTCAAACCCATCTGACTGCGCTGGCGAAGGATAGTTTTATCCGTTCGTCAGCTTTTCAGGCGCGCCAGCTCGGCCTTCAGCTCGGCGACCTCTGCCTCCAGCTCACGCACCCGCTGCTTGGCTTCGACCTGTTCGGTAACATCCTTCTGGATACCGATGTAGTAGGTCAACTGGTCGCTTTCGTTCAGCACCGGAGTGATCGATAGCTCGTTCCAGAACGCGCTGCCATCCTTGCGGTAGTTACGAATGATCTGTCGGCAGGGCTTGTTCGCCTTGACCGCTTCGCGAATGGCCTGCAGACCGAGCTGTGCACGGTCAGTGCCCTGCAGGAAACGGCAATCCTGATAGAGGATGTCATCGCAGGGGTAGCCGGTCAGGCGCTCGAATGCCGCGTTGGCGTAGATCAGAATATTGTCTTCGCCCTCCTGCTCGGCCACCACGATCCCATCGTTGGAGGCGTCGACTACCAGTTGCAGCAGTTTGGCATTGATCATGAGTCCGGTTCCGCGATGGATATGGGCTGCATTCTAAAACATCGGGTCGGGCTGTCCACTTGCGGCATAATGCGCGGCGTTTTTCCTGTTTCCGGAGTTGTCATGAAAGTCGCCATTCTCTCGGGCTCGGTCTACGGTACGGCCGAGGAAGTCGCTCGCCACGCCGAGCGCCAGCTCAAGGCCGCTGGGCTGGATGCCTGGCACAAAGCGAACGTGAGCCTTGAGGAGCTGCTGGCCTTCGCGCCGGACGCTTTCCTTGCCGTCACCTCCACCACTGGCATGGGTGAGCTGCCGGACAACCTGCTGCCGCTGTACAGCGAAATCAGAGACCGCTTGCCGGCCTGGAGCGGCAAACCGGCTGCAGTGCTGGCGCTGGGCGACTCCAGCTATGACACCTTCTGTGGCGGCGGTGAACTGATGCGTGAACTGTATGCCGAGCTCGGCCTGCGCGAAGTGGTGGAAATGCTGCGCCTGGACTCCAGTGAAACCGTCACGCCTGAAACCGATGCCGAACCCTGGCTGCAAGCCTTCGTGGCAGCGCTGAAGGCCTGACATGCACCCGCGCGCGCGCCAGTTGATCGACAGCCTCGGGCTTGCCGCGCATCCCGAGGGCGGTTACTACCGTCGTCTGTTCGTTTCGGCGCAGCGCAATGCTCAGGGCCGGGCGGCTTCCAGCGCCATTCTGTTCCTGCTGCCGGGTGGTGCGGTCAGCCGCTGGCATCGGGTCGACGCCGACGAGCTGTGGCACTTCCACGAGGGCGACCCTCTGCAGTTATTGGTAGCCGATACCCCCCACGCGGTGCGCTGCGCGTTGCTCGGGCCGGCCAGTGAGGGGCAGATGCCGCAGCACGCGGTAGCGGCCAATGCCTGGCAGGCGGCGCGCTCGACGGGCGCCTATACGCTGGTCGGTTGCACTGTGGCGCCAGAGTTCCAGTTCGAGGGCTTTCGCCTGCTGGCCGATGACGCCGAGGCTCAGGCGCAGTGGCCGCTGCTGGCGTGCGATTACCCCGAGCTGGTTTGAGCGGCGATAAAAGCCGCGAATACCTGCCTATCGCACCGCGGCGCGCCAGCGCCGTGACCCGCAAAGCCATCAAGATGGCTGCCAGGGCAACTACCGCCAGCGACGCGCCTGGCTAGACTGCGGACACCACCGACCAACAAGAATATCGAGGTGACCGCCGTGAATGCTCCGCTGAAACTCCCTGCCGTGAAGAATCTGGTTTCCGAGGCCGAATGGCGTGCACGCGTCGACCTCGCCGCCTGCTACCGGCTGATCGCCCTCTATGGCTGGGATGATCTGATCTTCACCCATATCTCTGCCAAGGTGCCGGGTACGGAAGATTTCCTGATCAACCCCTATGGCCTGATGTTCCACGAAATCACGGCGTCGAGCCTGGTCAAGGTCGACCTGGCGGGGAACAAGCTGATGGACAGCCCGTTCGATATCAATCCGGCCGGTTACACCATTCACAGCGCCGTGCACGAGGTGCGCCACGATGTCGGCTGCGTGCTGCACATTCACACCCCGGCGGGCATCGCCGTGTCGGCGCAGAAGCAGGGCTTGCTGCCCCTGTCGCAGCAATCGCTGTTCGTCCTCGCCAGCCTGGCCTACCACGGCTATGAAGGCGTGGCGCTGAATCACGACGAGAAAGCGCGGCTGCAGGCGGACCTGGGTGACAAGAACTTCATGATCCTGCCCAACCATGGGCTGCTCACGGCTTTCGGCGGCATCGCCGACGCCTTCCTCGGCATGTTCATCCTGCAGCGTGCCTGCGAGATCCAGGTCATGGCGCAGAGCGGCGGTGCTGAGCTGATCCACATTCCGCAGCAGATTCTCGACGGCGCGCGGGCGATGATCGCCGGTGTGATGAAAACGCCGCAGGGCATGGGCGGCGAGCTGCCTTGGCCAGCGCTGCTGCGCAAGCTGGACCAGCAGATGCCAGGTTACGACCAGTGAGCGAGCTGCCAGGTATCGCCCTGGACGAATGGCGCGCGCAAAGCCAGGCGGTGGACTTTCGTGGTCACACGATTCGTTACTGGACCGCTGGAGACACGCAAGCCCAGCCGCTGCTGCTGATTCACGGCTTTCCCAGCGCCAGTTGGGACTGGCATCGTCTGTGGGCGCCGCTGGCCGAGCGTTACCGGCTGATCGCCTGCGACATGCTGGGTTTCGGTTACTCGGCCAAGCCGCGTGGGCATGCCTATAGCCTGCTGGAACAGGCCGATCTGCAGCAGGCGCTGCTGGCCCATCTCGGCGAACGGCGCCCGGTGCATGTGCTGGCTCACGACTATGGTGACAGCGTTGCCCAGGAGCTGATCGCGCGGCGTCAGGAGGGGCAACTGCAGTTGGCGAGCTGCGTGTTCCTCAACGGCGGTCTGTTCCCCGAAACCCATCATCCGGTGCGCGTGCAGAAGTTGCTGCTCGGGCCGCTTGGCCCGCTGATCGGGCGGTTGTTCTCACGACGCAAGCTGGCACAGAGTTTCGCCCGCATCTTCGGCCCGCACACCCAGGCCAGCGAAGCCGAACTGGATGCCCTTTGGCAACTGGTGGCGTACAACAACGGCCCGGCGGTGATGCATCGTCTGATTCGCTACATGCCCGAGCGGCGCCAGCAACGGCAGCGCTGGGTCACGGCGATGCAGGCCACGACGCTGCCGATGCGGGTGATAGATGGCGCCTTCGATCCCATCTCCGGTGCGCATATGGTGGCGCGTTACCGGGAGTTGATCGCAGACGCCGACACCGTTCTGCTAGACGGCATCGGCCACTATCCACAGTTGGAGGCGCCGGCTGCGGTGCTCGAGCATTACCTGCAGTTTAGCGATGCAAGGAGTCCGCATGCGTAGACGTACCCTGCTCAAAGGCGCTGCGCTCGGCGGAGCCGCCGCACTGGGCGCCGGCTACTGGGCCTTGCCTGCCGGGCCACGGCCGGCGGTTGTCAGTCTGGAGGGCGCACGCCAGGTGCTGGCGGATCTGCAAGGCAAGATGCTGCAGAGCATTCGCGGCTGGAGCCCGAGCGAAGTGTTCAATCACTGCGCTCAGAGCATCGATTATTCCATCGACGGTTATCCCGAGCTGAAACCGGCCTGGTTTCGCCATAGCCTCGGGCCAGCCGCGTTCGCCGTGTTCAGCGCCCGCGGAGCCATGCGTCATCCGCTGGATGAGGCAATTCCCGGTGCCGCTGCGCTGAGCGAACCAGCCGATCAGACCTTGGCCTTGCAGCGACTGCAGGTGGCGTTTGAGCGTTTTGCCGATTACCAGGGTGCGCTACAGCCGCACTTCGCCTATGGCGCGCTGGACCATGGCGAATACGCCGAGGCGCACGTGTTGCACCTGTACAACCACCTCAGCCTGATTCGTATTGCCTGAGCGCACGCGAGGATGAGCGGGTCAGCGTTGCGATAATTTTTGTCGAACCTCCGGCGCCGTGAGCGACTCAGTAACTGTGTCACTCACAGGAAAGTCGAGGTTACTCATGAACAACATGAACAAGAAATTATCTGCATTGCTGCTGAGCGGGATTCTGGGCGCGATGGCGCTGCCTGCCTTTGCTGAAACCGAGTCTGATGGCACCAGCTCCCCTGGTCCTACCATGCCCTCTGCTCCAGGGGATGCGCCGATGAATCCGGCTGATGACGGCGACGGCATCCCACCGGTGCAGGGCCCCAACACCGATGGCAATCCCGGTGGTGACCGGGGTGGTTCGGGTGATGGCAGCGGTACCGGCGGCAGTGGTTCTGGCTCGGGTTCCGGCACCGGTAACTGAGCCGTATAAGGTCGCATTATCGGCCGTCATTCAGCAGCCCCGCGCGCCTTGTGAAGCGCGCGGGGCTGCCTGACACTCGGTGCATTCACAACCTGCCCGAGGGAGCTGTCGATGAGCGATGCCATCCGTTTCGAAGATCAAGTGGTCATAGTCACCGGTGCCGGCGGTGGCCTGGGCCGCGCCCATGCACTGCTGTTCGCCCGCCATGGCGCCAAGGTGGTGGTCAACGATCTCGGCGGTAGCACCCATGGTGAAGGGGCCAACGCTTCGGCGGCCGACAAGGTGGTGGAAGAGATTCGCGCCTTCGGCGGTACTGCAGTGGCCAACCATGACTCGGTCACCGATGGCGACAAGATCGTGCAGACGGCGCTGGATCATTTCGGCCGTATCGATGTGCTGGTCAACAACGCCGGCATTCTGCGCGACAAGAGCTTCCACAAGATGGAAGATGCCGACTGGGACCTGGTCTACAGGGTTCATGTCGAAGGCGCCTACAAGATCACTCACGCGGCCTGGCCTCACTTGCGCGAGCAGAACTTCGGCCGTGTCATCTTCACCTCGTCGACCTCCGGCATCTACGGCAACTTCGGCCAGAGCAACTACGGCATGGCCAAGCTCGGCCTGTACGGGCTGACGCGTACACTGGCCATCGAAGGGCGCAAGAACAACATTCTGGTCAACGCCATCGCACCGACCGGTGCCACGCGCATGACCGAAGGACTGATTCCGCCGCAGGTGTTCGAGCAACTCAAACCCGAGCTGGTCAGCCCGCTGGTGGTGTACCTCGGCAGCGCTGCTTGCCAGGACACCGGTGGCCTGTTCGAAGTCGGCGGTGGTTGGGTTGGCAAGGTGCGTTGGGAGCGCAGCCTGGGTGCCGGTTTCGACCCCAAGGCCGGCTTCAGCCCCGAGGATGTTGCGGCGCAGTGGCAACGCATCTGCGATTTTGAAGGCGCTGCGCACCCGGCTGACAACGTCGAGGCGCTCAAGGAAATGATGGCGAATCTACAGAAGTACACGCTCTAAAGCAGATGCGAACACTGAAAGGCCGGCAGCGATGCTGGCCTTTTTCGTTACCCATCCGCAGCGCATGATCAGCGAGGTGTTGCATACGTTCGGTATTTGATCGGGCGCAGTGGGGAGTAGTACCCGGCTGTTACCTGTCGGAGGAAATAGGGGCGAATAATGGCGTTCGTTCCACCTACCTTCAGGAGACGATCATGGCTGCCAAGAAGATTCTCATGCTGGTCGGCGATTACGCCGAGGACTACGAAACCATGGTGCCGTTCCAGGCGCTGCAGATGGTCGGTCACACCGTGCATGCGGTCTGCCCGGACAAGGTAACCGGCCAGACGGTACGCACCGCCATTCACGACTTCGAGGGCGACCAGACCTACAGCGAAAAGCCGGGGCACAACTTTGCGCTCAACTTCGATTTCGCCAAGGTCCGTGCCGAAGATTACGACGCTCTGGTCATTCCCGGTGGCCGTGCTCCTGAATACTTGCGCCTGAATGCCGACGTCATCGCCCTGGTGAAGGCCTTCACCAAAGCCGACAAGCCCATCGCTGCCGTCTGCCATGGTGCCCAGCTGCTGGCGGCAGCCGGGGTGCTGGAGGGACGTGAGTGCAGCGCCTATCCTGCTTGTGCGCCGGAAGTGACATTGGCCGGCGGCAAGTACGTGGAAATCCCGGTGGACCAGGCGCACGTGCAGGGCAAGCTGGTCACCGCGCCGGCCTGGCCTGCGCATCCGGCTTGGCTGGCGGCGTTTCTCAAGGTACTTGGTACTGAAATCCGCTTGTAGCTAACGTAGCCGGATGTAATCCGCTGGCGCATCATTTACCCGGATTGCATCCGGGCTACGACGCTCGTGAGGAGATAAGCCGATGTGCGAACTCTATGTGAAGGCCGATCCGATTCTCTATGAGTCGCGTTCACGCTCATTGCGCATCCGCGGGGTGGTTACCACGCTGCGTCTGGAAAACCAGTTCTGGGACATCCTGCGTGAAATCGCCGAAGTCGATGGCATGACCACCAATCAGCTGATCGCCAAGTTGCATGACGAGGTCATGGACTTTCGCGGCGAAGTGGTCAATTTCGCCTCGTTCCTGCGTGTCAGTTGCACCCGCTACCTGGCACAGAAGGCCGGGCGTCAGGTGCCACTGAGAGTGGTTGGGGCGAGCGGCTGAGTCACTGGTACATCCAGAAGTTCGGGTGCTCCTGCACGGTCGCGGTGGTCGGTTGCTGGCTTGGTTGGGATTGCTGGAAGAAACGTTTGATCAGGCTCATGCGAAGTTACTCCTGTAGTGGCTGTTGAACAGGTGTGCATGATTGGATAAACGCTTCGATTGATAAAACGGATTGTCTCTATCTTGATGATTGGGTATGGCTATATCTGATCGTTGAGGCTCGCCATCGCGATCACTCAAGCAAGGCTGCCGGGACGCCGGGGTAAGCGCACGGTGACACGCAGGCCGCCGAGCGGCGACTCATCAAGGGCGATACTACCGTGATGCAATTCAACGACGCGGCGCACGATGGACAATCCCAGCCCGGCGCCCTGGCCTTCACCAACGCGGAAGAAGCGCTCGAACAAGCGCTCGCGCAACTCTGCTGGCACACCTGGGCCACTGTCGAGGACCTGTAGCAGCAGGTCCTGAGTGGTGGCCTGCAGCTGTACCTGAATGCAGCCGCCCGCCGGGGTGTACTGTACGGCGTTGCTCACCAGGTTCTGCAGCAGGATACCCAGGCTGGGGGCATCCGCCGGCAGGTGGTAGTCGCCTGGTTCCTGAGCGTCGAGAATCAGCTCCTGGCCGCGATTGAGCGCCAGTGGTGTCAGTTCGGCCAGCTCGCCACGCAGGAAGGCCAGCAGGTCAAGGTGGTCCATGTTCAGGCGGACACCGTTGGGATCGAGGCGGGCCAGCGTCAGCAGTTGCGCGACTACGCGGGTGGCACGGTCGACACCGCTGCCCAATTGCCTCAGCGCCTCTTCACGGTCGCCAGCATCCGGTGCTTCCAGTGCGTTCTGCGCATGAATGCGCAGCACTGCCAGCGGCGTACGCAGCTCGTGGGCGGCATCGGCAATAAAGCGCTTTTCCTGCTCGAGCAGCTGGTTGACTTGCATCAGCAGGCGGTTGAGCGCGGCGGCCATCGGCTCCAGTTCGTTGGGCAAGGGCGGGAAGACCAACGGCGCCAGGTTGTCCGGAGCGCGGCCGCGAATGGCATCGGCCATGCGCTTGAGCGGATACAAACCCCACCCAACGGTGAGCCACAGCAGCAGGCCGACGATGGGCAGACCGATCAGCAGCGGTTGCAAGCTGCGTCGGGCGATCTTGCCGATCAGCTCGCCGCGCACGTCATCGCGCTCGCCCGCCAGCACCCAGTGGTAGTCGCGGCTGTCATGCAGCACGAACACGCGCCAGCGATGCTCGCCGATGTTCAGCGTGTGATAACCGATTAGATAGCGGGCCAGTTGCGCCAGGCGCTCGCGCATGGGCTGGTCATCATTGGGCAGAGCCAGGCCGAGCTGCGCGATCATGTCGTTGAGCAAGCCGGGAGGGGCACTGGCGGACTGGAACAGCAGCTCACCATCGTCGTCGAGCATCTGGAAGGCCAGCTTGCCTTCGTATTCGTGGCCGAGCAGGTTGTCCGGATTACGCGCGTTGTGCAGCAGCAGCGCCTCGTCGAGCACGGCCTGCATCTCGTTGCGTTCACTTTCACTCAGGTCATGTCGCACCAGCCCCATGAGCAGGCGCGCGGTCTGCGACAGCTGGGCGTCGAACAACTCGCGCACTTCATGCACCGAGTCGTTGTAGATCTTGTAGCTGATCAGCCCGAAGCTGGCTGCGACCAGCAGCAGTAGCAGGGCGAGCAGGCGGGTACGGATGGAGCCAAAGGTTTTCAGCAGCCTCATTTGTCCACCAGATAACCGACGCCGCGCACCGTGCGGATCAGCTCCGGAAAGAATTTTTTGCGCAGGTGATGTACGTGCACCTCCAGGGCGTTGCTTTCCACTTCCTCATCCCAGCCGTAGAGCGCCTGTTGCAGTTTGTCGCGGGTCAGCACACGACCGGGCTGGATCAGCAACTCGTGCAGCAGGAGAAACTCCTTGCGCGGCAGGTTGATGACCTGGCCCTGGTATTCGACCACCTGGCTCGCCGGGTCGAGGCTGATGCCGCGGTATTCCAGCGCCGGTTGCGGGCGCTGAAAACTGCGCCGCAGCAGAGCACGCAGGCGTGCCTTGAGCTCGGCGACATCGAAGGGTTTGACCAGGTAATCGTCGGCGCCAGCATCGAGCCCTGCGATGCGGTCGCTGGTGGCGTCACGCGCTGTGAGCACCAGCACCGGCACCGGGTTGGCAGCGGCGCGCAGGTGCTTGAGCACCTGCAGGCCGTCCATGCGCGGCAGGCCGAGGTCGAGAATGGCCAGCTCGAAACTCTCGTGGCTCAGCGCATGCAGCGCGCTGGCGCCGTCCTGCAGCCAGTCCACGGTGTAGCCTTCGGGTTTCAGCGCGGTGCGAATGCCTTCGCCCAGGGCCTGATCGTCTTCGACGAGAAGAATGCGCATGGTCACTCCTGCAGGGGGTTACTGGAGTTTACCTGTCACCTGCTGCAAAAGCGCTGTGGCTTCTGCGCGGCGACCCTGGTCGGCCAGTTCGCGGCCAGGGCGATCCTCGGCAGCCAGGGCCTTTTCCAGCGCGGCGCGAGACTCCTCGTAGCGCTTCTGCCGTTGCAGGAAGTCGCCGTAGAAGTAATTCGGATCGATACCGTCCGGGTTTATCGCCAGCGCCTGCTTGAGCATTTTCTCGGCCTCTTTGTCATCGCCGAAACCAATTGGCCAGCCCGGCACCTGATAGTAGAGGCTGCCGAGGCTGGTATAGGCCGAGCCGGCCAGGGCTTGCGGGTCGATGGCCAAGGCCTGCTCCAGGCTAGCCTTGGCCTCTTTGACCAGGCCCAGGGCACCGAGACCACCCTTGGCGCCGGCCTGGGTGCTGAGGATGATGCCGCGCCAGATCAGCAGCTCCGGTGCCTTGGGCTCGCTGGCCAGCGCAGCATCGGCTTGGCTGACGAGCTTGGCGCAGGCATCTTCGCGCTGCTTCTCCGGCGTCTGGTAGTTGATCTCGGCCCAGCGCGTCTGCAACTGCTGCAACTGCGCTTCGCCTCCTTCACTGAGGGCGAAGGCGGGCAGGGTGACGAAACCGAGCGTGGCAATGATCAGGGTACGCAGTGCGTTCACGAGATTGTCCTCAGTGTTTATGACGGGCGAAGCGTTGGATGATCGGCAGCTGCTTGCGCAGTGCCTGGTCGACCACGCGTGGCAGCAGGCCGTTTAGGCGCACGAACAGGCGTTCCGGCCATCCCAGATAGCGCTCTTCCTGCTCGTGGCGGATGGCTTGCAGCAATTCGGCCGCGACTTTTTCCGGATCGTCCATGGCCACGCCCAGCTCGTCATTCATCGCCACCACGCTGGGGGCGTTCATCGGCGTACGGGTGGCGCGCGGCGCGAAGTAGAGGACTCGCACATTAGTGTCGGCCAGCTCGCGGCGCAGCGCCTCGGAGAAACCGCGCAGGGCGAACTTGCTGGCGCAGTATGCGGCGAAACCGGGGTAGCCGATGGCGCCGAAGGTGGAGCCGACGTTGATCACCAACGCACGCCGTTGCGCCCGCAGCAGTGGTAGCAGGCGCTGGGTGAGCTGAAGTGTTGCGGTGACGTTGAGGCCGATCAGCTCGGCGATCTGCTGCTCGTCCTGCTGGTCGAGCAGGCTGAAACGATTGACTCCAGCGGCGTTGATCAGGCAATTGAGCCCGCCGAAGTTCTGCGCGGCGGCCAGCAGTGCATCACGCCCGGCGCGGCTGGCGATATCGGCCTGCACCAGTTGCACGTTCTGCGGGAAGCGTTGCAACAGCGGTTGTAGGGGTTCCAGGCGCCGCCCGACCAGCAGCAGATGGGCACCTTCGCTGGCCAGACGATGCGCCAGGGCCAGGCCGATGCCGCCACTGGCGCCGGTGAGCAGGGCACGGCAATCCGTCGGTTGCATGACCTTACTCCTCGCCAACCAGAGGCAGGCTGCGGAACATGTCGCCATACAGGCGATAGACGACCTTGGCGGTGTGCACCACAGCGGTCTTGTCATCGTCGGTGTCCAGTTGGTTCATCAGCTTCTTGAAGAATTCGATGTGCTCCAGATCCAGGCTGCCGTGGGAGTTGAGGTAGCTGAAGGCCTTGTTCGGCAACTGCAGCGTGTCCTGGATGATGCTGGCGGCTTGTGTGGCCAGGGCGATGCTGGTGCCTTCGAGCACATTGACCATGCCGAAGAAACTCACCGGGTTGTGTCGGGCGATGCGGTCGTAGACATAGGCCACCATCAGCTCGGTGGGCAGGCGCGGGGTGCCATTGCGCACCGCTTCCTTGTCGGCACCACAGACGGCGATGTCATTGAGCACCCACTCCTGGTGGCCGGTTTCTTCCTCGATGTACTCGGCGATGGCCTCGCGTAGCCATTCCAGACGCTCCGGCAGGCGTGCGCCACAGGCCATCATCAGCGGTAAGGTGTGCTTGACGTGGTGGTAGGCCTCGGTGAGGAAGGCGATGTAGCTGTGCAGGGCGACCTGGCCGGTCATGGCCTGCTGGATGATCGGTGCGCCGAGCAGGTAGTCGCGCTCGGCTTGGGTCTGGGCCAGCAGGGATTCGTAGAAGCTCATGCGTGTACTCCTTCTGCCATCAACTCATCGATGGCGGCTTGGTAATGGGAAAACAGGGCAGCGCGGCGCAGGCGACCATTGGCCGTGGCCAGGTCGTTGCTCGCATTGAAAGGGGCATCGGCGCGCAGCCAGTGGTGCACGCGGGCGTAGTCCGGCAGGCCGTGGTTGACGGCGTCCACGACTTTCTGCAACTGCGCGTCGGGGGTATTGGCGAAGCGCGGCACCAGCACCGCGACGTTGGCCGGCAGCGCCTCGCCGTGCAGCCAGGCCTGGGCGATGGGCAGCTGTTGCACCAGCTCGGACTCGACCCATTCCGGGTTGACGTTGCGCCCGAAGGCGGTGATGAACAGATGTTTCTTGCGCCCGTGCAGGACCAGGAAACCGTCCTCGAAATGGCCCAGGTCGCCAGTGTTCAGCCATTCGCCCTGTGGCGCCGCTTCACCCAGGTAACCGAGCATGCGGGCGCCCTTGACCAGCACTTCGCCGTCGTCCGCCAACTGTACCTGCGCATGGCCGAGCGGCTTGCCGGTGCTGCCGATACGGCGTTGCTCGGGCGTGTTCAGGCACACCACCGAGGCGCATTCGGACAGGCCATAGCCCTCGAAGATCGGCAGATAGAGCGCGTCGGCACGCTCCAGCAACTGTGCGGAGACCCGCCCGCCACCGACGGCGATGAAGCGCAGCGAACTCGGCAGCGGCAGGCCGCGCTCGGCGGCGCTGACCAGCGCCAGCAGCAGTTGTGGCAGCAGGATCAGGCTGTGGGGTTGGGCGGCGTGCAGGGCCTGGAGAAAGCGCGCCAGGTCGAAGCCGCTGGCACCGGTCAGGCCGATCTGCGCCATCGGCATCAGTTCCACGCGTGCGCCGGCCAGCAGCGGTGCGTAGACGCCGGCGATGTTCTCCAGCAGGGTCGCCAGCGGCAGGATGCACAGGTGCCGTTGCACCTCGCGGCTGGCGCTGGCCTTGACCAGGCTTCCGGCCACTGCCAGTTGCGTGTCCAGGTCCAGGCACACGCCCTTGGGTTGGCCGGTGGTGCCGGAGGTAAAGGTGATCTTGCAGGTGCCCGGATGCAGCTCGGCAGGCTGCACGACCGTGCGGCGATAAATGTTGTTCTCCACGCTGGCGAAGCCAGGAGCACCGGCGCCGATCAGGCTGTCGATGCCGGCACTGTCGAGCACATGGCGCTGCTGCTCGGCGGAGAAGAACGCCGGTACCGGCACGCAGACCAGGCCGGCGTGCAGCGTCGCCAGGTCCCACAGCACCCAGTCGATGCCGTTGTCCAGAGCCAGCGCCACACGGTGGGCGCCTAGGGCGCGCAGGTGCCTGCCCCGCACGGCGATCGCGCCGAGCAGTTCGGCATAGGTCAGGGTTCGTTCGCCTTCGGCCAGGGCGATGTGCGGGCCGAACTCGGCCAGGCGGGCGAAGTAGGATTCAGCTGCAGACCACATCGGGCATCTCCTCCAAGGCATACAGCGGTTGATGGCCGAGGCGCGGATAGGCGCCCAGCTGCAGCAGGCGCTGGTGGCCGCCATGAATGTCGCCGGCCATGACCAGCGGACGGTTGTCGTAGTAACTGCCCCAGTCGGGCAGCTCATCGCCCATGCGCGCCGGATCGGCTTCGCCGAGGGCGATGGGGGTCAGCCCCAGGCGTTGGAAGCTGTTGAGCAGGGGCGGCGTACCGGTGAAGGTGACCCAGCGAAAACCCAGGGCCACCAGCAGATCGGTCAGGGCGACGATCAGCAGGCGCGCGGCACCGGGGCTGACGGCAGCCAGGTTGCCGACTTCCACCAACTCGCCACGGCCCGGCACGTAGTTGCCCAGGCGTGCACTGATGGCGCTCTGGATCGGCTCGTCCAGGTAACGCTCCAGAAACAGTGGGCCGCTGTTACCGCTGCGCACGCCCACCGCTCCGAGCAACTGGCCGGTCTGGTTTTCCAGGCCGAACAGGCAGGGCATGAAGTGACGGATGCGTGCGCCGTGCTGCAACTCGAAGCGCTGGCGGATGAACTGCTCCAGGGCAAAGCGACGTGCGCTGCCAGGGGAGGCCAGGTGAAGTTCGTAAATATCGCCGCGCCCGATACGGGCAACGGGACGATCATGCTGCGCCCAGGGTAGTTCCATGCTCGGAACCTCTGTGATGAACCTGGGGGCGATTGTGTGAGGGCCCGGCTTAACGCTGTATTAAGACTTTGCAAAATGTTTCAGGCGCCTCGCGAGTGGGCGCCCATGTGCCATGCGCACCTTTCAGCCCACCTGGGCAACCCAGTCATTGAGGTTGTAGTAGTTGCTGATGCGCGCCACCTTGCCGTTCTTGATCTCGAAGAAGGCGCCGGCCGGCAGCACATAGGTCTGGCCATTGGCCGGCGGCAGGCCTTCATCGTCGGCCAGGTATTCGCCATGCACGATGAATTCGGCGGCGGCGCGGTCACCAGCGGCGTTCTGCATCACCACGATGTCGGTCAGGCGTTCGCGGTAGCAGCGGTTCATCTTGTCCATGAAGGCGGTGAAGGTGGCCTTGCCGACCTGACGCTCGCCCTGGTTGATGTCGTGCACCACGTCGTCGGCCAGCAGATCGAGAAAGGCGGGCATGTCGCCGGCATTGAAGGCGGCGTAGTAGGCCTGAACCAGTTCGGTGGCGGTCATGGCTAAGTTCCTTTCGTAGCGTGGTTAGTGGTTGGTTGGCCCGCATGATAAGTTCGCCGTTTACCGCTGGTATAGCTACTGGCGTCACCCTGTTGCTGGCGAGCGACTGCAATGGATATCCGACTGCTGCGGGGAGCGGAGATCGAACCCCATATCGACGACCTCGCGCGTTTGCGCATCGAGGTGTTCCGCGAGTTTCCCTACCTCTATGACGGCAACCTCGACTATGAGGCCGAGTACCTGGCCACCTATGTGCGCAGTGCCGATAGCCTGTGCGTGCTGGTGCTCGACGCCGGTCAGGTAGTAGGCGCTTCCACCGCGCTGCCGCTGCAGGATGAAACCGATGAATTCCAGCAGCCGTTCGTTGCCGCGGGCTGGAACCCGGCGCGGATCTTCTACTGCGCCGAGTCGGTGGTGTTGCCGGCCTGGCGCGGGCGTGGTCTGGGCGTGCGTTTCTTTGCCGAGCGCGAGGCCCATGCGCATACGCTGGGTCGCTTCGACTGGTGCGCGTTCTGCGCCTTGCAGCGCCCGGCCGACCACCCGCGCCGGCCCGCCGACTACCAGCCGCTGGATGCCTTCTGGGCACGCCGCGGCTACCGTCATCACCCCGAATTGCACACCCAGTACCACTGGCGCGACCTGGACGAAGCCGGAGAATCGGCCAAGCCCATGTCGTTCTGGTTGAAGGAGCTTGCCCCATGATCAAGGTTGCCGCCTGCCAGTACCATATCGAGCTGTTCACCACCTGGGAGGCCTACGCCGAGCACCTCACCACCCTGTGCGAGGAAGCGGCTGAGCAGGGCGCTGAACTGTTGCTGCTGCCGGAGTACGCCGGCCTGGTGCTGACCGGCCAGTTACCGGAAGCCGAGCGTGGTGACCTGCACGGTTCCATCGCCGGTATCCAGCCGCTGCTGCCACGCTGGCTGGCGTTGTGCGAGAGCCTGGCGCGGCGGTTGAATCTCTACCTGCAACCCGGTTCCGTAGCGGTGCTGGATGACGACGGCATCTACCGCAACCGCGCCTGGCTGTTCGGCCCGGACGGCTGCCTGGGTACTCAGGACAAGCTGATCATGACCCGCTTCGAGCTGGAGCAGTGGCATATCGCGGCGGGTAGCGGGCTGAAGGTGTTCGATACCGCGCTGGGTAAGTTGGGCATCCTGATCTGCTACGACAACGAATTCCCCTTGCTGGCGCATACCCTGGCCGAGGCAGGCGTTGATCTGATCCTGGCACCCAGTTGCACCGACACCGTGGCCGGTTTTCACCGTGTACGCATCGGCGCCCAGGCCCGTGCGCTGGAGAACCAGATCGCCGTGCTGCATTCGCCTACCGTGGGCCTGGCGCCCTGGTCGCCTTCGCTCGACGAAGGCTACGGCCGCGCTTCGCTTTACGTACCGTCGGACTACGGCATGCCGGCCAGCGGTATCGTCGCCGAGAGCGAAGAGCTGTGCCCCACGCGTAGCCACTGGCTGATCTGCGACCTTGATCTGGCTGAAGTGCGCCGCGTGCGCGAGCAGGGCCAGGTGTTCACCCGCCGAGACTGGCCGCGACAGTTCGATGACGGCCGGCTGGTGCTGCGTTGAACGCGCCGCAAGCCCTGCCGGACTCGCCCCAGGCCGCCTACCAGCGTGCGCTTGCAGCCGGCTTCGTGGTCGATGCCGCGCAGCGCCGTGCCGTGGATGCGCTGCAGCACTGTCATGAGGCTGTGCATCGCGGTGAGCGCCCACTCGGCGTCTACCTATGGGGGCCGGTCGGGCGCGGCAAAACCTGGCTGATGGACAGCTTCTACACCAGCCTGCGCGTACCGGCACGGCGGCAGCATTTCCATCACTTCATGCAGTGGGTGCATCGCCGCCAGTTCCAACTGACCGGCAATGCCGACCCGCTGCGCCTGCTGGCCGAGGAGCTGGGGCGTGAGGTGCGTGTGCTGTGCTTCGACGAGCTGTTCGTCAGCGATATCGGCGATGCCATGCTGCTCGGCCGCCTGCTCAGCCTGGTGGTGGAGCAGGGTGTGGTGCTGGTGGCGACCTCCAACCAGCCGCCGGATCAGCTGTATGCCGAGGGCTACAACCGCGAGCGCTTCCTGCCGGCCATCGCCGCGCTCGAGGCGCATATGCAGGTGGTGGCGGTGGACGGCGAGCAGGATCACCGCCTGCATCCCGGTGCCGAGGTGCAGCGTTATTGGGTACGGCAGCCGCAGGCCTTGGGAGAGCTGTTCGCCCGTATGAGCGAGGGGCAGGTCATTGGCCGTGAACCAGTGGAGTTGGCCCGTCGCAGCGTGGTGACCCTCGGTCAAAGCCTAGCGGCGCTCTGGTGCCGTTTCCACGATCTGTGCGAGCAGCCATTGGCGGCGGTGGATTTCATCGAATTGTGCCAGCGCTTCCCGGCCATCCTGCTTGGCGAGGTGCCGTGCCTGGGTGGCGAGCAGCGTGAAGGGCGCATCGCCCGCGGCACCGAGGATGCTGCCGAGCGGGTCGACGCCGGGGATCGGCAGTTGCCGGCGCTGTCGCGCAACGACGATGCAGTGCGGCGCTTCATTGCCCTGGTCGACGAGTGCTACGACCGCCGTGTGCCGCTGTATATCGAGGCCGCGGTGGCGCTGGATGAGCTGTACACCCAGGGCTACCTCGGTTTTGCCTTTCGCCGCACGCTTAGCCGCTTGCGCGAGATGCAACTGGAGCGCTTCGGTCGTTCATAACACCAGCATCTGCAGCTCGCGGCCGACAGTGACGTTGATGCTGCCACCGCTCGAGCGCACGCTCTGGCTGGTGCCGCGCAGCGGGTTGTAGAGGGTGCCGCTGCCACTGCGCTGCAGACGTACGGTGCCGCTTTCCTGAGCCCAGAACATCCACAGCCAACGCCCGTCGGCGCGCTGCCAGGCGATGCTCAGCATACCTGCCGGCGCATTGGCGAAGGCCGGCGGATTCAGCGGCGTGAGGTTGGGGCCACTGATCTGCAGGAAACGCTTGAGTGCCTGGTAGGCGGGTTTCTCGCTGCCGTCCAGGCGCAGCAGGCCATAGAACTGGTCGCGTGGCGTGGCGCGGGCATCCAGATCGCTAAGGGTGAAGAGGAAAATGCGGTCGAAATCCATCGCGCTCATCAGCGCCAGGCGCCGTAGCATGTAGTCGGCCTGGCCCTGTTCGCCGATGATCGGTTGCAGTTCCACTGGCCCGGCATAGCTCGACCAGCCGAACTCCGTGGCCCAGATAGGTCCGCTGCCATAGTGCCGCAGATACTGGTTGACTGTATTGGCATTGGCGATGAAATCACCTGCGCCGGGCACGTCCCCCTCCGGCTCATGGCTGTAGGGGTGGTAGGCGGTTACTCGATCAGGCTTCACGCTGCCGAGCTGGGTCATGGCCTGCAGCATCAGGCCGCCGCGCACGGGCATCTGGCTGTAGTAGGCATGGCCGCCTATCACCGGGGTGGCATCAGGCCGTGCTGCGGTGAGTGCGATCAGGCTGCTTTCCAACAGTTGCCGGTACTGGATCGGATCCTCTGCGGGCTGCCAGAAGGGCGGAATGTTCTGCTCGTTCCAGACTTGCCAGGCGCTCACATAAGGGTAACGGCTGGCCAGGGTGGCGAAGCTGTTGGCGAACAGCTGCGGGTTGGTTGGCGGGTACTGATCGGGGTTACTCACACCAGCCGGTGCGGAAGTGGCGAAGGGGGCTGAACCGACCAGATACACCAGCGGCTTGAGTTGCTCCTGTTCGATCACTTGCATCAGTCGATCCATGTCCGTCCATTGCCACTGGTCGGGGGCGGGCTCCATGCGCTCCCAGTGCAGGCCCAGGCGAATCCACTGCAGATCGAGTGCCTTCAATTTGGCGATCTGCTGTCGATAGGTCTGCTCGGGAAACCACTGCAGTTGTACGTTGAGGCCCAGGAAGTCCGACCAGACCACTGGGCGAGGGGCTTTCATGGAATTTGAAGGCGCGGCCTGGGTGCTCACAGCGAGCCCCAGGGACAAAGAAAACAGGCCGGCGCACAGGGCACCACGCAGGTGTGAGGAGGGGAAACTGAACATGGCTGCTCTCCCTTGCGAGAGTCACTCGAAATAGCAGCTTAAGACCGACTGGCCGGTTGCAAGCCTGCCTGCTGCGGGCTTGCGGATGGAGGGCAGTGATAAAGCGACTGACGGTTTGATGGCGTTTATGTGAGTCGTAGTTTTGACGTTTCGAGCTGCAACTTGGCATCGCCAAAACGCAAAGCGACGGACTCGGAACCTCGCCGGGCCCGTCATGAGGTGCTGGCTCTGATCTAGTCAGCCAGATACTGCTCGGTCGAGACTACTCCGGCATAGGCAAAGGCCAGGGCTGCCATATAGGCCGCATGTACCTGCTCGGCTGCAATGCCGCGCCCCTCGAATTCCTGATCGCGGGTGGCGCAGGCGTTGTGGATCACCGCCGTGGCGTAGCCAAAATCGGCACTGGCGCGGGCGGCGGCGTCGATGCACATGTGGCTCATGGCGCCGACCAGGGTGATCTGCTCGATACCGGCCGCGTCCAGTTGGGCCTTGAGGTCGGTGCCGAGAAAGGCGTTGATCTGGTGCTTGAGTACCACCGCTTCGCCTGGCAGGGGTTGTACCTGCGGATGGATGCTCGCGCCTGCGCTGTCAGGCGCTAAGAAAGGCGCGTCGGCGCTCTCGAACTCATGGCATACATGGATCACCTTGTCGCCTGCCTGGCGTGCCGCCGCCAGTACGCGGGCTGCATTGGCGGTGGCGCTGTCCATGCCTGCGAGCGGCCACTTGCCGTTTGCGAAGTAGTCGTTCTGGATGTCGATCAGGATCAGGGCGCGCTTACTCATGGCTATCTCCGTGGGATGATGTGCGGCAAACCTTATCGCCTCGGCGCAAGCGCGGGGATGGGCAAGGCCGACAAACTGCGGGGAAAAGCTGACAATGAGCGAGCGCTGTCTGGAGATCGGCTTGTTGCTCGATCCCGGTGCCCAGCTGGCAGCCGTGTACGGGTTGGGCGATCTGTTCGCGGTGGCCAATCGCATGGCCGCCGGCCAGGGACGGCATGGCTTGCCACGGCTACGGATCAGTCATTGGCAGGCCGATGACAGCGCAAGGCTGCAGCGAGTGTTCGATAGCCTGCCACAGCCGACGGTACACCGCAGGTGGTGATTCTACCGCCCTGTCTGGATGACGATGCCGAGCAGCCGCTCGCGGCCTGTTACCGCGACTAGCTGCGTGAGCGGCACAGCGCTGGAGTGCTGCTGGCGCCGGTCTGCGTCGGTGCCTTCGCGCTGGCCGAGGCCGGTTTGCTCGATGGCCGCACGGTGACCATCCATTGGGCGCTGGCGGCGCAGATGGCGGCGCGCTTTCCGCAGGTGCGGGTGTTGCCCGAACGCATGGTGATCGATGACGGCGACCTGATTACCGCTGGTGGTCTGATGGCCTGGACCGATCTGGGCCTGGCGCTGGTGACGCGCCTGTTGGGGCCGACCATCGCAGCGGAAACCGCGCGTTTTCTGGTGGTGGATCTGAACCGCGAATCGCAGCGCCATTTCAGCAGCTTCGCGCCCAGCCTCGACCATGGCGATGCTGCCGTGCTGGCGGTGCAGCACTGGTTGCAGGGGGCGGATGCGGCCGAAGCGGGCCTGGCGGACATGGCCGCGCGTGCCAGCCTGGGCGAGCGAACCTTTCTGCGCCGCTTTCGCGCCGCCACCGGGATGAAGCCCACCGAGTACTGCCAGCAACTGCGTGTGAGCAAGGCACGCGAACTGCTTGAGTTCACCCGCCAGAGCATCGATCAGGTGGCCTGGCAGGTGGGCTATCGCGACAGTGGCGCCTTTCGCAAGGTACTCGCCCGTCTGGTGGGCGTATCGCCCGGCGGTTACAGGCGGCGTTTCGGCACCACCGCGCGCTAGACCGAGTCTTCCGCCGCTTTACCTGCCGGGTTGTCGCGCGTCGGCATTGCAAGAATTTCGGGCAACACTTCGCGGGCGAATACGTCGTGCAGGCGGCGCAGCTCGGCCACCGGGTCGAGGTGATGGTCGACGCGGATGTCCCACAGCGGATATTCCTCCTGATCGACCACATAGATCACCGCCGACGACTCGCCGTGCCGGTCGCCGCCGCAGCGGTCGCCAGCGGCCAGGGCTTCGATCAGGCGTTCGATCAGCGGGCGCTTTTCAGCGTGGCGGAAGGCTTCGGCTACTGCCTCCAGCACCTGTGGGCCGACCAGGCGATTGCCCTGTACGGAGAACTGCTCGCCGACCAGCGAACCGGCCCAGGGAATGCACTTTTCGCCGGTCCAGCAGAGGCTGTTGCCCTGGGCGTCGATCAACGCGCATTGACGCAGTTCCATGCAGGGATCGGTGCCTTTGAGGCGCTCGAGCGCCTCTTTCGCCGATAACCCTTGACGCAGTAGCGCCAGGCCATCCAGCCCCAGATAGGGGTTGACCTGCGCCTGGGTCGCCACCGCTCCTGCACCGGCGGCGGCATGGCTGAGCAGTTTGCCGACGGCGGGCATCGCAGTGGCCGCCGCGACGCCGAACTGTCCACTACGTGGGCAGCGCGCAACGATGGAAAAGGTCATGGCAACTCCTTGGCAATTTCCGCATTAGGCCTCGTCTGGGTGGGTATCGTTCCGCTTGACTGCTTGTCGCGGCCTTTGCCAGATGGCCACAGGCATCATCTAATGGGCGCCGTTAACTGCCTGTAATGAGGAAGCTGCCGATGATCCTTGGCCAGTCGCTCGCCCAGTGGCGCGCGCAATATCCGTTGCTCGACGAGCTGATCGCACTGCGTGAAACCAGCTGGTTCAACCCAGCCGTGGCACCTGTCAGCGAGGCGCTGGGCGATGTGGGCTTGAGCGCTGCGGACGTGGCCGATGCCTGCGCGCGTCTCGCGCGCTTCGCGCCTTATCTGGCCCGGGTGTTCCCGCAGACGGCCGTCAGTGGCGGGATCATCGAGTCGGACATTCTGCCCCTGCCGCAGATGCAGGCGCTGCTCGGTGAAGAGGCGCAGACGGAAGAGGGAATCGGCACCCTGTGGCTCAAGCGCGACAGCCACCTGCCCATCTCCGGTTCGATCAAGGCCCGTGGCGGTATCTACGAGGTGCTCAAGCACGCCGAGGACCTGGCACTGGCGGCCGGGCTGCTCAGCCTCGAGGATGATTACGCCTGCCTCGACAGTGACGCGATGCGCGACTTCTTCGGTGGCTATCAGGTGGCGGTGGGGTCCACCGGCAATCTCGGCCTGTCGATCGGCATCATCAGTGCACGTCTGGGCTTCCGGGCCACGGTGCATATGTCCGCCGATGCGCGCAAATGGAAGAAGGACAAGCTGCGCGCCCATGGCGTGACCGTGGTCGAGTACGCCAGCGATTACAGCGTTGCGGTGGAGCAGGGACGGCGTCAGGCCGAGGCCGATCCGCGCTGCCATTTCGTCGATGACGAGAATTCCAGGCACCTGTTCCTCGGCTATGCGGTGGCCGGTGAGCGTCTCAAGCAGCAACTGGCGGCAGCCAGCGTTGTGGTCGATGCCGAGCATCCGCTGTTCGTTTATCTACCCTGTGGCGTGGGCGGCGGGCCGGGAGGCGTGGCGTTCGGCCTGAAGCTGGCGTTCGGTGACGCGGTGCACTGCCTGTTCGCCGAACCCACACACTCACCCTGCATGCTGCTCGGCGTGCACACCGGCAGGCATGAAGAACTGGCGGTGCAGGACTTCGGCATCGACAACCGCACGGCTGCCGATGGCCTGGCGGTCGGGCGGCCATCCGGTTTCGTCGGCCGCGCCATGCAGCGCCTGATCGATGGTTATTACACGGTCAGCGATGAACAGATGTTCCGCTACCTGGCGTTGTTGGAGCAGACCGAGGGCCAGCGCCTGGAACCTTCGGCCCTGGCCGGCATGCCGGGTGTGCTGCGGGTGCTTGGCGAGCAGCAGGGCTATCGCCAGCGCATGGGCCTCACTCCTCAGCGCATGGCGCAGGCGACCCATCTGGTATGGGCGACCGGCGGCAGCATGGTGCCGCAGGCGGAGATGGACAGCTACCTGGCGCGAGGCCGGCAACTGTTGCAGGACGCCTGACGGGCTGCGGATTCATGCCCTAAAACGCAAAAGCCCGGCACATGGCCGGGCTTTTTGCTTTGCAGCGTTGACGCTTACTTCACTTCTACCGCCAGGCTTTCGGCGATCTTCTTGTTCCAGATCGCAGGGCCGGTGATGTGTACTGACTCACCCTTGGTGTCGACGGCGACGGTCACCGGCATGTCTTTGACTTCGAACTCGTAGATGGCTTCCATACCGAGCTCTTCGAAGGCCAGGACCTTGGACTTCTTGATCGCCTGAGCCACCAGGTAGGCGGCGCCGCCGACGGCCATCAGGTACACGGCCTTGTTGTCCTTGATCGCGTCGATGGCGATCGGGCCGCGCTCGGACTTGCCGATCATACCCAGCAGGCCGGTCTGTTCGAGGATCTGACGGGTGAACTTGTCCATGCGGGTAGCGGTGGTCGGGCCGGCTGGGCCGACCACTTCTTCACGCACCGGATCGACCGGGCCTACGTAATAGATGAAGCGCCCCTTGAGGTCCACCGGCAGTTGCTCGCCCTTGTTGAGCATGTCGACCATGCGCTTGTGCGCAGCGTCGCGGCCGGTGAGCATCTTGCCGTTGAGCAGGACGGTCTCGCCCGGCTTCCAGCTCTGCACGTCTTCCGGGGTCAGGGTGTCGAGGTTGACGCGACGCGCACTCGGGCCGGCTTCCCAGACGATTTCCGGGTAGGCGTCCAGATCCGGCGCTTCCAGTTCGGCAGGTCCCGAGCCGTCGAGCACGAAGTGCGCGTGACGGGTGGCGGCGCAGTTGGGGATCATGCACACCGGCAGGCTCGCGGCGTGGGTCGGATAATCCATGATCTTCACGTCGAGCACGGTGGTCAGGCCGCCCAGGCCCTGGGCACCGATGCCCAGCTGGTTGACCTTCTCGAACAGCTCCAGGCGCAGCTCTTCGATGCGGTTCTGCGGGCCGCGAGCCTGCAGCTCGTGGATGTCGATGTGCTCCATGAGCACTTCCTTGGCCATCACTGCCGCTTTTTCGGCAGTACCGCCGATACCGATGCCGAGCATGCCCGGCGGGCACCAGCCGGCGCCCATGGTCGGTACGGTCTTCAGTACCCAGTCGACGATCGAGTCGGACGGGTTGAGCATGGCCATCTTCGATTTGTTCTCGGAGCCGCCGCCCTTGGCCGCGACGTCCACTTCCACCTTGTCACCGGGGACGATGGAGTAGTGGATCACCGCCGGGGTGTTGTCCTTGGTGTTCTTGCGGGCACCGGCCGGGTCGGCCAGGATCGAGGCGCGCAGGACGTTCTCCGGCAGGTTGTAGGCGCGACGCACGCCCTCGTTGATCATGTCATCGACGCTCATGGTGGCGCCGTCCCAGCGCACGTCCATGCCGAC
This sequence comes from Ectopseudomonas toyotomiensis, assembly GCF_017167985.1. Lineage (NCBI taxonomy): Bacteria > Pseudomonadati > Pseudomonadota > Gammaproteobacteria > Pseudomonadales > Pseudomonadaceae > Ectopseudomonas > Ectopseudomonas toyotomiensis. Next base: position 763,047 of record NZ_CP070505.1, on the reverse strand, counting down.
CTTGATGAACACGGTGACGATGCCGGTGTCCTGGCAGATCGGGCGGTGGCCGGTGGCACACATGCGCGAGTTGATCAGAATCTGCGCCATGGAGTCCTTGGCGGCCGGCGACTCTTCCTTCAGGTAGGCCTCGTGCATCGCCTGGATGAAGTCGACGGGGTGGTAATAGGAGATGAACTGCAGTGCGTCGGCGACGCTCTGAATCAGGTCGTCCTGCTTGATCACGGTCATTGGGGCGCTCCTCTATCTGGGAACATCAACAAGGAAGCGCCGGACAACGACCCGGCGCAACGGCGGAAGGGCCGCTCTGGAAATCACCTTGACGATATCTTCAGAGCCGCCCAAAAAGGCGCGGCAGTATACCGCACCCGCTCGCGTCGGGCACAGCAGCCGAAGGTCGGTGGCAAGTGCAGTGGGCGGTTATCGGGCGCCGGCAAAGCAACCTCGGCTTTGGCTTGCTGCGTCGCTCTGCCTCCTGCATCCATGCAGTCGTGCATTGCCATCGCTACGTTAAAACAGGCGGAACGCCAGCCTGGTCGAATGCTCATTTACCGCTAGTAACCTCGGGCGCGATTGTGATCGTTTTCGCCTGTTCTTTCCCGCCCTGACTGGCTCGTCTGATTTTCAGCGGTTTCCTACTGCGGCCTAGGTTTTTTGTGATCACAGGGGTAGAGTACGGCCAGATGCCAGTATGGGATGGAGCCCATGAGCTCAACGACTCGCCGGGGAACCCAACGCAGCCTGCAGAGCCTCCTGCTCAAACGCTTCGCCATGGCCTTCGCTACCTACGCGATGATGGCGCTTGTCTGCTGGTTCGCTGTGTTCAATGGCCTTTTCCTCGGCTCCATCAGCACCGCCGCCTGGCTGACCCTGGGCGTGTTCGGCAGTCAATTGGTGTTCCTCTGGCTGTTCCTTTCCGGTCGTAACCTGCGTTGTGACGATTCGAGCCTGACCGAAGCCCAGGTGCTGGTGGCACTGGCGTGGCAGCCGCCGGTGCTGGCGCTGTTCGACAGCGCGCGCGGCGTGATGATGGTGTTCTATGTACTGATCCTGCTGTTCGGCGTGTTCCAGCTGCCGCCGCGGGTGTTCGTGCGCTGCGCCGCCTTCGCCTTCTTCGGTTTCACTGCCATGGTGCTGATCGAAGCCTACCGCATGCAGTTGGTGGACCCGGGCATGGCCTGGTTGCAGGTGTGGGTGCTGTTCATCCTGCTGGTCTGGTTATGCCTGTTCTCCAGCTACGTGCAGGCCATGCGCAAGCGCATGCGCCAACGTCGCTTTGCCCTGCAGGCGCATCAGGACACCCTGCGCGGGATGATGCGCCAGCTCGAGGACCTGGTCGCCACCGATGAACTCACCGGGTTGTTCAACCGCCGCCATTTCCTGCGTCTGGCCACCCGCGAACTGGAACATCTGGACCACGGGCGGCATCACGGCCTGGCGCTGATCGACCTGGACCATTTCAAACGAATCAACGATGCTCATGGCCATGCTGCGGGCGACCGGGTGCTACAAACCTTCGCCGCGGTTGCCCGTGCCTGTCTGCGTGACGGCGACATCATTGCCCGCTACGGCGGTGAGGAATTCGTCCTGTTATTGCCCAATACCGATGCCGACCAGTTCACCGCCTGCTGCGAGCGCCTGCGTGAAGCCTTTGCCAGGGCCGAGCCGGTGGGCGTGAAGGTGGACAATCTCAGTCTCTCCGCCGGCATGACTCTACTGGTTGCCGGTGACGATCTCGATGAAGCCCTGCAGCGTGCCGATCAGGCGCTGTACCAGGCCAAGCGCGGCGGACGCAATCGTTGCGATGCCAGCTGGGAGAACGCGGGTGCCTGAACTGCGTGTGGGTGCTCTGCAGTTGCAGGTCGTCCAACAAACCAACTTGCTCGATGCCTTGCTCGGTGGCGGTGTGGCGGTGCCGTACAGTTGTCGCGCCGGCAGTTGTCACGCCTGTCTGGTGCGCTGCGTCGCCGGTGAGCCGCTGGATCGCCAGCCCGAGGCACTGGCGGCCGACAAGCGCGCCGAGGGCTGGCGCCTGGCCTGTCAGTGCCAGGTGGTCGAGGACCTGCAGGTCGAACCCTTCGACCCTCAGCGTGATGGCCTGGCGGCCAAGGTGGCTGCGCTGGACTGGCCCAGCCCGCAGGTTTTACGCCTGCGCTTACAGCCGGCCAGGCCGTTGCGTTATCGCCCCGGCCAGCATCTGCTGCTGTGGAGCGACCAGGCTGTGGCTCGTCCCTATTCGCTGGCCAGCGTGCCGGGCGAGGACGACTGCCTGGAGTTTCATATCGATTGTCGTATGCCCGGCGCGTTCTGCGATGCGGCGCGGCGCCTGCTGGTTGGCGACACGCTGCGCCTCGGCGAGCTACGCGGTGGCGCTCTGCATTACGACGCCGACTGGCAGACGCGACCGCTCTGGCTCCTGGCCGCCGGTACCGGTCTGGCACCGCTCTACGGGGTCTTGCGTGAAGCATTGCGTCAGGAGCACCAAGGCGCCATCCGCCTGCTGCACGTGGCGCATGAGCCGGCTGAACACTACCTGGCGAGCGAACTTCAGGCACTGGCGGCGCAGCACGCCAACCTCCAGGTGGAGCTGGTAACGGCGGCGCAGTTGCCGGCTGCTTTGGCCGAACTGCGCCTTGTTTCGCGGCAGACCCTCGCCTTACTCTGCGGCCATCCCGTGACGGTCGACAGCTTCGCGCGGCGCCTCTACATGGCCGGTTTGCCGCGCAGCCAGATGCTCGCCGACGTCTTTCTCACTCGCGCGTAGGCTGTGCGTGGCTGGCCAGGCCCGATGCCGGTGCGTACGACGTACCCATTGGAGCCTTGCATGAGCGAACACCTGCATATCGAACGCGACGGCGGTCTGTTGACCCTGCGCATGCACCGCCCGGACAAGAAGAATGCGCTGACCCGCGCCATGTACGCCGGCATGGCCGAAGTACTGGACGAAGCCGAGCGCGACCCCAGCGTGCGCGTGGTGCTACTCACTGGTGGCGAGGTGTGCTTTACCAGCGGCAACGATGTCGCCGACTTCATCCAGGCGCCGCCCAGCGGATTGAACAGCGAAGTGTTTCAGTTCATGCGCGCGCTGTTCGAGTTCAGCAAACCGGTGGTCGCCGCAGTGGCTGGCCCGGCGGTGGGGATCGGCACCACCTTGTTGCTGCATTGCGATCTGGTCTACGTCAGCCGTGACACGCAGTTGAAAATGCCCTTCGTCAATCTTGGTCTGTGCCCCGAGTACGGTTCCAGCCTGATCCTGCCGCGCTTGCTGGGCCACGCACGCGCTGCCGAACTGCTGTTGCTCGGCCAGTCCTTCACGGGGGAGCAGGCGGCGGCCTGGGGGATCGCCAACCTGGCGCTGGAGGATGGCGCGGCGACGCTGAACAAGGCGCGCGAGGTGGCACTGCGTTTTCTCCAGCTGGCGCCATCGGCGGTCGCCGACAGCAAACGGCTGATGCGCGCCCCGGATCGCGAGCAGCTGCGCCAGGTGATCGAGGAGGAGGGCGCCCTGTTCGGCCAGCGCCTGCGTTCGCCAGAGGCCGTCGAGGCGTTGACGGCCTTCATGCAGCGCAGAAAGCCGGACTTCTCTCGGTTTTCCTGATCTATTCCCAAGGCGGTTCGAGCAGGCGCTGCTGGAGAAACTCGCAAAGCGCCACGACCTTGCGTGACGCCCGCCGGGAGCGCGGGTACATGGCATAGATGGAGTAAGGTTTGGGCCGCGCCTGAGGCAGTATCTCGACCAGCGAGCCGTCTTTCAGATGCTGGTGGACCAGGAAGCTTGGCAGCAGCGCCAGACCCTGGCCGGCCAACACCAGTTCGCGCATGACTTCGCCGTTGTTGCTGGAAAACCGACCGCGTGGTGCCACGTTCGCCAGTTCGCCTTGCTCATCGTCGTTTTCGAAGGACCAGAATTGCCGTGAAGCGACGTTGCTGTAGCCGATGCAGTCGTGTTCACGCAGCGCTTCGATATGTTCCGGCGTGCCTTGCCTTTGCAGGTACTCCGGGCTGGCGCAGAGTATCCGGGCGCTGCTGGCGAGCCTGCGGGCGATCAGTGCACTATCGCCGATGCGTGAGATCCGTACGCAGAGGTCGTACCCTGCGCGCTCGAAATCGCTGATGCGATCCTCAAGATACAGGCTGACTTCAAGCTGTGGATGCAGGCGCATGAATTCGGCGATCAGCGGCGCCAGCCAGAGCGTGCCGAAACTCATCGGTGCCAGCATGTTCAGGCGGCCGCAGAGACCACTGTCATTGAAGGCTGCCGCCTCGGCGGCTTCGCTCAGCTCCAGCAGTGCCTGCTTGGCCTGCTGGTAGAAGGCCAGGCCGGTGTCGGTCGGTGTGACCTTGCGTGTCGAGCGGTGCAGCAGTTTGCTACCGAGACGTTGTTCCAGATCGCTCAAACGCTTGCTGATCACCGACTTGGATAGCGCCAGATCTTCCGCTGCCCGGCTTACGCCACCCAATTCCACCACCCGCAGATAGGTTTCGATTTCCTGCAGATCAAGCTTCATGTGCGGGCTTCTCCCCCCGATTCGATTGGACGAGGGTAATGCCTTCGTCGAGGATTTTTGTTCGGTTTTTTCGAAAAGCTATTTTCCCTCTGCGCGGTCGATTGCCAGCGGCCTTGGCCACTAGGCTGAGCGTCCTTCGAGATCGCAATGGTCTCGAGGTTCAGCCTCATCACCCGTACAGGAGTTTTCCCATGGCTTTCACTTACAAGCGTTTGGACAAGGACGATGCCGTCGTATTGTTGATCGATCACCAGGCGGGTCTGCTCTCGCTGGTGCGCGACTATTCGCCCGACGAGTTCAAGAACAACGTCATGGCGCTGGCCGATATCGCCAAGTTCTTCAAGCTGCCGACCATTCTTACCACCAGCTTCGAGACGGGCCCCAATGGTCCCATCGTGCCGGAGCTCAAGGCCATGTTCCCGGATGCGCCCTACATCGCTCGCCCGGGGCAGATCAACGCCTGGGATAACGAGGATTTCGTCAACGCGATCAAGGCCACAGGGCGCAAGCAACTGATCATCGCGGGTGTAGTCACCGACGTTTGCGTGGCATTTCCCACACTCTCGGCACTGGAGGCCGGTTATGACGTCTTTGTGGTGACGGACGCTTCCGGCACCTTCAACACCGCAGTGCGCGATGCCGCCTTGGCACGCATGGCCCATGCCGGCGCCCAACTGGTCAACTGGTTCAGCGTCGGTGGTGAGCTGCACCGCGACTGGCGAAATGACGTCGAAGGGTTCGGCGGTATCCTCGGCGGCCACTTGCCGGCTTACGCCAACCTGATCCAGAGCTACAACCAGAAATGAAGCGAGACCGCTGAAACGCAAAAGGCCGCTCGATGAGCGGCCTTTTGCATTCACGGGGGGATCACACCATCGGATCGCCGACGTGAAGGATCTTCATGGTGTTGGTGCCGCCCGTACCGTGGTAGCTGTCGCCCTTGGTCAGGATGACCCAGTCGCCCGGCTCGACCACGCCGCGCTTGAGCAGCTCGTCCACCGCCGCCTGGCTGACCTTGTTGGCTGGCAGCGAGGCCGGGTCGAACGGCACGGTGTAGACGCCACGGAACAGTGCCACGCGAGCCTGAGCTTCGCGGTGCGGGGTGAAGGCGAAGATCGGGATCGACGAGCGGATGCGCGACATGATCAGCGGGCTGTAGCCACTCTCGGTGAGGCTGATGATGGCCTTGACGCCCGGGAAGTGGTTGGCGGTGTACATGGTTGCCAGGGCCACGCTCTCGTCGCAACGCTGGAACTGGCGACCGATGCGGTGGCTGGATTTTTGGCTGGTCGGGTGTTTCTCGGCACCCAGGCACACGCGAGCCATGGCCTGCACGGCTTCGACCGGGTATTCGCCGGCGGCGCTTTCGGCCGACAGCATCACCGCGTCGGTATAGTCCAGCGCGGCGTTGGCCACGTCGGAGACTTCGGCGCGGGTCGGCATCGGGCTGTGGATCATCGACTCCATCATCTGCGTGGCGGTGATCACGGCTTTGTTCAGGCGACGGGCGTGAGCGATGATCTTCTTCTGGATACCGACCAGCTCGGCGTCACCGATTTCCACGGCAAGGTCGCCACGAGCGACCATCACTGCGTCACTGGCGCGGATCAGACCGTCCAGCGTTTCATCATCGGCCACGGCTTCGGCGCGTTCGATCTTGGCCACCAGCCAGGCAGTACCACCGGCTTCGGTGAGCAGGCGACGGGCGTAATCCATGTCCGCTGCATCGCGCGGGAAGGACACGGCCAGGTAGTCCAGGTCCATCTCGGCGGCGACCTTGATATCGACCTTGTCTTTCTCGGTCAGAGCAGGAGCGGTGAGGCCACCGCCGCGGCGGTTGATGCCCTTGTTGTCCGACAGCGGGCCGCCGATCAGTACGCGGCAGTGCAGCTCGTCGGCACCCTTGAGTTCGACGCGCATGACCACGCGACCGTCGTCGAGCAGCAGTTCGTCGCCGACATCGCAGTCCTGGATCAGCGCCGGGTAGTCGATGCCGACCACGTCCTGGGTGCCGGCCGTGCGCGAGTGGCTGGAGGAGAGGCGGAACAGGTCGCCATCCTTAAGGTCGATGCGCTTGTTCTCGAACTTGGCGATGCGGATCTTCGGGCCTTGCAGGTCGCCGAGCAGCGCGACATGACGACCGTGTTTGGCGGCCAGCTCGCGAACCAGAGCGGCGCGCGCCTTGTGGTCGTCCGGCGTGCCGTGGGAGAAGTTCAGACGGGCCACGTCGAGACCGGAGAGGATCAGTTGCTCCAGTACTTCCGGCGAGCTGCTGGCCGGGCCCAGGGTGGCGACGATTTTGGTGCGGCGAAAGGTCATGCACGAACTCCCTAGTGAACTATGTCCGGGAGGCTACTACGGCGCCGGGCTGTAGTCATTGTTCCTGTGCACTACCCTTTGCCGTGCGGTTTTATCACCAGCAGATCGCACTCGACACGTTCCAGCACCCGTTCTGCGGTGTGGCCGATCAGCAGGCTGTCCAGATGGCCGCGGGCGATGGCGCCCATCACCAGTAGGCCGATATTGTGCTCACGCACGAAACGGGGGATGACTTCCTCGGCAAAACCGTTCAGCAGGTGGGCTTGTGCTCTATCGATGGCATGCTGGGCGATCAACTTGTCGAAGGCCTCGCGGTGCTCGCGGCTGCACTGGGTCACGTAGTCTTCATATTCCTGCGCTACCTCGGCGTCGAACAGCAGCGAACGCGGCAGCGGCGCCTGCGCGTGCAGGTATTCTGTCTGCAAGCCGAGCTCGGCCTGCAGGGTCTGGCTGGTATCAATCAACTGATGATCGAGGGCGGCAGGTTTGTCCGCGCTGTGCAGTGGGTCGAGCGCGGCGCACAGGCTCTGACCATGGGGTTCGGCGTCGTGTACCAGCCACAGCGGCACCGGGCTGCGACGAATCAGCTGCCAACTGGTATCACTGAACAACAGGCGGCGCAGCGCACTGCTGGGATGGGTCGACTTGAACAGAATGTCCGGTTGCAGCACCGCGACGCGGGACAGGATCTCTTCATGGCGGCGCTTGCCCCAGCGCACGTCCACTTCGATCTTGAATCCTTCATCGCTCAGGTGAGCGACGCTGGCGCGCAGGGCCTCGTGGCTTTGTCGCAGGATGGTTTCACGGGCGCGGTTGAGCAGATGGCTGTCCAGCAGGCCGCTTTCCAGGCTTGGGTGGTATTCGATCTGCAACAGGTGCAATTCGGCGCCGGTCTTGCGTGCCACATCGGCTGCGCGTTGCAGGGCGGGTTGTTGCTGATGTTCGGCGTCGATGACGACCAACAGTCGTTGCAGTTTCATGGCAGCGTCCTCGCCTGGAGTCTGTATCTGCATTACAGACCCTGTTGCGGCGAGCGGCATTGATATGGGTCAGCGCATGCGGGGATTTAGCGCCAGTTCGAGAGGGCGAGCCGACCTGGCGCTGGCGGGTTCGATGAACAGAGGAGGCAGGCTCCCTGGCCGCGCCAGTGCGCTGCCGACAAAAACATCGGAGGTTTGCCGCTGTTCAGTTTTTGCCTGGGCTGTCGATACACTGCTCATTGGAGGAATTGCCCATGCGTACCCTGATCATTCTGGCCGTGGCCCTGGTTGCCACGGGTTGCACCCGTGTCTCGCTCGATCATCATCTGAACAACGCCTATCGCGCCTACAACGAAGGCGATTGCGCCCGTGTCGCGCTGGAGCTGTCACAGGCCGAGCGCAAGAGCCGCTCGCGCAATTACCTGCAGCCGGAGATTTCCCTGCTGCGCGGTCAATGCCTGGAGCGCGAGAGCCTGTTCGTCGATGCCGCGCAGACCTACCAGTTCATCATCACGCGCTATCCGGCCAGCGAGTACGCCTACCGCGCCCGCGCGCGTCTGCAGACGCTGGAGCAGCTGGGGCATCACAGCCCGGCGCCGGCGGCCAAGGTCAGTCCGGCCACACTCTGAGCCTTCGGTCGTCCGGCGTTCCTTGGCGACGCGGTGCGGTATAAGCTGGCGTATGTCTCTCATGGAGGACGAACATGCGTCACTGGTTGTTGATCGTTGCACTGCTACCCACGCTGGTGACGGCGGAAATCTATCGCTGGACGGACGAGCAGGGGCGGGTGCATTTCGGCCAAAGGCCCGTTGCCGGGGCTGAAACTGTGCAGGTCAGGCCGCAGGTGATCGAGCGCGACGAACATACGCGTGAGCGTGAAGAGCGTCGTCAGCGTTTCTACGATGCGCGCCGTGAAGAGCAACAGCAGGCTGCAGCGACAGCAGCTGCGCAGCGCGAAGAGCGGGCCAGTGAATGTCGTGATCTGCGCCGACACCTGGCGCAGATGCCGGAGGGCTTTCGCTACTATCGCGAAGGCGCCGGCGGCGAGCGCATCTACTACAGTGATGCAGAAACCGACACCGCTCGTCGCCAGCTGCGCGAGCGGATAGCCCAACGCTGTTCTTGAGGGTGGTTAAGTGGCCGTAGTAGGGCCATACTCAAGTCCCTTTGTAGCGATTTGCCACTATGCGTAGCCAGCGCCGAATCGAACGCCATCAGTTGCCCTACTACCTGAAGGTGTTCAATCGCATCACCGACAAACCGATGGGTTCCATCGGCAATGTCTCTCTCGACGGTCTGATGCTGATCAGTCAGTTGCCGATGCTGGTCGGCGCACGCTTCGACATGCGCCTGAAGATTCCAGGCCAGCATGACATGCATTTCATCGACTTCTCCGCCAACTGCCAGTGGTGCCGTGAAGATGTCACGCCTGGCATCTACGACTCCGGGTTCGCTCTGGTCGCGCCGCCTGCCGACTACGTCGAGATGATCGACGCGCTGCGTTACTACTTCAGTTTCCACAGCTTGGCGGCGTCTGCCTGATATTTCGCTCTTCCTAGTCGCCTGATCTGCAGCGTCAATGCATCGCTGGTGCACGTGCCAGGCTGCGCAAGCGCTGGCTCAACTGCAGGCGCAGACCCTCGTCCTCACAGAACAGCAGCGCGTGCTCAAGGTCATAGCGTTCACCCTGTGGGCAATCCAGTTGCCGATAGACATCCGCGCGAGCCAGGTGATCGACCAGGTTCGGCGGGCCGAGTTGCAGGACGCGCTCGGCATCCTTGAGGGCTGCTTCCGGGACATCGTGCTGCATATGCAGCAGGCGCAGATTGCGCGACAGGCGTCGCAGCATGTCGGTGGCATTGGCTGTCTGCAGATGCACAGCGCTGAGTTCGACATCCGGGCCCAGCTGGCGATAGAGCTGGTCACGGCAGTCGCGGGTGTACAGGCGGCGCCCACCGCAAGGGTCGAGCAGGTGATCGGCGCCAGGTACACGGAGCATGAAATGACCAGGGAAATTCACGCCCTGTAGTGGAATGTCCAGGCGGCGCGCCACTTCCAGCGCAATCAATGCCAGGGTCAGCGGCTGGCCGCGTCGGCGGCGTAGCACTTCATGCAGCAGGGCATGGCGCGGTCGCGTCACGCCTTCGTCGTCTTCTTGATAATCGAGCTCGGCCAGTCGGCGCAGCAGCGGCTGGGCCAGTTCGCGAGCGGGCAGGGCGGGTAGTCCAGCGCTGACCTGTAGAAGCAGGCTGTGCAGGTCGCTCATGATCTGCGCGGGCTGGAGCTGATCATCGTGTTCGGCGGCGATCCACAGCGCCGCCTCGAACAGGGCGGGTGGATCGCGTTGCAGGCACTGCAGGCAGGCTTGGCGTGGGTTCATCGCATTCTCCACTGGATTGTGCTTTTGTAGTCCCTGACAAGGTCGTCGTCCAGTGTGGCTCTCCTATACTGAGGCCTGAAATCCGATCGGGAGCTCGCCCATGTTCAGCATGATGGAAGCCGCCCGCCTCGAGGCCCTGCACCTGGCCGAGGATCCGGCCAGCGGTCTCAAGGCCGTTATCGCCATTCACAACACCCGCTTCGGGCCAGCACTCGGCGGCTGTCGTTACCTGCCCTATGCCGATGAACAGAGCGCCATTGGCGATGCCATCCGTCTGGCTCAGGGCATGAGTTACAAGGCAGCGCTGGCGGGTATCGATCACGGTGGCGGCAAGGCGGTGATCATCCGTCCGCCGCATCTGCAGAGCCGAGCTGCGCTGTTCGAAGCCTTCGGGCGTTTTATCGAAACCCTCAATGGACGCTACATCACCGCCATCGACAGCGGCACCTCCAGTGCCGATATGGACTGCATCGCCCAGTACACCAATCACGCAACCAGCACGACCAGCGAGGGTGATCCGTCACCGCACACCGCCTTGGGCGTATTCGCGGGTATTCGCGCCACCGCCCAGGCGCGCCTTGGCAGCGACGATCTGGAGGGACTGCGGGTCGCCATTCAGGGCCTGGGCAATGTCGGCTTCGCCCTGGCCGAAGCGCTGCATGCCGCTGGCGTCGAACTGCTGGTCAGCGACCTCGATGCCGGGCGTGTGCAACTGGCCGTCGAGCAACTGGGGGCACACCCGATTACCAGCGATGCGCTGCTCACCACGCCCTGCGACATTCTCGCGCCCTGTGGCCTAGGTGGTGTGCTGAATGCGCAGACGGTCGCTCACCTGCGCTGCGCAGCGGTGGCAGGGGCTGCCAACAATCAGCTGGCCAGCCCCGAAGTAGCCGACCAGCTGGAAGCTCGCGGGATTCTCTACGCGCCGGATTACGTGCTCAATGCCGGAGGGCTGATCTATGTGGCACTGCGTCATCGCGGTGAAGAACTACCGGCGATCACCGCGCACCTGGCGCAGATCAGCCGGCGTCTGACCGAGGTCTACGCCCATGCTCAGGCTGAAAAACGTTCCCCGGCGCGAGTCGCCGACTATCTGGCGGAGAGCCTGCTCTATCGCACCTAGCGGCTATCCGACCCGTTCCAGCTGAGGGGCGAAGCGAAAGACCAGGGCCAGGCCGAGCAGGATCGCGACCATTCCGGCCAGAGCACTGGTCGCAAGGCGGTTCCCCAGCAGCAGGTAGTCGAGCAGTGCTGTCGTCACCGGAACCAGATAGAACAGGCTGGTGACATTGACCAGGTTGCCGGTCTGGATCAGCCGGTACAGCAGTAACTGTGCGCCCACCGAAATCACCAGTCCCATCCACAGCAGCGGCACGATCAGCCCGACGTCAAAACGCACCTGCCACTCCTGGCTGGGCAGCAGTATCAGGCTAGCCAGCAGGCAGAGGCCGTACTGCAGTGGCAGAGCGCGCATGGGCGTCTGTCTCAGGTTTTTCTGGGCGATGGTGCCGCAGGTGATGCAGAGCAGGGCACCAAGAGTCAGCGCCATACCGGACAGTGGCATGGCACTGCTCAGCAAACTGCCCGCGACTATTATTGCCAGCCCGGCCAGCGCCAGCAGCAAACCGAGCACACGCAGCAGCGAGGTGCGCCGCTCCAGCAGCGTGAGGGTCAGGATGGGTTGTACGCCGAGCACCGTCGCCAGCACACCGGGTGTGATCCCTTCGGCTAGCGCCAGCATGTAGCAGATGCTGTAACCGCCGATCATCAGCAGGCCGGCCTTGGCGGTTGGCCAGCGCAAGTCGCGTTCGGGTAGCCAGACCCCGGAACAACTGGCGATCAGCACCAGCGCTGCAAACGCGAGGGCAAAACGCAGGATCAGAAAGGCGAAGGGAGAGGCATGGTCCAGGCCCAGGCGAGCGAAGATCGCACCACCTGACCAGAGCAATACGAACAGAGCGGTCGCGCCATAGGTGCGCAGAGAGGTCGAATCGAAAAACATGATGGAACACCTGTCGAAAATCCGCATGAGCTCCGCACGCGCGCAAAGACACGTCTCGGCAAGGCCGATGAAACGGAGCGAGGAAGGGCGGGGTTAGCCCGCTTGGACTGAGGCCGGCGGCGGTGGCGTGCCGGCGTGACAGGCTGGTGGCGGCGCGCAGCCATCGGCAGCGGCGCGGCAGGCGGCGCTGGCGAAGTCGTAGAGGCAAGGCGCGGTGAGGGTCATGGACGCAGGTTCGAATATGTTGCAGAAGCCTGAAGGCTAGCCTGCCGCGCCAGCACGGTCAATCGCCGTCGAATTCGCCCTGGTAACACACCGGTGAACTGGGCGAGTCGTATCGCTGCAGTTCCTCTTCGAGGAAAACCGCCAGAACTTGGGCGTTGTTATGCACCTCATCGCGTGCGGCGTAGAGCAGCGTCAGCGTGCCACCCGCTGCCCAGTGCAGCAGGCGCTGCCAATGTTCGGGGTGAGCAGCCAGTTCACGGCGGTAGGCCGCACTGAAATCATCGAAGGCTTCGACGCGGTGAGCGAAGGCCTTGCGCAGTTCGGTAGAGGGTGCGACTTCGGGTAGCCATTCATCGAATGCCAAGGCGTCCCTGGACAGGCCCCTTGGCCATAGTCGGTCGACCAGTATGCGTTGGCCGTCGCCGGCCTGGGCATCGAGATAAACCCGCTTGCAACGGATCATTGAATGGCCTCCATAGTCTGCGGCAATGCCGCACTTGGCGCCGCGTACGGGCTCGATTAGCGTGGTGAAAGGAGGATTCACCATGGACTATTTCATTATCGTCGTCACCACCGCCGCTGGCCTGTACTTTCACTGGTGGCTGTTTCGCCGCATTCGCCAATGGAGTGACCGCGATCTGGCGCTTTCCTTTGCCGAGGGCGATGAGCGCAAACGTCAATACATGCTCGAACAGCTGGCCCGTGCGCGAGGTGAGGGTATCAAGCGACGAGAGTTGCCGGCCTGGCTGGAGCAGGTCGCGGCGCAATACCCAGGCAGCAGAGCATGATGCTGGATGGTTTTACCGAGCAGACCCCTCGTGCGGAAGAGGGGCCGCGCTACACGGTCACTCGCTGGCGGTCTCGATCTCGAGTTCCTCGAGCGCATCCGGCTGGCTCTTGAACGCCTTGGCGAACACATCGCGATTCTTGGCCATGAAGATACCCAGCTCCTCACCTTGTTCTTCGCTCAAGGACGGTACTGCCTTGTGCAGAACCTCGCTGAGGCGCTCGGCCAGCTCCAGCATCTTGTCGTAACGATCGGCTTCAGCCTTATCCATAAACAAGCGCTCCGGATCGCGACTGCTGCGATACACCACTTCGACGGCCATTCATCACCTCGTCTGCCTTCATGCGTGTTGGTCAGTAATTAACTGGTTTTTTGTACAGTATTGGCGAGAATAAAGGACTCGCTGCCGTTTGGCCAGTATTGAGTTGATCGGCCTTCACCGTGATTCGTTGAGTGGAGTCCCTGATTTCTGGCAGCGCTCGGCAAAAGCGCCCAGCGTGCGATAGGGCATGGTGACAGTATTTTTCAAATGCAATATATTCGCATTCGTTTCTGTCCTGTCTCATGGAACACTCTCGGCGATGGCCCAACCTCTTTCAGGCGATTCCCTCGCAACGCTCTATCGCGGCCATCACAGCTGGCTGCTCGGCTGGCTGCGCCAGCGCCTGGCCTGTCCGCAGCAGGCGGCCGATCTGGCCCAGGATACCTTCGTGCGCCTGCTGTTGCAGCGCGAGGCGCAGGCTCCGCGTGAGCCGCGGGCCTTTCTCGCCACGGTCGCCCGTGGCCTGCTGATCGATCACTACCGCCGCGCCAGTCTGGAGCGTGCCTACCTGGACGCCTTGGCGCAGTTGCCCGAGCCAGAGGTGCCTTCACCGGAGAGCCAGGCGCTGGTCATGGAGACCCTGGTGGCCATCGATCGCTTGCTCGATGGTCTCAAACCGGTGGTGCGCGAAGCCTTCCTGCTGTCGCAACTGGATGGCCTGACCTACCCGCAGATCGCCGAGCGCCTGGGCTTGTCGGTCAGTTCCATCCAGCAGTACATGACCCAGGCCTTCACTCATTGCTACCGGGTGGCCTACGCATGAGTGCGCTCGACGAAACGGTGCAGCAGGCGATTGCCTGGCGCGTGCGCCTCGCCTCGGGTACTGCCACGGCGCACGAGTTGCACTTGTGCGCCGACTGGCGGGCAGCCGATCCGCAGCACGAGCAGGCCTGGCAGCGCCTGGAACACCTGGGCCAGCAGTTTGTCGGAGTCTCGGCGCCACTGGCCAGGCAGGCGCTGGCGGGCGCTCAAGTGGATCGTCAGCGGCGCCGCGCGCTCAAGCAACTAGGCCTGTTCGGCAGCCTGGTGGCCGCCGGGGTGCTGGGCCAGCACCTGCAGCCCTGGCAGCCGTTGCTGGCGCAACAACGTACCGGCACCGGTGAGCGGCGCCGCCTGCAGTTGGCTGATGGCGGCACCCTGTATCTCAACAGCGATACCGCGTTGGATATCCACTACAGCAACGAGCGCCGCTTGATCCAGCTGTATCAGGGCGAGATTCTCGTGCAGACCGCCGCCGACCCGCTGGGTCGGCCGTTTCTGGTGAGTACCGAGCAGGGCCTGCTGCGCGCCCTCGGCACGCGTTTCCAGGTGCGCCAGCAGGCGCATGCCTGCGAGCTGGCGGTTTATCAGGGGGTTGTCGAGGCACGGCCCAGAGGTGGTGTGACGCAGCGCATCGAGGCCGGGCAACGGGTGCATCTGAGCGCTGGCGCGCTGCACGAGTTGGGCAGTGCCAATGTCGATCGCGGGCGCTGGGTCGATGGCCTGCTGGTGGCCCACGACATGCCGCTGACGGAGTTTCTCGCCGAGCTGGGGCGCCAGCGACCGGGCGTGTTGCGCTGTGCGTCGGAGGTGGCCGGGTTGCGTATCTCCGGGGTCTTCCCGCTGGACGACAGTGACCGCGTGCTGGCGATGCTGGCGCGTACCCTGCCGGTGCGGGTGGTCTATCGCACCCGCTATTGGGTCAGCCTGCAGGCTACCTGAAAATAGTTCGCAAATTCTTTTGCAGGTTTTTCTCGTTCGTCCGGCTTCCCAGGCAATCGTTACCTCACGCTATGCCGAAGGAGTCGTCATGCCCCGCGTTGTCCGTCGTTTCCAGCCCCTGGCACGTGCCGTACGCGCCGCACTGCTGAGTCTCAGTCTGCCGCTGGCGCTGTTGCCCGTGGCGACCCCGGCCTGGGCTGCGCAGCCTTACCAGGTCAGTGCCGGCGCGCTGGAGTCGGCACTCACCGAATTTGCTCGGCAGTCCGGTGTGCTGCTCAGCTTCGACCCGGCGCTGACCCGGGGGCGCAGCAGCTCCGGGCTGCAAGGGCACTACTCGCTGGAGCAGGGCTTCGCCCAACTGCTGGCCGGCAGCGGCCTGCGCGTGGTGCTGGACGGGCAGAGCGACTATCGCCTTGAACCGGCGCCGCAAGCGGCAGCCGACAGCCTCGAGCTGCAGAGCCAGACCGTGACCGCCCAGCCGGCTGAACGCGCCAACGGCCCGGTCGGGAGCTATGTCGCCAGCCGCAGCGCTACCGCCACCAAGACCGACACGCCGCTGCTGGAAACCCCACAGGCGATCAGTGTGATCAGTCGCGAGCAGATGGATGCACGCGGCGTCACCACCCTGGAAGAGGCGCTGCGCTACACCCCGAGCATCAGCGTGCCCTACGGTTTCGACACCCGTTACGACTGGTTCAGCATCCGTGGTTTCGATGCCAAGACCCGGGTGTTTCGCGATGGCCTGGTGCAACCGACCAGCACTTACGGCCTGCCGCGTCTGGACAGCTGGGCGATGGAACGCATCGAGGTGCTGCGTGGTCCGGCGTCGGTGCTCTATGGCCAGGCCGAGCCTGGTGGCATCGTCAACCAGGTGAGCAAGCGGCCCAGCGAAACGGCGCGCAATGAAGTCCGTGTACGCGCCGGTAGCGACGATCTGGCGGAGCTGGCCGGCGACTTCGGCGGGGCGTTGAGCGACGATGGTTCGCTGCTCTATCGGGTGGTGATGCTTGGTAACGACGCGAACGCCCAGGTCGACAAGACCGGCATGCAGCGGCAGATGCTGGCGCCTAGCCTGACCTGGCGGCCGAACGCCGACACCGAGCTGACGCTCCAGGCCGCCTACCAGAAGGACGACGGGCGCTACGGCTTCAGCACGCACTTCTCGCCGTACCTGCGCGACACCTTCAACCTGCCCTACGACCGCGATCCCGACTTCTTCGATGGCGAGCCGGATTTCAACGACTTCCCGCGCAGCTACTATTCCGTCGGCTATCAGTTGTCGCACCGTCTCAATGACACCTGGACCCTGCGGCAGAATCTGCGTTACGACGAGACCAGCCTGGAATACAGCTACATCAACGCCTATGCCGTGTTGCCGTCCGACGGCCGCACCCTGCTGCGCAGCGCCGGCGTGCAGGACGAACACATGAGTGGTTGGGGCGTGGACAATCAGGCCGAGGCCAGTTTCGCCACCGGCAGCGTCGAGCACAACCTGTTGCTCGGCCTCGACTGGCGCCGCAGCCGCTCCAACGAAACGGCCTATTATGGCGCCACGGTACCGCCGCTGGATCTGCTCGATCCGCAGTACGGTCGGCCACTCGCATCGCCGGCCATCGATCGCAAGCAGAGCCTGCTGACTCGCCAGACCGGCCTCTACCTGCAGGACCAACTCAAGTTCGGCGACCACTGGCGGCTGTTGCTTGGCGGCCGCTACGACTGGGCGCAGAACCAGATCGACGACGCCCTGCAGGCCGACAGCAAGACCACCAGCGAAGCCTTCAGCGGTCGCGCGGGGCTGGTCTATGTGTTCCACAACGGTCTGGCGCCCTATGTCAGCTACAGCGAATCGTTCAACCCGGTCAGCGGCAGCGATACCCTCACGGGCAAGTCGTTCGACCCGGAGCGCGGCAAGCAGTACGAAATCGGCGTGAAGTACCAGCCCGAGGGCGCGCGCAGTTTCGTCAGCCTGGCACTGTTCGACCTGACCAAGCAGGACTACGTGCTCAACGACAGCAGCAGTGATCCGGGGCGTACCCTGCGCCGTCAGGTGGGGGAGGTCAGCTCCCGCGGCATCGAACTGGAAGCCTTGGCCAGCCTGGCCGAGGGCCTGGATCTGAGTGCGTTCTACAGCTACACCGATGCCTTCGTCAGCAAGAGCCCCAACGCCTGGGAAAAGGACAGCCGCCTGCCGCGTACCCCGCGTGATTCGGCCGGCGTCTGGCTCGACTACACCCAGCTCAGTGGGGCATTCAAGGGCTTCGGCGGCGGCATCGGCGTGCGCTACGTCGGCGAGAGCCGGTATGTCGCGCGCAACGCCGCGCTGGCGTTCAACCCGACGCTGGAACCTATCGTCAGCGTCGAGTCCGAGGCCTACACCCTGGTCGACGCCAGCCTGCACTATCAACTCGATGGCATGCGCTTGGCGCTCAACGCCAGCAACCTGCTGGACAAGGAGTACGACACCTCCTGCAGCGAAGTGACCTGCTACTACGGCTACGGTCGCACCCTGACTGCCAGCGCCAGCTATAGCTGGTGAGTGGGGGAGGCCGTCAGATGGCGTCATTTTGCAATTGATATTTAAAATAAAAACATTTCTCACTAATATGTCGCCGCCTTACACGACCTTCACATTGCCTAAGGAGTCGCAATGCCTACCTCCACTGTCCACCGTTCCCTGACCAGCTCCGTCCGCCTGGCAACCCTGGGTTTGGCGCTAAGTCCGCTGATGGTACTGGCTGAAGAGGAGGCCGTTGAGCTCGAGGCGCAGAGCATTGTCGCGACCCAGCAAGTCGAGCGCGCCAACGGGCCGGTGGCCGGCTATGTGGCGAGCCGAAGTGCCACCGGTACCAAGACTGATACGCCGCTGCTGGAGACGCCGCAGTCGGTCAGCGTGATCACCGCCGACCGTATCCGCGATCTGGGCTCACTGACCGTGCAGGACGCGCTTCGTTACACCGCCGGCATGCGAGGAGAAACCTATGGCCTGGACAGCCGCGGCGACTGGTCGATGATTCGCGGAAGTGCGCCAAGCATCTTCCTTGACGGCTTGCAGCAGACCTTTGGCAGCTACACTAATATTCGCTCCGATCCGTTCACCCTGGAGCGCATCGAGGTGCTCAAGGGGCCATCCTCGATGCTCTATGGGCAGACACCGGTTGGTGGTCTGGTCAACCTGGTGAGCAAGCGTCCGCAGGCTGAGCAGCGTACCGAGTTGCAGGCGCAGTACGGCAGTTTCGACCGCAAGCAACTGGCAGTGGATAGCACCGGCCCGCTGAACGAGGAGGGCACTCTGCTGTACCGCGTGGTAGCAGTGCAGCGCGACAGCCAGACCCAGGTCGATCACGTCAAGGACAACCGCCTGGTGCTGATGCCCTCGCTGACCTGGAAGCCCAGCGAAGACATCGAATGGACCCTGCTGGTCAACGTGCAGAAGGACGATACCGGCTCAACCAGCCAGTTCCTGCCGCATCGTGGCACCGTGTTGGGTGCGCCTTATGGCGAGATCGATAGCAACACCTTCGTCAGCGAGCCGGGCTTCGATGAGTACGACAGCGAACAGGTTGCGCTGACCTCGCAGTTCTCCTGGCGTCTGGACGACACCTGGACGTTGCGGCAGAACCTACGCTGGCAGAAGAGCAAGGTCAGCTACCAGACGATGTACGGCTGGCCGCCAGTGCTGCAGGCCGACAACCGCACTGTCAATCGGGTGTTTTCCATCTCCAAGCCCGAGGTGAAGGTCTGGGTAGCCGACCATCAGGGCGAGGCGCGTTTCGACACCGGCCCGCTGCAGCATACCTTGCTGCTCGGCAGCGATTACCAGCACGCGGTGACCAACCGCGAACGTGCCAGCGGCGCCGCCACGCCGTTGGATGTGTACGACCCGGTATACGGCACCTTCGACCCCTCCGGCACCCCCTTGAGCGAAGATCCGGAACAGCGGGCGGTGCAGAAGGGCCTCTACGTCCAGGACCAGATCCGTTATGAGAACTGGTTGCTGACGCTCGGCATGCGCAAGGACTGGGCCGAGAGCAAGACTCAGGGGCGCGTGGGGCAGAAGGACGACGACGTCACCGGGCGGGTCGGCCTGACCTACCTGTTCGATAACGGCCTGGCGCCCTATATCAGTTACAGCGAATCGTTTCAGCCGATCATTGGCCTCAACAGCCGTACCCTCGACCCGTACAAACCGATCGAGGGCAAGCAGTGGGAGCTGGGTGTCAAGTATCAGCCGCTGGGCAGCAACAGCCTGTTCACCGCGGCGGTCTACGACCTGCGTGAACAGAACCGGCGCATGCCTGACCCGAACGATCCGCTGAACACCCTGCAAAATGGCGAAACCCGTGCCCGCGGCCTGGAATTGGAAGCGCTGGTGGAGATCAACCCGAACTGGAACCTCATTGCCACCTACAGCAAGACCGACACCGAAGTGCTCAAGGGGGCGCCAGCCGAAGAGGGCAAGCGCCTGGCCAGCGTGCCGGAGGACATGGCCTCGCTGTGGAGCCAGCATCGTTTCAGCATCGCAGGCATTCCCGGCTTCAGCGCCGGTGCCGGGGTGCGCTACGTGGGGGCCAGTTGGGACGGCCTCGACCGGCTGAAAACACCGTCCACCACTCTGTTCGATGCCATGCTCGGCTACCAGTACCAGAACTGGAATTTCACCCTCAACGCCAGCAACCTTGAAGACGAAACCTACTACACCACCTGCCTGTCCCGCGGTGACTGCTTCATCGGTAGCCGCCGTACCGTGGTGGGCACCGTGGGCTATAGCTTCTAGATCCTGCGCGCTAGGACGGCGCCCGCGATGCGGGCGCCGCTCCGAACCCGATCAGCGAACAACGAGCAGACCGTGAGCAAGCAACCTTCTCCTACCCCTTGGAATATCGCTTCGCGGATCCTGGCCGCACTGTTCGGTGGCTATGCCCTGGCCTACGGATTTACCGCGTTCTTCTCCGTCTACCTGCCGCTGGCGCGCGCTGACCGTGTGGTGTTCGCCAGCCTGCTGTGCTTTGCCGTATGGAGCGCTGCAGCGATCTATGCGTTCGCTGCGCGCAGCGCCCTGCGTGCCTGGATGCTGCTGGTGGGGCTGACAGTCCTGGCGTGCCTGGCTGCCTTCCTTCCTGCCGAGTTCGGAGCGCGCCCATGAGTCTGCGGCAATCCATGGCCGGTTTACACACCTGGGGCGGCCTGCTGCCCAGTTGGCTGCTGTTCGTCATCCTCTTCAGTGGCACCGTGGCCTGCTTCGACAAGGAACTGGAGCGCTGGATGCGCCCGGCGCTGCACCTGCCGCAGGGCTCTACGCTGAGCGCCGAGCAGCTGCGTGGCTGGCTGCAGGCCAACGTCGCGGACGAACTGCACGCCTTCTGGCTGCGTCCACCGAGCGAGCGTGCTCCGTTCTGGCAACTGGCCTGGGAGGTCGACGGCAGTGAGCGGATCGAGCGCCGCGCCTTCGCCCCGCACAGCCTGCAACCCTTGGCCGAAACCCAGGGCGGCGAGTTCTTCTTCAAGCTGCACTATGAGCTGCACGGCGGCATGCTCGGGCGCTATCTGGTTGGTCTGGCTGGCATGTTCATGCTGGTGGCGCTGATCTCGGGGGTGATCATCCACCGGCGCATCTTCAAGGATTTCTTCACCCTGCGCCCGGCAGCCAACGGCCAGCGAGCCTGGCTGGATGCGCACAACCTGTTCGGTGTGGCTGGCTTACCCTTTCACCTGCTGTTGGCCTACACCGGCGTGGCGATCTTCGTCGCCTCCTACATGCCGGCTGGCGTTCAGGTGGCCTACAAGAGCGATATCGCGCACTTCTTCAGCGAGGTGATGGGCGGGTATCACCGCGAGGAGCTGCATCGTCCCGCGGCTGCAGCGGTTTCCCTCGATACGCTGATCGAGCAGGCGCGCACGCACTGGCAGGGCGGCGAGCCAGGCTGGATCAGCGTGCACCACCCGGACGATGCCTCGGCGGTGGTGGAGGTGCGCCGCGCTGATAGCTCGCGCATCGCCAACCCGGCCGATACGCTGAGCTTCGATGCCGGCACCGGCGAATTGCTGCATGAACAGCGTGCGCCTGCCGGCTACAGCACTTACCTGTGGTTGGTTGGTCTGCATATGGCGCAGTTCGGTGGCGCCCTGGTGCGGGCGGTCTATCTGCTGTTGGGGCTGGCCGGCTGCGCCATGCTGGTGGCTGGCAGCCGGGTCTGGCTGAGCAAGCGTGCGGCCCGTGGTGGGCGGGGTATCGGTGTGGTGCGTGCGCTCAACGGTGCGGTGTTCGTCGGCCTGCCGCTGGCCAGCCTGGCTCTGCTGTGGGGCAATCGCCTGCTGCCCGAGAATCTGCCTGCGCGGGCCAGTTGGGAGGCCTGGGTGTTCGTCGCCAGTTGGTTGCTACTGGCGTTGTGGGCGGTGCTGCGCCGGCACAGCCCGCGTCTGCTGCGTCAGCAATTGACCCTCGGCGCGCTGCTGGCCCTGGGCCTGCCGCTGCTGTCCGGGCTGCTGGCGCCGCAGGGTCATCTGCTGGCCAGCCTGGCACGCGGTGACTGGGCGTTGGCCGGTATCGATCTGTTCCTGTTGCTGACTGGCCTGCTCTGCGCCTTGTACGTTTGGCGTCTGGGCGTGCCGTCGGCGCTGCAGGTCAGGCCGGCGCAGGCATCGCGCGAGCCGGCCGGGGAGGTACGCTGATGCTGCTCGCTTTTGCCTTGGCCTATCTCGGCATGCTCGCCCTGTGCCTGACCATGTCGCGTCATCACAAAGCCTTGCTCGGCGGCGAGCCCGGGTCTTTGCGCCAGCGCGTTCTGCGCTGGGCTGCAGCGATCTGCTTCGCGCTTGCCCTGGGTTTGTGCAGCCTGAGCCTGGGTGGCGAGATCGGCGCGGTGCTGTGGCTGTGCCAACTGATGCTCGCCGCACTGCTGCTGGTCGCCGTGCTGGCCTGGCGCCTGCGCTGGGCTTTGCCGGTCGCGGCGCCGCTGCTGGCGAGCGGGATGCTCAGTTGGTGGCTCTGAAAGGCCTGCGGCAATCCGCGCCTGTGTCTTTGCGTCACATCCCTGCATCATCCTGAAGCTGGTGTTTTTCCTGCATGATCGCTGGGGACGGGCATCCATTTCGGATGTCCGGGCCGTTATGCAGGGCTTTGGGGAGTGACACGATGAATTGGGCGGAACGTCTGCGTATGGGCATGCATGGCCTGGCGGAATCCTTGGGTAATCTGCTGATGGAGGCCTTCCATTACCTGGCGCTGTTCGCCATCGGGGCGATCACGGCCTGGGCGGGGGTGATGACCTTTATCGGCATGCTGGAGAAGGGCCACATCACGGTCGATGACATTCTGTTGCTGTTCATCTACCTGGAATTGGCGGCGATGGTTGGCATCTACTTCAAGACCAACCACATGCCGATTCGCTTCATGATCTATGTGGCGATCACCGCGTTGACCCGTTTGCTGATTTCCGACATTTCCCACACGCACAAGCCGAGCTGGGGCGTGGTGATGGTGTCCGGGGCTATCCTGTTGCTGGCCCTGGCGATTCTGGTGGTGCGCTACGCCTCGTCGCGCTTTCCCGCCGTGGCTGGCCCGCACCCGCGCAGCAAGGCGCGTAACCGCGAGGATGCCGAGTCCGAGCGCGACGATGCGTCTGATTGATACCTGGGGTGGGTGACGCTCTTTTCATCCACCCGTGCGGGCGTCAGGGTGGCGCGAGGCGTCAGTCGAGCGGCGCGAACAGCGCCGCCAGGTCCTCTTCATCCAGTTGCCACTGGCCCTGGCTGCCACCGTCGAGCACGCCCTTGGCCAGGTTGGCCTTGGCCTGCTGCAGTTGCTGGATTTTCTCTTCGACGCTGCCACGGGCAATCAGCTTGTAGACGAACACAGGTTTGTCCTGGCCGATGCGGTAGGCGCGGTCACTGGCCTGGGCTTCGGCGGCTGGGTTCCACCAGGGGTCGAAGTGAATCACGGTATCGGCGGCGGTCAGGTTGAGGCCGCTGCCGCCAGCCTTGAGGCTGATCAGGAACACCGGAAACTCCCCCGCCTGGAAGCGTTGTACCGGCGTGCGTCGGTCCTGGGTGCTGCCGGTCAGCTTGGCGTAGGTGATCTTGCGTGTCTGCAGTTCTGCTTCGATCAGCGCCAGCATCGAGGTGAACTGGGAAAAAAGCAGCACCCGGCGGCCTTCGTCGACCAGCTCCTGGAGCATGTCCAGCAATGCGCTGAGCTTGCCCGAATCAGTGGCGCTCAGCTCGCCGTCGTCGTCACCCAGCAGACGCAGGTCGCAGCAGCTCTGGCGCAGGCGCAGCAGCGCCTCGAGGATGACGATATGGCTGCGGGCCAGACCCTGGCGGGTGATTTCCTCGCGTACCTTCTGGTCCATGGCCAGGCGCAGAGTCTCGTAGCGGTCGCGCTGCAGCTGGGTCAGCTCGACCCATTGAGTAATCTCGGTTTTCGGCGGTAGTTCGCTGGCCACCTGTTCCTTGTTACGACGCAGCAGGAACGGACGGATGCGCCCGTTCAGGTGATTGAGGCGCTGGGCGTCTCCACGTTTTTCGATGGGTGTGCGGTAGTCGCGGGTGAAGGCCTTGGCGTCGCCGAGCCAGCCCGGCATGAGGAAGTGGAACAGCGACCAGAGCTCGCCCAGGTGGTTTTCCAGCGGTGTGCCGGTCAGGCACAGGCGCAGGTCGGCCTGCACCTGTGCCGCTGCAGTGGCCGCCTTGCTGCGCGGGTTCTTGATGTTCTGCGCTTCGTCGAGAATCAGCAGGCGATAGCGCTGCTGGTTCAGCGCCTTGAGGTCGCGCGGCAACAGGGCGTAGGTGGTAAGGATCAGATCGTGCTTGGCGATTTCCTCGAACAGCGCCTTGCGCTTGTTGCCGTGCAGGGCCAGTACGCGCAACTGCGGGGTGAAGCGCGCCGCTTCGTCCTGCCAGTTGGGAATCAGGCTGGTGGGCATGACGATCAGCGCGGGCTTGTCGAGGCGGCCCGCTCGTTTCTCGCAGAGGATATGCGCCAGGGTCTGCAGGGTCTTGCCCAGGCCCATGTCGTCGGCCAGTACACCACCGACGCGCAGTTCGGCCAGGGTCTGCATCCAGTTCAGGCCCTGCACCTGATAGGTGCGCAGTTCGGCCTGCAAATCCTCGGGTGGCGCAATTTCACGTACCGACAGGTCCTGCAGGCGCTGGGCGAAGCCGCGCAACTCATCGCCGCCTTGCCAACTGAGTTCGTGCCCCTGGGCCAGTTCGGCCAGGCGTGCGGCGTCGGCACGGCCCAGGCGCAGCGGCAGATGATCGTCGCCAGGGTCGCGGAAATATAGCTCGCCGAGCGTGGCCAGCAGCGGCTTCAAACGGGCGAAGGGCAGGGCGATGCGTTTGCCGCCCTGCGGCAGGCTGACCAGCAGGCGATCTTCGTCGGCGCGCTGGGCCAGCGCTTCGGGCGCCAGTAGCCAGGGCGTGCGGCGAATGGCCTGGAGCAGAATCGGCAGCAGACTCAGGCGCTGGCCTTCAACTTCGATGCCCAGCTCCAGATCGAACCAGTTCTGCTGCGGATCTTCCTCGACCTCGGCGTACCAGTCGTCGACCTCGGCGAGGTTGTACTGGAAGTCCGGGCGCATGTGGATTTGCCAGCCCTCGGCGCGCAGCTGCGGCAGTTGCTGCTGGACGAAATCCAGCCAGTCGCGCTCGCGCTCCAGCTCGAACGGCTCGCCGGCTTCTGCCGGCAGCGCCTCGCTCTGGCGCAGGGCTACCTGCAGGCCGAGACTTTCCAGACGTTTGCGCAGGCTGGCTTCGGCACCGCCGTCGCGGATCAGGCGCAGGTTGGTTTGCTCATCCAGGCGCTTGACCAGATCCTTGGCCGGTTTGCCGAAAACCTTGTGCCCGGCGTAGTCGAAGGCCAGCGCTGCGCGGTGCTGGGTCTGTTCCTGCATGCGCCCTTTGCGTGCGTCGAAATGCACGCGCACCTGGCTGCCCAAGCTGAGGATGGCGGAGGGGGTGATACCTTCGAGGCGTGTTTCCGCCAGTTCCTTGTTCAGCACGATGATGTCCGACAGGTCGCTGCCAGCGCGCTGTTGAGCTTCCAGGGTGAGCAGGGCAGCGACCACGTGCTTGCAGTTGAAGCCAACCGGGCAGTTGCAGTGGCCGGTCACGCTCCATTTGCGCCCGTAAGGGTGCAGCGTGATGCGCTGCTGGTAGGTCTGACCGCCGGAGCCGCGGCAGTTGGCGAGCAGGCTGTGGTCCTTGAGGCTGAGCAGTTTGCTGCGCTTTTCTTCGGCGTAGGCAATGCCGCGGCGCAGGTCGCCCGCGCCGAACTCGGAACGCCAGTCCTCCTGGCGTAACTGGTGAATATCCAGAGGCATCAACGAAGCCTCGTGGCGAAAAGGAATGGGCGCATGACTGGGCCGTGGCAATGCAAAGCCGCAGATTTTCGCATAGCCGCGTGACGATTAGCAGGCGTGGCGCCGAGATTGCCGACGGCAGGGCGGAAGGTGGGTTGTTTCCGTTCTACAGGAATGCAGCGCGGTACTGCCCCGGTGTGGCGCCCAGTGCCTGGCGAAAACGATTGCTGAAATGGCTGGCGCTGGCGAAGCCGCAGGCCAAGGCCACCTCGCTCAGAGCAGGGGCTGGCTGACGTAGCATCTGACAGGCACGTGCCAGGCGTCGGGCCAACACGTAACGATGGGGCGGCAGGCCGAAACTGCTCTGGAACATTCGCGCGAAGTGGTATTCCGACAGGGCACAAAGCGCGGCCAGCTGGCTCAGTGGCAGCGGCGTCTCCAGATGCTGTTCGATGAACTCGCGCACACGCCTGCGTTGCAGCGGTGCCAGGCCACCCTTGAGGCGCAGGCCCTGGCGCAGGCCAACCTGGTTGAGTAGCGTATGGTCGAGCAACTGGTGCGCCAGGCTGCTGGCCAGCAGGCGTTCGCCCGGCTCCTGCCAGTCGAGGGTGCACAACTGACGGAAGCGTGTGGACTGTTCGGTGTCCTCGAGGAAGGTCGCTTCTTCCAGTTGCAGGCTGCGCGGTTCGCGATCAAGCAGGGCGACCGCGCCAAGGGCGAACTGCTCCTGCTCTATATAGAGGTGGGCTAGCTGAATCTCGCCATTGATGATCCAGGCCGACTGGTGTTCGGCCGGCAGGATGCACAGTTTGTCTGGAGCGCCCTTGTTGCCGGGTTGCTCACGGCGAAATGTGCCAGTGCCGCCACTGAGGTAGCACGACAGCGTATGGTGGCTGGGGGCAAGGTAGTCACGCGCATCATGGGCGTTGCTCCAGCGTGCCACGGCCATGCCGTTGCCCAGTTCGGCCATGGCGTGCAGCCGCGCGTTGGGCGAGCGGCTCATGCTCTGGAATACCTGCAGATGTTCGAATTGCGCCATCACCATCTCCCGAATGCGGCCATGCTACGCCTGCCGACAGGCAAAACCAGAGGCGAAGAAAAAAATGCGCAAGTTTGTGAAAGTCTGGGGTCGTAATTGCTGGAACGCCTTTGAATGGTGCTTAAGTTTTTTTGCACCAACCCGCGGCGCGGCGCGAGGACTCGGAGTATCGTGGCGGCCATTCAAACAATGATTCGCATCCCGGATGCCGCTCTCGATGAAATACCTGCACCACTTCGCTCTTGCCTCTGCCTTGACCTTCTCCAACCTGCTGGCTGCCGCGCCTTCGGTCGATGACAAATCGGCCTTCATCGCCGATCTGGTAGGCCGCATGACCCTGGAGGAAAAGGTCGGCCAACTGCGTCTGATCAGTATCGGCGGCGACATGCCGCGTGAGCGCATCCGCGAAGAGATGGCCGCAGGGCGTATCGGCGCCACCTTCAACTCGGTGGTACGCCCGGAAAACCGTCCGATGCAGGAGGCGGCGCTGCGCAGTCGCCTGGGTATCCCGGTGTTCTTCGCCTACGACATCATCCACGGCCATCGCACTACTTTTCCGATTGGGCTGGGGCTGGCCTCGAGCTGGGACATTCCTGCCATCGAGAACAGCGCGCGGGTCGCGGCCTTCGAGGCCAGCGCCGATGGCCTGGACATGACCTTTGCGCCGACCGTCGACATTTCCCGCGATCCGCGTTGGGGCCGCACGTCTGAAGGTTTCGGCGAGGACCCGTACCTGGTTTCACGCATTGCCGCCGCCATGGTGCGCGGTTATCAGGGTAAGGATCCCAGCGACCCGCAGCGCATCATGGCCAGCGTCAAGCACTTCGCCCTGTACGGCGCGGTGGAGGGTGGGCGCGACTACAACGTGGTCGACATGAGCCCGATGCGCATGTACCAGGATTACCTGCCGCCTTATCGCGCCGCCATCGATGCCGGTGCCGGCGGGGTGATGGTGGCGCTGAACGCGATCAATGGCGTGCCAGCTTCGGCCAATACCTGGCTGCTGCGTGATCTGCTGCGTCGCGACTGGGGCTTCAAGGGCGTGGCGCTCAGCGACCACGGTGCGATCACCGAACTGCTGCGCCATGGTGTGGCCGCCGATGGCCGTGAGGCTGCAAAACTGGCCGTCACGGCAGGTGTCGGCATGAGCATGGCCGACACGCTCTACGATCAGGAGCTGCCTGCTTTGGTGCGCAGCGGCGTGGTGCCGCAGAGCGTGCTGGATGAAGCCGTCACCCATGTACTGAACACCAAGTACGACCTTGGCCTGTTCCACGATCCGTTCCGCCGCATCGGCCGCGCCGAAGACGACCCGGCCGACGTCAATGCCGAAAGCCGCCTGCACCGCGCCGACGCACGGGCCATGGCACGCGACTCCCTGGTGCTGCTGGAAAACCATGGCGACACCCTGCCGCTGAGCAAGAAGACCACTGTCGCCCTGATCGGCCCGCTCGCCGATTCGCCCGTGGACATGCTCGGCAGCTGGTCGGCGGTCGGTGTGGCCGAGCAGGCAGTGACCCTGCGCAAGGGCATGGAGGCGGCGCTGCAAGGCCAGGGCAAGCTGCTCTACGCCGTCGGCGCCAATGTCACCGACGATGCCCATGTGATCAATTACCTCAACCAGCTCAATTGGGACCGCCCTGAAGTGGTGCTGGACAAACGCACACCACAGGCAATGCTGGACGAGGCCG
This sequence comes from Ectopseudomonas toyotomiensis, assembly GCF_017167985.1. Classification (NCBI taxonomy): domain Bacteria; kingdom Pseudomonadati; phylum Pseudomonadota; class Gammaproteobacteria; order Pseudomonadales; family Pseudomonadaceae; genus Ectopseudomonas; species Ectopseudomonas toyotomiensis. The sequence continues at coordinate 734,795 of NZ_CP070505.1, read as the reverse complement.
TGAGCGTCGCTGCTCAGGCTGACGTCATCGTCGCGGCGGTGGGGGAGGCACGCGGCATGTCCCACGAGTCGTCCAGTCGCACGCGTCTGGATCTGCCTGACAGCCAGCAGGCGCTGCTGCGTGCGCTCAAGGCCACTGGCAAACCACTGGTGCTGGTGCTGATGAACGGTCGGCCGCTGGCGCTCGGCTGGGAGAAGGAAAACGCCGATGCGATGCTGGAGACCTGGTACAGCGGCATCGAGGGTGGCAACGGCATCGCCGACGTGCTGTTCGGTGAGCACAACCCCTCTGGCAAGCTACCGATCACCTTCCCACGTTCGGTCGGACAGATTCCCACCTACTACAACCACCTGCGCCTGGGCCGTCCGTACACACCCGGCACACCGGGCAACTACACCTCGCAGTATTTCGAGGAGCCCAACGGCCCGCTCTATCCGTTCGGCTACGGGCTGAGCTACAGCGACTTCCAGCTGTCGACGCCGAAGCTGTCCGCCGAGCGCATGACGCCGGGCGAGAAGATTCGCGTCAGCGTCACGCTGAAGAACACCGGGTCACGGGCTGGCGCGACCGTGGTGCAGCTGTACCTGCACGACGAGGCCGCTTCGGTGATCCGTCCGATGAAGGAACTCAAGGATTTTCGCAGGGTCAAGCTTGAAGCAGGTGAGGCGCGCGAGCTGAGTTTCGAGATCGACGAAACCATGCTGCGTTTCTATAACGCCAGCCTGCAGCATGTCAGCGAGCCAGGTGCCTTCCGTGTCCAGTTGGGGCTGGATTCGGAGAGCGTGCAGGAGGCGCGTTTCGAATTGTTGCCACGCCAATGAGGGTGTGGCCCAAGGAGGCGAAAAATATACTCGCGCGAGCACCTGTGCCGGACTTCACGATCTGGTAATAATGCGCAGAAAGAATCCGCGCATGCGGAGACGTCACCGTTCGGTTGGCTGTCTGCATCGTGCTCGCGTTGTGTTTGTACCATTCGCCCGTTTTCAACTCCCTGCAGCGGCCGCCCCTGGGCTTGCCGCTGCTTGTCAGTACGTGTTGCCCTGGAGGCTGTGTGTCGATGAGTCGTTGTTCTGGAGCCCGTATGGGCAAGGCCGGCAAGCTGGCCCTCTGTGTGCTCCCTCTGTTGTTCGCTGCCCAGAGCTGGGCCTTCGATCTGGATGATGTGGCGGTCAAGGCCAAGGCGCTTGCCGCCGAAAGCTACAGCGCCCCGCAAAGCAATCTGCCGGCTGCGCTGCGCGAATTGCCGTTCGCTGGCTATCAGAAGGTGCGCTTCCTTGAGGAAAAAGCACACTGGGCTGATGGCAAGACGCCGTTCCGGCTGTACTTCTTCCACCAGGGCATGCACTTCGATGTGCCGGTGAAGATCAACGAAGTGACCGCCGAAGGCACCCAGGAAATCAAGTACGATCCGTCGATGTTCGACTTCGGCGATCTCAACCTGAACCCGGATGATCTCAAGGATCTGGGCTTCGCCGGCTTCAAGGTGATCAACGAGATCAATGCCAAAGGTACGCATGACGAAGTGATGAGCGTGCTGGGCGCCAGCTACTTCCGTATCGTCGGCAAGGGTCAGGTGTTCGGCCTCTCGGCGCGTGGCCTGGCCATCGACACCGCGCTGCCATCGGGCGAAGAGTTCCCGCGTTTCAGCGAATTCTGGATCGAGAAGCCGCAGCCCGATCGCCGCAGCCTGGTGATCTACGCACTGCTCGATTCGCCGCGTGCCACCGGCGCTTACCGCATGGAAATCAAACCGGGGCGCGACAGCGTGCTCGAGGTGCAATCGAAGGTCTACCTGCGTGAGAACGTCGAAAAGCTCGGCATCGCGCCGCTGACCAGCATGTACCTGTTCGGTGCCAACCAGCCCTGGCCGCGCCCGAATTACCGCCCGCAACTGCATGACTCCGATGGCCTGGCCATCCATGCCGGCAATGGCGAGTGGATCTGGCGTCCGCTGAACAACCCGCAGCGCCTCAACGTCAGCAGCTATCGTATCGACAACCCACGTGGCTTCGGCCTGATGCAGCGTGGTCGCGACTTCAACCAGTATCAGGATCTCGACGACCGCTACGAGCTGCGCCCGAGCGGCTGGGTGGAAACCGTCGGCGATTGGGGCGCGGGTCATGTCGAACTGGTGGAGATCCCCACGCCGGACGAAACCAACGACAACATCGTCGCCCTGTGGCGCCCCGAGAAGCTGCCGGCCCCGGGGGAGTCGCTGGATGTGGCCTATCGCCTACACTTCAGCCGTGACGATGCCAAGCTGCATGATCCGCAACTGGCGATGGTCAGCCAGACCCGGCTGTCGGAGGGTGACATCAAGCAGGCCAACCTGATTCGTCAGGCCGATGGCAGTACTGCACTGGTGGTCGATTTCGTCGGTGAGGAGCTGGCCAAGCGTTCGCCCGACGTGGCGCCGACCGTTCAGGTCAGCGTCGATGGCAACGCCGAGTTGCTGGAAGACAGCCTGCGTTACAACCCGGTCAGCAAAGGCTGGCGCCTGATGTTGCGCATCAAGGTCAAGAACCCGGCGCAGCCGGTGGAAATGCGCGCTGCCCTGGTCGAGGACGGCAAGTCCTTGTCGGAAACCTGGAGCTATCAGCTGCCTGCCCATGAATAACACTCTAGACCCCACGCAAATCCAGGATTATCTGGGGGAGCTGCCGCTCGATCATGAGCGGCAGGAAGCTCTGGCTCATCGCCTGGAAGAGGAGGGCGGGGATCTCGCCACCTTGCACCGTGCCCTGCACGAAGACGATCTTGCGACTGCCGAGCCTTTGGAAGAAACCCGCGAGATGCTCGAGTCGGTGCCAGCTCGTCTGTCTCTGGGCTGGCCGGACGCGCTCGAACGCGGCTGCCGCATCGTGCAGGACCACCAGGGCCGGCCCACCATCGATTCGACGCCGCCGATCAAGCGCACACGCATGGTGCCGGAGCCCTGGCAGATCAACATCCTGGATCGCGGCTGGCGTCGCTTGAAGGGCGAGAAACCCGCACCGCGGCCACGCACGCGTGAGAGCGAGGACTTCGCCGAAGAGCACTGGCGCCACGTCGCGGCGGTGCGCCGTACTGCGCTGCTGGTGCTGATGGTCGTGCAGACTGTTGTCGCCACCTGGTACATGAAGTCGGTGCTGCCCTATCAGGGCTGGTCGCTGGTCGATCTGGGCCTGGTGTTCGAGCAGCCCTGGCAGGAGTCAGCGCGGCAGATCCTGCCCTATGTGGTGCAGACCAGCATCCTGGCGCTATTTGCCCTGCTGTTCTGCTGGGTGTCGATGGGCTTCTGGACCGCATTGATGGGCTTCTTCCAACTGCTCAAGGGGCGTGACCGCTACAGCATCTCCGCCAGCAGCTGCGGTGATGAGCCGATTTCGCCGCGGGCACGTACCGCCCTGGTCATGCCGATTGCCAACGAGCATGTGCCGCGTGTGTTCGCCGGCCTGCGTGCGACCTTCGAGTCGCTCAAGGCCACCGGACAACTCGAGCACTTCGATTTCTTCGTCCTCAGCGACAGCAACGACCCGGACATCTGCGTGGCCGAGCAACAGGCCTGGATGGAGCTGTGCCGCGAAGTGGAAGGCTTCGGCCATATCTTCTACCGCCGTCGTCGGCGTCGGGTGAAGCGCAAGAGCGGCAACATCGACGACTTCTGCCGGCGCTGGGGCAGCAACTACCGCTACATGGTGGTGCTCGATGCCGACAGCGTGATGAGCGGCGAATGCCTGACCCGCCTGGTACGCCTGATGGAGGCCAATCCGGGTGCCGGCATCATCCAGACCGCGCCCAAGGCGTCCGGGATGGACACCCTCTATGCGCGCCTGCAACAGTTCGCCACCAGCGTCTACGGGCCCCTGTTCACGGCTGGCCTCAACTTCTGGCAGCTGGGTGAGTCGCATTACTGGGGCCACAACGCGATCATTCGGGTCAAACCCTTCATCGAGCACTGCGCCCTGGCGCCGCTGCCGGGCACCGGTTCCTTCGCCGGCGCGATCCTCTCCCACGATTTCGTCGAAGCCGCGCTGATGCGCCGCGCTGGTTGGGGCGTATGGATCGCCTACGACCTGCCGGGCAGTTATGAAGAGTTGCCGCCGAACCTGCTCGACGAGCTCAAGCGTGACCGCCGCTGGTGCCATGGCAACCTGATGAACTTCCGCCTGTTCCTGGTGCGTGGCATGCATGCCGTGCATCGCGTGGTGTTTCTCACCGGGGTCATGTCCTACCTGTCCGCGCCGCTGTGGCTGTTGTTCCTGGTGCTCTCGACCTGCCTGCTGGCGATTCATACGTTGATGGTGCCGGAGTACTTCCTGCAGCCCAACCAGCTCTACCCGCTGTGGCCGCGCTGGCAGCCACACGAGGCCATCGCCCTGTTCTCGGCGACCATGACCCTGCTGTTCCTGCCCAAGCTACTCAGCGTGTTGCTGATCTGGATCAAGGGCGCCGAGGCCTACGGTGGTCGTACGCGGGTGCTGTTGTCGATGCTGCTGGAGGCCTCCTGCTCGGTGCTGCTGGCACCGGTGCGCATGCTGTTCCACAGCCTGTTCGTCACCGCCGCCTTCCTCGGTTGGTCGGTGCAGTGGAACTCGCCGCAGCGCGTGGATGACTCGACCCCCTGGAGCGAAGCCTTCCGCCGTCACGGCACTCAGGTGCTGATCGGTATCAGCTGGACGGCGCTGGTGGCCTGGCTCAACCCGGACTTCCTCTGGTGGCTGGCACCCATCGTCGTGTCACTGGTGCTGTCGCCGGTGGTCTCGGTGCTGACCAGCCGCACGGCCCCGGGCCTGGCAGCACGGCGCAGCAAGCTGTTCCTGATTCCGGAAGAACACAAGGTGCCGGTGGAGCTGAGCAACACCGCCGAGTACGAGCAACTGAACAGCTCACGGGCTCTGCGCAAGGGCTTCCTGCGTGCAGTGGTCGACCCGCTGTACAACGCCCTGGTCTGCGCCATGGCCCGTGCCCGCCACGCCAAGGTGGTGCCTGCTGCCGAAGCGCTGCGCGACGAGCGTATCGATGAGATCCTCAGCGCCGGGCCTGAGGGCAAGGTCGAGGCGACCCGCTGGCGTCTGCTCAACGATCCTGACGGCATGGCGCGCCTGCACGCGCGCATCTGGCAGGAGCCGCAACACCACGCCTGGCGCGAAGCCCTGCGCGACGCCTGATCATCCGCTACGCCCCCGCTTGCCGGGGGCGTGGCGTGATGCTCTTCTGACATACCCGCTAACATCTGTAGGCGCATCAACGCTCTGCTGCGCGGCACCATTGCGTCTGGGGCGGGTCTTTGCCTCGGATGGGGCATTCGGCCGTCTGGCCCGAACACCGTTTTCGTACATGACATTGGAGAGGAACCACGATGTCGAATCTGCATGACTCCGCGCAACGCTATGGTGCGGTTACACGCTGGCTGCACTGGGGTATGGCCGTTTTGCTGGGGTGGCAATTCTTGACCGTACTGGCGCATGCGCTGATGGAAGACAGCGCGCTGGATAAATTCCTCTGGGGCACGCACAAGGCGACCGGGCTGTTGCTCATGGTGCTGGTGGTGATTCGCCTGTTCTGGGCGCTGTATAACAGCAACCGCCGGCCGGCGCCTGTCAGCACAATGGCACGCTTCGGCCACCTGGCGTTGTATGGCCTGCTGTTCGTGATTCCCTTTGTCGCGCTGCTACGCCAGTACGGCTCGGGCCGCGAGTTCGTCGCCTTCGGCATGACCATCATGCCCGGCTTCAGCGACGCCAAGATCGAATGGATGATCGCGCCCGCCAGCCTGCTGCATGGCAACCTCGGCTGGCTGCTGCTGTTCATGGTGATCGGCCACGTGGCCATGGCGTTCGTTCATCGCCGCCAGGGCGGCGAGGACGTGCTGGCGCGCATGATCGGGCGCTGACTCAGGGTGGTATGGCAAAAGGCTTACACGCCCAGGCGGCAACCACCACTGTTGCCATCGTGAGCCGATCTCTAATCTACACACATCCCCTGCAGCGACGGATTGCTGAGGATCAAGGACGATGACCAAGCCAGGATTGGCTACCGACAGGATGTCGGATGGTTGGGAAGAAACCCGCTTCGGCGGGTTTTTTGTTGCCTGCGGAAAAGTGTTCACTCCTCCTTGCCAATGAAGGCCAGAAGCGCCAGCAGCGGCAGTCCGGCAGCCAACAGTGCCGTGCCCGACCAGCCGAAACGCTCGTAGACCGGGCTGGCCAGTGCAGAGCCGATGGCGCCGCCCACGAAGATGCTGGTCATGTACAGCGCATTGAGCCGGGCGCGGCTCTGCGGCTCCAGTGCGTAGATGCTGCGCTGGCCCAGCACCATGCTCATCTGTACGGCGAAATCCAGCACGATGGCAGTGACGACCAGGCCGATCCAGCCCAGTCCGGCGCTCAACAGGTTGGGAGCGAAGGCCAGTGGTGCCAGGATCAGCGCCACCAGGCTGGCGCGCCAGGTATGGCCGGCATCGGCCAGACGCCCGGCGATAGGCGCCGCGACTGCGCCGATGGCGCCGGCAAGGGCGAACAGGGCGATGTCCTGCTGGCTCAATCCGAGGTGGCGCGACAGTTCCAGCGGCGCGACTGTCCAGAACAGACTGAAACTGGCGAACATCAGGCCTTGATAAAGCGCGCGGCGGCGCAGTGTCGGATAGCGGCGCAGCAGATGAGCCAGCGAGGTCAGCAGTTGCCCGTAGCTGGCGCGGTGCCTGGGGGCGTGGCGCGGGATGGTGGTGGCGATTACCAGGGTGATCAGCAGCATCAGGGCGGCCGCCATCAGGTACACCGCACGCCAGCCAAACTCGCCTGCTACCAGGCTGGCCAGCGGCCGCGCGAGCAGGATGCCGAGCAGCAGGCCGCTCATGATGTTGCCCACCACGCGGCCACGGCTGGCCTCCGGCGCCAGGTTGGCGGCCAGGGGGATCAGCATCTGTACCGAAACCGAGCTGAGGCCGATCAGCAGTGCCAGGCCAAGAAACACATCCGGTTGATTCGCCAAGGCCGCCGCCAGCAGGCAGAGCAGGGCGGCCGCGGTGGTGATCAGCATCAGCCGGCGGCTTTCCAGCAGGTCGGCCAGCGGCACCAGGAACAGCAGGCCGAGGGCATAGCCGATCTGCGTCAGCGAAACGATCAGGCTGGCGCGCTCGGCGCTGAGGCCGACATCCGGGGCGATCAGCTCGATGATCGGCTGGGCGTAGTAGAGGTTGGCGACGATGGCGCCGCAGCAGAGGGCGAACAGCAGCACCAGTGCCTGCGGCAGGGCTGGCGACTCGCTCGTGAGTGAGGAGGTCTGGCTAGTCATGTGGGATCTCGGTGAGAGGGAACGACAGGCGCAAGGTTAGGCAGGCGACGCCAGGCGGAGAATCCGTCGAATCGGCAATAGTGCGTTGCGCACTGTGCAAAGGCGCTCAGCGCTGCAGCAGCGCCTGAAGGAACTCACTGAACGCGGCGATACGCTTCGACCCCCGGTGATTGGGCAGGTACAGCAGGTGGATGGTGCCTTCGTGCGGGCCAGGGGCAACTTCGTAGTCGGGCAGCAGGCGCTGCAGCCTGCCACTGTCCACGTCGTCGCGTACCAGCCAGTCCGACAGCAGTGCCACGCCCTGACCGGCCACGGCTGCCTGACGCAGGATATCGGCGTTGTTGCTGCGCAGGCTTCCTGTGACCGGCACCTGCAAGGTCGTTCCGTCCTGCTCGAAGCGCCAGCAGTGCGCCGGGCTGCCGTAGTCATACTGCAGGCAGGCATGCGCCTGGAGTGCGTCCGGATGTTCGATGGGCGAGGTGCGTGCCAGATACTGCGGACTCGCCACCAGCCAGCGCGTGAAACTGCCGACGCGCTGGCTGACCACGTCGTCGCTGATGATGGAAGAGCCCAGGCGCAGCGCCAGATCGACCCGTTCGCTGAGCAGGTCGACCACCTCGTCGGTCACGCGCAGGGTCAGCTCCAGTTGTGGGTGTCGCTCCAGCAGTTCGCCGAGGTGCGGGGCGATGATGCGCCGAGCGAACTCCACCGGCACGCTTACCGCCAGGCGACCACGCACCTCATCGCCGTTGTCGGTCACGGCGGCATCGGCTTCGTCGAGGGCATCGAGAATGGCCAGGGCGCGCTCGAAGTAGTCGCGTCCGGCCTCGCTGACGCTGATCTGCCGCGTGTTGCGGTTGAGCAGTACGCAGCCCAGTTCCTGTTCAAGAGCGTTGACCGCACGGGTCACCGAGGAGGTGGCCAGGCCCAGCTGCCGCGCCGCAGCGGAAAAACCACCACAGCGAACGGTGGCGACGAAGGTGCGCAGAGCCAGCAATTTGTCCATGGAAACGCCCGAAATGCCGATCAGCCTGAAGCTTGCGCGATTGGCCGGCTCGCTGCCAAGCATTGCGTGGCGCCTTGGGCCTTGCGCGTATACCACAGCACCCGGCTTACGCCACGGGTGATGGCCACATAGGCCAGGCGCCGGGCTTCGTCCTGCATGGCCTGGTCGTAGCTGCCGGCGAAGAAGCCGCACTGGGCGTAGAGCGCGTTGCGCAGCGGGTGCTTCTCCACCGGCAGGCAGTCGTCGAGGATGATCGCCACTTCGGCCTGCAGGCCCTTGGCGCGGTGGATGGTCATGGCTCTGACCGGCAGCGTCTTGTCCAACTGCGCGCGCACCTGCTGCAGGGGCTCGTTGCGCCGGCTGAGCAGCAGTACGGCGGTGCGATCCGCGTTGGCGCGCTGGCTGACGTGCTGGCACTGCGCGGTGATTTCCTTGAGCAATGCCGGCAGGCCGCTGGCCAGGTCGAAGCGCTGGATCAGCCTGACGCCATGATCGCCCGGTTGCATCGCCTTGGCCGCGACGCAGGTCTTGGCCTGCTTGTTGTGCACTTCAGCGAGCACCTTCTCGCCATCGCGGATCACCGGCTCGATGCTGCGGTAGTTGGTGCCCAGCAGCAAGGTGGTGCTCTTGCTACGGCCACGGCTGGGAAAGTGCCGGTCGAAGTCGATGAACAGCTCCGGCGAGCTGCCGCGCCAACCGTAGATCGACTGCCAGTCATCGCCGATAGCCATCAGGCTGATGCGCTCGCCCGCCGCGTGCAGGCGGCGATGCACGGCCTGCAGCCACAGCACGATCTGCGGCGAGATGTCCTGGAATTCGTCGATCAGCAGATGGCTCAAGGCGAGCAGGGCGGGGCCGGGTTTGCCGCCGTCGCTGTTTAGGCGCTCGCTCAACTGCGCGAACGCGCCGTTGAAACTGATCAATCCCTGCTTTTGCAGCAGAGCGCTGAAGTGCAGTTGGAAGCGCTGCATGGCCTCGATGAAATCACGCTCGCGGGGCGCGCAGTCCAGGGTTTTCACATCCAGACGGTCGAGGCGAATGCCCAGACTCTCAGCGAAGTCGATCTGTCCGTGCAGTAGCTCGAACAGTGGCAGGGCGGCGAATTCGCCGGTCAGCTTGCAGGCATCCAGCGGCGCCTTGGCTTTGCCCTTTGCTGGCTCTGCGGGGGCCGGCAACTTGAGCAGGCGGTGAGTCAGCGCGCGAAAGCGTGCGTCCTCGGCGTAGGCATGCTGGTAGGTCTGCCTGAGCAGGCGCTGCTGCGCGGGGCGCAGGCGAGCACCGGTGAGTGGGTTGTCTGGTTCGTCGCTGGGGTCGTCCAGTTGCTCGAACCAGCGCGGGTTACCCAGGTTCTCCTTGGCCAGCGTGGCCATGGCCGCATGGAAGGTACGCACGCACTGGCGTGCATCGTGCGGGTAGTGCCAGAAGTCGAGCAGGCGTTGCAGGCGCTCACGCAACTCGCTGCAGGAGGCGTTGGTGAAGGAAATCACCGTCAGACGCTTGGGATCGACCTCCAGGTGGCAGAGCAGGAACACCACACGCAGTACCAGGGTGCTCGACTTGCCCGAGCCGGCGCCGGCGAAGATGCGTGCCAGCGGCGCACGGCAGAGGATCATCGCCCATTGTTCGTCCGATGGTGCGCCGATCAGCCTGGCGTTCACCGCCTGCGCCACGCGTTCGCGCATGGCCTGTACCTGAGCGTCTTCGACCTTCAGCCGGGTGCCGGGGTAGATCCCTGCAGGGCCGGGTTTACCACTGTCAGTCTTGCGGCCGCTGGCTTTCTTGTTGCCAGTGGACTTCTTCTTGCTTTGCTTGCGTGCAGGTTTACGTGGCTGCGCGGCTTCGCGCTCGGCACGCAGGTAGGCGGTGGTGTGAGGGAAGTAGCGGGCGAGGGCGCTGGACAGCAGTTGTTTGTAGCGCGCGACAGCAGAAAGCATGCGTTGAGAATGACCTGACGGATAAAAACCGCATGATAAAGCCTGCAGCGCGATGGCAGGCAGTGATGGCGTAGCGATAAATGCGCAACTTTGTGCAAGCGCCCGGTGCGCATCGCTTCCAGACTGTGCTCAGTCTTGGGAGATACTCGATGAACCTGTCGCTTTACCTGCTTACCGTACTGATCTGGGGTACAACCTGGATCGCCATCAAATTGCAGATGGGCGAGGTGGCCGTTGCCGCCTCCATCGCCTATCGCTTCGCGCTGGCCTCGGCGGTGCTGTTCGCCATGCTCTGGTTCAGCGGCCGCCTGCAGCCGCTGGATCGTCGTGGTCAGGGCATCTGCCTGGTGCAGGGGCTGTGCCTGTTCTGCCTCAACTTCCTGTGCTTCTACACCGCCAGCCAGTGGATACCCAGTGGCCTGATCGCGGTGATCTTCTCCACCGCCACCCTGTGGAACGCGATCAATGCAAGGCTGTTCTTCAAACAGCGCATCGCTGCCAACGTGCTGCTCGGTGGCGCGCTGGGGCTGGTCGGTCTGGGCTTACTGTTCTGGCCGGAGCTGGCTGGGCACGAAGCCAGCCGCGAAAGCCTGCTGGGCATCGGCCTGGCACTGCTCGGCACCCTGTTCTTCTCTGCCGGCAACATGCTCTCCAGCCTGCAGCAGAAGGCCGGGCTCAAGCCACTGACCACCAACGCCTGGGGCATGCTCTATGGCGCGCTGATGCTGGTGGGGATCTGCCTGGTCAGCGGCACGCCGTTCGCCTTCGAGTGGAACGCGCGCTACGTCGGCTCGCTGCTGTACCTGGCGATTCCCGGCTCGGTGATCGGCTTTACCGCCTACCTGACCCTGGTCGGGCGCATGGGCCCGGAGCGCGCAGCTTACTGCACCGTATTGTTCCCGGTGGTGGCACTGAACATCTCGGTAGTCGCCGAGGGTTACCAGTGGACGGCTCCTGCGCTGTTCGGGCTGGGGCTGGTGATGCTGGGCAATGTGCTGGTGTTTCGTAAGCCGCGAGCGGTAGCACCCGCGGCTGAACTGGTGAGGCGTTAAGTAGTTGTTTAGTAATCGTTATTATTTACATTGTATTTACAAAGTTCTAGAGTTCGCTCCTTTTTGGGCTACGGCCGTTCACTGGGGGAGCGATTCACATGTGTGTCGTCAGACGCAGTTACCTGGCGCTGGGCGTAGCCCTGGCCTTTACCCATCTGCCCGCCGTGGCCGAGCGTGTGGAACTGGAAGGCACCGAAGTGGTGGGCGACTGGCTTGGTGAGGCGAGCGAGGAAGACGTACTCAACCACGCCGGTGCGCGCAGTGTGCTGCGCCGCCAGCAGATCCAGGAAAGCGGTGCGAGCAGCGTACGCGAGGTCTTGCGTCGTGTACCCGGTCTGCAGGTGCAGGACAGCAACGGCACCGGCGGCAGCGATATTTCCCTCAACGTCGGTACGCGCGGTCTGACCTCGCGACTGTCGCCGCGTGCCACCATCCTGCAGGATGGTGTACCCCTGGCGGTGGCGCCTTATGGTCAGCCGCAGCTGTCGCTGGCGCCTACCAGCCTGGGCAACATCGAGTCCATCGACGTGGTGCGTGGCGGTGGCGCGGTGCGCTATGGCCCGCAGAACGTCGGCGGCATCATCAACTTCGTCACCCGCGGGATTCCCGAGGAGCTGGCGCGCGAGGTCAGCTTCCAGAGCGAGTCGGCGCCGGCGCAGGGTGGTTTCCTCAACCGCAGCAGTGCCTTTCTTGGTGGCACCGCGGACAACGGTCTGGGCATGGCCCTGCTGTATTCGGGTGTGCGCGGCGATACCTACCGCGAGCAGAGTGGCACGCGCATCGACGATGTGATGCTCAAGTACCGTTACGCCCTGAGCGAGATCGACGAGTTGTCCGGCAGCCTGCAGTACTACCGCGCCGACGCCGACATGCCGGGCGGCCTTAGCGCTGCCGAGTTCGACCATGATCCCTATGCCAGCAATCGCCCGTACGACAATTTCGAGGGGGACCGTAAGCAGGCGGTGATCAAGTACAAGCGCAGCCCGGATGCCTTGAGCAGCTTCGAGGTCACCAGCTTCTACAACACCAGTTACCGGGGCGCAGTGCTGGCCAACAATGGTGCCGACAGCCTCACCTGGCTGCGTGAGTTCCCCCGTCACTACGAGGTGTTCGGGATCGAACCGCGTTATTCTCAGGTGCTGTTCGTTGGCGACAGCAGTCACGAGCTGGGTGTCGGCTATCGCTACACCGAGGAAGACTCGGCCGAGAAACGCTACGATCGCATCGGCTTCGGCAGCGGCGGCAACCCGTACAGCGTGCCGCGTCGTCTGGCCGCTTCGAGCAGTGCCAGCACCGAGGCGCACGCTCTGTACATCGACGACCGTATCGATATCGGCCGCTGGACCCTGACCCCCGGCCTGCGTTACGAACAGGTGCGGGTGACCTCGCGCAATCGTCTCAGCGGCGTGGATCAGAAGCAGCGCTACAGCGAACCGCTGCCGTCGCTAAACCTGATGTATCACCTGTCCGATGCCTGGAAGCTGTATGCCAACGCCAATACGTCATTCGGCAGCATCCAGTATTTTCAACTGTCCCAGGAAAACGATCTGCAAGGCGAGAAGGCTTATACCTACGAGCTGGGCACGCGATATGACGATGGTCTGTGGAACGCTGAGCTGACCCTGTTCCGCATCGATTTCGACGATCAGTTGGAATTGACCAATGCCGTGTGGCGCAATGCTGGCGAGACCCGTCACCGCGGCGCCGAGCTGGCCGGTGGCATCGATTTCGCCGCTCTCGACCCCCGTCTGGCGGGACTTTCCGTTTATGCCTCGCTGGTGCTGACCAAGGCCACGCGCGAGGAGGATGGTCCCAATCAGGGCAATGACGTGCCGTTCTATTCGCGTCAGGTCGCCACGCTTGGCCTGCGTTACGCCAGCGGCCCTTGGGTGTGGAACCTGGACGGTTACGCACAGACCCGTCAGTTCGCCGACTCCGCCAACACCCGTGAGGAAAGTACCGACGGCGCGCTGGGAGAGATCCCCGGCTATGCCAGCTGGAACGCCCGCAGTGAGTACGATTTCGGCAATGGCCTGACGCTCGCCGCTGGGGTCAAGAACCTGCTGGATCGCCAGTACTACACCCGCTCCACCGATACCAACCGCGGCAAGTATCTAGGCCAACCGCGCACGTTGTACGTGCAGACCAGCCTGAGCTTCTGAGCAAGGACTGGCTCGCCAAGCCTCAGGTGGGCGAGCCGGCGCCGCGAATCAACGTGCGCAGCATGAAGCGATTGGGGTGGCAGGCCTCGGCCACCTCACGTGGCAGCGGCAGGGGCTCGTCCTCCAGCCAGGCAGCGATCAGCTCGCCGGCAAGCGGTGCGCTGATCAGCCCGCGTGAGCCGTGGCCACTGTTGATGTACAGGCCGTGCAGCCAGGGGCAGGGGGCGTCCGGTACCTGGCGGGCGTCCTTGGCCAGTACTGCATAGGTCTCGGCAAAAGCCTCGGCATCGGCCAGCGGACCGACTATTGGCAGGTAGTCCGGGCTGGTGCAGCGGAACGCGGCGCGGCCTTCAAGCGTCGCTGGGTCGAGTGTCTGTGCGTCCAGGCGTTCGGCGAGGTCCGTGGAAATTTCCCGCAGCAGCCCCAGGTTGCCGGCATGCTCGGCCACGCTGGGTGTGAGGTCGTCGCTGTGGAAGTCGAAGCTGGCACCCAGGGTGTGCTCACCGTCGCGTGGCGGCGCGACATAGCCTTCGGCGCAGACCACGGTGCGCAGTTGACTGCTGAGCGCGTTGGCCGGCAGGCGGCTGATCTGCCCACGGATGCGCTTGAGCGGCAGGTTCGCATCCGGCAACAGGCGGCCGATTTCGGCGGCGCAGGCCAGTACCAGCACCGGGGCTTCGACCAGCGTGCCGCTCGGCCCGTCGACGCGCCAGCGGTCATCCTGCCGGCTCAGACTCAGCGCCTCCTGGTAGGGGCGCAGTTCGATCAATGGGTGTTGCACCAGGTGCCGGCACAACGCCGGTGGGTGTACCCAGCCGGCGTCGGGGTAGAACAGACCACCAGCCGGCAGACCAATGCCGGCCAGCGCTTCGGCCTGCTCGCGCCCCACGGAATGCAGTAGATCGGCAGGGAAGGCGGCGGCAAGCTTGCCCTGGCGCGCGGCTTCCTTGTCATCGAAGGCCAGCTGCAGCACGCCGCAAGCGTCCCAGTCGGCACCGCGCTGCAGGCGTTCGAGCAGCCGGCGGGTATGGCCGAAGCCAGCGACGATCAACCGTGACAGCGCGGTGCCATGGGCCGAGAGCTTGAGGTAGAGCACGCCCTGCGGGTTGCCCGAGGCCTCGCAGGCAACCGCCGCGTGGCGCTCCAGCAGGCTCACTCGCCAGCCGCGCGCAGCCAGGCTGGCGGCAGTGGCGCAGCCGGCCAGACCTGCACCGATCACCACCGCGTGTTTTTCCGGCGCGGGGCGGGCGGGGCGGGCGAACCAGGGTTTGCCCTCGCCTTGCGGGTTGCCGATGAAGTGGCCCTTGAGCACCTCCCATTTCTTGCCCAGGCCGGGCACACGGCGCATCTGAAAGCCGGCAGCGTTCAGCGCCCGGCGCACCACGCCAGCGCTGGTAAAGGTGCCCAGCGTTGTTCCCGCAGAAGACAGTCGCGCCAGTTCGGCGAACAGCTCGGGCGTCCACATTTCAGGGTTCTTCGCCGGGTTGAAGCCGTCGAGAAACCAGGCGTCGATGCGCGCATCCAACTGCGGCAATTGCTCCATCGCGTCGCCGATCAACAATGTCAGCACCACCCGACCACCCGCCAACAACAGGCGCTGGAACCCGGGGTGAATGGCGCGGTACTGCGCCAGCAGTTCTGTGCTGAACGGTGCAAGCTCCGGCCACAGGGCCAGGGCGCGCTGCAGGTCGTCGTGATGCAGCGGATATTTTTCGACACTGACGAAGTGCAGACGCGCGCCAGCGGGTGCCTGTTGCTCGAACAACTGCCAGGCGCAGAGGAAATTCAGCCCGGTGCCGAAACCCGTTTCGCCGATGTTCAGGCATTCACCGTCGGCGAGAGCGGCGAAGCGTGTCGCCAGATCGTTGTTGGCGAGGAAAACGTAGCGCGTCTCTTCCAGGCCGTTTTCCTGGGAGAAATAGATGTCGTCGTAGCTGCGCGACAGAGGCTGGCCGCGCTCGTCCCAGTCGAGCTGGGCGTGATGGGTGTCTGACATGGCTGGGTTCCGCTGGATCGTGCGGCGATTCTACCGTGCACAGGTGTCGCGGCGCTGGTGTCAGCGGGCAAAGCGTTGGATGTTCCGTTAGGCTGTGAGGATCATTCCAGGGAGGTTGCTTTATGTTCGAGTCCGCCGAAATCGGCCGCAGTATCGACAAGGCCACGTTCGAGGCCGAAGAGCCGGCACTGCGCGAGGCGCTGCTGGAGGCGCAGTACGAGCTCAAGCAGCAGGCGCGTTTTCCGGTGATCGTACTGATCAACGGCGTCGAGGGGGCCGGCAAGGGCGAGACGGTGAAACTGCTCAACGAGTGGATGGACCCACGGCTGATTCAGGTCAGCACCTTCGATATACAGACCGACGAAGAGCTGGCGCGGCCGCCGGCCTGGCGCTACTGGCGCCAACTGCCGCCCAAGGGACGCATGGGCGTGTTCTTTGGCAACTGGTACAGCCAGATGTTGCAGGGCAGGGTGCACGGCAAGTTCAAGGACGCGGTGCTGGACCAGGCTATCGATGGTGCCGAGCGCCTTGAACGCATGCTCTGCGACGAGGGCGCGCTGATCTTCAAGTTCTGGTTTCACCTGTCCAAGAAGCACATGAAGGCGCGGCTCGAAGCGCTCAAGGACGACCCGCTGCACAGCTGGCGCATCAGCCCGCTGGACTGGCAGCAATCGAAGACCTACGACAAGTTCGTGCGCTACGGCGAGCGTGTGCTGCGCCGCACCAGCCGTGACTATGCGCCCTGGTATGTGGTCGAGGGAGTCGATCACTATTACCGCAGCCTCACCGTCGGGCGCATCCTGCTCGAAGGCTTGCAGGCGGCCTTGGCCAATCCGCAGCGTACCCAGCTGCAACCGCATGCTGCGCCGCTGGTTTCCAGTCTGGACAATCGCGGTTTGCTGGCCAGCCTGGACATGACCCAGGCACTGAGCAAGGACGACTACAAGGAGCAGCTGGCCACCGAGCAGGCGCGTCTGTCTGGCCTGATGCGTGACAAGCGCATGCGCAAGCACGCCCTGATCGCGGCATTCGAAGGTAACGATGCCGCCGGCAAGGGCGGCGCCATCCGCCGTGTGACCGGTGCCCTCGACCCGCGTCAGTACCGCATCGTGCCGGTCGCGGCACCGACCGAGGAAGAACGTGCCCAGCCCTATCTGTGGCGCTTCTGGCGGCACATCCCGGCGCGCGGCAAATTCACCATCTTCGACCGCAGCTGGTATGGGCGTGTGCTGGTGGAGCGGGTCGAGGGCTTCTGCAGCCAGGCCGACTGGCTGCGTGCCTACGGCGAGATCAACGATTTCGAGGAGCAGTTGACCAACGCAGGGGTGATCCTGGTGAAGTTCTGGCTGGCCATCGACCAGCAGACGCAGCTGGAGCGCTTCAAGGAACGCGAGCAGATCCCGTTCAAGCGCTTCAAGATCACCGAAGAGGATTGGCGCAACCGCGACAAGTGGGACGACTACGGCGACGCAGTGGGCGACATGGTCGACCGCACCAGCACCGAGATCGCGCCCTGGACGCTGATCGAGGCCAATGACAAGCGCTTCGCCCGGGTCAAGGTGTTGCGCACCATCAACGAGGCCATCGAGGCGGCGTTCGCCAAGGATTGATGCCTTGTCACGGCTATAGCGGAGTGCCGCCCAGCCGCTCCCCCAGGTTGTAGCGCAACCGTGGGAGCGGCTTCAGCCGCGATGCTTTTGTATCGTTCCCTATGGCCCCGGATTGCATCCGGGCTACGTCCCTGCATCGCCTCGTATACGCCAGATCAATGATGGTCGCACCCAGGGATCGGCTGGATTTATCTTCACGCTATTCGCCATCCAATAACAACGAGGTGCGTCATGCGTGAAGTGGTGATCGTCGATAGCGTACGGACCGGCCTGGCCAAGTCCTTCCGCGGCAAGTTCAATATGACCCGGCCGGACGACATGGCCGCCCATTGTGTCGATGCGCTGCTGGTGCGCAACGGCATCGACCCGAAGCTGGTGGATGACTGCATCGTCGGTGCTGGCTCCAACGAGGGGGCGCAGGGCATGAACATCGGCCGCAACGTCGCCGTGCTCTCACGCCTGGGTAATCCGGTGGCGGGCATGACCCTCAACCGCTTCTGCTCCTCGGGCCTGCAGGCCATTGCCATCGCTGCCAACCAGGTGGCGTCCGGCTGCAGCGACATCATCGTCGCCGGCGGCGTCGAGTCCATCACCATGACCCTGAAAAGCATGAACATGGACAACCTGTTCAACCCGCTGCTGCAGCAGGACAACCCCGGCATCTACTACCCCATGGGCAAGACCGCCGAGATCGTCGCCAACCGCTATGGCATCACCCGCGAAGCCCAGGACGCCTACGCCCTGCAGAGCCAGCAGCGCACCGCGCGGGCCCAGGCCGAAGGGCTGTTCGCCGACGAGATCGTACCGATGTCGGTGAAGTATCAGCTCGAAGACAAGACGACCGGCGAGAAGAAGATCGTCGACGGCGTGGTCGAGGCTGATGACTGCAACCGCCCGGACACCACCCTGGAATCCCTGGCCAAGCTGCAACCGGCATTTGACCCGGCTGGCAGCGTCACCGCCGGCAATGCTTCGCAGCTGTCCGACGGCGCCTCGATGACCCTGGTGATGAGTCTGGAAAAGGCGTTGGAGTTGGGCCTCAAGCCAAAAGCCTATTTCCGCGGCTTCACCGTGGCCGGTTGCGAGCCGGATGAGATGGGCATCGGCCCGGTGTTCTCGGTGCCCAAGCTGCTCAAGGCCAGGGGCCTGAGCGTGGCCGACATCGACCTGTGGGAGCTCAACGAAGCCTTCGCCTCGCAGTGCCTGTACTGCCGCGACACGCTCGGGATCGACAACGAGAAATACAACGTCAATGGCGGCTCCATCTCCATCGGCCATCCGTTCGGCATGACCGGTTCGCGCCAGGTCGGCCACCTGGTGCGCGAGCTGCAGCGCCGCGAGCTGCGTTACGGCATCGTCACCATGTGCGTGGGTGGCGGCATGGGCGCCACGGGGCTGTTCGAGGCCTATCGCGGCTAAACGACGTAGGGTGCGCCGCGCGCACCACCGGCAACACGCATCGCATGAACGAACCGCGGTGCGCACGGCGCACCCTACGGGATCGCTGGCCCCCCACGACGGTCAGCGATGCGCTGTTTATACTCGCGCTCTGCCCTGTAAACGGAGCGCCTGCGAATGCCCTTTGCCGAAAACCTTATCGCCTTCACCTTGGCGGCCACGCTGCTGACCCTGACGCCGGGGATCGACACGGCGCTGGTGCTGCGTACCGCGGCTGTCGAGGGGCGGCAGCAGGCGTTTCGTGCGGCGCTGGGCATCAATGCCGGTTGCCTGCTGTGGGGCGCGGCGGTGGCCTTCGGCCTCGGCGCGCTACTGGCGGTTTCCGAATTCGGCTACAACCTGCTCAAGTATTGCGGTGCGGCCTATCTGGCCTGGCTCGGGCTAAACATGCTGCTGCGCCCGCGTACCTCGCTGGCACCCGCGCAGGCGAGCGGCACACCCGATGCCAACTGGTTCCTGCGCGGTCTGCTGGGCAATGTGCTCAACCCCAAGGTGGGGATTTTCTATGTGTCCTTCCTGCCGCAGTTCATCCCGCAGGGGCAGCCGCTGATCGCCTGGACATTCGGCCTGGTGGGCATTCATGTGGCGCTCAGCCTGGTCTGGGCGCTGCTGCTGATCGGTGCCACCCAGCCGCTCGGCCACTGGCTGCGGCGCGAGGTGGTAATCAAGTGGATGGATCGCAGCACGGGGCTGATCTTCGTTCTGTTTGCTGCGCGTCTGGCACTCAGCCGCCGTTGAGCCCTGCCGCCGCTACGGCTTGGGTTACTCTGTGCCGATGCAACAGAAAAGCAGGCGGTGACGATGGATCGGTTTCAGGAAATGAGAGTGCTGCTGGCGGTGACCGAAGCCGAGAGCTTCGCCGGCGGCGCCAAGCTGCTGGGCATTTCGCCGCCCAGCGTCACTCGCGCCATCGCCGCGCTGGAGGCACGTCTCGGCACGCTGCTGCTGGCCCGCAGCACGCGCAGCCTGCGCCTGACCGAGGCTGGCCAGCGTTATGTCGAGGACTGTCGGCGCATCCTGCTGGAGCTGGAGGAGGCCGAGGAGCTGGCCGCCGGTGGCAGTGTGCGGCCGCGTGGACGACTCACCGTGACCGCGCCGGTGATGTTCGGCGAGCTGTTCCTGATTCCGCGCATCGCCCAGTACCTCGATACCCACCCGGACGTGGAGGTCAATGCGCTGCTGGTCGACCGCGTGGTGAACATGATGGAGGAGGGCATCGACGTGGCAGTGCGCATCGGCTCGCTGCCCGAGGGCGATCACCCGGCGTTGCAGGTCGGGCAGATCCGCCCGGTTGTATGCGCATCGCCAGATTTTCTCGACCGCGTCGGGCGCCCGCGCCACCCGGATGAATTGCGCGCTGCGCCCATCGTCATGTCCAGCGCCAGCACCCTGCTGTCGCACTGGCAGTTCGTCGGCGCGGACGGCCCGTTCGGCTTCATGCCGCAACCCCGCTTCACCGTCAGCTCCAACCAGGCGGCAATCAGCGTGGCGCGCCTGGGTTGGGGCTATACCCGCGTGCTGTCCTACCAGGTGGCTGCCGCGGTGGCGCGCGGTGAGATCGAGCTGGTGCTCGAGGCGTTCGAGCCGCCGGCCTTGCCGGTGCATATCATTCACCAGGGCGGTCGCCAGGTTTCGGCCAAGGTGCGCACCTTCGTCGACCACTGCGCTGCCAGTTTTCGTGCCGACCCGGCCCTGCGCGCAGCTGGTGCAGCGCCTGTTTCATGAACGCTCATCGCGAGATGCAGGTGTTTCTCGTCGTGGCCCGGGCGGGCAGCCTGGCCGCGGCTGCTCGGCAGTTGCAGCTGTCGCAGGCCACGGTGATGCGTATCGTGGCTGCGCTGGAGAGTCGTCTGGACAGCACTCTGCTCCTGCGCGGGCCGCGCGGTGTGAGCCTGAGCCCGACGGGTACCGCTTTCGCCGAGAGTTGCCAGCGTATCCTGCAGCGGGTGGAGGAGGCCGAGCGCTCCGTGACCGGCCTGCACGCCAACCCCGTCGGACAACTGACCCTGGCCCTGCCGCTATTGATGACGCATCAGGTGCTGACCCCCATCGTGGTCGACTACCTGGCGGAATTTCCCGAGGTGAGCCTGGCCACCCTGGCGCGCGAAGAGTCGCCCAGGTTGCTGGAGGAGGGCATCGACCTGGCCGTGGTGGTCGGCCATCTGCCCAGTTCGTCCGGTTTCGCCGTGCCGTTGGGATGGGCGCGACCGCTGGTCTGTGCGGCACCTGCCTATCTGCAGCGCTGGGGCTGGCCCGCCAACCCGCAGGCTTTGCACGCACACCGCACCATCGCTCGTTCTTCGACCGGCCATGCGGGGGAATGGCGCTTTGTGGATGGCGCGGTGAAGCTCGCGCCGCGGTTGACCTGCAGCACGCCGCAGGCCGCGATCCGCGCGGCGCTCGCCGGTTTCGGCGTGACCCGCTGCCTGAGCTACGAGGCCTATCAGGAGTTGCACAGTGGGCAGTTGCAGGCGGTGCTGGAAAACTTCGCCGCAGCGCCCGTGCCGGTGCAGCTTTACTACCGCGAAGGGCGCCGGGCCGCAGCGCGGGTACGCAGCTTCCTCGATTTCGCCGTGCCGCGTCTGCGTGCCCATCCGGCGTTTCAGGCCTGAAATGAGGTAATTGCAGAAAGTGAAATAGTGGATTGCCCTCTGTGGTGATTCTTATCGGGATTGGATGGGGCGAACATGGCCCCATCGTCGCGAAGGCCAGTCGTCTCGCGGTGACCTTATCCAATCACGCTCTAAGGAGTCATCGCCATGTCCCGTCCCGCCATCAAGCTGTACAACTTTCCTCGTTCCGGCCACGCTCACCGCGCCGAGCTGATGCTCTCGCTGCTGCAATTGCCCACCGAGCTGATCTTCGTCGATCTGGCCAAGGGCGAGCACAAGACGCCGGAGTTCCTGGCTATCAACCCCTTCGGCCAGGTACCGGCCATCGATGACGGCGGCACCATCATCAGCGACTCCAACGCCATCCTTGTCTATCTGGCCAAGCGCTACGGCAATGACGACTGGCTGCCGCAGGAGCCCGCTGCTGCGGCCCGTGTGCAGCGCTGGTTGTCGGTGGCTGCTGGCCTGGTCGCGTTCGGCCCTGCCGCCGCGCGCCTGGTTACCGTGTTCGGCTACTCGTTCAACACCGAAGAAGTGATCAACCGCGCCCACGCGCTGTTCACTGTGATGGAAGGCGAGCTGGGCGAAACCCCATTCCTCACCGGCGACAAGCCGAGCATCGCCGACGTCGCTAACTACTCCTACATCGCCCATGCGCCGGAGGGCAACGTCTCGTTGGAACCCTATCCGAACATCCGCGCCTGGCTGGCCCGCATCGAGGCACTGCCAGGTTTCGTGCCGATGCCGCGTACCGCCGCCGGTCTGCAAGCCTGATACGCAAACGCTGCCGGGTACACCGGCAGCACCTCTGAAGGAGGGCAGAACATGCAACAGCTTCCCAGCCATCGGCACTCGCCCTGGCATGCCGGTGAAAAGCAACTGCAGGAAAAGGTCGGCGTCGGCGAACGCATGGAAGTGCTCGGACAGAAGGTGATCCGCGACTACATGCCGGATCAGCACCGCGAGTTCTACCATCAACTGCCCTTCATGATCGCCGCTGCCGTGGATGCTGCAGGCCAGCCCTGGGCCACCTTGATCGAAGGCGAAGAGGGCTTCGTCACCTCGCCCGATCCACGTCAGCTGTCGTTCGATCTCGCCGCCATGGCGCTCGATCCGCTCGACCCGGCCACCCTTGGCCTCGGTAGTGGCGAGGCCATTGGCCTGCTCGGTATAGAGCTGCATACGCGGCGGCGCAATCGCATCAATGGGCATATTCATCAGGCCTCTGCACAGCGTCTGGACATCACCGTGGAGCACTCCTTCGGCAACTGCCCGCAGTACATCCAGTTGCGCCAGTATCGCCGCGTACCCGAGCGGGGCGTCGAACGCCTGCAGGCGACCGAACTGGATGCGCGAACTGCCGAGATGATCCGTAGCGCCGACACCTTCTTCGTCGCCAGTTATGTCGAGCATGACGATGGCCGCCGTTCGGTGGATGTTTCGCACCGGGGGGGGCGTGCCGGCTTCGTGCGGGTAGAGGGCAATCGCCTGACCATCCCCGACTACGCCGGCAACCTGTTCTTCAACACCTTGGGCAATCTCAGCGTCAATCCGCGCGCGGGCCTGCTGTTCGTCGACTTCACCACGGGCGACGTGCTGCAACTGGGCGGCCGTGTCGAAATACTCCTCGACAGTCCGCTGATCAACCTCTTCGAAGGCGCCGAACGGCTATGGACACTCGACGTCGAGCAGGTGGTGCTGCGCCCGGCCGCGACTTCATTGCGTTGGGCCTTCGAGGAATATGCGCCGACCAGCCTGATGACCGGCACCTGGGCAGAAACCGATGCGCGCCTGCGCGAACGTGAGCAGCGCAACCAGTGGCAGCGCTGGCGCGTGCTCAGCCTGCAGCAGGAGAGCAGCGATATTCGCTCGTTCGTGCTGGCGCCGGAGCAGGGCGTTGCGCCGCGCTTCGCCGCCGGTCAGCACCTGCCGATTCGTATCACCACCGCCACGGGCGACACCCTGCTGCGCACCTATAGCCTGTCCAGCGCGCCTTCGGACGGTCAGTTGCGCATCAGCGTCAAGGCGCAGGGTGTGGTTTCGCGGCATCTGCACGAACAGGTTCAGGTCGGCGATGTGCTGGAAGTACGTCCGCCGCTAGGTAGCTTCACCCTGAACAGCGACAGCAACCGGCCGCTGGTGCTGATCGGTGCCGGCGTCGGCATCACGCCGTTGCTGTCGATGCTGCGCGAGCAGGTGGCGCTGGGGCAGGGCAAACGCATCCATTTATTCCAGGGTGCGCGGACGCTGGGCGACCTGCCGTTTCAGTCCGAGCTGCGCGAGCTGGTGCAACGCTCGGGTGGTTTGCTGAAGATTCACCGTGCACTCAGTGCGCCGGAGCAGGGCGCAGTACTCGGGCGCGACTACGAGCAGCACGGGCGCATCGAACTGGCGCAGATCAAGGCGGCGCTATCGTTCGACGACTACGACTTCTACCTGTGCGGCCCGGCCGCCTTTACCCAGGCGATCTACGACGGCCTGCGCGATTTGAACGTCGCCGACGCACGCATCCACGCCGAGGCGTTCGGCCCCTCGACACTGAAGCGTCGCACGGAGGGTCAGACCGACGCCTTCGTGCAGCCTCCAGCGGCAACTGAGCCGGTACCGGTGTACTTCACCACTTCGGCCAAGGAAGCACGCTGGATGCCGGAGGGTGGCAGCCTGCTGGAGCTGGCAGAAAGTCGTGGCCTGACGCCCGAATTCAGCTGCCGTGGCGGTTCCTGCGGCACCTGCAAGACGCGCCTGGTCAGCGGCCAGGTGCATTACCCGAACCCGCCAGCCGAGCTGCCGGAAGGCGATAGTGTGCTGATCTGTTGTGCGGTGCCGGCGCAGGGTGAGGATGGCGTGCAGCCCCTGGTGCTTGATCTGTAAGAGGGCCGAACTGATGAACATTCGATCTGAACGTCGTTACGTCTGGGCTGATGTTGAAGCAGGCGATGCGCATAGCTCGCCTGGAAGTTACGAGCACGGCGAAATGGAGGTCGGCTATCTGGCATCGCAGTTGTTACTGCCGCGCGAGTTGCCGGGGTACGCACCTGAACGCTCGAGGTTCTGGCAGCAGGTGGTGCGGTGCCTGCGTTATTGGCCGTCGAGCGATTGTCGGGGCTTGCGGGCGGTTGGCGGGGTAGCGTCGGTGGCTCGGCTGAGGGCGCAGGGTGCGTCGGGCTGAGCGCTTGTCTGAAGCTGTTGCCGTTTCGATCGAAACGGCAACAGCCTCTGCTTATCCTTGCGGTTGCGCGTCTTCCAGCGCTTTGCGGTAGGCATCGGCTTCGTCCCGGGATGGGAAGATACCCACCAGCTCTCCATTCTGAATCACATCCCAGACCACAATCCCCATGGCACGGGCTTCACGGGAAAGATGTTCGTTGTCACGCTCATGCACGATCACGTTCATGCTTGTCTCCTAGAAATACGAATGCGGCGATATGTCGCAGTTCGTTTATACGCCTCGTTAGCAAGCTAATTAAACCGGGGATTTGGCAAAGGACTGTTCTTTTAGTGCAACGAACGGTGGAATTCTTATTTGGTCGTTTCCTGCCTGGGACGTTTTGAATCATCTTGAAATATTCAGTGATGAGAATTGGGCAGGAAACCCCGTTTCAAGTCTCTGTGTCCTACTGACGCCCGTACTGCTGGCGATATTGCGCAGGGGTCAACCCGGTCAGCGCCTTGAACATGCGCCGCAGGTTTGCCGGGCTGCTGAAACCCAGTTCAGCGCTCAGGGTACTTAGCGGCGACGAGGTCATGGCCAGGCGTTCGCTGAGTTGGTAGAGCTTGATGCGCCGCGCGTAGCTCGCCACCGGCTCACCGGTTTGCGTGCTTACCTTGCGCGCCAGGGTACGTGCGGACATCGCCAGTTGGTCCGCCAGCATCTGCACCGTCAGTTGCTCGGCAGGCGTCTGTTCGATCAGGGCATGCAGGCGGCGCAACAGACCCACGGGCTGCTGCATCAGGCTGGCGCTCTGGAACGCACTGTGCGGGACGGCCGGACGGGGCAGCACCATCAGCTGACTGATGTCTCTGAAGGCCTGTTCGCTGAGGTGTTGCTCGATCACGCCCTGAGCGATGGGCAGGTAGCCGTTCACCCCGGATGCAGTGGCTACGCCCAGGGCGAACACGCAACTGCTCTCGCTCTGCCAGCGCACCCGGCCGAAGCGTTCACGCATCGTATCCGCCAGCCACCAGGTCACCGTTGCCGCCTGGCCGTGCAAACGGCCGCTGGCTGCAAGCAGGCCGACGCCGGTGCAGTAACTCCATAGCTGGACGCGTTTACCGATGGACGACAGCGCTTTGATCAGTGCGGCATTGCCGCTCAGCACCGCCTCTGCCTGTTCTGCCGACTCGGCCCAGAAGCCCGGAATCAGCAGGGCATCGAGTTCGCGTGGATTGAGCGCCGCGCCTGCCTGCAGACTCATCCCATGGGCGCATGGCACGGGCCCGGCGTGCTGGGCGACGTAGATAGCCTCGAACAGTTGTCGTCCACTTCGGCGATTGGCAGCGTGCAGCAGATCGGCGAAGGCGAACAGCCCGGCAGGCATGCAATCGGGATACAGCAGCAAACCAATGCGCATGAGGTGATGGCCTGAAATGAATCGAAGATGACCAATGCTGCCATTATTGCCCTGGCGCTGGATAGGCAGCATGGAGCCCCCAGAACCCGAGGGCTTTTCATGAAGATTCAGCAACTGCGCAACGCCACCATCATCGTCGAGTTCGGCCAGCACCGCGTTCTGGTCGATCCCATGCTGGCCCGCCAAGGCGCCTTGCCACCGCTGCGCCTGTTCGGCGCACGCCAGCGCAACCCGTTGGTGGAGCTGCCGGTTGGCGCTCGGGCCGCGCTGGAGTCGGTCACGCACTGCCTGATCACTCATTGCCAGAAAGGTCATTTCGATCACCTGGATGGTGCTGGCACCAAGTGGCTACGCGAACGGCAGATTCCGGTGATCTGCACACCGCACGACGCCAGTTACCTGCGACAGCGTGGTCTGAACGTCCAGGCGTTATTGCCAGCGCATGAGCATCCTGGCCCCTTTCTGGGTGGCCGTATCCGCACCATCCGCTGCACCCATGGCCGTGGTCTGGTCGGGCGCCTGATGGAGCACGGTGTCGGTTTTCTGATCGAAATGCCGGGCGAGCCGAGCCTCTATCTGGCCGGCGATACGCTGCTCACCAACGCGGTGCGGGCGTGCGTGCGCGAGCATCGGCCTGCCGTCAGTGTGGTGCCGGCAGGTGGTGCGCGTTTCGACCTGGGCGGCGACATCATCATGGGCATCGACGAGGTGATCGAGTTCGCCCAGTTGAGTGGCGCGGCAGTGGTTGCCAATCACCTCGAGGCGATCAGCCACTGCCCGGTCAGCCGCCTGGCGTTGGCCGAGGCCGCTAGCTGCGCGCAGGTCGAGCTACTGATTCCGCAGGATGGCCAGGTGCTGGAGTTCTGAGAGCCTGTTCACGAGCTCGCGAGCCAGAGTCATACAATACCGATGGTGGCTCCGCAAACAGGCGAGGACGCGCAGTGAGCAGACCGAGCCTGTCTTTAACGTAGTAGGGCCGACGCGCAGCAGACTGTGAATAGGTTCTGAGTGGTGAGGCGCGGTTAGCGCGCCTGTCGCCGCTCCATCCGACGGCGATATTGGCGAGTACGGAAGAGGTCTTTCACCTGCTGCGTCACCAGCGCCCACAGGGGCGATACGCCGGGCTGGGAGTCCCGGCCCTGACTGAGCTGGTGCAACTGGTACTTCACCACCGCCATGTTCGCCAGCGAGGCCAGCACCTTGTTGTTCCACGTAATCGGCGGCAGCTGGGGAGCGCTGCCGAGGCCGAGCTGCCAGTCACGCGGCAGGTTCGGGTCGATGGCCAGGGCCGTGCCGATGCCGACCATCTCGATGCCACTATCCAGCACCTGTTGCGCCACCGGTGCACGGCGGATGCCGCCGGTGACCATGACTGGCATGCTCGCCACCGCACGAATCTCACGGGCGAACTCCAGGAAGTAAGCTTCGCGTGCCAGTGTGCGCCCATCGCGGGCCTGGCCCTGCATGGCCGGCGCTTCGTAGCTGCCACCGGACAGTTCGACCAGATCCACATTCAGTCCGTTGAGCAGGCGCACCACCTGCTGCGCGTCCTCGGCGCTGAAGCCGCCGCGCTGGAAGTCTGCCGAGTTGAGCTTGACCGCCACGGCGAAGCCCGGCGACACCACGGCACGTACCGCCTTGACGATCTCCAGCAGCAGGCGCGCGCGATTTTCCAGCGAGCCGCCCCATTGGTCGTTGCGCTGGTTGGTCAGTGGCGACAGGAACTGGCTGAGCAGATAGCCGTGCGCCGCGTGGATTTCCACGCCCGTGAAGCCGGCCTGCTCGCCCAACTGCGCGGTGCGGGTGAAGCGCTCGATCACGTCCTGAATCACCGCCGGGGTCATTTCCTGCGGCGTGGCAAAACGCTTGGACAGGTTGCCGAGCTCCAGCGCTACCGACGAAGGCGCCCAGGTTGGCTGGCCCAGGTTGGACTGCATCTGCCGGCCGGGATGATTGATCTGCAACCAGAACTGAGCCCCTTTGGCGCGGCCGATACGCGCCCAGCGTTCGAATCGCGCCAACTGTTCGTCGTCTTCCAGCACCACGCCGCCCGGGCCTGTCATGGCGCGGCTGTCGACCATCACGTTACCGGAAATGAGCAGGCCGGCCCCGCCCTCGGCCCAGGCCTGATAGAGGCGCATCAGATGCTCGGACGGTGAGTGGTCGGCATCCGCCATGTTCTCTTCCATCGCCGCCTTGGCGATGCGGTTGGGCAGGGTCGAACCATTGGGCAGGACAAGGGGAGTGAACAGGGTCATGGGGGCTTCCTCGGTTGAGCCAGAGGTGACCTTAACTTTAAAGTTCACTTTAATGTCAATGGGTATCTGCGCTCGCTTCAACGCGTTACCGCTTTGAAACAATCTCATCGGTTTGGCTACTTGACCTTAAAGTTCTGTTTAACCTTAGGGTTGCCGCGTCTGCTTCTCGGAGACCATTCCGGTGGGCAGGGCACTTATGAATCTCTCAACGCGGATAACAACGATGAAGCAGTTTGCCGAGCTTACTAAACGTCTGAAACGCCAGCGCACTGCACTGCTGGTAGGCGTGATTCTCAACGCCGTCGCCATGCCCTCATGGGCACAGGAGGCCGATGCGACCGCTGCCACAGTCGATATTGCCGGCCATTCGGTGCCGGTGAAGGCGGGCGGGCTTTACCAGCGTTTTCACTCCAATCCGCCACTGTCGGTGATTGCTGCCGAAGCGCCGGATATCGATCTCAGCTGGTTCCGCGGTCTGCAGAAAACCAAGGTGGACATGGGCTTCGAGTCCTACTCACCGAACTTCTACTACCGCAATACACGCGTCACCGCGGTATTCACCGCTGACCTCGACAGGCTACGTGAACTGATGCCGACAGAGGTGCTGGAGCAAGTGCAGCCACTGCAGATCTGGCCGGGCAGGGGGCTAGTCGCTTTCACTGCCTACGCCTATCACTACTGCGATAACGACAGCTACAACGAGATCGCGCTGTCCATCGTCACCAACAAGCCTGGCAATGCCAACCTGGGGCCCATCAGCCTGGTCGGGCAATCACTGTCCAAGGACTTCTGGGGTTACGTGCTCAAGCTGCCGGTCAATACCGAGCTGGCGCGTGTGCGTGGTGTGGTCGGTTACAACCTGCCGAAGTGGCTGACACCCATTGATTATCGCGAGACCGACAAGCGTCTCGTCTTCGAAATCGCCGATAGCGAAACCGGCAAGCTCGACGTTACCTTCGAGGTGGAGAAACTCGCTGAGGTATCTACCGAACCTGAATGGGTGACCAATAGTTTCACCAATATTGGTCACGATGGTGAGCTTGCCTATGGCTACGCCGTTTCCCGACAGATGAGTCACGCTTCCAACTCGAATGCGGATTCGGTGAGCCTCAAACTCGGCGACGGCAGCCTCTCGACCTACATCGAGTCACTGAAGCTGGGCAAGATGATGAAGTACGAATACGTGCCGGATTTCCAGAGCGCGCTCTATGCGCCGGAGCCGCTGGCGCAGATGCTCAGTCAGGAGTAAAAACGCTTCCTTGTCGACTGCGAGACAAGTGCTTTCGTAGGAGCCAGCTTGCTGGCGATGCTCTGTGCTTTCATGCAGATCGCCAGCGAGCAGGCTCCTACAGATGTAGCGAGCACTCGCTTATTTCTTTGCGCGCTTGGGCGTCTCGCTCGGCTCGCTCAGGTTCATCTTCGACAGCACCCGCTTGGCGTTGCTGGCGCAATCGATATCGTCCGGTTTGCTTTCGATCTCGTCGATCAGCGTCAGCAGATGCGCCTTGCTCTGTGCCAGGCGCTGTTCCAGCGCTTCGATGTCCTTCACTTTTGCCTGCAGGGTATCGAGCAGCTTGCCGTGTTCCCACTGCGTCAGATCCTGTGGCAACAGGGTGCGCAATTCGTCCAGGCTGAAGCCCGCTTGCTGTGCGGTGGTGATCAGGTTAAGCACCAGTACGGCCTGTTCCGGGTAACTGCGATAGCCGTTGGCCTGGCGCTCCACCAGCCTGAGCAGGCCGATGCTTTCGTAGAAGCGAATGCGCGAGGCCGCAAGGCCTGTGCGTTGCGCCAGTTCGCCGATCTTCATCTGGGTATATCACCGTGGCAGGAGCGTCGTGAGCTCAAGGTTAACTTTAACCTTCGGCTTTGGCCATGAGGCTGCAACACTGGCATAGCGTCTATGCTTGCCGAGCCCCCCTGATCAGAGCCGCTCTTGAACCGCATCCCCTCCAGCAGGTAAAGCCCGTGAAGCACTCGATACTCATCGCCGCGCTGCTCTGCCTGCTGATGGGGGCGTTTGCCAGAGCCGAGACGTATCAGCTCGTCACCGAGGAGTGGGCGCCCTACAACTACCGGGAGAACGAGCACATCACCGGCATGGCCACTGAGGTAGTGCGGGCCATCATGGCGCTGACCGGCGACCACTTCGAGATCAGAATGAGGCCCAGCATGCGTGCCTCTCGTGTACTGCAGACTCAGCCCAGAACCATCATGTATTCGATGTTTCGCACGCCAGAGCGCGAGTCCTTGTTCAAGTGGGTCGGGCCCATCGCCGAGGAATCCATCTATCCCTACCAGTTGGCCGCCGCAGCACAGCCGATCCACACCCTGGAGCAGTTGCTGCACGCCCCACGTATAACCACCCGGCACGCCGGTCTGGTGCCCACGATGTTGGCGTCGATGGGGTTCGACAACCTCGACATGAGCGCAACGGAGAGTCGGCAGCTCTACCGCATGCTGCTGGCCGGGCGTACCGAGGTCATCATCGGCGACACGGATGCTGGCGTTGCCTACTACAGTCGCCAACTGGGTATCGCCCCGGGCACCCTCAAGCGTGTGCCCATCGAGCTGTATCGCTCATCGCTGTATATCGCCTTCAGCCGTGACAGCGACGACGATCTGGTAGCCAGCTGGGCCAGAGCGCTTGAGCATCTGCGTGATACGGGTGAGCTGGCACGCATTCAGAGCCATTATCGGTAATTCATCAGCCCCTTCAGTAGCGCCAGACACTCGGCTCTTTATCCATTACCAGGACAGCCAGGCGTGTGGCCGGGATTTGTCCTAAGCTCGGAGTCATGAGCGCTTCGTTAAGTGGAACCACGCAGCGCGCTGCATCCAGTGTTGGAGAGCATCGGACAGTTGCTACTCAGATGACAGGTCTGCCAGGCGGTTGAAAAAGCTAGCCTGCGTTTTCCTTGCTGAAGGATGCCCTTTGACAGTTGCGAAGTACCGGTACCGACGTTTCCCCCGAAGGGACAGTGTCGGCGGTTAAGCCAGGTCGATGTGCTGTGGGAGTGAGGTTCACTGGCAGCTGATCAGGTTGCGGGACTTGATTGACAGGAGGCCAACGGAGCGGGCCATCGCCCAGTTCTTGCGTGCACTCAAATGATCTTTTGATGTCATCTCACGTTCTTGGCAGGTGCTCTTATGCAATCTTCTACCCCTCGCTTCTCCACTCGCGGCCTTCTCTATGCCAGCTATGCCAGCCTTTTGGCTTTGATGCTGGTAATCGCGGGGGTCTCTCTCTACAACCTGGCGGCTGCTGATCGGGAGTTCTCCGACTACATCAATGGTGTCGAGGCGCGGGCGCGTCTGGCCAGCCATGTCAGCGATACGGTCAAAGACAGGGCCATCGCCCTGCGCAATCTCGCGCTCAATGCCGAGCCTGCAGCGCGAGGCCAGTACCGAGCGTCCATAGCCGCGTACGAGAAGGACGTGGTCGACAGTCTGGCGGCCCTGCGCGAAGCGATGCTCACGCACAAGGATGTTTCGGACGTGGGGCGTAACATGCTCGCACGCATCGAACAGGTCGAAGCGCGCTACAGCCCGGTGGCGCATACCATCGCCGAGCATCTGTTCAAAGGCGAAGATGCACAAGCCATGCGCATGGTCAGCGAGCAATGCACGCCGCTGCTCGAAGAGCTGACACGCATGATCGACGAGTACCTGGTTCATACCAACGAGGTGGCCGATCAGCGGGTCGTCGACAACGAAGTCTATTACCATCACCAGCGCAACGTCCTGGTGTTGATCACCGTGTTCAGCTTCGTGCTCGCCGCCGTGCTCGGCCACTTGATCAGCCGCCATCTGCTCAAGGCTCTGGGGGCCGAACCCAGCGATCTCAATCAGATTGCCCAGCGCGTGGCCGAAGGCGACCTGCGCAACATGGAAAAAGCCGTGGACATTGTGGAAAACAGTGTGCTCGCCGCGCTGCAACGCATGCAGCAGAACCTGCGCCAGGTCACCCAGGAGATCGATAGTTCTTCACGTACGGTGGCACATTCCAGTCAGGAACTGAGCGAGTCGAGCCTGCGCAACGCTGCCAGCGTGGCCAACGCGCAGCGTGAGGTGGCGCAAATCGTCACTGCTGTACATGAAATGGCGGCAACGGTGCAGGACGTCGCGCGCAGTGCGGAGTCTGCAGCCCAGGCTGCCAGCGAGGCGGACGAGGCGGCCCTGCAAAGTCAGCGCAAGGCTGGCCACGCGGTGAGCCTGATCGGTGAATTGGCCGAAGTGATCGATAACTCCAGCGAAGCCATGGGTCGCCTGAAGGCCGAGAGCAGCAACATCGGCAGCGTCCTCGACGTCATCAAGTCCGTGGCCGATCAAACCAACCTGTTGGCACTCAACGCCGCTATCGAGGCGGCTCGGGCCGGTGAGGCAGGGCGTGGTTTTGCCGTTGTGGCGGATGAAGTACGCAGCCTGGCGCGGCGCACCCAGGAAGCCACCACCGAGATCGAAGGGCTGATCGCCAGCCTGCAGAAGATAGCTGATGAAACCTCTTCCTACATGCAGCGTTGCCAGGGCTCCAGCGCGCAATCAGTATCCGGTGTGTCTGAA
This sequence comes from Ectopseudomonas toyotomiensis, assembly GCF_017167985.1. NCBI lineage: Bacteria > Pseudomonadati > Pseudomonadota > Gammaproteobacteria > Pseudomonadales > Pseudomonadaceae > Ectopseudomonas > Ectopseudomonas toyotomiensis. Next base: position 702,301 of record NZ_CP070505.1, on the reverse strand, counting down.
GCGGGGGAGGCGGTGGCACGAATCGTCGCCATGATCGAACGTATCAACGGCATGAACCAGCAGATAGCCACTGCTTCCGAACAACAGAGCGCTGTAGCCGAGCAGATCAGCCGGGGCATTATCTCTGTACGCGACAGTACGGAACAGTCCGCCTCGGCTTTCCAGAGCACGCAACAGGAGAGTGAAAGCCTGGCGCGTACCAGCGAGATACTGCGGGAAAACATCTCGCGCTTTCGTCTGTAACTGGCGCCAGGGCGGGGGGCTATGGGTCGCCTACTGTCGTTCAGCTTTGCGGTGTGTAGCGGTGGCTGCCGCAGCGGCTGCAGTACTGACACAGAAAGGTTTCCCTGCCCATCAGCATGGTCACGCCCTCGGACCAGCAACACCCGGCGAGCAAGCAACGAATGGTCATGATGGCCCCCCTCGGCCCGGCGGCCGGCGCTCTCGTTCAATCAATCGACCGCCGGTAGGCGGCGATGGTTCGATTTCAATGCCGAGCGGCTCTGTGCCTCGCTGGCGCCCAGCTCTTGGGAGCAGGGCGCCACGTGTGCGCCCGCCCCGGCCTTGCGCGCGTCTCGGCTTCAGATTGCCTGACCGCCGGATACCTCGATGCGCTGGGCGTTGACCCAGCGATTCTGCTCGCCGAGCAGGCTGGCGATCATCGGGCCGATGTCGTCCGGCACGCCGACCCGACCCAGCGCCGTCATCTCCGCGAACACCTTGTTCAGTTCCGGCATGTCGCGCACGGCTCCGCCCAGGAAATCCGTTTCGATGGCACCGGGCGCCACTGTGTTGACTGCGATACCCCGACTGCCCAGCTCCTTGGCCATGTACAGGCTGAGCACTTCCACTGCGCCCTTGACCGCCGAGTAGGCGGAGAAACCGGGATAGGACACTCGGGTCAGCCCGGACGAGATATTGACGATACGACCACCATCGGCCATCAGTGGCAGCAACGCCTGGGTGAGGAAGAACACCCCTTTGAAATGCACGTTCACCAGGGCATCGAACTGGGCTTCAGTGGTGTCGGCAATCGACGCCATGTCGCCATGGCCGGCGTTGTTGATCAGGTGGTCGAAACTGTCGCGTTGCCAGGTCTCGTTCAGCGCCTGGCGCAGGCGTTGCACGAAGGCCGGAAAGGTGCTGACGTCGCCAGCGTCGAGCTGCAGAGCAACCGCCTTGCGTCCCTGGGCCTGGATATCGGCAACCACGGCCTGTGCGGTGTCGGCCTGGCTGTGATAGGTGACGACGACATCGATGCCCTGACGCGCGATGTTCAGCGCAGTGTTGCGGCCGAGGCCACGGCTGGAGCCGGTTACGATGGCGATCTTGGTCATGGTAAAAATCCTCTCATGGGTGAACGGGATTTCATTGTGTGGCTCGTGGCGCAACCCCGTCGTTACCGAAACCTCGACGCTTTTTGCCTATTTCTCCAAGAGGAAAAGACATGCTCTGGATCAGCATCAGGAGCCCACGATGAGCGCAGCGCTGCTGGAGGTCGTCCGCGGTTATCTGGATCGACATGGCGAACCCGGCGGGCTTGCCCAAACGCCCATTCCCGGCTTGACCATCATTCGCACGTCAGAGCCCAGTGGGCTGGATTACGCCATCACCCGGCCTCTGGCCTGCCTGGTGTTGCAGGGTAGCAAGCGCGTCATGATGGGCACCCGGAGCTTCAACTTCAGCGCCGGTGATTCGCTGTTGATCACCGCCGACGTACCGACGGTCAGCCAGATCATCCAGGCGAGCCACGAGGTCCCGTACATCTCGCTGGTGATCGACCTCGATCCTGCACTGCTCACCGAATTGATGGAGGAGATGAAGGCGGTGCCGAGTGCGGAGCTGGAGCCCATCCGCATCGAACCGACCGATAGCGAAGTCGCCGAAGCGGCACTACGCCTGATGCGACTGCTCGAGCGCCCGGCTTCGGCGACGGTGCTGCATGCTTCGCTTGTGCGCGAACTGCACTACTGGCTGCTGGCTGGCCGACATGGCCCGGCGATCAGTCGCCTGGGCTGGCCGGACGGCCATGCGCAGCGCATCGCACGGGCGGTGAAGGTGCTGCGCACCGAATTCACCCGGCCGCTGCCGGTGGAGCATCTGGCGTCCGTGGCCGGTATGAGTCCGTCGTCCTTTCATCACCATTTTCGCAACCAGACATCATTGACGCCGCTGCAATTTCAGAAACAGCTGCGACTGATTGAGGCGCGTCGCCTGATGACAGGGGAGGGCGCCACCGCCAGCAGTGCGGCGTTCGCGGTGGGTTACGAAAGTGTGTCGCAGTTCAGCCGGGAGTACCGCCGGCTGTTCGGCCTGCCGCCGGCGAGAGACGCCAGTGTCGCCTGCTGACACGAGCAACCGCCTTGCTCACACCTACCTCAAGGAAAACCCGCAGGTTCGAAGCGTTCGCTCGCGTCCATGCGAATCCCCCGCAGGCTGCGCGTCTGCAGATAGGACGCGTACAGTGGCTCGGCGAAGTAGCTGATCAGGATCGAGCGGCGACGTGTGCCGAGCCGGTTCAGGCTGCCGGCGTGTATCAGGTCCACATCGAACACCAGGATGTCGCCGGCCGCACCCGCAAGCTGCACTGAGCGGGACTCGTCGTTGAAGTCGAAGGGGGGCTCGCCGGCAGGCGGACGGTGGCTGTGCGGGACGATACGGGTGGCGCCGTTGCCTGGGCCGTAGTCGTCGAAGTAGACCATGGCATTGGCGATATCGCCCGGGCGCTGCGCCGACAGATCGCGATGCAGTTGCTGATGACCGCCACCAGGCAGTGGCTCACGACCCTCCACCTGGGCGAGGAAGAAACGTTCGCCGATCAGCTCGCCGACCACTGCCAGCAGCTGTGGCAGGCGGCACACGGCCTGAATCATGGCGTCGTCATCCAGCAGTGAGTGATGCCAGTCTGCGCCGCGCGGTACCGGCCATTGATCCGAGGGGGTGATACCCGCATCGAACAGGGTGCGCAAGCCATCCAGCCACTCGACAGGAACCGCCTGGCGCAGCAACGCATAGCCGTCGTGGTGGCGTTGTTCACGGTCCGTCATGGTCAGGCTCCCGTCATCCATGCATCCCGAAGAAAACAGGTAGAAGTCGAAGAGGCAAGCCCGTTCTTCAATGCATGACTCTCTGTCTGCAAATTCAGCCGCAGGCCATGACCAAGACTGAATACAATGGCGCCTGAACTTTCCGCGCCATGCACATGGCTGTACCGAACGAGGAACGCCCCATGGCATCCGCAGACAAACAGAAAAAGCGCGCCCAACGGGCCAAGACCAAAGTCAGGCAGAACCGCATGGGCAAGCCCAAGGCGCAGGCCAATGTCGTCCACCCGATTCTCGCCAACCCGCTGATCAACGAGCCGTTCGATGATGTCGAGATCGACCTGAGCACCTTCGATTTCAAGGACATCGAAGAGAATGGCTTCGATCCCGCGCATTTCGATGACCTGTTCCAGGCGATGAAAGCCGGCGAGGGCATCAGCCTGCTCGCCCTGTGCCTGGTATTCCTGCAATACCCGGTGCTGGAGCTGGTGGTCGCCGAGGAGTCGGAGGACGCCGCCACCGATTTCATGATGGGCCTGCTGATCGTCTACCGCGGCATCTTCCACGATGAAGACGAAGACGCCGCGATCACCTGGATCGGCAGCGACGCCTTCCAGAGCGCCTATAACGAAGCGTCGCTGATCCTGCAGAAGAAGAACGCCCGCGCCTGATCGGTCCTGCCGATCAACCTTTCAACGCTGCCTCGATTCTGGCGATGTCGATCTTGCTCATGGTCATCATCGCCTCGAAGGCGCGCTTGGCTGCTGCGCGATCGGAGCTGGCGATGGCGGCGCTGAGGATGCGCGGGGTGATCTGCCAGGAGATACCCCATTTGTCCTTGCACCAGCCGCATTCACTGGCCTGGCCGCCGTAGTCGATGATCGCGTGCCACAGGCGATCCGTCTCGGCCTGATCGTCGGTCGCCACCTGAAACGAGAACGCCTCGTTGTGCTGGAATGCCGGGCCGCCATTCAGGCCCAGGCAGGGGATGCCCATCACATTGAACTCCACCGTCAGCACATCGCCCTGCTGGCCGGAAGGGTAGTCGCCAGGAGCATGATGCACGGCCAGCACGGCGCTGTCGGGAAAGGTCTCGGCATAGAAAGTCGCAGCCTCCAGCGCGTCGCGTTCGTACCAGAGGCAGATGGTGTTCTTGCTGGTCATCCTGAGTCTCCTACCTTGGGTTGAAACTCAGGAGTCTAGACTGCAGTGCGGGGTTGACCTGTCTTTGCCTGTTGGTCGTTACGGCTGCGGCTCTCTCATCCAGAAGCTCGGGAATTGATCGAACGGGTAGTGCTTGCCGTCGTAGCGGACGGTGGTGCTTACCTTGCGCACCACAGGCTCCTGCCGGCCTGCACGAACATGGGCGGTTATCACCAGGTCGGCGTAGCCATGGGCATGCTTGGACCCAAGGCCCAGCGTCAGGTCGGCCTGCTCCGATTGGAAGTCGCTGTCCATCACACAGGACGTGCCTTTTACCGTCGTCCACGAGTACAGATAGGTGGAAAACACCGGCCTTAGCCGAGGCCCTTGCGGCATCACCAGCGTCAGCAGGTCATTGAAGCCGGCATCCGGACAACTTGCCCCGCGCGCGACACTGCGCATCACCACGCCGAACGCGCGAACGCCTGGTGCCAGGTGATAACGCGCGGTATCCAGCCACAGGCTGCCAGCATCGATTTCCAGTGCGGCATCTTCGCCAAGGTAGTCGTCATGTCGCTCGCGCAACTGCCCGCTCTGCGCGTCCACCTTCGCCACCAGCCAGTTGAGATTGCGCTCGCCCTCTGGCGTGGTGTCCTCGGCGTCACGGTAAGCCAGGGTCACCACGGACAACGCCGAATCATCCGGCCAAGACTTGCAGGCAGCCGCCACCAATGGTCCGTCGCCATGCCCGTCAGGGGGCGTCCAGCCTTGCTGTCCCAGTTGGGTCGCCAGTGAGTCCAGCAATGCAGCGTTGCAGGGTTGAGGTTGGCGCGTGTCGGCGTGAGCGAGGGAGAGCAGGCAGAGCGCGAAGGCGGAGACGATGCTGCGTAAACGGTCCATGTTGGTGATTCCTTGTTCGATCCCATTCGTCTGAGCGGAAACCGCAGGTGTGGGGTGTGGCGACTTTACGCTGAAAGATGGGAGAGGGTGGAGTAGCTGGACTATGTTGGGGGCCGCTGTCGACCAAGAGAAGCCCTTTGCGCGATAGTCCTCCCGGCCTTGGTGTGCAGAGTTTCACGAACAACTCGGATACAGGTGCTCCCTGAGAAAGTCGATGAAGGCCAGTGTCCGCGCCGAGTGTCGTCGCTCACGGCTGAACACGGCGCTGACTGGTAGCGCGTTAGCCTGGTAATCACCGAGCAGGCTGCACACACGGCCTTGTTCGAGATCCGCGGCGAACAGCCATTGCGGAGAAAGAGAAATGCCCAGGCCTGCGAGGACCATTTCGCGGATGGCCTCGCTGCTGTTGCTGGTGACGTTGCCCTTGATGACGACATCCAGCCCCTGCGCCCCGCGGCTGAAGTGCCAGTGGTCGTAATGCTCCAGCAAGGTGAATGCGATGCAGTTGTGGCCTGTCAGGTCGGCGGGCTCGCGCGGCGTACCGTAGCTTTGCAGGTAAGCGGGTGAGGCAAAAACGCGTCGTGTGCTGGTGCCGAGGGACACTGCCACCAGCCCCTCGCTCTTCACCACGCCGATGCGGATCGCCAGATCGATGTTTTCTTTCAGCAGGTCTTCGTTCTGGTCGTTCAGGCGCAGGTCGATGCGTACCTCGGGATGGCGTTGCAGGAAAGGGCCGATCAGCGGCGCAATGCACAGCCTGCCATAGCTGACCGGTGCGGCGATCCGCAGAGGGCCGGCGATCTGCTCCTGGCCGCTGGCGAAACTGCGGGTGGCGTTTTCGAGGTGGCCGAGGATCTCCTGGCAGTGCCTGTAGAAACTTCGTCCCTGGTCGGTCAGTGCCAGGTGCCGGGTACTGCGGGCGAACACCGGCCCACCCAGATAATGCTCCAGGGCACGGATCTGCTTGCTAACTGTCGGTTGCCCAGTGTTCAGTTCGCGCGCGACCGCGGAGAACGAACCACGCTCCACGACGCGTACGAAGATGCGCATGCTGTCGAACAGGTCCATCGCCATTGCGCCTCGCTGGGGAATAAGTGATATGCAAATTTAGCTTCTTATCGGAATGGAGAAGGCGGGGCAACCTGTAAGCGTCCAGTCCATCAGAGGTTCCCGTCATGAATCAGACTATGCTTGCCGCCATCGCCGAGTCCGCCCAGGCCCCGTTGGCCGTACGCCACATCGCTCGCCCAGTGCCCGCTAAAGGGCAAGTCCTGGTCCGGGTCCACGCTGCGGGGGTCAATCCGCTCGATACCAAGATCGCCACCGGCGCCGGAGCCCACGCCCGCCAGGCGCTACCGGCGGTGCTCGGCCTGGACCTCGCTGGCACTGTCGTCGAGCTTGGCGAGGCGGTCGAGGGCTTCACGCCTGGCCAGGAGGTCTTCGGCATGGCCGGCGGTATTGGCGGCGCCCAGGGCACCATGGCCGAGTACATCGCCGTGGATGCACGGCTGATCGCGGCAAAGCCGCACGCACTTGGCATGCATGAAGCGGCTGCCATGCCGCTGGTGTTCATAACCGCCTGGGAGGGCTTGGTAGATCGGGCCAATGTCCGTGCCGGCCAGCGGGTGCTGATCCATGGCGGCGCAGGAGGCGTCGGCCAAGTCGCCGTGCAGTTGGCCAAGGCGCGTGGAGCCGAGGTCTATGCCACCGGCTCGGCGGCCAGTCTCGACTTCATTCGCTCGCTTGGGGCCACGGCGATCAATTACCAAGTACAGAGTGTGGAGTCCTATGTCGAGCAATACACGGCCGGTGAAGGTTTCGACATCGTCTACGACACCGTAGGTGGCAGCACACTGGATGCCCGGGCGCGATAACGTCAGTACGTGGGCAGATATCTCCAACTTCGACTTCGGCGGTCAAGATGTCGCGCCACGGGGCAATCATTAGAGTTTCGATTGGTTTGGCTGGCAATAAATGTCAGATATTTGGATGTCCAGTTCTTCTGACTTACCCATTAGTGAGACCATAAGACGGGATCAAGAAACGGCCTTTGGTTGTAGTAGATACGTGCCGGTTGAGTCAGTTTGTTCCTTTGAGCGGTTTTCGTGAGTTTTTGGCAGCGCCGCAAGCATCGAAAATATTCCTCAAATGATTATGCTCTCGATTGTGTTGAGCAAACATTTGTCTGGCTTGTAAGGAAAACGTAACTCATGAATAAACCACCTGATCCAGGGCGTGAGCTATGAGCGAAAGTATTGATACAGGTATTATGTCGAGTCACAGTGATGTCGGTCGTCCTGATCGTGCGGAGCACGCAAGACGACTATTGATGTTGCTAATGGAGACGGAAAGGGCAATTTATCGTGATCCTGATATCGCCTCGACTTATCTTAATCAGGCAATTAACTTACTGACGGTCACTAGGCATAACAAACAAACCCCATGCAAGCCTCGCGGAGGGTTGGCGAGCTGGCAGATGACGCGCATAGATAAATTCGTAAATAACAATATCAGTAACAGTATACGAACAATCGAGCTCGCTTCATTGCTCAGTTTGAGTGCCAGCCATTTTACACATGCCTTCAAACAAACGACCGGTATGACCCCTTTGGTATACGTAGCGGCCATACGCGTGAAGGCTGCGCAACAATTTATGCTTTGCTCAACGCGTTCCTTAAGCGACGTTGCGCTAAGTCACGGCTTCTGTGATCAGGCGCACTTTTGCCGTGTATTTAGGCGGGAAACAGGCTTGTCGCCACAAACTTGGCGAAAGCTATATGCCTCCAACGCCTGACTATTCAATCCGTTATTTGAAAGGTCATCATTCTTCAACTGCTGGCGGTTTACTCGGCACCGCCAACCTGGCTCCGTCGACTGTGCCGGTGGCGCCGGAATGGTCACGGCGCTTCACGAGCTGGCCAAGTGGCCCGACGCTTTGATCGGCTCAGCTCACCCAGCGCTGCCGCGCCCAGCCACTCAAGGCATCCACTGCCAGCACCAGCAGGAGCATGGCCAGGATCACCGTGGCCGCCTGGGCTTCCTGGAACAGGCTGAGCGACATGTAGAGCATCTGCCCAAGGCCGCCGGCGCCGACGAAGCCGAGCACGCTGGCCATGCGGATGTTGTTCTCCCAGCGGTACAAGGTGTAGGCCACCAGCTGCGGCCAGACGCCGGGCAGGGTGCCGTAGCAGAACGCACTGAGGCGCCCGCCGCCGCTTTCGCGGATGGCGTCGGCGGGTTCGCGCGGGGTGTTTTCCAGCGCTTCGGCGAACAGCCGGCCGAGCACACCGGCGGTGTGCAGGGCCAGGGCCAGGGTGCCGGCGTTGGGGCCAAGGCCGGCGGCCAGCACCATCAGCGCCGCCCACACCAGTTCGGGGATGGCGCGCAGGGCGTTGAGCAGCAGGCGCGTGAGGTGCATGGCGACACCGCCGAAGCGCCCGGCGGCCGGCAGTGCCAGGGCCAGGCCGAGCAGGGCGGCGAGCAGGGTGCCGATGGCGGACATGGCCAGGGTTTCCAGCGCGCCCCGGCCAATGGCCTGCAGGTGCGCGGTGGAGAAGTCCGGCTGCAGGAAGCCGCTGGCGTACTTGCCCATTTGCGCCAGGCTGTCGCCAGCGACCAGGGCGCCAAGGTCGATGCCCAGATAGAGGAACGAGGCAACCACCGCGACGAGGAGGGCGGCGAGCAGGATCAGGTTGCCGGCTCTCATGTCAGCCTCGCGCGCAGCAGGCGGCTGAACTGGTCGGCCAGCAGCACCAGCAGTAGGAAGGTGAGCAGCATGCTGGCCACTTCGCCGCCAGCGAACATGCGCAGCGACAGGTCGATCTGCTGGCCCAGGCCGCCGGCACCGACGAAGCCCATTATCACCGAGGCGCGGATGGCGCATTCCCAGCGGTACACGGTGTAGGAGAGCATTTCCCCGGCGGCATTGGGCAGTACGCCGTAGGCGAAGGCGGCCAGGCGGCTGCTGCCGGCACCGAGCAGTGCGCGGGTGGGGCGGGCGTCGACCGATTCGAAGATTTCCGCATACACCTTGCCGAGCATGCCGGCGTAGGTGATGGCGATGGCCAGCACCCCGGCGGTGGGGCCGAGGCCGACGGCGCGGACGAACAGCAGCGCCCAGACGATTTCCGGCACGCTGCGCAGGAAGATCAGCAGGCCGCGCACCGGCCAGCGCGCCAGGTTCGCCCACCAGGCCGGGCGACCGCCACGGTGCACGGCCGACAGCGACAGCGCGCGACTGGCCAGTAGCGCGGCGGGGACGGCGATGAGCAGTGCCAGGCTCATGCCGGCGGTGGCAATGGCCAGGGTTTCCAGGGTGGCGCGGCCGAGCAGGGCGAGGAATTCGCCATCATGCGCAGGCGGCCAGAAGCCGGCGAGGAAGTTGCCCATGGCGCGGGTGTTATCGCCATCGACCAGCACGGCCAGGTCCAGCTCGCTCAGGCTCAGACCCGGCCACAACAACAGCAGCGCCAGTACGGTGATCAGCAGGCGCGGCAGGGCGGCGGGGTCGCGTGGGGCAGTGGTCAGCATCGCGGGATATGCGTCGGTTGCGGCGGCACGGGCGAGCTGGGCGTGGCCTGCAGTTGCTCGTTGGCGTACAGCGCATCCAGTTGCGCTGGCTGCACGTCACCAGCCGGCAGGTCGAAGGTGATACGTCCATCGCGAATGCCGACGATGCGGGGGAAGTGCGCCAGCGCCAGGTCGACGGCGTGCAGGCTGGCCAGCAGGGTCATGCCGCGTTCGGCTGCCTCGCGGTTGAGCACGGCCAGGGTGTGGCCGGCCAGTACCGGGTCCATGGCCGAGACCGGTTCGTCGGCGAGAATCAGTTCCGGTGCCTGGTACAGCACGCGGGCGATGCCGACGCGCTGCAACTGACCGCCGGAAAGCTGATCGCAACGCTGGTAGAGCTTGTCGGCGATGTCCAGCCGCGCCAGGGCGGCCTGGGCACCGCTGGCATCCAGCGGATGCAGCAGGTTGAGCAGGCCTTTGACCACTGACCACTGGCCAAGCTTGCCGGCCAGCACGGCGGTGACCACGCGCTGACGCGGTGGCAAAGGCGGTGCCTGGTGGATCAGACCGATGCGTGCGCGCAGACGCTGGCGCTGGCGGGCAGCCAGGCGCCAGGGGTTGTGCTGCAGCAGGTCGAGCTCGCCGCGTGTGGGTTGCAGGCTGGTGGCCAGCAGGCGCAGCAGGGTGGTCTTGCCGGCACCGGAGGGGCCGATGATGGCCACCCGTTCGCCGGGGCTGATCTGCAGATCGATATCTTCGAGCGCGACCTTGCCGTTGGCGTGGACTAGGCCCACGCCACGCAGGGCGATGCTCACTTCAACAGGCCAGCGGCGCGAGCGGCTTCTTCGATGCCTTCGTAGTTCTCGGGCTTGGTTTCGATGAAGCGGCTGGCGGCCTGCAGATCAAGAATTGCCTTCTGTTCCGGCTTGGCCGGATCGAGGGCGAGGAAGGCGGCCTTGATCTTCGCCTGCAGGTCGGCGTCGAGGTTGCCGCGCACCGTCCAGTTGTAGTCGTAGTAGGTCGGGGTGGTGGCGAAGACCTTGACCTTGTCGGTGTCGACCTTGCCGGCATCCACCAGCTTCTGCCACACCGAGGCGTTGAGCACGCCGGCATCGGCCTTGCCGGCCTGCACCCAGGCGGCGGTGGCGTCGTGGGCGCCGGAATAGGCCACGCGGCTGAAGAAGTCTTCCGGCTTGATGCCGTCCTGCAGCATGAAATAACGCGGCATCAGGCTGCCGGAGGTGGAGGACACCGAACCGAAGGCGAAGGTCTTGCCTTTCAGATCCTGCAGCGATTTCACCGCCGGGTCGGAGGTGATGAACTTGCTGGTGAACTCGGCGTCCTGTTCACGCTGTACCAGCGGCACGGCGTTTCCGGTCTTCAGGCGTGCCTGGACGAAGGTGAAACCGCCCAGCCAGGCCATGTCGATACGGTCGGCGGCCAGTGCCTCGACCACGGCTGCGTAGTCGGCCACCGGCACGAACTCCACCTTCATGCCCAGTTCCTGCTCCAGGTAAGCGCCCAGCGGCTTGAACTTGCGCAGCAGTTCGGTGGGGGCTTCGTCAGGGATGGCCGAGACCTTGAGGACGTCGGCGGCTTGCGCGAATACAGCGGATACGGACAGGGCGATGCCGGCGGCGAGCGCCAGGGTGTTCTTGAACATGTCGGATTCTCCGGTTCAATAGCGGGGAAGGCGCGCGGAGTATAGTGGCCCGACGCCGCCGATGCAGCCCCGGCAGCACACAACTGACTCCGGGGTTAAGATGCGCGCTGGATACGAACTGCCTGGAGTTGATCGATGACTGCAACGCTGCCCGCCCTGGCCTTCGCCGGGATTGGTCTGATGGGCCTGCCGATGACCCGCCGCCTGCTCGCCGCAGGCTATCCGCTGACTATCTGGAACCGCACGCCGGACAAGTGCGCGCCGCTGCTGGAGCTGGGCGCGCATCGTGTGGAGAACCCCGCCGAGCTGTGTCGCGACGCCAATGTGGTGATGCTCTGCCTGGCCAATACCGAGGTGGTGCGCGAGGTGGTGTTCGGCCCGGGCGGCATAGTCGAGGGCGCGCGGCCGGGGCAGTTGCTGGTGGACTTTTCCAGCCTGGAGCCGGCAGCCACCCGTGAGATGGCCGCCGAGCTGGAGGCACGTACAGGCATGCGCTGGGTGGATGCGCCGGTTTCCGGCGGCACGCCGGGCGCCGAAGCCGGCACGCTGGCGATCATGGCTGGCGGCCGGGAAGAGGATGTGGAGCGCGTGCGCCCGGTGTTGGCGCATCTGGGCCAGCGTCTGACGCGCATGGGGGAGGTGGGCGCCGGGCAGGTGACCAAGGTGTGCAACCAGATGATCGTTGCCTGCAATGCGCTGGTGATCGCCGAAGTGGTGGCGCTGGCCGAGCGCTCCGGCGTCGATGCCAGCCTGATCGCCCCGGCCCTGGCCGGCGGTTTCGCCGACTCCAAGCCGCTGCAGATCCTCGCGCCGCAGATGGCAGCGAGCCAGTTCGAGCCGATCAAGTGGCATGTACGCACGTTGCTCAAGGATCTCGACACCGCAGTGAAACTGGCGCGCGAACAGAGCAGCTCCACGCCCATGAGCGGCCTCGCCGCGCAACTGATGCGTCTGCATGGCAGCCAGGGCAACCTGGAACGCGACCCCGCCACTCTGGTGGAGCTGCTGCGGGAGCAGTGCCCATGAAGATCGCGGCCAACCTGTCCATGCTGTTCACCGAGTTGCCACTGCGCGAGCGTGTGCTGGCGGCGATGACGGCGGGTTTCGATGGCGTGGAAATTCAGTTTCCCTATGAGTTGCCAGCGGTAGCCCTGAAAGAAGTGCTGGAGTTGACCGCTCTGCCGCTTGTGCTGATCAACGTGCCGGCAGGCGATCTGATGAGTGGTGGCCCCGGCCTGGCTAGCGTGCCGGCGCGCCAGGCCGAGTTCGACGCCGCCCTGCAGGAGGCGTTGACCTACGCCGCCATGGCGCGCCCGGCCTGCATCAATGTGCTGCCCGGCCGCCTGGCCGAAGGCGTGAGCCGCGAGCAGGCGCTGGATTGCCTGGCCGCCAACCTGCGCAAGAGCGCCGAGGCCTTCGCGTCGTTGGGTATCCGCGTGCTGGTGGAGGCGATCAACCCGATCGACATGCCGGGCTTTCTGATCAATACGCCGGAGGATCTGGATGCGCTGCTGCGTGCAGTGGATCACCCGAATCTGGCCGTACAGTACGACCTCTACCATATGGCGCGTCAGGGGCTGGACGTGGCCGCAGGCATGCGCCTGCTGGCCGGGCGCATCGGTCATGTGCAGTTCGCCGACGTGCCGGGGCGTGGCGCGCCAGGTACCGGCGAGCTGGCGTTCCCCGCGCTGCTCGGTGCGTTACGTGACAGCGGTTACAGCGGCTGGCTGGGCGCCGAGTACAAGCCGGGCGAGGTGGGTACGCAGGCGAGTCTGGGCTGGTTGGCGCAGTGGCACCTGCGCATGTAGGGTGCGTTGTGCGCAGCGCGATTCACATGATGGGTGGTTGGACTGGTGATGGGTATTTGGCTCGGTGCGCACGGCGCACCCTACGACGTATTGGTGTATCGCGGTTTGGGTAGGGGGCGCCGCGCGCACCGGATGTTTGCCTCAGGATCCTAGAAGCGCATGCCCACCCGTTCCAGCGGCCGGTAATGCGGCGGGAAGCGGGCCAGAATTTCTTCCAGCGGTACCGGTTTGCTGAACAGGTAGCCCTGCACCTGATCGCAATCGCGTTCCTGCAGGAACGCCAGCTGCTCAGCGGTTTCCACGCCTTCGGCGACGACCTTCAGATGCAGGGCGTGGGCCATGGCGATGATGGCGTGGACGATCTCGCGGTCCTGACTGGAGTGGGCCACGTCCTGAATGAAGGAGCGGTCGACCTTCAGCGTATCCAGCGGTAGGCGGCGCAGGTAGGCGAGCGAGGAATAGCCGGTGCCGAAGTCGTCGATGGACAGGCTGACGCCCAGTGCGCGGATATTTTCCAGCAGGCCTATGGCGCGATTGATGTTGCTCAGCAGTGCGCTCTCGGTCACCTCCAGCTCCAGGCAGTGAGCGGGGCAACGCGTCGCGTTCAACAACTGCTCGATGCGCCCAGGCAACTGATCGTTGGCCAGGTTCAGCGCCGAGCAGTTGACCGCGATCTTCAACCCCGGATAGCCGAGGCGGTCCAGGCTGTTGAGGTCGAGACAGGCGCGGCGCAACACCCAGTTGTCGAGCTGATCGATGAAGCCGTTGGCTTCGGCGATGGCGATGAAGCGCTCGGGTGTCAGCAAACCGTGCTGTGGGTGATGCCAGCGCACCAGGGCTTCGAGTTTGCTCAGCACGCCGCTGCGCAGATCGATGATCGGTTGGTAGAACAGGGTCAGGCCACTGTCCTGCTGCAGGGCCTGGCGCAGGTCTTCTTCCAGTTGCAGCTCGAACGAGGCCTTCTGCTTCAGGTGCGGATTGAAGAAATGCACCACGTTGCGCCCGCTGCCCTTGGATTGATACAGCGCCAGATCGGCATGCTTGAGCAACTCGTCGGCGTTGCCGCCATCCTGCGGGAACAGGCTGATGCCGACGCTGGTGGTCATCACGATCTTGCGTCCGGAAAAGCTGATCGGCTCTTTCATGTGCTCCAGCATGCGTGCGGCCAGCGCGCGTGGGTCGGCGTTGCTGTCGAGGCTGGCGACCACGCAGAATTCGTCGCCACCGAAGCGCGCGATGATGTCGCGCTCACGCAACGCACTGCGGATGCGCTGCGCCACCACGCGCAGCAGTTCGTCACCGGCATCGTGACCGAGGCTGTCATTGATGCGTTTGAAGTGGTCGACATCGAGGAACATCACCGCCAGGCTGCGGCCGGTGACCGCGTGTTCGTCCAGGGTGGCGGCGAACACCCGGTTGAAGCCACGGCGGTTGAGCAGCTCGGTCAGGGGATCGAAATGCGCCACCTGCTCCAGCGAGGCCTTGGCCTGATCGAGCTGCACCAGCAGGGTATTGACCCGTTGCAGGTCGCGCTCCTTGTCGTCGAGCTTACGGCCGGCCCAGGCCGCGGCCAGGCTCAGGCTGAGAATCAGCAAGGTGATGGAGGCGACGATAAGCACCAGTTGCACGCTGTTGTCGGCGCTGCGCAACTGCAGCGGCGTGCCGTCCGGCACCACCAGGTTGAGTGCGGCCATGCCGGTGTAGTGCATCGAGGCGATCGCCGCGCCCATCACCAGCGCTGCGGAATACTTCAGCCAGCGTTGGCGAAGCTGCGAGCCATGGCGCACGTAGCGGTTGAGCAGCAGCGCGGCGAAGCTGGCGCTGATGGCGACGACGATGGACAGGGTGAACAGGCCGCCGTGGTAGTAGGCCTGGGCCTCCGAACGGATCGCCGCCATCCCGCTGTAGTGCATGGCGCTGATACCCAGGCCGATGATGCTGGCGGCCAGCAACTGGCGGCTCAGGCCGGGACGCGGCATGGCCATGTAGTACACGGCCAGGAGGGCGGCGGCCAGGGCCACCAGCAGCGACAGCACGGTGGTGGCGAGGTCATAGCGAATGGCGACAGGCGTCTGGAAGGCCAGCATGCCGATGAAGTGCATGGACCAGATGGCGCCGGCCAGGCACAGCCCGCCGAGCAGCCCCCAGACCAGACGCATGCTGCGCCTCAGGACGTTATCGAGGTGCCTGGCGATGGTCAGCGTGCTGAGGCTGCCGACGCTGGCGATGACGTATGACAGTGCCACCAGCCAGGGATCGTGTTCGCAATTGAGCAGGAGCTGGCCCTGCTCGGGTAGGTCGGCTAGAAAGCGGATCGATAGTCCTTCCATAGTCCCCCCGCTTGGCGGCGGCTGGCGTGCCTTGATCAGTGAAGCACAGGCACGCGCGTACCACCTATTTTCCGTAATCGTTGAGCGAGATCACCCGGGTCTTGCCGATGCGGTGGCGATAGATTTCGCGCAGGTACTTGATCGCCTGTTTGACACTTTCGCGTGTCAGGCGGATGTCATTGATCGAAACGAATTTCTCCGTGTCGTGGATCAGCTCGCGGTACTTCTTCTCGTACATCGGTTTGATCGCATACCAATTGGTGTCGAGGATCTTCGCCGGGTCTTCGTGCTCGTTGAGCATGGCGTCGAGCTGCGCTTCGTTGAAGCGCTCGGAGACGATGAAATCGAGCATGGCGTCGTCCAGGCTGTCGTCGAAGCGGTACTGGTCGCGGGCGAAGCAGCGCTTGATGTAGGCGACGATCAGGGTCAGGAAGTCGTCCGACAGGCACGGGCTCTTGACGATCAGGGTGGTCAGCGACAGGTTCGCCGAGGCGCCGATTACCAGCGCGTAGCGCTTGAGCGTGGTGTTGGGGAAGAGGTTGTTGAGGTGGGTCTTGAGCCGGTTCAGGTCCATGTAGGACAGCTTGTAGTCCTTGGGCAGCGAGACGATGGACACCACCGAGGAGCAGTTCTTGAAGAAGTGCAGGTCGCTCAGTTGCGTGGCGTCGTAGCCGCTGGACTTGTACTGCTCCAGCGCCTGGCGATAGCGCTTGGACTCGATCGGCAGCAGGCTGATGCCTTCGATGGCCTGGGTGACCTTGTTGAAGTGCGGCAGGTCGATGGAGCGGAAGAACAGGTCGTCGATGTTCAGCCGTGGCGGGCTTTGGTCCTTGTCCAATACGCGGAATTTCTCCGAGAGTTGGGCATGCTGTTCGGGCACCACGGATTCGGCGTAGGCCACGGCCACCGGGCCGGCCAGGCTCATGAACAGGTCGTTGGCGTCGAGGCGGATGGTTTCGCCGATATCGATGCCGGCGCGGCGGAAGTAGTTCTGGTCGTAGTCGCTGGTCACCGCCTGGGCAGTTAGGATGTTGAAGATCTGCTGCGAGATGTACTGGTTGGCGTGGCGCTCCATGGCGGTCACGTCGATGTTGTGGATGCTGCCGTCACCGCTTTCCTCGGCGTAACGCATGATGTCGTTGGAGATCAGCATCATCGCGTTCCACGGGCGGATGCGGCGCATCACGCTTTCGGCGCTGTTCTGCTCGTTGTCGAAGTTGTAGGAGAAGTCCCATTCCTCGGCCAGGTACTTGCACAGCAGGCGGCCGGCGTTGATGTGCAGGGCCTCTGACATCTCGCTGCGCTGGTCGGAAATGTTCGGCAGGATGCAGATGCCGCTGGTGAAGATCGGTTCGAAGACGAAACCACGTTCGCGTTCGGCCTCGCCATCGTCCGGCGTTTTGCTGTCGAAGGTCTTGCTCATGTAGGCGAACTGCTGCGCCAGGCCGAACTCCGAGGCCATGCCCGAGCCGGTGCCGCCGCCGGCGCTGAAGATATAGAAGTACAGCCGCGACTGGTTGGCCTTGATCCCGCAGGAATCGATCAGGTAGCTGTGGATGAACTTCCAGTCTTCGTTGGAGAAGCGCTGGGTGTCCTTGTTAAGGATGATCTTGGCCAGGTACTGACCGAGGATCGGCGCGTTACCGGCACCGCCGGCATGCACCTCGGACAGGTCCATGATCTTCATCTTGCTGTAGTCGTCGAGAAAACCGCTCATCTCGCCCTTGCGCGAGAAGCGGATGCGCCCGGCGATGTCCTTGTCCAGGTCGCCGAGCATCACCAGCGGCTCGATCAGGAATACCGGCTTGCTGCTCTTGCGCGGCGCGCGCAGCAGGTTGCTGCGAATCCAGCGACTGGGGCGTGAGGCCTGCTCGATGGTGGCAGTGGCTTCGCTGTGAAACTCTTCCAGATAGAACTGGCGCGCGTTGTAGACCAGGGAGGCGACGTCCAGGGCGATGTTCGAGCCGCAGCGGCCAAGGCCGATCAGGCACACCGAGGGAAATTGCTGGATGCGGCTCGACTCGCCTTCGTCCAGCGGCTCGCCCAGCGGGAACACCATGTTGCGCAGGCCATCGAGGTTATCGAGGATGCGCTCGATATCGCGTTCGGTGAAATACAGATACTGCTCGCCGCTAACGCTGTGCCCCGGCAGCGCGGGTGGCGCCAGCAGGTTGTCGGCGATATCGGCCAGGGTGGCTTCCTTTGCGGGGGCTACGGCGTCTTTTTTAGTTTTCATCAGTGACAGTCCGGCGAGTCAGTGGGGTATTGGCCATTGGCCATAAAATGACCAACCCCATAGGTTCTAGCACGGAAAAAAGTACTTTGCCTTATTCCCCACGGATATCAGCTGCTTTGGCTGGGCGGCTTCGCGCTGCACATAAAGCAGGCGCATGGCAGTGGCCTGCCCTGCACAGGGCGTACTCGCCGCAGGCAAAACGCCGTTGGGGGGCGGTAGGAGAGAGGGCGCCCCTAGGGGAACAGGGGCGCCGGGTGCACGTCGGAGGCAGGGTGCGCTGTCAGTCTCAGGGCACCAGCAGAATCTTGCCGTCACGCTCGCCGCTGGCGGCAGCGGCTACGGCGTCCTTGATGTGTTCCAGGTCATAGGTCGCCGCGACGCGGGTCTTCAGCTTGCCGCTGGCGATCAGTTGCACCAGTTCGCCGAACACCTTCATCTGTTGCGCCGGGCTGGCCTGCTGGAACCACTTGGCCAGCCAGAAACCGCGCAGGGTCACGTCACGGAACACGAACGAGGCGGGAGAGACCTGGCAGGCCTGGCCGCTCATCATGCCGTAGTTCACCAATACACCGCCGTTGGCCAGCACTGCGGCCAGGTTGTCGGTGCTGACGCCGCCGACCGCATCGATACCCAGGCGAACTTCGGCGCCGCCAGTGGCTGCGCGCACACGCTTGGCCAGGTCCGGGCCGTCCACCAGCACCAGATCACCGCCCTCGGCCTCGACGCCGGCAATGGCCGAATCACGGCGTACCACGTTGATGGTCTTGAAACCGCGCAGCTTGGCCAGCTGAATCAGATAGCTGCCGACGCCGGAGTTGGCGGCGTTCTGGATCACCCAGTCGCCCGGCTTGAGGTCGACGAATTCGCTGAGCAGCAGCGAGGCAGTGGGTGGGTTGACGGTAAGCATGGCCAGTTGCAGCGGGTCGGCATCCGGCAGCGGGATGAGTTTTTCCGCCGGAGCATTCAGAGCCGTGACCCAGGTACCGCAACCGACCGGCAACAGCACGGTCTGGCCGACCTTGAAGTTGCTCACGCCTTCACCGAGCGCCTCGACCTTGCCGACGCCTTCGTTGCCACCCACGGCCGGCAGTGGCGGCAGCATGCCGTAGGCGCCGGTCAGGGTCAGCACGTCGGACGGGTTGATCGGTGCAGCCAGTACCTTGACCCGCACTTGTCCGGCAGCGGGTTCCGGCAACTGCAGTGGCACCGCGCTGATCACGTCCTGCGGCACCGGGCCGCGTTGTTGGTATTCGGCTTTGAGCATGGTCTTGATCTCCTGAAGGCAGGCGCAAAATGCGTGCAGCCAGTCTAGCCGCGATAGGGCAAAGCGGAATGAATCGGCCGGCATCCATTCTGGTTATGAGGGGCGCATGGGGGCTATGCTCTGGCAGAGCCGTTGCTGGAGGTAGCATGTTCAGAGGGTGGATGGTGGTGCTGTTGTCGTGCTGGGCCGTAACGGCGACGGCGCAAGCGCTGCACGTCGGCTTCGGCACGCACAAGCCGCCTTATGTCTACGAAGGTGAGCCGCGTGGCCTGGAATATGAATTGGTGGAGCGTGCTGCGCACAACGCCGGTTTTGAAGTGACCGCCTATTACGCGCCGATAGAGCGCTTGCACCTGATGCTGCGCCGCGGCGAGATCGACGCCATTACCACCACTCACGAGCGCAGTGGCGTGCAGGCCTTCTATTCGGACGTCTACATCCATTACCAGAACGTGGCGGTGGCGCTGGCCAAGCGCGGATATCGCATCGAGCAGATCGCCGACCTCGGTCAGTACGCGGTCAGCGCCTTTCAGCGTGCGCGACTGCTGATGGGGCCAGAGTTCGAGCGCATGGCCATGAACAATCCGCGCTACCGTGAGGAGGCGCTGCAGATCAATCGCAATCGCCTGCTCTACAGCGGCCGCACCGATGTGGTGGTGGGCGACAAGCGCATCATCCGCCACCTGGATCGCGAGGTGGATGATCAGGTCGACGTGACCCAGCCACTGGCCTGGTTCGATATTTTCCCACCGACGCCATACCGTGTCGGCTTTCGCCGGGACGAACAACGTCGGCGTTTCGACGAGGGCCTTCGTATGCTCAGAGAGAGCGGCGAATACCTGCGTATCGAGCAGCGCTACCTGAACGACTGAAACCTGAGGAAACTTTTGCGGGGCTGCCACGGCTGAGGGGCTGTTGCACTATGGCCGCCTGTCTGACGCATGGAGACGCCACGATGCCGCGCCTGAAACCCCTCGCAGCCCTCGGTCTGCTCGCACTGTTTGGTTATCAGTACAGCTTCGCCGAAGACCGCCAACTGAGCTCCGAATTGGGGCCGTTGAACGTTCACACCGTCGCCGAAGGTCTGGCCAACCCCTGGGCCGTCGCCTTTCTGCCGGATGGCCAGGGTTATCTGGTCAGCGAGCGGCCAGGTGCCTTGCGCCGGGTAAGCGCCGAGGGCGAGGTATCGCAGCCACTGCGCGGCGTGCCCAAGGTCTTCGCCGTCGGCCAGGGCGGCCTGCTCGACGTGGTGCTGTCGCCTGACTTCGCCGAGGACCGCCTGGTCTATCTGTCCTATGCCGAGGAGGGCGACGGCGCGGCAGGTACGGCCGTAGGGCGTGGCAAGCTGTCGGCTGATGCCACGGCGTTGGAAGGCTTCGAAGTGATCTTCCGCCAGCAACCCAAGCTGTCCAGTGGCACGCACTTCGGTTCGCGGCTGGTGTTCGACCGCGACGGCCACCTGTTCATTGCCCTGGGCGACAACAACAATCGCCCCACCGCGCAGGACCTCGACAAGCTGCAGGGCAAGCTGGTGCGCATCTTCCCGGACGGGCGCATTCCCGAGGACAACCCCTTCGTCAGCCGCGACGGCGCGCGTGAGGAAATCTGGTCCTACGGCCATCGCAACCAGCAGGGTGCGGCGCTCAACCCCTGGAGTGGTCGCTTGTGGACCCATGAGCATGGCCCGCGTGGCGGCGACGAAATCAACGTTCCCGAAGCGGGCAAGAACTACGGCTGGCCACTGGCGACCCATGGCATCAACTATTCGATGCTGGCGATTCCCGAGGCCAAGGGCAAAACCGTGGCTGGTACCGAGCCGCCGCATCACGTCTGGGAAAAATCACCGGCCATCAGCGGCATGGCCTTCTACGATGCCGAGCGTTTCCCGGCCTGGCAGCACAACCTGTTCATCGGCGCACTTTCCGGCCAGGCGCTGATTCGCCTGCAGCTCGATGGCGACAAGATCGTGCATGAGGAACGTCTGCTGCAATCGCTCAACGCACGGGTACGCGACGTACGGCAGGGGCCGGACGGCTATATCTACGTGCTGACGGATGCGCCGAAAGGGCAGTTGCTGCGCCTGGGGCTGACGAGCGAGTAAAGGGTGCCTCTAAAAACGTAGGCGAGGCAGTCAGCGCAATACCGATGGCGGCCCCGCAAAAACAGGCGAAAAAGCGCAGTTTACGAGTTGTAAATGAGCATTTTGATCGGACTCGCGCACGAGCCTGTTTTTAACGCAGCGATGACAACGCAGGTAGTTTTAAGAGGTGCCCTGAGCGGGGAGGGGCTGGGTGTGCGATGCACACCCGAGGCGATCACTTCTTGCTGATGGTGATCTGGCGAGTGCCACCGTAAGTCTGGCCGCTGACGCCCTTGGCGATCTGCTGGATCTCGCCGCCGCCCTGCAGGAAGGCAGCAATCTGCGCCTCGATGGACTCGCGGGTTTCCACGGCAGCGGCGGGTTTGCTGACTTTGCTGGAGGAGGACTTCACGCGCAGGGTGGCCATGACCTTGATCTCTTTCAGAAGGGCGGCCGGCCATTATGCCTCAAGCGGCCCCTTTCTGCTTGGTTAATCGCCCCGGTGAATACCATAAGGCTGCGCCTGGCCAGCTTTTCGCGGCAACTTATGGCTTGTTTCCCAGTCACTTACACCACCATTCGACCGGCCGTCGATTCGCTACGACGCCGGCCCGGTCGCGGATTAACTCGGGTAGAATGGCCGGCTGTTTTGGTGAGGTGAAACGCGATGGCCTTGATTGGGCGGATGAATTCTTTGCAGGTGGTCAAGCACACCGACTTCGGTCTGTACCTGGACGGTGGTGCGGATGGCGAAATCCTCCTGCCCAAGCGCTACATCCCCAAGGACACGCCGAGCGAAGTCGATGACTGGCTCAACGTGTTTCTCTACCTCGACAGCGAAGACAAGCTGATCGCCACCACGCTGAAACCGAAGATCCAGCTCGGTGAGTTCGCCAGCCTCAAGGTGGTGGACATCAACCGCGTCGGCTTGTTCTTCGACTGGGGCCTGCCCAAGGACCTGCTGCTGCCGCATTCTGAAGAGAAGCGCCCGCTGCAGATCGGCGACTACTGCGTGATCTACCTCTACCTGGACAAACGCACCCGTCGCCTCACCGCCACCGCGCGCCTGGATCGCCACCTGGACAAGGTGCCGGCCAACTACCAGGTCGGCCAGGAAGTTGACCTGCTGGTGGTCGAGCGTACCGACCTCGGCTTCAAGGCCATCATCGACGGCAAGCACTGGGGCCTGATCCACAAGAACGAGCTGTTCAAGTTCATCCGCAGCGGTATGCGCGAGAAGGGCTACATCAAGGAGCTGCGTGCTGATGGCAAGATCAGCCTGAGCCTGCAGCCCATCGGTCACGAAGCCGCCAGCGGCCTGGCCGAGCAGATCATCGAACGACTGCGTGCGCAGGGCGGTGTGCTGGCACTGGGTGACAAGAGCCCTCCGGAACTGATCTCCGAGCATTTCCGGGTCAGCAAGGGCAATTTCAAGAAGGCCATCGGCGGTCTCTACAAGCAAGGCCTGATCCGCATCCACGATGATCGCATCGAACTGCTCGACAGCTGACGTCGTAGCGACTTGAGCGCGAGCGTGGCAACTCGCATAATGCCGACGTTTCCCGCCGGTGTAGCTCAGTCGGTAGAGCAGCGCACTCGTAACGCGAAGGTCGTAGGTTCGATTCCTATCTCCGGCACCATTTCCAGCAAAGGGTCAGCTTCGGCTGACCCTTTGTCGTATCAGCGCTGAAAATTCCCTCGCGTTACTGTCAAAGCCGGTGTGATGATGATTTTCGGCTCAGGCGCGTGACGTCTGGCCCTGACTCGAAGGGGAGTTGCTCATGTTCATTCGCTCGCTTGTCCTGATCCTGGCGACGGCGTTCGCCAGTGCTGCGTTCGCCGATCAGCCGCAGACCATTCGCGTCATTCCCAAGAGCTACGTCAGCCCAGGGGCCAGCGGTAGCGTCTCGGGTTCTTCAAGGTATGAGCAGCACAACCTCTATGGCGGGCAGCGTCTGCCGCAGGGCAGCGTGCGTCAGGAAAGCAGTTATGGCAGCTATTCCAGCGAAAGCCGTGGGGGCATCCGCCAGAGCACCGAATATCCGGGCGGGCTGATCATCGAGCGCCAGCCCGGCAGTGGCAGTTATCAGCAGCAGCGCAGCCGCTGACGCCTCAGCGGCTCTTGGCAGTCTTGCTCTGATCGTTTGAAGCGTCGGCGATCACTGCGCGATTGCGCCCCTCGCTCTTGGCGCGATACAGGCATTCATCCGCGCGCTGCAGCCAGCTCTCCCAGTGCTCGCCACTATGTAGAATGGCGCCGCCGATGGAGACGGTCACCGCGCCGCCTGGGCTTTTGAGCTCCTGCGCCACCCAACTGAGCAGATTCTGCGCCGCGGCCTGCAGGCCCGTCAGCTCGGTGTTGGGCAGCAGCAGGAGAAACTCCTCGCCGCCAAAGCGGAACAAGCGATCTTCCTTGCGTGAGCAGCGTTTGATCAGTTCGACGAAGGCCACCAGTACCTGGTCGCCGACGTGATGACCGAAGCGGTCATTGATCTGCTTGAAGTGATCCAGATCCATCACCAGCAAGCCGTAGCTGTCGCTGTGGCGGCGATGGCTGGCCATGGCGATCTTCAGTTCTTCGTTCATCGCCCGGCGGTTGCGGGCGCCGGTCAGCGGGTCATGAATGGCCAGCGATTGCAGCTGGTCGCGCTGGTTGCGGGTGCGAAAGGCGAAGATGAAGCTGAGTACGCTGGCCATCATGCAGGTGACCAGGAACGACACCATCTGGTAGTGGCTTTCGAACACGCTGCCAGGTACCAGCAGGGCATGGCTGACCAGGCTGACCAGCACCAGCGCAGTGGCCAGCAGGGCCTTGCCAGGGGTGACCATGAAGAAGTTGAAGAGGATCAGCGGATAGATCCAGAACAGGCCGTTGACCCCCAGGTTGATGGCGATCAGCGTGGCGCCGACAGAGAACACGGCCGCCAGGTAGATACCGGGCTTGACCGTGTCGCGGGTGACCCAGGCATAGAGCACGGCGAACAGTGTGGAAAAGACGATGACGGTGTCGGCGATACCGACCAGGTAGTTGCCGTGTAGCAGGCGGTAGACGGCATAAGGCGAGATGCCGATGACCCCGAACAGCCCCATCAGGGTGATGATCGATAGCTGGAAATCGTTGCGCAGGCGCTTCAGCAAGCGAGCGGTCTGGGTAGCCATAGCGTTTCTTTTCGTTGTTATGGAACAAGCATGCAGAGCTTTGACCGCTAATGGCAAGGGGCATTCCTGAGCAAAGTGCCAGTATTTTCGCCCAGGCCGATAGGCTGCTCAGTGGATGCGCAGCGAGACAAGCGATTTGTTGCGCTGATAGCGGGTCAGCCGCTCGGCCAGCTCGGTCGGCAGGCTTTGACAGTCCTCGAAACCCAGGCGCTGATAGAAGCTGCGCAGCTCGGGATGACAGAACAGCCAGACGGGCTCGAGATGCAGCGCCAGGCTGTGGCCGAGCAGCGCTGCTGCCACGCCTTGGCGTCGCAGCGCAGGGGCGACGAACAGGCCGGTCAGCCACTGCCCGCCTGCTAGCGGGCGAAGGCTGAGGGCGGCGACGATCTCGCTGGCGCTTTGCGCCACCCACAGTTCATCCCCCGCCTGGCTGCGCATCGGCGAGCGGTGGTCGCGGTAGAACTTGTCGACCAGAGGTCGCAACTGCAGGGGAAGACAGCGAAAGCGCGGTGTGATCATGGGTTCAGGCGGGAAGCATCTGGCGGCGTATTTAACCATCGCATTTTGGTTAACGGTTGCGCATTTACGGCCTTGCGGGCGGTGACAGCCCGTTCACGTCGCCGCATCATGGGTAATCGCATTTTGCTCAAGGATTCGCCGCGTGTCTCAGCCTTCCCCTGTATCCGTGGTGTTCGCTGCGCAGAGCGTTGCCGGCCAGGTACGCACGCATAACGAGGATGCCGTGGTCTGTCGTCCCGATCTGGGGTTGTGGGCGCTGGCCGATGGCATGGGCGGGCACGCGCGTGGCGAGGTGGCCAGTGCCCTGGCGCTGGAGGAAGTGGTGGGTGCCGTGCAACAGGGCGAGGAGCTATTTGCAGCGGTGCATGCCGCCCATCTGGCAATCATAGCGGCGGCGCAGCCTGGTGCGGGCGAGGCCGGCATGGGCAGCACCCTGGTTGCCGTGCGCCAGGACGGGGATGAATTCGAGCTGGCCTGGGTCGGCGACAGCCGCGCCTATCGCATCGGCAGCGAACATATCGAGCAGCTCAGTCACGACCACAGCTGGGTCCAGGCCATGGTCGACGTTGGCCGGATGAGCGCCGAGGAGGCGCGCGAGCACCCGCGCCGCAACGTGATTCTGCAGTGCCTGGGGCAGGTCGGGCAGGCGCCTGAAGTCGGTCTGCTGCGGGTCCGACTGGCGCCGGACGAACTGCTGCTGCTGTGCAGTGACGGGCTGACCAACGAGCTGGACGACGCTGCCATCCAGCGCTGTTGCGCCGAAGCGGACACGCTGGAGGCGATGGTCGAGCAACTGGTGGGGCTGGCAAATAGCCATGGCGGCAGAGACAATATCAGCTGCATCGTCCTCGGCCTTGGCCCGACGACCGAACCCCGCGAAGTGCCGATCCCCGGTCTGCTGCGCAAGCTGTTCAAATCCCTTCAACCCTGAGCGCCAGTCGAGCCGCATGAGTCAGCCTTCCATCAGCGTACCCGGTTACAGCATTCATCACCGCCTGGGCAAAGGCGGCATGGCCGAGGTCTATCTGGCTACCGAGCAGGCGTTGCAGCGCCAGGTGGCGCTCAAGGTGCTGCTGCACCGCGAGGACGCAGCCTTCACCCAGCGCTTTATCAAGGAAGGTCATACCGTCGCCTCCCTGCAGCATCCTTCGATCATCACCATCTACCGTATCGACCAACTGGATGACGGCCGCCATTTTCTCGCCATGGAGTACCTGGCGGGCGGTGATCTGGCTCAGTACAAGGGCCAGCGCCTGGAGCCGGCGCGTGCGCTGCGTATCGTCCGGCAGATTGCCAGCGCTCTGGCACTGGTGCACGACAAGGGCCTGGTGCACCGCGACATCAAGCCCGGCAATATCCTCTTTCGTGACGATGGCACCGCGGTGCTCAGCGACTTTGGCGTGGCCAAGGAGCTGCAGCTCGACAGCGAACTGACCGAGTCCGGCATAGTCGTCGGCAGCCCGGCCTACAGCAGCCCCGAGCAGGCGCAGTGTCAGGCGCTGGACGCGCGCAGCGACATCTACAGCCTGGGCGTGATCCTGCTGGAAATGCTCAGCGGGCATAACCCCTTTCGCGGCGGCAACTACACCCAGACCCTGATGAACCAGCTGCAGCTGCAAGCGCCGCCGTTGCCGGAGCCGCTGGGCGAACTGCAATGGCTACTCGACCGCATGCTGGCCAAGGACCCGGAAGATCGCTTCGCCGACTGCCACGTGCTGCTGGCCAGCCTCGATGAGCTGCAGGACGCCGATCAGGACCAGACCCGTCTGAGCCCGGCCGTCAGCCTGCTGCCTCGTCCCTCCCGGCGGCGCTGGCTGCCCTGGGCCGTGCTTGGCCTGCTATTGCTAGCCGTGGGGAGCATAGGTGGCTACTACTGGCAGCTGCAGCAGCGCATCGCCGGGTTGCTCGCCCTGGCTGAAACGCGTTTGAGCGAGGGGCACCTGCTGACCCCTGCGCAGGACAACGCCGACTACTATTTTCGCCAGACGCTGGCCTTGGACGAGGACAACCAGCAGGCCAACGACGGTTTGCAGCGCGTGCTGCAGGCACGTATCCAGCAATATCTCGACCTGGCCGAGCAACGCCTCGCCGAGGGCTTGCTGATCCTGCCGGAGGACGACAGCGCGGTGCATTACTTCCGCCAAGTGCTTGGCTGGGAACCGGACAACCTGCTGGCCCTGGCTGGCATCAACCGGGTGGCGCAGCGTTTCATCGAACAGAGCGAGGCCGCCTATGCGCGGCGTGAATACAACCTGGCGCTGGAACAGATCAAGCAAGGCCTCGAGGCCGAGCCCGACAACGAACGGCTGCTGGCCCTTTATGACAGCCACGAACAGCGCGTGCGTCAGGCGGCGAGCCGCCCACGCAGCGCGCAGCCGGCCCAGCAGAACCCGATCAAGCGCTTGCTGAACAACCTATTCGACTGACCCGAGGCGACCACGATGCTCAGACTGCAGTTTCTGGATAACCGCCAAGCGCCGGTCTGGCTGACCGACGAACGCCTCACCATCGGTCAGGACAGCCGCAACCAGCTGGTGCTTGGCGATGCCGGAATCGCCAGCTTCCACGCCGAGATCCGCCAGGATCACGGCTACTACTACCTGAGCGATGCCGGTCAGGGCGCAACCTGGGTCAACGACCAGCGTGTCGGTACGCGCTTTCAGCTGCGCGATGGTGATCGCCTGCGCCTGGGCGCCGTCGAGCTGCAGCTGATCGACCCGGCGAAAAGCGCTGCCCGGCCCGAGGCTGCTGCGCCGCGCTGGTTTCTGCAGGTGATCCAGGGTGAGCACCAGGGGCGCAAGTTTCATATCCACGGCTCGATGACCTTCGGTCGTTCGAGCAAGTGCGAGCTGTGCTTCAGCGATCTGGAACTGTCGCGCCGGCATTGCGAGTTCTTTCTCAAGGACGACGTGCTGGAGGTCAAGGACCTTGCCTCGGCCAACGGTGTACTGGTCAACCAGCAGAAGGTCAGGACCGCCGTATTGCAACCTGGCGATCAGTTGAAGATGGGCACGGTGACGCTGCTGGTGATCGGGCCGAAAGTGAACGTGAGCGATGCGCCCGACGAGGATGCCACCCAGTTCATGCGCGTGGCGGACCTGCCGCCTGCGCTGGCTGCCAAGGTGGCTGGCGGTGGCGCTACGCAGATCGCCCCGGTGCCGCAGGTAGCAGCGCGTGCCAGCGCCAAGGCAGTGCCGGCGGCTGCCAATCCGCTGCGTGCGGCTCAGGCCAAACCCGCGCCCGTTGCCGCGCCACCGGCGAACAGTGCGGGCAAGCTGTGGCTGGGCGGAGTCGTATTGCTGCTGATCGGCGTGGGTCTTGGCGCCGTCTCGATGCGCTTATTGGGTTGAGGTATACGCGGGTTGGTGCGCACGGCGCACCCTACGGGTAGTTGCCGTACGGTGACGTTTGACGCGACTCTGCCGTAGGGTGCGCCGTGCGCACCGAATGCCCCGAAACTGGCTGAATCTCAGGCCGGTGTCAGGCGCCGCCGCTCCGCACGGATCTCCGGCAAATCGCTGCGGCGCAGATAGACGCGCAGTGGTTCACTGAGGTTGACCCGGTCATCGATGCGCTGTTCCTGTAGCCAGGCCAGACGCTGGCGATCCAGGCGCATCAGCTCACCGTCGTCAGCGTGCCAGACGTATTCGCAAGTGGGTGTGATGGTGTCGGCCGGTACGTCGAGGCCGAAGCTGTCTTCGGAAAAACGCAGCAGGTACTGCTCGGTCTTGGCGTTGTAGCCGACGAAGCCCTGCAACTGGTCGGCGGCCTGGCAGATCTGGGCGGACGTGATACTCATGGCAAACCTCGTTTCCTGTGGGGTTTGCAGGCAAGGCGAATGGTTCTGTTTATCGGCGCAGCCTAATCGCTGGCGTTGTCACCCGCGTTGTCGTGGATCAAGAAACTGCCGGGAGCGTTTTTTGATGCCGCTGGCGACGGTCCTACAGGGACGGCAGGCGTTGCAGAGCCGGCAGCACCTGTTCACGTAGCAGCGGTGCCAGGTCATCGGGCAGGGGCTGGTTGGTGTCGAGCCAGCGCAGCTCTTCCAGCTCGGCGGCCGGCTGCACCGTGTGGGGCAGGGCGGCGCGATAGATGTCTGCCTGCACCCAGGTATCGGCCTCGTTGGCCGCGGGCGCCTGGAACTGGCCGAGCGGTTGCAGGGCGTCTGCGCCCAGTTGTAATTCGAGCTCTTCTAGTAGTTCACGCTCGAGCGCCGACAGCGCGTCTTCGCCCGCTTCACGTTTGCCGCCGGGCAGCATGAAGAAACGAGTGTTGCGCTTGCGCACTAGCAGCAGGCGGCCTCGTTCGTCGAACAGGCAGGCAGCGGCGATATGCAGGGTGGTCGTCATGGAAAAGAGGCCCGGTCAGGGCGCCCGTGGCGCCTTAGAAGCTTTTTACGATCTAGCGAGCTAGAGCCGGGCCTGTTTTAAACAACGCCCGGCCGACGCGCAGCAGATCGTAAACAGGTTCTCAGCCAGCGAGGCCGACATAAACGTTCTGCACGTCATCATGGCCGTCGATAGCCTCGAGGAAGGCTTCGACTTCTTCCATCTGCTCCGGCGTCAGGCTGCTTACCGGGTTTTTCGGACGGTAGCCGAGCTTGGCCGAGTTGACGGTGAAACCCTGTTCCGGCAGCGCCTTGCACACGGCGTCGAGGTCGGTCGGGTCGGTGATGAACAGGGTCGAGCCCTCGTCATCGGGCACGAAGTCCTGCGCGCCGGCTTCGATGGCGGCCAGTTCCGGGTCGGCGCCCTCTTCGGTGGTGGCTTCGATCAGGCCAACGTGGTCGAAGTCCCAGCTGACCGAGCCGGAGGCACCGAGCTGGCCCTTGCGGAACAGCACACGGATCTCGGCGACGGTGCGGTTGACGTTGTCGGTCAGGCACTCGACGATCACCGGTACCTGATGCGGAGCGAAGCCCTCGTACTGGGTACGTTCGTAGTTGACCACTTCACCGGACAGCCCCGCGCCTTTCTTGATGGCGCGATCCAGGGTGTCCTTGGGCATCGAGGCTTTCTTGGCCTGGTGCACGGCCAGGCGCAGCTTGGGGTTCATGTCCGGGTCGGCGCCGTTACGCGCGGCGAGCATGATTTCCTTCACCAGCTTGCCGAAGATCTTGCCTCGGGCATTGGCGGCGGCTTCTTTGGGTTTGGCTTTCCACTGGGCGCCCATCTGGGGTCTCCTGGCCGATAGATGAGATGGTATCGCGGCGCGCAGGGGCGGCCGGACGATCACTTAGGCTGCGGATTCTAGTGCCTTGCGGCGCTGGCGGCACGCGCAATTTCCCGTATGGTGTTTTTGCGTCAGGGGAGTGCCGACGCAGCGAGGCTGCGCCGGCATGCAGGGGCTCAGGCGGTCGGCGAGTGACTGCCGAGCAGGGTCTGGCCGTGCTTCTTCTCGCGCTTGGCCATGCGTTTCTCGTGCGCCGTTTTCAGCGGCTTCTTCTTGCCTTCTTTGTGTGAATCCATGCTTTTGCTCATGGTCGTGTCTCCGGGAAGTAGGTCATTGACTGGGGGGATGGGTTCGGGTCACTGCCACCTCCTCGGCTCCTGTAGCCGACTGCAATGCGGTATCGCCTTTCAAGCATAGCTGGCGGGCAACACCCTGTTGCGAATCGTTGCTCGTCACTGTGTCTGGTTTTTCTATGCTTGCTCTTCGTCGCCACTCGCTCGAGGAACTCAGCATGCCCCGTTTACTTCACCGTTTCGCCGCCGCGCTCGGCCTGCTTGTGCTGCTGGGGGGCGCCCCGGCACTGGTGCAGGCGGAAGCCTTGCGTATCGGCATCATCGGCACTGGCAACATCGGCAGCGCGCTGGCGCGACTGTGGGTCGAAGCCGGGCACGAGGTGATGATTTCCTCGCGCAATCCCGAACGTCTGCAGCCGCTGGCCGATGAGCTGGGCGAGCGTGCCCGCGTCGGCACCCCGCGTGAGGCGGCGGCCTTTGGCGAGGTGATCATGTTGGCGGTGCCCTATGGCGCGACGCCGCAGGTCGGCCGCGACTACGCCACTGAGTTGGCCGGCAAGGTGGTGCTGGACGCCGGCAATCCACGACCCGGTCGCGATGGTCCGATGGCCGAGGCGGCGGTCGAGATGGGCGCCGGGTTGGCCTCGCAGCAGTTTCTGCCAGGCGTGCGCCTGGTGCGCGCGTTCAACGCCATTTCCGCGCACAACCTGCGCAGCCAGGCCCATCGTAGCGGCGAGAAACTGGCCATCCCGCTGGCCGCGGATGACGAGGCGGCGCTGCAGGTGGCAGCGCGTCTGGTGACCGATGCCGGCTTCGATCCGGTGATCGTCGGGCCGCTGGTCAGCGCCAAGTCCTTCGATTTCAACAGCGGCGTGTCGGCGCGCATGCCCACTGCGCGTGAGTTACGCGAACTGCTGGGGTTGCAGCCTTAGCAGGCGTCAGAGGTAACGCCAGATCAGCTGCACACCCGCCATGAGAATGCCCAGCCGCGCGATACGGTAGAACCACAGGTGGTTGACTCGTGACTGCAGCCACAGGCCGCTCCAAACGCCCAGCGGGACGATGGGGGCGAGCATCAGGCTCAGCAGCAGATTGTCCTGGGTGAACTGGCCCAGCGCCGCGTAGGGGAACAGCTTGGCGGCGTTGGTCAGCAGGAAGAACAGGTTGATGGTGGCGACGAAGCGCACCTTGTCCAGCTGCTGCGGCAGCAGGTGCATCATCACCGGCGGGCCGCCAGCGTGGGCGACGAAGCTGGTGAAGCCGGCCAGGCTCGACAGCAGTGTGCCGCGCCCCTTTTGCAGTGGGCGTGGCGCCTGGTTGCCAAGCACCAGACCGAGTCCGACGAAGGTGATGGCGATGGCGCCGATCAGCAGGCCGATGGCGCGTTCGTCGAACAAACCGAAGGTCATCGAGCCGATGGCGATGCCGATCACCGCGCCCGGCAGCATGACCTTGAGGTTGGCCATATCCCACTTGCCCCAGTAGGCCTTCAGGCCCACCACATCGGCCAGACAGAGAATCGGCAGCATGACCGCCACCGCCTGTTTCGGCGAAGTGGCCAGGGCCAGCAACGGCACGGCGATGCCGCCCAGGGCGCCGCCAAAGCCACCCTTGGACAGCCCGGTGAGAAACACCGCCGGCAAGGCGAACAGAAGGAAATCGTGCAGAGTCATGGGTTTGGGGTAGCGCTACAAAAGCGCGCAGGTTAGCAGCCGCCAGTGTCTGTGTGGCTTTTTTCCTCGGCCTCTGTGTCTGTCTGCTGCGGGGCGAGGCTGCTCTAATGCCGGCTCACTCAACCCGAGGTTCGTGCTCATGACACCCAAGGATCTGCTGCTGGCGCTGCTGGTGATCGTCGTCTGGGGGTTGAACTTCGTGGTGATCAAGGTCGGCCTGCACGGCATGCCGCCTATGCTGATGGGCGCCCTGCGCTTCATGCTCGCGGCCTTTCCGGCGATTCTCTTCGTGCGTCGCCCGCAGGTGCCGCTGCGCTGGATGCTGGCCTATGGCATGACCATTTCAGTGGGGCAGTTCGCCTTTCTCTTCTATGCCATGTACGTCGGCATGCCGGCCGGTCTGGCGTCGCTGGTGCTGCAGTCGCAGGCGTTCTTCACCCTGTTCTTCGCCGCCCTCTTTCTCGGTGAGCGGCTGCGCGGCAGCAACCTGTTCGGCCTGCTGGTGGCAGCCAGCGGCCTGGTGTTGATCGGCTTGCAGGGCGGGCAGGCGATGACCCTGGCGGGCTTCGCCCTGACCATTGCGGCGGCCTCGATGTGGGCGCTGGGCAACGTGGTCACGCGCAAGCTGGGCAAGGTCAATCTGGTCGGCCTGGTGGTCTGGGGCAGCCTGATACCGCCGCTGCCATTTCTGGCCCTGTCCCTGTGGCTGGAAGGGCCGGAGCTGATCAGCCAGTCGCTGCGTACCTTCAGCCTGGACTCACTGCTGGTGCTGGCCTACCTGGCATTCGGCGCCACCATTCTCGGTTACGGGCTCTGGAGCCGACTGCTGTCGCGCTATCCGGCCAGCCAGGTGGCGCCGTTCTCGCTGCTTGTGCCGGTGGTGGGCATCAGCTCCTCGGCGCTGCTGCTGGGCGAACGTCTCGGCAGCTTGCAGATGGTCGGCGCGGCGCTGGTCATGGCCGGGCTGCTGATCAACGTCTGGGGTGGGCGCCTGCTCGATGGTTGGCGTCGACGCGAGGCGACGCTGCCGTAGGGCGCTTCCTGAATCGTGATCCGATACTGCCGACGCCCTGGTGCACACGGCGCACCCTGCAACAACTGCCTCAGTCTTGCGGGCGCTGTTCCGGCAGGCGTTCGAGGATCTGATCCAGGCGTTGCTGGATGCGTTGGTCGATCTTCTCGTGCAGGCGCATGATTTCCAGTTCGGCGCGCAGGTTCACCTCGAAGTCCAGGCGTGCAGCCAGACGATCCTTCGTCGCCTGGCGGTTCTGGCTCATCATGATGATCGGCGCCTGGATGGCCGCCAAGGTCGACAGCATCAGGTTGAGAAAGATGTAAGGGTAGGGGTCGAAGGCCATGCCGAAGTGCGACAGCACGTCAGTGTTGAGCAGCATCCAGCCGAGCATGGTCAGCGAAAAACAGATGATGAAGGTCCAGGAGCCACCGACTGCGGCGACCTTGTCCGACAGCCGCTCGCCGAAGCTCGACTGCTCATCCGAGGCATCGGCGACGTCACGGCTGATGGGGCGGCGCTGGCGAATCTGTTCGAGCACATGGCTTTCTTCCGGCTCGAGCTCGTGGATTGCCTTGCCAAGCAGGTTCTGGGCGAGGTGTTGCAGCGGGTGCTGGGTGCTGTTGCTCATTGTGGCCATTCATCCAAGGCAGAGACGTCGAAGCGATGCTGAACCGCTTCACGAGCCTTGTCACCTCTGCCGTCAAGCATGCACTCCAGTACTTTCCAGTCGATTTCGGCCATTGTTCTTGGCTCGATAAAGCGCTTGATCGGCCGCCTCGATAAGCGCCAGTGCCTGCCTCATGCTGTCCCGCTGATCCGCCGTCAGGTTGGCCACGCCGGCACTCACCGTGATCCTCGTGAAGGGACTTGCCTGGTGCTCCAGGTCGCGCTGTTCCAGGCTCTGCATGAAGCTTTTGGCGACGGCTTCAGCCCCTTCAAGTGTGGTGTTCGGCAGGATCACTGCCAGCTCCTCGCCGCCATAACGGGCGGCCAGATCGCCGGGCCGGCGTACGCACTGCTTGAGCACCTCTGCCACGGCTCGCAGGCAGTCATCACCAGCTACATGACCGTAGTGGTCGTTGTAACGCTTGAACATATCGATATCGAACAGCAGCAGTGACAGGGAGGAGCCGCGACGCTGCGCGCGGCGAATTTCCATTTCCAGGGTCTGGTCGAAGCTGCGGCGGTTGGCCAGGTCGGTCAGGCCATCCTGTGAGGCGAGAACCTCCAGCCGGGCGTTGGCATCAAGGAGTTCCTCGCGGGCGTTGAGCAGTTGCGCCTCGGCGCGCGAACGACGGCGGATATCGACGATCAGGTATTGGCCAATGATGCTCACGGCAGCCAGCAACAGCATGATCAGCGCGGTGAACAGCTCGGCGTTGCGGCGCCAGGCTGCCAAGGCGTCGTCGCGGCCAAGTGCGACGATGGTGATCAGCGGCAGGCGATCATTGCGGCGGAAGGCATAGACACGCTCGACACCATCGATGCGGGAGGTCTGTACGCTGGTGCCTTCACGGTGTTCGCGCAGCTGTTGCAGGATCGGTGAGTCGGACCAGTCCAGGCCGACATCCTGCTCACGAAATGGCTGGCGAAACAGCAGTTTGGCGTCGCCGGTGGAGAGGCTCATCGAGCCGTGTTTGCCGAGATCCAGGCTGCCGAAGAAGCTCAGAAAGTGCTCGACGCCCAGCGTCACGGCCACCACGCCGGCGAAACGACCCTCACCGTCGTTCAGGCGACGGCTGACGGTGAAGACCCAGTCACCGGTAATACGGTTCTTGATGGTGGGGCCGATGAAAGTGCCGGTGGAGGGATCGTTGCGGTGATGGATGAAGAATGCGCGATCGGCAGCGTTGAGATTGTGTCCTGGCGGCGGGGTCGATGCCAGCATGCGGTTGCCTTGCTCGTCGTAGATGACGATGGCATTGGCCAACCCAAGCACTTCACTCTGTTGCTGCAGCAGTGCCTGCAGGCGTTCTTGTTCGTGCACGGCCGGGCCGCTATGTTGCATGCGCTCGGCCAAGTCGATCAGCACCAGTTCCGACTGGCGAATGACCCCTTCCGTGTAGTTGTCCAGCGCCTGGGCCAGGTTGAGGTTGGCCACGTTCAGCTCTTGCAGTGCGCGTTCACGCGAGAACCAGACCTGCCAGGCGGTCAGCAACGCCAGCGACAGGCAGATGAATACCAGGAGGATGGACGCGAGCCGAATACCACGTTTCATGGTGAAACCCAGAGCCCTACTACAGGGTGCTGAAAAGGCTTGGGAAAACAGAAGGGCCGCACTGGCGGCCCTTCCGTAGCGAACGATCAGTCCTGACGGCTGGTGACTTCCAGCAGGTGATAACCGAACTGGGTCTTCACCGGGCCCTGCACCACGCCGACCGGCGCGCTGAAGACCACGGTGTCGAATTCCTTGACCATCTGACCGGGGCCGAACGAGCCCAGGTCGCCGCCGCTGCGGCCGGACGGGCAGGAGGAATTGTCTTTGGCCAGTTGGGCGAAGTCGGCCCCACCTTCGATGGCGGCTTTCAGTTCGTTGCACTTGTCTTCGCTGGCAACCAGGATGTGGCGGGCAGTGGCGCGGGCCATGGGAGTACCTCCTATCAATGAAGGTGCAGAGCCTAGCGCAATCGCCTCGACAAGCAAACGGTCG
Organism: Ectopseudomonas toyotomiensis; assembly: GCF_017167985.1. Lineage (NCBI taxonomy): Bacteria > Pseudomonadati > Pseudomonadota > Gammaproteobacteria > Pseudomonadales > Pseudomonadaceae > Ectopseudomonas > Ectopseudomonas toyotomiensis. Next base: position 666,843 of record NZ_CP070505.1, on the reverse strand, counting down.
GCCGTTCGTCCATTCGTCAGGAGTCGCCTCGGCGTCTGGCTTGTCCCATCTTCTGTAAGTGGGCATATGCCCTGAACTCGGGTTTCACTGAGGAGGCTTGCAGATGAACACCCTGAGCATCGACGGTTGGCGCAAGGCCGACAATGACAGCAAATCCATCCCCATCGGGACCCTGCAGTTCCATGTCAGCGAGGCTGAGCACCTGCGCCTCGAGCAGGCCGAGGAGCAGCTGCAACGCAGCGGGCTCAGAGACATGATGATCGACGCCGACATGCAGACACTGGAGCTGGTCATGCCCGACGGCTTTGGCCCGCTGAGCGAATGCAAATGGCGCGTGTACCTTGGCGGCGAGGAGGGGCGCGGCCAGTTTCATCTGGTCGGTTACAGCGCCGAAGATGGCTGCCTGATCTACAGCAATGCGGTAATGGTCGATCTGCTGGGGTAACTGGCACAGGCAAAACCTTGCCCCGCGGTGGCAAGTCACTGCCGCGAACGTGTGTGCAAGCCGCGTAGTGACTGGTCTGCAGCGACTGGCCCGGAATCTGCTTTGCATGAGGCGAGCGGATTTCGCGGAGGTCTCATGACCAGTATCAACAACAGCACGCCTGCCATGCTCAGCTACTACGGCAGTCAGCTCAACAATCGCTCGAGTGCAGCCAGTGGCGAAGCAGGCGACCAGGCCACTCAGGACCCGCTGGCCGACCTGAGGCGTTTCGCCAAACAAGTGGTGGCGCGCAGTGAGGGTGGACTGCTGCGTGCGATGCATGGCGGCGCAGCGCAGCCCAGCAACACGGTGCAGGGCAGTGGCGACAGTCAGCCTGCGGCGCCTTCGGTGATCCAATTGCCGGATGTGATGCAGCTCGATCGCGACGATGCCGCCACACTGCTGGCGCAGGTACAGAAGATGGTGGACGCCGGCATGGATGGCAGTGTGCGTATCTCCGGCTATAACGGCGACAAGCAGACCGACTCGCTGGAGACCTACCGTCAGTGGTTGCAGGAAAAGGGCGGCGTCAGCATCTACGTCTGATCCGAACCCGTTCAGCCCAGAGCGGGCTCTACGTCCTCTCGGGTAATCACCCGGTTGCGCCCGGCGCGTTTGGCCGCATAGGTGCGCCGGTCCGCCGCCAGCATCAGCTCGTCCAGTGATTGCCCGTCCACCCCGAAGCAGGCCACCCCGGCGCTCAGCGTCATGTGTAGCGTGGCCTCATCCACCGCCAGCGGCTGCGCAGCCAGGCGTTCGCGCAGGCTCTCGGCGATTTCTCGCGCTTGCGTCGCCTTGCTGCCTGGCAGCAGCACGGCAAATTCCTCGCCGCCCAGGCGGCAGAACAGATCAGTGACCCGCAAACGCTGCGCCAGCACCGTGGCGAAGTGAACCAGGGCGCGGTCGCCGACCTCATGGCCGAAGCGGTCGTTGATCTGCTTGAAGTGGTCGATATCGACGAATACCAGTGAAAGCGGGGTGCCATTGCGCTGTGCATGGGCACGCTCGCGCTCGAATACCTCGGCCAGCTTCAGCCGGTTCGGCAAGCCGGTCAGGGAGTCGGTGGTTGCCTGGTCGGTCAGGCGCTGCTCGTTGAGAAGGCGGCTGCGTTCGTAGATGTGCGCAAAGATCATCACCGCCAGGCTGGCAAGGCCTAGATTGGCGATGATCTCGACGTTTTGCAGCAATTGATCGGAAGAAAACCGCCGGCTGAAGACGAACAGGCCGATGCCGACGAACAGCACCGAGCCATACATGCCCAGACGCAACCCCAGCAGCAGGTAGCAGATGATCGGAATCGACTGAATCCAGGCGAACACCGCGAAGCTGGTGTGGGTCTGAGCCAGCGCCAAAATCATGATGCTGAAGAACGGCAGCAGGTAAACCGCGGTCAATAGCTGCAGGTTGCGCGTTCGTCGACGATGGTCAGCAGATACAGTGACACAGCGGCGTAGCCGATCTCCAGGCCGGCCAGCAGCCAGTTGTCGTGCAGCAGATTGACCACGGAGAAGAACAAACCACCGCTCAACGTGATCCATAGCAAGGCTTTGAGGACCAGGCGACGATGTTGTTCGTTCTTGGCGAAGTAACCGGGCATCAGTGTTCTCTAGCGGGAGAGGCAAGTGCGTAAATTGTTCGATGACGGCAGAGGGCGTCATGCAGGAACCCTGCCGTTCGGCCGCGATGCCAGTGTGCGCGGGCGTTCGATGGGGCCAGGAAACCGGCCATGATCCTGCGCCGGAAATTGCGTCAGAATCACGACGTTAGTTGGGAGAGGGCGGTATGACAACAACAATGGACAAATGGGGATGGCAACGCTGCCTGCTGGCGCTGCTACTGATGGGCATTGGCGGCGCAGCCCAGGCCGCCGAGGACCTGGCGCTGATCGAGACGATCAACAGCTATCGCAGCGAGGTGCAGCGCTGTGGCGTGCAGGCCTCAGAGCCACTGCCGCCGTTGACCAATGACCCACGCCTGATTCTGCCGGCCAATGGCACCGCGGATCTGCAGGATTCGCTGAGCGCGGCCGGTTACCCATTGGTCAACGTACAGGCCATCACGCTCTCCGGCCCGCGCAATGCGCAGGCGGCCATGCAGGTATTGAGCGAGAGTTTCTGCCGCGTGCTGCTCGATCCGCAATTCATCGATATCGGCGTCAGCCAGCAGGATCGTGACTGGCGCATCGTGCTGGCACGGCCGCTGCTCAGTGGGCGCCTGCAAACCTGGCAGACCGAGGGGGAAAGTCTGCTCTTGCTGATCAACTCTGCCCGCGCCGAGGCACGCCAGTGCGGTGACCAGCGCTTTGCTGCCACCGCGCCGCTGGTATGGAATGCCGAACTGGGTAGCGCCGCCGAGAGCCACAGCCGGGCCATGGCCAACGGCAACTTCTTCGCCCACCAGGGACGTGACGGCCTGACGCCGGGTGACCGCGCGGAACTGGCGGGTTACAGCGGTACCAAGGTCGGCGAGAACATCGCCGCAGCGCTGGATACTACCGCCAAGGTGGTCGAGGGCTGGCTGGCCAGCTCCGGGCACTGCGCCAACATCATGAACCCGGAGTTCAGCGAGCTAGGCGCAGCCTACGCCAATGACCCGCAGAGCGACGCCGGCATTTACTGGACGGCGTTGTTCGGCGGGCAATGAGTGAGCGCCTGCTTCAGTTGACGCCGAACACCTGGGCCAGGTGCTGCTCGTAGCGCGCCACGTCCTGCTCGATGTTCGGCACCTTCATCACGTCGTTGCAGATGAAGGTGGGCAGACCGCTCATGCCGAGGAATTCGTTGGCCTTGTGGAAGGGGAAGTACACCGCGTCCACGCCTTTGCCTTCGAAGAAGTCGGTCGGGTCTTCGAAGGCCTGCACTGGGGCGTTCCAGGTCAGCGACAGCATGTACTGCTTGCCCTGAATCAGCCCGCCGCTGCCGTACTTCTGCGAGGCGTCGGAGCGGGTACGGCCGTCGTTGGCATAAAGGCTGCCGTGGCCGGTGGTGAACACCTCGTCGATGTACTTCTTCACCGTCCAGGGTGCGCCCATCCACCAGCCGGGCATCTGGTAGATCACCACATCGGCCCAGAGGAATTTCTGTACTTCTTCTTCCACGTCATAGCCGCCGTCGATGAAGGTGGTCTTGACGTCGAAGCCGGCGCGGTCGAGGAAGGCCACCGCCGCATCGTGCAGGGTGCTGTTGTACTGGCCGTGGGAGTGGGCGAACGCTTTGCCGCCGTTGAGCAGGAGGATCTTTTTCATGGGGGTTCTCCAAAAATGTGGCGGCAGGTTATCGGGCCCTGCGCGTGCGAAACACCCCGAAGCGGTCAAATGATTGTTGACTGAAAATCATGAAAGGCTCGTCGAATGCTGCGTTAAGGTGAGGCATCTTCCCGCATCGAGGCGCTTGCACCCATGTACGGCTTCATCCTTCACGCCCACACCAGACCCGAGCAGGCCGAGGCCTTCGAGCAACTGTTCCGTGCTTACGTCGAGCCCAGCCGCGCCGAACCCGGCTGCATCGAATATCACATGCTGCGTGACGCCCAGGACCCGACGCTGTTCATCTTCTACGAGGTGTGGGCATCGCGGGAGGCGCTGGCCGAGCACACGGCCCTGCCGCACATGCGCGAGTTCCATGACCAGCGCATGGACTACCTGCGTCGTGATTTCGAGATTCGCGAGATCGAGATGCTCAGCCCGGCGAGTGCAGCGCGGGCCTGATTCGCGATCCGTAGGAGCTTGCTGGCGATTGTTGTGGTAGCCCGGATGCAATCCGGGCTACCGGGAACAGGCGAGGCTGGGCTCAGTGGCTATAACCCGGCTTCTGGCGAATGGTCTTGAGCAGATCGTCCGGGCTGATGTGGCCGACCACCTGGGTCGCGGCGCTGCCCGGCTGCGGCAGGTCGAGGATGTGGCCCTTCATCTTGCCGATGACGTGCATCTCACAGGGTTTGCAGTCGAACTTCAGGGTCAGCACCTCATCGCCGTGCACCAGTTGCATCGGCGCCACCTTGGTGCGCACGCCGGTGACGCCCTTGGCCTGTTTCGGGCACAGGTTGAAAGAGAAGCGCAGGCAGTGCTTGGTGATCATCACCGGCACTTCGCCGGTTTCCTCGTGGGCCTCGTAGGCCGCGTCGATCAGTTGCACGCCATGGCGATGGTAGAAGTCGCGCGCCTTCTGGTTGTAGACGTTGTAGAGGAACGACAGGTGCGATTCCGGGTACACCGGCGCCGGGTCGGTCTCGGCCTTGCGGCTGCCGCGCGGATGGGCGGCGACGCGCGCTGCGGTCAGCGCCTCGATGGCGTCGCGGCGTAGCGCCTTGAGCTGCGAGTTGGGCACGAAGAACGCCTGCGGGGCATCCAGCGTCACGCTCTGCGCGTGGTAGATGGTGGTGCCGAGCTGGGTGAGCAGATCGCGCAGGCCATCGAGCGCCTGTTCCGGTTTGTTGGCGACGCCGAACGGGCCGGGCAGGGCGACGTCGACGCTGATGCCTTCTTCACTGGTGGCGGTGAGCTTGAGCGCATCTTCGCGCAGCTCGGCCTTCCAGCTGACGCCGATACGGCGTTCGGCGCTGGTGCGTTGCAGCGCCTGCTGCCAGTTGTGGTCGAGGTTGCGCGAGAGCGGATGATTCGGGCGCAGACGGAACAGGCCCTCGGGCATTTCGTTGGGCTCGACGCGGTAGCGGTAGCGCTTCTCGCCGTCTTCCTCGAACTCACCCTTGAGTTCGCAGATGTTGGCGCGAAAGCCCACCACTTCACGCTTGACCAGCACGTTGAGGCCGTCGCCATTGGACAGCGGCTCATGGGTGACGGCGATCAGATCGCGTTTGTTGACCTTCTCCACGCTGCCAACCGGCAGGCCGGTAAAGGTGGGCGAATCGAAGGCGCCGATGTCCACCTTGCGCTCGGTGACGAAGTAATCGGTGCTGCCGCGGTGGAAGGTCTTGTCCGGATCGGGCACGAAGAAGTGCGCGGTACGGCCGCTGGAAGCGCGGGCCAGGTCCGGGCGGTCTTCGAGAATGGCGTCGAGTTCGCGGCGGTAGTGGGCGGTGATGTTTTTCACGTAGGCCACATCCTTGTAGCGGCCCTCGATCTTGAACGAGCGCACGCCAGCCTCGACCAGGGCGCGCAGGTTGGCGCTCTGGTTGTTGTCCTTCATCGACAGCAGGTGTTTCTCGTAAGCGATCACGCCGCCTTTCTCATCCTTGAGGGTGTAGGGCAGGCGGCAGGCCTGCGAGCAGTCGCCACGGTTGGCGCTGCGCCCGGTCTGCGCGTGGGAGATGTTGCACTGGCCGGAGAATGCCACGCACAGCGCGCCGTGGATGAAGAACTCGATGGCCGCGTCTGTGGCATCGGCAATCTGGCGGATTTCCTGCAGGTTCAGCTCGCGCGCCAGTACCAGTTGGGAAAAACCGGCCTGGTCGAGAAACTTCGCCCGCTCAAGGGTGCGGATGTCGGTCTGGGTGCTGGCATGCAGCTCGATAGGCGGGATATCCAGCTCCATCACGCCCATGTCCTGCACGATCAGCGCATCCACGCCCGCGTCGTAGAGCTGGTGGATCAGTGCGCGCGCCGGCTCCAGCTCATCGTCATGCAGGATGGTGTTGATCGTGGTGAACACCCGCGCGTGATAGTGGCGGGCGAACTCCACCAGCCTGGCGATATCGCTCACTTCGTTGCAGGCATTGTGCCGCGCGCCGAAGCTCGGGCCGCCGATATAGACGGCGTCGGCGCCATGCAGAATGGCCTCGCGGGCGATCTCGACGTCACGCGCAGGGCTGAGCAGTTCCAGGTGGTTCTTGGGCAAGGACATGGTGTTTTCTTTTATCAGGCTGGCACATGGGCAAGGCGCGCATTGTAGCGGGCAGCGGCGACGAGGGCACTCGCCAGATGCCGGACGGCGCTGGCAACTCGGCCCGATGGCTGTACAGTAGCGGCCTTTTTCAGGCGGAGGCGTGGCGATGGACAACAGAGGGTTGGAGAAGCTCGATCAGTGGCTGCTCAAGTACGGCAACGATGACTCGATCCTGTCCGCCAGCGAGCTGGACGGTTATTTCGCCGCCATCGTCTCCGGCCCGCGCCAGGTCGCGCCTGCCGTCTGGTATTCGGCGATCTGGGCCGGCCAGCCACCGCAATGGCCCAGCGACAAGGATGGTGAGCGATTCATGAAGCTGGCGGTGGAGCTGATGAGCGAGGCGGCCTACATGCTTAGCGAGGAGCCAGATGACTATGAGGCGATCTTCCTGGCCGACAACAACGGCAAGGGCGAGAAGTTGATCGTTTCCGAGTGGTGTGCGGGCTACCTGCGCGGTGCGGCGGTTGCCGGTTGGCTGGAGCAAGCGCTGCCCGAGTCGGTGCAGGCAGCCCTGGCGCTGATCACTCTGCACGGCGACGAAAGCGGCAGCGAGACGCTCAAGGCCATGACCGATGCCGAATACGACGCCAGCACAGCGATGCTGGAACCGGCTGCCGTCGAGCTTTACGAGTACTGGCAGCAGAACCTGGACCCGCTGCTGCCGGTTCGCCGTGATGACGCCAAGGTCGGGCGCAACGACCCGTGCAGCTGCGGCAGCGGCAAGAAATACAAGCAGTGCTGCATGCGCTGACCGGTCGCTGTCAGCAAGTCTGGCGAGCGGGCCCCGGTGTCATGCTCAACTGCAGCACGGGTCCTCGCTCATCGCCAGCAGCTCCGGCCGGGTGCCGAAAACCTGCATCACGTCATTCATCGACATCCACCAGTCGTCGTGCCACTTGAGTACGCGCAGGCGTTTGTTTGCCGTGCTCAGCTGTCGATAGCTGGGCAGGCTGGAGCTGCTGAACAGGTGCGGCAGCAGGACTTGGCAGAGCCAACTGCGCAGACGTTCAGCGCGTGGGCTGGTGCTGCTCAGGCTCAGGCGTAGCAGGTTCTCCAGGTCGATCATGGCTTGAGGCGTTTCCTCGTTGCCGAAGAGAATGCCTTCCGGTCGACAGTGAAGCAGCAGGGCGGCTTGTTCGTCGGCCAGTTCCAGGGCCTGGCAAATGGTCTGCGCGACGAACCAGAAACGGCCATCGGCGGCGCGCTGTACGGTGAGACGGATGTCTTCGAAGACGGGGTTGATCGGACTGGTCATGGCGCCCTCCCTAGTGCGTGAAACAACGGCCTGTTGAATGCGATGAAACCATGAATTTCATTTAATATACAACTGACTGTTCAATCAAGCATGGAAGCGGAATTTAACGTCCGCGTCCATGACCGAGAAAACCGAATTCGCCCAGCGCCTGCGTAGCGCCATGATTGCGGCTGGATATCCAGATCGCCCCGCCGTGCTCGAACGCGAGTTCAATTCGCGTTACTGGGGCCGTTCCGTGACCTTCCAGGCGGTTTCCCGCTGGTTGCGTGGCGAGGCGATACCGTCGCAGGACAAATTGCAGGTGCTTGCCGAGTGGCTGCGTATTGAACCGCAGGTACTGCGCTTTGGCGCACAGGCCGGTGCCGCCGTACGCGAGCAGCGTGGCCGTTGGGAAGATCCCAAGTTCTATCAGGAGCGCGAGGTGATCGAGGCCTTCCTGGCTCTGCCTGCTACGCAGCGCAAGGTCGTGCGGGAGGTCGTCATGGCGCTGGCCATCGCGGCCAAGGCTGACTCCGGCAAGAAGCCAGGCTAAGATCAGGCTGGAGTCAGTCGTGGTTGTGGTTGTCAATTTCCTTCCGGCAAGGCTTGCCCGGCGCTGACTCGAGGGAGATCACCTGGTGTTCCCAAGAGCCTGCTCAAAGCTCTGGCTCGCGAGACGTTGAGCAGGCTCTGTGTTCAGCCCAGCAGTTCGGCAAACGCCTTGTCCGCCTCCAGCACCGCTGGCAAGGCTTCGAACAGCTTGTTCAGGTCGACTTCCTCGAACAATGGGCCTTCCAGGCTCTGTCGTGCCTGTTCGCTGACGCCGTCCAGCTCGATGGTTTCCGCGACTATCACCGACTGTGCGACCAGGCGCGCGTAGCGGCCATCACTGGGCGCCTGAGTCGGACGTGCCTGATAAGCGATCGCTTGCTGGATAAGCGCCGGCAGCTGCCAGCGGCGCGCCAGTTCAGCGCCCACTTCCGGGTAGCCGAAGCCCAGTTGCAGGGTTTCCTCGGCGGCGTGGGCGGCGGCCTCGCGTTTCGGATGACGGTTCATGCGCCGGGCGAAATCCGGCGCGCCGGTCTGGATCAGCAATTCGCCGATGTTGTGCATCATGCCGCAGGTGAAGGCGGCGTCGGTGTCCAGCTTCAACTGCTTGGCCAGGCTGCGGGCGATACTGGCGACGCGAAAGCTGCGAATCCAGAAACCCTTGAGGTCGAAGCCGGTATCGACCTGAAACGCGCCCGTCATCGCCGAAGCCAGCACCAGCGTGCGCAGGGTGTTGAAGCCCAGGCGCATGGCGGCGTCCTCGACGCTCACCGCTTCACGGGCCCCGCGAAAACGTGGCGAGTTGGCCAGGCGCAGCACCTTGGCAGCGATAACCGGGTCGCGCTCGATATTACGCGCCACGCTTTCCAGGCTGGAGGCAGGGTTGTCGAACTGTTGGATCAGATCCTGCGCAACCTTGGGAATGCTGGGCAGGGTATGCAGTTGGGCGAACAGACTCTCTATGTCCATGGCAACTCCGATACGTACGAACGCTGCAGTGATGGCTGATGAAAAGTGCTCCTTGAGCATAGCTGTGCCTATCGCTGCAGCCAGTCCCATAACCGCTATCTAGAGCCTTTTTCATGGGTGTTACCCGATTGAAACACCAGCCCCGAGGGGCTGGCATGTCGGGGAGGGCTTACTGACGCGGTGCGGTGCTGGTTTCGGCGGCTGCAGACCACACGCGGTAGCGCACTTCGACATCCTTCGGCGCGTAGATCACCAGCGGCAGCTTGCTGTTGTAGCGCACCAGTTGTGGCTCACCGCCAACGCGCACGAAGGCCTGCTTGCGGCTGCCGTCCGGGCAGGCCATCAGCGTGCTCATGGCCGGGCCGACCTGGCCCAGCTCGTAGTAGCTGTAGCCCCAGCCTTCCACGGTCTTTTCCTGCCACTGACCACCCAGGCGTTGCTGGTTGCAATCCACTTCCAGGGTCTTGCCGGCGATGATCTCAACCTTGTGCTCGGCTTCATTGGCTTGCGCCGGCAGCTCGATCACATGGCGGTTATAGCCGTCGGCAGCGGCGGGGTAGGGCTTGAGCGCCTCCGGGGTGGCGGCGCAGGCGGCCAGCGGCAGGGCGCAGGCGAGGGAGAGCAGCGGCAGTTTGAGTCGGTTCATGATGATTCCTTGCTGAAAGGCCTTGTGGGCCGTCCGTGATGAGGGAACCGCCAGGTCGGCGGCGCAGCACTGACCGTTTTGAATAGGCCAAGTTCCTGCGTTTTTCAAGCCGCTGCTCCGCTGTCAGCTCAGCGTCAGGCGAACACGAAGTACTTGCGCACCGTTTCCACTACTTCCCAGGTGCCTTTCATGCCGGGTTCAACCACGAAGATGTCGCCGGCCTTGAGGTGAATCGGCTCCATGCCGTCCGGGGTGATGATGCAGTAGCCTTCCTGGAAGTGGCAGTACTCCCACTTCACGTACTCCACCCGCCATTTGCCGGGCGTGCAGATCCAGGTGCCCATGATCTTGCTGCCGTCTTCGGAGGTGTAGGCATTGAGGTTGACGGTGTGCGGCTCACCTTCGATGCGCTCCCACTTGCAGGCATCGACGACGGGCATCGGCTGGGTATCGCGCAGAACGGTGATCGGTTTGTTGGCCATGGGGTGCTCCGGTGAATGATCAAAGGGCGTTCACCATAGAGCGGGGGCGGGGCGGTCGATTGCCTGGGGTCGACACGGGGCTGCTCATTCGCGCAGTGCGCGGGGCTTTCTATTCCTGAAAAAACCAAGGCCGGCTTATCAGGCCGGCCTTGTGGGGCTGCGCTTGCCATCGAGTCATACGACGTTCTCGATCAGGTCATAGGGAAGGTGTCAGGCGGTGCGGTTTTCGATCAGGCGATCGGAGCCACCTTCGGCAACGCGGTTTTCGATCAGACGATCAGAGCCACCTTCGGCAACACGGTTCTCGATCAGACGGTCAGAACCACCTTCGGCAACACGGTTCTCGATCAGACGGTCGGAACCGCCTTCGGCAACACGGTTCTCGATCAGGCGATCGGAGCCACCTTCGGCAACACGGTTCTCGATCAGGCGATCGGAGCCACCTTCGGCAACACGGTTCTCGATCAGACGATCAGAGCCACCTTCAGCAACGCGGTTTTCGATCAGACGATCAGAGCCACCTTCGGCAACACGGTTTTCGATCAGACGATCGGAGCCACCTTCGGCAACACGGTTCTCGATCAGACGATCAGAGCCACCTTCGGCAACACGGTTTTCGATCAGACGGTCGGAACCACCTTCGGCGACGCGGTTTTCGATCAGACGATCCGAGCCACCTTCGGCGACTACAGGTTGAGCGGAAGAAGCGGCAAATACGTTGGCTGCCAGTACGGAGAAAGCAAAGCTGAGGATGAGTTGGCGTTTCATGGTGTGGTGCTCCAGGGGGTTGTGGTTGGGTATGGAGCAGATGTTACGCACTGGATTTTTTCAGAGAACTTCATTGGCATGATGGTGAACATCGATGCGACTGATGCTTGCTGTAATGGCCGAAATAGAGCGTTCCAAGCCTATTGGAAAGGCGCGCCACGGCCGGCTGGCCGTGGCGCGGCGGTTAGTTGATGAAGGTGGCGCCGCGTGCGTTGACGAACAGGGAATAGATGCCATGGCTGCTGGCCATGAACAGGCGATTACCTTTCTCGCCGCCAAAGCAAAGGTTGGCGCAGCGTTCCGGCAGTGAGATATGACCGATGGCCTTGCCCTGCGGGTTGAACACGCGCACGCCATCAAGCTTTTCCGGGTCGCTCTCGGCCGAGCCATTGCTGCCCCAGCCGCACCACAGGTTGCCGAACTCGTCGCACTTGATGCCATCCAGCGCGCCAGTGTCGGTGGCTTCGATGTGTTTGCGGCGTTGACCGAGGCTGCCGTCGTCGTTCACCTGATAGGCCCACACCAGGCGGTGCGGCTTGGCGCGGCCCTCGACGATGTACAGGGTCTTTTCGTCGGGCGAGAAGCACAGGCCGTTGGGGCCGGCCAGATCCTCGATCACACGGGTGACCTGCTGCGTTTCGCCGTCGATGCGATAGACGCCATGGGGCAGCTCCGGCTCGATCTTGTAGCCCTCGTAGAAGTTGCCGGTCTGGAAGGGCGGATCGGTGAACCAGACCGAGCCGTCACGCTTGACCACCAGGTCGTTCGGCGAGTTGAAGCGCTTGCCCTCGAACGCATCGGCCAGCACGGTAATGCTGCCGTCGTGTTCGGTGCGGGTGATGCGCCGGCCAACGTCCTGAGTGGTCGAGCCCTCGCAGGCGATAAGCCGGCCCTGGCGGTCGCGCACCAAGCCATTGGAATAGTTCGATGGCTGGCGGTAGACGGCCAGCGACTGGCTGATTTCGTCCCAGCGCATGATGCGGTTGTTGGGGATGTCGCTGACCAGCAGGTAGCGACCGTCGCCGAACCACACCGGGCCTTCGGCCCAGCGGATGCCATCGGCAAGCTTTTCCACGCTGGCGTTGAACAGGCGCAACTGCAGGAAGCTGTCATCCAGCGCCTTGACCGCGCCGGATGGGTAGCGCAGATCGAGAGGCTGTGTGGCGTTGGCCAGTTGCGGCAGCAGAGAGGCAGCGCTGGCGGCGGCAGCGGAATAAACCAGCGACTGCTTGAGGAAATGACGGCGTGAGCCGTCGGGGCGTTGTTCGTCATTCATCGTGAGGTTCCTTGTTGTTCTTGTTGATCGCGGGTGCGACGCCATGAACTTATACGATGTATGACAACCATGAAAGTGGTTCAATTCTGCCATGAGCGCTTGATAGTCCAAGATCATCTGCCTGGATTGATAATGGCTGGTTCGTTCACCGGGTGAGTGCGGCATTGACTCGGTTGTGTCGTATGATGACCTGCACGAGTTGCTTCCTTTCCCGAACGAGTGCTGCTGACTCAAGGCGTGCCGCGTCAAGTCAATGCTCAGCGGCATCAGCCTGAGCTATGATGCGCGCCCTTCGTCCTCGCGCCCCTGTCATCATGTCCGGCAATGCCCTCTATACCGACCTGTCGGGTTACTACGATCTGATGTGTGCGGACATCGACTACGCCGGCCAGAGTCATTGCGTGCAGCGCCTGCAACAGCTGTTCGGCAACGGCGGTAGGCGCCACCTCGACCTGGCCTGCGGTACCGGCCCGCATGTGCGCCATTTTCTCGATGCCGGCTATGTCAGCAGCGGCCTGGACATCAACCAGCCGATGCTCGACCGCGCCGCCCAGCGCTGCCCCGAGGCACGCTTTGCCCAGCAGGACATGTGCGGTTTTCAGGTCGACGAGCCGCTGGACCTGATCACCTGCTTTCTCTACTCCATCCACTACAGCGCCAGCATCGAACGGCTCAAGGCCTGTATCGCCAGCGTGCACGGCGCCCTGGCGGCTGGCGGTGTGTTCTGCTTCAACGCCGTGGACAAGCTGCGCATCGACAATGCCTCGTTCGTTTCCCACAGCACGCGGCATGCCGAAGGGCAGTTCCGCTTCAGCTCCGGCTGGTACTACCGCGGTGACGGCGAACAGCAGGCGCTGCGCCTGCGCATCGAACGCACCCTCGCCGAGCAGACCGAGGTCTGGCACGACGAGCACCCGATGGTGGCGGTGAACTTCGCCGAGCTGCAGAGCCTGCTGGCGCCGTACTTCGACGTGCAGGTGCTGGAGCACGATTATCAGCGTCTGGCGCCGTGGGATGGCAGCTCCGGCAACGCGCTGTTTGCCTGCACCAAGCGCTGAGGCGAGGCAGCGTCATCCTCAGGCTGGCCATTGCCTCACGCCGGCTCTTCGACGCGCTCGGCTTGCAATGCACGCTGCAGCTCGGCCACCAGCGCATCGACCTTGCCCAAGGCCTGTTTGACGGATTCGGCGAGCAGTTCACCGCCGACTTCCTGACCCTCGATGGCAACCTGGTGCACGCGGGTGATGCCGATGAAGCCGAGTGCGGTGATCAGGTTCGGCTCCAGATGGTTCATATGCGCCATCTCTCCGCCCACATCGAAACCGACGCCGCCGCGCGCCGTGAGGATCACCGCATGGCGCGGCCGGTCGGCCAGCCTGGGTACATAGGGATCGAGCGGGTTGCTTTCATCCACGTCCACCGTGCGGCCGGGGCGTACCACCTGGTCAATCCACGCCTTGAGCGCGGCGGGCATGCCGAAGTTGTAGAGCGGCGTGCCGATCACCAGCACGTCGGCAGCGATCAGTTCATCCACCAGGCGATCGCTTTCGGCCAGGGTGTCGTGCATCCAGGCCTCGCGTTTCGGCTCGGGCGTGAAGGATGAGGCGATCCAGTCATGGCTGATGATCGAGGGCGGATTCTGGCCGATGTCGCGGTAGGTAACGACATCCTGCGGGCGGCGCGCCTGCCACCGGCTGATGAAACGATGGCTGAGATTGCGGCTGTGCGAACCGTGCTGATCCTGGCCGGCGAGGCCGGGGCGGGCGCTGGCGTCGAGATGCAGAATATGGGTCATGATGAGTCTCCTGCTTGAATTTGAATTCATCTGTGATTAGCAGCAGACTCAGGCTAAGGTCGCCCCAATCGGGCGACAAACGATCAATATTTTTCGCAATGGATGAGGAAAATTCAGGCATGAGCCGGCGCCGACTCCCTCCGCTTTCCGCCTTGCGCGCCTTCGAGGCGGCCGCACGCCACGAAAGCGCCAAGCAGGCCGCGGAAGAGCTTTCCGTTACCGCCACAGCGATCAGTCACCAGATTCGCGCGCTGGAAGAATCCCTCGGTGTCGCGCTGTTCGTGCGCAAGCCGCGGCAGCTGGAGCTGACCATGGCCGGGCGTGAACTGCAGCAGGTGCTGGAAAGCGCCTTCGACAGCATCGGCGCCGCGGTCGAACGCCTCAGCGCGACGCCCAGCCGACAGGCCATTACCCTCAGCACCACGCCGGCCGTGGCCGTGCGCTGGCTGCTGTCCTGGGTATGCATGCTGCGCGACTCCCACCCCAATATCGACCTGCGTATCCACGCCTCGCACGAACCGGTGGCGCTCGATGGCGTCACGGCGGATATCGCCATTCGCTACGGCGATGGCCGCTGGCCCGGTCTGGTCGCCGAAAAACTCTTCGACAACACCTTTGTCCCGGCCTGCAGCCCGCTGCTGGAGCTGCACGAAGCCGCCGATTTGCCCAGGCATACGCTGATCCACTTCCGTAACCAGGCAGCGATCTCCTCGCCGATGGACTGGGCCGTCTGGCAGAAAGAGGCTCAGGTGCCGGGGCTGGATGTCAGTGCCGGGTTGGTGTTCTCCGACGAAACCCACGCCGTCTCGGCGGCCGTCGGCGCCCAGGGCGTGGCGCTGATGAGCCGGCAACTGATCGAGGATGAGCTGAGAGAGGGACGACTGGTGCAGCCCTTCGGCCCGGAGTTGGAAGGCAAGCCGTTCTTTCTGGTGTACCCGGAGAGCCGCATAAATGACCCGACCATTCTCGCGGTGCGGGAGTGGATCATGGCGGTGCCGGGTGGGTTGTGTTCGCTGTGACGACTATCTAAGGAGCCGCAGCCGTGGCACCCGCTAAGCATCCGTGCCAAGATTTGCCGGTAAACAAGCGAGAGGTGAAACCATGGATCTGCAGAAGATCGAGGATGAAGCCCTGCATCTTTCCAAGAAGGAGCGGGCGCAGCTGATCCAGCGTCTGGTCTTGAGCCTGGATGCCCCTTCGGAAGACGAACTGCGATCAGACTGGTTGCTTGAAGCACAGCGGCGTGCACAAGAACTCGATAGCGGCTCGATTAAGGCGGTGCCGGGTGATGAGGTAATGAAGAAGGCCAGAGCCCTGATTCGATGAAGTATTTTTTCCACCCGGCAGCGGAAGCCGAGTTTCTGGAGTCAGTCGGTTATTACGAATCGAAGGTTCCTGGATTGGGTGGGGCATTGATCAACGAGTTTCAGGCCTTGGCTACATTGATTGGCGAGTCACCCATGGCCTGGCGGATTGAACTTGAACCAGATATTCGCAGCGTCTCCCTTCGGCGTTTTCCGCTATCGATCATTTACCGGCCAAGGCCTGACGGCTTCCAGATTCTGGCCGTTGCCCATCACCGCCGCCGTCCGCAGTACTGGCTTGGCAGGTTTTGATTCTGGGCTTTCCAGCTGTCTCCCATGCGGCTGCATGGGAGCCGCCCTGTGACCTGGTTAATGCCAGACAGCAGAACTCCTGAGCGTTGAACCGCGATTTCAATCAGTGGCCACTGGGCTGCAGGTAATAGGCATCCCACAGCTTGTTGCGGAATTTGTTGGTTGGGTCGACGCGCTTTTTCAGCGCGAAGAATTCCTCGGCGCGAGGGTAGGCGGCAAGGAACTGCTCCCGGCTGGCGTGGATTTGATAGGGCAGGTAGTAGCTGCCCTGGTGGGCGATGGCGAGGTCGATCAGCTGTCGTGTCCAGTCGCCTACGGCGGCGCGCTCGCTGGGTGAGACGCCCTGGCGGTAGTAGATCACCAGCGCGAAGGTGTCTTCGCGGGCCCAGGCCAGCAGCGTACCCGGGTCGGCCTTGGCATGGCGGATGGAGATATTGGCGACCTTGACCTTGTGCGCTTTGAGCACGTCTCTCATGCCCGCGACAAAAGGCTCCAACTGGGCTTCGGGCACGAAATATTCCTGCAGCACATAGCTGTAGTCGGTGCCGGAAATGGGCTGCAGTTCGCGCACATCCAGGCTGGCCTCATGGTTGCGCCACTGCACTTGCGGTCGTTTCAGTAGCAGTGGGTCGACGACGCTTTCACGCACCTTTGCGCCGCCATTGCTGCTGGCCACTGCCAGCGCGGCGCGCATGGCCTTGTAGTCGCGGTCCAGCGGTACCAGGCGTTCGGTGACGGTCAGCGGTGCGTCCGTACGCAGGTAGGACACGGCGCGAACGCTGTCGTAATCGTCGGTATAGAGAATGCCGTTGTGCATCACCATGTCCGGGTTATCGGCGACCTGGCTGGCGAAGAACTGCGCGTAGTCGCCGAGCGGCATGAGCTGCGTTTGACGCACCAGCTTGCTGTTCTCCACCAACGGCAGTGTGGCCTCAACGATGACGCCGAGCCCGCCGTAACCGCCGATGGCGCCATGGAACAGCTCGCTGTTGTGCGTCGGGCTGGCATCCACTACTTGACCATCAGCCAGCACCAGGCGCAACGAACGCACGCCGAGCACCAACGGCCCCTGGCCGACGTATCGGCCATGGGCGTTAACGCTCAGTGCGCCGCCGACGGTGAAGTTGGCGTAGGACTGCATGATCTGCGGCGACAGGCCATGTGGATCGATGTACTCCAGCACTTCGCGCCAGGTGATGCCGGCCTGCACACGAATCTCCCGGCGCTCGGCGGAAAATTCCAGCACCCGGTTGAACCGGCGCATGTCCAGTTGCAGGGCCTGTTCGGTGGCGGTTTGCCCGCCCATGCTGTAGCGCCCGCCGCCAATGGCGATGGGGCCGGCATGCCCGCTAACGGCCGTGACGATCTGCTCCAGTTCGGTGGGCGCCAATACCTGCGCCACTTGGATGGGGTTCATGCCGGTGACGTCGTTGACGGTCTCGGTGGCGTGCACGCAATGGCACAGCAACAGCAGTAGGGCGATGGTGATGCGCATGGAGCTTCCTTGTTCGCAGCGGAAAACGAATGGCTTGGCTGATAGTGCGTTGTGGCGTGTTCAGGTGGCAATCGCCAGTGGCCATTCAGGGTGCTTCATTTTCAATAGGTCGAAGAAAGTATTAGCGCGTTCTGTCGGTGTTTCTTTTCGACTGAATGGACAAGGATGACCCCACTCCACAAAGAGTGATGACGATGAAATCCATGATCAAACACCCGAGTCTTTGGCTGTGCGCGCTGCTGTTCACTGCCCTCGCCGGGTGCGTAAGCCAACCCATCGAACGAGTTAACACCATGAGCAAACCATTGGTATCCCTTGCTGTACTCAAGGCCAAACCCGGTAAACAACAGGAATTGAAAGAAGGCTTGCTGAGCCTGATAGAACCCACGCGGGCCGAGCCGGGCAATCTTGATTACGTGCTGTTCGAAATGCGTGATGAGCCGGGCACCTTCTACATGCGTGAAGCCTTCAAGGATCAGGCAGCCCTGGATGCGCATTTTGCGACGCCCTATTTTCAGGCGTTTGCCGCCACCGCTGATGAACTGCTCAGCGAGCCATTGCAGCTGATATTCCTCGAGCAGGTATCCAACTGAGTGGGACCCATGGTCATCGCTTGATGCATGGGGATGCCCGTTGGCTCGCTGATGGTCGCTCCCACGCCTCTAGATGGGCACGCGATCAGCGCCAGCTACTCGTTCTGACCAGGCGAGAGCCCCTGTCGTAATGCGTTATCAGCGTTGGCGGGCGTTGAACGTCCGCCAACTGCGCTTTTGCATGCGCGGTGTCGGCTGACCGCCGCAGGTGATGGCGCTCGGCGTTTCGTGGAGCCCCCACGCCTGGCGTGGAGCATCGCCTCAATGCAGCGCGCGTGAAGGCAGGCGCTCGTCGACCAACTGCTGAGCCTGCAGGGCGAGCGCGTCGAGGTGCGCGTCACGCTGTTTTTCCGCCTGTTGCATGGCGCGCTGGCCGTGCTGCTTGAGCAGGTAGGCGTGAATCTGCCTGACTTCGGTGGAGGCAAACACCGGCGCCAGATCGGCCACGGCCACCATACCGCTGGAGCGATAGCCGCGGCTGTTCATCACCACCTGCGCACCCTGGGCGGCCAGCACCTGCAAACCCAGGGCCTCGAACAACGGCACTTTGTCTGCCACGCAGGCCAGCTCCAGGTGCGGGCGTCGCTCCTGCACGCGTTGCAGCAGTGCGCGGCCGATGCCCTGACGGCGGTGTGCCGCATCTACCGCCAGATAGGCGAGGGTGCAGGCGGCAGCATCGTCCGGGCTTGGCAGGTATAGGGCAAACCCCAGCACACGGGCCGGGTCTTCATCGTCCAGCGCCAGTAGCAGCTGCACGGGGCCTTCGGCCTCACCGTTCATGGTCTGCAGGTGCAGATGCAGCTCATAGCCGATCACGTACTGGTAAAGCTGATACAGCGGATTGCTCGGCAGCAACGGCACCGCGCTTACATCGGCGAAGTAGTCCACCACCATCTGCTGCACCTGGCTTTTCAGGGACTCGGGCGGCGGGCTGCTGAGGTGGGCAAGGGTGAACATCGGTATATGGGGTCCGCTGGAGAATGCGTGGGCCGTAGATTGTAACCTGCGGGCCACCTTGCTCGGGCGCGATGATCGCTCCCACGCTCGGCGTGGGTTGCCGGAGATGCCCTGCGTCGCAGATGCCTTGTTCGGCCTCTATCCATCTGTTCCCTCTGGCCGTTGAGCGCCTCGGGTAACATGGCGGCGCAGTGAACTCGGACCCAGAACAACCTTATGCCATCGCCGAAACGAAAATACTCAGCTGTGGAGCGCGAACTGATCCGCACCCTGACCCTTGCCTGTGAAACGGCGAAAAGCGAAATCGTAGGCTTCCAGTGGCTGACCCATGACGTGGACTACGAGCGGTTTCCGCAGAGCCTGCGCGTGACCTGGATGTTCGATAGCGAGGCGAGCAGGGCGCACGCACTCGCCAGTTCGGACAAGGTGAGAATGCTTGAGTTAACGCAGGCCGCTTTCGATGAAGTGGGCATCAGCGTTGCCAGCATCGCTGAACACGTGGCGTTTTCGGTCGAGCAGGCGGCGAGGGGAAAACGTGGCCAAGGACATTGAGAATCCCTGCGTATCGCTGTGTCAGCTCAACAGCGAGCTGTGCGTCAGCTGTGGGCGCACGCGCGAGGAAATCCGCAAATGGCGGGGCATGAAACGACCCGAGAAGATGGCTACCGTGCAGAAGGCCGCGGCGCGGATGAAGGCGATTGCCAAGAAGAAGGACAAAAGCCAGTAGGGTGGATGACGCTCTTTTCATCCACCGTCAGCGGTCGTCCGGGCTACTCGCTGACCGAGGCAAGCTGCGCATCCCGGCAATGCATGGCGAGGCTGTTGCGGTCGTCGTCTAAAACGACGAATGATATGGGCCATGCCTACAGGAACTAACGAGCATGGACTGGAACGACCTGCAGTATTTCCTCGCGGTGGCGCGAAGCGGGAGTCTCACCCAGGCGGCCACGAAGCTGGCCGTGAGCCAGTCCACCGTCAGCCGGCGCATCACCGAGCTGGAGCAGAGCATCGGCACCATCCTCTTCCAGCGCCATCAGACCGGTTATTTCGTGACGGACGAAGGTGGTGAGCTGCTGTGCCATGCCGAGCGCGTCGAAGAAAGCATCATGGCCTTGGAGCGGGGCGCCGCAGGGCTGGACAAGAAACCGGCTGGAAGCGTGCGGCTGGCCACCTCCGAGAACCTGGCCACCGACCTGATCATTCCCGCCCTGCCGGCATTCCGCGAGCGCTACCCGGGCATCTGCCTCGAAATCATCACCAGTACCGTCACGGCGGAGCTTAACCGGCGCGAAGCGGACATCGCTCTGCGCGTGGTGCGGCCAAGCCGGGGCAACCTGAAGGTCAGACGCATCGGCCATATGACCTACTCGGTCTACGGCAGCCGCGGCTACCTCGAGCGTCATCCCCACATCGACGGCGAGCCGCTGGGCGGGCGGCACCTGATCACCTGGGACGACAGCCATGGCTTCATGCCGGCTGCGGCCTGGCTCGCGCGGGAGCACCCCGGCTGCAAGGTCGCGCTGGTCACCAGCAGCCTGCCCACGCAGATCGCCGCCGTGCGCGCCGGCCTGGGCCTGGCCGTGATCCCTGACTTTCTGGCGGTGAAGGAGGACTTCATTGCCGTCATCCCGGCCGAGCAGTTGTTCAGCGCCGAACTCTGGCTGGTGACCCATGCCGACCTTGTCGCCTCCGCCCGGGTACGGGCCGTCGCCGACTTTCTCAGCGAGTGTGTGGTGCAGGGCAGCCCCGAGCTGGCGCTGCAATGAATGGCCGCCCGCGTCGGCATCAGGAGGTCTGAGCCAGCTTGTCGGCCCACAGATCCACGGGTCCCAGGCGGTCGACCCCTTGCGTCGCCATCATCCAGCCGGGGTACTCGGGCGGCAGCTCGCTGACGGCATCGAGCCGGGCGATCTCCTCCTCGCTCAGGGTGATGTCTACGGCGGCGATATTGTCTTGGAGCTGGCCGAGTCGTTTCGCGCCGACGATGATCGAGGTGACGGCGGGCTTGGCCAGCAGCCAGGCCAGGGCGATACGGGCCGGGCTGCAACCATGGGCCTCGGCGATGGGCCGCAGCACGTCGATCACGTCCCAGGCGCGCGCCTTGTCGACGATGGGGAAGTCGAAGGAGGAGCGACGCGACCCTTCCGGCGATTGGTTCTCGCGGCTGAACTTGCCCGATAGCAGGCCGCCGGCCAGCGGGCTCCAGACCAGCAGGCCCATCTTCTCGGCCTCGAGCATCGGGATGAGTTCGCGCTCCAGATCGCGACCGGCGACCGAGTAGTAGGCCTGCAACGTATTGAAGCGCTCCAGGTTCAGCCGCGCTGAAACGCCCAGCGCCGTGGCGACGCGCCAGGCCTGCCAGTTCGACACGCCGACGTAACGCACCTTGCCCTGGCGCACCAGATCGTCCAGCGCGCGCAGGGTTTCCTCCAGCGGCGTCACGCTGTCGTGGGCGTGAATCTGATAGAGGTCGATATGATCGGTCTGCAGTCGCCGCAGGCTGGCCTCGACCGCATCCATGATATGCCCACGAGACGCGCCGACATCGTTGCGCCCCTGGCCCATGCGGCTGTAGACCTTGGTCGCCAGCACCACATCGCTGCGCGTGACACCCAGATTCTTCAGCGCCTGGCCGAGCGTGCGCTCGCTGGCACCAGCGGAGTAGACATCCGCCGTGTCGAAGAAATTGATACCGGCATCGAGGCTGGCCTTGACTAACTCGTCGGCCGCCGCCTGGCCGACATCGCCGATGTGCTCGTAGATGCCGCTGCCATCGCTGAAGGTCATGGTGCCCAGGCAGAGCTGCGAGACCAGTAGCCCGGTATTGCCTAATGTCTTGTATTTCATAGTGCTCTCCTCGAGTCATGACGGCGGCTGCGGCAACAGAGGGCCGAAGCCGCGTCGGCTGTGGGTGAGTGCTGTTGTGCAACGCACGCCCCCTACGTTAGCCCCGGCCCGGTAAAAGAAAAACGCACAACAATGGACGACCGAATTGCAAATTTGGAAAACGAAGAAACAGGCCTGGCCCATGATCACGGGCGGTTCGGGAAAGACCGTCTTGCAGATCCTGTTGATGGCTAGCGCTTAGTGCTGCGGTAGAGGGCAGGCGCTTTGCAAAGGTGAACTTGATGACCTTCCCGAGCGGAGTTGGCATCGCCTGGCGGTAGCGTTCACAGGCAATGCATATGTTCGGGTAGCACCACCCAGGCATCCATATGGAAGGGGGGACGGGTTTTGGTGGCGTGCACCGTCTCGCGCAGCAAGTCGATTTCGGGGATCAGCAGATGGCTGGTGCGATCGCGCAGGTTGACGGTGAAGAAGTAGGTGGCGCCAGAAACGCGGGCGCGTCGGTAATTGGGCATGGCAGCTCGTCCTTGAGCGATGGCTGTGCCTGAACCATGGTGGACAAGCTTCGCGTTGTCCACCCTACACGGTGTGTCGGCGACCCGTAGGGTGGATGACGCTTTTTTCATCCACCATCAGCGATTGTCCGGGCTGCTTGCTACTGAGTGAACTCGCCGCAGATGTGTGGTTCTTCATACCGGTTCCGCTCTTACAGCGGCTCACTTTTGGCAAACGCCCCAAAAGTAAGCAAAAGGTCTTTGCCCCTGGCATCCGGCCCGACTTCGTCGGGTCCCCTCGTTCCATCGTTGTTCCAGGGGCCCGCCGCGAAGGGCCGTCCCTGGCCCATCGCGGCTCTCGCGGCATCCATGCCGCTCAACCCCTTACACAACGATTCCACTCGGCCTCCTGACGGGGCGTTTGGCGTCTCCTATGCGATTGGTGTTCAGGAGTCGACAAGGAGCGAAAGCCGCGATGCTTTTCTACACAGCCAGTTCAGACAACGCGGTTTACGAATCCCGTCAGGAGGCCGAAACGTAGCGAAGCGGAGTAACAGCCGAAGGCTGGCCCTTCGCGACGACCCTCGGAACAGCGCCGGAGCGAGGGGAGTTTCGCGCAGCGAAACCCGGATGCCGGGCGCGCTTTCTCTTTGGTTACTTTCTGCGCGAGTAAAGAGAAACGGAGCGAAGCGGAGTAACAGTCGCAGGATGGCCCGAAGGGCGAGCGGAGCGAGACAAGTGACTCGCCGTAAGGGCGAAACCGGTAGAGGAGGGGACGGAAAAATAAATCTGTCCCCAATCTCACAATATCCAAGTCTCAATGTCCCAATTAGTCGTCATCATTTTGCGCTTTTATTAGTTGACGGTTGTAGTGCTTGTCAAATTCCTTGAGTATGTTGGGGCTGTAGAATTTCTTTTTTTGCCCTTTTTCGTTGGAGGGGTCTAGTAGTCTCGTTCTGCATAGCTTTTCGTCTTGTTCGAGAACTTTCTTTAGAGCGTAGAAATCTTTGTTGAAACTGAAGTTTGTGTAGCGATTTGTTAGCTTTGCTTTTAAGTTATTGAAGCTCAGAGGGTATCTGTCCATGATACTTTCCTCTTCTATTCTTATTGGGGTTGCATCTTCAGATCGGCTCAAACGAACCTCTGCGTTGCCTTTCTCGGTATTTTTATGTAGACGCATGTCTATCTTTACTAATAGGCTGTAATTGTCCCCTTCTTTGCTTGGGTTCTTCATTCCATCGATCATTGAGAGTAGCTTTTTCTCCTGTTGGGAAAGAACTATTCCTTCGGCTACTCCGAAATTTCTTACAAAAGCCAGTGGCATTAGAAAAATATGGTACTGGGAGAAGTCTACTCCAAACCATTGTCGGGCTAGCGCTATGTAGTTTACTAGAGAGGCTGTTGCTATTTCTTGTATCTTAAGTTCTACGGCGCCTGTCTTGTTGACTAGGTGTATAGAGTTGTCTCGAATTTCTGTAAGAAGTTCTAGGTTTGAGAATACAGCTTGTGAAATGTCATCTTTGTAGTCGTTTTTTAGCTTGCGGCAGGCCTTATAGAGTCCAATGGATACTGGGTTTCCCGATCGGTTAAGTTTTCTATATTTTTTCTGTGACTTATCGCCGTTGGCTAGGGTTCGCTTTTCATACTCAAAAATTGAACTGACTTTGTTTTTCTCAAGTTGAAGGATGCGGGCCTTGAGAAGTAGTTCCCAGCTATTAATGGCTAGGATGGAAAAGGTTTCTTCACGGTAGAAAAAATTTGGTTTGTTGTAGGTTTCGATGGCCGCGAGCATCGCGTCTATGGATTTTTTTAGCAGTAGCTTTGACCTAGACTGCATTCGCGTACTCCAATAAAAAAGCCCCGCACTAGGCGGGGCTTTCTATTCAAACTTCAACCCCAACATCCTTGGCAGGTGTAGGGTCAATCTACTCTGATGTCAGCGAGCCATCAATCCCAGCTCAACGCCCCACCAGTCTGATACTCGATCACTCGGGTCTCGAAGAAGTTCTTCTCCTTCTTCAGGTCCATGATTTCGCTCATCCACGGGAAGGGGTTGGTGGTGCCCGGGTACTCTTCCTTCAGGCCGATCTGGGTCAGGCGGCGGTTGGCGATGAATTTGAGGTAGTCCTCCATCATCGCGGCGTTCATGCCCAGTACGCCGCGCGGCATGGTGTCACGCGCGTATTCGATCTCCAGCTGGGTACCCTGCAGGATCATCTGGGTCGCTTCGTCCTTCATCTGGGCATCCCACAGGTGCGGGTTCTCGATCTTGATCTGGTTGATCACGTCGATGCCGAAGTTCAGGTGCATGGACTCGTCACGCAGGATGTACTGGAACTGCTCGGCGGTGCCGGTCATCTTGTTGCGGCGGCCCATGGAGAGGATCTGGGTGAAGCCGCAGTAGAAGAAGATGCCTTCCAGTACGCAGTAGTAGGCGATCAGGTTGCGCAGGAACTGGCGGTCGGTTTCCGGGGTGCCGGTCTCGAACTTGGGATCGGAGATCGAGCGGGTGTACTTCAGGCCCCAGGAGGCTTTCTTCGCGACGCTCGGGATCTCGTGGTACATGTTGAAGATCTCGCCTTCATCCATGCCCAGCGATTCGATGCAGTACTGGTAGGCGTGGGTATGGATCGCTTCCTCGAAGGCCTGGCGCAGGATGTACTGGCGGCACTCGGGGTTGGTGATCAGGCGGTACACGGCCAGCACCAGGTTGTTGGCAACCAGGCTGTCGGCGGTGGAGAAGAAGCCGAGGTTGCGCATGACGATGCGGCGCTCGTCTTCGGAGAGACCGTCGGTGCTCTTCCACAGCGCGATGTCGGCGTTCATGTTCACTTCCTGCGGCATCCAGTGGTTGGCGCAACCATCCAGATACTTCTGCCAGGCCCAGTCGTACTTGAAGGGTACGAGCTGGTTGAGGTCGGCGCGGGCGTTGATCATCTGCTTGTCGCCAACCTGTACGCGCGCGGAGGCGCCTTCGAGGTCGTCCAGGCCTTCCTGGATGTCGAGGTCGTTCAGGGCTTTCTTGGCGCGGGCCACGGCGTCGGAGTCGTTGGCGTCGACGGCGCGGGCCTGCTCGACCGAGCCGGCAGCTTCGCTGTCGAGCTTGTCGAAGTTGGTGCCGGCGCTCTGTGCGTTGGCATTGCTTGCGGCGGCTGCTTCTGCGCCGTCTTCCTTGTCGAATTCATCCCAGCTCAGCATGGCTTGGCTCCTGCGTGAGGGCCGGCGAAAATGCCGGCCTGTATGGATATACAGATAATTTGAATTATGTTCCGTTGCGTGATGCGCGCAAGGGTAAACGGGTACCACTGGTCAGCAGGCGGTGGATTGCTGGCTGACCGTTGCCACTCGACCCGGGGGAGGAGGGGCGGGAATTTGGTGGGGAGGAGGGCTCTGTAGGAGCGGATTTATCCGCGATTTTCGCGGCTGAAGCCGCTCCTACAAAAAGCCTTCCCTCTCCCTAACCCTCGGTTCGGGCTTCCTGCTTCACCCTACCTCCTGCATCCCTGCAGTCGTCTCCCGCAAGCGGGAGAGGGGATCGATCGGTGTATTGCTCTAGCTTTTTATCCAACCATCGAGCGTGCAGCTGAGCGAGTAGTCGCAAGGCACCTGCTGGAGTGGAGCCCCTGAGCGTACGCATGTACGTGATGGGGACCGCTCCGGCAGGTAACGCCGCGAATGCCGCTCAGATCCACGCGAAAGCCTTACTGACAAGCCTCGCAGTCGGGTTCGTCGATGGCGCAGGCTTTTGGCACGGGCGCCGGGGCCGGAGCTGCCTGCTGGGCAGGCGCCTGGGCCTTGGCCGAGAAGCCTTCGTCGCCACCAGCGGAAACCGCGTTGAGCTTGCCGGTGTTGATGGTGGACTTCTCGGTGCTGGTGGCAGCCAGGGCACGGAGGTAGTAGGTGGTTTTCAGGCCACGGTACCAGGCCATGCGGTAGGTCACGTCCAGCTTCTTGCCCGAGGCGCCGGCGATGTACAGGTTCAGCGACTGAGCCTGGTCGATCCACTTCTGGCGACGGCTGGCTGCGTCGACGATCCACTTGGTTTCCACTTCGAACGCGGTGGCGTAGAGGTCTTTCAGATCCTGCGGGATGCGCTCGATCTGCTGCACGGAACCGTCGTAGTACTTCAGGTCGTTGACCATGACGCTGTCCCACAGGCCGCGGTTCTTCAGGTCGCGTACCAGGTAGGGGTTGATCACGGTGAATTCGCCGGAGAGGTTCGATTTCACGTACAGGTTCTGGTAGGTCGGCTCGATGGACTGCGACACGCCAATGATGTTGGAGATGGTCGCGGTCGGCGCGATGGCCATGATGTTCGAGTTACGAATACCTTTCTTAACGCGCTCGCGGATCGGTGCCCAGTCCAGCGACTCAGACAGGTCGACGTCGATGTACTTCTGGCCGCGGGCTTCGATCAGGATCTGCTGCGAGTCCAGCGGCAGGATGCCCTTGCTCCACAGCGAGCCTTCGAAGGTGCTGTAGCTGCCGCGCTCTTCGGCCAGGTCACAGGAGGCCTGGATGGCGTAGTAGCTGATGGCTTCCATCGACTTGTCGGCGAACTCGACGGCAGCGTCGGAGCCGTAGGCGATGTGCTGCAGGTACAGGGCGTCCTGGAAGCCCATCAGGCCGAGGCCGACCGGACGGTGTTTGAAGTTGGAGTTACGTGCCTGGTCGACGCTGTAGTAGTTGATGTCGATGACGTTATCGAGCATGCGCACAGCGGTCTTCACGGTGCGGCCGAGTTTCTCGATGTCCAGCTTGCCGTCGACGATGTGGTTGACCAGGTTGACCGAACCCAGGTTGCAGACGGCGATCTCGTCCTTGTTGGTGTTCAGGGTGATCTCGGTGCACAGGTTGGAGCTGTGAACCACGCCCACGTGCTGCTGCGGGCTGCGCAGGTTGCACGGGTCCTTGAAGGTCAGCCAGGGGTGGCCGGTCTCGAACAGCATCGAGAGCATCTTGCGCCACAGGTCCTTGGCCTGGATGGTCTTGTACAGCTTGATCTTGCCGTACTCGATCAGGGCTTCGTAGTACTCGTAGCGCTCTTCGAAGGCCTTGCCGGTCAGGTCGTGCAGGTCCGGTACTTCGCTCGGCGAGAACAGGGTCCACTTGCCGTCTTCGAAGACGCGCTTCATGAACAGGTCTGGAATCCAGTTGGCGGTGTTCATGTCGTGGGTACGACGACGGTCGTCACCGGTGTTCTTGCGCAGCTCGAGGAATTCCTCGATGTCCATGTGCCAGGTTTCCAGGTAGGCGCACACGGCGCCCTTGCGCTTGCCGCCCTGGTTGACTGCAACAGCGGTATCGTTGACCACTTTCAGGAAGGGCACGACGCCCTGGGATTTGCCGTTGGTGCCCTTGATGTAGGAGCCCAGCGCGCGCACCGGCGTCCAGTCGTTGCCCAGGCCGCCAGCGAATTTCGACAGCATGGCGTTGTCGTGGATGGCGCCGTAGATGCCCGACAGGTCGTCCGGCACGGTGGTCAGGTAGCAGGAGGACAGCTGCGGACGCAGGGTGCCGGCGTTGAACAGGGTCGGGGTGGACGCCATGTAGTCGAACGAGGACAGCAGGTTGTAGAACTCGATGGCGCGCTCTTCGCGGTTCTTCGGCTCTTCGATGGCCAGGCCCATGGCCACGCGCATGAAGAACACCTGCGGCAGTTCGAAGCGGATGCCGTCCTTATGGATGAAGTAGCGGTCGTACAGGGTCTGCAGGCCCAGGTAGGTGAACTGCTGGTCACGCTCGTGGTTCAGCGCCTTGCCCAGTTTCTCCAGGTCGTACTCTTTGAGTTTCGGGTCGAGCAGCTCGAATTGCGCGCCGGCTTCGACGTAGGCCGGCAGGGCTTTGGCGTACAGCTCGGCCATCTCGTGGTGAGTGGCGCTGGCGGTGATCTTGAGGAAGCTCAGGGCCTCGGCGCGGATGTTGTCCATCAGCAGGCGGGCGGTGACGTAGCTGTAGTTTGGCTCACGCTCGACCAGGGTACGGGCGGTCATCACCAGGGCGGTGTTGACGTCCTTCTCGGCGACACCGTCGTACAGGTTCTTCAGGGTTTCGCGCTCGATCAGCGAACCATCGACTTCGGCCAGGCCTTCGCAGGCTTCACGGATGATGGTTTGCAGGCGACCCATGTCCAGCGGCTGCAGTTCACCGCCAGCGGTGGTGATGCGGATGCTCGGGTGCGGCTGGGCGATGTCGCTGCCGGCATTGGCGCTCTTGCGCTTGTTGGCCTGGGCTTCGCGGTAGATCACGTAGTCGCGGGCGACTTTCTGCTCGCCGGCGCGCATCAGGGCCAGTTCGACCTGGTCCTGAATCTCTTCGATGTGGATGGTGCCGCCGGACGGCATGCGACGCTTGAAGGTAGCGGTGACCTGCTCGGTCAGGCGCGCGACGGTGTCATGGATACGCGACGAAGCGGCTGCGGTGCCGCCTTCTACTGCGAGGAAGGCCTTGGTGATGGCGACGGTGATCTTGTCATCGGTGTAGGGGACGACAGTGCCGTTGCGCTTGATCACACGCAGTTGGCCGGGGGCGGTGGCAGCCAGATCCTGGGAGGATTCAGCGGCCTGCGGCGCCACGGCCTGCGGGTTCTCGCGAGTAGTGTCGGTATGCATGGAGATCTCCGTGTTCTGTAATTTTTGGTTGGACGTCACGGTTAGAAACCGTGCCCTGTCCGCCGTTCATTCCATTAACAACTGAACCGCACGCGGCAGCGGGGCCGGGTACGGGGTGTCGCAAGAGCGGGCAGGTTAGGCACGACTTCAAGTGCCGTCCTGGCGCATCAGTCACAGCGGGGCATTACCACACCCCGCCTACTACATATAGTGGTCGACTGGCGGATAAGACCGCTGTCTGACCAGCTCACGCGCAGCGTCTGGCGTTGCTGCGTGGCTGTAACCCAGGCCAGGCCTGGGTTAGGGCAAAACGATTAGCCGGGACATCTGGAAAACCCTGTGAAAAGGGCTTGCGCGATTCGTTCTTTTTGTGTCCCGTTTTCTGCATTAACCCAACATCTGGTGGGTGCTGCGCGATGGGGATACAAGATAGTGCGCTGTTGGAGGCATTGCAAGGCGCTAGAAAAAGAACAGCCTGTGGATAAGCTGTGAGTGCCTTGTGGGTGTTAACAGCGTAGCCCGCGTGTTCTCTGGCTCTGGCTGCTAATGACCGTTCGTCGCTCCTGGCGGAAGGTTTTCAGCGACGTGGTGAAGCTGTTCGGCGGCGCACAGACTACCACTATATATAGTGCTTTTGGCATGTGCTGTGCTTAACCAGGCGCCAGGTCTGGGCGCTGGTTTGTCGCTCGCACCGAGACGCGCTCAGCCCCTAGAATGGCGGCGGTGTTTGCGGCACTTGCCGCTATGCGAAGGGGAAAGGGTGTGGAACAAGAAGCGTGGCAGATTCTCATCGTCGAGGATGACCAGCGCCTGGCGCAGTTGACCCGCGAGTATCTGGAGGGCAACGGTCTGCGTGTGGCCATCGAAGCCGATGGCGCGCGTGCGGCGGCGCGAATTCTCGCCGAGCAACCGCATCTGGTGATCCTCGATCTGATGCTGCCGGGTGAAGATGGCCTGAGCATCTGCCGCAAGGTGCGCAGCGGTTACAAGGGGCCGATCCTCATGCTCACCGCGCGTACCGACGACATGGACCAGGTGCTGGGCCTGGAGATGGGCGCCGATGACTATGTGTGCAAGCCGGTGCGCCCGCGTGTGCTGCTGGCGCGCATTCGTGCGCTGCTGCGCCGTCGTGAGGGCAGCGACAGCGAGCGTGATGAGGGGCAGCCGCGGCGTCTGCAGTTCGGCGCGCTGGCTATCGACAGCGCCATGCGCGAAGCCTGGCTGGGTGAGCAGGGCATCGAGCTGACCAGCGCCGAGTTCGATCTGCTCTGGCTGCTGGCGGCCAATGCCGGGCGCATCCTGTCGCGCGAGGAGATCTTCAATTCCCTGCGCGGTATCGAGTACGACGGCCAGGACCGTTCCATCGACGTGCGCATTTCGCGCATCCGCCCGAAGATCGGCGATGACCCGATGCATCCGCGGATGATCAAGACGGTGCGCAGCAAGGGCTACCTGTTCGTCGCCGAGGCCGCCGAAGCGCTGCCGTTCGGTGATGCGCCGCCGATCCTGCGCGATTGATCGGGCGCCCATGAACTCGATCTTCCTGCGCATCTATGGCGGCATGCTCGCCGCGCTGGTGCTGGTGGCGCTGCTGGGCGTCGGCACCTTGCACCTGGTCAACGAGGTGCGCGGCGATCAGTATCGCGAAGGGCTGGCGCGCGGCACCTTTCGCCTGATGGCGGACAACCTGCTGCCGATGAACGAGGTGGAGCGCAGGCGCGCCCTGGTGGTGTGGTCGCGTCTGCTCGGCATCCCCCTGGAGCTGCAGGCGCTGAGCGAGGTGCCGCTGGAAAGCAGCGAGCGCAATCGCCTGCAGCGCGGCCACGTGCTGGTGCAGCAGACCGGCCCGCACTCGGCCAAGGTCTATGGCCTGCTCGATGGCAAGCAGCCGCTGCTGTTGACTGGCGAGATCCAGCAGATCAGCGAGCAACTGGCGCGGGCCACCAACTACCTGCTGATCGACGAACTGGTGCGCTACCCGGTGCATGAGCAGCCGCAGCGCCTGGCTGAGCTGAAAGCGGCCAAGCAGTTCGGCTTCGACCTGCAGCTGGTGCGGCTCGAAGAGGCCACCATCGACCTCGATCAGCGTCGGCGTATCGACGAGGGCGATACGGTGATGGCGCTGGGCAAGGGCGGCGACTCCATCTACGTGTTTTCCGGCATCGTCGATACGCCCTGGGTGCTGGAGATCGGCCCGCTGTATCAGATGAATCCTTATCCGCCGCAGCTGCTGGTGCTGATCGGTGCGCTGGGCCTGAGTCTGATCGGCCTGATCGTCTATCTGTTGGTGCGCTCGCTGGAGCAGCGCCTGCGTGCGCTGGAAAGTGCGGCCACGCATATCGCCAGCGGCCGCCTGGATGCCCGCGTGCCGACGCGTGGCGCGGACTCGGTGGGGCGCCTGGCCAGCAGCTTCAACGCCATGGCCGAACACCTGCAGACCTCCCTGAGCACCCAGCGCGAGCTGGTGCGTGCGGTGTCCCACGAGCTGCGCACGCCGGTGGCGCGGCTGCGTTTCGGTCTGGAGATGATCGCCGATGCGCCGAACGAAAGTGCCCGGCGCAAGTACATGGATGGCATGGACAGCGATATCCAGGACCTCGACAAGCTGGTCGACGAGATGCTGACCTACGCGCGCCTGGAGCAGGGTTCGCCGGCACTGAATTTCCAGCAGGTGGAACTCAAGGCGCTGATCGATCAGGTGATCGACGAGCTGGCGCCGCTGAGCAACAAGGTGCGTGTGGAGTGTGGTGCGGTGCTCAGCGTGCAGGCCGAGGGCGCCTGCTGGGTCGAGGCCGAGCCGCGCTACCTGCACCGCGCGCTGCAGAATCTGGTGAGCAACGCCATGCGCTACGCCGAAGGCAAGGTGCTGATCAGTTGCCAGGTCGGCTACAAGCGTTGCCGCATCGATGTCGAGGACGATGGGCCGGGCGTGCCGGAGGAGGCTTGGGAGCGTTTGTTCAGCCCCTTCCTGCGTCTCGATGACAGCCGCACGCGGGCCTCTGGCGGGCATGGCCTGGGCTTGTCCATCGTGCGCCGGATCATCTACTGGCACGGAGGTCGGGCGCAGATCGGTCGTAGCGAGAGCCTCGGTGGCGCGCGTTTCAGCCTGGTGTGGCCGCGACAGCAGGGGGAGTAGAGCGCGATTGCGTATTGGGCCGGTGCGCATGGCGCACCCTACCGGCGAAGCGTGGGATATCGCGGTTTTGTAGGGTGCGCCGCGCGCACCGAGTTATCCACGCATGGTGGGTGCTGCATGATCACGCCGCCACGGCCACCAGGCTCAGCACCTTGTTATCGAACAGGGCGAATTGGCCATCCAGCTCGGTGCCCGTTCGCCAGTCCGGATGCAGGTCGATCAGCAGGCGCAGGCGTGCGCTGTCGTGGTCCATCTCCAGCAACTCGGCGTCATGGAAATAGAAGCGCGTCAGGGTCAGCGGGTAGAGCGCCTTGAACAGGCTCTCCTTGAGCGAGAAGGTCAGGCTGATACGCGCGGCACGGGTCTCGTCGTCCAGATTTTGCAGGCGCTGCACTTCGGCGGGCGTGAGGATTTCGCCCTGCAGGCGCTGGGCGCGTTCGGCCGGTAGCAGGCGCTCGACGTCCAGGCCCAGGGCGCGCCATTGCTCACGCAGGGCGACCAGCGCCGCCGCCCAGTTGTCGCCGTGGGTGATGGAGCCGACCACACCGAGTGGCCACTGCGGCGCGCGGTCTGCACCGACGGCCGGCACGCCGGGTTGGCCGGTCACGCGGCGCAGGGCCTCGCGGGCACACAGGCGTCCGGCCAGGTACTCGGCCTGACGCTTGGCTACGCCGCGCACCGGGGCGATATCGCAGCGAGCGAAATCGTCCTCGGCAAACAGGGTGGGGTCGAAACGGGTGCTGATCAGCTGCGCGCCGGCAAGCGAGTTTGGCAGCGGGTTGTGCGTGTCGAGCGGGCTGCAGCAGGCAGGGTGGTGAGCGTTCATGGGCGCGATTGTGCCGCGTGGCGGACCGTGCAGTCATCCGCCGTTTACATTTCTTTGCAGGCAGTTAACAAAGCTAAACGGACGCTGAGGCTGGCTTTTGTCAGACTGCGCTGGCATTCCCCAGGGAGTGCAGGTGAGGTTGTAGTCAGTGCGAGGGCACTGACGTTTTCTCCGAGTTCGAGAACGGTAGCCCGACTGGGCTGCCGTTTTTTTTTGCGCTGCGTTTGGCGCACGTTTGTCGGCGCGATAGGGGGGGAAGGCCTCGTAGGGTGCGCCGTGCGCACCGGGTAATCGGCGGCGTCTTGGTGCGCGCGGCGCACCCTACCGGGCCGAGGCCGTCGGGCGTGGGAGGCGCTTCAGCGGCGAAAGCATCGCGGCTGCGACTGCATGGATGCAGGAGGTAGAGCGAAGCAGGATGCCCGAGCCGAAAGCCCCTGCCACGAAGAGGCGAACCGCCAAGGCGTTCGCATTTGCCCTGTGGCTTTCGTGGGTGGAATTGCAGTCAAATGCCTGTGCGGGCAAATCTACCCCCGCGAGGACCATGGACGATGACCCAACAATCGCAGTTCGCCCTGCTCGGCAAGAAGCGCTTTCTGCCGTTTTTCGTGACGCAATTGCTCGGCGCCTTCAACGACAACATCTTCAAGCAGTCGCTGATTCTCGCCATCCTCTTCAAGCTCAACACGGGCGCCGACCGCGATCTGCTGGTCAATCTCTGCGCCTTGCTGTTCATCCTGCCATTTTTTCTGTTCTCCGCTCTCGGTGGGCAGTTTGGCGAGAAGTTCGCCAAGGACTCGCTGATCCGCAAGATCAAGTTCGCCGAGATCGGCATCATGCTCGCCGGCGCCGCCGGGGTGCTGCTGGACAACCTGCCGCTGATGCTCGCCG
Source organism: Ectopseudomonas toyotomiensis (assembly GCF_017167985.1). Classification (NCBI taxonomy): domain Bacteria; kingdom Pseudomonadati; phylum Pseudomonadota; class Gammaproteobacteria; order Pseudomonadales; family Pseudomonadaceae; genus Ectopseudomonas; species Ectopseudomonas toyotomiensis. The sequence goes on along the minus strand of NZ_CP070505.1, from coordinate 633,337 downwards.
TGCTGTTCGCCATGGGCACGCAGTCGGCGCTGTTCGGCCCGGTGAAGTATTCGATCCTGCCGCAGCACCTGAAGGAAGAAGAGCTGGTGGGCGGTAACGCCCTGGTGGAAATGGGCACCTTCCTGGCGATTCTGGCCGGCACCATCGGCGCCGGGATCATGATGGCCAGCAGCAGCTACGCGCCTATCGTCGCCGGCTCGGTGGTCGGTGTGGCGCTGCTCGGCTACCTGGCCAGCCAGGGTATTCCGCGTGCAGCGGCCGCCATGCCGACGTTGCCGCTGGACTGGAACATCTTCCGTCAGTCCTGGGTGATCATGAAGCTCGGCCTGGGCCAGCGTAAGGCGGTGTCGCGCTCGCTGGTGGGCAACTCCTGGTTCTGGTTTCTCGGCGCGATCTACCTGACGCAGATTCCGGCTTACGCCAAGGAGTGGCTGTACGGTGACGAGAGCGTGGTGACGCTGATCCTCACCGTGTTCTCGCTGGGCATCGGCCTGGGCTCGATGCTTTGCGAGCGCATGAGCGGGCACAAGGTGGAGATCGGTCTGGTGCCGTTCGGCTCCATCGGCCTGACCCTGTTTGGCATGCTGCTGTGGTGGTTCTCCGGCGGTTTTCCGCAGGGCGCCGCGCCGCATGACTGGCTGGCGCTGCTGGGCCATGGTCAGGCCTGGTGGATTCTCGGCTGCATTCTCGGCATCGGTCTGTTCGGCGGGTTCTATATCGTGCCGCTGTATGCGCTGATCCAGTCGCGCACCGCCGAGCACGAGCGGGCGCGGGTGATCGCGGCCAACAACATCCTCAATGCGCTGTTCATGGTGGCCTCGGCCATCGTCGCGATCCTGTTCCTGAGCGTCGCCGGGCTGTCGATTCCGCAGCTGTTTCTGGTGGTGTCGCTGATGAACATCGCGGTCAACAGCTACATCTTCAAGATCGTCCCCGAGTTCAGCATGCGCTTTCTCATCTGGCTGCTGGGACACTCGATGTACCGGGTCGAGCACAAGGGCCTGGACGCCATTCCCGACGAGGGGCCGGCGGTGTTGGTGTGCAACCACGTGTCCTTCGTCGATGCATTGCTGATCGGTGGCGCGGTGCGGCGGCCGGTGCGCTTCGTCATGTACTACAAGATCTACGACCTGCCGGTGCTCAACTTCATCTTCCGCACCGCCGGCACCGTGCCGATCGCTGGGCGCAACGAGGATCTGCTGATCTACGACGCCGCGTTCAAGAAGATCGCCGAGTACCTGCGCAATGGCGAGCTGGTGTGCATCTTCCCCGAAGGCAAGTTGACCGCTGATGGTGAGCTTGACGAGTTCAGGTCGGGCGTCGAGCGCATTCTCGAAGAGAACCCGGTGCCGGTGATTCCCATGGCGCTGCAGGGCTTGTGGGGCAGCTTCTTCAGTCGCGATCCGCACAAGGGGCTGTTCAAACGCCTGTGGTCGCGGGTGTGCCTGGTGGCCGGTACACCGGTCGCGCCGGAGCAGGCCAAGCGCGAGGCGTTGCAGGCGCAGGTGGCGGCCTTGCGGGGGGATTGGCGTTGATGAAGGTGCGCGCGGCGCACCCTACGGATCACCTGACTTCGTAGGGTGCGCCGTGCGCACCGAGGTTTCGGGGGCGTTCTGGTGCGCATGGCGCACGTTACGGATTATCTGGTTTCGTAGCGCACCCGCTTTTCTAGTGGCTCATCTTGAGCCCGATCAGCCCGCAGACGATCAGTGCGACACTGGCCAGGCGCAGCAGCGCCATCGACTCGCCAAACAGGATGATGCCGGCGATCACCGTGCCCACGGCGCCGACGCCGGTCCAGATGGCGTAGGCGGTGCCCAGGGGCAGTTCCTTCATGGCCAGGCCGAGCAGGGCCAGGCTGACCAGCATGGCGCAGACGGTCAGCAGCGTTGGCAGGGGGCGGGTGAAGCCTTCGGTGTATTTCAGACCGATGGCCCAGCCGACCTCGAACAGGCCGGCGAGCAGCAGAATGATCCAGGACATAGCTAACCTCCAGTGAGCCCTGAAAGGGGCCGTCCCCGGGTGGTTCACCCTGCGTTCAGGGTGCGGAGGTCGTCCTCGCGTGCGCCATTATTGTGCACATTGGCGGGGGCGGGGCAAGGCGCGCCGGATCAGCGGAACTTGTTGATTCAGTTGGAGCTTTTCTCTAAATCCTGACTCATCCGACGATAAATGGTCGCCAGCAGCGGGCCGGAGAGGTTGTGCCAGACGCTGAACAGCGCGCTGGGCACTGCGGCAAGCGGGCTGAAGTGCGCGCTGGCCAGGGCGGCGCCGAGACCGGAGTTCTGCATGCCGACTTCGATCGACAGCGTCTTGCGCTGCGCCAGCGACATGCCGAACAGGCGTCCTGCCAGGTAACCCAGGCCCAGGCCGATGCCGTTGTGCAGCATCACCACGGCCATGATCAGCAGGCCGGATTCGGCGATCTTCCCCTGGCTGGCCGCGACCACGGCGGCGACGATGGCGACGATGCTCACCACGGAAATCAGCGGCAGCACCTCGACGGCGGTCTTCACCCGTTCTCCGAGCAGGCGCTGGGCGATCAGGCCGAGGGCGATGGGCAGCAGCACCATCTTGAGGATGGAAATGAACATGGCGCTGAACGACACCGGCAGCCATTCCGAGGCCAGCAGCCAGATCAGTGCCGGGGTCACGAGCGGGGCGAGCAGGGTGGTGACGGCGGTGATCGACACCGACAGCGCCAGGTCGCCGCGGGCGAACCAGGTGATCACGTTGGAGGCGGTACCGCCTGGGCAGCAGCCCACCAGGATCACACCTACGGCGATTTCCGGCGGCAGGGCGAATGCCTGGCACAACAGCCAGGCGGTGCAGGGCATGATGATGAACTGAGCCAGTACGCCGAGCAGCACGGCCAGCGGGCGGCGGGCGACTTCCTGGAAGTCCGCGCCTTTGAGGGTCAGGCCCATACCGAACATGATCAGCCCGAGCAGCGGCACGATCCAGGCGGTCAGCGGCAGGAACCAGCTGGGCTGGAAGAAGGCCATGACGGCGAACAGCAACACCCAGACGGCGAAGGTGTTGCCGATGAAACGGCTGAGGGTAATCAGTGCTGGCATGGCGGATTTCCTGGCAGGTTCGGAAAAGCCGGCAAGCCTACCAGAAGCGTCCAGTGCACCAGAACTGTAGGAGCCGGCTTGCCGGCGATGCTTTTCGGGGGGCGCTGGCTCCTGTAAACGCCTTACAGCGGCTCTTCATCCGCCGGATAGCGGCTGGCGGTCAGGCTTTCCTTGATCTTGCGCAGGTGCGGCTGGAAGTCCACGCCACGGCGCAGGGTGACACCGGTGGCGAGCACGTCGAGCACGGTGAGCTGGATGATGCGCGAGGTCATCGGCATGTAGATGTCGGTGTCTTCCGGCAGCGGAATGTCCAGGCTCAGGGTGCTGGCCTTGGCCAGGGGCGAGCCGGCAGCGGTAAGGCCGAGCACCGAAGCGCCGTTTTCGCGAGCCAGGCGTGCCACCTCCACCAGCTCGCGGGTGCGCCCGGTGTAGGAAATGATCACGAACAGATCACCGGTGTGCGCCACCGAGGCGATCATGCGTTGCATCAGCACGTCGGAATGCGCCGACACTGCCAGGTTGAAGCGAAAGAACTTGTGCTGCGCATCGAGTGCCACCGACGCCGAGGCGCCTAGGCCGAAGAAATGGATCTGCCGCGCCTGGATCAGCAGGTCGACGGCGCGGCTGACGTGCTGCGGGTCGAGGCTCTGGCAGGCCGTGTCCAGCGAGGCGATGGTGCTGCCGAAAATCTTGCGGGTGTAGGCCTCGGGGCCGTCGTCGGCCGATACCGCGCGGCTGACATAGGCGGCGCCGCTGGCCAGGCTCTGCGCCAGTTGCATCTTCAGTTCCGGGTAGCCGTTGGCGCCGAACGAGCGGCAGAAACGGTTGACCGTCGGCTCGCTGACACCCGCCGCCTGGGCAAGTGCGGCGATGCTGAAGCGCGTGGCCTGCTGCGGATCGTGCAGGATCACTTCGGCGACCTTGCGTTCGGCCTTGTTCAGGTCGTCAAGGCGGCTCTGGATCTGTTCCAGCAGGTTGCGCACTCGGTCCATAGGGGCTCCTAACAGGCGGTTGAACGGGCTTGGCGACAGGCGATGGGCGGTAAAACAACCGGCCTATCCTACTGATGCCGCCCCAAGGTCACCACTGACTTATCGGGTATTGCGAATAATGTTGTTGCTATAACAATATTTTTCCTTGATAAATGCAGTATCACCCGGTATTTCTAGTTCATCTTGATAAAAGAACAAACTCATGCCCGCGATGAAGCTTGAATCCTGCACCTTTGCCTTGTTCGGCGCGCTCGGCGATCTGGCCTTGCGCAAGCTGTTTCCTGCGCTTTACCAGCTCGATCGTGCCGGTTTGCTGCACGATGCTACGCGCATCCTCGCTCTGGCCCGTGAAACGGGCGAGCCGAGTGGCCACCTGCGCGCCATCGAACAGGCGTTGCGCCTGCACGTACCAGCCAAGGAGCTGACGGAAACCGACCTGACGCGCTTCCTCGCACGCCTGAGCTACCTGGGCATGGATTTTCTCAAGGCCGAGGACTATGCGGCGTTGCTCGAGCATGTCAGCCCGCAGGATCAGTTGATCGCCTACTTCGCCACGCCTGCCTCGGTGTATGGCGGCATCTGCGCCAATCTGGCCGCCGTGGGGCTGGCCGAGGGCACGCGGGTGGTGCTGGAAAAGCCGATCGGCCATGACCTGACATCCTCGCGTGCGGTCAACGATGCCGTGGCCCAGGTATTCCCGGAGAACCGCGTCTATCGCATCGACCATTACCTGGGCAAGGAGACGGTGCAGAACCTGATTGCCCTGCGCTTCGCCAACAGCCTGTTCGAAACCCAGTGGAACCAGAACCACATCTCCCACGTGGAAATCACCGTGGCCGAGAAGGTCGGTATCGAAGGGCGCTGGGGTTACTTCGATCAGGCCGGGCAGTTGCGCGACATGATCCAGAACCACCTGCTGCAGCTGCTTTGCCTGATCGCCATGGACCCACCCAGCGACCTGTCGGCCGACAGCATCCGCGACGAGAAGGTCAAGGTGCTCAAGGCGCTGGAGCCGATCAGCGTCGAGCAGCTCGGCCAGCGCGTGGTGCGTGGCCAGTACGTGGCCGGCAGCAGTGATGGACGGCCGGTGCCGGGCTATCTGGAGGAAGAGAACTCCAACACCCAGAGCGACACCGAAACCTTCGTCGCCCTGCGTGCCGACATTCGCAACTGGCGTTGGGCCGGCGTGCCGTTCTACCTGCGCACCGGCAAGCGCATGCCGCAGAAGCTGTCGCAGATCGTCATCCACTTCAAGGCGCCGCCGCACTACATCTTCGCCCCGGAGCAGCGTCAACTGATCGGCAACAAGCTGATCATCCGCCTGCAGCCGGACGAAGGTATCGCCCTGCAGGTGCTGACCAAGGATCAGGGCTTGGACAAGGGCATGCAGCTACGCAGTGGTCCGCTGCAGCTGAGTTTTTCCGACACCTACCGCAGTGCGCGCATCCCTGATGCTTACGAACGTCTGCTGCTGGAAGTGATGCGCGGCAACCAGAACCTGTTCGTGCGCAAGGACGAGATCGAATACGCCTGGCAGTGGTGCGATCAGTTGATCGACGGCTGGCATCGTCTCGGCGAGGCGCCAAAACCCTACACAGCCGGCAGCTGGGGCCCCATGGCGTCGGTCGCGTTGATCACCCGAGATGGCAGGAGTTGGTATGGCGATCTCTGAACTGAAACTGCCGCCAGGCGTGCAGGCCTGCGCGCATAACGACGCCGAACAACTGGCGCAGGCCTTGGCTGTACGCGTGGCCGATGCGTTGCGTCAGGCCATCACCAGTCGTGGTCAGGCCACATTGGTGGTGTCCGGCGGGCGCAGCCCGGTGCCGTTCTTCGAGGCGCTGGCGCAGCAGGCGCTGCCCTGGGCGCAGGTGTTGGTAAGCCTGGCCGACGAGCGCTGGGTGCCGGTCAACCACGCCGGCAGCAACGAGGCACTGGTGCGCCGTCATCTGCTACGTGGCCCGGCTGCCGAAGCCCGTTTTCTCAGTCTCTATCAGGTCGCTGGCAACCTCGAACAGGCGGCCGAGCTGGCCGATGCCGCGGTCGCGGAGCTGGCGCCGATCGACGTGTTGGTCTTGGGCATGGGCGACGACGGGCATACCGCGTCGCTGTTCCCGCATAGCCCCAATCTGCACCAGGCGTTGCAGCCGGACTGCGCGCGCCGCGTGTTGCCGATGCTTGCCCCGAGCGAGCCGGCGCAACGCCTGACCCTGACTCTGCCGGTGCTGGCCAGCGCACGCCTGCCGCTGCTGGCGATCCAGGGCCAGGCGAAATTGAACGTCCTGACTACGGCGCTGATGCCGGGCGAGATCGCCCAACTGCCAATCCGCGCCTTCCTCAATTCCCCTCTTGAAATCCATTGGTGTCCCTGACATGACCAGCCTCGACCAAGGCCAGCGCGCGCGCATGGCCCAAAAAATCGCCGAGATCGACCGCATCTGCGCGCAGGCGCGGATCATGCCGGTGATCACCATCGCCCGTGAGGCGGACATCCTGCCGCTGGCCGACGCCCTGGCCACCGGTGGCCTGCGCGTGCTGGAAGTGACCCTGCGCTCGGAGCATGGCCTTGAGGCGATTCGTCGCCTGCGCGCCGAGCGTCCCGAGCTCTGTGTCGGTGCCGGTACCGTATTGGATGAAGACATGCTCGCTGCGGCGACCGCGGCCGGTGCGCAGTTCATCGTCACGCCGGGCAGCACACGTGAGCTGTTGCTGGCCGCGCTGGACAACCCGCTGCCACTGCTGCCCGGTGTGAGCAGCGCGTCGGAGCTGATGGTCGGCTACGCCCTCGGTTATCGCCGCTTCAAGCTGTTCCCGGCGGAGATCTGCGGTGGCGTCGCGGCGCTCAAGGCGCTGGCTGGGCCTTTCGGCGGGGTGCGTTTCTGCCCCACCGGCGGCATCACCCCGGACAACCTGCAGCGCTACATGGCGCAGCCCAATGTCATGTGCGTGGGCGGCACCTGGATGTTCCAGCGCGAGTGGGTGGAAAACAGCGATTGGGCACGCATCCAGCAATGCAGCGTCGAGGCGCTGCAGCTGCTTGGCTGATGCGCGCGTGGCGCCGCTGATGGTGGCGGCGCCGCTGCAGAATGTCGCACCCGCTTAAAATCTGTGCCGTAGTGGTCGCTTGGTACGTCAGCTGATCCCTTGTGCTGGCTTCAACAAAAACAATTCTCCAGCGAAACCTGAAACATCCGCAGTTGGAGAATTGTCATGAACACCTGGTTCGCTAATCTCAGCGTTACCCGCAAACTCGCGCTCGGCTTCGGCCTGGTGCTGGTGCTTACCCTGGCTCTGGCCTGGACCGCCTGGAGCGGCCTGGGCAGCGTGATCCAGCGCAGCACTTGGATGGGCGAGATCACCCAGCTCAATGCAACGCTGACCAACCTGCGTATCGCCCGCCTGCAGTTCATGCTGGCAAAGGGCGACGCCGCCAGCAGCGAGCGTTTGCTGACCAACCTGAACCTCTATCTCGAGCAGCAGAAGAAGCTGCTGGGGACCTTCACCAATCCGGTCAATGTCAAGCTGCTACAGGAGCAGGACCGCTACAACCAGGATTACCAGCGCTCACTGGCGGGTATGCGGGCAGCCTACACGGCCGCCGAGCAGGCACGTGGCCAGGTGAATAGCGAAGACCAGCAGCTGAGCGAACTACTGGGCGCGATGCGTCGCAGCGTGGAGCTGCTGCCGGAATACGACGGTCGTCGCTTCGAGCAGCTGCAGGCCTTGACGCTCACTCATGGTGAGCTGCTGCGTCTGCGTTATCTGCTTGAGCGCTATGAAAGCGCACCCGATGCCCAGACCGAGCAGGCCCTTGCCGAGCGCATCGGCACTGCACGCGCCAGTCTCGCTGCTCTGGAGCAGGTTTTCGGTAGCGCCCAGCAGGATGCTGTACGGCGGATCTCCACGGCGCTCGGCCAGTTCGAGCAGACGGTGCAGGCGTTCAAGGCCGCCACTGCCGATATCGCCCGCACCCGTCAGGAAATGACCGATCAGCAGGGCGAAATCGTCCGTATCAGCGAGACGCTGTACAAGTTCCAGATGGAGCGCATGGCCATCGAAAGTGCCCAGGCGCGTAGCCTGCAGATCGGCGCCACGCTGCTGGCCCTGCTGTTCGGCGTTTTGGCTGCCTGGATCATCACCCGTCAGATCACCCGCCCATTGCAGGACACACTGGTCGCGGTAAAGCGCATTGCCGATGGCGATCTGACCGCCAGCGTGCGGGTCGATCGCCGCGACGAGATGGGCCAACTGCAGCAGGGCATCCAGCACATGGCCACGACCCTGCGCGAGCTGATCGGCGGCATCCGCGACAGCGTCACTCAGATCGCCAGCGCCGCCGAAGAGCTGTCGGCGGTCACCGAGCAGACCAGCGCTGGCGCCAACAGCCAGAAGAGCGAGACCGACCAGGTGGCCACCGCCATGCATGAGATGTCCGCCACCGTGCAGGAAGTGGCGCGCAACGCCGAGCAGGCCTCGCAGGCGGCCAACGACGCGGACGGCCAGGCGCGCCTGGGCGACCAGGTGGTGGCCGAGGTGATTTCGCAGATCGAGCGTCTGGCTGCTGAGGTCGGACGTTCTTCCGAGGCCATGACCGGCCTGCAGCAGGAAAGCGACAAGATCGGCAGCGTGATGGATGTGATCAAGTCGGTGGCCGAGCAGACCAACCTGCTGGCGCTCAACGCCGCCATCGAGGCAGCGCGTGCCGGCGAAGCTGGGCGCGGCTTTGCGGTGGTCGCCGACGAAGTGCGCGGCCTGGCGCAGCGCACGCAGAAATCCACCGAGGAGATCGAGGCGCTGATCGCCGGCTTGCAGAGTGGTACCCAGCAGGTCGCCGCGGTAATGCGCAACAGTCGCACCCTCACCGACAGCAGCGTCGAGCTGACGCGCAAGGCCGGCGACTCGCTGGGCAGCATCACCCTCGCGGTGTCCAACATCCAGTCGATGAACCAGCAGATCGCCGCCGCTGCGGAAGAGCAGAGCGCCGTGGCCGAGGAGATCAGCCGCAGCATCCTCAGCGTGCGCGACGTCTCCGAGCAGACCGCCACCGCCAGCGACGAAACGGCCAAATCCTCTGCCGAGCTGGCGCGCCTGGGCGGCCAGCTGCAGTCCATGGTCAGCCGCTTCCGCGTTTGATTCAGCCCGCGCGGTGTGCCTCAGAGGGCGCCGCGCGAAGTGCTCCCCCGCGGGTCGTTTCTGACGACCCCACAAAAAACTTCTTCATCGCCTGTCTATTCTTCCGTCGCCCATTCGACTACTGCATAGAACCCCGCCCTGGGTTCACTGTCAGCCGTAGGGAGACACCCTGCGCGCGACTTCGACTCGAACAAGGAGAAAGGCGATGCGTTTCATGGTGATTGTCAAAGCGACGGCCGATTCCGAAGCCGGTGTGATGCCCAGCGAAGAGCTGCTGACGGCCATGGGCCGTTACAACGAAGAGCTGGTGGAGGCCGGCGTGATGCTCGCCGGCGAGGGCCTGCAGCCCAGCAGCAAGGGCGCGCGGGTGCGTTTTTCCGGGGCGCAGCGCTCGGTGATCGACGGCCCCTTCATGGAGACCAAGGAGCTGGTAGCCGGCTTCTGGATCTTTCAGTGCGAGTCGCTGCAGGCCTGCATCGACTGGGTCAAGCGTTGCCCCAACCCCATGCCTGGCGAATCCGATATCGAGATTCGACAGATCTTCGAGGCCGAGGATTTCGGCGCCGAGTTCACCCCCGAGTTGCGTGAGCAGGAAAACCGTATTCGCGCGCGCATGAGCAGTGAAAATCAAGGAGAGTAACGATGAAGATGCATGCCTATCTGATGTTCGATGGCCAGTGCGAGGCCGCCTTCAACCGCTACGCCGAGATCTTCGGCGGTAAGCTGGAGATGATGCGCTACGCCGACAGCCCCGAGGACATGGAGGTTCCGGCCGAGTACCAGCAGCGTGTCATGCACGTCTGCCTGACCGTCGGCGAACAGTTGCTGATGGCTTCCGATAATCTGCCGCAGTACCCCTATGAGGGGATCAAGGGGTGTTCCGTTTCCCTGCAGGTGGACAACGTGCCGGAGGCCGAGCGCCTGTACGAGGCATTGTCGGCCGGTGGTTCGGTGCAGATGGAGCTGCAGGCGACCTTCTGGGCGACCCGCTTCGCCATGCTTACCGACCGTTTCGGCGTGTCCTGGATGATCAACTGCATGGTCGATACCCAGGAGGGTTGACGGCGAGGTTCTCGACAAACGTAGCCCGGATGAAATCCGGGGAAACGAGACCGCGCCTTCGCGACTGAAGCCGCTCCTACGGCCTGATTGGTCCGTAGGAGCGGCTGGGCGGCATTCCGTTTCAGCCGCGATGAGCTCTATCTAGCTAACCAGCGTCAGCGGCTCGGGCTCTTCCTGTACTTGCACACCAGCCAGGAACTCCTCGCCCCAGCGACGAATGTCGTTGTAGCAGACGATATCGAACAGCTCGCGCAGGCGCGCCTGGGCCTCGCTCTTGGGCAGGTTCAGCGCCAGGTAGCAGGTCTGCGCCAGATCAGCCGGGTCATGCGGGTTGGTCAGCAGCGCACCCTTGAGCTCGGCCGCAGCGCCGGCAAACTCCGACAGCACCAGCACGCCACGCCCGCCGAGCAGGCCTTGCGCTGCGACGAACTCCTTGGCTACCAGGTTCAGGCCATCGCGCAATGGGGTGATCCACATGACATCGGCCATGGCGTACCAGGCGCTGACTTCCTCGAAGGGCAGGCTGCGGAAGAAGAATTGCAGCGGTGTCCAGCCGATGCGGGCGAAACGGCCGTTGATGCGACCGACTGCCTGTTCGATCTGCGTTTGCAATTCGTCGTACACCCTCATCTCGCGTGCTGCCGGTACGCACACGGTGACCAGGGTGACCTTGCCGATCAGCTCGGGGTTATCCGCCAGCAGGCGCTCGTAGGCGTTGAGCTTTTCCAGAATGCCCTTGGTGTAATCGAGGCGCTCGACCGAGAGGATCAGCTTTACGCCTTTCATTTCCTCGCGCAGCTGGCCCATCAGCTCCTTGATCTTCGGCGCTTCCAGGGCGTTGCGTACGCGGTCGATATCCAGCCCGACCGGGTGCGCGCCGAGCTTGACCTGCCGTGTGCCGGTATCCAGCGCGGTGGTCATACGCTCCAGGCCGACGGCGCAGCCATAGGTGATGAAGCGCGGCGCGCAGCTCTGGCGCTCCAGCGTCTTGAGCGGGAACACACCACGGGCGACGTCGACGAAGTTCTCCACCTGACGTGGAATGTGAAAACCGATGTAGTCGCACTGCAGCAGACTGCCGACGATCTGCCGGCGCCAGGGCAGCACGTTGAACACGTCGGCCGAGGGGAAGTAGGTATGGTGGAAGAAGGCGATGCGCAGGTCCGGGCGTAGCTCGCGCAGGTAGGCTGGCACCATCCACAGGTTGTAGTCATGCAGCCAGACGATGGCGCCTTCGGCGGCCTCCAGCGCCGTGCGTTCGGCGAAGGCGCGGTTGACCTTGAGGAACACCTGCCAGTCGTCCTCGTTGAATATCGCGCGTTCCCAGAACGTATGCAGGGTCGGCCAGAAGGCTTCCTTGGAGAAGCGCTTGTAGAAGATGTCGACTTCTTCCTTGCTCAGCTTGACCCGCGCGGCGGTGAGCTTGGGATAACGCTCGGCGTCCACCGTGGTGTGGCTGTCGAACGGCTCGTCGCCGTCCTCGTGTACGGCCCAGGCCACCCAGGAGCCGGGACGGCCGTCGCCGAAGAAGCTGAGCAGGGTGGGAATGATGCCGTTGGGCGAGGTCGGGCGGCGACGCTGCAGCTTGCCGGCGGCATTGCGGTATTCCTCATAAGGCAGGCGGTGATAGACCATCACCAGCTCGGCCTTGCCTGGTTGCGCGGCCTGGCGGCGTTCGGCAGCGATGCCGTGCTCGCCGAGAAAGCCGAAATGGGCGAAGGCTTCGAGAATGCCACCGCAGCCAGGGCGGCTGGCATGCAGAGTGCGCGAGTGGTTGGCGGTGGCTTCCAGCAGTGCGGTTTCCGACTGGCCGACGCATACACCATGGAAGCTGGCGCTGAGCATGGACAGGTCGTTGAGCGTATCGCCGGCTGCCAGTACCTGGTCGTGGCCCAGCTCCAGCCAGTCGGCGAGGGCCTGCAGGCTGCTGCCCTTGTTCACGCCCTTGGGCAGGAAGTCCAGGTACAGCTCGGCGGAGTACAGCAGGTCGCAACCCAGCTCATCGGCGATCTCGCGCAGCGCCGGGTTGGCCGCCTGTTCAGGCGTGCAGAAGTAGGAGCAGCGGCGTGCCTGCGGCACGTCCTGACGCTCCAGGCCGAACGCCTCGATGACGCTGGCCACCTGGGTTTCGCCGGGCCAGCGGGCATCGACCACGCTTTGCAGCTGTTGGATCGGTTGCAGGCTGTCGCCATGCACCAGCGTCGCGCCGACGTCGGCGATGATGTAGTCCGGCTGCGGCAGCGTCGGGTCGGCCAGCAACGGCAGCACCGCCTCCAGGCTGCGCCCGGTGACGTAGGCGAGCTTGATCTCGGGGTGGGCGGCGATGGTCTGATAAAGGCTCAGGCGATCTTCGGGGTCGCCAGCGAGAAAGGTTCCATCCAGATCGGTAGCTAATAGCATCGTTGTTTCTCCAGAAGTGGCCGCTGCGGCTCGGCGCGAATGCGCGCGGCCGAGGGGCCGGGTTTCTGGCTGCTTGGGGTAGGCTCGGGGCCTTGCCGAAACAGCCGTCCTTCAGCAGGTCGTTTTTCAACAGCCTGCCAGGTGTTCAGGAGGCGTGGGGGGAAGGTTCCTCCGTGGCTTCGTGGTCTTGTGGCGGCGCATCGGGCATCAGCTCCAATACCGTGGGGCTGGTGCGCAGCATGGGCGTGAAGTGTGCGGCGTCGCCGCTGACCAGATCGCTGACATGGCGCAGCCGGTAAAAGGTGTAGGCGGCCAGCAGGCCGAGGGTGCAAGCGAAGTAAAGCGGCAGTGCGCTGGCGCCCAACTGCTCCATCAGCAGGCCGGCCAATAGCGGGCCGCACACCGAGCCGATGCCATTGACCATCAGCAAGCTGGCGGAGCCGGAAAGAATCTCGTCGCTGTGCAACTGGTCGATCAGTTGCGCCACGGCGATGGGGTAGATGGCGAAGGCCAGGCCGCCCCAGATGAAGATGGCGCCTAGCAGCAGCGGGCCGGCTGGCAGCAGGCTCATGATCAGCGCCAGGGCGACTGCCAGTATCACCACCCAGAGCAGCACCTGGCGTCGGTCGTGGCGATCCGAATAGATACCGATGGGCCATTGCAGCAGGGCGCCACCGAGAATGGTTGCGGTCATCAGCAGACCGACGCCGGAGGTATCGAAGCCGGCCAGGCTGGCGTAGACCGGCGCCATGCCCCAGAAGCCGCCCATGGCAAGGCCGGAGAGGCCGGCAGCGACTATCGCCAGCGGCGCGATGTTCCACAGTTGGCGCAGGTTGCTCGGTGGTGTTTCGGGCAGGCTTGGCTGTGCCTGGCGGGTGAGGGTAATGGGCATCAACGCGGCGCTGATGAGGATGGCGGCGATGGCGAACAGGGTGAACTGCACCGGGTCGGCTAGATGCAGCAACTGCTGGGCCAGCGCCAGGGCGCCGAGGTTGACCGCCATGTACACGGCGAACACCTGGCCGCGCTTCTCGTTGGGTGCCTGGGCGTTGAGCCAGCTCTCGATGACCATGTACAGCGTCACCAGTCCCAGGCCATAGAGCACCCGCAGGCCCAGCCAGACCCAGGGATTTATCAGCAGCAAATGGAGCAGGGCGGCGATGGCAGCCAGTGCGGCACAACAGGCGAACGCGCGAATGTGCCCGATGCGTTTGACCAGCGGAGTCGCCAGCCAGGTACCGAGGAGGAACCCGACGAAGTACCCGGACATGATCAGTCCGAGCATCGTGGTGGAGTAGCCTTCGGCGACGCCACGCAGGGTCAGTAGGGTGTTGAGCAGACCATTGCCGAGCAGGAGTAACGCGACCCCGCTCAGCAATGAACTGATGGGGGCAATCAGGGACCACATGCAAACTACCCTAGGGAACTGTGCCTCTGATAGCAAGCATGAAGTACGCCATGTTTTTTGCGTTTCGTTTATATTTTATTGATTTTTAAGAGTTATTTTTACTGATAAACGGTCATGCAATTTTCTGACGGCAAACTTGGCACCGTCATGGTGCCTCGTTTGCGATTTGCAGGGGCAGCAGTGGCTGGTCCGAGTCGTGCAACGTGCGGTTGATGCGTGTGATGAAATCGTTGATTTCCTCGCGCTCGCGACGCTCGCTCAGATGGCGCTCGGCGGTATCGCGCACGCTGCGCGCGTGGCGCAGCAGATCGGCGCGCTGCTGCGTGCTGGTGGGGCGATGCAGCAGGTTCTTGAAGGCCTGCAATAGGCTGACCAGTACGCTGACATCCGCCGCACCGTAGACGCGTATTGGCCCCAGCAGTTGTAGCAGCAACTGGTCCAGCGACAGTTCCTGGTAGCACAGCCGTGGTGGCTCGTCGGGCAGGCTGGCGAAGTCTCGCTCGGACAGCGCCAGGCGTCTGCTCAGCAGTACGCTGAGCAGGTCCACCGTCTTGATCGCCGTGCCTGGATCGTTGATACCGGGGCTCAATGCCTTCACGGCGATTTCCGACATCTGCCGGCAACCGAAGAAGTAATGGCTGCTGGCGTACTCTTCGATGAAGAAGTCGAAGCAATCGAGCAACTGCTGGCACACGGCTTCATCCAGCGGACGTTCCAGGCGAAACAGCGGATGGCCCTCGCTGACGAAGAAACCGCGGTGGGCGATTACCGTCATACGCACTTGATGGCGGCGCAGCAGCGTGTTGACCTCTTTGACGTTGAGCTCCTTGAAGTAGCCGTTGCGCTGCGCGTTAACCGTGACCCAGTCGCTGTCAGCCGGCCACGGTGGTGCGGCGTCGCGCGATGCCGGGCCACCAATGCAGGTATCGAGCTTTGCCAGGCTGGTGCTGTAGAGGTTGCCGAGGATGTGCTCGACCTGAATCGACTGCGATATCGAGCGGATGAAGTGCACGAACAGGCCCAGGCAGACGATGCCCATGGCTAGGGTTATGAGCACGCCGAGGCTGGGTATCCGCTCATTGTTACCCTGCTCGATGGTGGTGATCAGCAGCAGCGCGTAGAGGATGGTGCCGAGGTAGAAGCCCAGGGTTTTCTGGTGCGCCTTGCTACTGACCAGGCCCGGAATCACCCGTGGTGACAGCGATGCGGCTGCATTGTTGAGCACCACCATGACCATCGAGAAACTGAACACCATCAGTGACAGAATGCCCGTGACCAGCGTGCCGAGGATCAGCCTGGCATTGTCTGCATTGCTTACCAGGCCGAGATCGACGTGATCCTTGAACGCCATCATCCACGGTTGGTACTCGGCAGCCATGGTCAGCAGGCACAGCAGGAAGAAGCCGCTGGCGATCAGCGTCGGGTAGAACGCCAGGCTGTGGATGATGCGCTGGTAGGCGCGAAAGAGGATGTTGCTGGGTACGGCCATTGGCGAATCCGTCGTGAATGGCGATGACCGCACTATAGCCGGGAAGGGGGCAGGCGGCGGTCATTAAGACCTGCCGCCTGTGAACTCAGTTCACGCAGACGCGAGCGATGGCGTCGGCCAACTGCTCCAGCCGGCTGGCATCCAGGCCGGCGACGTTGGCGCGGCCACTGCCGACCATGTACACGCTGAACTCCTCGCGCAGGCGTTGCACCTGCAGCGGCGACAGGCCGGTGTAGGAGAACATGCCGCGTTGCTCGGCGACATGCGCGAAGCGTTCGCTCAGACCATGGGGTGCCAGCGCTTCGACCAGGCCGCGGCGCAGGCTGGCGACGCGCAGGCGCATGCCTTCCAGTTCGTCCAGCCAGAGCCCTTTCAGCTCGTCGTCACCGAGTATCTGCGCCACCACCGCAGCGCCATGGGCGGGCGGCGTCGACCACAGGTTGCGGGCGATGGAGGCCAGCTGACTGCGGATGTCGACGAGCTTTTCGGCGTCGCCGGCGCAGACGATCAGGGCACCGGTGCGCTCGCGATACAGGCCGAAGTTCTTCGAGCAGGAACTGGTGATCAACAGCTCTGGAAGCTCGGCGGCGAACAGGCGCACCGCCCAGGCGTCTTCCACCAGGCCATCGCCGAAGCCCTGGTAGGCGAAGTCGATCAGTGGCAGCAGCTCACGCGCCTTGACCACCTCCAGCACACGTTTCCAATCACGTGGAGTGAGGTCGAAGCCGGTGGGGTTGTGGCAGCAGGCATGCAGCAGTACCACGTCGCCCTTGGGCAGGTGGGTCAGGGCGGCAATCATGGCTTCCACGTCGAGGCGGTTGTCGGCGCCGACGTAGGGGTAGTGGCCAACCTTGAGTCCGGCCTCGGCGAACAGGGTTTCATGGATCGGCCAGGTCGGATTGCTCAGCCAGATACCGCGCCCCGGCAGGCAGTGACGAATGAAATCACCCGTCAGACGCAGGGCGCCGGTGCCGCCCGGTGTTTGCGTTGCACCGGCGCGCTGCTCGGCGAGCAGTGCCGAGTCCGCACCGAGCACCAGCTGGCTCAGGAGCGTGCCGAACGCCGCGTCGCCATGGCCGCCGATGTAGGTCTTGGTTTGCTCGACATCGATCAGGCGCTGCTCGGCCAGCTTCACCGCACGCGGGATCGGCGTCAGGCCCTGAGCGTCCTTGTAGACGCCAACGCCGAGGTCCAGGCGCGCCGGGTTGCTGTCGAGGCGATAGGCTTCCATCAGACTGAGGATGGGATCGCCCGGCACGCGGGCGACGTGGGCGAAGTGGCTCACTTGCGGCCCTCGGCGCTGGCGGCGAGCACATCGGTGCGCGCGGCCATGATGAAGTCGTTGCGGTGCAGGCCGCGCATTTCGTGGCTCCACCAGGTGACGGTGACCTTGCCCCATTCGGTAAGCAGGGCCGGGTGGTGGCCGACTTCCTCGGCGATGGCGCCAACGGCGTTGGTGAAGGCCAGGGCATGGCGGAAGTTCTTGAACAGGTATACGCGCTCCAGCTCCATATGGTCGCCGCGTACCTCGATGTTCCAGTCGGGGATCTCGCGGATCAGCCCGGCCAGTTCTTCATCGGTCACTTTCGGCGCATCGGCGCGGCAGGCTTCGCATTGGGCTTGGGCAAGGCTGGTCATTTCAGGCTCCTTGAGTATTCGAGGTCAGAGCATAGATGGTAAGGGGGGATCGAACAGCTCCCTCTCCCGCTAGCGGAAGAAGGTTGGAGGGAGGGCGCTGATAGCTTCTACCCTCTCCCCCAACCCCTCTCCCATAAATGGGCGAGGGGAGCTAAAAGGCTACGCGGCTTTCGGCGGAAACTTCGGCGCGTGCAAGCCCAGCGCCATGGCCTGATGCACCAGCGCCATGATGTCTTCCTGAGCCAGCTCGAACAGGCGCTTGAGCTCGGGCAGGACGAAGTACACCGGCTGCAGGATATCGATGCGATACGGCGTGCGCATCGCTTCCAGTGCATCGAAGGGCTGGTGTTCGGGCACGTCGGACAACGCGTAGAGGGTTTCCTTCGGCGAGGAGAGGATGCCGCCACCGTAGATGCGCCGGCCGGCCGGGGTGTCGAGCAGGCCGAATTCGATGGTCAGCCAGTACAGCCGCGCCAGGTAGACGCGCTGCTCTTTCGTGGCCTTGAGGCCGAGCTTGCCGTAGGTATGGGTGAATTCGGCGAACCAGGGGTTGGTCAGTAGCGGGCAGTGGCCGAAGATCTCGTGGAAGATGTCCGGCTCCTGCAGATAGTCCAGTTCCTCGGGCGTGCGGATGAAGGTGGCGACGGGAAACTGCTTGCTGGCCAGCAGCTCGAAGAAGGTCTGGAAGGGGATCAGCGCCGGCACTCGCGCCACGCGCCAGCCAGTGGTGGTTTCGAGCACACGGTTGACCTCGCCGAGCTGCGGAATGCGCTCCAGCGGCAAACCGAGTTGCTCGATACCGTCCAGGTATTCCTGGCAGGCGCGGTTCTCGATCACCTTCAACTGGCGAGTGATCAGGGTGTTCCACACCTGATGTTCGCTTTCCGGGTAATGGATAAAGCCACTCTCGTCCGGTTCCCGGGCCAGGTACTGCGTACTCTTCATCGCTGCCTCCTTCTGGGGGCTGTTGTTCTTGTCTTGACCAGAGCATGCCGCTGATTGCTCGGGTTGAAACGGTGGCCAGAAGTAGCGCAGCCCAGGATTGCACGGGGAAACTGTAAACTTTTGATTACGATCTTGCCGGTATGGCGATTTTTCGGCTTGCTGCTGCGTTTGGATGTCACATATTCTTGACGAAAATTATGCTGCCATCTCCGATTTGTGTGACCCGGCGGCTACAACAACAAGAGCCTGAGCCATGCGTATCAAGGTCCACTGCCAGAACCGTGTCGGCATCCTGCGGGACATCCTCAACCTGCTGGTCGACTACGGCATCAACGTTGCTCGGGGCGAAGTCGGGGGCGAGCAGGGCAATGCCATCTATCTACACTGTCCGAATCTGATCAACCTGCAGTTCCAGTCGCTGCGGCCGAAGTTCGAGGCCATCGCCGGCGTGTTCGGCGTCAAGCGCGTGGGGCTGATGCCCAGCGAGCGGCGTCACCTGGAACTCAATGCGTTGCTTGGTGCGCTGGACTTTCCGGTGCTGTCCATCGACATGGGCGGCAGCATAGTCGCCGCCAACCGCAGCGCCGCGCAACTCCTCGGCGTGCGCGTGGACGAGGTACCGGGCATGGCGCTGTCGCGCTACGCCGAGGACTTCGACCTGCCAGAGCTGGTGCGCGCCAACAAGACGCGAATCAACGGCTTGCGGGTGAAGATCAAGGGCGATGTGTTTCTCGCCGATATCGCACCGCTGCAGAACGAACACGACGACAGCGAGGCGCTGGCTGGCGCGGTGCTGACCTTGCATCGCGCCGATCGTGTTGGTGAGCGCATCTACCATGTGCGCAAGCAGGAGCTGCGCGGCTTCGACTCGATCTTCCAGAGCTCCAGGGTGATGGCGGCGGTGGTCAAGGAAGCGCGTCGCATGGCGCCGCTGGATGCGCCGCTGCTGATCGAGGGTGAGACCGGCACCGGCAAGGAATTGCTGGCGCGCGCCTGTCACCTGGCCAGCCCGCGTGGGCAGTCGCCGTTCATGGCACTTAACTGCGCCGGCCTGCCCGAGTCCATGGCCGAGACCGAGCTATTTGGCTACGGCCCCGGCGCCTTCGAAGGCGCGCGCCCGGAAGGCAAGCTTGGCCTGCTGGAGCTGACTGCTGGTGGCACGCTGTTTCTCGACGGCGTCGGTGAGATGAGCCCGCGTCTGCAAGCCAAGCTGTTGCGCTTTCTGCAGGATGGTTGCTTCCGCCGTGTGGGCAGCGACGAGGAGGTGTACCTGGACGTGCGAGTGATCTGCGCCACCCAGGTCGACCTGTCCGAACTCTGCGCCCATGGCGAGTTTCGTCAGGATCTCTACCACCGCCTTAACGTGCTCAGCCTGCATATCCCGCCGCTGCGCGAATGCCTCGATGGCCTGGCACCTTTGGTCGAGCACTTTCTCGATTCCGCCAGCCGGCAGATCGGCTGCGCGCTGCCGAAACTGGCGCCGCAGGCCTTCGAGCGCATGGCTCATTACCATTGGCCGGGCAACGTGCGGCAGCTGGAGAACGTGCTGTTCCAGGCGGTTTCGCTGTGCGATGGCGGCACGGTGAAGGCCGAGCATATCCGACTGCCGGATTACGGGGCGCCGCAGCCGTTGGGTGAATTCTCGGTGGAAGGCAGCCTCGACGATATTCTCGGCCGCTTCGAGAAGGCGGTGCTGGAGCGGCTGTTCCGCGATCATCCCAGCAGCCGCCAGTTGGGCAAGCGCCTCGGTGTTTCCCATACCACCATCGCCAACAAGCTACGGCAGCACGGGTTGGGCAAGGACTAGGCGTAGGGTGCGCCGCGCGCACCAATGCTCCGCTGGCCCTGGCTGATGCCTGCAATTTTCGGTGCGCAAGGCGCACCCTACGGTTTCCAACGACCGCCGCGCCAGGCCGCGAGCACGCGCTCGCGCATGGCTTGTCGGTCCTGCAGGCGCTCGATCAGTTGCTTGGCCAGGTCGAGCCAGTAGGGATCGGCCTTGGCCTGAACCACAGCAAGGCCGGAAGCGAGATTGGCCCAGGCCGGAGGCAGGCGGCCGTGATGCAGGGCGAAGCCGCCATCGCGGTCGCGCGCCAGATAGCGCACGCGGGTGATGCCGGCCAGCAGGATACGGCCGTAGCACATCAGGCAGGGTTCGAGGCTGACGTAGAGGGTCAGACTTCGGCGGTCGACCTGCGCATGTTCGCTTTCGAGCTGGTCGAGCACCCGCATCTCGGCGTGGGCGGCGCTGACGTAGGCCGAGGTGAACACCTGGTTGCGCCCGCTGCACAGCAGTTCACCTGTCTCATCCACCAACAAGGCGCCGACCGCATAACAGCCTTCCTCGACTGCCAGCAGGGCCTGTTCGCAACAGAGCCTGGCCCAGGTGTCATCGGCATGGGTGCTGGCTGGCGCCTGCTGCAAAAGGGCGAGGTGCTCCGCGTTCATGCGTGTCTCCTGAGCCTGCAGTTCATTACGGAGTATGGCTTGCCACGACAGGGATAGTGTCCTACGACCTTGGTGCAATAGGCAGGGCAGTGGGCTGCGGCGACACTGAGCACGTCCCGATCATCCTGCGTGATTTGGGTGCAAGCGTTTCCGCATTCCTTTCGAGGAATGCCTTGAATGGGCGGGCGACCAATTTGGTCGCCCTTTTTTTGCCCGGAATTTTGCCTGGCGCTACACGCCCTGTTTCAGCCGGTCGATCAGCGCGCGCACGCTGCCCGGCAGCGCGTCCAGCTCACGCACCAGCATGCTGCGTTCGCGCACCGCCCAGGCTTCGTCCAGCTGCAAGATGGCCAGCTGCATGGTGCGGCTGTGCCGGCGTGCGGCCGACTCGGGAATGATGCCTATGCCGACGCCGCCTTCGATCATCCGGCAGATCGCCTCGAAGCTCGATACCTGGATACGCAAGGCCAGATTGCCGCCGAGTTTCTCCACCTGTTCACGCAAGAAGCTCAGCAGCGTGCTGCCCTCGTGTAGGCCGATGTGCTGGTAGGCGAGAGTGTCGTTGAAGCTCACCGACTGCCGCTGCGCCAGGGCATGACCCAACGGTACGGCCAGTACCAGACGGTCGGTGCTGAAGTGCAGTACCTGCAAACCCGGCGCCTGTACCGGGCCGGCGATGATGCCGAGATCCGCCGCGCCATCGAGTACGCCACGGACGATATCGCGACTCAGACGCTCCTGCAGGTCGACGGTGACGCCGGGGCGTTCGGCGAGAAAACCGGCCAGCACCTCGGGGAGAAATTCGGTCACTGCCGTGGTGTTGGCGAAAATTCGGATATGCCCGGCGGCGTCGGTGCCGTATTCGGTGAATTCGCTTTTCAGGTAATCCACCTGGCGCATGATCAGCCGCGCATGCTGCAGCAGGCGTTGGCCGGCAGGGGTCAGCTCGACGCCACGACTGTCGCGATACAGCAGGCGGCTGCCGAGCTGACTTTCCAGTGCCTTGATCCGCGCGCTGGCGGCTGCCGGCGAGAGAAACGCCTTGCGCGCGCCCTGAGTCAGACTGGGTGACTCGGCGATGTGGATGAACAGGCGCAGGTCGGGCAGATCGAAATGCATGGTGGCCTCGGTTTGCTGGCAGATGCGTCGGGTTGGGTAGTTATCCGCAGTGGCTATGAGTCGACTCATTCGCGGCTGAAGCCGCTCCTACGGCGTTCAGATTAACCGAACGCCGGGTTAAATAAATGCTGATTCTCTGAACGCCGGCCGAGTCGCATGCTCCAGCTCACACAAGAACCGAGCTGGAACCTGCCCATGAGTGATTCTGCTTTTTCCGCCTGGATCGGTCGTAGCGAAGAAGTCCACGACCAACTCAGCCGTAACCTGGTCAAGCGCATCGCCGCCACCTTTGGCGAAGCCACGCCGGCCCATGGCGAGGCGCTGCCGCCGCTGTGGCACTGGGCGTTTTTTCAAGAGCCGGTCGCCGAGAACGGTCTGGGCGAGGACGGCCATCCGGCGCGCGGAGGCTTCCTGCCGCCGGCCGACAACCGCAACCGCATGTGGGCCGGTGGCCGTATCGAATTCATCCAGCCGCTGCGCGTGGGTAGCGAAGCCAGCCGGGTGTCGACCATCAAGCACATCGAGGAAAAGCACGGCCGTACCGGCGCGCTGCTGTTCGTCACCGTGCAGCACGACTACCTGCACGACGGTCAGCTGGCCATCCGCGAAGAGCAGGACATCGTCTACCGCGAGCCCAGCCCGCCCAAGGCCAGCAGTGGCGAGCCGCTGGTCGCCGGCGATTGGCGCGAGGCGGTCACGCCGTCCAGCACCCTGCTGTTTCGCTACAGCGCCGTGACCTTCAATGGCCACCGCATCCATTACGACTGGCCCTACGTCACCGAAACTGAAGGCTACGGCGGCCTGGTGGTGCACGGCCCGCTGATCGCCACCCTGAACCTGCGCGCCTTCTGCCGCGCCAACCCGCAGGCGCGCCTGCGTCATTTCGCCTATCGCGGCCTGCGTCCGCTGATCGCGCCGCAGCCGTTCGAGGTGGGCGGGCGCATCAGCAGCGAGGGCCATGCCGAGCTATGGGCGGGTAACGAAGCCGGCCTGGCGCAGCGCGCCGATATGCAATTCGACTGATTCGTAGGGCGAACTGGGGTGCTGATTTCGTAGGGCGAACCGGGACGCCGGCCGCTCGTAGCCTAAGCGAACAGTCCGCCGAACCATGCCAATACCGGCACCGCACCTAAGGCTCAGCTTTCTAACGGCGTACTGCTTCGCGAGTACGCCCTACATCGTTACCGGGCAGTGCCACGCCCACATGATTTCGAGGAAGACCGATGAACCACAACAATAACGAAGAACTCAACGCCATTCGCGAAGGCGTGCGCGCGCTCTGTGCGGAATTCCCGGGCGAATACTGGCGCAAGATCGATGAAGAGAAGGGCTTCCCGGAAGCCTTCGTCACGGCCATGACCGAAGCCGGCTGGCTGTCGGCGATGATCCCGGAAGAATACGGCGGCTCGGGACTGGGTCTGGCTGAAGCCTCGGTGATCCTCGAGGAGGTCAACCACTGCGGTGGCAACTCCGGCACCATCCACGGGCAGATGTACAACATGTTCACCCTGCTGCGTAACGGCAGTGAGGAGCAGAAGCGCTACTACCTGCCCAAGCTGGCCAGCGGCGAGCTGCGCCTGCAGTCGATGGGCGTCACCGAGCCGACCACCGGCACCGACACCACCAAGATCAAGACCACCGCCGTGCGCCGTGGCGACAAATACGTGATCAACGGACAGAAGGTGTGGATCTCGCGCGTTCAGCACTCTGACCTGATGATCCTGCTGGCGCGCACCACGCCGCTGGCCGAGGTACAACGCAAGTCCGAGGGCATGTCGATCTTCCTGGTCGACCTGCGCGAGGCCATCGGCAACGGCCTGACCGTGCAACCGATTGCCAACATGGTCAATCACGAGACCAACGAGTTGTTCTTCGACAACCTGGAAATCCCCGCCAGCAGCCTGATTGGTGAAGAAGGCAAGGGTTTCCGCTACATCCTCGACGGCCTCAATGCCGAGCGCACGCTGATCGCCGCCGAGTGCATCGGCGATGGCCGCTGGTTCATCGAGAAGTCCGCGCAGTATGCCCGTGATCGTGTGGTGTTCGGCCGCCCCATTGGGCAGAACCAGGGCGTGCAATTCCCCATCGCCGAGGCGCATATCGAGATCGAGGCCGCCGACCTGATGCGCTGGCGCGCCTGCGAGGAATACGACGCCGGGCGCAATGCCGGAGCGGCGGCCAACATGGCCAAGTACCTGGCCGCCAAGGCCAGCTGGGAGGCGGCCAACGCCTGCCTGCAGACCCACGGCGGCTTCGGTTTCGCCAACGAATACGACGTCGAGCGCAAGTTCCGCGAAACCCGCCTGTACCAGGTCGCGCCGATCTCCACCAACCTGATTCTCTCTTATGTAGCCGAGCACCTGCTCGAGCTGCCGCGCAGTTTCTGAGGTCGCGACCATGAGCAAGCACACTCTACAACTGGCCGCGTTCCTTGCCGAACTCGCCTACGAGCAGATTCCCGGCCACGTGCTGGACCGCACCGAAGACCTGTTCCTCGACTGGCTCGGCTCGGCCTTGGCCAGTGAGGGCGCCCGCCCCATCCCGCTGTTCGAGGCCTACGCACAGAAGATGGGCCCCGCCGATGGCCCGGCGCGCATCCTGGTCAACGGCCGTAGCACCTCGGCGTATTTCGCCGCGCTGGTCAACGGTGCTTCCTCGCACCTGGTGGAGCAGGACGATCTGCACAACAGCTCGGTGCTGCACCCGGCTACCGTGGTCTTCCCGGCCACTTTGGCGGCGGCGCAGGACCTCGGCAAATCCGGCCGCGAGCTGTTGCTGGCCTCGGTGGCCGGCTACGAGGCGGGCATTCGCATCGGCGAATTCCTGGGTCGCTCGCACTACCGCATCTTCCACACCACGGCGACGGTGGGCACCCTGGCCGCTGCGGTGGCGGTGGGCAAGCTGCTGGACTTCGACCAGCAGCAATTCATCCACCTGCTCGGCAATGCCGGTACCCAGGCTGCAGGCTTGTGGGAGTTCCTGCGCGACGCCGCCGACTCCAAGCAGCTGCACACCGCCAAGGCCGCGGCTGATGGCCTGCTGGCTGCCTACTTTACCGAGCAGGGCCTGACCGGCGCGCAGAACATCCTCGAAGGCGAGCAGGGCATGGCCGCCGGCATGTCCCGCGATGCCGACCCGAGCAAGCTGTCGGACCGGCTTGGCCGACGCTGGGCGCTGGTGGAAACCTCGTTCAAGTTTCACGCCTCCTGCCGCCACACCCATCCGGCGGCTGATGCGCTGCTCGACCTGATGCAGCGCGAAGGTTTGCGCCACGAGCAGATCGAGCGCGTCATCGCTCGTGTGCATCAGGGCGCCATCGATGTACTCGGCCGCGTGACCGTGCCGCAGACCGTGCACCAGGCCAAGTTCTCCATGGGCACCGTGCTCGGCCTGATCGCCGTGCATGGCAGCGCGCAACTGACCGAGTTCGCCAACCTGGCCCTGCAAGACCCGGCCGTGGCCGCCTTCCGCGACAAGGTGCAGATGCGCCTGGACCCGGAGGTGGATGTGGCTTATCCGCAGCGCTGGCTGGGCCGCGTCGAGGTGACCACCACTGATGGCCGCACCCTGCGTGGAGCCATCGACGAGCCCAAGGGCGACCCCGGCAACACCCTCAGCCGCGCCGAGCTGGAAGACAAGTTCCGTCGCCTGCTGGCTTTCGCCGGCCAGCGCAACAGCGATGAGGCAGGCGTGCTGATCGAGCGGGTCTGGCGCCTGCGCGAAACCGACGACCTGAGCCAGCTGGCCTGACCGAGGACATGCACATGAACAACGCACAACAACCCCGGCCACTGGATGGCATCACCGTGGTCAGCCTGGAACACGCCATCGCCGCGCCGTTCTGCACCCGTCAGCTCGCCGACCTCGGCGCGCGGGTGATCAAGGTCGAGCGTCCCGGCAGCGGCGATTTCGCTCGCGGCTATGACGAGCGCGTCAGCGGTCTGGCCTCGCATTTCGTCTGGACCAACCGCTCCAAGGAAAGCCTGACCCTCGACCTCAAGCAGGACGATGCGATGCAGGTGCTGAGCAGCCTGCTGGCCAAGGCCGACGTGCTGGTGCAGAACCTCGCGCCTGGCGCCGCGGCGCGCATGGGGCTGTCTTTCGAGGCTTTGCACGCGCGCTTTCCGCAACTGATCGTCTGTGACATCTCCGGCTACGGCGAGGGCGGCCCGTATGAGCAGAAGAAGGCCTACGACCTGCTGATCCAGAGCGAGGGTGGCTTTCTCTCAGTCACCGGCGGGGCGGGCGAGGAGGAGATGGCCAAGGCCGGTTGCTCCATCGCCGATATTGCTGCCGGCATGTACGCCTATACCGGCGTGTTGTCGGCACTGATGCTGCGCGGCAAGACCGGTGTCGGCAGCCGGGTCGACGTGTCGATGCTGGAAAGCCTGGTGGAGTGGATGGGCTACCCGCTGTACTACGCCTACGACGGCGCCACGCCGCCGCCGCGCGCTGGCGCTGCGCACTCGACCATCTACCCCTACGGCCCGTTCCCGGCCGGCGACGGCGGCACGGTGATGCTCGGCCTGCAGAACGAGCGCGAATGGCAGGCGTTCTGCGCCAAGGTGCTGGAGCAGCCGGAGCTGGCTGGCGACGAGCGCTTCTCGGCCAACTTCAAGCGCTCGGCCAACCGCGCCGAACTGCGCACGCTGATCGTCGAAGCCTTCTCGCGCATGAGCACGGCGCAGGTGATCGAGCGCCTGGAGCTGGCGCAGATCGCCAATGCCCAGGTTAACGACATGGCCGGCGTCTGGGCTCACCCGCAACTCGAAGCGCGCCAGCGTTGGCGCCAGGTCGACAGCCCCAGCGGCAGCCTGCCGGCACTTCTACCGCCAGGGCCCAACAACGCCTTCGAGCCGCGCATGGACGCCATTCCGGCGTTGGGCCAGCACACCGATGCGCTGCTCGCCGAGCTGGGTTATGGCGCGGGCGATATCCAGCGCCTGCATCAGCAGGGGGCCGTGTGATGAGCCCATCCATCATTCGTACCGCGCTGTTCGTGCCAGCCAGTAGACCGGAGCGCATTCCCAAGGCCCTCGCCGTCGGTGCCGATGCGGTCATCGTCGACCTCGAAGACGCGGTGCAGGAAAGCCTCAAGGTCGAGGCCCGCGCCCATCTCGATGGCTTTCTCACGGCAAATCCCGAGGCGCGTCTGCTGGTGCGCATCAACGCGCCGGAGCATGCCGGCCATGGCGCCGATATCGAACTGTGCGGCCGCCATGCCGGTGTCATCGGCGTGCTGCTGCCCAAGGTGGAAAGTGCCGCGCAGGTGGCGCGAGTGGCTGCTTGTGGCAAGCCGGTGTGGCCGATCATCGAGAGTGCGGCAGGCTTGTTGGCGTTGGCGGAAATCGCCCGCGCGGAAGGCGTCGAGCGTTTGTCCTTTGGCGCACTCGACCTGGGACTGGACCTCGGTCTGAGCAGCGGCAGCGTCGCGGCTGAACGTATGCTCGATCAGGCTCGTTACGCCCTGTTGCTGCATTCGCGCACGGCAGGCCTGGCGGCGCCACTGGACAGTGTGTTCCCTGCCATCGAAGACCGCGACGGCCTTGCCCGCACGACGCGCGATGCCCGTGACATGGGCTTCGACGGTTTGCTGTGCATCCACCCCAAACAGGTGGAGGTCGTCCATCGCGCGTTGCTCCCGGCCGAGGAGGAATTGGCCTGGGCGCGCCGCGTGATGAGGGCGGCCAGCAGTGGCGAAGGCGTCTTCGTGGTTGACGGCCAGATGGTCGACGCCCCGGTGCTGGGCCGCGCCCAACGACTGCTGCAACGCGCTGGTGAGAGCCCGGCCTGAATACCGGCCGGCGGCACCGCGCCACCGGCCATTTCGTCCCACGTACCGACCTACAAAAACAATGAGGTAACGTCATGTTCAAACTCACCGCCAAGGCGCTCGCCTGCGCCGCCATTCTCTCCTGTGCTGGCCTGGTACAGGCTGCAGATGAGCCCATCCTGATCAAGTTCGCCCATGTGGTGGCGGACAACACGCCCAAGGGACAGGGCGCGCTGCTGTTCAAGCAACTGGCCGAGGAGCGCCTGCCGGGCCGGGTGAAGGTGGAGGTCTACCCCAACTCGTCGCTGTTCGGTGACGGCAAGGAAATGGAGGCGCTGCTGCTCGGCGAGGTGCAGATGCTGGCGCCGTCGCTGGCCAAGTTCGAGCAGTACGCCAAACCGGTGCAGATCTTCGACCTGCCATTTCTGTTCGACAACATGGAGGCGGTCGACCGCTTCCAGGCCAGCCCCGAGGGGCGTGGATTGCTGACGTCCATGGAGGACAAGAACATCACCGGCCTGGCCTACTGGCACAACGGGTTGAAGGTGATGTCGGCCAACAAGCCGCTGCGCGATCCGGCCGATGCCCGGGGGCTGAAGTTCCGCGTGCAGGCATCGGCGGTGTTGGAGGAGCAGTTCAAGGCGGTGCGCGCCAACCCGCGCAAGATGAGTTTTGCCGAGGTCTATCAGGGGCTGCAGACCGGCGTGGTCAACGGTACCGAGAACACCTGGTCGAACTACTACAGCCAGAAGGTGCATGAGGTGCAGAAGTACATGACCGAGTCCGATCATGGCCTGATCGACTACATGGTGATCACCAACACCAAATTCTGGAAGGGCCTGCCGGATGACGTGCGCAGCGAGCTGGAGAAGGTCATGGCCGAGGTTTCCGTCGAGGTGAACAAGCAGGCTGACGAACTCAACCGCACGGCCAAAGAGGATATCGCCAAGGCCGGCACCACCGAGATCATCGAGCTGACCCCGCAGCAGCGCGCCGAATGGCGTGAGGCGATGCGCCCGGTATGGCAGAAGTTCGAGCAGGAGATCGGTGCCGAGCTGATCCAGGCGGCGGAGCAGTCCAACCAGGGTTGAGTGTCGACCTTGAAATGAAAACGCCCGGCTTGTGCCGGGCGTTTTCGTGTCGAATGAGGGCGTCGCGGCTAAAGCCCCTCCCACATTTATTGCGTCACCCTCTGACCGCGAGCTCTCAGAGGCCAGCTTCCTGCATCCACTTCGGCTTGGGATAGCGGCGATCCGCTTTGCCCGCCTTGAGGATGGCGCCCGGTACATCGTGGCCGATCAGGCCGGGTAGGGTAGCGGCAGCTTCGAGCAGGGCATCGAGGTTTACGCCGGTTTCCAGGCCCATGCGCTGGAACATGTGCACCAGATCCTCGGTGCAGATATTGCCACTGGCCCCCGGCGCGTAGGGGCAGCCGCCGAGGCCGCCGAGCGAGGCATCGAAGCGGTCGATGCCGGCATTCAGCGCCGCCAGTGCATTGGCCAGGCCCATGCCACGGGTGTTGTGAAAGTGCGCGGTGAACACCGCCTCGGGCCAGCGCTGCAGGGCCTCGCGGCAGATGCGCTCGACCTGCGCCGGGTCGGCCATGCCGGTGGTGTCGCACAGGGTCACGCCTTGCACGCCAATTTCCAGCAATCGCTCGGTCAGTTCATGTACGCGGGCCTCGGGCACCTCGCCCTCGAAGGGGCAGCCGAAGGTGGTCGACAGTGAGGCGTTGATGAATACGCCGCTGCCACGCGTCACCTCGATGATCTCGGCGAACTGCGCCAGCGACTGCTCCGGCGTCATGCGCAGGTTGGCCAGACCGTGGGTGTCGCTGGCCGACATGACCAGGTTGATCTCGTCCACCTGGCACGACAACGCCCGCTCGCAGCCCTTCACGTTGGGCACCAGCACGGTGTACTCCACGCCCGGCACACGCTGGATGCCGCGCATTACCTCTTCGGCATCGCGCAGGTTGGGGATGGCCTTGGGCGAGGTGAAGGAGGTGACCTCGATCTTTGCCAGGCCGGTGTGGGACAGGCGGTCGATCAGGGCGATCTTGTCTGCGGTGGGCACGAAGGTGGCTTCGATCTGGAAGCCGTCACGGGTGGCGACGTCCTGGATATAAAGGCGTTTGCTCATGGGGGAAATCCTCAAGAGGAGCGGCAATCGGCTTAGGGTGCGCTGTGCGCACCGGCTTATGCTGCGGCTGTTCTGGTGCGCACGGCGCACCCTACGGGCTGTGCTCCCACGTGGAGCGTGGGAGCCATCTAGCTTCTAGTCGTGTAGGGTGGATGACGCTTTATCCATCCACCGCTTGCCACGGCTCAGATGATCCCGCGCTCGCGCAGGCCGGCGACCTGTTCCGCACTCAGGCCGAGGCCGGCGAGAATGTCGTCGTTGTGCTCGCCCAGTTGCGGGCCACCGGTGCCGATGCGGCCCGGCGTGCGGCTGAGCTTGGGCAGCACGCCCGGCACCTTGAGCGGGCCGACGCTGGTCTGCACCTGCTCGATCATCTGCCGCGCCAGGTAGTGCGGGTCCTGCACGATATCGGCGGCGGTGTAGGGGTAACCGGCCGGCACACGGGCGCCCTTGAGTGCTTCGATCACTTCATCGCGGCCACGCTGGGCGGTCCACTCGGCGATGGCACCGTCGATCAGTTCGGCATGCTGGCTGCGCCCGTCGTTCTGCGCCAGGCGCGGGTCGTTGCCCAGGTCGTCGCGGCCGATCAGGCTCATCAGGCGCTTGTAGATGCTGTCGCCATTACCGGCGATCAGCACGTAGCTGCCGTCGTTGCACGGGTAGGAGTTGGACGGGGTGATGCCCGGCAGGGCGCTGCCGGCCGGCTCGCGGACGTAGCCGAAGGCATCGTATTCGGGGATCAGGCTTTCCATCATGGCGAACACCGACTCGTACAGCGCCACGTCGATTTCCTGGCCTTCACCGCTACGCGCCCGCTCCTGCAGGGCCAGCAGCACGCCGATCACGCCGTACAGCGAGGACAGCGAATCGCCGATGCTGATGCCCACACGCACCGGTGCCTGGCCGGGGTAGCCGGAAAGGTGGCGCAGGCCGCCCATGGCTTCGCCGATCACGCCGAAGCCTGGCAGGTCGCGATAGGGGCCGGTCTGCCCGTAGCCGGAGATGCGCAGCATGATCAGCCGCGGGTTGATCGCCTTCAGTGCCTCATAACCCAGGCCCCAGCCTTCCAGCGTGCCGGGACGGAAGTTCTCCACCAGCACGTCGGCCTCACTCACCAGCTTGCGCACGATGTCCTGCGCTTCGGTTTGCTTCAGGTCGAGGGTCAACGAGCGCTTGTTGCGTGACTGCACGTGCCACCAGAGCGAGGTGCCGTCCTTGATCTTGCGCCACTTGCGCAACGGGTCGCCGACGCCCGGCGGCTCGATCTTGATCACGTCGGCGCCGAATTCGCCGAGCAGCTTGCTGGCGAAGGGACCGGCGATGAGCTGGCCCATCTCGATCACCTTGAGCCCCTGCAGGGCCATGTTGCTGGTGTTGTTGTGAGTCATGGCTGCACCTGATTTGCCTGTGCGTTTCTCGTGGTGCGCAGGATGGCGCAGCAGCGCGGTGCCGACAATTGCTCAATGGTCAAGCTAGGCTTCGCGTATCGCGAAGTGGCATGCTGTAAATCAGCTTTCTGGCAGCTTCGCTTCGCCAGGCACGAAATGGAGACTTTCATGCGCCGCATCGATTTCGTCACCCTCAAGCTGTTCGTCGCCATCGCCGACGAGCGCAGCCTGACCCGCGCCGCCGAGCGTGAGCACCTGGCTTTGGCGGCGGTCAGCAAACGCGTCAGCGACCTGGAAAACCAGCTGGGCATCGCGCTGCTCTATCGCCAACCCAAGGGCGTCGAACTGACCCCGGCCGGCCACGCGCTGCTGCACCATGCGCGCAACATGATGGACAACCTCGAGCAGCTCAACGCCGACCTCAGCGAGTTCAGCGAAGGGGTGAAAGGCCATGTGCGCATCCACGCCAACACCTCGGCGGTGATCGAGTTTCTGCCCGAGGATCTGGCCAGCTTCAGCCGCCTGCACCCGCAGGTGAAGATCGACCTGGAGGAGCGGGTCAGCAGCGAGACTATCCGTGCGGTGCGCGAGGGGCTGACCGATATCGGCATCTTCGCCGGGCATGTGCCGGCCGAGGACCTGCAGGTGTTCACTTACCGCCATGACCAGTTGGTGCTGGTCACCCCGCGCGAGCATCCGCTGGCCGAACGCGACGGCCTGTTCCTGCGCGAAGCGGTGAGCTACGACTTCATCGGCCTGCAGCAGGACGCGTCCTTGCACAGTCTGCTGCAACATTCGGCGCACAGTCAGGGCGTGGCCTTGCGCCTGCGCATCCAGGTACGCAGCTTCGAGGCTATCTGCCGGATGATCCACACCGGCATGGGCGTCGGTGTGTTGCCGGATCTGGCGGTGCGTACCTACCTGCCGGCGCTCGATGTGCGAGTGATCCCGTTGCACGACCCCTGGGCCCGGCGCGAACTCAAGGTGGCGGTGCGCAACCAGGACAACCTTTCGCTGACCGCGAAGCAGATGCTCGATCACCTGCGTAACAGCTCATCTGCAGAGGATGTTTCAGCGTTGCCTTCGTGAATGCCGAAGGCTCGGTTGTTCAAATGTGAATTTCAGCCTGTGGGAGTGCGGAGTAGAGTCCGGGCCAATCGACGGCGATCCGCCCTCGACGCTCAGACAAAAACAACAGGAGCCTCCCATGAAGTTTTCTTTCGTCCGTCGTGGCCTGGCCGGTGTACTCGCTGGTTGCGCACTGCTTGGCGCACTCTCGGCACACGCAGCCGATCCGATCTTGATCAAGTTTTCCCACATCACCGCTGACAGCACGCCGAAGGGCCAGGGCGCGCTGATGTTCAAGAAGCTGGTGGAGGAGCGCCTGGCCGGCAAGGTCAAGGTCGACGTCTATGCCAACTCCTCTCTGTATGGCGATGGCAAGGAAATGGAAGCCCTGCTGCTCAATGAAGTGCAGATGCTGGCGCCGGCGCCTTCCAAACTGGAGCAGTACACCAAGCAGTTGCAGCTGTTCGACATGATGTTCCTGTTCGACGACGTCGCCGCCGCGCAGCGCTTCCAGTCCTCAAGCAAGGGCAAGGCACTGCTCAAGTCGATGGAAAGCAAGGGCATCACCGGCCTGGCCTACTGGCTCAACGGCATGCGCCAGCTCACCGCCAACAAACCGCTGGTCGAGCCAAGCGATGCCCGTGGGCAGAAATTCCGCGTACAGCCGTCCGACATGCAGGCCGCGCAGTACAGCGCCCTGCGCGCGGTGCCGCGCAAGATGAGCTTCGCCGAGATCTACCAGGGCCTGCAGACCGGCGTGGTCAACGCCCAGGACAACCCCTGGTCGAACATCTACTCGCAGAAGTACTTCGAGGTACAGAAGTACATGACCGAGTCCAACCATGCCATCGGTAACTACCTGCTGATCACCAACACCCAGTTCTGGAACGGCCTGCCGGCGGATATCCGCAGCGAGCTGGAGCAGATCGTCGACGAGGTGACCGTCGAGGTGAACAAGCAGGCCGAGGCGCTGAACGCCGAGGCGCGTCAGGCCATCGTCGCTACCGGCAAGAGCGAAATCATCACCCTGACGCCCGAGCAGCGCGCCGCCTGGCGTGACGCCGTACGTCCGGCCTGGAAGAAGTTCGAGGCCGAGATCGGTGCTGACGTGATCGAGGCTGCGCAAGCCGCCAACCAACAGTGAGCCCCATGACCGCCCCGGGCCCACGCACCCGGAGCGGTCTTTCATTCGCCGTCGTCTAAGGCGGCGTTTGCCAATGACGAATATCGCGCCGGTCCAGGCTCGGTTAGATTCGTCCGACTCCTGACAATCACAAGAACCTCGCGGAGATGCCATGAACGCCTTGCGGCGCGTCTGGGAGCACTTCGAGGAAGGCTTCATTGCTTTCCTCCTGGCGGCCATGACGCTGATCACTTTCGTCTACGTGATCCTCAACAACTTCTACACCCTGTTCTATTGGCTGGGTGATGCCTTCGGCGGTAACGAGTTTCTGCTCGCTATCGGCGACTCCATTCTCGACATGGCCCAGGCGATGACCTGGAGCAATGCCCTGACCAAGGCCCTGTTCGGCTGGCTGATCTTCTTCGGCCTGGCCTACGGCGTGCGTACTGCCGGCCACATCGGTGTCGATGCCCTGGTCAAACTCGCCCCGCGCGGCGTGCAGCGCGTGATCGGTGTGATCGCCTGCTCGGCCTGCCTGGGCTATGCCGGCCTGATCGCGGTCGGCAGCTTCGACTGGGTACGCACCCTGTTCATTGCCGGCATCGGTGCCGAAGACCTCGGCCACTACGGCGTGCAGCAATGGCATATCGGCATGATCGTGCCGTTCGGCTACGCCATGGTGTTCATCCGCTTCCTGGAAATCCTCGTCCGTATCCTGCGCAACGAGCAGACCGGCCTCGGCCTGGCTGACGAAGCCGCCGATGCGCTGAAAATCAATGAGCACGAGGAGCCCAAGCAATGACCGTTCTGTTCCTCTTCCTGCTGCTGTTCTTGCTGATGTTCATCGGCGTGCCGATCGCCGCGTCGCTCGGCCTGGCCGGCTCGATCACCATCATGCTGTTCAGCCCCGACTCGGTGCGCTCGCTGGCGATCAAGCTGTTCGAGACTTCCGAGCACTACACCCTGCTGGCGATCCCGTTCTTCCTGCTCTCCGGTGCCTTCATGACCACCGGTGGCGTGGCGCGTCGCCTGATCGACTTCGCCAACGCCTGCGTCGGTCACATCCGTGGCGGCCTGGCCATCGGTGCGGTGCTGGCGTGCATGCTGTTCGCTGCGCTGTCCGGCTCCTCGCCGGCAACCGTGGCTGCGGTGGGCTCCATCGCCATCGCCGGCATGGTGCGCTCCGGTTACCCGCAGGCGTTTGGCGCCGGCATCGTGTGTAACGCCGGTACCCTGGGCATCCTGATTCCGCCGTCGATCGTGATGGTGGTGTACGCCGCCGCCACCGAGCAGTCGGTGGGCAAGCTGTTCATGGCCGGGGTGATCCCGGGCGTGATGCTCGGCCTGGTGCTGATGATCGCGATCTACATCGTCGCGCGCATCAAGAAGCTGCCGGCACTGCCGCGTGCCAGCTTCCGCGAATGGCTGCGTGCTGCACGTGAGGCGTTCTGGGGCCTGCTGCTGATGGTGATCATCCTCGGCGGTATCTACACCGGCATGTTCACCCCGACCGAGGCTGCGGCCGTGGCGGCGGTGTACGCCGGCTTCGTCGCCCTGTTCGTGTACAAGGACCTGACCATCCGCGAGTGCCCGAAGGTGCTGCTGGAGTCCGGCAAGCTGACCATCATGCTGATGTTCATCATTGCCAACGCCATGCTCTTCGCCCACGTGCTGACCACCGAGCAGATCCCGCAACAGATCACTGCCTGGGTGGTGGACCTGGGCCTGCAGCCTTGGCAGTTCCTGCTGGTGGTGAACATCGTGCTGCTGATCGCCGGTGCCTTCATGGAGCCGTCGGCGATCATCCTGATCCTGGCGCCGATCCTCTTCCCGATCGCCATGCAGCTGGGCATCGACCCGATCCACCTGGGCATCATCATGGTGGTGAACATGGAGATCGGTCTGATCACGCCACCGGTGGGGCTGAACCTGTTCGTCACCTCGGCGGTGACGGGCATGCCACTGACGGCGGTGATCCGCGCCGCGCTGCCATGGCTGATGCTGCTGATCAGCTTCCTGATGGTGATTACCTACATCCCGGCCGTTTCCATGGCGCTGCCGAACTGGCTGGGGATGAGCTAGGCAGCCGTCGATACCGCGTCTACCTCTGCGCCCGGCCTTGTGCCGGGCTTTTTTGCTTCGTCGCGACATATCCATGACGCTGTCGAATTGGCTCGGCAGGCGCCATGCAGGGCCTCGAGACCATGGTCTTAGAGCGGTAAGACCATGGTCGAATGGCCTCACGAAGGGTCGGGGGATACAAAAGGCACCATACAAAAACAACTCCCCGTCGAGGTGATTTCATGAGTGCTGCGTCTCTTTACCCTGTGCGTCCCGAAGTGGCCGCGCGGACCCTCACTGACGAGGCCACCTACAAGGCCATGTACCAACAGTCCGTGGTCAACCCCGAGGGTTTCTGGCGCGAGCAGGGCAAGCGGATCGACTGGATCAAGCCTTACAACAAGGTCAAGCAGACCACCTTCGACGATCACCACGTCGACATCAAGTGGTTCGCCGACGGCACCCTGAACGTCTCCTACAACTGCCTCGACCGTCACCTGGAAGAGCGCGGCGACCAGATCGCGATCATCTGGGAAGGTGACGATCCGTCCGAGCACCGGGAAATCACCTACCGCGAACTGCACGAACAAGTGTGCAAGTTCGCCAACGCCCTGCGCGGCCAGGACGTGCACCGTGGCGACGTGGTGACCATCTACATGCCGATGATCCCGGAAGCCGTGGTGGCCATGCTGGCCTGTGCACGGATCGGCGCAATCCACTCCGTGGTATTCGGTGGTTTCTCGCCGGAGGCACTGGCCGGGCGCATCATCGATTGCCAGTCCAAGGTGGTGATCACCGCTGACGAAGGGCTGCGTGGCGGCAAGAAAGTTCCGCTCAAGGCCAACGTCGACGACGCCTTGACCAACCCCGAGACCCGCAGCATCCAGAAGGTCATCGTGGTGCAGCGCACCGGTTCCGAAATCAAGTGGAACCAGCACCGTGACATCTGGTACGAAGACCTGATGAAGGTGGCAGGCAGCGTCTGCGCACCCAAGGAAATGGGCGCTGAAGAAGCCCTGTTCATCCTCTACACCTCCGGTTCCACCGGCAAGCCCAAGGGTGTATTGCACACCACCGGCGGCTACCTGGTATACGCCTCGCTGACCCATGAGCGCGTGTTCGACTACCGTCCGGGCGAGGTGTTCTGGTGCACCGCCGATATCGGTTGGGTCACTGGCCACACCTACCTGGTCTATGGCCCGCTGGCCAACGGCGCTACCACCGTGATGTTCGAAGGTGTACCGAACTATCCGGACGTTTCGCGCGTTGCCAAGATCGTCGACAAGCACAAGGTCAACATCCTCTACACCGCCCCGACCGCCATTCGCGCCATGATGGCCGAGGGCAAGGCCGCGGTCGAAGGCGCCGATGGTTCCAGCCTGCGTCTGCTCGGTTCGGTCGGTGAGCCGATCAACCCGGAAGCCTGGCAGTGGTATTACGAAAACGTCGGTCAGAGCCGTTGCCCGATCGTCGACACCTGGTGGCAGACTGAAACAGGTGCCTGCCTGATGACCCCGCTGCCGGGTGCCCATGGCCTCAAGCCGGGCTCCGCTGCACGTCCGTTCTTCGGCGTACAGCCGGCGCTGGTGGACAACCTGGGCAACATCATCGAAGGTGCTGCCGAAGGCAACCTGGTGATCATCGATTCCTGGCCGGGTCAGGCACGTACCCTGTACGGCGACCATGACCGCTTTGTCGACACCTACTTCAAGACCTTCCGTGGCATGTACTTCACCGGTGACGGTGCGCGCCGCGACGAAGACGGTTACTGGTGGATCACCGGCCGCGTCGACGACGTGCTCAACGTCTCCGGCCACCGCATGGGCACCGCCGAGATCGAGAGCGCCATGGTCGCCCACCCGAAAGTGGCCGAGGCTGCAGTGGTCGGTGTACCGCACGACATCAAAGGGCAGGGCATCTACGTCTACGTCACCCTCAATGCGGGCGAGGAAGCATCGGAGCAACTGCGTCAGGAGCTGCGTAACTGGGTGCGCAAGGAGATCGGCCCGATCGCCACGCCGGACGTGATCCAGTGGGCGCCGGGCCTGCCGAAGACCCGCTCGGGCAAGATAATGCGCCGTATCCTGCGCAAGATCGCTACCGCCGAATACGATTCCCTCGGCGACATCTCCACGCTGGCCGATCCTGGCGTGGTGCAGCACCTCATCGACACGCATCGCCAGATGCAAGCCGCCTGCGCCTGATCGGCAACGGCAACCGAAAGCCCCGCCCGGCCACAAGCCCGGCGGGGCTTTTCATTTCCGGATGTCAGGATTTGTTTGTAGTTGTACAGAATATTTTATTTGTACAATTATTGTATCGATATGCATAATGGCGCAGTGCCAGTCGGTGCAGTCGAATGACGCACCTCTGTCCGTTCATTCCTGACGACTCAGAGGTCTCCCAATGCTTGCCAATCTCAACATCTCCCAGAAGCTGTACGCGGGGTTCGGTGTCGTTCTGCTGATCATTCTGGTGCTGGTGCTGTCCACCTGGCGTGGCTTCGACCAGGTCGAGCGTGCGGTGCGGCTGAATATTCACACCTATGACGTGATCAACGAATCTGCCGATCTGCTGGCCAACCTGATCAATATCGAAACCGGTGCGCGGGGATTCGTCATTACCGGACGAGACCAGTTTCTCGGCCCTATGGAGTCCGGCGAGAGAGATTTCCAGGCGCATATGGCGCAACTGCGCCAACTGACCAGGGACAATCCTGCTCAGCAGCGCCGCCTCAGTAAACTGCAGGCCTTGCATGATCAATGGCTGGGTGAAGACATCAACGGCAATCTGGAATTGCGCCGCCAGGTGAGCGCCGGCACGCAGCGTTTCGATGCCCTGATCGACCGGGTTTCGTCAGGTGGCGCCAAGGTCAAGATGGATGCCATGCGCCGCATCTTGAGCGAGATCCAGAGCGAGGAGCGTGCACTGCTGGAGCAGCGCACGGCGTCGATGAATGCTGCCAAGTCCGAGTCGCTGATGATCTTGCTGGTCGGTGGGCTGATCGCTGCGGTGCTCGCCATTAGCGTGGCCTTCCTTCTCTCGCACAGTATTGCCGGGCGTTTGCGGCAGGTGGTGGAGGTGGCGCGCAATGTTGCCCAGGGGCGCCTCGACTCGGATATCGAGCGGGCCGGCCGTGACGAGATCGGTGTGCTGCTGGATGCTTTCGCCACCATGCAGGAGCGGCTGCGCGAGATGATCGGTCAGATCCGTGCCGGCGCTGTGCAGTTGGTTGAAGCTGCGCAGAACATCTCCAGTGCTTCCACGCAGTTGTCGGTTTCCACCCAGGAGCAGTCGCAGGCTGCTTCGAGCATGGCGGCGACGGTGGAGGAGCTGACCGTGAGCATCAATCACGTCGCCGACAACGCCAACGAGGCGCATGGGCTGTCCAGCGACTCGGGCAGGCAGTCGGCCGAGGGCGGTGCGGTGATCCAGGAAACCCTCGCCAGCATGCAGCGCATCGCTGACACGGTGCAGGGTGCAGCGGCGCAGATCGCCGAGCTCGGCCAGCATTCGGATCAGATCTCCTCGATCGTCAACGTGATCAAGGAAATCGCCGACCAGACCAACCTGCTGGCGCTCAATGCCGCCATCGAGGCGGCGCGGGCCGGGGAGCAGGGCCGCGGCTTCGCCGTGGTAGCCGACGAGGTACGCCTGCTGGCGCAGCGCACCGCCAACTCGACCCAGGAGATCACCGAGATGATCAAGAAGATTCAACTGGGCACGCGCAGTGCGGTGAGCAATATGGAAGTCGGTGTGCAGCAGGTCAACGGCGGGGTGGTGCAGGCCAGTCAGGCCGGTGATGCCATCGTCACCATTCGCCAGGCTTCCGCCAGCGTGGTCGGTGTGGTCGATCAGATCTCCATGGCGCTGCGTGAGCAGACGGTCGCCAGTCAGGACGTGGCGCGCAATGTCGAGCGTATCGCACAGATGTCGATGGAAAACAGTGAGGCAGTGGCCGAGACATCGCGTACTGCACAAGGTTTGCAGCAACTGGCGTTGTCGCTGGAAAAACAGGTGGCTTCCTTCCGCTTTTGACTAGGCTGACAAATGGGGAAGTCTCCACGTCTTGTTCTATAAGGAAGCGCCTATGGGTATTGTCAGCCAGAGCATCTTTCCTCAGCCATTTCGGGCTGTGGGTTGCGCCGAATGCCGTAACGCCGAGGCCCTGGGTTTCGATTTCACAATGGCTTTTCAACTGATCGTCGATATCGAGCAGCAGCGGCCGTTCGCCTATGAAGCCCTGGTGCGGGGCTGCAATGGCGAATCCGCCGCGGAAGTGCTCGGACGGGTCAATGATGGCAACCGCTACCGTTTCGATCAGGCCTGCCGGGTCAAGGCCATCGAGCAGGCCGCCAAGCTCGGGTTGCTCGATATTCCGGATTGCCTGCTCAGCATCAATTTCCTGCCCAATGCGGTGTATCGCGCCGAGACCTGCATTCGTGCCACGCTGGAAGCGGCGCAGCGCTTTGACTTCCCGCGCGAGCGGCTGATGTTCGAGGTGACCGAGGGCGAGCAGATCCATGATGCCGAGCACCTCAAGCGGATCTTCGCCGAGTACGGCAAGCAGGGCTTCACCACCGCCATCGACGATTTTGGTGCGGGCTACTCCGGGCTCAATCTGCTGGCCGAGTTTCAGCCGCACGTACTCAAGCTGGACATGGCCCTGACCCGTGGCATCGATCAGGACCCGGTGCGCCAGGCCATCGTCGCCGGTATCGTGCTGGTCGCGCAGCGCCTGGGCATCCGCATCATCGCCGAGGGCATCGAAAGTGTTGGTGAGCGTGATGCGCTGATCGAGCTTGGTATCCGCTACATGCAGGGCTTTTTCTTCGCCAGGCCTGCGTTGGACAGACTCTGCTGCGTCTGATGAAGCGTGAGATTGGCATGGGCAGGTGTTGCGGCACCTACCCGGCCACTTGGCTGCGTCCTGCGAGTTGATAAGGCTGCAGTGCTTCACCCGTCGGGATTAGCCCGGGGCGGTAAGCGTTGGCTGTGCAGAATCATCCAGCGCAGCAGATCAGTTAGCCTGACCTGGTGATGGCTGACCATTTCCCATTGCGTGCATTCGCTGACGTACAGCTCCACGTAACGACTGAGCACCAGATGGCGGCGGTCATCGCTCAGACGCAAATCGACCTCCCGGCAGTGCAGCGATAGCGAGTCGGGATTCCTGATCCGCTGATAGAGCAGCAGGGAGTCTTCAGTTCTGCTCATCGACCATTTCCGCTTCGCAGTTAACGGGCGCTTCCAGTGCGGCGCCGAGCTTGCCTTCCGCGACGAACTGCGCGCGGCGTTCGGCCACGGTATCGCGAAGGGCCGCGTAGTAGTCAGGCTGCCGTTGCAGCGCGTCGGTCATGGGCAGACGCTGCGCACGACCGTCGACCGTGCCGCCGACAGTACTGACGGTGCCGAGTGTATCCAGGGTATCGCTGTTGCTGCCGAACGGGTCTATGGCAAAACCCAGTACACGCCCGGTGGCGTCGCGCAGGTTGGACGTACCGAACAGCGGCAGCTCGACGATGGGGCCGTCGGCGATATTCCATACGCCGAAGGTCTGGCCGAAATCGGCTCGGTGACGCTCCAGGCCAAATCGGCTCGACACATCGATCAGCCCCACCACCCCCACCGTGCTGTTGGTAATGAAGCGCGTGGCCGTGACCATCGAGCGCTTGGGGTTGCCCTGCAGTAGATCGTTGATGAACACCATCGGCTCGCCGAAGTTGGCCGCGAAGTTATGCACGCCGCTCTGGGCGAAGTCAGGCAACTGTCGGTAACCCCGTGCAACGGGGGCGAGCAGGTAATCGTCGAGCGCTCGGTTGACCACGAATATGCCGCGGTTGATCGATTCGGCTGGGTCGTTCACCACTTGGTCCGGCGTGGTGATGCAGCCCGCCGAGTCGATTACCGGTGCTGGGTTACTGGCACAACCACTGGCCAGCAGCATGGTCATGGCGAGCGTGATAGGGCGCGCGGCAGGGGATGCGAACGTTGTGACGGACATGCGGAACACCTCGATAGGAAACTGCGCCGAGGCTGCCAAGGCATTTTTGCTTGGGAATGTCCGCAATGTTGCGAACACGAAGCTTTATTGCCGGATTGAAATATATGACGGCAGGCGTTCGATGGTTTTAGATAGGCGCTCACAAACGCATCGAGGGTGTGCTGGCCGTGAGTCGCTTGTTGCTGGTGGACGACGACACCGAAGTTCTTGCTCTGCTGAAGAAGTTTCTCGAACAGCATGGCTATAGCGTGGACGTTGCCACTGACGGACAGGCGCTGTGGCGCGCGCTCGAGCGGCAACTGCCGGATCTGGTGATCCTCGACGTGATGCTGCCGGGCGACAGTGGCCTGGTGTTGTGTCAGCGCCTGCGCAGCGAGCACTCGATGGCGATCATCATGCTGACGGCGATGAGCGAGCTGAGTGACCGGGTAGTGGGGCTGGAACTGGGCGCCGACGACTACCTGAGCAAACCCTTCGATGCCCGTGAATTGCTGGCGCGGGTGCGGGCGGTGTTGCGCCGTACAGGCGAGGTACGCAGCGTACTGCATGAGCGGCCACGGCCGGTCCTGGAGTTCGCTGGCTGGCAGCTCGACGTGACCCGCCGCGAGCTGCGCTCACCGGACAAAGTCCTGATTCCGCTTTCGGCTGGCGAGTTCGAACTGCTGCTGGTGCTCGCCGAGCATCCGCAGCGTGTACTGAGTCGTCAGCAACTACTCGACATGGCGCGCGGTGAAGCCTATGACGCTTTCGATCGTAGCGTCGACGTGCAGGTCAGTCGGCTACGACGCAAGCTTGACGCCGAGCCCTCGCGCAGTTCGATGATTCGTACCATCCGTCATATCGGTTATCTCTTCACGCCCAATGTGGTGGTGAAACGATGAGATGGCTGGCGCGCCTCAAGGGTGGTGTCTGGCTGACGCGGGACACCGTCGCACGCTGGATCGCCCTGACCACCCTGGCCTCGATGCTGACTGCTTTGCTGCTGAGTGCGTTGTTCAGTCTGCTGGCTGGCGTATGGGCACGACCGCCATTGCTGGAGGCGGGGTTGATGGAGCGCATGGCCAGCATTGCCCGGATTGCCGATGCGCTACCGCCCGAGCAGCGGCAGAAGGCGGCTGATGCCGCTGGCGATGAAGCCTTCAACGCCCGATGGTTACGGCAGCACAGTGATGCTCAGCTTCCGGCGATCGATGACGCTGCTTTTCGCTACGGCTCTGACTTGTTGCAGCAGTTATTGCAGCGGCCGCAGGCCAGGATCGAGGCCTATGAGCCGAAGGACTGGCCGTCGCCGCGTGACGAAAGCCGTTACGTGTTGATGATCGAACTGTCCGACGACAGCTGGATGGAGTTCTCCACACCATCACGCGTCTGGGGGCTGGAGAGGGTGCC
This sequence comes from Ectopseudomonas toyotomiensis, assembly GCF_017167985.1. NCBI lineage: Bacteria > Pseudomonadati > Pseudomonadota > Gammaproteobacteria > Pseudomonadales > Pseudomonadaceae > Ectopseudomonas > Ectopseudomonas toyotomiensis. The sequence continues at coordinate 590,678 of NZ_CP070505.1, read as the reverse complement.
GCGCAGTCTGGTGTATCTGGTCTTGATGATGACCTCGACCCTCATCGTGGCACTGGTGGCCGCACGCTATCTGGCTGCTCCGCTGGAGCGCTTCGCGCAGGGGGCACGGCGTTTCGGCGTGGACTTCAGGGCGCCGCCGATAACCCCGGAGGGGCCTCAGGAAATCCGTCAGGTCATCGTTGCGTTCAATGCCATGCAGTCGCGGTTACGGCACTTTCTCGATGATCGTACGCAGATGCTGGCGGCCATCTCCCATGATCTGCGCGCACCGCTGACGCGCATGCGGCTGCGGGGCGAGTTCATCGAGGATGCGGAGCAGCAGGCGAAGTTGTTCAGCGACGTTGATGAAATGCAGGCCATGGTCAACTCGGCGCTGGATTTCTTTCGTGACGAGGCTCGCCTCGAAACGGCGACAGCTTTCGACCTGAGTGAGTTGCTGCATACCATCATCGATGACTTCAAGGATGCCGGCGTTGAGGTAGCGATTCAGGTGCCCAGGCGCCAGGTGTATGTCGGTCGGCCGATCGCGATCAAACGTATGCTGGTCAACCTGCTGGAGAACGCCGTCAGATACGGACGTGAGCCGCAGGTGATGCTGCAGGCCGATGACGAGGGTGTTGAAATTCGCGTGCTCAACCGTGGGCCGGGTATTCCCGTGGAGCAGCAGGAGGCTGTATTCGCGCCGTTCTACCGTCTGGAGGCCTCACGCAACAAGCACACTGGCGGGGTCGGCCTGGGGTTGTCGGCTGCGCGCGCCATGGTGCTGGAGCACGGCGGCTGTCTGAGCCTGGGCAACAGGGCGGAGGGTGGATTGGAAGTGCGGGTGACGCTGCCATTCGCCTAGCATGGCGGCGGAGAACATCCGCCGCCAGGGTGTTCAGAGCGCGCCGAATACTTTCTTAGCCAGGCTGGTAGCGGCACCGGCCGGGTTCTGACGGATGCTGGCTTCCTGCTTGGCAATCATTTCGAACAGGCCGTCGAGTGCCTGTTCGGTGACGTAGCTTTCCACCGTGCTGCTCTTGGCGTCGACCACGCCAAAGCTGGCGGCCTGGCCGGCGAAGGCGTTGTACTGCTGGGCCAGACCGACCTGGTCGGTGGCCTGCTTGACGATGGGCAGGAATTTGGCGCGGATCTGCTCGCGGCTGCTCTTGTTCAGGTATTGGGTGGCCGAGTCCTGCGGGCCGCTGAGAATCGACTTGGCGTCGGCCACGGTCATCTTCTTCACGGCGTCGACCAGCAGCGCCTGGGCCTGTGGCACCGCAGCCTCGGCGGCCTTGTTCATGCTCGCTTCGAGCTGATCGACCTGGGCGCCCATGCCCATCATCTTCATGGTCTTGGCCGCCTTGCCGAGTTTGCCGGGCAGCTCGATGCGCACGTCCGGGTTGTTGCTGAAGCCGCCGGGCGTGCCCAGTTGCTTGACGGCCACCTGGGCGCCCTGGATCAGCGCGTCCTTGAGGCCGCCACTGGCGTCCTGCTGGCTCAGGTCGGAGAGGGACAGGGCGAAGACGTTGGCCGAAAGCAGCAGGCCAGCGACGAACGTGGTGAGGCGCAGCATGGTGTTCATCCTTGCATCGGGGGAAATGCTGTGAGCTTAACGGAGTCTGCAGCGTAGGCAAGCCAAGCGATGGGCGTGGATGGGCAGCGCGCATGGCTATGGCTATGATCAGGACCATGAATTCACCATTGCCCCTGCGTACTCCCTGCCCACCGGGTGCCTGCGACTGCCAGCGCGACGAGCTGCTGGACAGGCCGGGCGCCGACACGCGTATCCTGCTGCTGACCCGCAGCGAGGAGCAGCGCCTGCTAGAGCGCCTGGAAAACCTACAGAGCCTGGAAGACCTCGAGCGCATGCAGCAACGCATGCTCGAGCAGTTGGGCATTCGCCTGCACATCGAGCCAGCCCATGGCGAGGTACGCAGCATGCGCGGCATCCACATGCATTTCGATGCCCACCCGGGGTTGTGTCGCAAGACGCGGCAGAGCATCCCGGCAGCGATCCGCCGGGCCATGGAGAAAAGGCCGGAAATTGCCTGGCGTCTGCTCGACGCCAACGATCTGCTGGGGGCTGGTTAGGTCGAATACGCTTCGGATCGAAAACGACAAGGCCACGCTGATGCGTGGCCTTGTCGTTTGTGGCGCTGGGCGGCGGCTAGCGCTGCCAGCCGCCGCCCAGCGCCCTGAATAGGTCGGCCAGCGCCAGTTGGCGCTCGGTGCTGATCTGGGTCAGCGTGGTCTGGTCGTTGAAGCTGCTGCGCTGGGCATCCAGGTAGCGCAGGTGGTCATCCACACCGCCTCTGTAGCGAGCTTCAGCCAGGGCTTCGGCCGCTCGGCTGGATTCGGCCAGGGCACGCCGCGCGGTTTCTTCGCGGCGCAGCGTGTCGGTGGCGGCGAGGGCGTCGGCGACTTCGCGGAAGGCGGTCTGGATGGTGCCTTCGTAGTCGGCCACGGCGGCGTCCTGGCGCACTTCGGCGAGATCCAGGTTGGCGCGGTTGCGGCCGCCAGCGAAGATCGGCAGCGACAGCGTCGGGGCGAAGCTCCAGGCCCGCGAGCCGCCCTCGAACAGCCCGGACAGCTCTGTGCTGGAACTGCCCACCGAGCCGGTCAGGGTGATGCGCGGGAAGAACGCCGCACGGGCCGCACCGATATCGGCATTGCGTGCCTTGAGGCGATGTTCGCTGGCAAGAATGTCGGGGCGACGCTCGATCAGTTCCGAGCTGGTGCCGGGGGCGATGTCTTGCAGCACCATCAGCTCGTCGCGTGGGGTCGACGGCAACAGTCGCTCGGCGTCTGGCGTGCCGAGCAGCAGCGCCAGAGCGTTGTCCGCCTGGCGCAGCTGGCGCTCGGTACTTTCTCGCTCGGCCCTGGCCTGCTCGGCGAGGCCGACCGCTTCCTGGTAATCCAGGGCGGTGGCGGCGCCGACTTCGCGGCGTCTGCTGACCAGCTCCAGCGAGGCCAGGCGGCTGTCCAGGGTCTGTTCCACCAGCGCCTTGCGCCGTAGTGCGCCATCGCGGGTCAGGTAGGCCTGGATCACTTCGGCAATCAGGCTGATCTGCGTGGCGCGGGTCGCTTCCTCGGTGGCCAGGTAGGTTTCCAGTGCAGACTCCGACAGATTGCGCACGCGGCCGAACAGGTCGACTTCGTACTCGGCCAGGCCGAGGCCGACCTGATAGACGCTGGTGACCTCCGAGCGGCCGGTTTGCGACTGATCTGCCGGCAAGCGCTGGCGGTTGCCGCTGACATTGGCATTGAGCGACGGCAGACGGTCGGCGCGCTGGATGCGGTACTGCGCACGCGCCGCCTCGATATCCAGCAGCGCCTGGCGCAGGCTGCGGTTGTTGTTCAGTGCGGTATCCACCGCGCGGCGCAGGTCGGCATCGACGATGAAGGTCTGCCAGTCCAGCGCTTGCGCGCGGGTGCCATTGGCGTCGGCCACCTGCCAGTCGGCTGCGACCGGCGCCTCTGGCCGCTCGTAATGAGGTGCCAGAGAACAGCCGCCGAGGGCGACGGCCAGGGTCAGCAGAGCGGGGCGCAGCATGAGGTGAGAGGTCATCGCATTACTCCGCTTTATGCAGGGGATGGTTGTCGGTTTGCTGAGGTTTGGTACGCAGCAGCGACAGCACCCAGACGAAGAAGATCGGCACGAAGATCACCCCGAGCATGGTCGCGCTGAGCATGCCGCCCAGTACGCCGGTACCCAGTGCGCGCTGGCTGGCGGCGCCGGCGCCGGTGGCGATGGCCAGCGGTACCACGCCGAGCATGAAGGCCATGGAGGTCATGATGATCGGGCGGAAACGAAGGCGTGCTGCTTCGATGGCGGCATCGCGCAACGAGTAGCCGTCTTCCCACAGATCCTTGGCGAACTCGACGATGAGGATGGCGTTCTTCGCCGCCAGGCCGATCACGGTGATCAGGCCGACCTTGAAGTAGACGTCGTTGGGCAGGCCGATGGCGGTCACCGCCAGCACCGCGCCGAGGGCGCCGACCGGCACGATGAGCATCACGCTCAGCGGGATCGCCCAGCTCTCGTAGAGGGCCACCAGCAGCAGGAACACCACGGTGATGGCCAGGGCGAAGAGCATCACTGCCTGGCCACTGGCGACCCGCTCCTGATACGACAGGCCGGTCCACTCATAACCGATGCCTTCCGGAAGCTCGGCGGCGATGCGCTCCAGTTCGGCCATGGCCTCGCCGGTGCTGACGCCAGGGGCGGCGTCGCCGGCGATGCGGATCGACGGATAACCGTTGTAGCGGGCGATCTGCACCGGACCTTCTTCCCACTGCGTGGTGACGAAGGCGCTCAGTGGTACCAGCCCACCGCTGTCGTTGGGTACGTGCAGCCGGAGCACGCTTTCCGGGGTCATCCGTTCAGCCTGCTCGGCCTGCACCACCACGCGTTGCTGGCGACCTGCGTTGGCGAAGTCGTTGATCACCGAGGAGCCGAAGGCGGTGGACAGTGCGCTGCTCACCGACTCGAAGCTCACACCGAGGGTACGTGCCTGTTCGCGGTCGATGACCAGGCGCAACTGCGGCGCCTCGGCCAGACCTTCCATCATGGCGTAGAGGAACTTCGGATTGCCGTTGACCTTGCCCAGCACCTCGTCGCGTGCGGCGAGCAGGGCGTCGCGGCCGAGACCTGCACGGTCCTGCAGACGCAGGGCGAAGCCGCCGGAGTTGCCCAGGCCTTCGATCGGCGGTGGCGGCACGGCCATCATGGCGCCGTCGTCGAGGTTGGCGAAGTGCTGGTTGACCGCTGCCGATTCGGCCTCCGGTGATTGGGTGGAGTCACGCTCCGACCAGTCCTTGAGCAGCGGGAAGGCGATGGCGGCGTTCTCGCCCATGCCAGAGAAGCTGAAGCCGAGCACCAGGAAGGAGGTCTCGATGGCTTCGCGGGCCATCAGGAATTCTTCCAGTTCCTCGCCGGCTGCCGAGGTGCGCTCACGTGTGGCGCCCGGTGGTAGCTGGATGTCGACGATCATGTAGCCCTGGTCTTCGACCGGTACGAAGGATTCCGGCAGGCGCAGGTAGAAAAAGCCCATCAGCACCACGATGCCCAGGTAGACGAACATGAGGCGGCCTGCGCGTGGCACCAGTTTGCCGTTGAGCGCGGTGTAGCGCCCGGTCAAGCGAGTGAACAGGCGATTGAAAGCGCCGAAGAAGCCGCTCTTCTCGTGATGCCCCTGTGGGATGGGCTTGAGAATCGTCGCGCACAGCGCCGGGGTGAAGGTCAGGGCCAGGAAGCCGGAGAACAGAATCGACACCGCCAGCGACAGCGAGAACTGCTGGTAGATCACGCCGACCGAACCGGACATGAAGGCCAGCGGCAGGAACACCGCCGACAGCACCAGGGTAATGCCGATGATCGCCCCGGATACCTGGCCCATCGCCTTGATGGTCGCCGGAACTGGCGCCAGGCCTTCCTCGGCCATGATCCGCTCGACGTTCTCCACTACCACGATGGCATCGTCGACCAGGATGCCGATGGCCAGAACCATGCCGAACATGGTCATCATGTTCACCGAGAAGCCCAGCAGGTACATGAAGGTCAGGGTGCCGAGCAGGCACACCGGCACCACGATGGACGGGATCAGGGTGTAGCGCACGTTCTGCAGGAACAGGAACATCACCAGGAACACCAGCACCATGGCCTCGACCAGGGTCATGATGACCTTGTCGATGGCCACGTCGACGAAGCGCGAGGTGTCGTAAGGCACCGAGAACTCGACGTTGTCCGGGAAGTTCACCGACAGTTCGGTCAGGCGCTGTTTCACCGCCTCGGCGGTCTGGATGGCGTTGGCACCGGGCGACAGCTGCACGGCGGCGGCGACGGCGGGCTTGCCGTCCTGGCGCGAACCGAAGTTGTAGTCCTGGCTGCCGACCTCGATGCGCGCCACGTCGCCCAGGGTCAGGCGCGAGCCGTCCTGGTTGGCGCGCAGCACGATGGCGGCGAATTCATCCGGGTTGTCCAGGGTGCCCTTGACCGCCAGGGTGGCAGTCAGTTGCTGCTCGCTGGAGCCTGGCGTGCTGCCGAAGGCGCCGGCCGGCACCTGCACGTTCTGCGCGCGGATGGCGTTGTTCACGTCGTCGATCGACAGGCCGTAGCCGACCAGCTTCTGCGGGTCGATCCATACGCGCATGGCGGCTTCGGAGGCGAAGAACTGCAGCTTGCCGACGCCTGGGACGCGACGGATCTCGTTGTTGATGTTGCGCGCGGCGTAGTCGGCCAGCGCCGTGGTGTTGTCGTTCTTGCCGCCATCCTTGTAGCTCAGCGCGTAGATCAGCAGGAAGCCCGCCGTGGCCTGCTCGGTCTGGATGCCCAGGGTGAGCACGGCCTGCGGCATGCGTGCCTCGGCTTTCTTCAGGCGGTTCTGCACGTCGACCTGGGCCAGTTCGGGGTCAGTGCCCGGCTGGAAGGTGACGGTGATCTCGGCGATGCCGTTGGCGTTGCTGGTGGACTCGAAGTACAGCAGGTTCTTCGCACCGTTGAGCTCTTCCTCGATGACGCTGGTCACCGAGTCGGTCAGTACCTGCGCCGAGGCGCCCGGATAGGTGGCGGTCACGGTGATCTGCGGCGGCGCCACGTTGGGGTACTGCGCTACCGGCAGGAACGGGATGGCCAGCAGGCCGGCCAGCGAGATGAACAGGGCGACCACCCAGGCGAAATTGGGGCGCCGTATGAAAAACAGGGACATGGGGTTCTCTCCGGCTTACTGCGCCTGGGATTGTGGAGCGTGCGCGTCAGCTTCCTCGCGCGGCACGACCTTGGCGCCGGGCTTGATGGCAGCCAGCGAGCTGGTGATCACCTTTTCGCCGGCCGCGAGGCCTTCGGCGATCAGCCAGCGTGAGCCGTGCATGGCGCCGGTGGTGACCTGGCGAACCTCGACGGTGTCGTCTTCGCCCAGCAGCATCACGCTGGCCTGGCCGTCGGCAGCACGCTGCACGGCACGCTGCGGCACCAGGATGGCGTTCTGGTTCAGCCCCTGCGGCGTCAGCACACGCACGTACATGCCCGGCAGCAGCACGCCTTGCGGGTTGTCGAAGCGGCCGCGCAGGGCGATCTGGCCGGTGCTGCGATCCACCGAGATATCGGTGAATAGCAGGGTGCCTTTGCTCTCGATATCGGTGCCATCGACGCGCAGCGACAAGGGCTGATCGGCTGCACCGGCAACCTTGCCATCGGCGATGGCGGCGCGCAGACGCAGGGCATCGGCGGCCGGCTGGGTGAAGTCGGCGTAGACCGGGTCGAGCTGCTGAATGCGGGCGAGCAGGGTGGCCTCACCCTGGCCGACCAGCGCGCCTTCGGTCACCTGGGCGCGGCCGATGCGTCCGGCAATGGGCGCGCGCACTTCGGCATAACCCAGATCCAGCCGCGCGGTTTCCACGCTGGCTTGTGCCGAGCGCTTGTCGGCCTGGGCGCTTTGCAGGGCAGCCTTGGCGACATCGAAGTCCTGCTTGCTGACCGCATCGATCTTCACCAGTGGCTCGTAGCGCTTGACCGTGGCCTGCGCCTGGAACAGCTGCGCCTCGGCGCGGGCCAGTTCGCCCTGAGCACGCGACAGGGCGGCCTTGAACGGTGCCGGGTCGATCTGGAACAGCAGGTCGCCGGCCTTGACGTCGGCGCCTTCCTCGAAGGTGCGTTTGAGCACGATGCCGGCGACCCGGGCGCGTACTTCGGCGACCCGCACCGGCTCGATTCGGCCTGGCAGTTCGGCGATCACGGTGAACGGCTCGGTCTTGACGGTCAGCACGTCGACCTCGCGTGGTGGCGCCTCACCCCCTCCTTGCTCGCCTTTGTCGCAGCCGGCCAGGCCGATTGCCGCCAGTAGAGCGACCACTGAAAAAACGTAACGTCCGCGAATTGTGCTCATGCTGTCACCTGGAGTGAGATCCATTTTCCTTGAAAGGCGCGAATGATCATGCTTTGGCTAAAATGAGTCAATATTGACTCATATGGATCTTATGTGAGCAAAATTGTAAGTCCCCGTTGAGTCTGGGGACTTTTTCTGCACAATGCGCGCTGCTCAAGCGGAGGGCCTGCGATGTCCAATGATGAAAAACTGCTCAAGGCCCTGGCTGTTGCCATCGTCGATCGCCCGCGGGCGACGCTGAAAGATCTGGCCGAAGCCGCGGGCGTCAGCAAGGCCACCTTGCATCGTTTCTGTGGCACGCGTGACAGCCTGATCGAGCGCCTGATGAATCACAGTCAGGCAGCGCTCAACCAGGTGATCGAAGACGCCGACCTGCAGGTCGCCGATGTGGCGCAGGCATTGCGCAACCTGATCGAGAATCACCTCAGACACCGCGAGTTGCTGGTGTTCATGATCTTCCAGTACCGCCCCGACAGTCTCGACCCGGACCAGGACGGGGCACGCTGGATCGCCTACACCGATGCATTGGACAGCTTCTTCCTGCGTGGCCAGCAGGAGGGGTACTTTCGCATCGACATCACCGCCGAGCTGTTGACCGAACTGTTCGTATCGCTGATCTATGGCATGGTCGATGCCGAGCGCCGTGGTCGCGCCGCCAGTGCGCGTTCACTGGCGGTGCTGGAGCAGTTCTTTCTCAAGGGCGCCGGCCAGCCGCGCCCCTGATGCGCAAGCCACCCTGGTTGGCTGTTGTCACCAGGGCAAGGGCTGGCCGTCGTAGGCGTGGAAGCTGCCGCTGTGCTCGGGCCCCAGACCGTCGATCACTTGCAGCATTTCAGCGGCGGCCTGTTCGGCCGGGCGTGCAGCTACCGCGCCACGGAAGGGCTGTGACAAGGGTGAAATTACCGTGCCGGGGTGCAGGCTGAGCAGGCGTGCCTTGGGCTTGCTGCGTGCCAGCTCGATCGCGGCGGTCTTGATCAGCATGTTCAGCGCCGCCTTGGACGCTCGGTAGGCGTACCAACCACCGAGGCGGTTGTCGCCGATGCTGCCGACCTTGGCCGAAAGCATGGCCATGGCGCCCTGTTTGTCGAGCAGTGGCAGGAAGTGGCGCAGCACCAGAGCCGGCCCCAGCGCATTGACTTGGAATATCGCCTGCAGTGCATCGGCTTCGATCGCCGCCAGGCTTTTCTCCGGCGCTATGCCCGTGCGATGTAGCAGTCCGGCCGTGTGCAGGATCAACTGATACGGCCCTTCGTCCGCCAAGGCTGCTGCGGCTTCGGCGATGCTGGTGGGAGCTTCGAGATCGAGCGCCGGTGAGCTGCTACGGCTCAGCTCACGTACGCCGGCGCAGTTGGGGTCGGCGCGCAGCAACTGACAGAAGGCCTGGCCGATGGTGCCGCTGGCGCCAATCACTAGAGCCTTGTAGCCGTTGCCCAGGCTGTGCAGGGTCATGGCTGAGCGGCGCCACGGCGGAAGAACAGCGTGACCTGACCGAGTTCGATGCCGAACTTGCTCATGACCGAGCGATTGATCAGGGTGTCGTCGTCCATCAGGTACATCCAGTCATCGAAGTAAACGACATAGGTCGTATCGTCCACAGGCAGGTTGAGGTGGTAACGCCAACGCAGGGCGTTGCCGGCCACTTCGCCTATGGCTTCGCCGACCACGTCGTCCGCGGTGCCGATCCAGCGTCCCGTACCGTCGGGCGTCAGCGTCCAGACCCGGCGCTGGCGGGTGCCGTCGCTGTACAGGAAACGCTCATCGAGGATCAGCTTGTCGCCCTCGCGGCGACTCTGGATATCGACGTGAAAGCGCTTGATCACTTCGCCGGAGCGGTCCTGGAACATGCCCCAGGCTTGCACCGGCCCGGAGAAGTAGGTGGGCAGATCCAGCACGGGTTTCTCGTTGGCGTAACGTTCGACCGGGACCTGGCCGCAGCTGATCAGCAGCAGGCTGCTCAGCACAATCAATAGGGCTTTCATGCGATACCTCAGGGGTTGAGACCGAGCAATGCCGCGCGCAGCTTCGGGCTGCGGGTCTGCGGATCGAGCCAGATGGAGAAGAAGGCGCGGGCGAACTCTTGATCGTCGATGACGTGCTGCAGTTTGCCGTCGACGTAGAAGCGACAGCCCTGGTCGGGCAGGAATACGCCGGTGATGCGTGTGCCATCCTTCACATCGACGAACGCCTGGCTCATCTGCTGCGTCCACTCGCTCTGCTGTTCGCGGTCGAGGGGTTGGCCGTTGATCCGGCGTATTTCGTCGAGACTGGTTTCGACCAGGGTTTCCCGGCTGATGGTGCGCCTGTAGGTCAGCTCCAGGGCGAAGGGCTGGGAGAAATTCACCTGCTGCGCCGGGCTCCATAGCTTGGCGTTGTAGACCGAGAAACCGAACCAGCTGAAATCACCGCTGCCGACCAGCTCGGCCTGCGGTAGCTGTTCACGCCAGCCGCTCTGGTTGTTGGCTTGCACCGAGGTGCTGGCAAGTGCCAGCGTCAGCAGCAGGGCCGAACAGAGGCGTGATGTCAGGGCTGCCATGAGTCATCCCTCCGCAGTTGCAGTTGGCCGCGGCCATCGAATGGCCGCGGGTAGCCAATAAAAAAATCCGACAACCAAAAAGGGGAGAGGTGGGTTGTCGGATTGCGCAGCTTGTCAGTACCGCCTGCGATCAGGCGGCGAACTCCTCGTCAGTGAACGCCATCAGTGTCGCCTTGCCTGCCTTGATCTCGCTGAGCAGGGCGTCGGTTTCTGGCAGGATGCGGGCCATGAAGAAATCGGCGGACTTGATCTTGGCCGCATAGAAATGGGTTTCCGAACTGCCGGCATCGAGTTGGCGCTGGGCCAGCTGGGCTTGTTGCGACCACAACCAGGCCAGGCTGGTCAGGCCGAACAGGCGCAGATAGGGCGTCGCCGCTGCCGCAGCCTGCTCCGGGTCCTTGCTGCCTTCGCTGGCCAGCCACAGGGTGGCCTGCTGCAGTTGCTTCAATGCCTGGGTCACCGCAGTGGCATGCGGGGCATCGGCATTGTTCTTGAGCCAGCCTTCGACCAGGGCGAAGAACGCGCGCACGGCGCGACCGCCTCCGAGTGCGAGCTTGCGACCAACCAGATCGAGCGCCTGGATGCCGTTGGTGCCTTCGTAGATACGGGTGATGCGGCTGTCGCGCACCAGTTGCTCGATCCCCCAGTCTTCGGTGAAACCGGAGCCGCCCAGCACCTGCAGGCCTTCGTTGGCGCAGGTGAAGCCTTCATCGGTGAGGAAGGCCTTCACCACCGGTGTGAGCAATTGCACCAGATCGTCGGCGCGGCTGCGCGTTTCGGCATCTTCGGCGCCGTGGGCGATGTCCTGCTGCAGGCCGGCGAAGTAAGCGAGGGCGCGGCAGCCTTCGATCATCACCTTCTGCCGCAGCAGCATGCGCCGTACGTCCGGGTGCACGGTGATCGGGTCGGCCGGTTTGTCGGCGGCCTTGGGCCCGGAGATGGAGCGGCTCTGCAAGCGTTCGCGAGCGAAGCCCAGGGCGATCTGGTAGGCGCTTTCGGCCACGCCCAGACCCTGCATGCCGACCATCAGGCGCGCCGAGTTCATCATGGTGAACATGCAGCTCAGGCCCTTGTTCGGCTCGCCGATCAGCCAACCCTTGGCACCTTCGAAATTCATCACGCAGGTGGCCGAGCCCTTGATGCCCATCTTGTGCTCCAGGCCGCCACAGAAGGCCGGGTTGCGGCTGCCGTCCTCCAGTACCTTGGGCACGAGGAACAGGGAGATACCTTTGACGCTGTCCGGTGCGTCCGGCAGCTTGGCCAGCACCAGGTGGACGATGTTGTCGACCAGGTCGTGCTCGCCGCCGGTGATCCAGATCTTGGTGCCGGTGATGGCGTAGCTGCCATCGGCCTGCGGCACGGCGCGGGTGCGAATCAGGCCGAGATCAGTACCGCATTGCGCTTCGGTCAGGCACATGGTGCCGGTCCACTCGCCGCTTATCAGGCGCGGCAGGTAGGTCGCCTGCTGCTCGGGCGTGCCATGGCTGGTCAGGGCGTTGATGGCGCCATGGGTCAGGCCGGGGTACATGCCGAGCGACAGGTTGGCCGAGCAGGTCATCTCCTCGACCAGCATGTTGAGTACGTGGGGCAGGCCCTGGCCGCCGAACCGAGGCGTGCAGGCCAGTGCCGTCCAGCCGCCTTCGGCGAACTGCTGATAGGCGGTCTTGAAACCGTCGGGGGTGCGCACGCTGTGGGTCTGCGGGTCGTACTGGCAGCCCTGCTTGTCACCGGGGCCATTGAGGGGGGCGAGTACGTTCTCGGCCAGCTTGGCCGCTTCTTCGAGAATTGCGCCGCCGAGGTCGGCAGTGAACTCACGCTGTTCGGGCAGCGTTTGCAGCAGGGTATAGGCGTCGAGCAATTCTTCGAACACAAAGCGCATGTCACGTAGCGGGGCACGGTAGGACGGCATGTCGATTTACCTAAAGCTATACAATAATTACTTGTGTACAGTTTTTGTATAGCTGTTTGCCTTTCTTTGCAAGCCCTTTCGTGCACGTTCGTGCAATGGCTGCCGAGTCACGCCGGCGCTTGTGCAGGCTGTACAGGTTTTGCCGGCCCTGAAACGGCAACGCCCGACAGGTCAGAGACGCTGTCAGGCGTATGCATCACGGGGGGCGAACATCAGGGCAGGGGCTGGCCCTGATGTTCGACAAGGGCGCTAACGCGGCCGCTTGAGGCAGCGCAACGCTTCAAGGCCACTGCATCTCGCCCTTGAGTACCTTGGCGCTCAGCTCCAGGCTGCTGTCATCCTGCAGCCTTGGAAAGCGTGCCTTCATCGCCGTGATCAGCACCTGGGCGTTCTTGGCTTTCGGCAGTTCCTGCTCCAGAGCCCGCAGGTAATCGCGGGTGAAGCGCAGGTCGGCCAGGTCCAACGCCGGCTCGCCCAGGTAGTGGCCTGGCACCAGGCTGGTCGGTTGCAGGGCTTCGAGTTCATCCAGCGACTTCAGCCAGCTTTGCCGAGCCTCGACGCTCTGCGCGTCAGCCACCCAGAGGTGGATGTTGGCGCTGTTCAGCACGCCGCCGACCACGGCCTTGATGCCGGGAATCCACAGGCTGGTGTGTTGCGGGTCATGGCCGACCACCTCGATACGCTGGCCTTCCAGCTGCAGCTGATTGCCCTGCAGGGCTTCGGGCACAACGGTACGGGCCGGCGCGCTGTCCTTGAGAATCGGCCCCCAGTACGCCAGCTTGGGCGCGCGGGTCTTCTCGATATAGGCGACGGTGGCCGGCGTGGCCAGCACCTTGGCTTCGGGGTAGGCGCGGGTCAGAACGTCGAGGCCGAAGTAGAAGTCCGGGTCGCCATGGCTGATGAAGATGGTGGTCAGGCGCTTGCCGCTGGCGCGGATACGTTCGACCAGTTCCTGCGCCTCATCGTTGGAGAACTGCGCATCCACCAGGATGGCGTCCTTCTCGCCGCTGATCAGGGTCGAGCTGACAGGAAATACAGCGGCTTCACGCGGGTTGTAGGTGTCCAGTGTCAGCGACTGGGCGAGGGCGCCGCTGGCAGCGGCGAGCAGGCCGAGGCCGGCGATAAAACGGGTGACGTGGGACATGAACGATCTCCAGGCAGATAGGGTGCGGCGCATCTTATGCGCTACCTGTCGAGCGAAAATCCCCGTAAGCTGGCCATATTTGTTGCATGAATCGAGCGAATCATGGATCGACTGATGGCGGCGCGGGTGTTCGCCGAGGTACTGGAGCGGGGCAGTCAGACGGCCGCTGCCGAGGCGCTGGACATGTCGCGGGCGATGGTTTCGCGCTACCTTGCCGAGCTGGAAGCCTGGTCCGGTGTGCGCTTGTTGCACCGCAGCACACGGCGCTTGAGCCTGACAGCGGCCGGCGAGCAGATGCTGCCGCAGTGCCGCGAGATGTTGGCCCTGGCCGAGCGTATGCAGGCAATCGGCCAGGGGGTGGACGATACGCCGCGCGGCACCCTGCGTATCACCTGCAGCCAGTCCTTCGCCCAGGCCTGGCTGGTGCATGCGCTGCAGGCCTTCACCGAGCGTTACCCGCAGGTCAACGTCGACCTGCTGGTGGGCAGCGAAGCGGTCAATCTGGTGGAGGCGCGCATCGACCTGGCGCTGCGCATTACCAATCAGCTCGATCCGAATCTGATCGCGCGGCGCCTGGCTGTGTGCCGCTCGGTGGTCTGTGCCAGCCCGGATTACCTGGCGCGACACGGCACACCGCAGCGCCCGGAGGATCTGGCCCGGCATAACTGCCTGGCTTACGCCTACTTCGGCCGCAGCCTGTGGGAGTTCGAGCATCGAGGGGAGGCGAGTGCGGTTTCGGTGTCCGGCAGCCTCAGCGCCAACGAGTCGATGGTGCTGCTGGAAGCGGCGCTGGCGGGTGCCGGTATCAGCCTGCAACCGCTGTATTCGGTCGAAGCTTTGCTACGCGAAGGACGCCTGGTGCAGCTTCTGGCGGATTACCGGCCGCCGGAGCTGGGCATCCATGCCCTGTACGGTACCCGTCGACAGATGCTGCCGGCGATGCGCCTGCTGCTGGACTTCATTGCCGAACGGCTGGCCAGCGAGGCGCACTGGCAGCATTAACAGGCTGTTGAAAAACTACCTGCGTTGCCATTGCTGCGTTAAAAACAGGCTCGTGCGCGAGTCCGATCAAAATGCTCATTTACAACTCGTAAACCCGAGTGCGGGCCCAGTGCTTTTTTCGCCTGTTTTTGTGGGGCCGCCATCGGTATTGCACTGGCTGCCTCGCCTACGTTTTTCAACGGCCTGTTAACCGCCTGTTAAAAGCTGCATCGGAAACTTGCATTCGGCCAGGCAGCTTCAAGAATGAAGTGATCGGATCAGGATTTCACCATGCCATCACTCTCGAGCTTCGGCAGGCGCGTTCGCAAACTCTGGCATGGTGCAGACCTGGCTCTGGTCGGGCAGCGCCGCGAGCGGCGCATGCGCATGCTGTCGAGTCTGGTGATGATCGTGATGGGCCTGCTCTGGGGGCTGTTCTTTTCCTCTCGCGGCTACTGGGCCATCGTCATCATGGATGTGGCCATCATCCTCAGCGGTGTGGCGGTCTTCGCCCTGACGCTGCGCAACCAGGCCCGCAGCGCCAACCTCATTCTGTTCGGTGCGCTGATCCTCATCGTCGTCGCCTCGACCCTGCTGCTCGACCCGCCGACCCTCATGGCGCCGCGTGCGACACATCTCTATCTGCTACCGGTGGCTGTCGGCGCGTTGATGGCCTTCCGCGATGAGCCCCTGTGGCTGCGTTACGGCATGTCCCTGTTCTGTCTGCTGCTGTTCGTCGCCCTGGCTGCGTCCAACTGGCGGCCCACCGATCTCTATGCGTTGCCGGACGACGTGCGCATCGTCGGTTCCTGGGTACAGGGCTTCGCTGCCATGGCGCTGTTCTTTCTGCTCCTGCATATCCTGCAGAGCGACACCGCCGAGCGCTCGGAGCTGGATCGCGACCTGCGCGCGGCCATTCGCGAGCAACAGTTCGTGCTGTATTACCAGCCGCAGCTCAATGGTGCCGGGCGGGTCATCGGCGCCGAGTTGCTGATTCGCTGGCAGCACCCGCAACGCGGTCTGTTGGCACCTGGCGAGTTCATCGACCACGCCGAGAATACCGGGCTGATCATCCCCATTGGCCAGTGGGTGCTGGAGCAAACGGCCGCGCAGCTGCGCCGGTGGAAGGATGACCCGCTCTTCGGCGACCTGGGCCTGGCGGTGAACATCAGCCAGAAGCAGTTCTCGCAAAACAGTTTCGTCGCCGAAATTCTCGGCCTGATCGAGCGCCACGGTATCGATGCCCGGCGCCTGGAACTGGAGTTGACCGAGACGCTGATCGTGCATGACATGGAGGACCTCACGCGCAAGATGACGGCGCTGGTCGAACATGGTGTGCGCTTCTCGCTGGATGACTTCGGTACCGGCTTTTCTTCCCTGAGCCACCTCAAGCGCCTGCCGCTGAGCAAACTGAAAATCGACCGTTCGTTCATCTGCGACGTGCTCACCGATGCCAACAGCGAAACCATCGTGCGCACGGTGATCGCTCTGGGGCAGAGCATGGGCATGACGGTGATCGCCGAGGGCGTGGAAACCGAGGCGCAACGTAGGTTTCTGGCGGACAACGGTTGCAGTCAGTTCCAGGGATATCTGCTTGGCCGGCCGATGCCGTTGGCGGATTTCTCTACCTTCGTTCAGCGCCACAACGGCTGACGCCACCTTCCGTCCATCTACCATCTCCTGCCTGGAGTGAACTCGAAGCGAGTGGCCAATGTCTGTCTGCTGTCGGCCCGTACCGGCAGGAATAGATGGCTATTGGCCGCTAGTGTGGCGTCTACGTCGCGGATTCTGCCTGGATCATGCTTGAGCGTGTTGTTCAGCGCGTGGCCGGCAACGTCCATCCCGTTTGCCGGGTTCGTCTGACTGCCACGTGAAGATCGCCCCATGTTTTTATCTCGTCATGCTCCACTCCAACCTCGCATTCTCAGTGCCTGCCTGCTGCTCGGTGGCCTGCTCGGCGGCGCACAACCGTCTCTGGCCGAAGAAACGTCTGGCAACCAGCGCTGGGTCAGCGACAGCCTGAATACCTACGTGCGCAGTGGCCCTACCGATGGCTACCGCATCGTCGGCACCCTGGTTTCCGGGGAGAAAGTGGAGCTGTTGCGCACCCAGGGCGACTATAGCCAGGTGCGTAGCGCCAGCGGCAGCAGCGTCTGGATTCCCAGCCGCGACCTGCAGTCGGTGCCAGGCCAGGCCGAGCGCCTGCCGCAACTGGAACAGAAAGTCGCCGACCTCAGCGCTGAGCTCAAAGGCATCGACGACGCCTGGAAGGTGCGTGTGCAAGGCATGCAGGAAACCCTCGATTCGCGCAAGAAACTGATCGACGAGCTGCAGGCCGCCCGCGGCGCGCTGGACGCCGAGCTGACCACCACCCGTTCGCAGCTGCGCGATGCCCAGGCACAACTGGGTGAGGAACAGCAGCAGGTGCTGATGCGCTACATGGCCTATGGCGGCAGCATCGCCGGCGCCGGGCTGTTGCTCGGGCTGATTCTGCCGACCATGCTGCGGGTCAAGCGCAAGCGTAACGATCAGTGGGTGTAGAACCTGTTTTCAACCACGGCAGGCCGAGGGGCAGCAGAACATAAACAGGTTCTGAGTCATTCCAGATGGGGCGCCATCAACTGCTCCAACCACTCGATTAGCACCGCCAGGCGCCGTGAGCGCTGGCGGCGGTGCGGGTAGAGCAGGGCGATCGGCATGGCGGCGGCACGCTGTTGTGGCATCACCTCCACCAGTTCGCCGGAGGCCAGCAGGTGCTGCACGTCGAAGCGTGGAATCTGGATCAGGCCCAGGCCGGCCAGGCAGCAGGCGATGTAGTTCTCCGCGTTGTTGACGATCACGCGGCTGGCCGGGCGCAGTTCGCACTGCTCGCCATTCTCGTCGACATATTCCCAGGGCATCTCGCGGCCGCTGGTGGGTGAGGCGTAGCCGACCATCCAGTGATTGCCTGCCAGGTCATCGGCCTGCTGCGGCTCGCCATGTTCACGCAGGTAGGCCGGGCTGGCGCAGTTGATCAGCGCCAGGTTGCCCAGCGGCCGGGCGGCCAGGCTGCTGTCGCTGAGCGTGCCGACGCGCAGCACGCAGTCGACGCCTTCCTTGACCAGGTCGATGGCGCGGTCGGTCGAGCTCAGCAGCAGTTGCAGCTGCGGATGGCGACGCAGCAGGGGCGGTAGCGCCGGTGCGATCAGACGCCGGGCGATGCGGCTGGGGACGTCGATCTTCAAACGTCCGCTGACCTGGCCTTGGGTGCCTTGCGCGCTCTGCTCGATGTCCTCGGCCAATGCCAGCAATTCACGAATGCGTTCGAGCAACTGACTGCCATCCGGCGTCAGGCGAACATTGCGCGTGGTGCGGTGCAGCAAACGTACGCCCAGCTGAGTTTCCAGTTGCTGCAGTGCAGCCGATGCCGATGCGCGTGGCAGTTCCAGGGCGTTTGCCGCCTTGATGAAGCTGCCCATCTCGGCGATGTGCAGGAAGACGCGGTACTGCTCGAGCTTATCCATCGATTGATCCGTTCAACCTGCCCGATGCAGCCACCACCAGGCGAGCCAGGCGGCAGCCGAGGGAACGCCGAACAATACAGCGTGGATCGGCAGCTCCTCGGCCAGGGTATAACCATGGGAAAGCCCGGTGCGCAGGTTGAGCGCGCAGACGCCCAACCACAGCAGGGTGAACAGCGTGACAGCCAGCGTGCGCTGCGCCGCCGGTGCGAAGCGCAGGGCCAAGGCGGCCAGCGCCAGGCCCACTACCAGCAGAATCAGGGTTCGCATCCGCTCACCTCCCAGGCGTTTTTCAGTTGCTTACTTAGTGGTATAGCCGCCATTGATCAGAATGGTCTGCCCGGTGATCCACCAACCGTCGCTGACCAGGTGACGGATGAAGGGCACCACATCCTCGATATCGGTCAGGCCGGTCTTGGAGAAGGGCGACAACGCCGCCGCGCTCTTGTGGTAGGCCACTGCATCGGCGCCTTCCTGGCCATAGAAGAACGGCGTGTCCATCGGGCCTGGGCCGACGGCGGTGACCGAGATGCCGCGCGCGCCGAATTCCTTGGAGGCTGCTCGGGTGTAGTGCTCCACCGGTGCCTTGGTGCCGGCGTAGGCGGCGTAGAAGGGGGTGTAGGCGCCCAGCAGCGAAGTCACCAGGGTGCAGATCTTGCCGTTGTCCCTGACGTGCTTGCCGGCTTCTTTGAGAAAGAAGAACGCCGACTTGGAGTTGACCGCGGTCATCTCGTCGTACTCGGCTTCGCTGATCTCGCTGAAGGGTTTCTTCAACACCTTGCCCACGGTGTTGATGGCGATATCGGGGCGGCCCACGGCGGCCACCGCATCGGCGAAGAGTTTCTCCACGGCGGCGGCGCGCGTCAGGTCGCCCTGCAGCGCCACAGCCTTGGCACCGAGTTGCTGCACCGCTTGTACGGTGGCGTCGGCCTCCGCCTTGCTTGCCGCGCTGTTGTAGTGAATGACCACCGCACTGGCGCCGTGCGTGGCCAGGTCGCGGGCCAGCAGCCCGCCGAGGTTCTTGCCGCCACCGGCGATGAGTACCGTCTTGCCTGCAATGGAATGATCGACCATGAGATGTCTCCCGACTCGGGTTGAGGAAACCCGAGTCTAGGTAGCCATCCGGCTCTGATCAGCGCCTGGTTTCTGGATGCATTGTTCAGAAATGGCGACCAATGCTTCAGAATTCCCGGCGTCCGAGATGCTCGCAGTGCCCGTCACAGGTACCGGGACAGGCGCAGCCGCGGGTGCTGCGCCCGGTGTCACGTTCGACCCGGCGCGCCACTTCGGGATCGTCGGCGAAGGGTAGCATCGTCGCCTCGTCGAGGTCGCGCTGGCTGCCGCGCCCCAGGCTGAGTTGCACGCCGAGGAAGAACACCATCACTGCGATCATCCACCAGGCTTCAGCCGGCATGGGCGGTGTCTCCGGCATCGTGCAGTTCGGTGGCCGGGCTGCGCAGGGTCAGCCAGGTGTTGAGGGCCATCAGCAGCATGCCGGCGAGGAAGCACAGGCCGCCGACCAGGCGCACCACGAAGCCGGGGTGGCTGGCTTCCAGCGCCTCGACGAAGGAGTAGGTGAGGGTGCCGTCCTCGTTGACCGCGCGCCACATCAAGCCCTGGGTGATGCCGTTGACCCACATCGAGGCGATATACAGCACGGTACCGATGGTGGCCAGCCAGAAGTGCGCGTTGATCATGCCGGTGCTGTACATGCCATCACGGCCGAAGACCTTTGGAATCAGGTGATAAAGCGAGCCGAAGGTGATCATCGCCACCCAGCCCAGTGCACCGGCATGTACGTGGCCGATGGTCCAGTCGGTGTAGTGGGACAGGGCGTTGACGGTCTTGATCGCCATCATCGGGCCTTCGAAGGTGCTCATGCCGTAGAAGGCCAGGGACACCACCAGAAAGCGCAGGACCGGGTCGGTGCGCAGCAGGTGCCAGGCGCCGGACAGCGTCATCATGCCGTTGACCATGCCGCCCCAGCTCGGCGCCAGGAGGATGATCGACATCACCATGCCGAGGCTCTGCGCCCAGTCGGGTAGCGCGGTGTAGTGCAGGTGGTGCGGGCCGGCCCAGATGTACAGGGTGATCAGCGCCCAGAAATGCACGATGGACAGGCGGTAGGAGTACACCGGCCGGTTCACCTGCTTGGGCACGAAGTAATACATCATCCCGAGGAAACCGGTGGTGAGGAAGAAGCCCACCGCGTTGTGCCCGTACCACCATTGCACCATGGCATCGGTGGCGCCCGAATACACCGAGTAGGACTTGAACCAGCTCACCGGCACCGACAGGTGATTGACGATGTGGAGCATGGCGATGACCAGGATGAAGGCGCCGAAGAACCAGTTGCCGACGTAGATATGGCGGGTCTTGCGGCGGGTCAGGGTGGTGAAGAAGACGATGCCGTAGGCAACCCAGACGATGGCCATCCACACCGCGCCGGTGAATTCGATCTCGGCGTATTCCTTGGTGGTGGTCAGGCCCATGGGCAGGGTGACCAGCATGATCAGGATAGTCGCCTGCCAGCCCCAGAAGGTGAAGGCGGCCAGCTTGTCGGAGAACAGCCGCGTCTGGCAGGTGCGCTGCACCGCGTAGTAACTGGCGGCGAACTGGGCACTACCGGCAAAGCCGAAGATCACCAGGCTGGTGTGTAGCGGGCGCAGGCGCCCGAAACTCAGCCAGGGCGTGTCGAAGTTCAGTTCCGGCCAGACCAGTTGGGCGGCGATGAGCACGCCGGTGCACATGCCCACCACGCCCCAGAAGAGGGTCATCAGGGTGAACTGGCGGACGACCTTGTAGTTGTAGGCCGGGTGGGGAGCAGCAGATTGCATCGCGTTAACCTTCCATACAGATGCGGGCGCAGCCGCGCGAGTGGCGAAACTGTAGGGAGGCGGGGCAAAACAAAACAGACTCAGAAACTGCTGTCTGATGCGTATCAGATGAGGTTGGCCGGTTGCGCGCCGAGTCCGGCGCGCTTGCGGGAGTTTCAGGCCTGGGCGGTCAGATGACGGGCGATGCCCTTCTTCAACGGCAACAGACCCTGCGCCACGCGCAGGCCGGCGCCGCGCAGCAGGCGCGCCGGTAAACGGTCGTTGGTATACAGCTCCACCAGCAGGTTGGTGGCCTGGTACAGCGGCCAGGTGGCCAGGCGTAGCTGGCGCTCGTAGCGCGCCAATGGCGCAGGCGCGCCGATGTCCTGGCGTTTGCCGTGAGCGGCCAGCAGTGCGTCGCTGAGCAGTTGCACGCCGATCAGGCCGAAGTTGAAACCATGCGCGGTGACCGGATGCATGCCCACGGCGGCATCGCCGAGCAGGGCGCAGCGGGTGCCGACCATGCGCCGCGCATAGGCGCCCACCAGCGGATAGGCGTGGCGGCTGCTGACCAGTTGCATGGCACCCAGGCGGCGCTCGAAGCGCTGCTGCATCTCGCGGGCGAAGCTGGTTTCGTCGAGTTTTTGCAGGCGTTCGATCTCGCGAGGCGGCAGGGTCAGCACCACCGACGACTGCCGGCCGTTCAGGGGCAGCAGGGCGAGGGTCTGGCCATAGCCGAACCATTCCCAGGCTATCTGTTGATGATCCTGTTCATGCTGCATGCGGCACACCAGCATGGTCTTGGCGAAGTCCTTGAGCTGCGCGCCGATGCCGAGCTGGCGGCGCGTTTCCGAGAAGCGGCTGTCGGCAGCGACCAGCATGCGTGGTTGCAGCACCTGGCCATCCTGCAGCACCAGCTTCATCTCGTTCTGGCTTTGCTCGATGGCGCGCACGCTGGTTCCGCACAGTAGCTGCACATCGGCGCATGCGCTTAGCGCCTGATAGGCGGCGCGGCGAAGGGCCTGGTTGGCCACCAGATGGCCGAGGCGCTCGGCGCCGGCCTGTTCGGCGCGGATCTTCAGGGCGAACAGCGAGGGGCCGTTGAACACCTGGGCATCGCGCAGTACGGCAACGTCTTCGCCGGGCAGGCGCGCCCACAGGCCGAGGCGTTCGAGCAGCGCCTGCGAGCCATGGGTGAGGGCGATCTCGCGGCCATCGAAGGCCGGTTCGGCCAGTGCCTGCTCGGCCTGGCGCTCCAGTACCACGATGGACAGGCCGTGCCCGGACAGGGCGCGGGCCAGGCAAAGGCCAGCCGGGCCGGCGCCGACGATGACGATATCGGGTGACATGCTGCAGCTCTCCGTGCGGATGACCAGTAGGGCGGGTGAAACCCGCCATGCGTCGATGCAAAGTGCGAGTCTAGGTCGCAGCAACGGCGCAGATATTGTCCGGGATCATGCCGAGGGCTGAATCTGTTGTGCGGGTCGAGGGTTTTGAGTTGGCATTAAATATTGTTGTTATTACAACTTTGAGCGGGTTGATAGGCGTAATTTTCGGGTTTACTGTGGTGCGCGTTGTCTGAACTACAAAAATAATTCGGGTTTGGAGTCGATGCCATGCATCCTCACTTTTCTGCGGTTGTCGATCAGCGAACGGCCTTCGCTCAGGAGACGTTCTCGTGAAATTGGCTCTGGTCGGCGATATCGGTGGTACCAACGCACGCTTTGCCCTGTGGCGTGACGAGCAACTGGAGGCGGTGCAGGTTCTGCCGACCGCCGATTTCGAAGGGCCGGAGCAGGCCATCGTCGCCTATCTGCACGCCCAGGGGCTGCAGCCGGGGTCCATCGGCTCGGTATGCCTGGCCTGCGCCGGGCCGGTCAGCGGCAACCTGTTCCGCTTTACCAACAATCACTGGCGTATCGACCGTACGGCGTTCTGCGAGGCATTGCAGATCGACCGCTTGCTGATGATCAACGACTTCTCCGCCATGGCCCTGGGCATGACCCGCATCGCCGAGCATGAGCGCGTGCAGGTATGCCCAGGCGAGCCGCAGACAGACCGTCCGGCCTTGGTGATCGGCGCCGGCACCGGTCTGGGCGTCGGTACGCTGCTGGAGCAGGCCGATGGCCGCTGGCTGGTGCTGCCGGGCGAGGGTGGTCACGTTGATCTACCCATCGGCAGCCCGCGTGAGGCCGAGCTTTGGCAAATTCTTTATCGGCAACTGGGCCACGTGCGCGCCGAAGACGTGCTCAGTGGCAATGGTCTGCTGGTGCTGTATCGGGCCATCTGTGAGCTGGACGGTCAGCCTTTGCAGCACGCGACGCCAGCGGCCATCACTACCGCAGGCCTGGCCGGCGAGCCCGTTGCCGCCGAGGTGCTGGAACAGTTCAGTTGCTGGCTCGGCCGCGCTGCTGGCAACAATGTCCTGACGTTGGGCGCGCGCGGTGGGGCGTATATCGTCGGCGGCGTGGTGCCGCGTTTCGCCGAGCGTTTTCTTGCCAGCGGTTTTGCCAAGAGTTTCCGCGACAAGGGTTGCATGAGCCATTACCTTGACGGCATCCCGGTGTGGCTGGTGACGGCCGAGTACCCCGGCCTGACCGGCGCCGGCGTGGCCTTGCAACAGGCGGCGGAACGTAGTCCGGATGCAATCCGGGAGAACCCTTGATAGAGCCCCGGATTTACACAGCCATAACAACAAAGGTGGCGGACCATGAGCCAGCCCGGCAAATCGATTCTGCTGGTCGATGACGACCAGGAAATTCGCGAACTGCTCGATACCTACCTGAGCCGCGTCGGCTTTCAGGTGCGCGCCGTGGCCGACGGCGCCGCCTTCCGCCAGAGCTTGTGTGCGGAGTCGGCCGATCTGGTCATCCTCGATGTGATGCTGCCCGACGAGGACGGCTTCAGCCTGTGCCGCTGGGTGCGTGAACACCAACGCTTCGCCCAGGTGCCGGTGATCATGCTCACCGCCAGCTCCGACGAAGCCGACCGGGTGATCGGTCTGGAGCTGGGCGCCGATGACTATCTTGGCAAGCCGTTCAGCCCGCGCGAGCTGCTGGCGCGAATCAAGGCCTTGCTGCGCCGCGCGCAATTCACTCAGGAGCGCAGCGGCGAGGTGCTGGCCTTCGATGACTGGCGTCTGGATATGGTCAGTCACCGGCTGTTTCATCGTGACGGCGAGGAGGTGATTCTGTCCGGCGCCGACTTCGCCCTGCTCAAGCTGTTTCTCGACCACCCGCAGCAGATTCTCGACCGCGACACCATCGGCAATGCCACCCGTGGTCGTGAGGTGATGCCGCTCGAGCGCATCGTCGACATGGCTGTCAGTCGTCTGCGTCAGCGCCTGCGTGACACCGACAAGCCGCCGCGGCTGATCCGCACCGTACGGGGTAGCGGCTACCAACTGGCGGCCACGGTCAGCCTGCAGGCAGGCGATGGGCGTTAACCCGCGGCGCTGGCTGCCGCGCTCGCTGCTCGGGCGCATGCTGCTGCTCACCCTGCTGGCGATCCTCGCGGCGCAGACCCTGTCCAGCGTGATCTGGCTGTCGCAACTGCGCGCCACCCAGCTCGAAGGGCTGGTCACCACGGCGCGCAGCCTGGCGCATTCGATGTCGGCTAGCGTGCGTTACTTCCGTTCGCTGCCGGTGAATTACCGGCCGCTGGTGCTCGATCAGTTACGCAGCATGGGCGGCACGCGTTTTGTCGTCAGCCTCAATGACCGTCCGTTGCAGATGAAGTTGCTGCCGACCACGCCGCGTAAGCAGGTTGTGACCGAATCGGTGACCGAAGTGCTGCGCCAGGCGCTGGGCAGCGCCGCGGACATTTCGGTGACCTTCGTCAGCCCGGACGATCTGCGCATCTTCAATGGCGGCCTGAAACTCGACGAACTGCCGCGTTCCTGGGCGCATTACGCGCTGACCCTGGAGCCGGTCAATCCTCCGGTGCTGGTGACGCAGATCCAACTGGCACCAGGCGAATGGCTGTATATCGCCTCGTTGCTGCCCGAGCCCTACACCAGCCTGGAGGAACCCATCCTGCCGACCCAGCAGCTGTGGTTCATCCTCCTGACCACGGCCTTCCTGCTGCTGTTCATCGGCTTGCTGGTGCATCTGCAGAGCCGCCCGCTCAAGCGCCTGGCACGCACCGCGCGGCACATGTCGCTGGGCGCCGAGGTGGAGCCGGTGGCCGAAGGTGGGGGCCGCGAGGTGGTCGAGGTGGCCCGCGCGTTCAACGCCATGCGCGAACGTATCAGTCGCTACCTGACCGAACGCAGCCAGCTGTTCAGTGCCATTTCCCATGACCTGCGCACGCCTATCACGCGCTTGCGCCTGCGTGTCGAACTGCTCGATGACGAAAGTCTGCAGAGCAAGTTCGGCCGCGACCTGGACGACCTGGAGCTGCTGGTCAAAGGCGCACTGCAATGCGTGAAGGACACCGACATCCACGAGAACATCGAGCCGGTGGACCTCAACCACCTGCTGCATGGGTTGACCGAACCCTACCTCGGCTCGGGCCGCGTCACCCTCGATGGTGCCGCGCGTGATCTGTATCCCGGCAAGCCGCTGGCGCTGCGCCGCTGCATTGGCAACCTGCTGGACAACGCCCTGAAGTACGGCGAGCGCGCGCACCTGCACATCGAGGACGACGCCGAGGCGTTCGTCCTGCATGTCGATGACGAGGGGCCGGGCGTGCCCGAGCAGAAGCTCGAGCAAGTGTTCGAGCCGCATTTCCGTCTGGCCAGCCAGCAGCAGGGCTACGGCATGGGACTCGGTATTGCGCGCAACCTTGCACATAGCCATGGTGGCGAGCTGAGCCTGCGTAACCTGCGCGATGGAGGGCTGCGCGTCACTCTCTGGCTGCCGCGCCAGAGCCGTTGAGTGCAGCCGTGGGCCGCGCCGCACAACTGCAGCGCGCGTGCCGCTGCGCTGCATGTCACCGGCTCGCGGCGCTTTGTAACGACCTGGTGACTATCCAATACCCTTTGTTACCCCCAGGGCTCTGGGGGCTGGGTAGACTCGTTCGCAATGCAAGCACCACGACTTGCTCGCGAATAACAACAACAAGGTGTCTTATCCCATGAAAGCGATCTCTCGCCTGTCCTGTGCCATCTCCCTCGCTGTTCTGCTGCCCCTGTCTGCCACTGCCGGTGAAGTCGAAGTGCTGCACTGGTGGACCTCCGGTGGCGAAAAGCGCGCCGCCGATACCCTGCAGAAACTGGTCGAAGCCCAGGGCCATAAATGGAAGGATTTCGCCGTGGCCGGTGGTGGTGGTGAAGCGGCCATGACCGTGCTGAAGACCCGCGCAGTGTCCGGTAACCCGCCCGCCGCGGCGCAGATCAAGGGGCCGGATATCCAGGAGTGGGGCGAGCTGGGCCTGCTTGCCGACCTCAACGACGTGGCTGCCGAGCAGAAGTGGGATGACCTGCTGCCACCGCAGGTGATCGAGGTGATGAAATACCAGGGCGACTACGTGGCGGTGCCGGTCAACGTGCATCGGGTCAACTGGTTGTGGATCAACCCGCAAGTGTTCGAAAAGGCTGGCGCCACGCCGCCGACCACCCTCGACGATTTTTTCGCTGCCGCCGACAAGCTCAAGGCGGCCGGCTTCATCGCCATCGCCCATGGCGGCCAGCCCTGGCAGGACGGTACGGTGTTCGAGGACCTGGCCTTCAGCATTCTTGGCCCCGAGGGCTTTCGCAAGGCCTTCGTCGAGCTAGACCGCGATACCCTGACCGGCGACAAGATGGTCGAGGTGTTCGCCGCCCTGCAAAAACTGCGTGGCTATATCGATGCCGACGCCGCTGGGCGTGACTGGAACAGCGCCACCGGCCTGGTGATCGACGGCAAGGCCGGCATGCAGATCATGGGCGACTGGGCCAAGAGCGAGTGGACCGCAGCCGGCAAGGTGGCTGGCAAGGACTACGAATGCCTGGCCTTCCCCGGCACCCAGGGCAGCTTCGCCTTCAATATCGACTCGCTGGCCATGTTCAAACTGAACAACGCCGACAACCGCAAGGCCCAGGAAGACCTGGCGCGCACGGTGATGGGCAACGAGTTCCAGGAGTTCTTCAACCAGAACAAGGGCTCGATCCCGGTGCGCATGGATCAGGATATGAGCAGCTTCGACGCCTGCGCGCAGAAGTCCATGGCCGACTTCAAGGAGGCCGCCGCTGATGGTGGTCTGCAGCCGAGCCTGGCTCACGGCATGGCCGCGTCCAGCTACGTGCAGGGCGCGGTGTTCGACGTGGTGACCAACTTCTTCAACGATCCCAAGGCCGACCCCAAGCGCGCCGCCCAGCAACTGGCGGCGGCGATCCAGGCGGTGCAGTGAGCGTTGGGGCCGCTTAGGCGGCCCTTGCCGTAGGCGGGTGTAGCCCGCCGCTTTCAAGCCTTCTATCCCAGGCGCATGCCCACAGGCACGCGCCACGGGATCGGCCGCGCCGCGTTTCCCTCTCAGGGGCGCGCAACCTGCAACGACGGAGTGATCCATGAGTTCAAACGCAGTCATCACCAAAGCCTCACCGCTGGATGCCCTGCAGCGCTGGCTGCCCAAGCTGGTGCTGGCGCCGAGCATGGTCATCGTGCTGGTGGGCTTCTACGGCTACATCGGCTGGACCTTCCTGCTGTCGTTCACCAACTCGCGCTTCATGCCCAGCTACAACTTCGTCGGGCTGCAGCAGTACGCGCGGCTGTGGGACAACGATCGCTGGTGGGTGGCGAGCCAGAACCTGCTGGTGTTCGGTGGCCTGTTCATCGCCATCAGCCTGATCATCGGCGTGTTCCTGGCGGTGCTGCTGGATCAGCGCATCCGCCGCGAAGGCTTTATCCGCACCATCTTTCTCTACCCCATGGCACTGTCGATGATCGTCACCGGCACTGCCTGGAAGTGGCTGCTCAACCCTGGTCTGGGTCTGGACAAACTGCTGCGTGACTGGGGCTGGGAGGGCTTTCGCTTCGACTGGCTGGTGGACCCGGATCGCGTCGTCTACTGCCTGGTGATGGCCGCCGTGTGGCAGTCCTCGGGGTTCGTCATGGCGCTGTTCCTCGCCGGCTTGCGCAGCGTCGATCAATCGATCATCCGTGCCGCTCAGGTCGATGGTGCCAGCCTGCCGAGCATCTACCTGCGCATCGTGCTGCCGAGCCTGGGCCCGGTGTTCTTCAGTGCGCTGATGATCCTCGCGCATATCGCCATCAAGAGCTTCGACCTGGTCGCTTCGATGACCGCCGGCGGCCCCGGCTACGCCTCCGACCTGCCGGCGATGTTCATGTACGCCCACACCTTCACCCGCGGCCAGATGGGCCTCGGCGCCGCCAGCGCGATGCTGATGCTCGGCGCGGTGCTGGCGATTCTGGTGCCCTACCTGTATTCCGAACTTCGAGGCAAACGCCATGACTGATTCTGTACTCGACGCGCGCATGGCACCGCGCCCGCTGGCGCGAGGGAAGGCATTCAGCTTCAGCCGCCTGGCCATCCACGCCACCCTTATCCTGGCCTGCGCGGTGTACCTGGTGCCGCTGTTGGTGATGTTGCTGACCAGCTTCAAGACCCCCGACGACATCCGCAGCGGTAACCTGCTGTCGATCCCGGACGTGTTCACCCTGATAGGTTGGGTCAAGGCCTGGGACGGCGTCGGCGGCTACTTCTGGAACTCGGTGAAGATCACCATCCCGGCGGTGCTGATCTCCACGTTGCTTGGCGCGCTGAACGGCTACGTGCTGGCCATGTGGCGCTTTCGCGGCTCGCAGCTGTTCTTCGGCCTGCTGCTGTTCGGCTGCTTCCTGCCGTTCCAGGTGATCCTGCTGCCGGCGTCCTTCACCCTCGGCCAGCTCGGCCTGGCCAATACCACCGAAGGCCTGGTGCTGGTGCATGTGGTCTACGGCCTGGCCTTCACCACGCTGTTCTTCCGCAACTTCTACGTGAGCATTCCCGAGGCGCTGGTGCGCGCCGCGCGCCTCGATGGCGCCGGCTTCTTCACCATCTTCGGGCGCATCCTGCTGCCGATGTCGGTGCCAATCATCATGGTCAGCCTGATCTGGCAGTTCACCCAGATCTGGAACGACTTCCTCTTCGGCGTGGTGTTCGCCAGCGGCGACACCCAGCCGATCACCGTGGCGCTGAACAACCTGGTCAACACCAGCACCGGGGCCAAGGAATACAACGTCGACATGGCCGCCGCGATGATCGCCGGGCTGCCCACGCTGCTGGTCTACATCCTCGCCGGTAAATACTTCCTGCGCGGTCTCACTGCCGGCTCGGTGAAAGGCTGATGCCTTCAAGATTGGAGAAATGAAATGGCTACCCTCGAACTGCGCAACGTCAACAAATCCTACGGCAGCGGCCTGGCGGACACCCTGAAGAACATCGAACTGGCCATCGACTCCGGCGAGTTCCTGATCCTGGTCGGCCCCTCCGGCTGCGGCAAATCCACTCTGATGAACTGCATCGCTGGTCTGGAGGACATCAGCGGCGGGGCGATCCTGGTCGATGGCGCCGACATCAGCGGCATGAGCCCCAAGGATCGCGACATCGCCATGGTGTTCCAGTCCTACGCGCTGTACCCGACCATGACGGTGAAGGACAACATCGCCTTCGGTTTGAAGATGCGCAAATTGCCGCCGGCCGAGATCGAGGCCGAGGTGGCGCGCGTGGCCAAGCTGCTGCAGATCGAGCATCTGCTGTCGCGCAAGCCCGGCCAGCTCTCCGGTGGCCAGCAGCAGCGTGTGGCCATGGGCCGAGCGTTGGCGCGGCGGCCGAAGATCTATCTGTTCGACGAACCGCTGTCGAACCTCGACGCCAAGCTGCGCGTGGAGATGCGCACCGAAATCAAGCTGATGCACCAGCGTCTGAAGACCACCACGGTGTACGTCACCCACGACCAGATCGAGGCCATGACCCTGGGCGACAAGGTGGCGGTGATGAAGGACGGCATCATCCAGCAGTTCGGCACCCCGCAGGAAATCTACAACGACCCGGCCAACCAGTTCGTCGCCAGCTTTATCGGTTCGCCGCCGATGAACTTCATCCCGCTGCGCACGCAGGTGCGCGATGGTCAGTGCTTCGGTCTGCTCGAATCCGCGGCCGGCGCTCCGGGGCAGGCGCGCTGCGAGTTGCTGTTGGGCGCGGCGGCGGAGCTGGAAGGGCGCGAGCTGATTCTCGGCGTGCGTCCTGAGCAGATCCAGCTGGCTGGCGCCGCTGCAGCGCAGCCGAGCCTGCGCGCCGAGGTCGAGGTGGTCGAGCCGACTGGCCCCGACACCCTGGTGTTCGTCAGCCTCAACCAGACCAAGGTGTGCTGCCGCCTGGCGCCGGACGCCGCGCCGCAGGCCGGCGCCAGTCTCGATCTGCAGTTCGATCCGGCACGCGTGCTGTTGTTCGATGCCACCAGCGGCGAGTGCCTGCGCCCGGGAAAGCGTCAGGCCACTGACAACAAGGTGGCCCAGTTCAAGCTCGGTTAGCCATGTAGCCAGGATGCAATCCGGGGGCTGCCCAATAACCCCCCCGGATTGCATCCGAGCCACA
Organism: Ectopseudomonas toyotomiensis; assembly: GCF_017167985.1. Lineage (NCBI taxonomy): Bacteria > Pseudomonadati > Pseudomonadota > Gammaproteobacteria > Pseudomonadales > Pseudomonadaceae > Ectopseudomonas > Ectopseudomonas toyotomiensis. The sequence continues at coordinate 560,414 of NZ_CP070505.1, read as the reverse complement.
GCTCCTCGAGACAACGAAGAACCGTCGCTGCGGCGGTAATCCGCAGCATCGCTCAATAAAAACAATCAGGAGCAACGATGAAGACCACACAGCAAACCCTCACCTGTTCTGTCGGCGTTCCCTGCCTGCTGGCATTGGCTTTCGCCACGCCGCAGGCGCAGGCCCTCGAGTTCACCGGCTACGTGCGCAGCGGTATCGGTGGCGCCGACACCGGCGGCACGCAGCAGTGCTTCCAGTTACCGGGCGCGCAGTCCAAGTACCGCCTGGGTAACGAGTGCGAGCAGTACATCGAACTGGACCTGCGCCAGGACCTGTTTCGCCTGGATGATGGCTCGGTGATCAGCGTCGAGGGCATGGCCCAGCTCTACAACCAGTACGGTCATACGCCGAAATTCACTGGCGATTACGGCTTCGCGCGGATGAACCAGATGTACGCCGAGTGGAGCAACATGCCGGCGCTCAATGGCGGTTCGCTGTGGGCCGGGCGCCGCTTCTACAAGCGTAACGACATCCACATCACCGACTTCTACTACTGGAACCAGAGCGCCACCGGTTTTGGTATCGACGAGATGAAGATCGGCGACCTCAAGTACAGCTACGTGTTCTCGCGCAAGGACAACTACGACCAGGAGCCCTACATCAACCGCCACGATTTCAATGTCGGCGGCTTCCAGGTCAACCCCGGCGGCGAGCTGGAAGTGGGCGTCAGCTACATCGACAAGCCGGACAGCACCGACGCGAACAGCGGCTGGGCGGTGAGCGCACAACACAAACAGCAGGACTTCCTCGGCGGGGTCAATACCGTCGCCCTGCAATACGGGCGCGGGCCGGGTACCGGTCTGGGTTATACCGGCGACCCGACGCTCGACAGCAGTAACCGCAGCTGGCGTCTGGTGGAATTCTTCGACTTCCAGATGACCCCGCGCCTCGGCGGCCAGGTGCAGCTGGTCTACCAGAAGGACAAGCGCCCGGATGGCGCGGACCAGAACTGGCTGTCCATCGGCGGGCGTACCAGCTATGCCTTCACCGAGCAGTTCAAGCTGGTCGGCGAGATTGGTCGCGACCAGGTCGAGGCGCCCGGCGGTACACGCAAACTGACCAAGTTCACCATTGCGCCGACCTGGTCACCATCGGGCCCCGGTTTCTGGGAGCGTCCGGAAATTCGCCTGTACTACACCTACGCCAGCTGGAACCGAGCCGCGCAGCAGGCCGCCAACCTGCTGGCCGACGGCTCGGCATTGTCCGAGAACGGCGCCTTCGGCAGCGCACGCAACGGCTCCAACTTCGGCGTGCAGGTAGAGTACTGGTGGAAGTAGAGCGCTCGTAGGATGTGCCCGCTTTAAATCAGTCGGTGCGCATGGCGCACCCTACGTAGGTGGCGCAGGTCATCCGTAGGGTGCGCTGCGCGCACCCGGCGTCAGAGCAACCCCGCCACCAAGCGCCCGAGCACTTCCATGGCCTGCTCGCTGCGCGGGTTCCACGGATGGCCGTAGTTCAGCCGCGCGCAGTGACGAAAGCCCTGGCTGGCGGAGAAGATCGGCCCCGGCGCCAGGCTGATGCCCTGGGCCAAGGCCAGGCGCAGCAGTTGCAGCGAATCCAGGCGTTCGGGAAATTCGAACCAGAGGAAGTAGCCACCCGAAGGTCGCGTGACCCGCGTGCTGGCGGGGAAGTGCCGGGCGGCAGAGGCGAGCATGGCGCTTTGCTGCATTTCCAGGGCGTGGCGCAGCTTGCGCAGGTGGCGGTCGTAGCCGCCGTGCTGCAGGTAATCGGCCAGCGCTGCCTGGGCTGGCACCGACGGCGAGATGGTGGTCATCAGCTTGAGCCGGGCGATCTGCTCGGCATAGCGCCCGCCGGCCACCCAGCCGATGCGATAACCCGGCGCCAGGCTCTTGGAGAAGGAGCTGCAATGCATCACCAGCCCCTCGCGGTCGAAGCTCTTCACCGGCTTGGGCGGGTGGCTGCCGAAGTACAGCTCGGCGTATACGTCGTCCTCGATCAGCGGCACCTGATGTTCGACCAGCAACTCATACAGCGCCTGCTTCTTCTCCTCGCTCATGCTCGCGCCGAGCGGGTTCTGCAGGCTACTCATGAACCAGCAGGCCTTGATCGGCAGTTGCTTCAGACTCTCCGACAGGGCGCCCAGGTCGATGCCCTCGCGTGGGTGCACGGGGATTTCCACGGCCTTGAGCTGCAGCCGCTCCAGCACCTGCAGGCAGGCGTAGAAGGTGGGGGATTCGATAGCCACCAGGTCGCCGGGCTGGGTCACGCACTGCAGGCAGAGGTTGAGCGCCTCCATGGCGCCGTTGCTGATCACCAGTTCCTCCATCGGCAGCATCACGCCGCTGACCATGTAGCGCAGGGCGATCTGCCGGCGCAGGTCGGCGTTGCCGGCGGTCATGTCGGCGATGATCTCGTGCGGCGAAAGCCTGCGCAGCGCGTGCGCCATGCTCTTGGCCAGACGCGGCAGGGGGAACAGGTCGGGGCTGGGGAAGGCCGAGCCGAAGGGCACGGTGTGCGGGTCCTTCAGCGAGGCGAGCACGGAGAACACCAGCTCGCTGACGTCGACCTCGGTGGTTTGCGCGGCGTGGGCGGTCAGCTCAGGCTCGTGCAGCGGGCGTTTGGCGTGTTCGCGAACGAAGTAGCCGGAACGGGCGCGTGCCTGGATCAGACCGCGATCTTCCAGCAGGTAGTAGGCCTGGAACACCGTGGACGGGCTGACGCCGTAGGTGCGGCTCGCATGGCGTACCGAGGGCACCTTCTCGCCGGGGCCGAGCACGCCGGTGCGGATCAGTTCGGCGATCTCGTCGGCAAATTTTTCGTAGCGTTTCATCCTGTCCTGGTTCACCGACACAAAGGGTATGGGCGAACACTTTACGGGGTGAGCGGCAGACATGGCAGTGCCTCGTGGAGGGGGACGTATCTCGAATCGCCCCGGATTGCATTCGGGCCGCGACGCTTGCTCCCCTCTCCCATTTATGGGAGAGGGGCCGGGGGAGAGGGTTAAATACACCTCCGTGTAAACGTTACCTCCTCTCCCTGGCCCTCTCCCCGGAGGGGAGAGGGGATTGATCGCATTCAACTTTCGTTAAGTGAACAGCACGGTTTACCGCGCCTCACCGTAGAGGTGCGAGGAAGGTGCTCTGGGTACTGACGCGGCTCTGCGAATCGGCCTGGTCGCGTACCTCGAAGCGGATGGTTTGCGGCCCGGCAGCATTGTGCGTGGCCGTCAGCGCGACGCTGATCGGCAGATCACGAATCTCGCCCGGCGCCAGGTTCAATGTGCGCGGGCCGTGCAGCTCGAAGTCACCGGGCTCGACCAGGCCGATGGCGTAGCTGCGCACTTGCTGGGTCTTGTTGATGATCTTCAGGCTGTAGATGTTCTCGATCTGGCCCAGGGCATTCTCGCGGAACAGGCCACGGTCGCGGGTCACGTCCAGGGAGATCAGTGGGCGCTCGGCCAGGGCCCAGGCGAAGGCGCCGATCATCACCGCCAGCATCGCCGCGTAGCCGATCAGGCGCGGGCGCAGCCAGTGGGTCTTGCCGCCGGCCAGCTCGTTTTCCGAGCTGTAGCGCACCAGGCCACGGTCATAGCCGAGCTTGTCCATGACGCTGTCGCAGGCGTCGATGCAGGCGCCGCAGCCGATGCATTCCAGTTGCAGGCCATCGCGGATGTCGATCCCAGTGGGGCAGACCTGTACGCACATCGTGCAGTCGATGCAGTCGCCCAGGCCCTCGGCCTTGTAGTCGGCGTCCTTGCGGCGCGGGCCGCGGGTTTCGCCACGGGCGGCGTCGTAGGAGATGACCAGCGTATCGCTGTCGAACATCACGCTCTGAAAGCGCGAGTAGGGGCACATGTCGCGGCACACCTTCTCGCGCAGCCAGCCGGCGTTGATATAGGTGGCGGCGGTGAAGAACAGCACCCAGAAGGCCGTGGTGGCACCGACTTCGAAGGTCGCCAGGTCCACCGTCAGCTGACGCACCGGGGTGAAGTAGCCGACGAAGGCCATCGCCGTGACCAGGCTCACCGCTAGCCACAGGCCGTGTTTGGCGCTGCGCCGGGCCAGCTTCTGCAGCGACCAGGGCGCGGCGTCGAGCTTGATGCGCTGGCCGCGGTCGCCTTCGGTGATCTGCTCGACACGCATGAACACCCAGGTCCACACGCTCTGCGGGCAGGCGTAGCCGCACCAGACGCGACCGGCCAGCACGGTGATGAAGAACAGGCCGAAGGCGGCGATGATCAGGATGGCCGAGAGCAGGATGAAATCCTGTGGCCAGAAGGTCGCGCCGAAGATATGGAACTGGCGGTTATCCAGATCCCAGAGCACCGCCTGGCGGCCGTTCCAATCGATCCAGGCGGTGCCGAAGAACAGCAGGAACAGCAGGCCGGCACCGAGCAGGCGCAGGTTACGAAAGCGCCCGGTGAAGCTGCGTGTGTGGATCGGGCCGCCGGCCTGGGCCGGGGTCAGGCGAATGGGCTTGGCCGGGTCGATGGTCTCGACGGCGCGCACGGGGATCAGATCGGTCATGTCGTTGCCCTCATCAGGCGTTTATTCAGGCTGGCGCCATGATCCGAGTGGGGCTGTTTACAAAACAGACTCAGGTTTTCGATAAAAAAGCGGATCAGATGATTGCGTCGAACGCAGGGAAAAGTGCCACGCAGGCCGCCAGGCCGCGCCATTTCTGAGGTCATGAGCCTTCATGTCGAGCGATCCAGATACCGCCCTGCGACATCGCGCCACGCCAATCAGTGCCCTGCATCGGCCACTGGCGTATCCATCTGATCCGGTTTTTTAAGGCTTTTCTGGCGCTGTTTTCGGTGCACGCCCGGCAGGCATAGTCGACGCCCCGTGATCAGGAGGCCTGCCGGCATGTACCAATACGACGATTATGACCGCGCGCTGGTGCGCGAGCGCGTCGCCCAGTTCCGCGACCAGGTCCAGCGGCGCCTGGCCGATGAACTGAGCGAAGAGGAGTTCCTGCCGCTGCGCCTGCAGAACGGCCTGTACCTGCAGAAACATGCCTACATGCTGCGGGTGGCGATCCCCTACGGCACTCTGTCGGCCAAGCAGATGCGCGCCTTGGCGCATATCGCCCGCGAGTACGATCACGGTTACGGGCACTTCACCACGCGGCAGAACATCCAGTTCAACTGGGTCGAGCTCGAGCGCGTGCCGGACATTCTCGACTGGCTGGCCGAGCACGATATGCATGCCATCCAGACCTCGGGCAATTGCGTGCGCAACATCACCACCGAGGCCTTCGCCGGGGTCGCCGCCGACGAATACCTCGACCCACGCCCGCTGGCCGAGATCCTGCGCCAGTGGTCGACGGTCAACCCGGAGTTCCTCTTCCTGCCGCGCAAGTTCAAGATCGCCCTGTGCGCCGCCGAGCAGGACCGTGCAGCCATTCAGGTGCATGACATCGGCCTGCAGCTGTACCGTGACGCCGCCAACGAACTGCGTCTGCGCGTGCTGGTCGGTGGCGGCCTGGGGCGCACGCCGATCATCGCCCAGACCCTGCGCGAGGGCCTGCACTGGCAGGACTGCCTGTCCTACGTCGAGGCCATCCTGCGCGTGTACAACCGCCATGGTCGGCGCGACAACAAATACAAAGCGCGCATCAAGATCCTGGTCAAGGCCCTCGGCATCGAGGCCTTCGCCGCTGAGGTGGAGCGCGAGTGGCAGCCGATCAAGGACGGCCCGGCGCAACTGACCGAGGACGAGTACCAGCGCGTCGCCGCCTCCTTCCACAAGCCGGCCTACGTGCCGCAGGACGCCCTCGACCTCGACTTCGGCACCCACCTGGCGCGCGATGAGGCCTTCGCCCGCTGGGTCTCGCGCAACGTCATGGCGCATCAGGTGCCCGGCTACCTGAGCGTGGTGCTGTCGACCAAGCCAGGCATCAGCGCACCGCCCGGCGATGTCAGTGCAGAGCAGATGGACGCGCTGGCCGACTGGAGCGAGCGCTACGGCTTCGGCGAGATTCGCGTCGCCCACGAACAGAACCTGGTGCTACCCGATGTACGCAAGGCCGACCTCTACGCGCTATGGCAGGAGGCCGAAGCGGCGGGGCTGGGCACGGCCAACGCCGGGTTGCTCACCGACATCATCGCCTGCCCCGGTGGTGATTTCTGCTCGCTGGCCAACGCCAAGTCGATCCCCATCGCCCAGGCCATCCAACAGCGTTTCGACGACCTCGACTACCTGCATGACCTGGGCGAGCTGAGCCTGAACATCTCCGGCTGCATGAACGCCTGCGGCCACCACCATATCGGCAACATTGGCATCCTCGGCGTCGACAAGAACGGTAGCGAGTGGTACCAGCTCACCCTCGGCGGTAGCCAGGGACAGCAGGCGGCGCTGGGCAAGGTGATCGGCCCCTCGTTCGCCGCCGAGCAGGTGCCCGAGGTGATCGAGCGCATCGTGCGTACTTACGTTGATCAGCGAGAGGTCAACGAAGGCTTTCTCGACACCTTCCAGCGCATCGGCCTGGAGCCATTCAAGGCGAGCGTGTACAGCCGCGAGGAGGTGGCATGAACAATCTGATTCGCCTGGTCGAGGGCCAGGCCTGCATCGTCAGTGATGATCCCTGGCAACTCGACACTGAAGGGGACGCGCCGCTGATCCTATCGCTGACGGCCTGGCGCGAGCGGCAGCCTGCTGCGGTGCTGCAGGGCAGGGCGATGAGTGCCGATGGCCTGCTGTTGCAGGTGGATGACGAGCCGGAGGCGCTGCAGCCCTTTCTCGCCAGCCTGCCGCTGATCGCCATCGACTTCCCAAGCTTTCGCGATGGTCGTGGCTACAGCCAGGCCTACCTGCTGCGTACCCGCCTGGGCTGGCGCGGCGAGTTGCGCGCGGTGGGTGATGTGCTGCGCGACCAGTTGGCGCACATGCGCCAGTGCGGCTTCGATGCCTTCGCCGTGCGCGCCGACAAATCGCTGGAAGATGCACTCAAGGGCCTGCAAGGGCTCAGTGTGTTGTATGGTCGCTCGGTTATCGAGCCGCGTCCGCTGTTTCGTCGGGGGCGCCATAAGGAGGAGTCGAGATCATGATGGTGCGTGGCCTGTTCTGGCTGGTATTGCTGCAGTTGTTCGGCGTGGCGCTCAATCACTGGCTGTTGCCGATGCTGCCGGCCTCGATCATTGGCCTGCTGCTGCTCTCGGTCTGGCTGATGTGGCGCGGCGCCGTGCCCGAGCCGCTGCAGCAGGCCGCCGGTGGTTTGTTGCCATATCTGCCGCTGCTGCTGGCCGTGCCGGCCTCGGGGATCATGACCAGCAGTGACCTGCTGCTCGGTGAACTGCCGGTGATCGCCACGGCGTTGGTGCTGTCGCTGCTGGTCACCGTGCCGTTCTGCGGCTGGCTGTTGCAGACGCTGATCCGCCGTCAGGAGCGCAAGGGATGACGCTGCTGACTCATCATCCGCTGTTCGCCATCGCCCTGACCCTGGCCGCTTTTCTGATCGCCGCCTGGCTCTATCGCCGCAGCGGCTGGCTGCTGCTGCAGCCGGTGCTGGTATCGGTGACGCTGATCGTCGCCACCTTGCTGCTGTGCGGCGTGGATTACGCCACCTACCGCGCTGGCGCCGAGCCCGTTGCCTGGCTACTGGGGCCGGCCACCGTAGCCCTGGCGGTGCCGCTGCAGCACAACATCAAGCGCATCCGCCAATTGTTCTGGCCCGTGCTGATCACCCTGACGGCCGGCGGCGTCCTGTCGGTGGCGCTGACCCTGGCCATCGGCTGGGCGCTGGGCGCCGACTGGAGCGTGGTGATGAGCCTGGCACCGAAATTCGTGACCATGCCGATTGCCATGCCGGTGGCCGAGCAGATCGGCGGCGTCGCCTCGCTGGCGGCGGTGATGGTGATGCTCACCGGGGTGATCGGTACGGCCATGGGGCCGCTGCTGCTGCGTTGGGCGGGCGTCGATCACCCCGCGGCCCGTGGCCTGAGCTACGGTATCAATGCCCATGCCATCGGCACCGCGCACGCCTTGCAGGAAGGTGAGGAGTGCGGCGCCTTCGCCGCCCTGGCGATGAGCCTGCTGGGCATTGGCACTGCCTTGCTGTTGCCGCTGCTGCTGGCCTGATTCGGGCGGGATTCCGCCATTTCCAGGGGGCTCCTCCCGTGGATCTGGCGAGTTCCCGCCAGCCCCGTTCCGGCTGTGTGGCAGAAAGCCGCACAGGGACTGCTGAATCCTTTCAGCGGCACGCATATTGCTCCAGCACGCGGCGCGATCGGAATACGCCCGCCAAGAGGCCTGGAAACACCCTTCCTCCCGCCGCGCCGCAGATCTGCGGCTATCGCCCATGTGCGGCCCAAACGGCCGCTACCCGAAACCTTGCCTGCACGGCTGTTGTCGTCGTGCGATGAACTGGACTATCCCATGAAGAAAATCCTGCTGACGCTGCTTTGTCTCAGCGTGATCGGTTGCTCCAAGCCCCGCGAGCCCGAGAAAACCGTCGACGTGCTGCTGATCGGCGCTGGCGTGATGAGCGCCACCCTCGGCACCTACCTCCACGAGCTGCAGCCGGACTGGAGCATCGAAATCTACGAGCGTCTCGACCAGGTAGCCGCCGAAAGCTCCAACGGCTGGAACAATGCCGGCACCGGCCACTCGGCGTTCTGCGAGCTGAATTACACCCCGGAAACCGCCGACGGTGGCATCGACATCAGCAAGGCCATCGCCATCAACGAGTCGTTCGAGATCTCCAAGCAGTTCTGGGCCACCCAGGTCGAGCGCGAGGTGCTGAGCAAGCCCAAGAGCTTCATCAACATCACCCCGCACATGAGCTTCGTCTGGGGTGACGACAACGTCGAATACCTGCGCAAGCGCCATGCTGCGCTGCAGCACAGCAACCTGTTCCGTGGCATGGAGTTCACCGAGGATCACACGCAGATCGCCCAGTGGGTACCGCTGGTCATGCAAGGTCGTGACCCGCAGCAGAAGGTCGCCGCCACCCGTATGGCCATCGGCACCGACGTCAACTTCGGCGAGATCACCCGTCAGCTCATCGACTCGCTGATCGGCAAGCAGCAGGCCAGCCTGCACCTTGAGCACGAAGTTCGCGATCTGCAGCGTAATGAAGATGGCACCTGGCGTGTCACCGTGGCCGACCTGGCCAAGGACGGCGCTGAGCAGAGCATCAATGCGCGCTTCGTCTTCATCGGCGCTGGTGGTGGCGCGCTCAAGCTGCTGCAGAAGTCCGGTATCGAAGAAGCCAAGGGCTACGCCGGCTTCCCGGTCGGTGGCCAGTTCCTGATGACGCGTAACCAGGACGTGGTTGCCCAGCACCTGGCCAAGGTCTATGGCAAGGCTTCTGTCGGCTCGCCGCCCATGTCCGTGCCGCACCTGGACACACGCGTGATCGACGGCGAGAACGTGCTGCTGTTCGGCCCGTTCGCCACCTTCTCCACCAAGTACCTGAAGAACGGCTCGCTGCTCGACATGTTCAGCAGCATGACCACTGACAACTTCATGCCGATGGTCAACGCCGGCATGGACAACTGGTCGCTGAGCACCTACCTGATGGGCCAGCTGATGCTCAGCCAGGAAGACCGCATGGCTTCGCTGCGCGAGTACTTCCCGGAGGCGCAGGCTGCCGACTGGGAACTGATCAATGCTGGCCAGCGCGTGCAGATCATCAAGAAGGATGCCGAGAAGGGCGGCGTGCTGCAGTTCGGCACCGAAGTGGTGACCTCCGCTGACGGCAGCATCAGCGCACTGCTGGGCGCCTCGCCGGGTGCCTCCACCGCTGCGCCGATCATGCTGCACCTGATCGAGAAGGCCTTCGCCGACAAGGTCGCCACCCCCGAGTGGCAGGAGCGTCTGAAGGAGATCATCCCGTCATACGGGCAGAAGCTCAACGACGACCTGGCACTGACCAACCGCATCCGCCAGTGGAGCAGCGAGCGTCTCGAGCTGCAGCACATCGAAGTGGCGCCGGACGTGGAAATGGCCGCCGAGCCCGAGCCGGCTGCTGTGACTCTGTAAGGCTTTAACCGCTGTAAAGAAACCCGCCCTGCGTGATGCGCAGGGCGGGTTTTTTATTGGGCCGCTGACATTCGTGAGCTGAATCTTTCGCGGCTGAAGCGCAATGCCGCCCAGCCGCTCCTACGGGACGGGTGAATACCTGTAGGAGCGGCTTCAGCCGCGATGTTCTGGTCCGAACCCGGCATCCACGTTTCGTAGCGAGTAGGGCGTACCGGGACGCCGGCCGCTCGGAAGCAGTACGCCGTTGGTGGGAGCATCGGGCGTGAGTCGTGGTGCCGAACTGGGCATGGCCTTACGCTCTGAGTCCGTCCTACGAGTGGCCGGCGCCTCGGTTCGGGTTATTCCGTCAGCGTCATCAGAATATCGGCATACCAGGTGCAGTTCAGGCCCAGGGCTTCGTCCTGGTCTTCGTCGCGATTGCCCAGCAGGCGGGTGGAGTGGATACCCAGAAGTGTCCAGGGCAGTTCGCCATCGACGTCGGCGCGCTTGACCACCGGCGCGCCGCTCAGGCCGCGATGGGTGCGGCCATCGGTGAGAAAGTAGCCCAGGCCGTGGAAGCGCAGACCGAAGGACGATGCCAGTCCGGCATGGCGTGCCACCGGCATGCGGTGCAGGGTGTCCTGAAATCCCAGCGGGAAGCCCACCACCAGCAGCGTCGAGCCTATTTCCACATGCTCGTCGGCTTGCAGCAGGTGCTGCGGGGTGAAGGCCTGGTAAGCGCCGTTGTCGGGAAGGGCGGCCTGATCCAGCTCGATCACCGCCACGTCGATCTCGCCCGCACCATCCATACCCTGACGCCACAGGTGCTGTTCGCCGTCATACAGCGGGATGGAAAAGCTGACGGTGCTGGCCAGGTTGTCTGCGTCGGTATGCAGCTCGATCTGCAGGTTATCGGGTTGATGGCCGCTCGGCTCGTCGAGCATCACGTGACGGCTGGTGACGAGGAACAGCCGTTGATCCCGGCGGAAGAAGAAACCGCTGGCGTTGGTCAGTACCTGCCCAGTCGCCAGCGTGGTGATGCGTGCAGCGCTCAACATCAGGGAATCGATCATGGCCAGGGCCTCCTGCCGGTGTGTGGCTTATCGACTGACTGCCAAAACCGTGACAGGTTCGTCTGCTTGCATCGTCCGTCCGCGATGGTGGATGTCAAAAGCGACATCCACCCGAGGCTTTAACGGGTAGGGTGCGCCGTGCGCACCGCGGCAATGGTGATTCGAAGGTGCGCATGGCCTTGGCGGCCCCGCGACACCCTACGATTACGGCGCTGCCGGCTCATCCTCGTTACGATCCAGCGCCACCTGGCGGATCGACAGGCGAATCTCCGCTGGCAGCACGCGCTTGGCAGCGCCTTCGGCCAGCTCGCTAAGCAGCGGGTGATGGCTGAGCTTGCCGGCTTCGTCCTGGCGCAGCACGCCTTGGTCCAGCAGGCTTTGGATGAAGTGGCGGAACAGGCTCTTGTCGAAGAACTCCGGCGCGTTCAGGCCATGCAGGATCGACAGGCGCTGGGCCATGACCGTGCACAGGTCTTCCAGCTCCTCGGCGCTGATCGCGTTCTGCCCGGCGTTGAGCAGCAGGGCGATGGCCATGTAGAAACGCTGCAGGGTCTGCGCCACCGAGCGCGACAGTAGGGTCAGCAGCACGAACTGGCGCGAGCTCGGCGCCGGGCGCACGTATACGTCGCCCTCGACCTTGAGCAGGCCCTGCTCGACGAAGGCTACCAGCCACTGGTCGATCACGGCTTCCAGCTCGCTCTGTTCCCAGCGGATGAACAGCTCCGATTGCAGATACGGATACAGCGCGCCGGCGTAGCGCAGGATCTGCTCGCGGCTGATTCGCGCGCTGCTCTGGAAGAAGCTCGCCAGCAGCGCCGGCAGGGCGAAGATGTGCAGCACGTTGTTGCGGTAGTAGGTCATCAGGACGGCATTCTGCTCGTCCAGATACAGAATCTTGCCCAGCGCGTCCTTCTGTTCGGCCAGCAGGTCCATGCCCTTGACGTGCTCGATCAGCGCCGCGCCGTCGCCGTCTGGCAGGGTGGTATGCGGCGAGTAGGGCACCGCGCGCAGCAGGGCCAGGTAGAGGTCGAGCACACGGGCCAGGGCACGGTCGTCCAGTGCCAGCTTGCTGGTGGACAGCAGCGCCAATGCCACCAGGTTGACCGGGTTGATCGACGCCGCCTCGTTGAGGTGACGCGCCACGCGCTCGCCCAGGCGGTTGGTGGTGTCGTTGAGCCAGGCCGGGCGGTACTGCGGGCCCAGCTCCTGCTGACGCCAGCCGGGCTGCTGCTGATCGAGGAATTCGGCCAGCTTGATCGGCTCGCCGAAGTTCACCGAGACCTGGCCGAAGCGCTGCTTGAGCGCGCCGAGCACCTTGAACAGGTCGAAGATCGACTCCTTCTTCTTGCTCGCGCCTCGAAGCTCGCCCAGGTAGGTGCGGCCTTCCAGCACGCGCTCGTAGCCGATGTATACCGGCACGAAGACGATGGGCAGGCGATTGCTGCGCAGGAAGCTGCGCAGGGTGATGGCCAGCATGCCGGTCTTCGGCCGCAGCATGCGTCCGGTGCGCGAGCGCCCGCCCTCGACGAAGTACTCGACCGGGAAACCCTTGCTGAACAGGGTGTGCAGGTATTCGTTGAACACCGCGGTGTACAGCGGGTTGCCCTTGAAGGTGCGGCGCATGAAGAAGGCGCCGCCACGGCGCAGCAGACCGCCGATTACCGGCATGTTGAGGTTGATGCCGGCGGCGATGTGCGGCGGCGTCAGGCCATTGCGGAACAGCAGGTAGGACAGCAGCAGGTAGTCGATGTGGCTGCGGTGGCAGGGCACGTAGATCACCTCGTGGCCCTGGGCAATGTCGCGCACGCCTTCGACGTTGTGCACCTTGATGCCGTCGTAGATCTTGTTCCAGAACCAGGAAAGCACCAGCTCGAGGAAGCGGATCACCGTATAGGTGTAGTCCGAGGCGATCTCGTTGCCATAGCGCAGCGCCTGGGCTTCGGCCTTCTCCTGGCTGATCTTCTCGCGCTCGGCTTCCTCGGCAATCGCCTGACGCACCATCGGGTCATGTACGAGGCCTTTGACCAGATTGCGTCGGTGCGACACGTCCGGGCCGATCACCGCCGCCTTCTGGTTGCGGAAGTGCACGCGCAGGATGCGATGCACCATGCGCAGCGTGCGCTCCTGCCCCTTGTCCTGCTCGACCAGCTCGCGCAGGTGAATCGGCGTGGAGAACTGCACGCGGGTCTTGCGCCCGAGAATCAGGATGCTGACCAGCCGGCGCAGGCGCCCGGTCACCGCCCAGCTGTCGGCGAACAGCAGTTTCCAGGGGCTGGTTTCGCGATCCGGCGACTGCCCCCAGAACACGCTGACCGGGACGATCTGCGCGTCATCCACGGCATGCTGGCTGAGGGCAGTGACCACTCGATCCAGGGTTGGCGAAATGCCGCGCTTGTCCTGACGGCCGAACCAGTCCGGCTCAGGTGTCAGGTAGAAGAAGGCGGCGGGCTCGATGTGTTCCCCGACCGCTACCGGCAACACCGGGCGCGGCAGGCCGGCCTTGGTGCACTCGCGGTCGACCACCGCCAGGTCGCTCACCGACGGCTGCTGCAGCACGTAGAACACCGGCTTGCTGCGGTCTAGCTTGAGGGTGAAGGCGGACTGGTTGATGGTTTCCGAGCGTACCCAGAGGTACAGCAGGCGGCGCAACGATCCGAAGACGAGGCGGCGGAAGGGGGAACGGGTCATACGGACTCTGCTTGTGTGGCAAAACGAGCGGTGGCTCGGGAAGGGCGCTAGTGTGCCGCAAGCCCGCCTGGCCGGCAAAAACTCTCGCGTCCAGGCAGTCAGCACGGCCAGCATGCAGGCAGCGTATGACGAAAAAACGGTCAACGACTCAGCACCCGTTGATCAACAGAACTGCAAAGCGGGGCTCGGGTTCCCGATCAGAATGCCGAGTCAGGCTGACCTGATGGTGCGGGTCGTCTCCTGACCTGCTGGTTGCGTTGGTGTACCGGGTAGGAGCGAGCTCTGCTCGCGAAGCTTTTGTGCTTGGGGGCGCGAGCAAAGCCCGCTCCTACAGATGTCCTTGTAGGGTGGGCCGGGCGGCGATCAGTTTCAGCCCACCAAGTTATGTTCTCGCAGTCCAGTAGAGTGAGCCGGACGGCGGACTACTTCAGCCCACCACCTACTCCAATGCGGCCTTGACCGAACCCCTAAGCCAACTTCATCACCACCACACCAGCCGCGATTACCGCGCACGCCAGCAGACGAATCGGTCGCAATCTTTCCTTGAGCAACACCACCCCCAGCAGCACGGCGAACACCACGCTGGTCTCGCGCAGGGCCGAAACCAATGCCACCGGCGCCTGGGTCATGGCCCAGATCACTATGGTGTAGGCCGCCATCGACATCGCCCCACCGGCCAGCCCGCCACGCCAGTGCGGGCCCAACTGCAGGAAGGCGCGCGGCCCACGGCTGATGGCCAATACCACCGCCATCACCACGCCGTTGACGGTGAACAGCCACAGCGAATAGCTCAGCGCATCGCCATTGTTGCGCGCGCCCATGGCATCGCTGAGGGTGTAGCCGGCGATGAACAGTGCCGTCATCAACGCACAGACCAGCATCGCCCCCTGTGGCGCCTTGTGATGGCCGCCGCGCAGCGCCATCAGCCAGATGCCCAGCACCAGAACCAGCAAACCCAGCAACTGCAGGGCACCGAGCCCGTCATGCAACAGCAGCAGTGACAGCAAGGCGACCATCAGCGGCGAGCTGCCCCGAGCAATCGGGTAGACCTGGCCCAGATCGCCGTACTGGTAGGCGCGGGCGAGGAAAAAGTTGTAGCCGATATGCAGCAGCGCCGACAGCGCGATCCACGGCCAGGCCGAGGCTTGTGGCAGCGCCACCAGCGGCAGAGCGCAGAGCGCCACCAGACCGGCACCGATCTGGATCAGCGTGGCGGTGAGGAAGCGATCCAGACCAATCTTGAGCAGAGCGTTCCAGCCGGCATGCAGGGCAGCGGCGGCGATGACGGCGAGAAAGACCGTGGTTTCCAAGGCGGGCCTCGAAGGCAGGCGGTTGTCGAAGAAATTGAGCAGGAGCAGTGCGGACAACGCTCGGCTCGGAGTGATGTGGCTGAGGTGGCGTGTCGGTCGTCAGTCTGCCGCAAGCTCGATTTTCGGGCAAAACCCATTACCGCATGATGGCAGCACAGTGGCGCAACAATGCCTATGATTCAACGCAAGGCGATGGATCACGCCCCGCGACGCTGAACCAAAGGGCAACAGACCCAGGCTCAACAGCTAGAAAACAGCCCGCCCGTGAAAGGCTTGGAGAACAAGGCGATGACCCCGCCCAGCACGCCGATTGACGCGCATGACGCCGTCGCTCGACGCCCTCGAATCGCAACACCCTTGAACCTGCTGATCGTTCTGGCGAGCGTATTCGTTGCCGTTGTCTGGCTGATCACCCTGCAACGCATCGCCTTCGAACGTGAGCAGGCGCTGGCTGCAGAAATGGAAGCCAACTCCAGTCTGGCTATCGCCTTCGAGCAGCAGGTGTTCCGCGCGCTGAAGGCGGCCGAGCAGGTGGCGGCTTTCGTGCGCGAGCAGTACCGCCGGCAGGGCAAGGCCATCGACCTGCGCCGCTGGGTCGAGGAGGGCGTGATCCGCGAGGAGATGTTCACCATCGTCAGCGTGGTGGACGAGCAGGGCGATATCGTCAGCAGTAGCCAGAACACCGGCCCGGTCAACTACGCCGACCGCGAGTTCTTCACGGCGCAGCGCGATGCCCGTATCGATCACCTGTTCATCAATCAGCCGGTACTCGGGCGGGTTTCCGGGCGTTGGCTGATCCCCATGTCGCTGCGTATCGAGCGCGATGACGGCAGCTTCGCCGGCGTCGTGGTGATGGCCGTGCGTCCAGAGGACGTCACGCGTTTCTTCCAGCAGGTCGATCTGGGCCCGCAGGGGCTTTTGGAGCTCGCCGGCCTCGACGGCGTGATACGTGCGCGCAAGATCGGCGCACGCAGCGAATTTGGCCTGGGTGCCGAGTCGCTGGCCTGGTTCCAGCGGCAAAAGCTGCATGACGCCGATGATTTCCACGACAATGGCGAGGGGCTCGATGGCGTCGCCCGTATCGTCAGCTACCGCACCATGAGCGGTTATCCCCTGATGATTACCGTGGCCACCGCTTACGACGAGGAGATGGCGACGACCTTGCAGCGGCGCTCCACCTATCTGATGGCCGCAGTCGGCGTCACCCTGGTGGTCATGCTGTTCGTTGGCCTGCTGGCGCTGATGCTGGTTCGCCAACGCGCAGCCACCGATGCCCTGCAAGGCAGCGAAGCGCTGTTTCGCGCCACCTTTCACCAGGCGGCCATGGGTATCGCCCACATCAGCCCCGAGGGTCGGATACTGCGGGTCAACGAGAAGTTCGCGCGCATGCTGGGGCGCCCGGCCGAGGCGCTGCAAGGCGCCAACATTTTCGACCTGAGCGACGCTGAAGTAGCCGCCGCCGCCCGCAGCTTTCTGAGCGAGCAACTGGTCAGCGAGGCACATGCGCTTTCCCCGGAAATCGAGAAAACCTATCGGCGTGAGGATGGCTCGCTGATCTGGGTATGCGAGGCCTCGAGCGTCGTCCGCAATCGCCATGGTCACCCGGAGTTCCTGGTGCTGGTCACGCAGGACATCACCGAGCGCAAGCACCTGGAAGCGCGCCTGTGTCATGACGCCGAGCATGACGCCCTCACCGGGCTGGCCAACCGCGTCAGGTTCCACCAGCGGCTCGACCAGGCGCTGGAGTCCGTGCGCGACCAGCAGCAGCTGTGCGCCGTGCTCTATATCGACCTGGATGGATTCAAGGAAATCAACGACCGCCACGGCCATACGGCCGGCGATAGCCTGCTGCAGATGGCCGCCAGGCGGCTGGAAGGTTGTGTGCGCAGCACGGACACGGTCGCACGCTTCGGCGGTGATGAGTTCGGCATCGTCCTCGGCAATCTGCACGGCAGTCAGGATTGCGAGACGGTGGCGCTCAAGGTGCTGGATGTACTGGCCAAGCCGTTCGATCTGGACGGCAGTATGGTGCGGATATCGGCGAGCGTGGGCGCCGCTCTGTTTCCGCTGCACGCTGAAGGCGGCCAGGACCTGCTGAAACGTGCGGACCAGGCCATGTACGCGGCCAAGTACGCGGGCAAGAACCGTTTTCACAGCGCTGACGGATAGGGCTGATCATGGCCTGAGCAGCCATCGCCGGATCTTCGCCTGCATATCTGTGACGGCTACCGGGCCGCGACAGGCTGAGTCGAAACGCCCTGTTCGCCAGCCACCAGCAACTGCCTGCGCCATTTCCACTCCAGCATGCCCAGGCCTGCGACGAACGCAGCCTCGCCGAGCATATGGCAAAGCCCCGGTAGCGCCATGACCGGGGCAAAGGTCGCAGCGATGCCAAGGCACGCCAACGCCCAGAATCCGTTGGCCACTGCCAGCAGCTTGATCAGCGCTTCGGCGCGCCGCACACGAATCGCCAGCGAAAAGGAAAAGCAGGCATAGGCGATATTGACCGCGCCGATGAAGCTCAGCAGCTCGCCGGGCAGGGCATACCAGCCGCTCAACCAGGGGGCCAGCAACAGGACCACAACGCCCGCGCTCGCAGCGGCCATGCAGTCCAGCCAGAGGATATGCCTGATCATTCCCATGAGGTTCGCCTCAAGCGCTGCGCCGCTTTTGCACGGCCAGCAGGAACAGCAGTGTAAAGGCGATCACCAGCAGATCCAGAGCGATGGCGGGCGCGGCCTTGCTCAGGTAATCCTGGCCATGGATCAGCAGCAGCGACACGAAGATGGCCTTGCTCAGCGCGGCAATGACGGCGCAGAGAACCCGATGCTTCGGGCTCAGCGCGCCATAGATCAGCAGCACGCCCATCAACCCGACCAGCGCCGACCAACTGCGAACGACCAAAGATTGCAACTGCCCTTCGAAGGATGCGCCGAACATCGACTGCAGCGCTTCCTGCGGGGCGAACAGGCCGTAGAACATGGTCGCCGTGAGAACGCCGGATAGCAGCATCAGCCATCTGAAATTGCGTGCAATGAAGTCCATCATTGTTTACGTCCTTGTTGTTATGAGCGTGCCTGAGAGTAGACGCGATTCTTGAATGTTCGACCAGCGCAACGGGGGCGGCTAGCCACGTTCCAGCGGGATATCGAAATGCAGCACGTCTTCTCGGATGCCGAGCTTGGTATAGAGGGCGATGGCCGGGTCGTCGCCGTAGTCCGCCTGCACGTAGATGACATAGGCCCCTCTGGCCGCTGCGATGTGCTTCAACTGCTCGATCATCGCCGTCGCGATGCCCCGCCGCCGATGCGGCTGCGCGACGGCCAGGTCGTAGATGTAGATTTCCGCGCGCGCCTGCTCGAACTTGGGCAGCAGGTAGGCCGCCAGTCCGCCGACCACCTGCCCATCGGCCAATGCGGCAATGGCAAAGAACGCATCACCCGCCAGCAGCCCCTGCAGGTAAGCATCGTCGGGCTGCGCTGCCGTGTAGGTCGCCGTCTCCCCGAAGGCCTCGCCGAACATGCTCAGCATCGCGCGCATGACATCGACATGCTCGCTGCCGAGTGTCTGGATCGAAACGCCGTGTTCTTCTTTCATGGAAATCACCTCTAGGTAGGAGGAGGGCGCTGGTGGCCGGGTTGGGCAACACAATCGGTCCCGCGAATACGCCTGCAAATCCTCGCTCGGGGCAAGGTCGCCAGCCGTATGCAGGTTATGGCTTCAGACGCTGCCTGGCCTCGTCGTGGGATTCCGGGATCAACGAACCCCACTGAGCGCTGTCCGCGTTCAGGGTCAGGGTGAATTCCTCATCGCCGTCGCCCTCTTCGACGAAGGTGACCAGCCAGACGGCGCCTTGCCGGGAAATCTCCTGCCGCTTCCATTGCGCACTGTGGTGATCCATGTTCGCGACGTGTCGTTTGGCGTGGCACAGCGCGGCCTCTTCGGAGCGCAGCGGTGGCGCAGGGCAATGGTTGTTGTGATTCAGATAGTGCTCGAACACTTCGTTGTCGCCAATGGCGTGAACGGCTTCGACGACGATCCTGCCTTGCTTGTCCATCAAGCCGCATTGGCCGCCGCGGAGCAGGGTGTGCTCGCCATGCCGTTCTTCCACGAAGGGGCCGTTGCACACCACTGCATGCCCGTAGTCGTAAGGCAATAACAGATCGAAGCCGGGCGTCAGCGGGGTTTTCAGTCGTTCGTCGATAAAGACCATCCGGTCCTTCACCAGGCCTCGGGCAAGGCCCTCCCTGAAATAGTCGCAGCCATTGTCGAAGAACAGCACACGTTGCGAGCGTCCATCCTGCAGCAGGTAGAAGGCATCGCTCGCCGCGAGGATGACGCAGGCCATGCCGTTGCTGTCGAAGGCCAGGTTCTCGGCGTGCTCGCCGTTGAGCTCTAGCCCATCACCCTCAACCAAACCGCAGTCCTCAAAGTAGGCAACGCTGCCATCGTCACGTTTGCTGGGATAGACGCAGGACTCACCGGCCATGGCCAGGGACGAGCACAATGAAAGTGCCAAGAGGATGATGGACTTCATAGGCTTCCTGCTCTGTTCGGATGGTGGGGCGCCAACGGCCTGGCTCCGCTCGTGATCAATATGCTGACGGAAGCGCCGCTTATGCTGCTGTGACATGGCCCGGAAAGCATGAACCGGGCAAGTGTGTTTTCACTCAATCGTGCTGAAGGAATGTGCACTCATTTTGTAGCCTAACGTTTGGTTAAGGGGCGGGCTTTAGCCCGTCCCAGTGAGCGAAGCGAACGGTTTGAACCACTTGTTAGGCCTCGTCACGGAGTATCTCTCTGCATAGCTCTACACAGTCCGAGCAGATTCCAGGCCGATTTGAGTCCCCAGGAATAAGGCGAGGGACTTCCGTTTCGTTTCGTTGGCAGAACTCACAAATATTGTGTTCTGACGCTTTACGGGCCGCACGCCCCATTTCAAATCGTTTAATGGGGGGAGGAACCAAGCCGCTTTCAACTGGAACGATGCGTACCTGGCTGGCATGGCCGATCTCTTCTTGCAGCCAGTGGTAATGATATTGGGTTTCCCCCTCACGGCAAACGGCACCAGCAAATACGTAGTTTTGGTCGGGCGCGCCAGACAAGGAGATATTAATGTTCTCCACATCGGGATGGCCGAATGTGCCCAGTTTTTTGTCGTCAACGTATATATCGAAATACATAGAGGCCTAACGTTTGGTTAAGGGGCGGGCTTTAGCCCGTCCCAGTGAGCGAAGCGAACGATTTGAACCTATTGTTAGGCATTTTCGCTCAGCTGGATTCTGTTCACTAGCTTTTTGTACTCTCTAAATTCTTGAAGGCATCGCTTATTTTTTACTAGGTGCTTGAAGTACGATTTTAGTCTGGCGATTTGTTGTTTTGACAGCTCTTGAGGTTTTAAGAGTCTGGCTAGCCTTTCTTTTATAAAACCTGAGTAAGACCCAAAGTAGTCAATCTTAATATATCTGATTGCTAGCTCTATACATGCCTTGTCGCCTTTCTTAATTCCGTTGCCTATTTCATGTAGTGATTTTCTATACTGTAGCCAGTTGTAACGATCAGGCATCCAGGAAGGGGCGCCGGGTTCAGATGCTTCGCCAGAGTCGATTTCAAAAGAACCGCCCAGCGCTTTATGTAGCGAAACGATTTCAGCTTTGGACCAGCCACTGGGAACGCCATGATAAATTTCTAATGGCGTATTTTGTGAAGACTGACGATCCATGTTTTGCCTAACGTTTGGTTAAGGGGCGGGCTTTAGCCCGTCCCAGTGAGCGAAGCGAACGGTTTGAACCACTAGTTAGAAGGCATCACAACACGTCTTTTACTAAGAAAAGACCCTCGAACTGCTCTTTTCTGTCGTCGGGGCTTTGATCTAGTAAACCGACACCGACCAAACCATAAACGATTTCACCGATGTCCCTTGATGACGTAATGCCCCATGAGCTCAGTGTGTCTCTAGGGTCTTCAAAAACCTCTTTGGCGTGAAGCACATAGCAGTAAGCAAAGTTGAAGGCACTTACATCATATGTGAGCCCAAGGTTAGGAGGCGGTGTGGGAATATTCTCATGATATTCAGGGGCGTACTGGTATACCTCAAGCGCGAATTCATACGCCTCAAGGTCGTACCTTGTCTCTCCAAGTGCCTCTAATCTCTCGGCTACATGGGTTTGGTATTCGATGGTGTTGTACCAGTTATCCATGATGACTTCTAACGTTTGGTTAAGGGGCGAGCTTTAGCCCGTCCCAGTAAGCGAAGCGAGCGATTTGAACCTATTGTTAGACACCATACTCGCTGTAAGCAGGGCTTGCGTAGTAGGAAACCCAGCCGGAAATGTAAGGCAACAGCGCTATAAATAGGAAGGCCAAAAATACTAGCGCACCTCGCCAGCCTCGCGTATGGATGAGATACGCAGGCAATACAATGGGCCAGAGGAAGAAAATAAAAGCGCCGAACTCATAAGGACGATGGAAGTTGTATTTCTTTGCGTCATCCAGACACCACAAGGCAACCATGAGGGCGAAAGACCAAGCCATTAAATTTTCGTACTCAGGCGCAGGGTCATAACCCAAGTAACCCATGATTGAGTAATGGGCTATCGAGATTGCGACTACGATTGCGATATTGATGGACTTACGCATAACTTCCTTGTTGTGTCTAACGTTTGGTTAAGGGGCGGGCTTTAGCCTGTCCCAGTGAGCGCAGCGAACGGTTTGAACCACTTGTTAGAGGCTTACTCACCGATTGGGTCAAAAAATAGGCCGAAACCTTGCTCTAGAAATGCAGTGACTTCGGCAACGCTTGTTTTATTTGGAAGAACTACGTCTTGTAGCTGAAGTGTTACCGCTTGGCTATTTACTTGATGGATTACATTTTCAACTTTCAACAGCGGATCGAATTCCGAAGCTGCTGGGAATTTGTGCCCGTTCGGTGAAGCAAGGAGCGAAACGATTTCTCCGATTCGAGGCAGTGCGTTGAGTTCAATTTTCCCTGATATCACCCCTTCGGCAGATGGAGCAGATGTGAATATCGAAAAATCTATGTCAATGCGCATGAACTGAATAAGCCTCTAACGTTTGGCTAAGGGGCGGGCTTTAGCCCGTCCCAGTGAGCGAAGCGAACGATTTGAGCCAGTTGTTAGGCGTCATAGTTCGTGGTTATTTTTTTGAAGTACTTGGTGTTGTATGCGATTATGGCTAAGCTAAAAATTATAAAGCCTGCGCCGAGCGTCATTAGAAGTGGCTCGCTTCCATTTTTTATGCCAAACCCGAGGAAGGAGACTCCTATGAAAATATTGAATATAGGGCCAAACAATGATGCCCTGGGTGATGATGAGTAAGATTTTTTAGTATTTTGAATCAGCGTATTCAAATGGGTTACTTCTGCTTCATGCACGCCTTTGCATGCAAGTCCATCGTTTAAATCTGTGCAGCAGTCCGGGCATAATGCGCGCTGGCAGTGTTTGCAGATACCAATGGCTTCTGTTGGATGGTTAAAGCACTGCATGATTCCTCCTTGATGCCTAACGTTTGGTTAAGGGGCGGGCTTTAGCCCGTCCCGAGTGAGCGAAGCGAGCGATTTGAACCATTTGTTAGGCCTTTAAATTATCCATGGGTCTTGCTCTCCATCGACGTAAATCTGCATGCACTCGAATTGGTCTGAGTTATCGCTGAGATGTATTTCAATGCTGTTTTCTAGATGGATGACTATTTTTCTTTTGTCTGGTGTTTGGCACGCAACTACGTTGATATTCATTATTTCAAAAAACTGTTGTGGCGGCCAAGTCCCTGCTTGCCAAATTCCAATGACTTCACCGTGCTTAATGAGATGAATATCTGACTGAACTGCAAAGTGATATTTCCCAAAGCAGAATTGGATATCGAATTGACCAACCAATATTTGCGTTGTGAATTCACCAACGATTTCTGATAGGTCTATGTCTTTGGGGATGCGGTACATAATTGCCTAACGTTTGGTTAAGGGGCGGGCTTTAGCCCGTCCCAGTGAGCGAAGCGAGCGATTTGAACCACTTGTTAGGCATTAAGCTGAGCCTTTTTGGAACACGCGCTTTTTCCTACGCAACTCTCTTTTTGAGCCTTCAAGATACTCGACGACAGCCAAGCAAATGGCCTTATCTAAAATTGTTTTCGGCACAAGATAATTGTCAAATGCGAGGACTCCGATTTTGTCGAGCGAGCAGTCGTCAAGCTGCATGAGCTTTTCGGCTGCTTCAGGTTCGCCATACGCAATAAGCTGAGGCGCTATGTCGACTGGACGAAAGGAGACTTTGGATTCCATGTCTTTGTGGTTGCCTAACGTTTTTGGTTAAGGGGCGGGCTTTAGCCCGTCCCAGCGAGCGAAGCGAGTGATTTGAACCAGTTGTTATGTGTTGGTTAACCGCCGAGCAGCTTTGACCAGAAACCTTTCTTTTCGCTCTTTAGTGCAATACCAATGAAGTCGATGTCAGGTTTGTTTTTATCTGACTCGGTTATTAAGTCCATCACCACATTTCCAGAGCACTTGTATGTGTTTAGATCGTAACTTTCGGTTTCATAGCAGCGACCGAACAGGCTTTTAAAGATTTCTTTCCAGGCGGAGTAATATTTTCTGCACTGTTTTTCTGTGCCGAACATGACGCCGTATTTGCCGCATACAAGCGCGTGCGTTATTTGTTTGCGTTTACCATTGGCTTCCTTTGCCTTGGAAATCTGATCATCATTTAAAGACACCAGAACGAGATCGGTTTCCATGAGTGCTGCTCCTGTACACATAACGTTTGGTTAAGGGGCGGGCTTTAGCCCGTCCCAGTGAGCGAAGCGAACGATTTGAACCATTTGTTAGAGTGGCCTCAGCTCAGGATAGTATGCTTATTATGAGCGCCGCCACAGATACAACTAGCGCAATGGCTGAAATTAAATTCGCACGTTTAGAGCTTAGGATTGAGATTTTTGTGTTCAATCTGTGTTCTAATTCTGCTTCTGACGTGACGCCTCTAAGCTCTGCATAAACTCCAGATGAAACCTCTGATTCATCATCTGTATAGATAGAAACATCACGCAATTGGCATTCGCGAATGAGGCGTTGTTTTCGTGTTTCTTGAATCGGGCCAAATGCCTTGTCCCAGTCAGTGCTTTTTTCTCTGGGCCAGAACGGAAATTTCATAAGGCCTCTCTAACTATTAATTAGACGACATTCATGTCGCGTTTCCACGCGACAGCTGTCGCATAATCTTCCTTGTCGTCTTGCAAGTCCTTGTCTAGCTTGAAGGTTGTCGTGGCAAACGCGACAGCACCCAGGGAGAAACGCGACATGGATGACGGCAAGCCCAAGCTGCTGGATCAACTGCGCCAGCAGATTCGAGTCAGAAACTATTCCATCCGTACCGAAGCTGTCTATGCCGAATGGGTAAAGCGCTACATCCGCTTTCACCACTACCGGCATCCGGCGGAGATGGGCGCGGTGGAGATCGAGGCTTTTCTGACCCATCTCGCGGTTAAGCGCGACGTGTCTGCCTCGACACAGAACCAGGCTCTGGCCGCTCTGCTATTTCTCTACAAGGAAGTGCTCAAGCTGGGTTTACCTTGGTTGCAGGGTGTCGTACGGGCGAAGAAACCCAAGCATCTGCCGGTGGTGCTTACCCGTATTGAGGTCGATGCCCTGTTGGCTCAATTGCAGGGCGATAGCTGGATAGTTGCGAATCTGCTCTATGGTGCTGGATTGCGATTGCTTGAGGCGCTGCGGCTAAGAGTCAAGGATGTCGATTTTACCCGGCGAGAAATCATCGTGCGTGATGGTAAGGGCCAAAAAGATCGGGTAACCATGTTGCCAATGCGTGTCGTCGAGCCGTTACGGCAGCATTTGAACAAGGTGCAGCACGTGCATCAGGGCGATCTGGCCGAAGGCTTTGGCGAGGCTAATTTGCCGTTCGCGCTGGCGCGCAAGTATCCGAATGCGGCGAAGGAGTGGGGATGGCAGTTCGTCTTCCCGTCGGGCAATCGCTCTCAGGATCCACGCGGGCACGGCATTTATCGCCATCACCTGCATGAGAAAACCATCCAGAGGGCGGTGCGTGAGGCGGCGCGGCGTGCTGGCTTGATCAAGCATGCGACGCCACATTCGTTACGTCATTCCTTTGCCACGCATCTTCTGGAGGCAGGCCAGGACATTCGCACTGTGCAGGAGTTGCTCGGCCACTCAGATGTGAAGACAACCATGATCTACACCCATGTGCTCAACCGAGGTGGCCTGGCGGTGTTGAGCCCTCTGGATCGCTGAGCACATATTCCATTTACCACTTGTTTCGGACTGCTGACTGAACTTTTTAGTTTTGCTACGGTCTTGCCCTCGTCCGGACGTGTGCTTTCCGCGTCCGGCGTTCTTGCGGCCTGCGCTTTAGCGATGGTTTCGCTGAGCGCAGGCCCTTCGCGACGGTGAGAGGCCATGATCGATATAAGAAACCTGACCAAGCGTTTTGCGCAGCACACGGCAGTCGATGACTTGTCGTTCCAGGTCCAGCCAGGGGAAGTGCTGGGCTTTCTCGGCCCCAATGGGGCCGGCAAATCCACGACTATGAAGATGCTTACCGGCTTTCTCGCGCCGACTTCCGGCACGGCGAGCATCCTCGGTTGCGATATCCAGACCCAGACTCTCAAGGCCCAGCGGCAGATCGGTTATCTGCCGGAAGGCGCGCCTTGCTACGGCGATATGACGGTGCGTGGCTTTCTTGAATTTATCGCCGAGGTGCGCGGTTTTCGCGGTGCCGAGAAGGCGCTGCGCGTTCAGCGTGCGGTGGAGCAGGTGGAGCTGGAAAAGGTGCTGGAGCAGAGCATCGAGACGTTGTCCAAGGGCTTCAAGCGCCGCGTCGGCCTGGCCCAGGCGATCCTGCATGATCCGCGGGTGCTGATCCTCGACGAGCCCACCGACGGCCTCGACCCCAACCAAAAACATCAGGTGCGCCAGCTCATCCAGGGCCTGGCCTGCGACAAGATCGTGATCATTTCTACCCACATCCTCGAAGAGGTTACGGCGCTGTGCACCCGCGCCGTGGTGATCGCCCAGGGCCGTCTGCTGGCCGATGGCACGCCGCTGGAGTTGGAGAGCCGTTCGCGCTACCACCAGGCGGTGACGCTGGTGGCTGATCAAGCGCTGGATCAGGCTGCCTTAGCGGCGCTGCCGGGCGTCGCCGGTGTCGAGGAAAACGCCCGCGAGCACAGCCTGAGCGTGCTGGCGCAGCCGGGCGAGGTGATCTTCCCGCAGGTCAATGCGCTGATTGCCGAACGCGGCTGGAAGGTCAAGGAACTCAACGTGGAACGCGGCCGCCTGGATGAAGTGTTCCGCACGCTGACCCGGGGAGAGCAGCCATGACCCAGTTGCCCGTGATCTTCAAGCGCGAGCTGGCGAGCTATTTCGCCACGCCGCTGGCTTATCTGTTTATCGTGATCTTCCTGGTGCTGTCCGGGGTGTTCACCTTCTACCTGGGCGGCTTCTTCGAGGGCGGCCAGGCCAATCTTTCCGCCTTCTTCAACTTCCACCCCTGGCTCTATCTGTTCCTGGTGCCGGCGATCGCCATGCGCCTGTGGGCGGAGGAGCGCAAGTCCGGCTCCATTGAGTTGCTGATGACCCTGCCGATCACCCGCTTCGAGGCGGTCACCGGCAAGTTCCTGGCGGCCTGGGTGTTCGCTGGCATCGCGCTGCTGCTGACCTTCCCGATGATCATCACGGTCAACTACCTGGGCGAGCCGGACAATGGCGCCATCGTCACCGGCTACATCGGCAGTTGGCTGCTGGCCGGCGCCTATCTGGCCATTGGCTCGTGCATGTCGGCGCTGAGCAAGAACCAGGTGATCGCCTTCATCCTCGCGGTCAGCGCCTGCTTCCTGTTCATCGTCAGCGGTTTCCCCATGGTCCTTGATGCCTTCGCCTGGGCGCCGCAGTGGCTGGTGGACGCCATCGCCTCGCTGAGCTTTCTGGTGCGTTTCGATGCCATCAGCAAGGGCGTGATCGATCTGCGCGACCTGCTGTATTTCCTCTCGCTGATCGCCGCCTGGCTAACCGCCACCGCCGTGGTCATCGATCTGAAGAAAGCTGACTGAAGGAATGCGCCCATGAAAAAGCTGATCTATTCCGGCGCCGGGCTGCTGCTGATCGCGGTGGCCTTTCTCGCCTTCAACCTGCTGGCCGGCCTTGGTCTGGGCGGCGCGCGCCTGGACCTGACCGAGCAGAAGCTCTACACCATCTCCGACGGCACCAAGCAGATCCTTGGCGAGCTGGACGAGCCGATCAACCTGTACTTCTTCTACTCGGACAAGGTGGCCAAGAACCTGCCGGCGCTGCGCACCTACGCCCAGCGCGTGGAGGAGATGCTCAAGGCTTACCAGGCCCAGGCCGGCGGCAAGATTCGCCTGCACATCATCGACCCCGAGCCGTTTTCCGAGGACGAAGACAAGGCCGCGCAGTACGGCCTGCAGGGCATCCCGCTGCAGCAGGGCGGCGACTCGATCTACTTCGGTCTGGCTGGCACCAACGCGCTGGATGACACCCAGGTGATTCCGTTCTTCGCCCTGGATCAGGAGGAGCACCTGGAATACGAGCTGAGCCGCCTGGTGCAGACCCTGGCCAAGCCGGAGCTGCCGGTGGTTGGCGTGCTCTCCGGGCTGCCGATGACCGGCGGTTTCGACATGATGGCGCGGCAGCCGACGCCACCGTGGATGGTGCTGGAGCAGGTGCGCCAGTTGTTCCAGATCGAGCAGCTCAAGGCCGATGTCGATCAGATTCCCGAGAACGTCTCGGTGCTGTGGCTGGTGCATCCGAAGAACCTGCCCGAGCAGACCCTGTACGCCATCGACCAGTTCGTGCTGCGCGGCGGCAAGCTGATGGTGTTCGTCGACCCCTATGCCGAGGCCGATACGGGCGATATGCCGGGCGAGGTGGCGGTGGACAGGGCGTCGAACATCGAGTCGCTGTTCAAGGCCTGGGGCTTGCGCATGGTGCCGGACAAGGTGCTGGGCGATGGCTCCTACGCCATGTCGGTCAACCGTGGTCAGGGCCAACGCCCGGTACGCCATGCCGCCTGGCTGAGCCTGCCGCGCAAGGCGCTGGATCAGACCGATATCGCCACGGCCGGGTTGGAGAGCGTCACCGTCGCCACCGCCGGCATTCTCGAACCGCTGGAAGGTGCGAAGACGCGCTTTACCCCGTTGATGCAAAGCTCCGAATACGCCATGCCGTTCGACGCCCAGCGCTTCGCCATGCTCAGCAACCCCGAGGAGCTGATCCGCGAGCTGGAGCCGACCGGCGAGCGCTACACCATCGCCGCACGCATCGACGGCCCGGCGCAGAGCGCCTTCCCCGATGGCATCGAGGGGCGCAAGGACGGTCTCAAGCAGGCCGATAACATCAACGTCATCGCCGTGGCCGATACCGACATCCTCAGTGATCGTATGTGGGTGCAGGTGCAGGACTTCTTTGGCCAGCGCATGCCGCAGCCCTGGTCGGATAACGGCAGCTTCACCATCAACGCGCTGGACAACCTGACCGGCTCCGAGGCGCTGATCAGCGTGCGTTCGCGCGGTCGCTTCAGCCGGCCGTTCGTGGTGGTCGAGGAGTTGCAGCGCGCCGCCGAACAGCGTTTCCGTGACAAGGAGCAAGCCTTGCAGGCGCGCCTGGCCGAAACCGAGCAGCAATTGGCGGCGCTGCAGCAAAGCGACGATCCAAACCTGGAGCTAACGCCTGAGCAGCAGGGCGCGTTGCAGCGCTTCATCCAGCAGAAGCTGGAGATTCGCAAGGAGCTGCGCGAGGTGCGCTACCAGCTCAATGCCGATATCGAGGCGCTGGGCCGAACGCTGAAGATCATCAACATCGCTTTGGTGCCGGCGCTGCTGACCCTTGGTGTGTTGGCGTTGTGGCTGTGGCGGCGCCGCCGTCACGCTTGATGTTCACCTGTGGGAGGGCTTCAGCCGCGACAGTCGCCGCTGAAGCGCCTCCACCAATGTCTGGTTTTTCTAGAGGCCCGTAGGGTGCGCCGTGTGTTCAGCCGGGAAGCATCGGTGCGCACGGCGCACCCTACGTGGCTTCCTCCTATCCAAGGGTGAAAAGATCATGGGACGTAAAGGTCTGATCGCATTGATCATCATCGTGCTGCTTTGTGTGCTGGGTTACCTGGCCGTGCAGCGCAGCCAGCAGCAGAGCACGGCGCAAGTCGAATCGGCGCCCTGGCTGGCAGCCGAACAGGGCTATCTGAATACGCTGCAGGCGCTGGAGATCGAGCAGCCGGGGCAGCCCTCGGTACGCATCGAGCGGCGTGGTGATACCTGGGTGGTGCCGGCCAAGGCTGACTACCCGGCGGCACCGCAAGCGCTGGCCGAACTGCTGCGGGCATTGCGTGAGGCGCGCACGCAGGAGGCCAAGACTGCCAACCCGCAGTGGCATGCTCGTTTGGGACTGGCCGAGGAGGGCGGGGTTGATGAGCAGGCGCTGCGTCTGAAGCTGCACTTCGACGGCCATCCCGACCTGGGGCTGCGCTTGGGTAATCCGTCTCAGCAAGGCAGTGGGCAACTGGTGCGTCGTGCCGGCGAGAATCAGGTCTGGCTGATCGATCAGCAGTTGCAGGTGCCGACGCGTGAGCTGGACTGGCTGGATCGGCGTATCACCGACATTCCCTTCACGCGCATCGCACGCCTTGAGCTGCGCTATGCCGATGGTGAGAAGCTCACGCTGACGCGTGCCGATGCCCAGCAGTACAACTTCGCTGTCGCAGAGCTGCGCAAGGAGCAGAAACTCAGCTTCGAGGGTGCGGCCAATGGCGTCGCACTGGTCTTCTCCAACCTGCAGTTCGCCGATGCCGCGCCATTGGCGCAGATAGGTTTCAAGCAGGCGCCGATGCTGCAGTTCAGTCTCAGCGGTTTTGCCGAGGAAAAGCTCGAAGGCGCGTTGTACAAGCAGGGTGAGCAGTATTGGTTGGTGCTTGGCGAGCCTGAAGGTTTCAACGCCGCAGAGGTGAGTGCGCGCAGTGACTGGGCATATCGACTGGAGCCTGATCAGGTGCAGCGGCTGGCGAAGAAGTTGCGCGATCTGTTAGTCAAAAGCCCATAAAACAAGCTGTAACCCGCATATCTTCTGGGTTCGTGGCGGTTTTGAAAAAGTGCTTTTCAGTCACAATCCATGCTTTATACTCGGCCTTCGGCTGCAGCAAGAACGCGAATCGCTTGACCTGCTCCATGCTCGATTGCCGGGGGTGGCGAACGCTGAGAAGAACGTTTTTACCGAGCCGTCAAAGCGCCTTCGGGACAATAAAAACATAGCGAGTTTGGAGAAGTTGGTAATGGCAGATCGTGAGACGGGAACCGTCAAATGGTTCAATGATTCCAAGGGTTACGGGTTTATTCAGCGCGAAAGCGGCCCGGACGTATTCGTTCACTACCGCGCCATTCGTGGCGACGGCCACCGCACCCTGGTCGAAGGCCAGAAGGTCGAGTTCGGTGTGACCCAGGGCCAGAAAGGCCTGCAGGCGGAAGACGTCTCCGCGGTCTGAGCTCCAGCTCGACATACAACAAGGCCCGTCGATGACGGGCCTTGTTGTTTCTGCACGCTGTACTTCGTAGGGCGGCTTTCGCGGGTAGCTCCCCTCTCCCATTCATGGGAGAGGGGCTGGGGGAGAGGGCCGAGAACACCGCGAAACTGCCTGCTGGCTCCAACCTCTGCGAACGCGGCACGCCGCATGGGTACTAATCGTGTTCGGTCGTTTCTTTTTCAGTGGGTTGTAGGTCTTTCTCCGGATCGCATCCGGGCTACGGGCTGTCGATTCAAACGCCCGTGTCGGCAACTTACCCTCTCCCGCAAGCGGGAGAGGGTCATCAGATAGTCGCCAAGCGGCCGCTTTTATTCCGTACGCCAGACGATCTCGGTTTCGCCATCGGCATCGACCTTGATCCAGCGATCGGCTTCCTCATCGCTTTCATCTTCTACCCAGGTACCCGGTGCACAGCGCACCTGCACGCCGAGCGCGGCATGGGCGGCGCGGGCGCAGGCGAGGTCGTCGGCCCAGGGCGTGGCGTCGCTTTCCAGGTACAGGCTGTGCCATTTGCCCACGGCTTTCGGTAGCCAGGTCACCGGCACGTCACCGGCCTTGCATTTGAAGGTCTGGCCTTTCTGCTGCCAGTCGCTGCATGGGCCAAGGGCTTCGCCCAGCCATTGCGCCACGGCGTCACGTTCGGCGTCTTTCAGGTAGATCTCGATGTCGGGTTGGCGCATGGCTTTCAGTCCTGAGAGCGTGGGCTCTGGGTTTTGACGATCCAATCGTAGCGGATGGCGACGGTAACTTCGAAGGGCCCGGCGATCACCGCTTCGCGGCGTTCGGCACTGGCGCGCCAGCCGTGCGGGGTCATGGCCAGCAGGTCGGCGCGAGCCTGAGCGTCCGCCAGGTGCAGCGGGAATTCGAGGGTTTCGCTGTGGGCCAGGTGCATGCCGGACGGAATCAGCGCCAGGTGCTTCTCGTCGTCGTAGTCGCGTACTTCGTCGTACAGCTTCTGCCGCAGTTCCATCAGGTGCACGCGGGTCGGGCCCATGCGCAGCAAGCCGCCGCCGGGTGCGAGCAGACGCCTGGCCTCGGCCCAGTCCAATGGGCTGAAGACGCTGGCCAGCAGGTCGCAACTGGCATCGGCCAAGGGCACACGGGCCATGCTCGCCACCAGCCAGCTCAACTGCGGAGCACGTTTGCACGCGCGTTTCACCGCCTCGCGGGAGATATCCAGGGCATAGCCGTCGGCATGGGGCAGGCCACGGGCGATCTGTTCGGTGTAGTAACCCTCGCCACAACCGATATCCAGCCAGCGCGCCGGCTTGTACTCGGCAGCCAACGCGGCCAGGCGCGCGGCAAGCGGCGCGTAGTGGCCACCGTCGAGAAAGCGCCGGCGCGCCTCGACCATGGCGGCGTTGTCGCCGGGGTCGCGGCTGTTCTTGTGTTGCACCGGCAGCAGGTTGAAGTACCCCTGGCGCGCGCGGTCGAAGCTGTGGCGGTTTTCGCAGGCCAGGCCGTTGCCGCTGGGCATCAGCGGCGCTTGGCAGATGGGGCAGATCAGGCTCATGCGAGGAGTTTTACCATCGTCTGATAGTAAACCTCGGTCAGCAGGTCGAGGTCGCTGGCCAGTACGCGCTCGTTGATCTGGTGGATGGTGGCGTTGACCGGGCCGAGTTCGACCACTTGAGTGCCCAGGGTGGCGATAAAGCGACCGTCGGAGGTGCCGCCGCTGGTGGACGGCGTGGTGTCGCGGCCGGTGACGTTCTTGATGCTGGCGGCCACGGCGTCGAGCAATTCGCCCGGCTGGGTGAGGAAGGGCAGGCCGGACAGCGCCCATTCCAGGTGATAGTCCAGGCCGTGCTTGTCGAGAATGGTGGTGACGCGTTGCTGCAGGTCTTCGACGGTCGACTCGGTGGAGAAACGGAAGTTGAACACCGCCTTCAGCTCACCGGGAATAACGTTGGTCGCACCGGTGCCGGAATTGAGATTGGACACCTGGAAGCTGGTCGGCGGGAAGTAGTCGTTGCCGTGATCCCAGTGCTCGGCGGCCAGCTCGGCCAGCGCCGGGGCGGCCAGGTGAATCGGGTTCTTCGCCAGGTGCGGGTAGGCGACGTGGCCTTGCTTGCCATAGACGGTCAGGGTGCAACCGAGGGAGCCACGACGGCCGTTCTTTACCACGTCACCGAGCAGGGTGGTGCTCGACGGCTCGCCGACGATGCACCAGTCCAGGCGCTCGTTACGCTCGCGCAGGCGCTCGACCACCGCTTTGGTGCCATGCTGCGCCGGACCTTCTTCATCGCTGGTGATGAGGAAGGTGATGGCGCCCTTGTGGTTCGGGTAGTCGGCGACGAAGCGCTCCACCGCGATGATCATGCTCGCCAGGCTGCCTTTCATGTCCGCTGCGCCACGGCCGCAGAGCATGCCGTCTTCATCGACGCGCACGTCGAACGGCTGGTACTGCCAGGCGTCCAGCGGGCCGGTGGGCACCACATCGGTGTGGCCGGCGAAGCACAGCACCGGGCCGTCGCCACCGCGTTTGGCCCAGAAGTTCTCCACCTCTTCGATGCGCATGCGCTCCACCTCGAAGCCGCAGGCTGCCAGACGGCGCATCATCAGCTCCTGGCAACCTTCGTCGACCGGGGTCACGGACGGGCGACGGATCAGGTCGAAGGCGAGTTCCAGGGTCGGGGTGAGGGTGGCGGTCATTGCGGCTCCGGTACGGCGGCTAGCGTGAAGGCTGGCCATATTACCGTGAAAGTCGCGCAGCGACGCCATCCTTGATGCCCTTCTCCCTCTGGGAGAAGGTGGTGCGAAGCGCCGGATGAGGGAGGGCCGCACGGCGCATTCGCGGTAAATGCAGCTTGATACGACGGGCCGACGGCTGACCTGTGCTGCAGGCTTGGGTGGGCAGGGTGCTATCTCTATAATGCGCGCCTTCCTGCAGGGGGTGTGATGGGTACTGACGATCAGCGATTCGGCGGCATAGCCCGGCTTTACGGCCAGGAGGGCTATCAACGACTGGCAGCGGCGCACGTGGCGGTGGTCGGCATCGGCGGCGTGGGCTCATGGGCGGCCGAGGCGCTGGCGCGTTCGGGCGTCGGCGAGATTTCCCTGTTCGACCTGGACGACGTCTGCATCACCAACACCAATCGCCAAGTGCACGCCATCGAAGGCGCGGTGGGCAAGGCCAAGGTCGACGAGATGGCGGCCCGTATCCGCGCCATCAACCCGGCCTGTGTGGTGCATGCGGTGGCGGATTTCGTTACCCGCGAGACCATGGCCGAGTACATCACCGAGCAGCTGGACGGGGTGATCGACTGCATCGATAGCGTACCGGCCAAGGCGGCTCTGATCGCCTGGTGCAAGCGGCGCAAGATTCAGATCGTCACCACCGGCGGCGCGGGCGGGCAGGTCGACCCGACGCAGATTCAGATCACTGACCTGAACAAGACCTTCAACGACCCGCTGGCGGCCAAGGTGCGCAGCATGTTGCGCCGCGATTATGGCTTCTCGCGTACGCCGGGCCGCACCTACAGCGTCCCTTGCGTGTTCTCCACCGAGCAGCTGCGCTATCCCAAGCCGGACGGCACGGTCTGTCAGGCCAAGGGCTTCGTCGGTGAAGGGGTGAAACTCGACTGCGCGGGCGGTTTCGGCGCGGTGATGATGGTCACCGCCAGCTTCGGCATGGCCGCTGCGGCCAAACTGGTAGACAAACTGGTGGCTGGCGCCCGTCGTCCGGCAGAGCGCCAATCGAAAACCTGAGAAAACGCCTGTGCGCGGTGCGTTTGACTATGCTGGACGAAGGGAGAGGTTGCAGTAGTCGACAGGGAGACGTCGAACATGATCCGTATCAGAGGTGATTTGTGTCGTACCTGTTTTTTTGCGTCTCGCTGAGAAGACGCTGGGCACGGATGCTCGCCTCCCTGACGCTACCTGTTTTGCTGGTAGCCCTTGGGCCCGTTCAGGCCGAGCCACAGAAGCTGCGTATCGGCACCGGTGACTGGGCGCCTTATGTCGACCAGGAGCGCAATGATGGTGGCGCTCTGGCGCGACTGATCAGTGCGGTGTTCGCTGAAGAGGGCTACCAGGTCGAATTCATCTTTCATCCCTGGGACCGCAACGTACTGATGCTGCAGCAGGGGCAGTTGCACGCGATCATGCCCTATAGCTGCAGCCCCAGTCGGCTCAATTACGGCATTTGTAGTGACCCGCTGGTACGCGGGGAGATCGTTCTGTTCCATCGTCGCGATCAGGCGTTCGACTGGACCACGGTCGAGGACTTGCTGACGTATCACATCGGCACGACGCTGGGTTACTCCTACGGCCCGGCGTTCGACGAGGCGTTGCAGGCTGGCCGCCTGAGCGTCGAGCAGAATGGCAAGGAGGACACCAGCTTTCGTCTTCTGGAGTTGGGTCGCATCGACCTGCATCCACAGGACCGCGCTGTCGGCTATGCCATGTTGAATCGTTTGTTTCCGGAAGATGGCGGTAAAATCGTGCATCATCCGCGGCAGTTGAATACCGAGCCGCTGCGCTTGCTGTTTCGCAAGGACGATCCTGAGAGTGTCAAGCTGTTGCGCGTGTTCAATGCCAGGCTGCGTGACTTTGCCCAGCGTGGTGACCTGCAGCGTCTACAGCAGGCGCTTAACTCCGGTAACGCCGATGACTGGAAACCCAGCACCTCGGCCCAGGCCGTGCGGGACTGAACCGCACCCGCCTACCTCCTTCCTCCAAGAGTTTTCTGCATGCTCAATAACGATGTACTGCGCAGCTTGCGCTATTTGCTGGATGTCAGCGATGGCAAGCTGGAAGAGCTATGCCGGTTGGCGGATTATCCCGTCGAGCCGGGCCTGATCCCGGCCTGTCTGCTGCGTGAGGACGAGCCCGGGTATCGTTCCTGCAGTGATGTGCTGCTGGCGCACGTGCTCGAAGGCCTGGTGTTCCACAAGCGTGGCAAGGACGACAGCCGGCCGCGTCTGCCGGTAGAAAAGCGCCTGAGTAACAACCTGATCCTGAAGAAGCTGCGCGTGGCCTTCGAGCTGCGCGACGACGATATCCAGGCAATTCTGCAATCGGCTGATCTGCCGATGACCAAGACCGAGCTCAGCGCCCTGTTCCGCGCGCCGGGTCACAAGCATTTTCGCGAGTGCGGCGACCAGATCCTGCGCAATTTTCTGCGCGGTCTGACGTTGCGCGAGCGAGGCAAGA
This sequence comes from Ectopseudomonas toyotomiensis, assembly GCF_017167985.1. Lineage (NCBI taxonomy): Bacteria > Pseudomonadati > Pseudomonadota > Gammaproteobacteria > Pseudomonadales > Pseudomonadaceae > Ectopseudomonas > Ectopseudomonas toyotomiensis. The sequence goes on along the minus strand of NZ_CP070505.1, from coordinate 524,658 downwards.
GCGACTAGTGACGTGACCCTGTCGAAATGGTGAAGAGCGTTCGTGATCTTTGGGTGGGTTAGCGGCGCCAAACGTCACACTATCAGACACCGTCATCGTCGTGCGCCGCGTAACCCACCAGGCGCCTAACCCACCCTACGGTGATCCGGTATTTCAGGATCCAGCCAGCTCGCGCATACGCTGCAGCACGGCATTGAGGCCGTTGCTGCGTGATGGCGACAGTTGTCTCTGCAGCCCCAACTGGTTGAACCAGTCGACCAGATCGACACTGGCCAGCTCGGTGCGAGGCAGGCCTTCGACACGCGCCAGCAGCACGGCCAGCAAACCACGCAGTAGGCGGGCGTCGCTGCTGGCGCGAAAGTGCAGGTGCTCACCGCGTTGTTCGGCTATCAGCCAGACCAGGCTCTCGCAGCCATGCACGCGGTGCTTGTCGACGCGTTCGGTTTCGCTCAATGGCTCCAGGCGTTCGCCCCATTGCATCAGCAGACGCGCGCGCTGTTCCCAGCCTGGGCAGGCGGCAAAGGCTGCCAGTGCTTCCTGAGCGGCGACTGGCAGACTCATGGCGAGAGCCTCCCGTAGCATGTAGGAGCGGCTTCAGCCGCGATGGTTCGGGTGCCGATATTCGCGGCTGAAGCCGCTCCTACGAAAAGCCGTTGGCGGCATTTCATCGCAGCAGGTCCAGAGCGTTATCCAGGGCGCTGAAGAATCGCTGCAGATCGTCGCCATCGTTGTACAGGCCGAGCGAGACGCGAATCGCACCACTCAGACCCAGGCTCTTAATCAGCGGCATGGCGCAGTGATGCCCGGCACGCACGGCGATGCCCTGTTCACTGAGCAGGTGAGCCAGGTCGGCGTTATGCACGCCGTCGACGCAGAAACTGGCCAGCGCCAGTTGCGGCGCGCCGAGCAGACGCACGCCGTTGCGGCTTTGCAGGCCGGCCAGCAGTTCGGCATGCAGGGCCGCTTCATGGCGTGCCACGGCGGTGTGATCCAACCCGTTCAGCCAGTCCAGTGCTGCGCCCAGGGCTATGACCGCTGAAACCGCGGGTGTGCCGGCCTCGAAACCCAATGGAGCAGGGCGATAGCGCGCGCTCTGGTAGTCGGCATCGAGCACCATCTCACCGCCGAATTGCCAGTGCTGCAATTTGCCCAACGCTTCGCGGCGGCCATACAGCAGGCCGACGCCATCCGGGCCGTAGAGTTTGTGCGACGAACACACGTAGAAATCACAGCCCAGTGCCTGCAGATCGTGGCGACCATGCACCGCACCCTGCGCGCCGTCGACCACGCTGAATGCGCCTTGCGCACGTGCCAAAGCCAGCAGCTCGGCAAGCGGTTGCCAGCGCCCGAGCACATTGGACAACTGCGAAACCGCCAGCAGGCGGGTGCGCGGGCCGATCAGCCGAGCCGCTTGCTGCATATCGATGCTGCCGGTGTGATCCAGCGGCAATACCAGCAACTCAAGATTGCGGCGCTTGGCCAGTTGCTGCCAGGGCAGCAGATTGGCGTGGTGCTCCAGCGCGCTGATGACGATTTGCTCGCCCGGCTGCAGCAGATGCTCCAGGCCGTAGGCCAGCAGGTTGAGTGATTCGGTGCTGCCGCGGGTAAAGATGATCTCCTCGGTGCTGGCTGCATTCAGCCACTGCGCGGCCTTGCTACGTGTCGCCTCGAAGGTGCGGGTGGCACGTTCACCTGGCAGGTGCTGGGCACGATGCACGTTGGCCACGCCGCTGGCCAGGTAGCCGAGCAGGGCGTCCAGCACCGCCTGCGGTTTCTGTGCAGTGGCGGCGCTGTCCAGATAGGTCTGGCCTTCGGCTTCGAGGGCGAGAATGCCAGGGAAGTCAGCGCGCCAGGGGGAGATCGGTGACATGAGGAGCCTATCCCGTAGGGTGCGCCATGCGCACCGAGTCGCATGGCTGAGCAGTGCGCAAGGCGCACCCTACGTTGGATCAATTGTGGGCGTGCAGGGCTTCGTTCAGCTCAATAGCCGACTTGTGGGTCTTGCACTCCACGGCGCCGGTCAGCGAGTTGCGACGGAACAGCAGGTCCGCCTGACCAGCCAGTTCACGCGCCTTGACCACCTTGACCAGGGCGTTGCCCTCGTCGAGCAGGTTCACCTTGGTGCCTGCGGTGATGTACAGGCCGGCTTCGACGGTGTTGCGGTCGCCCAGCGGGATGCCGATACCGGCGTTGGCGCCGATCAGGCAACCTTCACCGACACTGATGATGATGTTGCCACCACCGGACAGGGTGCCCATGGTCGAGCAGCCGCCGCCCAGGTCGGAACCCTTGCCGACGAAGACGCCAGCGGAAACGCGGCCTTCGATCATGCCCGGGCCTTCGGTGCCGCCGTTGAAGTTGACGAAGCCTTCGTGCATCACGGTGGTGCCTTCGCCGATATAGGCGCCCAGGCGCACGCGCGCGCTGTCGGCGATACGCACGCCGGCCGGTACCACGTAGTCGGTCATTTTCGGGAACTTGTCCACCGAGAACACTTCCAGCAGCTCGCCCTTCAGGCGCGCTTCCAGCTGGCGCTCGGCCAGTTCGCCGAGGTCGACGGCGCCCTGGCTGGTCCAGGCCACGTTGGGCAGCAGCGGGAAGATACCTGCCAGGCTCAGACCGTGCGGCTTGACCAGACGATGCGACAGCAGGTGCAGCTTGAGGTAGGCCTCCGGGGTGCTGGTCAGCGCGGCATCTTCAGCCAGGAAGGTGGCGACCAGCGGGTTGTGGCTTTCGGCCAGACGGGTCAGCAGCGCCGCTTGAGCGGCGTCCACGCCTTTCAGGGCTTCGGCCAGGTCAGCAGCCTGTGTGGTGGTGAAGGCGATGGCCTGATTGCCACCCTGGTAGCCGAGCTTCTCGGCGGCCTTGGCTACCAGCTCGCTGGCCGGATTGAGCAGCGGCAGGGCGTAGAAGACTTCCAGCCAGTTGCCCTGGCGGTTCTGGGTGCCAACACCAAAGGCGATGCTGTAAAGGGAGGTGCTCATTAGATGGGGTTCCTTGCAACGAAATCGGGTGAGGTTGATCAGGCCAGCGCGGCTTGGTAGTTATCCGGCTTGAAGCCGACCAGGGTCTTGTCGCCCAGGTCGAGTACCGGGCGCTTGATCATCGAGGGTTGGGCCAGCATCAGTTCGATGGCCTTGGCCTGGTCGAGATCGGCTTTCTGCGCGTCTTCCAGCTTGCGGAATGTGGTGCCAGCACGGTTCAGGACGGTCTGCCAGCCATGCTCGTTGCACCACTTTTCCAGGTTTGCACGGTCGATCCCGACGCTCTTGTAGTCGTGAAAGGCATAGTCGACCTGGTGTTCATCGAGCCAGGTTCTGGCCTTTTTCATCGTGTCGCAGGCCTTGATGCCATACAGGACGTAACTCATTGATCTTCCTCTGATGAGTGGCGTGCCGGAAGGTCCGGGAAATACGGCGGGCCATTATGCCACGTCGCGTCCAGACGTGGCGGCGGCTGTCGCTGTGATGTGTTAAAGCGCCGGCGTGCAGCAGAGGCGTGTAGCCCGGATGAAATCCGGGAAGCCATGAGCGGCTATCCCCGGATTGCATCCGGGCTACGGAGTCGGAGGCTCGCGGCTAAAGCCCCGTCCACAGGCCCTGCAGAGGCTCAGGCGCTGCGAATGAAACGGGCAATACGCTCGGCGGCCTCGATGCACTCGGCCAGCGGTGCCACCAGCGCCATACGTACGCGGCCAGCGCCCGGGTTGACACCATCGACCTCACGCGACAGGTACGAGCCGGGCACCACGGTGACGTGCTCGGTGGCGAACAAGTCGCGGGTGAACAGGGTGTCGTCACCCGGTGTGCGCGCCCACAGGTAGAAGCCGCCATCGGGGCGCTGCACGTCCATCACCGGGGCGAGGATATCCAGCACGGCATCGAATTTCTCACGGTACATGTCACGGTTGGCACGTACATGCGCTTCGTCATTCCAGGCGGCAACGCTGGCCAGTTGGGTTTGTACCGGCATGGCGCAGCCGTGGTAGGTGCGGTACAGCAAGAAGTGCTTGAGGATGCTGGCGTCGCCGGCGACGAAGCCCGAACGCAGCCCCGGCAGGTTGGAGCGCTTGGACAGGCTGTGGAACACCACGCAACGTTTGAAGTCGCTGCGGCCCAGTTCGACGCAGGCGCTGAGCAGTCCGGGCGGTGGTGCGTCCTCATCAAAATACAGTTCGCTGTAGCACTCGTCGGCGGCGATGACGAAGTCGTGCTCGTCGGCCAGGGCGATCAGTTTCTTCAGCGTCTCGACCGGGATCAGGGCGCCGGTGGGGTTGCCTGGCGAGCAGAGGAAGAGAATCTGGCAGCGCTGCCAGACTTCTGTCGGCACGGCATCGAAGTCCGGGTTGAAGCCGTGGGCTTCCAGGCACGGCAGGTAGTGCGGCTCGGCGCCGGCGAGGAAGGCCGCACCTTCGTAGATCTGATAGAAGGGGTTGGGGCTGACCACCAGGCCCTTGGCATTGCGGTCGACCACCGCCTGGGTGAAGGCGAACAGCGCTTCGCGGGTGCCATTGACCGGCAACACGTGGCGCGCTGCATCCAGCCAGCCAGTTGGCACGCCAAAGCGGCGTTCGCACCAGCTGGCAATGCTCTGGCGCAGCTCCGGCAAGCCGAGTGTGGTCGGGTAGACGGCGAGCTTGTCGAGATTGGCGGTCAGTGCCTGGCCGACGAAGTCAGGCGAGCGATGCTTGGGTTCGCCGATGGACAGGGCGATCGGGCGCTTGTCGGCGGCCGGTTGCACGCTGCCGAGCAGTTCGCGCAGTTTCTCGAAAGGGTAGGGCTGGAGCTGGTCGAGGGCTGGATTCATCGTTATCTCGCGTACTTCGGAAAGCGGGGCGGCGCAATCATATGTTGATCTGCAGGGTCTGCGGTTGAGCGCTGGGCTCGGACAGGCGGCGGACGATGGTTTCCTGCAGGCGTGCACAGAGTTCGGGGTCGGACAGCGGCTGGTTGTTGGCGTCGGTGACGAAGAATACGTCCTCGACCCGTTCGCCGAGGGTGGCGATCTTGGCGTTCTGCAGCGACAGGTCGTACTCGAGGAAGATTCGCCCGATCCGAGCCAGCAGGCCGGGGCGGTCCGGGGCGGTCAGTTCGAGGATGGTCACCGGGCGCTGCGCGTCGTTGTGGATGGTCACCTGCGGCGCGAAGGCAAAGTGCTTGAGCTGACGTGGTACGCGGCGCTGGATGATGGTCGGGTAGTCGTCCGGGTTCTTCAGCGCTTCGATCAGGCCTTCGCGAATCTGCTGGATGCGCGCCGGGTTGTTGCCGATCGAGCCGCCGTCAGCATCCAGCACCACGTAGGTATCGAGGGTGAACTGGCTGGTGGAGGTGATGATCCGCGCGTCGTGAATGTTCAGGTTGAGCTGGCTCATCGCGGCCACGGTGACGGCGAAGAAGTCATGCTGGTCCGGCGCGTAGATGAAGATCTGCGTGCCGCCTTCGAACTCGCGCTGGGTGGTTTCCTTCATCAGCACCAGCGGGCCGCCATCGTTGGTGTGCTGGAGAATGGCATCGGTGTGCCAGGCCACGTCGGTGGCGGTGTGACGAAGGAAGTAGTCGTCGCCCAGCTGGCTCCACAACTGTTCGGCATCGTCCGGGTCGGTGCCGCCGCGTACCAGAGTGTCCAGGGCTGCACTCTGGGTCTGGCGAATCTGCTCTTCACGGTCCAGTGGGTTTTCCAGGCCGCGGCGCAGGGCGCGCTTGGTCTCGGTGTAGAGCTGGCGCAGCAGGCTGGCGCGCCAGGAGTTCCACAGGCTGGGGTTGGTGGCGTTGATATCGGCCACGGTCAGCACGTAGAGGTAGTCCAGGTGGGTCTGGTCGCCTACGAACTGGGCGAAGTCATGGATCACCTGCGGGTTGGAGAGGTCCTTGCGCTGCGCGGTGGTGGACATCACCAGGTGGTGCTGCACCAGCCAGACGATCAGGGCGCTGTCCCAGGCCGGCAGATGATGGCGGCGAGCGAAGGCTTCGGCGTCCACTGCGCCCAGCTCCGAATGGTCACCGCCACGGCCCTTGCCGATGTCGTGATACAGGCCGGCGAGGTAGATCAGCTCCGATTTGGGCAGCTTGTCGATCAGCTTGCTGGCCAGCGGGAATTTCTCCGCCAGCTCTGGCCAACGGAACTTGCGCAGGTGCTTGATCAGGTTGAGGGTGTGCGCGTCGACCGTATAGATGTGGAACAGGTCGTGCTGCATCTGTCCGACGATATGGCCGAACTCCGGCAGGTAACGGCCGAGAATGCCGTAGCGGTTCATCCGGCGCAGGTTGCGGTGAATGCCTTCCTTGCACTTGAACAGTTCGATGAACAGGCTGGTGTTGCGGATGTCTTTGCGGAACTCGTCGTCGATCAGGTGGCGGCTGTCGCGCAGCAGGCGGATGCTGTCGGCACGCACACCCTTGATTTCCGGGTGCTGCGCCATCAGCACGAAGATTTCGATGATGGCGAAGGGTGTGCGCTTGAACACATTCGGGTGGGTGACTTCGATATAGCCGTCACGCACCTGGAAGCGGCTGTTCAACGGCGTGGCCGGGCCGCTTTCACCAGCGCGCAGGATGACTTCCTCGAAGTGCTGGTTGATCAGGTCCGACAGCTCGGAAATCCCCATCACCACGCGGTAGTACTTCTGCATGAAGTGTTCGATGCTGCGCTTGCCGTCGCCGTCTTGATAACCGAACAGTGCGGCGATCTTCACCTGGTAATCGAACAGCAGGCGGTCCTCGGCGCGCCCGGCGAGCATGTGCAGGGCGTAGCGCACCTTCCACAGGAACTCCTGGCTGGAGGAGAGCAGGGCGTATTCGCTCTCCAGCAGGAAGCCGTGGCCGACCAGGGCCTGCAGGTTCAGCGTGCCGAACTGGCGGCGTGCCACCCAGAGCACGGTCTGGATGTCGCGCAGGCCGCCGGGCGAGCCCTTGACGTTGGGTTCGAGGTTGTACTCGGTGTCGTTGTACTTGGCATGACGCGCTCTGCGTTCGTCGCGCTTGGCCAGGTAGAAGTGCTTGCTCGGCCACATCTGATCGGTGCTTGTGACCTGCTGCATGCGCTGGCGCAGGTGCTCGGGGCCGGCGATGGTGCGGCTTTCCATCAGGTTGGTGATCACCGTCAGGTCGGCGCGCGCCTCTTCGGCGCATTCGTCGACCGAGCGCACGCTCTGACCGACTTCCAGGCCGATGTCCCAGAGCAGGGTGAGAAAGCCTTCGATGGGCTCGCGAAAGATTTCGTGATCGCTGCTGTCGAGCAGGATCAGCAGGTCGATGTCCGAGTAAGGGTGCAGCTCGCCACGGCCGTAGCCGCCAACGGCGAGCAGGGCGATGTCGGCATCCTCGCTCCAGGTGAAGCGCTTCCAGGCTTCCTGCAGGATCTGATCGACGAACCAGGCGCGGTCTTCGACCAGGCGGCGAATGTCACGGCCGGCACGAAAGCGCGCATCGAGCACCTCATGTGCGCCGCGGATGGCCTTCTTGAATGCAGCGATGGGGCTGGATTTCAGGGCCAGCTCGGCCTGGAACTGACCGCGGTCAAACAGTTCGGGGTCCATCTGCGGCATGCAGTTGCCTTCCTTATATAAGGTGGGGTGCGCGATGCGCACCACAAGCTTCAATGGTGCGCACGGCGCACCCTACGGATCGCGGTCAGGCCGAGGTGCGCGGCAGGGTGTCGTCGCTGCGCAGGGTCAGGATCTCATAGCCGTCTGCGGTGACCAGTACGGTGTGCTCCCATTGCGCCGACAGCTTGCGGTCCTTGGTGATGGCGGTCCAGCCGTCGCCGAGCAGGCGGGTTTCCGGGCGGCCCTGGTTGATCATCGGCTCGATGGTGAAGGTCATGCCTTCCTTGAGCTCCATGCCGGTGCCGGCCTTGCCGTAGTGCAACACCTGCGGCTCTTCATGGAAGACCGCGCCGATGCCATGGCCGCAGTATTCGCGGACCACGGAGAAACCGTTCTTTTCCGCGTGCTTCTGGATCACTTCGCCGATATCGCCCAGGCGCGTGCCGGGTTTGACCAGTTCGATGCCTTTGTACATGCATTCCTGGGTGACCTTGGCCAGGCGCTCGGCCCACTCGGCGACCTTGCCGACCATGAACATTTTGCTGGTATCGCCGTGGTAGCCATCCTTGATCACAGTGACGTCGATGTTCAGCACGTCGCCGTCTTTCAGCGGCTTGTCATTGGGGATGCCGTGGCACACCACATGGTTGATCGAGGTGCAGATCGACTTGGGGAAGCCCTTGTAATTGAGTGGGGCGGGAATGGCCTGCTGCACGTTGACGATATAGTCGTGGCAGATGCGGTCGATTTCCTCGGTGGTGACGCCAGGCTTGACGTGTTCACCGATCATCTCCAGCACTTCGGCGGCCAGGCGGCCGGCCACGCGCATTTTCTCGATTTCTTCGGCGGATTTGATGGTGACGGTCATATGAAGCTCTCGGGCACGAACGGAAAGGGCGATATATTAGCAGCTTCGCCGTGCCAGCCCCAAAGGCGCTGCAACCGCTGCGGGGCGTTACTGCGTTGTTTGCCAGCTTTTGTAGCCTGAGCCGGCTTTGTGTGGTATAAAACGCGCCGCTTTACGGGCGCTAAGCCCGAAAGCTCAAACCCACACACGTATCGACACGGTTTCCTGGGTGCCCGCGAGGGTTGGAAGCTGGGATACGTGGAGGCCTAACCCGACTTATCAAGGAACTATCATGTCCCAAGTCAACATGCGCGATATGCTGAAGGCCGGTGTGCACTTCGGCCACCAGACCCGTTACTGGAACCCGAAAATGGGCAAGTACATTTTCGGCGCGCGTAACAAGATTCACATCATCAACCTCGAAAAAACCCTGCCGATGTTCAACGAAGCTCAGGCTTTCGTTGAGAAGCTGGCTGCTGGCAAGAACAAGATCCTGTTCGTCGGCACCAAGCGTTCCGCTGGCAAGATCGTTCGCGAAGAAGCTGCTCGTTGCGGCTCGCCGTTCGTCGATCACCGCTGGTTGGGCGGCATGCTGACCAACTACAAGACCATCCGTGCTTCGATCAAGCGCCTGCGCGAGCTGGAAACCCAGTCCCAGGACGGTACTTTCGCCAAGCTGACCAAGAAAGAAGCCCTGATGCGTACCCGTGATCTGGAAAAACTGGATCGCAGCCTGGGTGGTATCAAGGACATGGGTGGTCTGCCGGACGCTCTGTTCGTGATCGACGTTGACCACGAGCGCATTGCTATCACCGAAGCCAACAAGCTGGGCATCCCGGTTATCGGCATCGTCGATACCAACAGCAGCCCGGAAGGCGTTGACTACATCATCCCGGGTAACGACGACGCCATCCGCGCCATCCAGCTGTACATGGGTGCCATGGCCGACGCCGTGATCCGTGGTCGCAGCAATGCTGGCGGCGGCACTGAAGAGTTCGTCGAAGAAGCCGCGGCTGCCGAGAGCGCCGAAGGCTAAGCGGTAACGCAAAGCATCTAGCGTTACGCGCTGTGCAAGAAGGGGGCTAAGCCCCCTTTTTGCCACTCACAGATTTGATCGCCCGCCACGCGGGTGAATGGTTGAAGACCTACCGAGAGGATTTTCAAGATGGCAGAGATTACTGCAGCCCTGGTTAAAGAACTGCGCGAGCGTACTGGCCAAGGCATGATGGAGTGCAAGAAGGCCCTGGTTGTCGCTGGTGGCGATATCGAGAAAGCCATTGATGACATGCGCGCTTCCGGCGCCATCAAGGCTGCCAAGAAGGCTGGCAACATTGCCGCTGAAGGCTCCATCGCCGTTCGCGTCGAAGGCGGTCGTGGCCTGATCATCGAAGTCAACTCGCAGACCGACTTCCTGGCTCTGCAGGACGACTTCAAAGCCTTCGTCAAAGAAAGCATCGACGAAGCCTTCGAGAAGAACCTGACCGAAGCCGCTCCGCTGATCGCCTCGCGCGAATCCGCTCGTGAAGCCCTGGTTGCCAAGTGCGGCGAGAACGTCAACATCCGTCGCCTGGCCGCTGTTTCCGGCGAAACCGTTGGTGCCTACCTGCACGGCCACCGTATCGGCGTTCTGGTTGTCCTGAAAGGCGGCAACGACGAACTGGCCAAGCACGTTGCCATGCACGTTGCTGCCTCCAACCCGGCCGTTGTTTCGCCGGATCAGGTCTCCGAAGAGCTGGTTGCCAAGGAAAAGGAAATCTTCCTGCAGCTGAACGCCGAGAAGATCGCTGGCAAGCCGGAAAACATCGTCGAGAACATGATCAAAGGCCGTATCACCAAGTTCCTGGCCGAAGCCAGCCTGGTCGAGCAAGCCTTCATCATGGATCCGGAAGTCAAGGTCGGTGACCTGGTGAAGAAAGCCGGTGCCGAAATCGTTTCCTTCGTTCGTTACGAAGTGGGCGAGGGTATCGAGAAGGCCGAGACCGACTTCGCCGCCGAAGTTGCCGCTCAGGTTGCTGCCAGCAAGCAGTAATCGGCGGTTCGGCCAGTTGTCCCAGAGAGGCTGCCCGCTTGCGCGTGCAGCCTCTTTGCCGAATAAGGGGCAACAAATGCACTAACGGCCTTGCAATCTGAGGTCGCCGGCACGTTCGAAGTGCCGGATAATTGCAGCGCCCGAGCGCGTTGCTCAAGAATTTCATATCGCCGCAGGAGAGACTTGCAATGGCTCAGCAGACAACTGGTCGCCAACCTCGCTACAAACGCATTCTGCTCAAACTTAGCGGCGAGGCCCTGATGGGCTCGGAAGATTTCGGCATCGATCCGAAGGTGCTCGATCGCATGGCGCTGGAAGTCGGCCAACTGGTCGGTATCGGTGTGCAGGTCGGCCTGGTGATCGGTGGTGGCAACCTGTTCCGTGGCGCGGCGCTGTCCGCTGCCGGCATGGATCGCGTCACTGGCGACCACATGGGCATGCTGGCCACCGTGATGAACGCCCTGGCCATGCGTGATGCGCTGGAGCGCTCGAACATCCCGGCCATCGTCATGTCGGCGATTTCCATGGTCGGCGTGACCGATCACTATGACCGCCGCAAGGCCATGCGCCACCTGAAGACCGGTGAGGTGGTGATTTTCGCTGCGGGCACCGGCAACCCCTTCTTTACCACCGATTCGGCTGCTTGCCTGCGTGCCATCGAAATCGATGCGGACGTGGTACTGAAGGCGACCAAGGTCGATGGCGTGTACACTGCCGACCCGTTCAAAGACCCGCATGCCGAGAAGTTCGAGCGCCTGACCTATGACGAGGTGCTCGATCGCAAGCTGGGCGTGATGGATCTGACCGCCATCTGCCTGTGCCGCGATCACAACATGCCGCTGCGGGTTTTCAACATGAACAAGCCCGGCGCACTGCTGAACGTTGTAGTGGGTGGCGCCGAAGGAACTCTGATCGAGGAGGATGCACAATGATCAACGACATCAAGAAAGACGCTCAGGAGCGTATGAGCAAGTCCCTGGAAGCGCTGGGGCGTAACCTGGCCTCCATTCGAACCGGTCGTGCCCATCCGAGCATTCTCGACAGCATCAAGGTACCGGCCTGGGGCAGCGACATGCCGCTCAATCAGGTAGCAGCGATCACCGTCGAGGATGCGCGCACCCTGAAGATCGTCGCGCATGACAAGACCCTCAGTGCTGCCATCGAGAAGGCCATCCTGACCTCCGATCTGGGCCTGAACCCGAGCAGCGCTGGTACCACCATCCGTGTGCCGATGCCGGCGCTGACCGAGGAAACCCGCAAGGGCTATACCAAGCAGGCGCGTGGCGTGGCCGAAGATGCCAAGGTCGCCGTGCGCAACGTGCGTCGTGATGCCCTGGCCGAGCTGAAGAAACTGTCCAAAGCCAAGGAAATCAGCGAGGACGAAGAGCGTCGCGCCGCTGACGAGCTGCAGAAGATCACCGACAAGTTCATCGGTGACGTCGATAAGGCGCTCGAGGTCAAAGAAGCGGACCTGATGGCCGTCTGACGGCTGGGCGCCCATACATGGACAAGAACAAGCAGGGGGCGGTGCCGCGGCATGTCGCCATCATCATGGATGGCAACAACCGTTGGGCGAAGAAGCGCCTGTTGCCGGGTGTGGCTGGGCACAAGGCCGGGGTCGATGCGGTTCGCGCGGTGATCGAGGTCTGTGCCGAGTCGGGCGTCGAGGTGCTGACCCTGTTCGCCTTTTCCAGCGAGAACTGGCAGCGTCCGGCCGACGAGGTTGGTGCGCTGATGGAGTTGTTCCTGGGGGCGCTGCGTCGTGAGGCCAAGCGTCTGCTGGATAACGACATCAGCCTGCGCATCATCGGTGATCGCTCGCGTTTTCATCCCGAGTTGCAGGCAGCCATGCGCGAAGCCGAGCAACTGACTGCCGGCAACCGGCGTTTCACCTTGCAGATCGCGGCCAACTACGGTGGTCAGTGGGATATCGCCCAGGCTGCTCAGCGTCTGGCGCGTGAGGTGCAAGCAGGTCATTTGCAGCCCGAAGACATTACCCCGCAATTGCTGCAGGGTTGTCTGGCCACCGGCGACCTGCCTTTGCCTGACCTGTGCATCCGTACGGGTGGTGAGCGCCGCATCAGTAACTTCCTCCTGTGGCAGTTGGCTTATAGCGAACTGTACTTCTCCGACCTGTATTGGCCGGACTTCAAGCACGAGGCCATGCGCAAGGCGCTGGCCGATTTCGCTACCCGCCAGCGTCGCTTCGGCAAGACCAGCGAGCAGGTGGAAGCTGAGGCGCGCTCCTAATGCTCAAACAACGAATCATCACGGCGCTGGTGCTGTTGCCCATCGCCCTGGGCGGTTTTTTCCTGCTCGATGGCGGTGCCTTTGCCCTGTTCATCGGTGCGGTGGTCACGCTGGGGGCCTGGGAATGGGCCCGTCTGGCAGGGTTCGAGGCGCAGTCGCTGCGTGTGGCCTATGCGGCTGCAGTGGCCGTGTTGCTCGGCTTGCTGTACGTGGTGCCGGTCGTTGCCCCGCTGCTGCTGGTGGTGGCTGTGCTGTGGTGGTTGGTCGCGACCTTTCTGGTAATGACCTATCCCGATAGCAGTCGTCTCTGGGGCGGTGTGCCGGGGCGTTTGCTGATTGGGTTGCTGATTCTGCTGCCGGCCTGGCAAGGGCTGATCCTGCTCAAGCAGTGGCCGCAGGCCAACGGCCTGATCATCGCAGTGATGGTGCTGGTCTGGGGGGCGGATATCGGCGCCTATTTTTCCGGCAAGACCTTTGGCAAGCGCAAGCTGGCGCCCAAGGTTAGCCCGGGCAAGAGCTGGGAAGGACTCTACGGCGGTCTTGCGGCCAGCCTGCTGATCACCTTGCTGGTCGGGCTGCAGCAAGGCTGGTCCGTTGGTGGGCTGCTGCTGGCTCTGGCGGGTGCTGCTGTGGTGGTACTGATTTCCGTGGTTGGTGACCTGACCGAAAGCATGTTCAAGCGTCAGTCCGGGATCAAGGACAGCAGCAATCTGCTGCCGGGACATGGCGGCGTGCTGGATCGTATCGACAGTCTGACCGCAGCCATCCCGTTGTTCGCTGCACTGCTCTGGCTCGCTGGCTGGGGCGCGCTGTGAGTGCAGTGCAGCAGGTCACAGTGCTGGGCGCTACGGGCTCTATTGGCCTCAGTACGCTGGATGTGATCGCGCGCCACCCTGAGCGCTACAGCGTCTTCGCGCTGACGGGCTTTTCGCGCCTGGCAGAGCTGCAGGTGCTGTGCGTGCAGCATCGGCCGCGCTACGCCGTGGTGCCTGATGACGCTTCAGCGCTCGAGCTGCAGAACAATTTGCGCGCCGCCGGGCTGGCGACCGAGGTGCTGGTCGGCGAAGCAGGGCTGTGCGCCGTATCTGCCGACGCGGCGGTCGATTGCGTAATGGCGGCCATTGTCGGTGCGGCAGGCCTCAAGCCGACAATGGCGGCCGTGCAGGCCGGTAAGAAGGTGCTGCTGGCCAACAAGGAAGCGCTGGTGATGTCCGGCGCCTTGTTCATGCAGGCGGTCAAGCAGAGCGGGGCGGTGCTGTTGCCTATCGACAGCGAGCACAACGCCATTTTCCAGTGTCTGCCCGGTGACTATGCGCGGGGGCTGCAGACCGTTGGTGTGCGTCGCGTACTGCTGACGGCTTCTGGTGGGCCTTTTCGCGAAACGCCGTTGGCCGACCTGGAATGCGTCACGCCGGAGCAGGCCTGTGCTCATCCGAACTGGTCGATGGGGCGCAAGATTTCCGTAGACTCAGCCAGCATGATGAACAAGGGGCTCGAGTCGATCGAGGCCTGCTGGTTGTTCGATGCCCGCCCGGAGCAGGTCGAAGTGGTCATCCACCGGCAGAGCGTGATTCATTCGCTGGTCGATTACATCGACGGTTCGGTGCTGGCGCAGCTGGGTAATCCGGATATGCGCACGCCCATCGCTCATGCGTTGGCCTGGCCGGAGCGTATCGACTCGGGCGTATCGCCTCTGGATCTGTTTGCCGTCGGTCGCCTGGATTTCGAACGCCCCGACGAGCAGCGTTTTCCCTGTCTGCGTCTGGCGCGGGAGGCGGCGCAGGCTGGCGGCAGTGCACCGGCGATGCTCAACGCCGCCAATGAAGTCGCGGTCGAGGCTTTCCTGCAGCGGCGCATCCGTTTCGTTGATATCGCGCGTATGATTGAGTCCGTGTTGAACGCCCAGTCGGTGCAGGCTGTCGAAGCGCTCGACGCGGTATTCGCGGCCGATGCCCGTGCGCGTGAGCTGGCTGGGCAGTGGCTCGCTGGCCGTTGATGACGTCCGTATAGGTCTGGTGTGTGCTGGAACTTGAGCGGCTCGTAGAGCTGGAGAAGTGAAATGAGTGGGTTGTACATGCTGGTTGGCACCCTGATCGCACTGGGTGTCCTGGTGACCTTTCACGAGTACGGGCACTTCTGGGTAGCCCGGCGCTGCGGCGTCAAGGTGCTGCGCTTCTCCGTTGGCTTCGGCACACCGCTGCTGCGCTGGCATGACCGCCAGGGCACCGAATTCGTGGTTGCAGCCATTCCTCTGGGCGGCTACGTCAAGATGCTCGATGAGCGCGAGGGCGATGTGCCCCCCGAGCTCGTCGAGCAGTCCTTCAATCGCAAGAGCGTGCGCCAGCGCATCGCCATCGTGGCTGCGGGCCCGCTGGCCAATTTCCTGCTGGCGCTGCTGTTCTTCTGGTTCGTCGCCATGCTCGGCAGTCAGCAGGTGCGCCCGGTTATCGGCGCGGTGCAGCCGGACAGTCTGGCGCAAGTGGCCGGGCTGCGTGCGGGGCAAGAGATCGTTGCGGTAAACGGCGAGGCCACCAGTGGTTGGGCGGCGGTCAATCTGCAGCTGGTGAGGCGTCTGGGCGAGAGCGGTACGCTCGATCTGCGCGTGCTGGAGCCTGGCTCCACCGTCGAAACGCCAAAACAGGTGCAGTTGGACAACTGGCTGCGCGGCGTCGACGAGCCGGACCCGATTGGTTCGCTGGGCATTCGTCCATGGCGTCCGGTGCTGGAGCCGGTTCTGGCTGAAGTCGATTCCAAGGGGCCTGCCCACGCCGCAGGGCTGCAGGCAGGGGACAGGTTGCTGGCCCTCGATGGCGAGCCCCTGGTCGACTGGCAGGATCTGGTCGATCGCGTCCGGGCATTGCCGGGCGAGGCGGTCACGTTGCGCTTCGAACGCGCCGGGCAAACGCAGGATGTGCAGCTGACTCTGGCATCGCGCGGTGAAGGAGAGGCCCGCAGTGGCTACCTGGGCGCCGGCGTGCAGGACGTCGAATGGCCGCCGGAGATGCTCCGCGAGGTGCGCTACGGTCCGCTCGATGGCGTTGTCGAAGGCATGCGTCAAACCTGGTCCATGAGCCTGCTGACCCTCGATTCGCTGAAGAAAATGCTGTTCGGGGAGCTCTCGGTAAAAAACTTGAGTGGGCCGATAACCATTGCTAAAGTGGCGGGCGCTTCAGCTGAGTCAGGGCTGGGGGATTTCCTGAAATTCCTTGCATATCTGAGTATTAGCTTGGGGGTTCTCAATCTGCTGCCCATTCCCGTACTGGATGGTGGGCATCTGCTGTTTTATCTGGTCGAGTGGGTGCGTGGTCGCCCCTTGTCTGAGCGGGTTCAGGGTTGGGGGATGCAGATCGGCATCAGTCTGGTCATCGGGGTCATGTTGCTTGCCCTGGTCAACGACCTCAGCCGCCTGTGAGCATTGCTGAATACGTTCTTGAGATTTAAAAGAAGTGTCGCTTAAGCGGCAGTTTTTATCGTCAGTTGGAATAAGAAAGGACTTCATGAAACGTCTGCTGCTACCTGCGGTACTGTCCGCATTGATGATCGCCGAAGTTCACGCCGAGTCCTTCACCATCTCCGATATACGCGTCAATGGCCTGCAGCGGGTTTCCGCTGGCAGCGTATTCGGCGCGCTGCCGCTCAACGTGGGCGAGCAGGTAGATGATCGCCAACTGGTCGATGCCACCCGCTCCCTGTTCCGTACCGGCTTCTTCCAGGATATCCAGCTCGGTCGCGATGGTGACGTGCTGGTGGTTACCGTGGTCGAGCGTCCCTCCATCTCTGGTATCGAGATCGAAGGCAACAAGGCCATCACTACAGAAGACCTGCTCAAGGGCCTGAATCAGTCCGGTCTGGCCGAGGGCGAAATCTTCCAGCGCGCCACCCTGGAAGGCGTGCGTAACGAGCTGCAGCGCCAGTATGTCGCTCAGGGTCGCTATTCGGCCGAGATCGAAGCCGAAGTCATTCCGCAGCCGCGTAACCGCGTGGCGCTGAAGATCACCATCAACGAAGGCACCGTTGCTGCCATCTCCCACATCAACGTGGTCGGCAACACCGTGTTCTCCGATGAAGATCTGGTCGATCTGTTCGAGCTGAAGACCACCAACTGGCTGTCCTTCTTCAAGAACGACGACAAGTATGCCCGCGAGAAACTGTCCGGTGACCTCGAGCGCCTGCGCTCCTACTACCTGGACCGCGGCTACATCAATATGGATATCAGCTCCACCCAGGTATCCATCACCCCGGACAAGAAGCACGTCTACATCACCGTCAACGTCGAAGAGGGCGAGAAGTACAGCGTCCGTGACGTGAAGCTTTCCGGTGACCTCAAGGTGCCGGAAGAAGACGTGCGTGCACTGCTGCTGGTCAAGGAAGGGCAGGTCTTCTCGCGCAAGATCATGACCACCACCAGTGAGCTGATCACCCGCCGCCTCGGTAACGAAGGCTATACCTTCGCCAACGTCAATGGCGTGCCGGAAGCGCACGACGAGGACAACACCGTTTCGATCACCTTCTTCGTCGATCCGGGCAAGCGCGCTTACGTCAATCGCATCAACTTCCGCGGCAACACCAAGTCCGAGGACGAGGTGCTGCGTCGCGAAATGCGTCAGATGGAAGGTGGCTGGGCCTCGACCTACCTGATCGACCAGTCCAAGGTGCGTCTGGAGCGTCTGGGCTTCTTCAAGGAGGTCAACGTCGAAACCCCGCAGGTACCGGGTACCGACGACCAGATCGACGTCAACTACAGCGTCGAAGAGCAGCCGTCCGGCTCCATCACCGCCAGCGTCGGTTTTGCTCAGAACGCCGGTCTGATCCTCGGTGGCTCGATCAGCCAGAACAACTTCCTGGGTACCGGTAACCGCGTCAGCATCGGCCTGACCCGCAGCGAATACCAGACCCGATACAGCTTCGGCTTCGTTGACCCCTACTGGACCGTCGACGGTGTCAGCCTGGGTTACAACGCCTTCTACCGCACCACCGACTACGATGAGCTCGATGTCGACGTATCCAGCTATTCGGTCGACAGCCTGGGTGCAGGTGTCAATATCGGCTACCCGATCAGCGAAACCGCGCGTCTGACCTACGGTCTGACCGTGCAGCAGGACACCATCGATACCGGTCGTTATACCGTCGACGAGATCTTCGATTTCATCGACTCTGAGGGCGATAACTACCTGAACTTCAAGGGGTCCATCGGCTGGTCCGAGTCGACCCTGAACCGTGGTGTACTGGCCAACCGTGGTCATTCGCAGAGCCTGGTGCTGGAAACCACGCTGCCAGGTAGCGATCTGTCGTTCTACAAGCTCGACTACCGTGGTCAGGTCTTCACCCCGATCAGCGACAACTACACCCTGCGTTTCCATACCCAGCTGGGTTATGGCGACAGCTACGGTTCCACGGCTGAGCTGCCGTTCTACGAGCACTACTACGCGGGTGGCTTCAACTCGGTACGTGGTTTCGAAGACAGCAGCCTTGGGCCGCGCAGTACGCCGAGTAGCGGTGCCAAACCGGGCACCCTGCGCGACCCGGACCAGGACCCGCTGCCGTTCGGTGGTAACGTACTGGTGCAGGGCGGTGTCGAGATGCTCTTCCCGCTGCCGTTCGTCAAGGATCAGCGCTCGCTGCGTACCGCATTGTTCTGGGACGTGGGTAATGTCTTCGATACCAACTGCAGCTCCAGCCAGAAGAGGCTGAGCGACAGCTGCAATATCGACTTCAGCAGCATGGCCAGCTCCGTGGGTGTCGGCCTGACCTGGATCACCGCACTGGGCCCGCTGAGCTTCAGTCTGGCCATGCCGATCAAGAAGCCGGATGATGCCGATACCCAGGTATTCCAGTTCTCCCTGGGTCAAACCTTCTAAGTTCGTTTCACAGAAAGCCAACAGTTTTGTTGCAGGAGTGCATTGTGCGTAAGTTGACTCAACTGGTTCTGTTCACCGCCGCCCTGATCGCCACTCCGGCGTTCGCCGAGATGAAGGTGGCCGTGCTGAACTATCAGATGGCGCTGCTCGAGTCGGACGCAGCCAAGCGCTACGCCGTCGATGCCGAGAAGAAGTTCGGCCCGCAGCTGAACAAGCTCAAGACCCTGGAAAGCGACGCCAAGCGTATCCAGGATCGCATGGTCAAGGACGGCGAGAAGATGCAGCAGGCCGAGCGCGAGCGCCTCGAGCTCGAATTCAAGCAGAAGGCTCGTGACTTCCAGTTCCAGTCCAAGGAGCTGAACGAAGCCAAGGCAATCGCTGACCGCGAGATGCTGGCCAAGCTGAAGCCGAATCTGGACAAGGCTGTCGAAGAAGTGATCAAGAACGGTAACTTCGACCTGGTACTCGAGCGCGGTGCGGTGATCGATGTCAAACCTCAATACGACATCACTCGCCAGGTCATCGAGCGCATGAATCAGATGCGTTAAGCATGACTGCGACATTTACCCTCGGCCAGCTGGCCGAGCGCCTGGGCGCCACCTTGCGTGGCGCCGAAGCTAAGGTCATCACGGGCCTGGCCACCTTACAGGAGGCCGGGCCCGAACAATTGAGCTTCCTGGCCAATGCCCAGTACCGCAAGTTTCTGGCGCAGACTCAGGCCGGTGCCGTGTTGCTCACCGCAGCCGATGCTGAAGGCTATGCTGGCGATGCCTTGATCGTTGCCAATCCTTATCTGGCCTATGCCCAGCTTTCGCATGTGTTCGACCGCAAGCCCAAGGCGGCTCCCGGCATTCACGCCACTGCGCAGGTTGCAGGTGATGCTCAGGTCGATCCGAGCGCCAGTATCGGCGCCTTTGCGGTCATCGAAAGCGGTGCTCGCGTCGGTGCTGATGTGAGCATCGGTGCGCATTGCGTGGTCGGTGCGCGTAGCGTGATCGGTGAGGGTGGTTGGCTGGCTCCGCGCGTGACGCTGTACCACGATGTGCAGATCGGCAAGCGTGTAGTGATCCAGTCCGGCGCGGTGATCGGTGGCGAAGGCTTCGGATTCGCCAACGAAAAGGGCGTCTGGCAGAAGATCGCACAGATCGGTGGGGTGACCATCGGTGATGACGTCGAGATCGGCGCCAACACCACGGTGGATCGCGGTGCGCTGTCCGATACCTTGATCGGTAATGGCGTGAAGCTGGATAACCAGATCATGATCGCGCACAACGTGCAGATCGGTGACAACACGGCCATGGCGGGCTGCTGCGGCATTTCCGGCAGCACCAAGATCGGCAAGAACTGCATGATCGCCGGCGGTGTGGGCATGGTTGGCCATATCGAGGTGTGCGACAACGTGTTTGTCACCGGTATGACCATGGTGACTCGCTCGATCACCGAGCCGGGCGCCTATTCTTCAGGCACTGCCATGCAACCGGCGGGCGAGTGGAAGAAGAGTGCAGCCCGTATTCGTCAGTTGGACGATATGGCCAAGCGACTGCGTGAGCTGGAAAAACAGCTGGCCGCCGTGACCCAGACGGCAAACGTCTCATCTGATGCCTGAGCACGGTGTGACCGTGCTCTTTTCTTTTCTTACAGGCTTAATCGGACATGATGGACATCAACGAAATTCGTGAATATTTGCCGCACCGCTATCCGTTCCTGCTGGTGGACCGCGTGGTGGACCTGGACGTCGAAGGCAAGCAGATTCGCGCCTATAAGAATGTCAGCATCAATGAGCCGTTCTTCAACGGTCATTTCCCCGAGCATCCAATCATGCCCGGCGTTCTGATCATCGAGGCCATGGCCCAGGCTGCCGGTATCCTCGGCTTCAAGATGATGGGCGTGAAGCCGGCCGATGGCACCCTGTATTACTTCGTCGGCTCCGACAAACTGCGTTTCCGTTCGCCGGTGCTGCCGGGTGATCAGCTTACGCTGGAAGCCAAATACCTGAGCGATCGTCGCAGCATCTGGAAATTCGAGTGCCGCGCCACCGTCGATGGCAAGGAAGTCTGCTCCGCTGAAATCATCTGTGCGGAACGCAAGCTATGAGTTTGATTGACCCCCGCGCGATCATCGATCCCAGTGCCAGATTGGCCGACGACGTCGTCGTTGGCCCGTGGAGCATTGTCGGGGCCGATGTGGAAATCGGCGAGGGTACAGTCATCGGCCCGCACGTCGTGCTCAAGGGGCCGACCGTGATCGGCAAGCACAACCGCATCTACCAGTTTTCTTCGGTCGGTGAAGACACCCCAGACCTGAAATACAAGGGCGAGGCGACGCGCCTGGTGATCGGTGATCACAATACGATTCGTGAGGGTGTCACCATTCACCGTGGCACCGTGCAGGATCGTAGCGAAACCACCATTGGCGATCACAACCTGATCATGGCCTATGCCCATATCGGCCATGACAGTGTGATCGGCAATCATTGCATCCTGGTCAACAACACGGCCCTGGCTGGGCATGTCTGGGTCGATGACTGGGCGATTCTGTCCGGCTATACCCTGGTGCATCAGTTCTGCCGCATTGGCGCGCACAGCTTCTCGGGCATGGGCACTGCGATTGGCAAGGATGTTCCGGCTTTCGTTACTGTGTTCGGCAACCCGGCCGAAGCGCGCAGCATGAACTTCGAGGGCATGCGCCGGCGTGGTTTCTCTGCCGAGGCCATCGCCGCCCTGCGCAAGGGCTACAAGCTGGTTTATCGCCAGGGACTGACCGTCGAGCAGGCTCTGGCCGAACTGGCCGAGTCCGCTGCTCAGTTCCCGGAAGTGGCGATTTTCCGTGATTCGATTCAGGCCTCCACGCGCGGCATCACGCGCTGATACCTATGAGCAGACCTATTCGCGTCGCACTGGTCGCCGGTGAGGCGTCCGGTGACATCCTCGGTTCCGGCCTGATGCAGGCCATCAAGCAGCGCCATCCGGATGCCGAGTTCATCGGTGTTGGCGGCGCGCGCATGGAAGCCGAAGGCCTTAAATCCTATTTCCCGATGGAGCGCTTGGCCGTGATGGGCCTGGTCGAGGTACTAGGCCGTCTGTTCGAGTTACTGGGGCGCCGTCGGCAACTGGCTCGCGATCTGATCGCCGCGCAACCTGATGTTTTTATCGGTATCGATGCGCCCGATTTCAACCTGGGCCTGGAGCTCAAGCTGCGCCGTGCCGGTATCAAGACCGTGCACTACGTCAGCCCCTCGGTCTGGGCCTGGCGGCAGAAGCGCGTGCTGAAGATTCGTGAAGCCTGCGACCTGATGCTGACCCTGTTCCCGTTCGAGGCGCAGTTCTACGACGAGCATCAGGTGCCGGTGCGCTTCGTTGGTCATCCGCTGGCCGATGCGATTCCGCAGCAGGCTGATCGTGCTGCTGCGCGCGAGGTGCTGGATCTGCCGCAGGACGAGCCGGTAGTGGCCCTGATGCCCGGCAGTCGTGGCGGTGAAGTTGCGCGTCTCGGTGAGCTGTTTCTCGATGCGGCGATTCGACTGCGCGCACTGCGCCCAGGTATTCATTTCCTGCTGCCTTGCGCCACGCCCGAGCGTCGCGAGCAGCTGGAGCAGATGTTGGCCGGGCGTGATTTGCCGCTGACGCTGCTCAATGGCCGCTCCCACGAGGCGCTGGCTGCCTGCGATGCGGTGTTGATCGCTTCGGGTACTGCGACCCTGGAAGCGCTGCTGTACAAGCGGCCTATGGTGGTGGCGTACCGCGTAGCGCCGCTGACCTATCGCATCCTCAAACGCCTGGTGAAGAGCCCCTATATCTCGTTGCCTAATCTGCTGGCCGAGCGTCTGCTGGTGCCTGAGCTGATTCAGGATGCAGCGACTCCCGAGGCTCTGGCCCAGGCCGTTGCGCCGTTGATCGACGGTGGGCAAGTGCAGACCGAGGGCTTCGACGTGATTCACCGTGCGCTGCGCCGCGATGCCTCGGTGTCGGCGGCCGATGCGGTGCTCAAGCTGGCAGGGCGTGGCTGATGCAGCTGGGTCTCGATTTTACCCTGGTCGAAGAACTGGTCGCCGGTGTCGACGAAGTCGGCCGTGGCCCGCTCTGCGGTGCCGTGGTCACGGCTGCGGTGATCCTCGATCCGGCGCGGCCGATTCTCGGCCTGAACGACTCGAAGAAACTCTCCGAGGTGCGCCGTGAAGTGCTGTTCGACGAGATTCGCGAGAAGGCTCTGGCCTGGTGCATTGCCCGCGCCGAGGTGGAGGAGATCGACCGCCTGAATATCCTGCATGCCACCATGCTGGCCATGCAGCGGGCTGTCGAAGGGCTTCACGTGACACCGAGACTGGCATTGATCGACGGCAATCGCTGTCCAAAGCTGGCGGTGCCGAGTGCGCCGGTGGTCAAGGGCGATAGCCGGGTGCCGGCAATAGCCGCGGCTTCGATCTTGGCCAAGGTCAGTCGCGACCGCGAGATGCTCGAGATGGATCGTCTCTATCCCGGTTACGGCATCGCCGGCCACAAGGGCTACCCCACGCCCGTTCACCTGGAAGCCTTGCAGCGCCTGGGGCCGACGCCTATTCATCGGCGTTCCTTCGCACCGGTGCGCGCGTTGCTCGAGCCTGTAGCTATCGATTGTATCGCCGCTACAGTCTGAACCTCTGGCCCTCAGCCAGACCCGCTTAGGCTACAATCCGCGCTTTGTCGTTTTCACCTGCAAGGCCGCCCATGACCCAAGCTTTCGTCCACCTGCGTCTGCACACCGAATACTCCCTGGTCGATGGCCTGGTGCGGGTCAAACCGCTGATCAAGGCCGTGGCCGGGGCCGGCATGCCGGCGGTTGCGGTCACCGACATGAGCAACATGTGCTCACTGGTGAAGTTCTACAAGGCGGCCATGGGCGCCGGGGTCAAGCCGATCTGCGGCGCCGATATCTGGATGGCCAGCGCCGAGGAAGACGGCCCGCTGACGCGCCTGACCCTGCTGGCGATGAACGCCAAGGGCTACCGCAACCTCACCGAACTGATCTCCCGTGGCTGGGCCGAAGGGCAGAGCAACGACCTGGTGATCATCCAGCGCGACTGGGTCAAGGACGCCGCCGAGGGCCTCATCGCGCTATCCGGCGCGCGTGAAGGCGAAGTCGGCCAGGCGCTGCTGACCGGTGATGAAGCGTTGGCCGAAATGCGCCTGCGTGAATGGATGGCAGTGTTCCCGGATCGCTTCTATCTGGAGGTGCAGCGCACCAGCCGTGTTGGCGATGAGGAATATCTGCACGCCGCCGTGGCCCTGGCCGATCGCGTCGAGGCGCCGCTGGTGGCAACCAACGACGTGCGCTTCATCAAGCAGGGCGATTTCGAGGCGCACGAAACTCGCGTCTGCATCGGTGAAGGTCGTACCCTGGACGACCCGCGCCGGCCGCGGCATTACTCCGATCAGCAGTATCTGAAAAGCGCCGAGGAAATGTGGGAGCTGTTCTCCGACCTGCCCGAGGCACTGGAGAACACCGTCGAGATCGCCAAGCGCTGCAACATCGACGTGCAACTCGGCAAATACTTTCTGCCGGATTTTCCCACGCCCAATGGCATGGGCATCGACGACTACCTGCGCCACGCCTCCTTCGAGGGCCTGGAAGAGCGTCTCGAAGTGCTGCTGCCCAAGGATACGCCGGATTACGAGGCCAAGAAGCAGGTCTACATCGACCGCCTCAACTTCGAACTCGACATCATCATCCAGATGGGTTTCCCCGGTTACTTCCTGATCGTGATGGACTTCATCCAGTGGGCCAAGAGCAACGGCGTGCCGGTCGGCCCGGGCCGTGGTTCGGGTGCCGGTTCGCTGGTGGCCTACGTGCTGAAGATCACCGACCTCGATCCGCTGGCCTATGACTTGCTGTTCGAACGATTCCTCAACCCCGAGCGGGTGTCCATGCCCGACTTCGACGTCGACTTCTGCATGGACGGCCGCGACCGTGTGATCGACTACGTGGCCGAGAAATACGGGCGCAACGCGGTGAGCCAGATCATCACCTTCGGCTCGATGGCGGCCAAGGCGGTGGTGCGCGACGTCGCCCGGGCGCAGGGTAAGTCCTACGGTCTGGCCGACCGTCTGTCGAAGATGATCCCCTTCGAAGTGGGCATGACCCTGGAGAAGGCCTACGAGATGGAGGAGCCGCTACGCGAGTTCCTCAAGAACGACGAGGAAGCCCAGGAAATCTGGGACATGTCCCTCAAACTCGAAGGGGTGGTGCGCGGTACCGGCAAGCACGCTGGTGGTGTGGTGATCGCGCCGACCAAGCTCACCGACTTCTCGCCGATCGCCTGTGACGAGGAGGGTGGCGGCCTGGTGACCCAGTTCGACAAGGACGACGTCGAGCAGGCCGGGCTGGTCAAGTTCGACTTCCTCGGCCTGCGCACCCTGACCATCATCAAGTGGGCGTTGGAAACCGTCCACCGCATCCAGAAGCGCGATGGCGCCTCGGATGAGGACCTGGTCAACATCGACTTCATCCCGCTGGATGACAAGAAAACCTACGACATGCTGCAGAAGGCGGAGACCACCGCGGTCTTCCAGCTTGAATCGCGCGGCATGAAGGAGCTGATCAAGAAGCTCAAGCCCGACTGCCTGGAAGACATGATCGCCCTGGTGGCGCTGTTCCGCCCGGGCCCGCTGCAGTCCGGCATGGTGGACGACTTCATCAATCGTAAGCACGGCCGCGCCGAGTTGTCCTACCCGCACCCGGATTATCAGTACGCCGGCCTCGAGCCGGTGCTCAAGCCCACCTACGGCATCATCCTGTATCAGGAGCAGGTGATGCAGATCGCCCAGGTCATGGGTGGCTACACCCTGGGACAGGCGGACATGCTGCGTCGTGCCATGGGCAAGAAGAAGCCCGAGGAGATGGCCAAGCAGCGCGGCGGCTTCATCGAAGGTTGTGCCAGCAATGGCATCGACGCCAATCTAGCGGGTAACATCTTCGATCTGGTGGAAAAGTTCGCCGGTTACGGTTTCAACAAGTCGCACTCGGCCGCTTACGGTCTGGTCTCCTACCAGACCGCCTGGCTCAAGGCGCATTACCCGGCGCCGTTCATGGCCGCCGTGCTGTCGGCGGATATGCACAACACCGACAAGGTGGTGATCCTGGTGGAAGAGTGCCGCAACATGAAGTTGCGCATCGAACCGCCAGACGTGAACGTCTCCGAGTTCAAGTTCACCGTCAACGACGACGGCCGTATCGTCTATGGCCTGGGTGCGGTCAAGGGCGTGGGCGAGGGCCCGGTCGAGGCCATCGTTGAATGCCGCGCCGAAGGTGGGCCGTTCAAGGATCTGTTCGACTTCTGCAACCGTGTCGACCTCAAGCGCATCAACAAGCGCACCCTTGAAGCCTTGATCCGCAGCGGCGCGCTGGATCGTCTCGGCCCGTACTATCAGGACGAGCTCAAAGCCTACCAGGCCAGTGTCGACAAGAACCGCGCCGTGCTGCTGGCGTCCATGGAAGAGGCCGTGCAGTCCGCCGAGCAGACTGCGCGCAGCGCCGAGAGCGGCCACATGGACCTGTTCGGCGGCCTGTTCGCCGAGCCCGAGGCCGACGTCTATGCCAACCACCGCAAGGCCCGCGAGCTGCCGATCAAAGAGCGTCTGAAAGGCGAGAAGGACACCCTGGGTATCTACCTGTCCGGTCACCCCATCGACGAGTACGAAGGCGAGATTCGCCGTTTCGCCCGCCAGCGCATTGTTGAGCTCAAGCCGGCGCGGGACACCCAGACCATCGCCGGGATGATCGTCAACCTACGGGTGATGAAGAACAAGAAGGGCGACAAGATGGGCTTCATCACCCTCGACGACCGCTCCGGACGCATTGAGGCGTCCTTGTTCGCCGATGCCTTCGCTAGCAACCAGGCGCTGCTGCAGAACGATGCGTTGGTGGTGGTCGAGGGCGAAGTCAGCAACGACGACTTCTCCGGTGGTCTGCGTCTGCGCGCCAAGCGCGTGATGAGCCTGGAAGAGGCGCGTACCGGCCTGGCCGACAGCCTGCGGGTGAAGGTCGCCAGCGAAGCGCTCAAGGGGGATCGCCTCCGTTGGCTGGCCGAGTTGTGCAGCAAGCACAAGGGCGCTTGCCCGGTGACCGTCGACTACAGTGGCGAGGAGGCACGCGCCTTGCTTCAATTCGGCGAGGCCTGGCGAATCGACCCGGCCGACACTTTGATTCAGGCATTGCGTGACCAGTTCGGGCGCGACAACGTCTTTTTGCACTACCGCTGATGCAAGAGGGGAAAAATACCCCTTTGTGTTGGCATCGACACCTGCGGGTGTCGACCCGCTGCGTCCTATCCCTTAAGGTAGGGCGCCTAATGGATACAGCTCCCCGGCCACTTGGCCGTCGACGCAAGACGGATGACTATGAACCCGAATTTCCTCGATTTCGAACAGCCGATCGCCGACCTGCAAGCCAAGATCGAAGAGCTACGCCTGGTTGGTAACGACAACTCGCTGAATATCGGCGATGAGATTGCCCGCCTGCAGGACAAGAGCAGCACCCTGACCGAAAGCATCTTCGGCAACCTGACCAGCTGGCAGATCGCTCAGTTGGCTCGCCATCCGCGCCGCCCGTATACCCTGGATTACATCCAGCACATCTTTACCGAGTTCGACGAGCTGCATGGTGATCGTCACTTCTCCGACGACGCCGCCATCGTCGGTGGCATTGCCCGTCTGGGCGACCAGCCGGTGATGATCATCGGCCACCAGAAGGGCCGTGAGGTGCGCGAGAAGGTGCGCCGCAACTTTGGCATGCCGCGTCCGGAAGGTTACCGCAAGGCCTGCCGCCTGATGGAAATGGCCGAACGCTTCAAGATGCCGATTCTCACCTTCATCGACACGCCCGGTGCCTACCCGGGTATCGATGCCGAGGAGCGCGGCCAGAGCGAGGCCATCGCCTGGAACCTGCGTGTGATGGCGCGCCTGAAGACGCCGATCATCGCCACGGTGATCGGTGAAGGTGGTTCCGGCGGTGCGCTGGCCATCGGTGTCTGCGACCAGTTGAACATGCTGCAGTACTCCACCTACTCGGTGATCTCGCCGGAAGGTTGCGCCTCGATCCTCTGGCGCACCGCCGAGAAAGCGCCGGATGCCGCCGAGGCCATGGGCATCACCGCCGAGCGCCTGAAGGATCTGGGTATCGTCGATCAGGTCATCGCCGAGCCACTGGGCGGCGCGCACCGCGACCCGGCGGCGGCTTCCGAGTCGATCCGCCAGGAGCTGACCAAGCAACTGGCCAGCCTGCAGAAGCATGACACCGAGACGCTGCTCAAGCGTCGTTATGACCGTCTGATGAGCTACGGCATCGCCTGAGTTTCTCAACGGCTGTTGTAGGGTGCGCTGTGCGCACCAATGGCTGTAGCGCCGGTATCTTGGTGCGCATGGCGCACCCTACGATATCTATCGCACACCACCACGGGCCTTCGGGCCCGTTGTTGTTTAAGCTTGAATGATGACTGCTCTCGAACTTCGCCTGCGCCAGGCTCTGCAACCTTGGCGTACGGCCCCTGCCTGGCGTATTGCCTTCTCCGGTGGCCTGGATTCCAGCGTGCTGCTGCATCTGCTCGCCGACTGGGCGCGGCACGAGGAACTGCCGCCGCTGTACGCCATTCATGTCCATCATGGACTGCAGCCGGCCGGCGACGCCTGGCCGGAACATTGCGCACGTGTCTGCGAGCAGTTGGGCATTGCTCTCGAAGTCGTCAGGGTTCGGGTCACGCCAGGTGCCAGCCTTGAACAGGCTGCACGAAGCGCGCGTTACCAGGCTTTCTGCGAGCGGTTGAAACCGGGCGAAGTGTTGCTAAGTGGCCAGCATCGCAACGATCAAGCCGAAACTCTGCTATTTCGTCTGTTGCGCGGTGCCGGCGTACGCGGGCTGGCGGCGATGCCGGCCAGTCGGTCGTTGGGGCAGGGCGGTCTGTTTCGGCCGTTGCTCGACAGCTCTCGAGCTGAGTTGCGTGAATATGCGCAGAGTCATGGCCTTACCTGGATCGAGGACCCGAGCAATGCCGACGAGCGTTTCAGTCGCAATTTCCTACGCAGACAGGTGATGCCGCTGCTGGCCGAACGCTGGCCGCAGTTCACGGCAAATATCGCGCGTAGCGCCAGGCACCTGGGTGAAACTCAGCAATTGCTGGATGAGTTGGCTGCGATGGACCTGGCGGCTACCCATGGCGTTTCGGCATGCCCCTGGCTGACTCTACCGTCTCTGGAATTGTCGGCAGTGAGCGCGCTGAGCGATGCGCGTCAGCGTAATCTGCTGCGCCACTGGTTGGCGCCACTGACGCGCCTGCCCGATAGCGATCACTGGGCCGGCTGGTGTGACCTGCGTGATGCCGCCACGGATGCGGCACCGATCTGGAAACTGACCGATGGCGAGTTGCACCGTGCCGATGGTCGGCTTTGGTGGCTCAGTGGTGAGTGGCTGCGGCCGCTGGATCCACTCGATCTGGCCTGCGACTCGTTTTCCGAATCGGTCGAACTTCCCGACAATGGTCATGTGCATCTACAGGGCGAGTTGCCGCAAGGTCGCTGGCATTTGCGTTACCGCCAGGGCGGTGAGTCGCTGCTACTGCCGGGGCGTGGCAGGCGTGATCTCAAGCGTCTGCTCAACGAGCTGCGCGTGCCGGCATTCGTGCGTCCACGGCTGCCGCTGCTGTTCGCTGGTGATGAGCTGATGGCGGTGGCGAACCTGTCGCAGTCGTCAGAAATCCAGGCCGGCGGGGTGCGTCTGCACTGGTCGCCGCCTATCGGCGCGCAAGGTTTGAGCTGGTAAGGCCTTTCGGGTAGACTACGCTCCCGTCTTACTACAGCTTTTGCCGACTCCCTCAGGGAGCTTGGCGAGCTTGCCATTGTTCGTACTGATGGCGCTCCTTCGCTTTCCCCGGCGGCACTGACCGCTTAAACGCAGACTTCTAGGGTTTTTCATGACGCGCTACATCTTCGTCACGGGTGGTGTTGTTTCTTCATTGGGGAAAGGCATCGCCTCGGCTTCACTGGCGGCCATCCTGGAGGCGCGGGGCCTGAAGGTCACCATGCTCAAGCTGGACCCTTACATCAACGTCGATCCGGGCACCATGAGCCCGTTCCAGCACGGTGAGGTGTTCGTCACTCACGACGGCGCCGAGACCGACCTCGACCTGGGTCACTACGAGCGGTTCATCCGCACCACGATGACCAAGAGCAACAACTTCACCACCGGTCGGGTGTACGAAGACGTGCTGCGCAAGGAGCGCCGTGGTGACTACCTGGGCGCGACCATCCAGGTCATTCCGCACATCACCGACGAGATCAAGCGTCGCATCATCAAGGGCGCCGGCGATGCCGACGTGGCCCTGGTGGAAATCGGCGGTACCGTCGGCGACATCGAGTCGCAGCCGTTCCTCGAAGCCATTCGTCAGCTGCGTGTGGAAGTGGGCGCCAAGCGCGCCATGCTGATGCACCTGACCCTGGTGCCGTATATCGCCACCGCCGGCGAGACCAAAACCAAGCCTACCCAGCATTCGGTCAAGGAGCTGCGCTCCATCGGCCTGCAGCCGGACGTGCTGGTGTGCCGTTCCGACCACCCGATCGATGTGTCCTCGCGGCGCAAGATCGCCCTGTTCACCAACGTCGAAGAGCGTGCGGTGATCAGCCTGGAAGACGTCGACACCATCTACAAGATTCCGGGCGTGCTCCATGCCCAGGGCCTGGACGACTTCGTCGTCGAGCGCTTCGGCCTGGAATGCGGCGGTGCCGACCTGTCCGAGTGGGATCGCGTGGTCGATGCCAAGCTCAACCCGGAAAAAGAAGTCACCATCGCCATGGTCGGCAAGTACATGGAATTGCTCGATGCGTACAAGTCGCTGATCGAGGCGATGAGCCACGCCGGCATCCAGAACCGTACCAAGGTCAACCTGCGTTATATCGATTCCGAAGACATCGAGAATCAGGGCACCGCGCTGCTTGAAGGTGTCGATGCCATCCTGGTGCCGGGCGGCTTCGGTCTGCGTGGCGTGGAAGGCAAGATCAAGACCGTGCAGTACGCCCGTGAGAACAAGATTCCTTACCTGGGTATCTGCCTCGGCATGCAGGTGGCAGTGATCGAGTACGCCCGTAACGTCGTGGGCTGGACCGACGCCAACTCTTCCGAATTCGACATGGCCAGCACGCATCCGGTGGTCGGCCTGATCACCGAATGGCAGGACGCGACCGGTGCGACCGAGCAGCGTAGCGAAAGCTCCGACCTCGGCGGCACCATGCGCCTGGGTGCTCAGGACTGCCAGCTGCAGGCTGGCTCTCTGGTGCATGACTGCTACGGCAAGGACGTGATCGTCGAGCGTCACCGTCATCGCTACGAAGTGAACAACAACCTGCTGCCGCAGCTGACCGAGGCTGGCCTGAAGGTCACTGGTCGTTCCGGCGATGGCGCGCTGGTCGAAGTGGTCGAGGCGCCGAACCATCCCTGGTTCGTCGCGTGCCAGTTCCACCCGGAATTCACCTCCACGCCGCGTGACGGTCACCCGCTGTTCAGCGGTTTCGTCAACGCTGCCCTGGCACAGAAAGCGAAGAAGGTCTGATCCATGGCACAGAAGATCATCAAGGTTCGCGGCATTGAGATCGCCAACGACAAGCCGTTCGTGCTGTTCGGTGGCATCAACGTGCTCGAGTCGCGTGACCTGGCCATGCAGGCCTGCGAAGAGTACGTACGGGTGACCGAGAAGCTCGGCATCCCCTACGTGTTCAAGGCCAGTTTCGACAAGGCCAACCGTTCCTCCATCACCTCCTTCCGTGGCCCGGGCCTGGAGGAGGGCATGAAGATCTTCGAGGAAGTGAAGAAGACCTTCGGTGTGCCGGTGATCACCGACGTTCACGAACCGCACCAGGCGGCTGCAGTGGCCGAGGTGTGCGACATCATCCAGCTGCCGGCCTTCCTGTCGCGGCAGACCGACCTGGTGGTGGCCATGGCCAAGACCGGTGCGGTGATCAACATCAAGAAGGCACAGTTCCTCGCCCCGCAGGAAATGAAGCACATCCTGGCCAAGTGCGAAGAGGCCGGTAATGATCAGTTGATCCTCTGCGAGCGTGGTTCCTCCTTCGGTTACAACAACCTGGTGGTGGACATGCTCGGCTTCGGCATCATGAAGCAGTTCGAGTATCCGGTGTTCTTCGATGTGACCCACGCCCTGCAGATGCCGGGTGGTCGCGCCGACTCTGCTGGCGGTCGCCGCGCCCAGGTTACCGATCTGGCCAAGGCCGGCATGAGCCAGGGCCTGGCAGGCCTGTTCCTCGAGGCCCATCCGGATCCGGAAAACGCCAAGTGCGACGGTCCATGCGCCCTGCGCCTGAACAAGCTGGAGCCGTTCCTCACTCAGCTCAAGCAGCTGGATGACCTGATCAAGAGTTTTCCGCCAATCGAGACTGCCTGAGCCGGTCGTAATCCGGTAAAGTGCCGCCCGAGAAAAATCCCCCTGACCCGTGAGTCAGAGTGAGCCGTCGATCTGCCCTCCGGCAGCGGCGGCCCAGTGCAGCCTGCTGCTGCCGTCTTATCGTCAACCTTTGGAGCGTTATCAAGAATGGCAAAGATCGTCGACATCAAGGGTCGTGAGGTTCTCGACTCCCGCGGCAACCCCACCGTGGAAGCGGATGTAATTCTGGAAGGCGGTATCGTCGGCAGCGCGTGCGCTCCGTCCGGCGCTTCCACCGGCTCGCGCGAAGCGCTGGAGCTGCGTGACGGCGACAAGAGCCGTTACCTGGGCAAGGGCGTGCTGAAAGCCGTCGCCAACATCAACGGCCCGATCCGTGACCTGCTGCTGGGCAAGGACGCGACCGATCAGCAGGCGCTGGACCGCGCGATGATCGAGCTCGACGGTACCGAGAACAAGGCCAAACTGGGCGCCAACGCCATCCTCGCCGTGTCCCTGGCTGCCGCCAAGGCCGCTGCCCAGGCCAAGGGTGTGCCGCTGTATGCGCACATCGCTGATCTGAACGGCACCCCGGGCGTCTACTCCATGCCGGTGCCGATGATGAACATCATCAATGGCGGCGAGCATGCCGACAACAACGTCGACATCCAGGAATTCATGGTGCAGCCGGTTGGCGCATCGAGCTTTGCCGAGGCGCTGCGTATGGGCGCCGAGATCTTCCATCACCTCAAAGCCGTGCTCAAAGCCCGTGGCCTGAACACCGCTGTGGGTGACGAAGGCGGCTTCGCGCCGAACCTGGCCTCCAACGAAGACGCTCTGGCCGCCATCGCTGAAGCCGTTGCCAACGCCGGCTACAAGCTGGGTGACGACGTGACCCTGGCGCTGGACTGCGCATCGAGCGAGTTTTACAAGAATGGTGAATACGACCTGGCCGGCGAAGGCAAGGTATTCAGCGGTGAAGGTTTCGCCGACTACCTGGCGGGCCTGACTGAGCGTTATCCGATCATCTCCATCGAAGACGGCATGGACGAGTCCGACTGGGCCAGCTGGAAAGTCCTGACCGACAAGATCGGTGCCAAGGTACAGCTGGTTGGCGACGACCTGTTCGTCACCAACACCAAGATCCTCAAGCGCGGCATCGACGAAAAGATCGGCAACTCGATCCTGATCAAGTTCAACCAGATCGGCTCGCTGACCGAGACCCTGGAAGCCATCCAGATGGCCAAGGCTGCTGGCTTCACCGCCGTGATCTCGCACCGCAGTGGCGAAACCGAAGACAGCACCATCGCCGACCTGGCCGTGGGTACTGCCGCCGGTCAGATCAAGACCGGTTCGCTGTGCCGTTCCGACCGCGTTTCCAAATACAACCAGTTGCTGCGTATCGAAGAGCAGCTCGGCGCCAAGGCACCATACAAGGGCCGTGCCGAGTTCCGCGGCTGATCACGATCTGCTGCGCGTCGGACCTACTGCGTTAAAAACAGGCTCGGAATGCTCATTTACTTCAGTAAACTGCGCTTCCTCGCCTGTTTGATTCGCTGGCGCTCACCCTTCGGGCCAGCCTTCGGCTGTTACTCCCGTTGGTCGTTGCGCCTTGTAGGTCTCTAGCTCGCGAGATCGTTTTAGTCTGAAGATGGGCGACGCAAGTCGCCCTTTTTCGTGGACGCTTCGTCGATCCTTGGGAACCAATGCACGGATGCAGGTACCGAAACCCCATGTCACTCATCAGACGGCTTCTTTTCAAGCATGAACGCAGCCCCTACCATGCCGATGACTCAATCTGCGAGCCGCTCCATGCGTAGTCCGTATTGGCTGTTTATCGTGCTGATCCTGTTGCTGGTCGGTCTGCAGTATCGACTGTGGATTGGCGACGGCAGCCTGGCTGCTGCAAGCCGTCTGCAACAGCAGATCGCCGAACAGCAGGGCGAGAACGAGCGGTTGCTGGAGCGCAACCGTATCCTCGAGGCCGAGGTGATGGAGCTCAAGCGCGGCATGGAAACCGTGGAAGAGCGGGCGCGTCAGGAGTTGGGCATGCTCAAAGAGGGTGAAACCCTCTATCTGCTGACCGAATGATCACGAAGTTCTGGCTGGTGATCCCGGCCGCCGGCGTCGGCGCGCGGATGGCCGCCGACCGACCCAAGCAGTACCTGCAGATCGCCGGCCGCTGCATTCTCGAACATACTCTGCATTGTTTTCTCGACCATCCCGGCCTGTTGGGCGCGGTGGTATGCGTTGCCGTGGATGACCCGTTCTGGCCGCAGCTGCCACTGGCGCGTGATCCGCGTATCCGCCGTGCACCTGGCGGGCGTGAGCGCGCCGACTCGGTGCTGGCCGGGCTGGAGTCGTTACTGGCCGGTGGTGCCGATAGAGATGACTGGGTGCTGGTGCACGACGCCGCGCGTCCCAACCTCACCCCTGAGGATCTGGATCGCCTGCTGGACAGTCTGACTGATGATCCGGTCGGCGGCCTGCTGGCGGTGCCGGTGCGCGATACGCTCAAGCGTATCGGGCGCGATGGTCGAGTGTTGGAGACCGTGGATCGTAGCGTGATCTGGCAGGCCTACACACCGCAGATGTTCCGCCTGGGGGCGTTACGCGAGGCACTGGCGCAAGCGCTGGAAGAAGGTGTGGCAGTGACCGATGAAGCCTCGGCCATGGAGTGGGCAGGGCAGTCGCCCCGGCTCATCGAAGGCCGGGCGGATAACCTCAAGGTCACCCGCCCGGAAGATTTGCATTATCTACAGTCCATATGGCCGCAAGACCGTTGAACTAGAACTGTCGCATCAGTGTGTCCAGCGTTTGGCATCTTTGCCCAGGTTGCGATCCAGCGCGTTGGTCAGCTTGTTCATGGCGCCGTCGATCGCCTGCTGCAGTTCGCTGGCATCGTGGGAGACCGTCAGTGGATCGCGTCCCTTCATCCGCGCCTCGACCTTGCAGCGCTTGTCCTGTGGGCCACTCTTGAGCGCGTTCTCGTCGGAGAGATGAATTTCGATCCGGGTGAGGTGGTCCTCGTAGCGCTGGAGCTTGTCCCGGATGCGACTGCGAATGTCATCCTTGAAGTCCATCGAGGAGGTGACGTGCTTACCACTGTTGACCAGAACCTGCATAACCATGTCCTCATGTAACTGAGTTCGTGAGGCCCCGTTTGGCGGGGTGCATGGATTGTGACGCGGTCGCCTCGCTCAAGTTTCGCCCCAGCTTGTGACATTCCATGACCGTTCAGCTGGGTGACAAGGTTGTTGCAGAATCTCAGGAGTGATCGAGGTATTCGGCGCGTTGGCCAAGCCCCTGGCGCAGCGAGTCGATCAACTGACGTACCTTGGGCGAAAGGTGACGTTGCTGCGGGTAAAGCGCCCAAACTGCGGTGTTGGGTGGGCGATGCTGCTCCAGCAGAGAGATCAGCCTTCCGCTGCGCAGGTGTTCCAATACGTAATAGTCCGGTAGCTGGCACAGCCCAAAACCGCGCAGCGCTGCGTCGAGCACGGCCTGGCCGCTATTGCAACGCCAGTTACCCTGTATGCGCACCTGGGTTTCGCGACCGTTCTCGGCAAAGCTCCAGTGGTCGCTGCTACCCACCAGGCAATTGTGTCGGGCTAGCTCGGATAGCGAGTGCGGGCGCCCGTAGCGTTGCAGATAGTCGGGAGCAGCGCACAGATACATTTC
Organism: Ectopseudomonas toyotomiensis; assembly: GCF_017167985.1. Taxonomy (NCBI): domain Bacteria; kingdom Pseudomonadati; phylum Pseudomonadota; class Gammaproteobacteria; order Pseudomonadales; family Pseudomonadaceae; genus Ectopseudomonas; species Ectopseudomonas toyotomiensis. Next base: position 489,057 of record NZ_CP070505.1, on the reverse strand, counting down.
TCGAGGCGCGAGACGCATGGCCATCAGGCGCGAGTCCTGCAGGCGCCCCAGGCGGATGGCCAGGTCCAGTCCTTCGTGCAGCATGTCGAGCTGACGGTTGGACAGTTCGATCTCCACGCGCAGCTGCGGATGCTGCGCCATGAAGTCGTTGACCAGTGGCACGATGAAGCGTTCGCCGTAAGCCACTGCACAGGTCATGCGCAACAGTCCCTTGGGTTCCGCACCGAGGTCGCCGACCGCGCGCAGCGCTTCTTCGCGGGCATCCTGCAGGCGCTGGCAGTGTTGCAGGAACAGCTGGCCGGCCTCGGTCAGAGCCACACGCCGAGTGCTGCGATAAAACAGGCGGCTCTGCAGGCGTTCCTCCAGACGTGCCACTTGGCGGCTGACCTGCGACGTAGACAATCCCAGGCGCTCGGCCGCGGCACTGAACTGCCCGCATTCGGCCACGGCGACGAATTCGTCGAGTCCTTCCCAGCGATTCATCGATGCTTCTTCTCCTGTGCTCCCGATTGCATCCGGCTACACCCGTAGGAGCCCGCTTGCGGGCGATGTAATGAGGCTCAATATTATCCCTGTACGGCAATAATGTTTTGCTCTGCTGCTGATTATCACGTATTGGACATGAACTAGACTGCCGACCACTGTCCACGCTCCCCTGAGAGAACTGTCATGATCAAGTCTCGTGCTGCCGTCGCCTTCGCCCCGAATGAACCCCTGAAAATCGTCGAGGTCGATGTGGCGCCACCTCAGGCCGGTGAAGTACTGGTGCGTATCGTCGCGACCGGCGTCTGCCACACCGACGCCTACACCCTGTCCGGCCAGGACAGCGAGGGCGTGTTCCCCTGCATTCTCGGCCACGAGGGTGGCGGTATCGTCGAGGCAGTGGGTGAGGGCGTCACCTCACTGGCAGTCGGCGACCACGTGATCCCGCTGTACACCGCCGAATGCGGCGAGTGCAAATTCTGCAAATCCAACAAGACCAATCTGTGCAGCTCGGTGCGCGCCACCCAGGGCAAGGGCCTGATGCCCGATGGCACCAGCCGCTTCTCCTACAACGGCGAGCCGGTCTACCACTACATGGGCTGCTCGACCTTCTCCGAGTACACCGTGCTGCCGGAAGTCTCCCTGGCCAAGATTCCCAAGGATGCACCGCTGGAGAAGGTTTGCCTGCTCGGCTGCGGCGTGACCACCGGTATCGGCGCGGTGCTCAATACCGCCAAGGTTACCGAGGGCTCCACCGTGGCTATTTTCGGCCTGGGTGGCATCGGTCTGGCTGCCATCATCGGCGCCAAGATGGCCAAGGCTTCGCGCATCATCGGTATCGACATCAATCCGGCCAAAGAGGCGGTGGCGCGTGAGCTGGGTATCACCGATTTCGTCAACCCGAAAGAGCACAGCAAGCCAATCCAGGAGGTCATCGTCGAGATGACCGACGGTGGCGTCGACTACAGCTTCGAGTGCATCGGCAACGTGCAACTGATGCGCGCCGCGCTGGAGTGCTGCCACAAGGGCTGGGGCGAGTCGACCATCATCGGCGTGGCGCCGGCCGGTGCCGAGATCAGCACCCGTCCATTCCAGCTGGTGACCGGCCGCGTCTGGCGTGGCAGCGCCTTTGGTGGCGTCAAGGGGCGTACCGAGCTGCCCAGCTATGTCGAGAAGTCGCAGAGCGGTGAAATCCCGCTGGATACCTTCATCACTCACAACTTGCCGCTGGAAGACATCAACGAGGCGTTCGAGCTGATGCATGAAGGCAAGAGCATCCGCACCGTCATTCATTTCTGACTTCAGGGTGACCTGACTGTAGGGTGCGCCATGCGCACCAGGATCAAGTGGTGCGCACGGCGCACCCTACGGAGATGCCCATGACCCTCGAAATCGTTTCCAGCAACAAGAGCTTCGGTGGTTGGCACAAGCGCTATCGCCATCGCTCCAGCTGCCTCAATTGCGACATGGTGTTCGCGGTCTACCTGCCGCCTCAGGCCGAGCAGGGCGCCAAGCTGCCGGTGTTGTACTGGCTCAGTGGCCTGACCTGCACGGACGAGAATTTCATGCAGAAAGCCGGCGCCCAGCGTATGGCCGCCGAGTTGGGGCTGATCATCGTCGCGCCGGACACCAGCCCGCGTGGCGAGGGAGTGGCCGATGACGCCAACGGCGCCTACGACTTCGGTCTGGGTGCCGGCTTCTATGTCAACGCGACCCAGGAGCCCTTCGCGCGGCATTACCGCATGTATGACTACGTGGTGCAGGAGTTGCCAGCGCTGATCGAAGCCAACTTCCCGGTTTCGGGCAAGCGCGGCATCGCCGGTCACTCCATGGGTGGTCACGGGGCGCTGATCTGCGCGCTGAAGAATCCGGGGCATTATCAGTCGGTGTCAGCGTTTTCGCCGATCAGCAATCCGATGAACTGCCCCTGGGGCGAGAAGGCCTTCTCGCTGTACCTGGGCGAGGAGCGCTCGCGCTGGCGTGAGTGGGATGCCAGCGTGCTGATCGCCGAGGCCAGCGAGAAGCTGCCGATTCTGATCGATCAGGGTGATCGTGACGATTTCCTCGAGGGTCAGCTCAAACCCCAGGTGTTGCAGGCGGCAGCCAAGACTGTCGGTCATCCGCTGACGCTGCGTATGCAGCCTGGCTATGACCACAGCTATTACTTCATCGCCAGCTTTATCGATGACCACCTGCGTCATCACGCCGAGGCGTTGACGTAGGTCGTTCTGCGCTGCGCTCATCAGGGCAAACTCTGTCCCTTGGTGCGCACGGCGCACCCTGCAGCCGCAGCCGGCGTAGCCCGGATGAAATCCGGGGTGCGATTTTCCCGGATTTCATCCGGGCTACGGGCAATGCGGTTAGAATCACGCCCTGACTTTTTCAGGGCGTTGTTCTTTATGCGTATCGGTCATGGCTATGACGTACACCGCTTCGGCGAAGGCGATTTCATCACCCTCGGCGGCGTACGGATTCCCCATAAATTCGGTCTTGTCGCTCATTCCGACGGTGACGTGCTGCTGCACGCCCTGAGTGATGCGCTGCTTGGCGCCGTGGCGCTGGGCGATATCGGCAAGCACTTCCCCGATACCGATCCGACCTTCAAGGGCGCTGACAGCCGCGCGCTGTTGCGCCATGTGATGGGCCTGGTGCGTGCCAAGGGCTACGCGGTGGGTAACGTCGACGCCACTATCATCGCCCAGGCGCCGAAGATGGCGCCGCACATCCAGAGCATGCGCGAGCGCATCGCTGAGGATCTGGGCATCGAGCTGGATCAGGTCAACGTCAAAGCCACCACCACCGAGAAGCTGGGTTTTACCGGGCGTGAGGAAGGTATCGCGGTGCACGCCGTGGCCCTGCTGGTCAAGGCATGAACGAGCTGCAACTGCTCGGGCCGCGTGCCCACGGCGAGGCCTGCGGGCGCGCGGTACTCAAGGCCACGGCCGAGGATTTCCAGGTTGACGAGGTACTCGACATCCCGCTCACGGGTCAGGGTGAGCACCTCTGGCTATGGGTGGAAAAGCGCGGCCTGAATACCGAAGAGGCCGCCCGGCGTATCGCCCGTGCTGCCGGCCTGCCGCTCAAGGCGGTCAGTTATGCGGGCCTCAAGGATCGTCAGGCGCTGACCCGCCAGTGGTTCAGTCTGCACCTGCCGGGCAAGGCCGATCCCGATCTGGTGGCCGCGCAGGGCGATGATCTGGTCATCCTGCGCAGCCAGCGGCACAACCGAAAATTGCAGCGTGGTGCCCATGCCGCCAATGGTTTCACCTTGCGCCTGACTGCCCTGGAGGCGGACCGCGATGCGCTGGAGCAGCGCCTGCAGCGTATCGCTGCGCAAGGCGTGCCCAATTATTTCGGCCTGCAACGCTTCGGCTTCGATGGCGGCAATGTCGAACAGGCCCGCGATTTTGCCGCGCGCCTCGAGCTACCGGTGCAGCGCAACCTGCGTTCGCGCCTGCTGTCCTCGGTGCGCAGCTATCTGTTCAATCAGGTGCTGGCCAGGCGCGTCGCTGCTGACACCTGGAGCCAGGCACAGATTGGTGACTTGCTGGCCTTCACCACCAGCCGCAGTTTCTTCATGGCCGGTGAGGCCGAGTGCGTTGACCCGCGCCTGGCCATTCTCGATCTGCATCCCACCGGTCCGTTGTGGGGCGATGGCGCTCTGCCGACCAGCGGCGCTACCCTGCAGCTCGAGCAAAGCGTGGCCGATGACGCTGCGCAACTGGTGCAATGGCTGATCAAGGCGGACATGGCGCACGAACGGCGAATTCTGCGCCTCCCCATTGGCGGCCTGTCATGGCATTATCCCGAACCCGATATTCTGCAACTTGCATTCGTCCTGCCGGCCGGGTGTTTCGCCACCGTGGTGGTGCGCGAATTGCTCGATCTGGTGCCAGCAGGGCAGACGGATACTCCATGCGAATTCTGATTTCCAACGACGACGGGGTGAACGCGCCCGGTATCGCTGCGTTGCACCAAGCGCTGGCCGACTATGCCGATTGCGTGGTGATCGCGCCTGCCGAAGACAAGAGCGGTGCCAGCAGTGCGCTGACGCTCGACCGTCCGCTGCATCCCATGGCCTTGGCCAATGGCTACATCAGCCTCAATGGCACGCCTACCGACTGTGTGCACCTGGGCCTCAATGGCCTGCTCGAGCAAACGCCGGATATGGTCGTCTCCGGCATCAACCTGGGCGCCAACCTGGGTGATGACGTGCTCTATTCCGGCACCGTCGCCGCAGCGCTGGAAGGACGTTTCCTGGACAAGCCGGCGTTCGCGTTCTCGCTGCTTTCGCGCCTGCCCGATAACCTGCCTACCGCTGCCTATTTCGCGCGCAAGCTGGTCGAGGCACATGCGACCCTGGATTTGCCACCGCGCACGGTGCTCAACGTCAATGTGCCGAACCTGCCGCTGGAGCATATCCGTGGCGTGCAACTGACCCGTCTCGGTCATCGCGCGCGCGCGGCTGCACCGGTCAAGGTGGTCAATCCGCGTGGCAAGGAAGGTTACTGGATCGCTGCCGCCGGTGATGTCGAGGACGGCAGTCAGGGCACCGATTTCCATGCCGTGATGCAAGGTTATGTATCGATCACGCCGCTAAGGCTCGATCGCACGTTCAATGAGGCCCTCGAATCTATGGATGGCTGGCTGGAGGGCATCTTCTGATGCGTGGACAGGACGAGATGCAGCGCAGCGGGATCGGCATGACCTCGCAGCGCACCCGCGAACGATTGATTCAGCGCCTCTACGAGGAGGGGCTTTCCAACGCGCGGGTACTGGAAGTGATCCGCCGTACGCCGCGCCATCTGTTCGTCGACGAAGCCCTGGCGCACCGCGCCTATGAAGACACCGCGCTGCCTATCGGCCATAACCAGACCATTTCCCAGCCTTATATGGTTGGGCGCATGACCGAGCTACTGTTGGCTGCGGGCCCGCTGGACAAGGTGCTGGAAATCGGTACCGGCTCTGGTTACCAGACCGCTGTGCTGGCGCAATTGGTCGAGCGAGTGTTTTCGGTCGAGCGTATTCAGGTGCTGCAGGATCGCGCCAAGGAGCGTCTGGCCGAACTCAAGCTGCGCAACGTGGTCTTTCGCTGGGGGGATGGCTGGGAAGGCTGGAACGCGCTCGGTCCGTACAACGGCATCATCGTCACCGCTGCCGCCGCGCAAGTGCCTCAGGCCTTGCTCGATCAACTGGCCCCAGGCGGACGTCTAGTCATTCCGGTTGGTAGCGGTGATGTGCAACAACTGTTGCTGATCGTGCGTGAAGAGGGTGGTTTTTCCCGTCACGTGCTCGATGCGGTGCGTTTCGTGCCGTTGCTCAATGGGCCGCTGGCCTGACCGCTCCATTGCTCTGGAAGGATCCATGAAGAAACATTTCCTGCTCTATGCCAAGGGCATGGCCATGGGCGCTGCCGATGTGGTGCCAGGCGTTTCTGGCGGCACCATCGCATTTATCAGCGGTATCTATGACGAACTGCTGCGCTCCATCGCCAGCATTCCCGAAGCGCTTCTGTTGCTACTGCGTGGCCGTATCAAGGACGCCTGGCAGATGGCCAACGCGACCTTCCTGCTGGTGCTGCTGTGCGGCATCCTGACCAGCATTCTCACGCTTGCACGCCTGATTACCTATCTGCTTGAGCATCATCCGATTCCGGTATGGTCGTTCTTCTTCGGCCTGATTCTGGTGTCTACCTATATGGTCGGACGAGAAATCAATCGCTGGAACTGGAGCCGGGCGGTGAGCTTTCTGCTTGGCCTGGCTTTCGCCTACTGGATCACCGTTGCCGCCCCGATGCAGTGGGGCAGTGACCTGCCGACCTTGTTCCTGGCTGGTGCCATCGCCATCTGCGCGATGATTCTGCCGGGTATTTCGGGCAGCTTCATCCTGCTTCTGCTCGGGCTCTACTCGGTGGTGCTGGGGGCGGTGAAGGACCTCGATCTGCTGGTCATGGCGGTGTTCGCCAGCGGCTGCCTGGTTGGCATTCTCAGTTTCGCGCGCCTGCTCAGTTGGCTGCTATCACGTTGGCGTGACCTCAGTCTGGCGTTTCTGGTTGGCCTGATGCTGGGGTCGCTGAACAAGGTCTGGCCCTGGAAGGAGACCCTGAGCTGGCGTATCGACAGTAAAGGTGAGCAGGTGCCGCTGCTGCAGAGCAATCTGCTGCCGGGGCATTTTGCAGAAATCAGTGGCCAGGACCCACAGCTCTTGCTTGCCGTGGTATTGGCAATCGTCGGTATCGCCTTGGTGCTGGGCCTGGAGTGGCTGGCTGGTCGTCAGGCGCTCGATACTGGTCGCACCGAATAAATACGGCACAATGGGCGCCGTACTCGGAATCATTCAGGGAGCAGTTGGGTGAGTTTCACCGTCCTTCACGTGCTAGTCCGCGCAGTTGCAGCGTTTCGCCTGCCGCTCGCCATGCTTGCCGCCTCGGCGTTGGCCGGTTGCGTCAGTTCGCCACCGGGTGGCGTGCAGGTGGTCGACCGTGGCCAGAACCAGAGTCGTGCCCCGGTGGTTCAGCGTCAGCCCGTGCGCAACGGTCACTACGTGGTGCAGCGTGGCGATACCCTTTATTCGATCGCCTTTCGTTTCGGCTGGGATTGGAAGGCACTCGCTGCTCATAACGGTTTGCGCGATCCCTATCTGATCCGCGTGGGTCAGACGATCCGTTTCGACAACCGCCCGGTGGCCAGCAGTCAGCCGGTCGTTTCGACGCCGCCTGCGGCCACCTCGCCCGTTGTCACTCAGCCGGTACCCAGTCGTCCGCCGGTTGCCGTGACTGCGCCGCCTGCAACTCAGCCCGCCCGCCCGCCGGTAGCCAACACGCCAGCGACTACGCCAGTAACACCCGTGAGTCGCTCGGCCAGTGGTTGGTCCTGGCCAACCGAGGGCACAGTAATCAGTCGTTTTTCCTCAAACGGTAGTTTGAATAAAGGCATTGATATCGCAGGGCAATTAGGCCAGCCTGTTTTAGCTGCGTCTGATGGATCAGTGGTGTACGCCGGGAGTGGTTTGCGGGGCTACGGCGAGTTGATCATCATCAAACACAGCGATACCTACGTAAGTGCTTACGGTCATAACCGCAGGTTGTTGGTACGGGAGGGGCAGCAGGTCAAAGCCGGGCAAAGTATTGCCGAAATGGGGTCCACAGGGGCCGACCGGGTGAAGCTGCACTTCGAGATTCGCCGCCAAGGTAAACCTGTCGATCCGCTGCAATATCTGCCACGTCGTTGATCCGTCGCTGACCCGTTCCATCACGTAGGAGGGACGGGCTCAGGTGTGGCCAGGACGGTTCCGCCAGAGTCTGTTGTCGAACTCAGCTAGGGACAACAACAATGGCTCTCATCAAAAAAGAAGCGCCGGAGTTTGACGTCGACGATGAACTGCTCCTCATGGAGCCAGGCATCGTTTTCGGCGAGGTTCAGGGCGATGAGGTGGAAGCACCGGTCGCACGTACCAAGGCCAAGAACGCCACCCCCTCCAAGCAGCACAAATACATCGACTACACCCGGGCGCTAGACGCCACTCAGCTTTACCTCAACGAAATCGGTTTCTCTCCCTTGCTCACTCCCGAAGAGGAAGTGCACTTCGCGCGTCTGGCGCAGAAGGGCGATCCTGCCGGGCGCAAACGCATGATCGAGAGCAACCTGCGCCTGGTCGTGAAGATCGCTCGGCGTTACGTCAACCGTGGTCTCTCTCTGCTCGATCTGATCGAGGAGGGCAACCTCGGCTTGATTCGCGCCGTGGAAAAATTCGATCCGGAGCGGGGGTTCCGTTTCTCGACCTATGCAACCTGGTGGATCCGCCAGACCATCGAACGCGCCATCATGAACCAGACGCGAACCATCCGTTTGCCGATTCATGTGGTCAAGGAGCTCAACGTATACCTGCGTGCAGCTCGTGAGCTGACCCAGAAGCTTGACCATGAGCCTTCTGCGGAAGAAATTGCCAACCTGCTGGAAAAACCGGTGGGCGAGGTCAAGCGCATGCTCGGCCTCAACGAACGAGTGTCCTCGGTGGACGTCTCGCTCGGTCCGGATTCGGACAAGACGCTGCTCGACACCCTGACCGATGACCGTCCGACCGATCCGTGCGAGCTGTTGCAGGACGATGATCTGTCGCAGAGCATCGATCAGTGGCTCTCCGACCTGACCGACAAACAACGGGAAGTCGTTGTGCGCCGCTTCGGTCTGCGTGGCCATGAAAGCTGTACCCTGGAGGAAGTGGGCCAGGAGATCGGCCTGACCCGCGAGCGGGTGCGGCAGATTCAGGTTGAGGCGCTCAAGCGTCTGCGGGAAATCCTGGAGAAGAACGGCTTGTCCAGCGACGCCTTGTTCCAGTGAGGTTTCGCTTCGATCATGAACCCGGCTCCGGCCGGGTTTTTTATGTGCGGGTATGTAAGCCATTGCTTACAGCTGTTGTCAGTGTTTGTGCTGAACGCTTGGGGGATATCCTGCTTTCTTTACCTGAATGCGTTGTTAACTGTATGTTTTTAAATGATTTATAAAGAATGGATGGATTGAGTGTGAACCCTTTTGGGGGTGATTCACTCGGGTTGTATTGCATCCTGTAGCGGCTAATATCGAATCCGTGCTCAGGGACAAGCACAGGTCATCAGGATGATGATCAGGAACATCGCAAGAAGCGATTCATCAGGATGATGGGTTGGGAAATAAAGGGATTAGGGAATAAAAGTGGGCGGCGCAAGCCGCCCCTTTTTTTTGCGCGTGCTGTTTGTGGCGCCAGCCTGGCGGGCAGTCGGCCCGGAGCCTGAAAGTAAAAGACCCGCACTTGGCGGGTCTTTGTGTTTCAGGGCGAACTCAGCGCTCCAGATGTTGCAGCTTGTCCTTCACGCCATCCCACTCTTCGGCGTCCGGCAGTGCATCTTTCTTCTCGGTGATGTTCGGCCATACTTCGGCCAGATCAGCGTTCAGCTCGATGAACTCTTGCTGATCCTCCGGTACCTCGTCTTCCGAGAAGATCGCCTGCGCGGGGCACTCCGGCTCGCACAGTGCACAATCAATGCACTCATCCGGGTGAATGACCAGGAAGTTCGGGCCTTCGTAGAAGCAGTCGACCGGGCAGACCTCCACGCAGTCGGTGTATTTGCACTTGATGCAGTTGTCGGTGACGACGAAGGTCATGTCTGATTCTCTCCTCGGGCGGCGGCCTGGGCCCTTTCTGTGAAGGGCTGCCAGGCGCTCTGTCTGTGGCCGCGGCTCAGGCTGTAAACCGGGCGGTCGTAAAATTGCGCGCGATTCTAGCAGTTTGTTGTATTGAACGTTAGATCTGCGTCTTCCATGTATATAACAGCTCCAGCGCCTTGCGCGGAGTCAGATCATCCGGGTTGATCTTGTGCAATTGCTCCAGCAATGGGTGCGGCACACTGGCGAACAGGTCGCTTTGCATCGGCGCTTGCGGCTGGCCGGGCGCCTGGCGTGGCAGATCGTGCGGCAGGCTGGTGGCCTCCAGGCGCGCCAGGTGCTCGCGTGCGCGGCTGATCACCGTGCCCGGCACGCCAGCCAGTTGCGCCACGGCCAGGCCATAGCTCTGGCTCGCGGGGCCTGGCTGAACGTGGTGGAGGAAGACGATACGCTCGTTGTGCTCGGTGGCCGAGAGGTGCACGTTGGCTACCACCGGCTCGCTTTCCGGCAGCACGGTCAGCTCGAAATAGTGCGTGGCGAACAGGGTGAAGGCGCGCAGGCGCGCCAGATGCTCGGCTGCCGACCAGGCCAGCGACAGGCCGTCGAAGGTGCTGGTGCCACGTCCGACCTCGTCCATCAGTACCAGGCTGCGCTCGCTGGCGTTGTGCAGGATATTAGCTGTTTCGCTCATCTCCACCATGAAGGTGGAGCGGCCGCCGGCCAGGTCATCGCTGGAACCGATACGGGTGAAGATGCGGTCGACCAGCGACAGTTCGCAGGCCGCCGCCGGCACGAAGCTGCCGATATGGGCCAGCAGCACGATCAGTGCGGTCTGGCGCATATAGGTGGATTTACCACCCATGTTCGGCCCGGTGATGACCAGCATGCGCCGGTTGTCGTCGAGATCCAGGTCGTTGGCCACGAAGGGCGTGGTCAGCACTTGCTCGACCACCGGGTGACGGCCTTGGTCGATGCGCATGCACGGCTCATCGACGAAGCGCGGGCGGTTCAGGTCGAGATTCAGCGCGCGCTCGGCCAGGTTGCTCAGCACGTCCAGTTCGGCGAGGGCTGCGGCACTGTCCTGCAGCGGCGCTAGATGGCCGATCAGGCGCTCGAGCAACTCGTCGTAGAGCATCTTTTCACGGGCCAGGGCGCGGCTCTTGGCCGACAACGCCTTGTCTTCGAATTCCTTCAGTTCCGGGGTGATGAAGCGCTCTGCGCCCTTGAGCGTCTGCCTGCGGATATAGTCGGCAGGTGCGGATTCGGCCTGTTTGGTCGGCAGTTCGATGAAGTAGCCGTGCACGCGGTTGTAGCCGACCTTGAGGTTGGCCAGGCCGGTACGTTCCTTCTCCCGCGCTTCCAGATCCATGAGGAACTGTCCGGCGTTCTCGCTCATGGCCTGCAGCTCGTCCAGCTCGGCGTCGTAGCCGGTCTTCAGCACCCCGCCGTCGCGGATTACCGCTGGCGGGTTGTCGATGATGGCGCGGGCCAGCAGGTCGGCCAGTTCCGGGTAGGTGGAGATGCTGCTGGCCAGCTGTTGCAGGTGCGGGGTATCCAGCGAGGTCATCGCCAGCTGCAGCTCGGGCAGTGCCGCCAGGGCGTCACGCAGGCGGGCGAGATCGCGCGGACGGGCGTTGCGCAGGCCGATACGCGCGAGGATACGCTCCAGGTCGCCGATTTCCTTGAGCTGCGGCTGTAGCGTTTCGAAGCGATAGCCATCAAGCAGGCGTGCGATGGCCTCCTGGCGTGCCTCCAGCACCGCGCGATCACGCAGCGGACGGTTCAACCAACGGCCCAGCAGGCGGCTGGCCATGGCGGTCTGGCAGCGATCCATCACCGATTGCAGGGTGTTGTCGCGGCCACCGGCGAGGTTGATGTCCAGCTCCAGGTTGCGGCGGCTGGCGCCATCGAGGATCACCGTGTCGTCCAGGCGCTCGTGACGCAGGCTGCGCAGGTGGGGCAGGGCGGTGCGCTGGGTTTCCTTGGCATAGCTGAGCAAGCAGCCGGCGGCGCCGATGGCCAGGGTCAGGTTCTCGCAGCCGAAGCCCTTCAGGTCCTGGGTGCTGAATTGCTGGCACAGGCTCTTGAAGGCGCTGTCGCGGTCGAAATCCCAGGGTGCGCGGCGGCGCGAGCCCTTGCGCTTCTCGGCGGGCAGGCCTTGCGGCCAGTCGTCCGGGATCAGCAGCTCGGCGGGGCTCAGGCGCTCCAGTTCGGCCAGCAGGTTTTCCCAGCCCTTGATCTCCTGCACGCTGAAGCGGCCGCTGGTGATATCCAGCACGGCCAGACCAAACAGGCGCTCATCACCGAGGACTGCAGCAAGCAGGTTGTCGCGGTGCTCATCGAGCAGGGCTTCGTCGCTGATGGTGCCGGGGGTGATGATGCGCACCACCTGACGTTCCACCGGGCCCTTGCTGGTGGCCGGGTCGCCGATCTGTTCGCAAATCACCACCGATTCGCCGAGCTTGACCAGCTTGGCCAGGTAGCCTTCGAGCGAATGGAAAGGAATGCCGCACATGGGAATCGATTGGCCGGCCGACTGGCCGCGTGCGGTCAGGGTGATATCGAGCAGCTTGGCTGCTTTCTTCGCGTCTTCGTAGAAGATCTCGTAGAAGTCACCCATGCGATAGAACATCAACTGATCCGGGTGCTGGTTCTTCAGCTTCCAGTACTGCTGCATCATCGGGGTGTGAGCGGAGAGATCGGTCATGCCGGGCCTTACGTGCGGTGGGTGTGACGAAGCCGGGAATTTTCCCATACTTCGCCCCTCGCGTGGGCTGCGAATCTGACGCAATTACTCTTCAGTCGGTGAAGGTCACCGAGAACTGGGCCACAGCCTCGACCACGCGCTGCGACTCGCTGCGTATCTCGCGGATCACTTCACCAGCCTGGTTGGCCAGGTCTACGCCGGTACGTGCACGCTCTCGCGTGGTTGCCATGCTGGCTACTGCGTTGCGCGTAAGGTTCTGGTTCTGCTGAACGACGCCGTTGATCTCCTGGGTGGCCTGGCTGGTTCGCGAGGCCAGTTGACGCACTTCATCGGCCACTACGGCGAAGCCGCGACCCTGTTCACCGGCACGTGCCGCTTCGATGGCTGCGTTGAGTGCCAGCAGATTGGTCTGGTCGGCAATACTGCGAATTACCTGAACGATGCTGGTGATCTGCTCGGATTGTTTGTTAAGGCCTTCTATCTGTTCGGCCACATGAGCCAGTTCGCTGGCAATGTCGGCGACCACCGCGACGGTCTGGGCCACTGTGCGGGTACCGTGATCGGCGGAAACATCGGTCTCCTTGGCGATGTCATGAGCCAGCTGGGCAGCGGCAGCCTCCGAGTCGCGGCGCTCGACCTGGGCGGTGATGTCGCTGGCGAATTTCACTACGCCATAGACACGGCCGTTGGCGTCATAAAGGGGGTTGTAGGTGGCACGCAGCCAGACCTGCTGGCCTTGTTTGGTCACGCGGCGAAAACGATCTGACATGAACTCGCCTTTGTTCAAGCGAGCCCAGAACTGGCGGTATTCATCGCTGCGGCTGTCCTCGGCCAGGCAGAAGAGCCGGTGATGCTGGCCGATCACATCGTCGCGGCGATAGCCCATCAGATCGAGGAAGTTCTGGTTGGCACTCACTACCTCTCCCTCGAGGTTGAACTCGATCACCGCCATGGAGCGGTCGATCGCCTTGATGTAGCTCTCATGCATATGTTCGGCCGCTACCTGGCGGGTGATGTCGGTGGCGATCTTCATCACCTTGGTCACCGAGCCCTGATCATCCCGGATTGGCATGTAGGTCGCTTCCAGCCAGACTTCCTTGCCGTCTTGCGTCAGCCTTGGAAAGCGATCACTGAAGTGCTCGCCTTGGCGCAGGCGCTGCCAGAACTGTTGATAGGCGAGGCTCTCGCTCAGGTTGCGGGAGCAGAACAGACGATGGTGCTTGCCGACGATCTCTTCCAGGCGGTAATTCACCACGCCGAGAAAGGCTGGGTTGGCGTCGAGGATGATGCCGTCCGGGGTGAACTCGATCATCGCCATCGATTGGCGAATGGCCTGTAGCTCTGCCGCTCCCTGATCCTGCGCGTCCTTGTGTTCCTTGTTCCGTGAAAGCCACATCGCAGTGCCTCCTATTGCACCCTAGCCCGTGATAACAGTAGACGAATTTTGCCGTTTCCACTGGCAGGCAAGCTGTGTAGGGTTTGCCGTTCGATGAGCGAGGAGTGGATATGGACAGAATCAGCCAACTGGCCGAACAACTGGGTGCAGCATTGCAGGCGCAAGCTGCCCAGGTCACCACTGCAGAGTCTTGTACAGGCGGCGGTATCGCCGAGGCGATCACTCGTATTCCCGGCAGCTCGGCCTGGTTCGAGGCTGGCTATGTGACGTACTCCAACGCCCAGAAAACCAAGCAGTTGGCTGTATGTGCCGACTTTTTCGCCAGTGTGGGCGCCGTTAGCCGGGAGGTGGTCGAGGCGATGGTGCGTGGCGCTCAGGCCAATAGCGGGGCGCGCTATGCGGTGGCTGTCAGTGGGGTGGCGGGGCCGGGCGGTGGTTCCGTGGAGAAACCGGTCGGTACCGTCTGGTTGGCCTGGGGCGATGGCGAGCGTCTTTTCAGTGTGCGCAAGCAGTTCGCTGGTAACCGCGATGAGGTGCGCCGACAAACGGTCGAGGCCGCTCTGGCGGGGCTTCTGCGCCTGTTGGCGGAGGAAAATCCGCTTGTGGGGTAGGCGGGCGACTTGCCCTGTGGAATAATACTGGCTACTTATACAGTTGTTGGCGGCCCTCGAGGCCCTTGTTAATACGTGAGGATGGTAATGGACGAGAACAAGAAGCGCGCTTTGGCGGCTGCCCTGGGTCAGATCGAGAAGCAGTTCGGCAAGGGTGCGGTCATGCGCATGGGCGACCATGAGCGTCAGGCCATTCCGGCCATCTCCACCGGTTCGCTGGGGCTGGATATCGCGCTGGGCATCGGCGGTTTGCCAAAAGGTCGTATCGTCGAGATCTACGGCCCGGAATCCTCCGGTAAGACCACGCTGACCCTGTCGGTGATCGCCGAAGCGCAGAAGCTTGGTGCTACCTGTGCCTTCGTCGATGCCGAGCACGCACTGGATCCGGATTATGCCGGCAAGCTCGGCGTCAACGTCGATGACCTGCTGGTATCGCAACCGGACACCGGTGAGCAGGCGCTGGAAATCACCGACATGCTGGTGCGCTCCAATGCCATTGACGTCATCATCGTCGACTCCGTGGCGGCTCTGGTGCCTAAGGCGGAAATCGAAGGCGAAATGGGTGACATGCACGTCGGTTTGCAGGCGCGCCTGATGAGCCAGGCGCTGCGCAAGATCACCGGTAACATCAAGAACGCCAACTGCCTGGTGATCTTCATCAACCAGATTCGCATGAAGATCGGCGTGATGTTCGGTAGCCCGGAAACCACCACCGGTGGTAACGCGCTGAAGTTCTATGCCTCGGTTCGCCTGGACATCCGTCGTACCGGCGCGGTGAAGGAAGGCGAAGAGGTCGTGGGTAGCGAAACCCGCGTGAAGATCGTCAAGAACAAGGTCGCGCCACCGTTCCGTCAGGCCGAGTTCCAGATTCTCTATGGCAAGGGCATCTACCGTAATGGCGAGATCATCGATCTCGGCGTGCAACAGGGCCTGGTCGAGAAGTCGGGTGCCTGGTACAGCTACAAGGGCAACAAGATCGGTCAAGGCAAGGCCAATGCGGCCAAGTACCTGGAAGACAACCAGGAAGTGGCGCGCGAGATCGAAGGTCTGATTCGCGAGAAGTTGCTGGTCAGCAGCGCTCCGGCCAAGGCCACGGCTGCCGATCTGGCTGATGCTGAAGTCGACTTCTAAGCCGTCAGAGCATGACCGTCGTACTGGATAACCCGCTCGCCGTCAGGCGGGCGGCCATGGATCTGCTGGCGCGACGTGAGCATGGGCGTGTCGAGCTTGCGCGCAAGTTGCGCAAGCGTGGCGCCCCCGAGGACATGATCGACACGGCCTTGCAACGGTTGTCAGAGGAGGGCTTGCTATCCGAGGCCCGCTATCTGGAAAGCTTCGTCGCTTATCGCGCGCGTGCTGGTTACGGTCCGCTGCGTATTCGCGAGGAGCTCGGCCAGCGTGGGCTCGCGCGTGGCGATGTCGATCAGGCTTTGCGTGACAGTGGCATCGACTGGTTCGAGCAGTTGCGTGAAACCTGGCAGCGCAAGTTTGCCGGTCGGCTTCCGGCTGATGCTCGTGAGCGTGCTCAGCAAGGCCGCTTTCTGGCCTACCGTGGCTATTCGTTGGACATGATTGGGCGTCTGCTGCGCGGTTGCGACGAATAGCTCGTGAGTCTGCTCAGGTTGGCTGGACGGCCAGCTGACGTAGATGGCTCGGCACGTCTGGTGCGCCGGCCAGGCGCAGTCCCTCGCCAAGCGCAGTGGCTTCCTGATGCTCTTTGGGCAGGAGGAGGAACTCTGGGGTGCCGGCTTTCTTCAGTAGCGACAGGCGTGCATAGGGTATGCCGTTGTCCAGTAGCAGCCCCATGAAGCTGGGGTCGCTCCAAGCCGCTTCTGGCATGGCCAGTACGTGATAGCGCTTTTGCAGGTTGTCCAGGCCCGCTTCATTCAAGCGATAGCGAACCAGATTGGCTGGCAGCAGCACTTCCAGTTCGCGTCTGCGCGCATAGGCGATTGCTCCAGCGAAGGCTTCGCCTTGCACATCACCTGACCAGAAGGTGCGCGAGCCACGCCAGTTGGCCTGACGCAGCTCGATCGGTTCGCCAGCGAGAAAACGCGGCAACGCCAGGCCGATGGTTTTGACGAAATCCTTGTAGCTGATGATGCGCACCTGCTTGCAGTGTTCGCTTGCTGCGTAGTCTTCGAAGCTCACGTAGCCTGGCGCAGGACAAGGGTAGGCGAAGCCGTCGATCAGGCGCAGATCGAAAGACTGCAGTTGCTGCATTTGCGCTTCCACTACTTGAGTCAGTGCGCAATGGGCCTGTGCTTTGTCTTCCTGTACCGGGCCGGAGAGCGCGCCGCGAGGCAGGTTGAGCAGAAGCTGCAATTGCGGGCCGTCATGCCAACCAATGCTTTCGACCGCTGCCGGCAACGGTTTGAATGGCAGGCGCAGGGCGCTGGCCCTGGCGAATATCTGTCGTGAGCTACGGCCGAGCAGGCCCATGCGCTGAGCCAGTGCTGCCAGGCGGCTGCTGAGAGTTGAGGATTCGGACAGGCTCATGGCCGGCAGATCGCTCCTGAAGCGTCTGCTGCAGTGTGGCAGACGCGGATGGCTATTGCCCATATAGCGTAGCGCGGCGCGTGAGTGCCTGTCGCGTTGCGGGTCTGTGGCAAAATAGCCGCATTCATTTGCGAGGGTGCCTCCATGCCCAGCTTGGTGCTGGATATTGCGTTATCGGCCGAACGATTGCAGGCCATCTATCGTGGCCAGGCCAACCGGATTATGGCGCAAAGCCGGGATGGGCGCCGCGTCAGTTTGCCGGCCCACCATCTGCGGCCGTATCTGACTCACGCCGGTATCTTTGGTTCCTTCGTACTGGAATTCAGTAGCTCCGGCGAGCTGTTGAGTTTACGCCCTTTGGACTGATCTGGCGCGCTTGCCTCGCGCCGACGACGCCTGCGCGGCTATAATCGCCGGCTGCCAACCCTCTACCTGTCGAGCTGAGCCTGATCATGTACTCCCTGGCCCGCGAGCTGCTGTTCAAACTGTCCCCGGAAACCTCCCATGAGCTGTCCATCGATCTGATCGGTGCAGGTGGCCGGCTGGGGCTCAATGGCTTGCTGACCAAGGCGCCGACCAGCCTGCCAGTAAACGTGATGGGTTTGCAGTTCGCCAATCCGGTCGGCCTGGCGGCAGGGCTGGACAAGAACGGCGACGCCATCGATGGCTTCGCCCAGCTCGGCTTCGGTTTCGTCGAGATCGGCACCGTTACCCCGCGTCCGCAGCCGGGCAACCCCAAACCGCGCCTGTTTCGTCTGCCGGAGGCCGAGGCGGTGATCAACCGCATGGGTTTCAACAACCATGGCGTCGATCACCTGCTTGAGCGGGTCAAGGCAGCGAAGTTCAAGGGTGTGCTGGGTATCAATATCGGCAAGAACTTCGATACGCCAGTCGAGCGGGCGGTGGATGATTACCTGGCCTGCCTGGACAAGGTGTACGCCCACGCCAGCTACGTCACGGTCAACGTCAGCTCACCCAATACGCCGGGGTTGCGCAGTTTGCAGTTCGGCGATTCGCTGAAGGAGTTGCTCGAGGCGCTGCGTCGTCGTCAGGAGGATCTGGCCCAGGAGCACGGTAAGCGCGTGCCACTGGCGATCAAGATCGCCCCGGACATGAGTGACGAAGAGACCGCACTGGTGGCATCAGCGCTGCTGGGCGCCGATATGGATGCGGTGATCGCCACCAATACCACGCTCAGCCGCGAAGGTGTCGAAGGTCTGGCCCATGGGGATGAGGCCGGCGGCTTGTCGGGCGCTCCGGTACGCGACAAGAGCACGCATATCGTCAAGGTGCTGGCGGGCGAGCTGTCGGGTCGTCTGCCGATCATTGCCGTTGGCGGTATTACTGAGGGCAAGCATGCTGCCGAAAAGATCGCTGCGGGTGCGAGCCTGGTCCAGATTTATTCGGGTTTCATCTACAAGGGGCCGGCGCTGATTCGCGAGGCGGTGGATGCGATTGCCGCGCTGCGTAAATAAGCCGCGTAAATAAATAGGGCTCCCGAAGGAGCCCCTGGGCTTGCGCCCGCCGCCCGGAGGGGGTCGGCATGGTGAAGTCGGGTGTGATCCTGATCAGCCGACAGCGTGAAGTTCGTTGAGTCGATGAATACCGGCCGTGCCGGTCAGCCCATCCCAGTTATCGCCACGGCCCTCACGCCAGCCATTGAGCCAGGCCTGACGAACCGAAGGTAGGGTAAAGGGGCAAAGTTCGCGGGATTTACCATTGATGCCGTACTGATAGCCGCGCAAAAAAGCTCTTTCTAACGGATCACGCTTAAGTCTTCTCATAGGGTGTTGCCCTCACTGTTGACTGTTATGTCCCGTTGGCCTTGTGGCAAGGCCGGGCAGAAATCTTCTGCCTACGAAAGTCCGCTGCCGGCGTGGCGAACTTTCTG
The DNA here is from genome assembly GCF_017167985.1 of Ectopseudomonas toyotomiensis. Lineage (NCBI taxonomy): Bacteria > Pseudomonadati > Pseudomonadota > Gammaproteobacteria > Pseudomonadales > Pseudomonadaceae > Ectopseudomonas > Ectopseudomonas toyotomiensis. The sequence continues at coordinate 470,330 of NZ_CP070505.1, read as the reverse complement.
TGCCTGCGCCGTTGCAGCGAAAGCCTTAGGTAGTGTTCTAACGAATGCATTGGGGCCTGTGAATGATCGATTTGTCATAAGGGCGTAACCTAAATGCGGGTGAGGCCATAAGGGCGCTGGAGATACGTCCAGCATCTTTCAGCCAGACGCCGTCGTATCTGGCTGTACACGCAGATGCCGTCATTTTGCTAGTGCAAATGAGAGTGCTTGCTTATTCCGACGAAGGGTCGCGCTGTGACCTTTTGTCACTTATTTTGAGTCGAGGTGCGCCGCTGCACCTCCCTGATTGCCATAGGCAGTGGAACATCCATGTCTGATCGTTACGAAATCGTGCTGACCTGCCCCAAGGGGCTCGAGGGCCTGCTGCTGGAAGAGGCCAGAGGACTTGGGCTGGAAGATGCGCGCGAGCAAACGGCGGCGGTCCGCGGTCATGCCGAAATCGAGGTGGCCTATCGACTGTGCCTGTGGTCGCGCCTGGCCAACCGCGTGCTGCTGGTGCTGTCGCGCTTTGCCATGAACAACGCCGACGAGCTTTATGACGGCGTGCATGCAGTGGACTGGCGCGACCATCTGGAGCCCTCCGGCAGCCTGGCGGTGGAATTCAGCGGCAACGGTTCGGGGATCGACAACACCCACTTCGGCGCGCTCAAGGTCAAGGACGCGATCGTCGACCGCCTGCGCACCGCCGGTGGCGAGCGGCCCAGCATCGACAAACTCAATCCTGATTTGCGCGTGCATCTGCGTTTGGATCGCGGCGAGGCGGTGCTGTCGCTGGACCTTTCCGGGCACAGCCTGCACCAGCGCGGTTACCGCCTGCAGCAGGGCGCTGCACCGCTGAAAGAGAACCTGGCCGCGGCAGTGCTGATCCGTGCCGGCTGGCCGCGCATTGCTGCCGAGGGCGGTGCATTGGCCGACCCGATGTGCGGTGTGGGTACCTTCCTGGTGGAGGCGGCGCTGATGGCTGCCGATATCGCCCCCAATCTCAAGCGCGAACGCTGGGGATTCTCCAACTGGCTCGGTCATGTGCCGGCGATCTGGAAGAAGCTGCATGCCGAGGCCGAGCAACGCGCGGCGGCCGGTCTGGCCAGGCCGCCCCTGTGGATTCGCGGTTATGAAGCCGACCCAAGGCTGATCCAGCCTGGGCGTAATAACGTCGAGCGGGCTGGTCTGTCCGACTGGGTGAAGATCTATCAGGGCGAACTGGGCAGTTTCGAGCCGCGTCCGGACCAGAATCAGAAGGGCCTGGTGATCAGCAACCCGCCATACGGCGAACGCCTGGGCGACGAAGCCAGCCTGTTGTACCTCTACCAGAACCTCGGCGAGCGTCTGCGCCAGGCCTGCCTGGGCTGGGAGGCAGCGGTATTCACTGGCGCGCCCGAGCTGGGCAAGCGTATGGGCCTGCGCAGCCACAAGCAGTATGCGTTCTGGAACGGCGCACTGCCCTGCAAGTTGTTGTTGATCAAGGTGCAGACCGAGCAGTTCGTTACCGGTGAGCGGCGTGCGCGCGAGGACGATCAACAGCCGGTGAGCGAAGCACCACAGCAGGCGCGTTTGTCCGAAGGCGGGCAGATGTTCGCCAACCGCCTGCAGAAGAACCTCAAGCAGCTGGGCAAGTGGGCACGCCGCGAAGGCGTCGAGTGCTACCGGTTGTACGACGCCGACATGCCCGAGTATGCCGTGGCAGTTGATCTGTACCGCGACTACGTACATGTCCAGGAATATGCAGCGCCGCGCTCAATCGACCCGGACAAGGCCCAGGCACGCCTGCTCGATGCCTTGGCCGCGATCCCGCAGGCGCTGGGCGTGGCGCAGAGTCGCGTGGTGATCAAGCGTCGTGAGCGCCAGACGGGCACCAAGCAGTATCAGCGTCAGGCCGCGCAGGGCGAGTTCATGGAGGTGAATGAAGGCGGGGTCAAGCTGCTGGTCAACCTCACCGACTATCTGGATACCGGGCTGTTCCTCGATCACCGGCCGTTGCGCCTGCGTCTGCAGCGCGAGGCCGCTGGCAAACGCTTCCTCAATCTGTTCTGTTACACCGCGACGGCTACCGTGCATGCGGCCAAGGGTGGCGCGCGCAGCACCACCAGCGTGGATCTGTCGAAAACTTACCTGGACTGGGCGCGGCGTAATCTCGCGCTCAACGGTTTTTCCGACAAGCACCGCCTGGAGCAGGGCGATGTGATGACCTGGTTGGCAGAGGATCGCGGTGAGTACGAGCTGATCTTCATCGACCCGCCAACCTTCTCCAATTCCAAGCGCATGGAAGGCGTGTTCGATGTGCAGCGTGACCACGTCGAACTGCTCGACCTGGCCATGGCGCGTCTGGCTCGTGGCGGTGTGCTGTATTTCTCCAACAACTTCCGCAAGTTCCAGTTGGATGAGAGCCTGGTGGCGCGCTATCAGGTCGAAGAGATCAGCGCGCAGACGCTGGACCCGGACTTCGTCCGCAACCCGAAGATCCACCGCGCCTGGCGTTTCACTGCACGCTGACAGCGTAGCCTGGATGCAATCCGGAGCTCAGGTTCAAAAGAGCCCCCGGATTGCATCCCCGGGCTACAGCGTGGTCAGCGTTTTGGCTGCTTGTAGGTTTCCAGCAGCACCTGATCGAGGATCGAGGTAGCGCCCCAGGGTTTCGGATCGTTGAGGATGGCTACCACGGCCCAGTCCTGACCGTTGCTGTCGCGGCTGTAGCCGGCAATGGCGCGCACGTTGTTCAGGGTGCCGGTCTTGATGTGCGCCTCACCCACCAGTGGTGTGCGCTGCAGGCGCCGACGCATGGTGCCGTCCATTGCCACCAGTGGCATCGAGCTGCGGAACTCGGCAGCGTAAGGGCTGCGCCAGGCTGCCTGGAGTATCAGTGCCATTTCCCGTGCGCTGATGCGTTCGGCGCGCGACAGGCCGGAGCCATTCTCCATCACCAGATGCGGCGCCGTGATGCCCTTGCGGGCCAGCCAGCTGCGAATGACGCGCTGCGCGGCCATGGAGTCATCCTTGTCGGCCTCTGTACGGAACTGTGCGCCGATGCTGAGAAACAGCTGCCGAGCCATGGTGTTGTTGCTGTACTTGTTGATGTCGCGAACGATCTCCACCACATCCGGGGAGAAGGCGCGCACCAGCATGCGGGCTTTTTCCGGAACAGGGCCCAGACGGTCCTTGCCAAGAATCTTGCCGCCCAGCTCCTGCCAGATACCGCGTACCGCGCCGGCGGCGTAGCTGGGATGGTCGAGCAGCGACAGGTAGGTCTGCGCACTGCAGCCTTCAGCCAGTTGGCCGCTGACGATCAGGGTCGTGCCGTCGTACTGCTCCACCGCGTTGTAGCGGATATCGGGCCAGGCCGGACAGGTTGCAGCCTTGAGCACGCGAACCTGATTGTCGATACGGACAGTGGCGATTGGCGGGTCCATGGCGATATGCACCTTGCCGCCTTCGGCGCGGGTGATGAAACGCTGCGCCTTGAGGTTGACCAGCAGGGAGTCGGGTTTTACCAGGAAGGGTTTGTTGGCATCGCCACCGTCATCATTGAACGCCGGCAACTGCGGGGCAACGAAGAAGCTGCGATCGAGCACCAGATCGCCCTGAACCTGGCGCACGCCGTTGAGGCGCAGATCGCGCAGCAGCAGCCAGAGTTTCTCCATGTTCAGTTTCGGGTCGCCGCCACCCTTGAGGTAGAGGTTGCCATGCAGCACACCATCCTTCAGCGGACCATCGGCATAGAACTCGGTCTTCCATTGATGGTTGGGCCCCAGTAATTCCAGGGCGGCGTAGGTGGTCACCAGCTTCATGGTGGAGGCCGGGTTGACCGAGATATCGGCATTGAACTGCAGGCCGCCAGCCTGTCCGCCCAGAGGCACGGTCATCACCGACAGCGAGTTGTTGGAAATCTTGTTGGCCTTCAGCGCCTGCTCGACCTTGGCAGGGAGTGCGGCGCTGGCAGCGTGGCAGGACAGGGCGAGGGGGAGAAGCAGGGCGCTCAGCGCCAGTTGGCGAAACCGCTGAATCATCGACAGGAACCTTCCGCAGTCAGGCGGGAGTGACGTGGGAGACAGACAAACGACAGTCCGACTCGGGGAAAAGTTGCCGGCATTATGCCGCAAGATTCTTCTCGCAGTCGGCCCCGCCGGGTTAAAAACAGTCACTACAAACAGCTGGCGTTCAACATGTTCGAAGGGCCGGCAGAGCGATACAAAACGGGCGCTCTGGCGGCGAAACTGCTAGAGTGCCGCGCGTTATTACCTTTGAGGATTGTTTCATGGCGACCAACCGTTCCCGCCGTCTGCGCAAGAAGCTCTGTGTCGATGAATTCCAGGAGCTGGGCTTCGAGCTGACCCTGAACTTCAAGGCCGACTTGAGCGACCGGACCCTCGACGATTTCGTCGATCAGTTCCTCGATCAGGCCATCGCCGGCAATGGTCTGGATTACGTAGGTGCCGAAGACTTCGGTCTGGTCTGCCTGGCCAAGCGTGGCTCGGTCAACGAGGAGCAGCGTGCTGCCGTCGAGGCCTGGCTGAAAGGCCGTGACGAACTGGAGAAGTTCGAACTCAGCCCGTTGCAGGACGTCTGGTACCCGGAAAACCCGATCAACCAGGCTTGATCGCTACTCGGCGCCGGGCTCTCTGGCGCCAGTCATCAGGTAGGGTGCGCCGCGCGCACCCAGCGTTTGACCTGATATCGAAGCTCGGTGCGCGGAGCGCCCCCTACAGAGCTCCGGCTTTTTCCAGCAGCATCTGCTCGTCCACCTGATCGATCTGTTCGGCCTGCATGAAACGCTCGGCGTAGCGCCGGTAGATGCCTGCGCGAATGAACAGAGCGAACAGCTGCGGGTCGATGTGCGCACCCTTGCACATGCCGACCATGATGTTCAGTGCTTCCGACAGTGTCTTGCCCTTCTTGTAAGGGCGATCCACTGCCGTCAGGGCTTCGAAGATATCGGCGATCGCCATCATGCGTGCCGGCAGGCTCATCTGTTCGCGCGTCAGACGTTTGGGATAGCCCGTGCCGTCCATCTTCTCGTGGTGCCCACCGGCGATCTCGGTGACATTCTGCAGATGCTTGGGGAAGGGCAGACGGTCGAGCATCAGGATGGTCTGCACGATGTGGTGGTTGATGATGTAGCGCTCTTCGGCCGTCAGCGTGCCGCGGGCGATGCTCAGGTTGTGCAGTTCGCCACGGTTGAATTTGTATTGCGGCACTTCCAGCTTGAAGCCCCAGCGATTGTCTGGCGCGATCACCTCCTGGTCGGCGCGCTCGATCAGATGGTCGAGGCGGTCAGCGAGCAGCGGCTCTTCCACCGGCAGGCTGCTGGGGGCCGAGTGTTCCAGGCGCTTGGCTTCCTCCCAGGAAACGCCCAGGCGATTGTCCAGTGTGCGTAGCCAGCGTCGTTCGGCGATCTGCTTGAGGCGAGTCTGGTCGTCATCGGCCATGGCCTCGCCACCCAGATTGATGCGCGCGATGAAGGCGAATTCGTCGTCCAGATCGCTCAGCAGCTGGTCGCGCAGAGCCGCCAGTGCACTTTCTTCAGCACCTTCGGCACGACCACGCCAATAGGCGACCCAGGCATCGCGCTTGAGTACCTCGAAGCGCATGCGTACTTCGTGGATGCGGTCGTACAGGGTCTCCAGTTTGGTCGCCTTGTCCACCACGTACTCGGGGGTGGTGACCTTGCCGCAATCGTGCAGCCAGGCGGCGATATGCAGTGCCTCCCACTCCTCGTCGCTGGGGTTGTAGTCACGAAACTCGGGGGCGTCGCTCTCGGCTGCAGCACGGGCCAGCATCAGGGTGATTTCCGGTACGCGCTGACAGTGGCCGCCGGTGTAGGGGCTCTTGGCGTCGATGGCGCCGGCGATCAGCTGGATGAAGGCATCGAGCAACTGCTTCTGCCTGGCCAGCAGGCGTTGGCTCTCGATGCACAGGGCTGCACTGCCTGAGACGGCGTCGACGAAGGCGACGCGATCCGGGCTGAGCATGCTTTCGTTATCCTCGCCGGTATCGCGTTGCAACAGTACCAGCACGCCAACAGTGTCACCCTGGCGGTTATGCAGGCCAGCAGCGATCAAGTGCAGGCGCGGACTGTCCATGGCCGACAGCAGCCCTTGAAATTTACCCGCCTGATCGAAACCGATGGAGGTGGCGACACTGTCGCCGCCGCTGGCCGGACGTTGCAGCCAGCTGGGTAAGGTCGGATCGTCATGGGCCAGTCCGTGGATGCCCAGATCGGCGAGGCTGCGGCTCTGGCCGTCGATCACCAATCCCTGTGGCTCCAGGCGGCCGCTGTCATTGTCCAGCAGATAAAGCAGGCCGCCCTGGGCCGCGCTGATGGAGACGGTGGCGTCCATGACGCGTTTGATCAGCGCGTCGAACTGGGTTTCCGCCGAGAGGCTGGCAGCGATGTCGAGAAAGCTCGACAGGGTGTCCTTCATGCTGCTCATCGACACCGCTAGCTGGTCGACCTCGAGAATCGGCGAGCGACCGCTGGCCGGGTGGGCGAAGTCGAAACGGCGGATGGCCTGCGCCTCCTGCACCAGGCTGCGCAGCGGTTTGACCACCAGACGTGAGGTGAGCCAGCCCAGCGGCAGGCACAGCAGCAGGGTGGTGAGAGTGATCAGCGCGCCCTGCCAGCGGATGCGATAAGCCTCTGCCAGCAGCTCTTGTTCGGGCACCAGCAGGGCCAGATGCAACCCCTGTGGGCCACCCTCCAGAATGTGCCGGTGAGCCATGGCCCAACGCTGCTTGGCCAGTTCGACGATGCCCTCGTCTCGTTCGTTCAGTTGGCCGGACAGCAGTTCACCCAGGGCCGGATTGAGTTCACTGACCTTGACCAGCGATACCTTGCCGTCGACCTCCTTGAGCAGGCGGCTGCTCTCGGGGTAGGCCACGGCATTGCCGTCGTTGTCGGCGAGTACCACCTGGCTGTTGGGGGTGACGCGGTGGCTGGCCAAGGTGGCCGAGAGATCGTCGAGCGTCAGGTCGGCGCCGATCACGGTGGTCAGGCCGCTGCGCCTGGCCAATGTAGTGCCGATTTCCTGGGTCGAGAAGAACAGATAGGGTGCGGTGGTGATCTGTCCGCCATCGCCGCGCGCGCGCTTGAACCAGTCGCGCTGCCTGGGATCGTAAGGCTCGCTGAGTTTCTGCCGGCGGCTGAGCTGGTTAAGTGAGCCGTCATAGAACAGGTAATCGCTGTCGGTCCCGGCGCTGCTGCGGTCGATGGCCCAGACCTGATAAGCCGCTTTGTCCGGCGCGTCGAAGCGCTGCTTGAGCATGTCGCTGCGCAGCGGCCTGACCATGAAGAAGTCGCCATCCTCATAGCCGAGATAGATCGAGGCCAGTTTGGGGTTGTCGCGCAGGGCCTGAACAAACAGCGGCAGCATTTCCAGGCGTTCATCGAGCGTGTCGGCCTCGGTGGCAGGGTGCAGGGCCAGCAGGCTGAGCAGGTGGCGTATGGGACGGTAGGTATTGTCCAGATCTCTCTGTACGTCGTGCTGGATGCGCTCGAAGAGTGTCGAACTGCTGGAGAAGATCAGTCGGCTGGTCTGCTGGTAATTGAACAACCCCAGCACGACACCGGTGAACAGCAGCAGAAGCGTGAACAGGACACTGATATGAACGTGCAGGGGGAAACGGCGTTCTCTGGGAACGGCGGTATTGAGCATCGCACTTCACTCCTTGCGGGCGCTGCAGGCTTCCACAGCATAGTGAAGAGTGGGCGAATCTGCCGAAACGTTATAAAGGCTGCCGAGAATTGTCCTCGGCTTTGCTCGGTTTGTTCAGTTGCAGGCGCAGGCCATGGATCAGAAGCGCCACGGTCAGGCTCAAGGCCACGCCGATCAGCGCGTTGAGCAGGCGCACCTCCGCCAGGTGCCAGTCCTGGGCAAGGCTCTCGGCCAGGAGCACGAAGCACAGGCTGGTCTGCAGCACGAACAAGCCATAGTGATTGGCCTGCAGCGCACGGCTGAGAATCACCAGCACCAGCAAGGTCATGACCATCGTCGGAGGGCTTTGCAGGCTGTGACCGAAGACGATCAGCAGGCCGGCGGCGGCGAGGCTGGCCAGGCTCGCCTGCAGCGCTCGCACCAGGCTGCCCTGGAACTCCAGCTGTAGCGTGGTGATGACTGTCAGTGTCAGCCAGTAACCACGCGACAGGCCGGCCAGATTGACGATCAGCCCTGACGCGGCAAAAGCCAGCATGCAGGCCAGGGCATGCAGACGCCATTGCTGGCGAGGCAGGCGCTGCGCGTGGCGCTTGAGTACCTTGAGAATGGCCAGAAAGCGCGGCATGTACGGCCACATGCGCAGGCCGTGCAGGCCACGCAGGCCGAAGGCCAGCAGCATCACCCAGAGTCCGCCGAGAATGAACAGCATGGCCACCGCATAAGGGTTGTGCAGATTGCCGATGCCGAATTGTCCCTGGCCGAGGCACAGGCAGATGCACAGACCTATACCCAGCTTGCCGGCTTCGCTGCCGAAGCGTTGCAGCCAGGCCAGCAGCAGGCCGAAAGCAGCGAAAATGCCCAGGCTGATCAGCGGGTGGCTGGCGGCCCAGAAACCCAGGCCGGCGCTGCAGGCACCGAGGCCGGTGAGCAGCAGCATGCGCAGCATGCCGAAGCGGTGCAGCGGGTTCGCCTGTGCGGCCTGAAAGGCGCCAGCCGAGGCCCAGAGAAAACCACTGTGAGCGGTGAAAAGGCCCAGCACCAGCGGCAAGGCACAACCCAGCCCGGCGACCACGGCCGGACCCCAGGCCGGCGGGCCCGCATGCCAGGTGAAACTGTTGCGAATCAGGTTCTTCATGCGCTCTTTTCGTCAGATCGGGCTCGAACGGCCCGTCATCTCCCTTGCCATTTCCGTAGCGTAGCTGTCCGTCATGCCGGCGATGAAGTCGATCACCCGCATGAACGAGCGATACAGGGGCCAACCCGGTTCAGGCGCGTAGTAGCTGAGCAGATCGAGAATACGCCGGTGCTTGAACGACAGCGCGCGCCCACTGTGCAGCTCCAGTGCCGCACCACAGAAGGCGTTGAGGAGGATTTCCAGCGTGGTATAGGCGCCGATTTCATGCAATGTCTTGCGCTTGTCGTGGAAGATCTTCTCGCGCGCCAGTAACTTCGCGCTCTGCACACAGTGCTTGGCAGCGCCATGCATGTGTTCGACCAGATCGCCCTGCAGGCCGCCGCCCAGCAGGGCCTGCTGTTGTTCGACGAAGGCGCTGGCAGCCGCGTTGGTCAGGTGTTCGATGGCCTTGCCGCGCAGGATCGCCAGTTTGCGCCGGCGCGAGTCCTTGGGGCCGAGCTGGCGATAGGTCTCCGGCAGGTCATCGCCTACCATATCGAGCAGCAGCGCCTCGACTTCGGTGTAGTCGAGCAGCTCCATTTCCACACCGTCTTCCAGGTCGATCAGGCCGTAGCAGATGTCGTCCGCCGCTTCCATCAGATAGACCAGCGGGTGACGCGCCCAGCGCTGCGTTTCCAGTTGTGGCAGTTCGAGCTTGGCGGCGATCTGTTCGAGCAGTGGCAGCTCGCTCTGGTAGCAGCCGAACTTGTGTTTCTTGTAGCCCTGTGCGTCCGCATGGCGGGCCGTCCAGGGGTACTTGAGGTAGGTGCCGAGGGTGGCGTAAGTCAGCCGTGTACCACCGTCGAACTGGTGGTACTCCAGCTGGGTGAGCACGCGAAAACCCTGGGCGTTACCTTCGAAATTGAGAAAATCGCCGCGTTCGGCATCGCTCATCGCATCCAGCCAGCCGCGTCCGGCGGCCTGCTGAAACCAGTGGCGAATGGCGTCTTCGCCGGAGTGGCCGAACGGCGGGTTGCCTATGTCGTGGGCCAGGCAGGCGGACTGCACCACCATGCCCAGGTCGCTCGGCGTGCACCAGTGGGGCAGGTCGTCACGCAACATCTCGCCAACGCGCATGGCCAGCGAACGGCCGACGCAGCTGACTTCCAGGGAGTGGGTCAGGCGGGTGTGGATATGGTCGTTGCTCGACACCGGGTGTACCTGGGTCTTGCGTCCCAGGCGGCGGAAGGCACCGGAGAAGATGATGCGGTCGTGATCCTTGTGGAAAGGACTGCGTCCCAGCTCTGCCGAGCTGGGCGCAGGTTTACCGAGACGTTCGCGGGTGAGCAGGGTGTGCCAATCCAAGGCCGATCCTCGCCAAGTTGATCCAGGCCTCCTAGCTTCGGCGTTCGCGCAGCGCTGCGCAACCCGAGGCAAGGATGATGAGTAACGGATTAGTCAATAAATTGGCTTTTATGCATATGCTTATCGAGCATATTGGAGTTACTTATACAAAGTGACGTGTATTTGACTTTTTGCGATTGGCGAGCTTAAGTGACACCTGTGGTTGCTTGTTATTTGACGGTGTGTGGTGAAGGAGAGGGCTCCGCATACCGGTAGTAGAGGTTGCTAGGGAGAACGTCATGGACAGCTTGCCGTTGTGCCGGACCATGCACCCCGTATCAGCGAGGCGCAGTTGCCACGCCTTCATTGTTCATCTGCCTATTTCCCGTGCACCGACCTTGCTGGAGCCGAGTCGACTCGCTCTGGCGTGCTGCCCCTATGGGCTGTCTGGTCGTTGGTAGTTGTCTCGGCCTGGAGGCCTCAGTCGAGTCGACCGTTTTTCAGACGACGTGCGTATATCGTCCGTGTACGGGGTAACGCGTACACGCAGGAGCGACAGTCGGGCGTCGGGGAGATGCAGCATGAAACCTATATCACCCAGTTCAGGCCCGACCGAGGCACAGGGCACTGTGTGCCCCGCTGATGGAGAGCTGGCGCCGCCTGGGCAGCTATCACGACGCAGTTTTCTTCAAGGTAGTGCTGCGCTGGCCGCGGCGCCGCTGATCCTGGCGCCCAGTCGCAGCGAGGCAGTTGTACCGCCTAGCCCGCCAACCATTGCCTGGCAGGAATTTCTGCCCAATGAGCCGGCGCTGCTTTACGGCAGCACGCTCAATCCGCCGCCTACCGAGCTGGCCAACACCGCCGCCGGCGAGGCCGGGCGGCCGGCGCATCAGCGCTGGGCCGAGTTCGGCCCGCAGGCCGAGCACTACGAGTTGCATGCGGCGCAGCGCGAGGGTTGGGTGTTCAATCCAGCCTATCCACCACAACCGGTATGGACCTTCCAGGCCGCCGTTGCGGATCTGTCCGTGCTCAGTCCGGTGGTGCACTCGCACTACGGCCATCCGATGATCTGCCGCATCTACAATGACCTGCCGGCCAACCACACCGGTTTCGGTACGCCGGAGATCAGCACCCACCTGCACAACGCTCACATCGGGTCGGAGAGTGACGGCTTTCCCGGCGACTACTACAGCCCCACCAAGGCCGGGCCCAGCCTGACCGCGCCAGGCGGTTTCAAGGACCACCTTTACTCCAACATCTACGCTGGCTATGACGAGCTGCAGAATGGCATCGGCGACTACCGCGAAGCCCTTGGCACCTTGTTCTACCACGACCATACCCTGGACTTCACCGCGCCCAACATCGTCCGCGGGCTGATGGGTTTCTTCCTGCTGTTCGATCATCTCGACTCGGGCAACGAGAAGGACCCCAACCCGGCTGCCCTGCGTCTGCCCAGTCACCCCTATGATTACCCGCTGAGCTTCTGCGACCGGCGTTTCGACCCCAACGGCATCCTTTACTACGACCAGGTCAGCCCCGAGGGCATCCTCGGCGACAAGACCATAGTCAACGGCAAGATCCAGCCGGTGCTGCGGGTGGCTCGGCGCAAGTACCGCCTGCGTCTGCTTAACGGTGGGCCGAGCCGCTTCTACCAGTTCTACCTGGTGCGGCCGAACAACGTGATCCAGCCCTTCACGTACATCGCCAACGACGGCAACCTGCTGGAGAAACCGCTGCTCAATCAGACCAACGTGCGCCTGGGTGTGGCCGAGCGGGCCGATATCGTGGTGGATTTTTCGCGCTACCCGGTGGGCACCGAGCTGTACCTGGCCAACCGCCTGACTCATCGCCCTGAGGACACCCGTCGCCCCTATCAGGTGGTGGCACCCGGCGAATGGGTGCTGAAGATAGTGGTCGACCGCGAGCCGCCGGAGCAGGACCTGAGCCAGGTGCCGGCCAATCTGCGGCCGCTGCCGCCGCTGCCGACGACCGCCCAGCTGGCGGCGCTGCCGGTGCGCAAGTTCCTCTTCGAGCGCCGACAGAACATGTGGGCAATCAACGGTCAGTTCATCAATCTCAATACTCCGCGCGCCCTGGTGCCGATGGGGGCCATGGAGATCTGGGAGCTGTACAGCGTCGATGACGGCTGGGATCACCCCGTTCATATCCATTTCGAGGAGGGCCGCCTGCTGAGCAAGACCACCAATGGCAAGAATGTGGCGATTGCTGCGCATGAGAAGGGGCGCAAGGACGTATTCAACATCTCTGATCGTACTGTCCTTCGCGTGCTGATGCGTTTTCGCGACTACAAGGGCAAGTACGTGATGCACTGCCACAACCTGATCCACGAAGACCACGCCATGATGCTGCGTTGGGACATCGTCTGAGCCATCTGGAGGTTTGCCATGAATACGCGAAGAAAGGTACTGGCAGGGCTGGGCGTCGCTGCGTTCGGCTGGGCCGCCTGGCGCTCCGGCAGCAGCGTGCAGCAGCCGGCTGCGCCGCTGGCCGGGGTGGGCGGTACACGGTTTCCCAATGTCCCGCTGCTGACCCACGAGGGGCGTGAAGTGCGCTTCTACGACGACCTGGTGCGTGGCAAGGTGGTGGCGATCAACATGATGTATGCCCAGTGCAGCAACAGTTGTCCGGCTACCACCGCCAACCTGCGTCTGGTGCAGGAGATGCTCGGCGAGCGCGCCGGGTGCGATGTGCACCTGTATTCGCTGACGCTGCAGCCGGAGCTGGACAGCCCCGAGCGTTTGCGCGAGTACGTCGAGCGCCACCATATCGGTCCGGGCTGGCAGTTTCTCACCGGCGTGCGCGCCGATATCGAACAACTGCGCCGTGCCCTGGGTTTCTACGATGTCGACCCGGTGGTGGACCTCAACGATCTGAGCCATACCGGCATGCTGCGCATCGGCAACGACGCACTGGACCGCTGGACCATGGCGCCGTCACTGACCGATGCCGCGCAGATCCTGTCCACCATCAATCATGTCGATAGTAAGGTGGTGCACACCGCCTATCGCCCGAGTGAGGCGCCTGCCGAGCAGTTAGCGCAGGCGTAGACGTTCTACCTGCACGCGGCCGCCGGCATCGAGGCGGCCGCGTACCTGCACGTAGGCGCCAGGACGCGGCGCATCGTCCAGGCGCGTACGTGCGTCGATCAGTAGCGCCAGGCCGTCCAGCTTGCCGGCATCATCCAGGCGGCCATGCAGACGTACTCGGGCACCCACCGGCACGGGTGCTGGCTGCCCGGCAACATCGCGTGCGCCTTGTTCGATCCAGGCCTCGATCAGGTCGATTTCCGCATCCGTTAGATAGGGCGGGCCGTCATAAGGCATGCGCGGGCGCGCCTGGCCGCGAATGCGCCGCACCAGCTCGCTGGCTGCAGGGTTGCCGGGCACCACCCGAGCGCGTTCGCCGCTGGCCAGGGTCGCTGCGTAGGATGACAGCAGATAACCCTCGGGAGCCGCGCCCATCATGCCGCTGGCGGAATGGCAGGTAGCGCAGCGGCGCAGCAGGATGGCTTCGACGTGGCGGTAGTCGACCACCTCGTCGAGGCTTGGGACGGCGGCGGCAGGCCGGGTTACGCTTTCGTTGCCTGCTGGCAGGCCGGCGTTTATCCAGCGTTCGACCATGGCGATCTCGGCGGCTTCGAGAAAGGGCGGGCCGCTCAGCGGCATGCGCGGTTGGCTGTTGCCCGTCAGGCGGCGCAGCAGCTCGCTGCCGGTGGCATCGCCAGCGTGGACCACCGGCCCGCGCTGGCTGCCGCGCAACAGATTTTCCAGGCTGTCCAGGCGCAGGCCCAGCGGGGCCTGCGCGCCGCTGTGGCAAACCAGGCAGCGGTTGGCCAGTAGCGGAGCGATGTCGTCGTGGTAGGTCGGGGATGCGGCGGCCAGCACACTGGCGCTGAGCAGCAGTAGGGTGAGCAGGCGCAGGGCTAGCCAGAGCATAAGCGCAGCCTCGAAGACTGGGGCAGATCATTCAGCCGTTCGGCGCGAGGCTTCTGTGGGCACGGATGTATCCGAGATGCGTCTGGCTCGAGGCGCGCCTTGTTCGACTGTGCCGAGAGAAGTCCGATAGCCTGTTGCTAAGCCTAGCTGCGTACTCAGAAACCGGCGGCGTCGATGTCCACCAGCAGTAGGCGACGACCATTGTCGATGAACTGCCCGGCGGTCAGGCAGTACTGGTTGGTGGTGGCGTCGCGGTAGGTGGTGGAGAGCGTCAGGCGGCGCTCTTCCCAGCCTTCGGCCAGCAGTTGATAGAAGTAGGGGCGCCATGACCAGTTATGCCCAAGGTAGCGGTCGTCGGCCTGCCAGATGTTCTGGTGCCATTGCAGGTTGGGTGTGAGCTGGGTGCCATGGCGGTCGCACTGATAGATGCGCAACAGCCAGGGATAATTGTCCGGCGCGTTAAGGCTCGTTGCCGGGGCGCCGCTTTCGGCCCAGAAGCGGAGTTCGGACATCAATTCGGCCAGTTGCTGGCGCAGGCTGACCAGGCGCGCGCGCTCGGCGAGCTTCTGCTGTACGTAGCTGTCACGTAGACGCGCGAAACGGCCGACGAAGGCGTCGCTGGCGAACAATTCTTCCTCCGGCCTGGCGAACAGGAACCCCTGGACGTAACGGGCGCCGCACTCCAGGGCGAAGTTCAGCTCGGCTTCGGTTTCCACCCCTTCGGCGATGATCCAGCAACCGGTCTTTTCGGCCATCTGTGCCAGCGCCTTGACCACTTCACCGCTAGGGCCGCCGCGAGCGGCTTCCTGGAACAGGCGCATGTCAAGCTTGAGGATGTCTGGTTGCAGTGCCAGCACACGGTCGAGCTGCGAATAGCCAGCGCCGAAATCGTCGATAGCGATGCGCGCGCCGGCGTCGCGGTAGCGCGCCACCACATCGGGTAAGCGCTGGCTGGCACCGCCCAGCTCGGTGATCTCGAAGACGATGCGCGCAGGGTCGATACCGCTGCGCTGCAGTTGTATCAGGCTGGGCAGTGGCTGTGCCGGGCGCAGGCGGCTGATCCAGCGTGGTGAAATGTTCAGGCTGAGGAACCAGTCCGCCGGAGCCTGATGGAAGCGGTGCAGGGCGTCCTCGCGTACCTGGCGGTCGAGGCGGCGCAGGGCTGCTGGCGGTGTTTTCGGGTCGGCGAACAGCGGCCCGGCCGAGCGCACCTGGCCCTCGGCATCGCGTAGTCGCGCCAAGGCCTCGACGCCCGCGATCCGGCCGGTGGCGGTGTCGATAAAGGGTTGGAAGACGGCAAAAGGCAGTCCGTCGATCACCTGGGATTTCCTTAGCGCGCAGCGGTTGAGCCGCCAGATGGTGGCAGAGTGGCTCAACCTAGCAAGATCGCGGCCAGCCCAGGTCTAGACCAAAGGTGAACGCCCGCGCGTACCATGTTGCGCGCGCCGCAGCAGCGGGATGACGATCAACGCCAGGCGCAGCCAGCGGCGCCAGCCGCGTTTGCGGCCAAGCAGCCCGGCCAGAGCCAGCGCCCCGCCAGTGAGCAAAAATGGTGCGTTGCCTTTGCGCAGCCGCTGCCCGTACTCGCGTACCTGCTGCAGTGGATGGGTGATCTGCAGGATTTCATGGCGCAGTTCCTGGCGATGCATTTCCAGGCGCATGCGCAGCACGGCTTTACGAAGTTCACGGCGCGAGGCGCCAGGAGGCAGGGTCGGCGTCATGGCAGCAGTTGCTCGCGGTCACGTTGCAGTTCTTCAAGGCTGGCGCTGAACGGCGGTTCGGCGTTGCGCAGACTGCTCAGCAGCCAGGCGCCGCAACCGAGCAGGCCAAAGCCGTAGAACAGGCACAGGCCGATAGCGACTGCCAGGCGGTGGGTATCCCAGTAGACGATCAGCAGCAGAGCGGACAGACCTATCAGCAGGAGCAGGGCGAAGGCCAGACACAAACCGCCAAGGAGCAGCGCACGCAGTGCCTGGTCGCGTTGGTCTTCGAGTTCATGGGCCAGCAGCGCCACATGGCTCTGGAGCAGACCCAGCAGGGCTGCACCCAGGCGCCGTGGCGAGGGGCCGTTGGACATGGGCGCTGTCAACGGCGGCTGATCAGCAGGCCGAGCACCAGGCCGATAGCGGCCGACAGGCCGAGCGCCTGCCACGGGTGCTTGTGCACGTAATCCTCAGTGGCGTCGACGGCGATCTTGCCCTGTTCGCGCAGGCTGGACTCGGCTTTGTGCAAGGTGTCACGGGCACGGTCAAGGCTGCTGCGAATGTCATCGCGCAGCGCTTCGGCCTGTTCACCAGCAAGGCTGGCGGAATGTTGCAGGAGCTTCTCGGTGTCGCTGACCAGAGCCTGGAATTCATCCAGCAGGGCGTCCTTGGTGCTTGGAGTAGCGGCTTTGCGTGGCATGGTGAGCAGTCCTCTGCGTTGGGTATGTACTGTTTACGAGTGCTCTGCAGCGTGAGGGTTCCGCAAGAATAGTCGCGAAGTGACCGGTCTGGTGTTTGGTATAGCGATTGCATTTTGCTGGTGCGCGAAGGTCGCGAAATGCCCTGTGATGGGGCTTTCTCGATGTGGCTCAGGATGGTCAATTTCGCGCATAACCATTTGATTAACAAGAAATAAGCATCGATCAATCGATCTTTGGTGGCGCCATTTTGGGGCCGCCAAACGGCACTTTTCGAGGGCGCGCTGCATGCGCTGGCTGCATTGTGGTGCGTGTTTTCGGTTTCGTGCCTTCGTTTGGTGCTTTTTCTTTTGCCTCCGGAGTTTTCTTTCTCGATGGAAAACATCAACAGTGCCGTGGCCACGCTGATCCACGGCTCCAATACCCTGTTCATCCTGCTGGGTGCAATCATGGTCCTGGCCATGCACGCCGGGTTTGCCTTCCTCGAAGTGGGAACGGTGCGGCAGAAAAACCAGGTCAATGCGCTATCGAAGATTCTTTCGGATTTCGCCATTTCCGCCCTGGCGTATTTCTTCATCGGCTACTGGATCGCCTACGGCATCAACTTCTTCGAGCCGGCGGCGGTGCTGACGGAGAATCACGGGTACGGTCTGGTGAAGTTCTTCTTCCTGCTGACCTTCGCCGCGGCGATTCCGGCAATCATCTCCGGTGGTATCGCCGAGCGCGCCAGGTTCGGCCCGCAGCTATGCGCGACTGCATTGATCGTGGCGTTCGTCTATCCCTTCTTCGAAGGCATGATCTGGAACGGCAACTACGGCTTCCAGGCCTGGCTCGAGACTCGCTTCGGCGCGGGCTTTCATGACTTTGCCGGTTCGGTGGTGGTGCATGCCATGGGCGGCTGGTTGGCGTTCGGCGCGGTGCTGTTGTTGGGGCGCCGCAATGGTCGCTATCGTGACGGCAAGCTGGTGGCCATGGCGCCGTCGAACATTCCATTTCTGGCGCTGGGCTCGTGGATCCTGATCATCGGCTGGTTCGGCTTCAACGTGATGAGTGCGCAGACGCTCGAGGGCGTCAGTGGCCTGGTGGCGGTCAACTCGCTGATGGCCATGGTCGGTGGTACCGTCGCCGCGCTGCTGGTAGGGCGCAATGACCCGGGCTTTCTGCACAACGGTCCGCTCGCCGGCCTGGTAGCGATCTGCGCCGGCTCGGACCTGATGCATCCGATCGGTGCCCTGGTCACTGGCGCGATTGCCGGTGCCCTGTTCGTCTGGGCATTCACCGCGACTCAGGTGAAGTGGAAGATCGATGACGTGCTCGGCGTCTGGCCGCTGCATGGCCTGTGCGGCATCTGGGGTGGCATTGCCTGTGGCATCTTCGGCCTCGAAGCATTCGGTGGCCTGGGGGGCGTCAGCCTGGCCAGCCAGGTGATCGGCACTGCGCTGGGCGTGGTGGTCGCGCTGGTCGGTGGCTTTGCGGTGTATGGCCTGCTCAAGGCGTCGCTGGGCATTCGCCTGAGTCAGGAAGAGGAATACAACGGCGCCGACCTGTCGATCCACAAGATCGGCGCGGTAAGCCAGGACTGAGATACCAGCCGGGCGTTGTCATCAGCGCCCGGAGCAGGCAATAAAAAACCGGGCATTGGCCCGGTTTTTTGTGCGCTTGCCAATCAGTCGCGACGACCTTCGACCGGCTTGCCGGCGACGGTGCCGTCCTTGAGCATGATCTGGTATTCCTTGCCATCGGTCTCCACCTGATGCAGGCGCACCAGCAGATGGCCCCAGTCCTTGGCGAACCACAGTACGGTCTTGCGGGTGCTTTGCGTGGGGTCACGCACGCGCTCGACCTTGATCGCGTCGATCAGGCCAGCCTTGGTGCGCACCACTTCTTCGCCCAGCACACGGAAGTCGTAGGTTTCGATTTCGTCACCGTCGACCACCTGATAGCTCATGCTTTTCTTGCCGGCGGCGACGTCCTGTTGCAGGGCGACCTGGTAGGTCGACTTGTCCAGCAGGCCGCGATTGAGCGGGAAGCGTACAGCGTCGCCACGGTCGGTGCCGATGACCTGCTTCTGTTCCCAGTCGAAGTCCTGCTCGACCTTCTTGCCTTTGCCCAGGCCGCTACGGTTGAGGCGGTAGGTCAGCGGCAGCAGGGCACCGTTGTCGACGCGGAAGGTGCTCTCTTCTGTCAGGCCGGCGACCAGCATCGAGGCTTCGAAGTTGAGGGTCCAGCGGCCGTCGTCTTCGCGCTTGAGGCTGCGCTCGGCGCTACCACTGACCGGCAGCTGCTTCCAGTCCGCGGTGTAGCTGGCGGAGAAGGGCTGCAGATCCTCGGCAAGGGCGGGCAGGCTGAACAGTGTCAGGGCGAACAGCAGGGCACGACGCATAGAGTCTCCTAGGTTCGAATCAGGTGGCCGCTGGCGGGCAGTGGCTGGCCATCCAGCATTGCGCCTTGAGCGCCAAGACGCAAGCGGCCTTCGGCAAACCAGCGTACAGCCAGAGGATAGATCTGGTGCTCCTGCTGATGCACGCGGTGGGCCAGGCTTTCGGCCGTGTCATCTGCCATGACTGGCAGCACAGCTTGTACGACCAGAGGGCCACCATCGAGTTCCTCGGTGACGAAGTGCACGCTGCAGCCGTGTTCGCTGTCGCCGGCTTCGATAGCCCGTTGATGAGTGTGCAGGCCTTTGTGCTTGGGTAGCAGTGACGGGTGGATATTGAGCAGGCGGCCTGCATAGTGCTGAACGAAGCCTGGCGTGAGAATGCGCATGAAACCGGCCAGCACCACCAGGTCGGGCTGGTGGGCGTCGACGGCCTGGATCAGGGCTGCATCGAAGGCTTCGCGGCCGTTGAACTGCTTGTGATCAAGCAGTTCGGTGGCGATCCCGGCCTGTTTCGCCCGCTCCAGGCCGTAGGCACCGGCGCGGTTACAGATAACCGCGGCGATGCGGGCCGGATTGCCGTCGTGGGCGACGCTGTCGATCAGCGCTTGCAGATTGCTGCCTGACCCGGAGATCAGGACGACGACATTGCAGGGCATCAGTGGGCTTTCAGGTTATTCAGCTGAACCTGGGCTGCACCTTCTGCCGCTTCGGTGATCTGGCCGATGACCCAAGGTTGCTCGCCGCTGGCGCGCAGGCTGGCCAGGGCGGTTTCGACCTGATCCTGGGCAACGCAGATGACCATGCCGACGCCGCAGTTCAGCACGCGATGCATCTCGTGCTCGTCGACGTTGCCTTGTTCCTGCAGCCAGTCGAACACGGCTGGGCGATTCCAGCTGGCCACGTCGATCACTGCCTGGGCGCCTTGCGGCAGCACGCGCGGGATGTTGTCCAGCAGGCCGCCGCCGGTGATGTGGGCCATGGCCTTGACCGCACCGGTGTCCTTGATCAGCTTGAGCAGTGGCTTGACGTAGATACGGGTCGGTGCCATCAGCAGGTCGGCCAGGACCTTGCCATCCAGTTGCACCTGCTCGATGTCGGCGCCGGAGACTTCGATGATCTTGCGGATCAGCGAGTAGCCGTTGGAGTGCGGGCCGGAGGAGGGCAGGGCGATCAGCGCGTCGCCAGTGACGACCTTGGAACCGTCGATGATTTCGCTCTTTTCCACCACGCCAACGCAGAAGCCGGCCAGGTCGTAGTCTTCGCCTTCGTACATGCCCGGCATTTCGGCGGTTTCACCACCGACCAGGGAGCAGCCAGCCAGTTCGCAGCCAGCGCCGATGCCGGTGACCACGGTGGCGGCGACGTCGACGTTGAGCTTGCCGGTGGCGTAGTAGTCGAGGAAGAACAGCGGCTCGGCGCCGCAGACCACCAGGTCGTTGACGCACATGGCGACCAGGTCCTGGCCGATGCTGTCGTGCTTGTTCAGGTTCAGTGCCAGGCGCAGCTTGGTGCCGACGCCGTCGGTGCCGGACACCAGCACCGGTTGCTTGTAGCCGGCCGGGATCTCGCACAGGGCGCCGAAGCCGCCCAGGCCACCCATGACTTCCGGACGCGCAGTGCGCTTGGCGACGCCTTTGATGCGTTCGACCAGGGCTTCACCGGCATCGATGTCGACGCCTGCGTCCTTGTAGCTGATGGAGGGTTGCTTGCTCATAGATCCGGGCCTTTGGATGGGAGTTCGTGTAGGCGCCGACGTGGCGCGGGCTCATCCAAGGAGCCCGGCGCGCGTACCGGCTGGCGAAGGCGCGCGATTTTATCAGGCTTGCCCGGCAGCGGCCACTCGCGTGCATGCGCTTCGTCGCGGGCAGCGGCTCTGGTTGCCGGGGCTTGAGCGGCTGTTTAAGGTATAGGCCTTTGTGCCTGCCCGTCGTGCGGCCATCCCCTGCGAGAGTCAACCCCAATGCGTTTGCCCATCCGCCTGCTGTTCTTCTGTCTGTCGCTCCTGAGCCTGCCAGCACTGGCCGCGCCGGTTACCGGTCTTTATCAGGTGCGTGAACCCGTGGCGGATCAACAGCCGGAAAGCCGCGACGCGGCCATGCAGAAGGCCCTGCAGACCCTGGTGCTGCGTTTGACCGGTGATGCCAAGGCGCTGCAGAGCGCCGGCTTGGAAGGCCTGCGCAAGGACCCGCAACAGATCGTCAGCCAGTACGGTTATGAAGGCGACGCGTTGTTGGTCGAGTTCGATCCGACCAGTACCGATCAGCAACTGCGCCAGGCTGGCCTTGCCCTGTGGGGCGCCAACCGTCCGGCCATCCTCACCTGGTGGCTCAACGAATCGCCGGAAGGCAGCCAGCTGGTTGGCGAAAGCCAGAGTGCATCGGCGCTGCTGCGCGATGCGGCTCAGCATCGTGGTCTGCCGCTGCGTCTGCCGCTGGCGGACCTGAGCGAGCAGGCGCTGGGCAGCGCCGATACGCTGCTGGCCAACGATCCGCAGGCATTGCGTGAGGCCTCCGAGCGCTATGGCGCCGATGCCTTGCTGGCCGTACAGGCGACCGAGGGTAGCGGTAACTGGCAGGCTACCTGGCGCCTGTGGCTAGGCGACGAGCGTGAACAGGGCAAGGCTGAGGGCGCCGATCAGGCTGCGCTGGCCGATGCAGTGCTGTTGGCCGTGGCCGAGCGCCTGGCGCCGCGTTTCGTCGTCAAGCCTGGCGCGGCGCAGAGTCTGACGCTGGTGATCGAAGGTGCTGACCTGGGACGTTTCGCGGCGCTGGAGCGCTTGCTCGAACCCTTCGCCGCGCGTTTGCAGGAGATCGACGGCCAGCGCCTGGTCTATCAGGTCAGTGCCAGCCCGGAGCAACTGCGCGCGCAGCTGGCATTAGCTCAGCTCCAGGAGGTCAGCGAACCGCTCGACGCCGCAGCGCCGGTAGAGGCTCCTGAAACGGGTGCAACCGAGGCTCCGCAGGTGAAACCGCGCACCGATCAGTTGCGCTTTCGCTGGTAGAATTGGCGCCGGGTAGACCACAGCCCAGTTACACGGCGCCTTTTGGGCGCCGTTTCGCATCGAGGACGCGAGCATGACCGATTCCACCCGTTGGCTATGGATGGCTGGGCTGTTTCTGCTCGGCTGGCTGCTGTACCTGCTACACCCGATTCTTTCCCCGTTCCTGATCGGCATCCTGCTGGCCTATCTGGGGGATCCGCTGGTCGATCGTCTCGAGCGGCATCGCCTGTCGCGCACCGGCGGTGTGGTGGTGGTGTTCGCGCTGTTCTCGCTGCTGTTGCTGATCCTGCTGCTGGTATTGGTGCCCATGCTGGGGAGGCAACTGGTGCGTCTGTATCAACTGGCGCCGGAGATGCTCGACTGGCTGCAGGGCACTGCCTTGCCCTGGTCGCAGTCGCACCTGGGCCTGCAGAATGATCTGCTGCAGGTCGATCAGCTCAAGCAGGTCTTTACCGACAACATCGGCAAGACCACCGATGTGCTCAAGGCGGTGCTGGCTCAGGCGACGTCTTCAGGCCTGGCGCTGCTGGCCTGGCTGGGCAACCTGCTGCTGATTCCGGTGGTGAGCTTCTACCTGATGCGCGACTGGGATGTGCTGGTCGAGCGGGTGCGCCGCCTGCTGCCGCGCCAGCGCGAGGGGCTGGTGGTCAAGCTGGCGGGCGAATGTCATGAAGTACTGGGCGCCTTCCTGCGCGGCCAATTGCTGGTGATGCTGGCACTGAGCGTCATCTATTCCGCTGGCCTGATGCTTGTGGGCTTGGAGCTGGGATTGCTGATCGGTGTGCTGGCGGGACTGGCGAGCATCGTGCCCTACATGGGCTTTATCGTCGGTATCGGTGCGGCGCTGACTGCTGCGCTGTTCCAGTTCGGTCTCGAACCCTATCCGCTGATCGGTATCGGCGTGGTGTTCATGATCGGTCAATTGCTCGAAGGCATGGTCCTTACGCCCATGTTGGTGGGCGATCGCATCGGCCTGCATCCGGTCGCGGTGATCTTTGCCATCCTCGCTGGTGGCCAGCTTTTTGGCTTCACCGGCGTGCTGCTGGCCTTGCCGGTCGCCGCGGTGATCATGGTTCTGCTGCGCCATGCTCATGATTTGTATAAACTTTCCGGTCTTTACGGAGAGTCCAACAGCGGTTCTGACGAACCGCCGAGCCCTGCATGAAACCTATCCAGCTGCCTCTGGGGGTGCGTCTGCGTGACGACGCCACCTTCGCCAACTACTACCCCGGCGCCAATGCCGCGGCCCTGGGCTATGTCGAGCGTCTGTGCGAGGCCGATGCCGGCTGGACGGAAAGCCTGATCTATCTGTGGGGCGCTGAGGGCGTAGGGCGCAGCCACTTGCTGCAGGCTGCCTGCCTGCGTTTCGAGCAGCGTGGCGAAGCGGTGGTCTATCTGCCGCTCAGCGAAGTGGTGCAGCACGGCCCGGAGCTGCTCGACAACCTTGAACTGTGCGAGCTGGTCTGTCTCGATGATCTCGATGCAGTGGCTGGCCGCAGCGATTGGGAAGAGGGTTTGTTCCACCTATTCAACCGTCTGCGTGACAGCGGCCGGCGTCTTTTGCTGGCTGGCACCATGTCGCCGCGTGAGCTGCCCATTCAACTGCCCGATCTGAAGTCGCGATTGACCCTGGCGCTGGTCTTCCAACTGCATGAACTGTCCGATGAGGACAAGCTGCGCGCCCTGCAGCTGCGCGCCTCGCGTCGCGGCCTGCAGATGAGCGATGAGGTCGGTCGCTTCATTCTCACCCGTGGCGAACGCAGCATGAGCGCGTTGTTCGAGCTGCTGGAACGTCTTGATCAGGCCTCGCTACAAGCCCAGCGCAAGCTGACCATTCCCTTCCTTAAGGAAACCCTGGGTTGGTAGGGGGCAGGGGCCTCAAGCTGCCAGCAAGAGCGTAGCCCGGATGCAATCCGCGAATCCTGACACACAATCCCGGATTTCATCCGGGCTACGGGCTAGCTCGCGACTATTCCCTGCATGAACTCAGCGATTGCTCTGGCACAGAGCTTTGGCTGTGTCTGCAGGATGAAGTGCGGGCCATCCAGGCGAATCTGGCGGATATCGCCGCAAGTCTGGGCCAGTCGTTTTGCAGCGCCGTCTGCGACCAGGCGATCCTGCTGCGGCCAGAGGTGCAGGCAGGGTAGGTCCACGGGTTGCGTCGGTGCTTGCAGGCTGGCCAGCGTCGCCATTCGCGCGTGCAGCAGCCTTTGATCCAGCTGGCGAATTTCCCTCTGCACCTGTCGCAGGATGTGCTCGTCTGGCGTTTTACCCAGGCACAGGGCGCGCAGCAGCCAGGGCTGTGTGGCCAGGGCCTGGTGCATGGGCAGATGCGCGAGCAAGGCCAGGGCAGGATTGGGTCTGCTCAGGAACGAGGCGGCGAAGATGAGGCCTTGTAGCCCGGTGGGCTGGCGCAGGGCCAACTGGTAGGCGAGAGGGCCGGAAAACGATTCGCCCAGCAACACGAAAGGTGTCGTACCAAGCTGCTCGAATAGTGCGTCGGCCAGGCTTGGGTAATCCTGCGGCCCTTGTTCCGGCAGGCTCAGTGGCCAGCAGTCGGTGCCTGCGAGGGTCTCGAGCAGGGGCGTGAAGAGGGCACTGCTGCCGTTGAGGCCAGGCAGCAACACCAGGCGCATCAGACTTCTCCGGCCAGCTTGCGGTCGTACTGAAAGCGCCAGCGCGTATACAGCAGCGCCGTGCAGAACAGGCCGAAGCTGATCACCGCCTCCAACGCGCCGAACAGTGCACGCGCCGGGTCGATGGCCGCTAGCACGCCCTGGATGAAGTAGATATTGACCACGAAACAGGTCCAGGCGTGAGCGCGGGCGTTGCCCAGCAACATGCCCGGGGCGAGCAGTGCAAGCGGCAGCAACTGGATCGCCAATACAACCCCGACCCGTGCGCCATGCAGATCGGCGAAGGCCAGGTTCCACACCAGCAGCAGGGTCAGCAGGGCGATGAAACTGAACAGGCTCAGTGCTCGACTGAGTTTGACCCGCGGCTCCAGCCATTCAAGGCTGGGCAGGGGCTTCTTCGCTCGGGCCACGTTCAGCGCTCCAGTTTGCTGGCAGTTTGCGCCAGGCGTTGACCCAGTGCACGGCACAGGGCGATTTCATGTTCGTCCAGCGCGCGTTTACCGTCGCCACCCGCATGGTGGCTGGGGCCGTAGGGCGTACCACCGCCGCGGGTTTCGAGCAGGGCCGATTCGCTATAGGGCAGGCCGCAGACCAGCATGCCGTGGTGCAACAGAGGCAGCACCATCGACAGCAGGGTGGTCTCCTGGCCGCCATGCAGGCTGGCGGTGGAGGTGAATACGCCTGCCGGCTTGCCGACCAGTTCGCCGGTCAGCCACAGGTTGCTGGTGCCATCGATGAAGTACTTGAGTGGAGCGGCCATGTTGCCGAATCGGGTCGGGCTGCCCAGGGCCAGACCCGAGCAGTTCTTCAGGTCGTCCAGGGTGGCGTACATGGCGCCGTCCTCCGGCACGCTCGGCGCAACGGCCTCACATTCGCTGGATACTGCCGGCACCGTGCGCAGGCGTGCCTCCAGGCCGGCCATCTCGATGCCACGGGCAATCTGTTTGGCCATCTGTGCGGTGGCGCCATGGCGGCTGTAGTAGAGGACGAGGATATAAGGCGCGCTCATGCCAGTAGCTCCAGCACTTTTTCCGGCGGGCGACCGATCACGGCCTTGTCGCCAGCGATGAGGATCGGGCGCTCGATCAGTTTGGGATGTTTGACCATCGCTTCGATCAGCTGAGCTTCGCTCAAGCTGGAGTTGGCCAGGCCCAGTGTCTTGTATTCGTCTTCACCTGTACGCAACAGGTCGCGGGCGGCGATACCCAGCTTGCCGAGCAGGCTCTTGAGTTCGTTGGCGCTGGGTGGCGTTTCCAGATAGCGCACTACTTGCGGTTGCAGGCCGCGGGCTTCGAGCAGCTCCAGAGCACCGCGGGATTTCGAGCAGCGCGGGTTGTGGTAGAGGGTCAGGTCGGTCATGGTGGCTCGCATCCGGCTTGAAGTGGCGGCTATTCTAACCGCCTGATGCGCGGATGCACGCAAACCGCTGGGCCGCTTTGCTGCGACCTTTTCACGCGGCGTATTGTCTGTCTGTTTAGGTTTGAGGGCTAAGGAGAGGTCATGCAGGTTCGTTTTAAGGACTGGCTGGGGTTCTGGCTGAGTCTCTATAAGCGTTTCGTGGAGAACCGTGGCGCCGGCAACGCGGCGGCGTTGACCTATACCACCCTGTTCGCCGTGGTGCCGATGATGACCGTGACCTTCGCCATGCTTTCGGCCATTCCGGCATTCAAGGGCGTGGGCGAGGACATCCAGGGGTTCATCTTCAACAACTTCGTACCTTCCACTGGCGAGACGGTGCAGGAATATCTGCGTGAGTTCACCACCCAGGCGCGGCAGCTGACCTGGTTTGGCGTGGGGCTGCTGGCCGTCACCGCCTTCCTCATGCTGGTAACCATCGAGAAGACCTTCAACGTGATCTGGCGGGTGCGCCAGCCGCGTCGCGGCATGTCCAGTTTCCTGCTGTACTGGGCGATCCTCAGCCTCGGACCTTTGTTACTGGGTGCAGGTTTTGCGGTCAGTACCTATATCGCCTCGCTGTCGCTGATTTCCGGTCCGGACGCAGTGGTCGGCGCCAAGACGCTGCTTGCCTTCACGCCGTTGCTATCGAGCATTGCGGCCTTCACCTTGCTCTATGCGGCGGTCCCCAATACTCGGGTGCCCATGCGCCATGCGGTGCTGGGCGGCTTGTTCAGCGCCGTGCTGTTCGAAGTGGCCAAGGCGCTGTTCGGCCTCTACGTGCGCCTGTTTCCCGGTTATCACCTGATCTACGGCGCCTTCGCCACGGTGCCGCTGTTTCTGGTGTGGATCTATCTGTCCTGGTTGATCGTGCTGCTGGGCGCCGAGCTGGTGTACGGCCTCTCGCAACCACGGCACTGGCGTCGCGAACCCATCCCCAAGGGACTGGTTCTGCTGGTGGTGTTGCGCCTGTTGCTCAAGCGCCAGCAGAAGGGCGAGGCCCTGCACTACGGCGATATGCAGCGCGCTGGCTGGCGTTTGCCGGAAGACGAGTGGAGCCAGGTGATGGACTTTCTCGAGCGTGAGCACCTGGCTTGCAAGGCCAGCGGCGGCGGCTGGGTGCTGTGCCGTGATCTGCACAATTTTTCCCTGCATCAGTTGCTCGAGTGCAGCCCGTGGCCGTTGCCGACTCTGTCGCAACTGCCCGCTCAGCTCGACGAACCCTGGTATCCGGCATTGCGCGAGGGACTGGAGCGCCTGCAAGCGGAGCGCGAGGAGCAGTTCGGAGTCAGTCTGGCGGACTGGTTACCGGGAAAGGGCTGAGCAAACTTGCGCAACATTGTGGGCGATGGTGAATGAGAGAGGGCGCCGAAAAGGGGTGACAAAAAACGTCAGTTTCAGGCGTTGCCCAGGCCTGCTGTGATCTGGGCGCAGGGGCAGGCGTCAATGAATACGTTACAGAAGGCCTGGCACACTTCTAGCAACTGCAAGGTCAGTTGCTATCGAACTGCCAGCAGGGCAGGGATCGCTGAGGACGCAGGCAGTAATGACGGTAAAAAACAGGGTAATCCACCTTCATCGACGCGATCCGCAGGAAGCGCTGACGCGGCTCAATCGAATCACCGGGCTGCACTTCGCACGCTGGCCGGAGTCGCTGCTCGAGCACGTGGCTGCCGAAAACCTGCAGCCAGACGCTGACGATTCAAGTCCGCAGGCCGCGCCCAGCCCTGGAGTTTCCTCCGGCTGAAAGCAAAACCCCGCGTCGATGCGCGGGGTTCGATGTTGCATTTGTGGTTCAGGCCATGGCCTGGCGGCTCTCGCTGTTGGCCAATTCGACGGCCTGAACGAAGAACTCCTCGACTACCAGGCTCTGCGCCGGCACCGCCGAGCGCAGGCGCACCTGCATGTCTTCGATCTTCAGTCGTACTGGCATGCGAGCGATTCCGGAGAGCAGGATCTTGCCATGGGCATTGACCTTACCGTGGTCGACATTCACCTCGCGACGCTTGTCCCCGTCGCGGTAACTCACCAGCAGCGACACCGGCAGATTGGCCAGCCCCGGCAGTTGCAGCCAGGTGGCGACGTTGTATTCGGCTACGCGCCCCTCGTAGGGCGTGACCAGCAGGTGAGCGACGTCGACGATGCGCGAGGGCACGGAGCCAATCAGCTTGTCTTGCGCTTGGGACATGGTGAAATTCCAGGCTGGGTGAGACTTGAGTGCCAGGAATTATAAGCAGCCACCTGCTGGCGAAACTGTGCACTCGGCGGACAGGCCGCGTGACTGGAGTCGCAGTTTCGCATATCAGGCCAGGCGCAGCGGGTGACGGGTAACCGATGAGGTCTGCAGGTTGCTTTCGGGCAGCGGCAGGATCGCTTGGTTATGCACGCTGGCCAGTTGCAGCCAGAGGTGCTCGCCGGAGCTGAACTGGCCGTTGGGCAGCCACAGGCCGTGGTGCCAACCGTTGCCCGGTGCCGGGGTACTCTGCAGCACGCCTGGATGAGTCTGTGCATTGGGGGCGCGGCGCAGCCAGACCGGCCGCGGCAGACCTTTGAGATAGCGCAGCCCGAGGTGCAAGCCTTCGTTATTGAGATGACGCCAGCGCACCAATGCCAGAGTCGGTGTGCCATTGGTAAGCAGTAGAACCAGTTGCCCGACCTGCAGTTGTCCGCCCTCGTTGGCGTTGCACAGCAGGCGCGCGCCACCTGGGCTGGCATCGAGAATCTGCGCCTCGGTGCGTTGCGGCAGCTTGTCCAGCAATTGCGCATGAATGGCCGGCAGGCCCACCACCAGACTGCACTGCCCGTCCAGTTCGGCGCGTTCATGGCGACGTTGCTGGCGCCCCAGCCAGTGCTGGCGTACCCGTTCGAGCAACTGGCGTTCCTGCATGCTTTGCAGTGGCGCCGGCTCATGCAGGGCGATCAGCAGCGCGCCCAGTTCGAAGCGGCGCAGGTTGGCGGCTTTGCCTTCGATACGCTGTTCGAAACTCAGGCAGGCCTGTGATTCGCTAAGATCGACTATCGGGCCTTCGGCGTCGTCTTCTTCGTCCCAGGCTTGCAACCTGGCCAGCGCCGCCAGAGGTGCCAGCGCGCTGAACAGGGTCAGGCATTCGCCTTCGTCGAGATGGAAGGGATTGCTCAGGGCCAAGAGCAGCATCTGCTGGTAAAGGCCGCGCAGGGTACTGGCCGGTTTCGGCTCGAAGGCCGCCGCCACTGGTTCGTCCAGACACTGCTGATGCTCGCCGATCCAGTACAGCAAGTGGCTGTCGCGCCAGAGCGCTGCAGGTGGCTCCTGGTACAGCTGGTAGTGGCGCAGCAACTGCTGGGCAAGGAAATGCTGGGCCATGTACAGGCACCAGGCCAGGTGTGGCATCGACGGCTGGCGACCCTGCAGGATTTGCAGCAGCAGGCGTTTGAAGCCGATCGCCAACTCGCCGCAGAAACGCACGAACAGCGTGCTTGGCGGATGCTGGCGATTGGCAAGGCTGGCGTAATGGCGGTACTCATCACTGAAGTTTTGCAGCGCACGCTGCCTTTCCAGTAAGGTCAGAGCGCTGCGATTGAGCGAAAACAACAGGCCCAGCACTTGTTGCAGGCCATTTTCCGGCTCCAGGTGGCGAGCTGCCGCGAGTCGTTGAGCGATTTCCGCCGGCGATACGCTGTTGTCCTCGCGGATGTCCGGTACTTCCAGGCGCAGGGCATCCAGCGTCATATCAACCCCGGGTGGACGAGGATCGAGTACATGGGCTTAGGGCTCCGGAGTTTCGGCAAGGCTGTTATGGGTATCTGCGCCGGTCTGCTGCTGACGGCTTGTGCCGAAGATTACGGCCTTGATCAGCATGGACGAAAGGTAACGGCTGAGAGCCTGGATGGCCAGTGGCTAGTCATTAATTATTGGGCTGAGTGGTGTGCGCCGTGCCGCACGGAAATTCCCGAACTCAACGCCCTGGAAGAACAGCTGAAAACCCAGTCGGCGCGGGTAATCGGCGTCAACTTCGATGCCCTGCAGGGCGATGACCTCAAGCGTGCCGCGGACAGTTTCGACATTCGTTTCACCGTGCTGGCGCAGGACCCGGCGGCGCGCTTCGAGCTGCCACGCAATGACGTACTGCCGGTGACCTATATTGTCGACGCCGATGGCAGGCTACGTGAGCGCCTGGTAGGCGAGCAGACGTCAGCAGGATTGCAGGCGCGTCTGAAGCAGTTGCGGGAGTAGTAACGCCGAGAAAAACCGCTGCGATGGGCAGTCGTGGTGATAGGTAGCATGCTAAGCTTTTGCTCCGGCCGAACCTGCGCCGTGCTTCATGAGTCTGCCTGATGTCCGCTACCCACCTTACCCGTGGCAGCGCCGGTTATCGGCGCGCCACCCTGGCGCTGTTCTGCGCCGGTTTCGCCACCTTCGCCATGCTCTACTGCGTGCAGCCGCTGCTACCTCTGCTGGCGGCGCACTTTCGCGTTTCTGCGGCCAGCAGCAGCTTGGCGCTGTCGCTGACCACGCTGAGCCTGGCGTTGTGCCTGCTGGTATCCGGTGCGCTGGCCGAGAGCTGGGGGCGCAAGCCGGTGATGGCTGCGGCGCTGGGGTTGGCAGCGGTTCTGGGGGTCGCCTGCGCACTGGTCGAAGAGTGGGGCAATCTGCTGATCCTGCGTACGCTACTGGGGCTGGCGCTGAGTGGTTTGCCCGCGTTGGCCATGGCCTACGTTGGGGAGGAGTTCGACCCTGAAGCGCTACCGGCGGCGATGGGGCTGTATATCGGCGGTACGGCGCTGGGCGGTCTGCTCGGGCGCTTGCTGGCTGGTCTGCTCAGTGACCTGGGCGGTTGGCCATGGGCCCTTGGCGGTATTGCCGGGCTCGGTCTGTTGGCGTTGGGGCTATTTCTCTGGCTGCTGCCGCCGTCGCGGCATTTCACCGCCCAGCCGCTGTCCTTGCGCGGCCTGCTGCGCAACTTCGCCCTGCACCTGAGCAACCCGCGTCTGCGCGTGCTGTTCGCCCTGGCCTTTCTGCTCATGGGCGGCTTCGTCGCGCTGTTCAACTATGTCGGTTTCCGTCTGGCCGGAGAACCATTCAACCTGTCGGCGACGGTGATCGGCCTGTTGTTCACCGTATACCTGCTGGGCATCTTCAGTGCCGGTTGGGCAGGGCGCCTGGTGCCACGCTTCGGCGCTCGCCAGGTGTTGCATGGCGGCATCGGTCTGATGCTGCTGGGGGTAGCCCTGTGCGCTGCGCCCTGGCTGAGCGCCGCGGTGGTCGGGCTGGCGCTGTTCACCCTGGGCTTCTTCGCGGCTCATGCGGTTGCCAGCGGGCAGGTTGGTATCCATGCACAGGGGGCCAAGGCGCAGGCATCGGCGCTGTACCTGTGTGCCTATTACCTCGGTTCCAGCCTGGTCGGCTACATTGGTGGTTATGTCTGGGAGCACGTCGGCTGGTTGGCATTGCTCGGCGTTCTGGCCTCGCTATTTATCGTCGCCAGCGCTCTGGTACGGCGTATCTAGGCTGTTTGCCGCTCGTTCAGTGCAGGTTCAAGGAGGGTTCAGGAGGGATTCAGTAGTCTTCCCGCAGACTTGTTGCCGAGTTGATCAAAACTGCAACGAGAGGAACGATTCAATGAAAATCACCCTGAACCGTATCGCATTCGCTACCTGCCTGGCCCTGGGGGCAACCGCTGCCCAGGCCAACGACAATTTCGTCGGCCTGACCTGGGGTCAGACTGACAACAACATCCAGAAATCCAACGCGCTGAATGCCAACGTCGGCAATCCCAAGTTGGACAAAGTGATCGATGGCGAGGGCACCTGGGGTATCCGTGCCGGCCAGAAGACCGCCGATGCTCGCTACTACGCAACTTACGAGAATGTTTCCGACAGTCACAATGGCTACAAACTGCGTCAGCAGAATCTGCTCGGCAGCTACGACATGTTCGTCCCGCTGGGTAGCAACAACACCAAGCTGTTCGGTGGTGTAACCGCCGGCCTGGTCAAACTCGAGCAGGAGAGCCGCGGCTTCTCCCGTGACAGCGACATCGGATTTGCTGCAGGTTTGCAGGCCGGTATCCTGCAGGAACTGAACAGCAATACATCGATCGAAGCCGGCTATCGTTACCTGCGTACCAACGCCAGCACAGAAATGGCACCGCATGGCGAAGGCAAGGCCGGTTCGCTGGATCTGCATAGCAGTTCGCAGCTCTACCTCGGCGCCAACTTCGCCTTCTAAAGGCGGCTTAGCGTTACCAGGCCGGGCTTCTGCCCGGCCTTCGTACAACTGAAAAGGGGAAATCTCATGAAATTGCTGGTGGTGGAGGATGAGGCGTTGCTGCGTCACCATCTGTTCACTCGCCTCAGTGAAAACGGGCATGTGGTGGATGCCGTGCGCACCGCCGAAGAAGCACTGTACCGAGCTGAGTCCTTCAATCATGACCTGGCCCTGGTCGACCTCGGTCTGCCCGGTATGAGCGGTATCGACCTGATCCGTGAGCTGCGCAGCCAGGACAAGAACTTTCCAATTCTGATCCTCACCGCGCGCGGCAACTGGCAGGACAAGGTCGAAGGCCTGTCCTGCGGCGCCGACGACTATGTGGTCAAGCCGTTCCAGTTCGAAGAGCTGGAAGCACGCTTGAACGCGCTGCTGCGACGCTCCTCCGGGTTCACCAAATCGACCATCGAGGCAGGTTCGCTGGTGCTGGACCTCAACCGCAAGCAGGCCACAGTGGATGAACAGTCGCTGCAACTGACGGCCTACGAGTACCGCATCCTCGAGTACCTCATGCTGCATCACCAGCAGGTGGTGGCCAAGGAACGCCTGATGGAGCAGCTCTATCCGGGCGATGACGAGCGTGACCCCAATGTCATAGAGGTGCTGGTTGGCCGCTTGCGGCGCAAGCTGGAGGCGGTGCTAGGCGGCAAACCCATAGAAACCGTGCGCGGCCAGGGCTACATGTTCAACGAGCGCTGCAAGTGAGTCGAACGCGCGCCGTTCTGCGCAAGCGTTTCGGCTCGCTGCGGCTGCGCCTGATGCTGGCCAGTGCCGCACTGGCGATGCTGTTCATGCTGTTGCTGATGCCAGTGCTGCAGGGCGTATTTCTCATGGCCCTGGAGCAGACCGTGGAGAAACGTCTGGCCTCCGATGCTGCAGCACTGATATCTGCTGCGCGCATCCATGATGGCCAGTTGCACATGCCGGACAAGATGCCCGACGAGGAATTCGACAACCTCGATTCGCACCTGCTGGGCTTCATCTTCGACCGTGAAGGCCAGATGATCTGGCGTTCACGTTCCTCCATCGACGAGTTGGTGCGCTACCTGCCACGCTACGATGGTCGCGGTCACGAGTTCATCCGCATTCGCGACGACAGCGGCCAGGAATATTTCGTATACGACGTGGAAGTGGATTTGTTGCGTGGTGACCAGACCGCGCTGAGTATCGTGACCATGCAGCCGACGCGTGAATACCAGGGGCTGTTCAACGGCTTTGCCTGGCAGCTGCGTCTGTGGCTGGGCATCGCCCTACTGGTATTGCTGGGTCTGCTCTGGTTTGGCCTGACCTGGGGCTTTCGCAGTCTGCGCGGTCTCAGCGACGAGCTCGATGGTGTGGAGGCCGGCACCCGCCAGCGCCTGAGTGACGAACACCCACGCGAACTGCTGCGCCTGACCAATTCCCTCAACCGCCTGCTCGACAGCGAGCGGCGTCAGCGCGAGCGTTATCGCGACTCGCTGGAAGACCTGGCACACAGCCTGAAAACGCCCCTCAGCGTCTTGCAGGGTATTGGCGAAACCCTGGCCGCGCAGCCCGATAATCGTGAACAGGCGCAACTTATGCAGGCGCAAATCGAACGCATGAGTCAGCAGGTTGGCTATCAATTGCAGCGCGCCAGCCTGCGCCGCAGTGGCCTGGTACGCCATCGTGAGCAGGTCTGGCCGGTGCTCGACGGTTTGTGCCGCTCGCTGGACAAGGTCTACCGCGACAAGCGCGTGGAGGCGACGCTGGAAGTTCCCGAGCACAGTCAGATCACCATGGAACGTGGCGCGCTGATGGAGCTGCTCGGCAACCTGCTGGAGAACGCTTACCGCCTCTGCCTGCATCGCGTACGCGTCAGGCTGCAACCCCTGGCTGGCGGTTGCCTGATCACCATCGAGGACGACGGCCCCGGTGTACCGCAGCAGCAGCGTGAGCGGGTGCTACAGCGCGGCGAGCGTCTGGATGCGCAGAACCCGGGGCAGGGCATCGGTCTGGCGGTGGTGGAAGACATCGTCGAAAGCTACGACGGTGAATTGAGCCTGGAAGATTCCGAATGGGGCGGTGCCTGCTTCAGGGTGCGGTTGTACGACTGACGGCAGTCGTTACTGCTGCAATGCTGCGCTCCGGCGGCATTACAACTGCGTCGCAAAGCGCTCCACCGCATTGACCACGTGCTTGGCACCATCCTGAATTTCGGCGATCACTTGTCCGGCCTGAGCGGAAAGCTCCAAGCCGCGCTCCGCCTGGGTCTTGCCGCGGTCGATCAGTTCTACCGCGCGTTCTGCCAACTGCTGGTTCTGCCCGACCACCTGGGCGATTTCTTCCGTCGCTGCACTGGTACGCGAAGCCAGTTGGCGAACCTCATCGGCCACCACGGCGAAACCACGGCCCTGCTCGCCGGCGCGCGCCGCCTCGATGGCGGCATTGAGGGCCAGCAGATTGGTCTGGTCGGCGATGCTGCTGATGTTCTTGACGATGGAGCCGATGATCTGCGACTGCTTGTCCAGCGCCTCGATGCCTTGCGCCGCTTCCTGCATGCGCGCGGACAGTTCACGCATGGCATCGAGCATCTGCTGCACTACAGTCGCGCCGTTCTTGGCGCTATCGTCCGTGCCTTTCGAGGTCTCGAAGGCGATGCCAGCGGCGTCGGCCACGGCGGTTTCGCGGTTGACCTGGTCGGTGATCACGGTGGCGAACTTCACCACCTTGTAGAGCTTGCCTTGAGCGTCAGTGACCGGGTTATAGGACGCTTCCAGCCAGACCTCCCGGCCGTGGGCATCGACTCGCTTGAAGCGTCCGGTAACGAACTCTCCGCGGCGCAGTTGTTCCCAGAAGCGTTGGTACTCCGGCGAGTTGGCCAACGCAGGGTCACAGAAGATGCGGTGATGCTTACCCTTTATCTGCGCGAGGTTATAACCCATGGCGTCGAGAAAGGGCTGGTTGGCTGTGTCGATCTCACCGTCGAGATTGAACTCTATCACGGCGGTGGAGCGTTGCAGCGCCTTGACCAGGTTTTCATGTTCGCGTGAAGTCTCGATGGTGCGCGTCAGGTCGCTGGCATAGATCGAGAAGGACTGCAGTTGGTCCTGGCTGTTGCGTATCGGCTGCAGGATCGAGCGCAGCCAGGCCTCCTCGCCATTACCCCGTTTGAGGCGGATCACCCCGGCCAAGTGTTCGCCGCGTTCGAGGGCATGACGAACCCGGTGAAAGAAGTCCTGGTTACGCAGGTGATTCGGTATCAGCTCCAGCAGAGGGCGGCCGAGAATCTGATCGGCACGGTAGAGCATCTCTTTCTCGAAATTGGCATTGACCGAGAGGAAGCGCCCCTGCGGGTCGAGGGAGGCGGCGATCATTTCTTTGTCGAGGCTGTCGCGCACTTGCTCGAAAAGCGACAGTTCTTCGCGCAACTCCTTTAACTCTTGCTTCAGTCGGGTCGTGAACATCGTGGCAGGCCTTTGCCGGGAATTGGCGTCATCGACTTAATATTTAGGGCATAACCGGCCAAGCCGCCAACGCAAATGTTTCTGTATATGGCAGAACGAACTGCGGCCGGTTATAGCGGCGGCGCCAGGTACGTCCTGGCGACAGACCGATGTACCTGAAACTGGGTGTTCGGTGCGTCCTGAAAGGTCGGTTGGTTGCGGCTCTGAGGCGGGCGCCCCGGTCGCTACCGCACCTCCAATCGATAGAGCCGCTCGAGATCCTGGCCGGTGCACTGGGTTCCGAAGGTATTACCGTACACCCGCACCTCATAACGACCTGGTCGAATCGGGACGCCCCGAATGACGCCATGGGTTTCTGGCCGGACATGGAGCAACTCTAGGCCATCGGGCAAGGGCTGAGACGGGGCGACCAGAAGCTTGCTGATGGGAGTACTGGCGTTGATGACATCCAAGCGTACTTCATAGGGCTCTCCCGCCCTGGCGGCTGGTAGCTCCTCGGGCATTAGCACGGGCTCAGGCCTCATGGCGCAGCCGGTTACAACATTGCCAAGCATGACGGCGTTGCAGCCGGACAGCACCGCAACCAGCCCAGCCATAGCGAGCGATCTCATCAATGCGCCCAATGCACGGTCTGCGGCGCTTGGCTCTCTGACCTGCTGGATATGATATTCGGCTCGATCACTCCGCTGCCTCGGGAGCGCGCAAGGCCTTGCTGTAATAGCCGGACTGATCGAAACAGCAAACCCGCTTTTTCCCTTCGCCCAGCATGCTGCAGGCATCGGCGATACGCTTGGCACGGGTCTTGGACTGCTTGGCCGACTCGATCCAGTGGATCCAGTCCAGGCGCGCGATAGTCGTGGTCGCGTCCCAGACGCCGCGCGCTGCGGGTGCGGCGACCAAGGCCTCAGCCAGATCCGCCGGCACTTGCGGCTCGGGCTCCTGCTCTACCGGGGCGATCTCCAGCGTTACCAGGTCGCCGATAGCTGCGCCTGTCGCCTGCAGAAGGTCGTTATCCACCCTTAGCCAATGGCTCAGATGGCCGTCCGGCTCGAGCCTGGCCTGGAAAGGATGCCCGTTGATACTGCCGTCCACGCTGGTTCTGCCGCGTCTCGGCAGCTTGTCGCTCGCCTCCTTGGGCAGCACCACGAACGCCCAGAACACCTCGCCATCCGGCAGGCGAGGGCGCAGCAGGGGTGCCTGGAATCGAGAGGTTTCTTGCGCTTGGGACATGGGAATAGGTCTACCGATCATGGTGCCATTTCGCAGGGATTGCTGGTGGAGGGTAGCAAAGAATGGAGTTGCCCCTGTTTCTATTCGAACCGTGTTTCAGCGGTGATTGGCACTGCATAGGGCTCGCCTGACGGCGGGGTAATCAGAAGGGAGAGATGGTTTTCTTGTGGTTGTGGTGAGCAGCAGCACTGTCGGAACAGGCGAGTCCTGTAGCGGGACAAGGCCGATAAAAATGATGATCCCAGGGGGCGATTGAACCCTTGGCCCCCGCTGCGCGAACTACAGAATGACTAGCGCGGAAGAGCCCAGAACAGGCCGGATATACGAATGCAGCCGCGCTGACGACAGGTGCAAAGGAAAGCTTTGCTCACTACTTGTGGGGGGAGTCCATATACAGTTGTTAGCCATGCCGTTCACAGTATGTCTTGAGGCCGATTAACCTTGCCATGACTACTTTCTTGAAATACAGAGATGCTATGTATTCTGAAATTGGTGGGATTGCCCATGCCTTTGTTTTTATTGAGTATCGAAATTTCGCCTTTGTTGAGTTTTGGCTGAGAGGTTTAAATACCCAGCTACCTCCAAAGCTTTTAATAAATGCCGGACCTTTGGTCATGATAATGGCGGCTGTCGTTGGGGGATCGACCTGGACAAATTGAACCTCCATTCTTAGCCCTGATTTGGCTATTACGAGTGTCTTCACGCCAATACCAGCTTCTGTTGCCCCGCCTAAGAGTTCAATTTTTTCAGGGAAGGGGTCCCACTGGTACCTAACGGAATAGTCTTGTGATGCCTTATAGACTTCGGCAGGAGGTGATTTGATTGTCAGCTCGCATTCGATTATGGCCATGGCTGTGCCTAACGTTTGGTTAAGGGGCGGGCTTTAGCCCGTCCCAGTGAGCGCAGCGAACGATTTGAACCACTTGTTAGAGGCGGCCTATGGGTTCGTAAACCACCTCGAACTCTGAGCCTAGCTCTGCTTGTAACTCCACGGACAGTGCTAATGCTTTTTTATCAAAACTAGCATATTCATCCGCGCTCCAAGGGCCGGGGTCAGGCGGATACTCCCAGTTCAATGCGGTGTCATGCAACTGTGAAAGGCTATGTAGTTTTTCGCGTGACAGCTCACTAATAGGTAACAGTTCTTCTACAGGGTCTACATCGAACGTCTTTGAAGCTGTCTCGTTACCGCACCATAAAGACCCGCCGCCCCATTCAAACATCAACCTGATGCGATAAACGCCTGACATGGATGTGGCCTCTAACGTTTGGTTAAGGGGCGGGCTTTAGCCCGTCCCGAGTGAGCGAAGCGAACGGTTTGAACCAGTTGTTAGGTGCTCTGCGGGCGTGAGCGAACACCGGAAAGTAAAATTACACAGAAACAAATAAAGCAGCATAAATTTATGATGAGTAGCGGAAAGATGAAAGAGGGAACTGCCTCTAAGCCAGACATCATCCTTTTTGTTATGTCGAATGCGTCTTTCAGAAATAACCAAGCAGGTAAGAGCAATAATACTGCGCTAACCCAACAGCAGATTTTCAGTGTCCTTGGATGGTGAGAAGGAAGTATGGCTGGCCCCCAAAGTGGTGCTGCCAGTAGAAGTGAAACTAAAAGCCACTGAATGTAAGACTGTGCTGAGTTCGGCTCTGAACCTAGAGTCACCCATATTCCGCCGCCGAAATATGTAACCATGCCAATAAAAGTTACAGCGCAGATTAGTAAAATTGCACGAGATATTGGGGCCATATTTGCACCTAACGTTTGGTTAAGGGGCGGGCTTTAGCCCGTCCCAGTGAGCGAAGCGAGCGATTTGAACCACTTGTTAGCAGGCAAATCATGCTGATTGGTCAATGTTTATGCCGCACAGTGGGCAATGTTTTACTTTTTTAGGTAACGCTAGTGGTGAGCCGCTATTCATTAGCATTGAACCTATATTTCCTTTGCATGCAGGGCATTTTGTAGTGAATTTGATTGCCAGCATCAAAGCGAAGCCAAAGAAAAATAAAGAAAATGACAGAAACGGCGGTTCTTTGTTTTGGTTCAAATAATATTGAATTAAGACTCCGGTGAGCAAAAGTCCGCCATAAACTGCGGCACTAGCAAGCCTTATTCGGGTGTTGATGACGTTCCGGATTGTCACGATTTTTCCTTTGACTGCTAACGTTTGGTTAAGGGGCGGGCTTTAGCCCGTCCCAGTGAGCGAAGCGAACGATTTGAACCATTTGTTAGGCCTGCACGATTGGCAGTTCTTCTACGGACTCAACCACGACGCTGTTGCACTGTAGCGAACCTCCGAAGCCCCAAATAGATTCGATGTCGACGGAGATGCTGGGTGCGCCCAGTGATTCTGTGCTCTTAAAATCAATTGAATTTATAACATTCTGATGATTGAACTCTGAAACCGAAAGGCCAGAAACGCCGCTAAAAATAAAGTTAACTAATACGCTTTTTACGATTGCTAGCGCATATTCAGCAGTGCCCACGCCAACCTCAGCATATTGCCGCACATGAACAGCGAGTTTGGCGAAGCAAATGTTTGTGTCCAGTGGCAATGCTCGCGATACAGAAAAAGAAATGACCTCAGCATCATGGAAGGAAGGCCAGAACCCTAGCGCCTTCACTACTTTCTCGGATCCGTCGATGTGTTTGATGATTTCCATATAAGCCTAACTATTAATTAGACGACATAGCTGTCGCGTTTCACCAAGACACCTGTCGCATAACCTTCCTTGTCGTCCTGTAAGCCCTTGTCTGGCCTGAAGATGCTCGCGGCAAACGCGACAGTACTCTGGAAGAAACGCGACATGGATGACGGCAAGCTTGTCGCTCCTGGCGCAATGCCAGCAGGCTTGCACCAGAAGCTAGTGTATGACTGCCTGCTCTGTCCATGCACGAAGTCACGGAGCCTGGCTGCAATGCGCCTTACCCTTCCTGCGCCCGATAGGCCCCTGGCGTCAGCCCCGTCCATTTCTTGAACGCCCGGTGAAAGGCCGAGGGTTCGGAAAAACCGAGCTGCTCGGCGATATCCTGAATCGCCAGTTCGTCGCGGCCCAGGTGGTAGATGGCGAGGTCGCGGCGCAGGTGGTCCTTGAGTTCCTGGAAGCTGGTGCCTTCTTCGCGCAGGTGGCGGCGCAGGGTTTGCGGGCTGGTGTGCAGGTGCTGGGCGACCTGTTCCAGGTCCGGCCAGGTGCGGCAGTCGCGGCCGAGCAGGCGACGAATCTGGCTGATCAGGCTGTCGCCGCCGTCCGGGCGGGCCAGCAGGTCGGCGGGGGAGTGCTCCAGGAATTGCTTGAGCGTGCGTTCGTCCTGTAGCAGAGGCATCGCCAGGTAGCGGGCGTGGAACAGCAGGTTGTTTTGCGCGGCGGCAAAACGTCGATTGCAGGGGAACAGCAGCTCGTATTCGGCGGCATGCGCGGGTTCGGGGTAGGCGAAGGTGGCTTCTTCCAGGCGGATGCGCTGGCCGATCAGCCAACTGCCGAGGCGGTGCCAGATCACCAGCAGGCTCTCCACCAGAAAATGATCCGGGTCCCATAGCGTGCTGTCGTCCACGCTCAGGCGTGCCCAGTCGCCTTCGCGTTGCAGGCTGATGCCTGGTGCGTCGGGAAACAGGCCGTAGAACATCGCGCCACGGCTCAGGGCTTTTTCCAGGCTGCGGCAGTGGATGATGGCGTGGCCCATCATGGCGAAGGTGCCGCGTTTGCTCGGCTGGCGGCCGAACCCGAGGTACTCGTCGTCCAGCGCTTCCCAAAGCAGTTGCATCAGCCGGGCGAACTGTTCCGGGGCGATGCGTGCGCGCGGCTCGACCAGCACGGCGCTCTGGATGCCAGCCTGACGCAGTATCAGCTCGCAGGCCAGGCCCTGGCGGTCCGCACCGCGCAGGGCGGCGCGGACGAAGTGGCTGGCAATGGTGCGTTCGCGCATGCTGGGTTTCCGAAAGCGAGGATGGTCGATGGTAGGCAGTTGCTCCCAGCCAGGGCAAGCCAACCGAGCGATTGGGTCAACCGAGGCTGAGCGCATGGGTCATTGAGAGGCGGCGGGGCGGCCCTTAACCTCAAGGGCATAACAACAGCGGAGGACCCGCCCCATGCAACGCAACCATTTCGACACCGAGCACAACCTGTTCCGCGACGCTTTCGCCGCGTTTCTCGATAAAGAGGTGGTGCCGCATCAGGAGGAGTGGGAGGCCGCTGGGGTGGTTGATCGCAGCGTGTGGCGCAAAGCCGGCGAGATGGGTTTTCTGCTGCCCTGGGCGGACGAGGAGTACGGCGGTGCCGGGCTCAAGGACTTTCGCTACGAGCAGATCATGTGCGAGGAGCTGGCGCGCATCAACGAACCGGGTTTCATGATCCCGCTGCACTCGGCATTGTGCGGCCCCTATATCGCCGAGTACGGCACTGCCGAGCAGAAAGCGCGGTTGCTGCCGGGCATCATCAGTGGCGAGACCATCCTGGCGGTGGCGATGACCGAGCCGTCAGCGGGCTCCGACCTCGCCGGCATGCGCACCACGGCGGTGGACAAGGGCGATCATTGGCTGCTCAACGGCTCTAAGGTGTTCATCTCCAATGGCTATCTGGCCGATGTGGTGATCGTCGCAGCCAAGACCGACCCGGCCAACAAGCACGCCATGGGCCTGTTTCTGGTGGAGCGCGGCATGGCGGGTTTCGAGCGCGGCAAGAAGCTGAAGAAACTCGGCATGCACAGCCAGGACACTGCCGAGCTGTTCTTCAACGACGTCAAGGTGCCCAAGGAGAACCTCTTGGGCGATGCCAAGGGCGGCTTCTTCTACCTGGTGAACATGCTCGCCCAGGAGCGCCTGACCAATGCCTGTGGCGCGGTGGCTGGCGCCGAGGCGGCGTTGCAGACCACCATCGAGTACGTCAAGGAACGCCAGGCCTTCGGCCGCCCGGTGGCGCATTTCCAGAACACCCGCTTCAAGCTGGCCGAGATGCGCACCCAGATCGACGTGGCCCAGGTGTTCACCGACCGCTGCGTGATGGATCACAACCAGAAGAAGCTCAGTGCAGAAGTCGCTGCAGAGGCCAAACTGTTCACCACCGAGCTGCTCTGCAAGGTGGTCGACGAGGGCGTGCAGCTGCATGGCGGCTGGGGCTACATGTGGGAATACCCGATCTGCAAGATGTACGCGAACGCGCGCATCCAGCGCATCTTCGCCGGCACCTCGGAGATCATGAAGGAAATCATCAGCCGCGGTATGAAGCTGTAGCGGCCGTTCGACGGAGAGTGGATATGAATCTTGCGATTGACGCATGGGCTCAGCCCGCCGGTGGCCAGCTGCGCGAGCGCATGCCGGAGGTGGCGCGGCTGTTCGAGAAGTCCGGCAGTGCGCACCTGCTGGATGTGCGACTCGGCCCCGAGGAGACCATCGCACAGATGGACGAGGCGGGCGTCGACAAGCTGATGCTGGCCGCCTGGTGCCGCCCCGAGGGATGGGTGTTCAGC
Source organism: Ectopseudomonas toyotomiensis (assembly GCF_017167985.1). NCBI lineage: Bacteria > Pseudomonadati > Pseudomonadota > Gammaproteobacteria > Pseudomonadales > Pseudomonadaceae > Ectopseudomonas > Ectopseudomonas toyotomiensis. Next base: position 428,097 of record NZ_CP070505.1, on the reverse strand, counting down.
AACGATGAGATCGCCGAGTTTACCCGGGCCTTTCCCGAGCGCTTCGTCGGCGTGGCCACGGTCGATCTGAGCAAGCCGATGGCCGCCGTGCGCGAGCTGGAGCGGGCCGTGCACGAGCTGGGCTGCAAGGCACTGCGCATCGTGCCCTGGCTGTGGAAGTTGCCGCCGAACGACCGGCGCTACTACCCGCTGTACGTGAAGTGCATCGAGCTGGACATTCCCTTCTGCACTCAGGTTGGCCATACCGGCCCGCTGCTGCCGTCGGAAACCGGGCGACCGGTACCCTATCTGGACGAGGTGGCGTTGGACTTCCCGGAGCTGCGCATCGTCGCCGGGCATATTGGCCATCCCTGGACGGACGAGATGATCGGCGTGGCCTGGAAGCACGATAACGTCTTCATCGATACCTCGGCCTATCTGCCCCGTTATTACCCTGCACAGCTTCTGCAGTACATGCAGAGCTACGGCGCGCACAAGGTGCTGTTCGGCAGCAACTTCCCCCAACTGTCCCTGAGCCGCTGCATGGCCCAGGTCAAGGAACTCGGTCTGGCCGCCGAGGTGGAGGCACAATTTCTGTACGGTAACGCCCGCCGGGTGTTCGGCCTGTAATGTCCGACTGATCGATCCCCCCGGCGCCATGCCGGGATCTACCGCTGGCCCCGCACAACAACCGACAACAGGTGCGCCGCGATGACCGAACCACTGCAACTGCCGCTGCAACGCTTCAACCACTGGCTGGATCGGCAAGCCGATGCCGTCTGGCTGCGTCAGCCGGTCAATGGCGTGTGGCATGACTTCACCTGGCGCCAGGTCGACGAGCAGGCGCGCCGCCTGGCCAGCGCGCTGCTGGCGCTGGGCTGCGTGCCGGGCGAGCGCGTTGCGCTGCTGGCGAAAAACTGCGCCGAATGGTTTATCAGCGACCTGGCGATCCAGCACGCCGGGCTGGTGAGCGTGCCGCTGTATCCGCTGCAGGCGCCGGAACAGATCGCCTATGTGCTGGAGCACGCGGGCTGCAAGGTAATTCTGGTTGGCAAGCTGGATGAGCCGGACAAGCTGGCCACCGGTATCGCGGCGCATATCACCCGCATCGCCATGCCTTATCCGACCATGCCTGCCGAGCACCAGTGGCAGACCTTGCTGGCGGCGCATGAGCCGCTGCTCGGCACGCATCTGCAACGCGGCGAGGATCTGCTGTCGATCCTCTATACCTCCGGCACCACCGGGCAGCCCAAGGGCGTGATGCTCTCGGCCCACGCCATGGCGTTCTCTGCGGCCCACGCCACGGCGGAGCTGAATATGACGCCGCAGGATCAGTTCTTCTCCTACCTGCCGCTGTCGCATGCCGCCGAGCGCTTCCTGGTCGAATTCAACAGCCTCTACTGCGGCGCACCGGTGGCCTTCGTCGAGTCACTGGAGACCTTCGCCAGCGACCTGCGCCAGGTGCGTCCCACCGTGTTCTTCTCGGTGCCACGGTTGTGGACGCGCTTTCAGCAGGGCGTGCTGGAGAAGTTGCCGGCGCACAAGCTCGAGCGCCTGCTGCGTATCCCACTGCTGGGGCGGCTGGTGGCGCACAAGGTGCGGGCGGGCTTGGGGTTGGATCGTGCGCGCGTGCTGGTGTCCGGTGCGGCGGCGATTTCCACCGGGCTGCTGGAGTGGTACCGGCGCCTGGGCATGACCATTTGCGAGGGTTACGGCATGACCGAGCACTTCGCCTACGGTTGTTTCAATCGCCCCGGGCAGGTGCGCTTCGGTACCGTGGGCAGGCCGATGCCGCATCTGCAGGTGTGCATCGACGCCAGCGGCGAGATCCTGCTGCGCAGCGAGACGCTGATGCAGGGCTATTACCGTGAGCCGGAGAAGACCGCCGAGACGCTCAAGGATGGCTGGTTGCACACCGGTGACCGCGGCCAGCTGGACGAGGCGGGCTATCTACGCATCACCGGGCGGGTCAAGGACATCTTCAAGACCAGCAAGGGCAAGTACGTCGCGCCGGCGCCCATCGAGGGCGAGATCGCCAAGAGTCATTGGGTCGAGCAGGTGTGCCTGATGGGCAGCAATCTCGATCAACCACTGGCGCTGATCGAACTCTCGCCAGCCGCTCGCCAGCAGCCACGCGAGTTGCTCGGCCAGTCACTTGCCGAGCATCTGCATGCAGTCAATCAACGGTTGGAGGCGCACGAACGTGTCAGCCATTTCTACCTGGTCAGCGAGGCCTGGACGGTGGATAACGGCAGCATGACGCCGACCATGAAAATTCGCCGCAACGTCCTGGAAGTGCGTTATGCCAAGGCGCTGGCCAGCCTGTCTAGTGATGAGGTCGTCGTCTGGGAGCGTTAATTCGTAGCCCGGATGCAATCCGGGAAGTGCAATCCCGGATTGCATCCGGGCTACGTCAAACAAGCAAATCGGGAGTCACCATGTCCGGCCCACTGTCTTCGCTGAAAATTCTCGACTTCTCCACTCTGCTGCCGGGTCCTTTTGCCTCGTTGCTGCTAGCCGATATGGGCGCCGAAGTCCTGCGGGTGGAGTCGCCCACGCGCATGGATCTGGTGCGTGTGCTGCCGCCGCACGATGGCGGAAGCTCCACCAGCCACGCCTACCTCAACCGCAACAAGCGCAGCATCGCCCTCGATCTCAAGCGGCCCGAAGCGGTGGAGGTGGTCAAGCAGCTGGTCAGCCAGTACGACATCGTGCTCGAACAGTTTCGTCCCGGCGTGATGGACAAGCTGGGCGTCGGTTACGAGGCACTCAAGTCGATCAACCCACGGCTGATCTACGTGTCGATCACCGGCTACGGCCAGAGTGGGCCTTATCGTGATCGTGCCGGGCACGACATCAACTACCTGGCGCTGGCCGGTATCGCCAGCTACACCGGGCGCCGCGACACCGGCCCGTTGCCGCTCGGCGTGCAGTTGGCCGACCTGGCGGGCGGCTCGCTGCATGGGGTGATCGGCCTGCTCGCAGCCGTGGTGCAGCGCCAGGCCACCGGTGTGGGGCAGCAGGTCGACGTGAGCATGACCGACTGCGCGTTCAGCCTGCATGGCATGGCGGGCGCTGGTTACCTCGGTGCCGGCGTCGAGCCTGGCATGGAAAACCAGGCGCTCAATGGCGGCAGCTTCTACGACTACTACCGCACGCGCGACGGTCGCTGGTTCTCTGTCGGCAGCCTGGAACCGCAGTTCATGCAGCAGTTCTGCGCCGCCATTGGCCGCCCCGAACTGGCAGCACGCGGCCTGTCGCAGAGGCCCGAGGATCAACGCGCGCTCAAGCGCGAGATCGAGATCGAGTTCGAGAAGCGTGATTTTGCGCAATGGTGCGAAGTCTTCGCTGAGCTTGATGCCTGCGTCGAACCCATGTTACCGCTGTCCGAGGCGGTGCAGCATCCGCAGATCAAGTCTCGCGGGCTGGTCGTCGAGGTGCCACGTGAGGGGCTGCCCGCGCAGTCGCAGCTGGCTTGCCCGTTGAAGTTCTCCGAAGGGCTGCCGCCACCACGGCATGTCGGGGCGGCGGTTGGCGCGCATACCGCCGAAGTGTTGACAGAGCTGGGTTATGACGCCGAACAGGTCGCAGCGTTGAGGAGGGCTAAGGCGCTGGGGTGAGTCGAAAGGCTCACTGTCTGGCAACGTCGCTGCGCACAGCGCACCTTATCGGCACTTCGATACGGGCGTAGGGTGCGCCGCGCGCACCGAGGCGTTATAGAGCTTCCCTCATCACTCCTGACGCTGCTCACCACTGAAGGTCAGCGTCACCTTGCAACGCCGGCAGTAGTAGCGGCGGCCCTTGGCGACCAGGGCGTGACGCTGGGCCGAGAAGGGGAACTCGCCATCCGCGCAGCTACAACGATAGATGAAGCGACTGACCTTGCGCCGCTCGACTTCGTAGCTGTGGCAGCGATGCGGCGGCAGTTCGTAGACGCCGCGCATGATCAACTGCCACTCCTCACCATGAGGCTGGATGCGCGGGCCGAATAGCTGGTGGGCGACCATGTGAGCGACTTCGTGAGGCACGGTCTGGCGCAGGAAATCCTCATGGTTGGCCCGGTACAGCTGCAGGTTGAAGCGCAGCTTGTTTTCCGTGAGGTGTGCGACGCCAGCCTTCTGGCCACGCAGCTTGAAGCTGATCTCGGGGCGGGCAAAGCGTTGCTTGAAGAAGGTTTCGGCCTGCTGGTAGCAGGCTTCGACGCGGGCGTGAATCTGTTCGGGCATGGACAGGCGCTGGTGCAGGCTGAGCGTGAATTATGCCGCAAGCCGACAGCCAGCGCAGGTATCACTCGTCCCCTGGCGCCTGCATTCGCTGTTCCTGCGTGCCGCGGCTCTGGTCCTGCTGCACCGTGCGCTGATACTCCGGCTCCAGGGTATAGGTCCAGAACAGGATCATGCTGACCAGAATAGTGACGATCACCAGCAGCCCCACGCCAATCATCGAGGAGGCGTAGAGGAAACCCTGCTGGTTGTCGATGCGCATGAAGCGAGGCAGCCCGACATAGATCAGGTAGGCGGCATGGGCACAGGCAAGTAGCAGCACGCTGATTGCCAGCCAGCGGGTGGGGTAGAGCGCGGCGATACCGGCCAGGAAGAAGGGCGTGCAGGCATAGGCGATGAAGCCGATGCACTGGTTGAAGGTGGGCCTGGCCTCGAAGGTGCGCGACATGTAGTGCAGGAAGTAACCCATGATGAAAACGCCGACCAGCGTAGCCAGATAAAGCAACACGCTCAGTTGCAGGGCACTTGCGACCTCCAAGCGAATGCGCTCTTCGTCTACCAGGCTCCAGCCGACCCAATGGGTGCCGATGAACAGGCAAACTGCCGGCAACAGGCTGAAAAGCAGCAGGTAGGGTAAGTAGTTGGCGCTGTTGCGCTCTTCGTCCTGACGAATTGCCGTCCAGGCGCGGTCCGGGCGGGTGAGAAGGGTATAGAGGTTCGCATACATGGTGTGACCATCCGCGTGACTGCCTTTAAATCTCGGGCAGTCGTAGCCGCGTAGGGTTCAACCCAAATTTTCTGGCGCACGGCAACGAAAAGGCCGCCCGAAGGCGGCCTGTGGGCTAGCGGCTAGTGACTATCAGCTGGTGTAGACCGGGCCGATGCCCATGCCCCAGAGAATGACCGAGCTGGCGATCATCGCTACCAGCACGACCAGGCCGACCGCCAGTACGGAACTGGAGAACATGAAGCCTTCGTCTTCAGGAATGTTCATGAAGGTCGGTATGCCGACATAGAGCAGATAAACGGTGTAGCAGATCGCGACCGTGCCTACGACCATGCCCAGCCACAGGTGCGGGTAAAGCGCTGCGAGACCTCCGATGAACAGCGGGGTGGCTGTGTAGGCCGCGAATACGACGCACTGGGTCAGGCTGGGATTGGCGTCGTAGGTACGTGCCATCCAGTGGATGAAGGCGCCCATCACGGCTACGCCAGCGAGCATCGCCAGGTAGGACATGATGGTCATCACCATCGCACTGCCTTCGGTGAGCATCACCGGTGCTCGGTCACCAATCGCCCAGCCAACCTGGGTGGTGCCGATGTAGGCTGAAATAGCGGGAATTGCCGCAAGAATCAGTACATGGGTCAGATACATGTGGCTGATGGATTCTTCCTCGCCACGGATTTCTTGCCATTCTTGATCGGGATGGGTGAAGAGCCCCCAAACGTGGTGGATCATGCCAGACACCTCCTCTTTCTTATGACGGTCGCCCCCCAGCGAACGCCCGGCACGCGTGTACAGCGCCACCGGGTGTCAGGCCGAAATCTATGCGACCTTATGTCGCAGTATAGGCAGGGCCTGGAGCAGGCGTGATGTCTGGCTTTAGAGCAAATCGCTCTCTAGAGGTTAGCGGTAATAGCGCTCAAGAATTTCCATGGCCAGGTTTATCGACTGCAACCGCTCTGTACTGCCGCCTCGGTCCGGATGATGTTCGCTGACCATTTGTCGGTAGCGCAGCTTGATTCGTGGCAGATCGAGTGTCCGTTCATTGGCCAGTTCGAACAGTTCCAGGGCTGCCTGCTTCTCTTCGCCGCCCTGCATGCGTGTCCAGAAGCTGGTCAGTAGACGCTCGACGTCGCGTTCGTCGGTGCCCTGCAGGTTGCTCATGTCCAGATAGTAGTCACGCAGTGCGTCGCGTTCACTGAGTGCCGCGTTGCCTGGCTGGTAGGGCAGCAGGCGGATACACAGCGGGCTGATCTCGAGCAGGTGCGTTTGCTCCTGCCATAGCCGTTCACGCAGGCGATAAAGCGCGTTGAACAGCAGAAAATGAGTGCGAAACAGTACCAACTTGTCGGCCAGGGGCAGATTGGGGACATGGCCGCTGTGGCGGTCTTTCAATTGCTGGATCAGGGTGTATTCGGCAATGCCGTCCGGTGCTGCCTGCAGCAGCTGCAGTACCTGCTCGGTGAGGTCCAGGTTGGGGTCGAGGTCGTCGTTCATCGGCCGAGACTAGCATTTCATTGCTGTCGGGGTAGGGGCGCGGCGCCATTGTGCGTAAAATGTCGCGCTTTCGTTCCCACTCCCTCGGATTTCGACGCACCATGGGCACCCTTTCGGTCAACCAGAACAAACTGCAGAAGCGCATTCGCCGCCTGGCCGGCGAAGCCATCACCGACTTCAACATGATCGAGGATGGCGACAAGGTGATGGTCTGCCTGTCCGGCGGCAAGGACAGCTACACCATGCTCGACGTGCTGCTGTACCTGCAGAAGGTGGCGCCGATCAAGTTCGAGATCGTCGCAGTGAACATGGACCAGAAGCAGCCCGGCTTCCCCGAGCACGTGCTGCCGGCCTACCTGGAATCCATCGGCGTTGCCTACCACATCATCGAGAAGGACACCTACTCGGTGGTCAAGGAGAAGATCCCCGAGGGCAAGACCACCTGCTCGCTGTGCTCGCGTCTGCGTCGTGGCACCCTGTACACCTATGCCGACGAGATCGGTGCGACCAAGATGGCCCTGGGGCACCACCGCGACGATATCCTGGAAACCTTCTTCCTCAACATGTTCTACGGCGGCACGCTCAAGGCCATGCCGCCCAAGCTGCTGTCCGATGACGGTCGCAACGTGGTGATCCGCCCGCTGGCCTACTGCGCCGAGGCCGATATCGAGGCCTACAGCCAGCTCAAGGAGTTCCCGATCATCCCGTGCAACCTGTGCGGTTCGCAGGAGAACCTGCAGCGTCAGGTGGTCAAGGAGATGCTGCAGGAGTGGGAGCGCAAGAGCCCAGGACGTGTCGAGATCATGTTCCGCGCCCTGCAGAACGTGCACCCCTCGCAGTTGGCCGACCGCAACCTGTTCGACTTCAAGAGCCTGAAGATCGACGACAGCGCCACGCCGCGCTTTCTCGATGTAATGAGCCTGTAAGCCATCGCGGCTAAAGCCCCTCCCACAGGCAACTCAATCCGTGGGAGGGGCTTTAGCCGCGACGCTTGCCAGGCCGCAAAGGCCTGGAGTATGGTTCGGCCATCGCTTTGGAGAATTCCATGTCCGCCAGTCTCAACCTCCTGTTCATGCTGCAAGCCGGTGCCTCGCGCGCCGCGTTGGCTCGTGCGCAGGCGCTTGTGGCGGCAGCGTATTATTTCTTTGGGTATTGGTTTAGCCACAGGCGCGCCTGATACCCCACAGGCGGCCTGAGACACCAGGGTCGCCACCAGAGACGTTTTCCAGAAAACCCCCGGTCGGCAACCCGACCGGGGGTTTTGTTTTTTCCGGCCGAAAAACGGCCACAGATCGAGGACTCACAGATGAACCGTTATTACCGCAACTACCGCTACGACTGGCGATTTAGCAGCGTCACCACCGCCCTGACACCTTTGCAACGAACACTCAGTTAGCGCCGCCGCGGTATCGACCGCGCCGGCCAAGGAACCGCCAGATCATGAATGCTTCCGTCTCTGCTCAACTCGCTTGCCCCGTTACCACCATCGCCCGCCGCAGTGCTCAGCCGCTGCCCAGCCCTGCCGTACTGCGTCAACGCCTGCCGTTGCCCGCCGCACTTGCCGAACGTATTGCCGCCGACCGTGACGCCATTCGCGCTGTGCTCGATGGTACCGACTCGCGCCTGCTGGTGGTGGTCGGCCCCTGTTCCCTGCATGACCATACCAGCGCCCTCGAATACGCCGAGCGCCTGGCCGAGCTGGCGCCGCAGGTCGACGACCAACTGCTGCTGGTGATGCGCGCCTACGTGGAGAAACCACGTACCACCGTGGGCTGGAAGGGGCTGCTGTACGACCCGCATCTCGATGGCAGTGGCGATATGGCCGAAGGCTTGCGCCAGTCGCGGCAACTGATGCTGGATATCCTCGCTCGCGGCCTGCCGCTGGCCACCGAGCTGCTGCAACCGATGGCCGCCGGCTACTTCGACGACCTGCTCGGTTGGGCGGCGATCGGCGCACGTACCAGCGAGTCGCAGGTGCATCGCGAGATGGTCAGCGGCCTGGATCTGCCGGTGGGCTTCAAGAACGGTACCGACGGCAGCGTCGGCATCGCCTGCGACGCCATGCGTTCGGCGGCGCACCCGCATCAGCACTTCGGCATCGACGACCTCGGCCACCCGGCGCTGCTGCACACGGCCGGCAACCCGGACACCCATCTGGTGCTGCGCGGTGGCCACGGCGCGCCGAATCATGATGCGGCAAGCGTCGCCGCCGCACGTGAGGCGCTGCAGCGTCAGGGTATCGCACCGCGCATCATGGTCGACTGCAGCCATGCCAACAGCGGCAAGGACCCGCTGCGCCAGCCGGCGGTGCTGGACAGCGTGATCGACCAGCGCCTGGCCGGAGATGCCAGCCTGCGCGGGGTGATGCTGGAGAGCCACCTGTTCGACGGTTGCCAGGCGCTTTCCGGCGAGCTGCGTTACGGCGTGTCGATCACTGATGGCTGCCTGGGCTGGGAAGGCACCGAAGCGGCGCTGCGCCAGGCCGCCGAGCGTTTGCGCGGGTAGGGCGGGTGTAACCCGTCAGTCCTAGATTGGCGGGTTGCACCCGCCCTACGTGCACGTCACCGCTCAGGGACTTGAGTGTTCGGCGTGCTGCGTGCAGGCTTCGTCATCCGTTTCATGAAAGGTTCGATTCATGCGTGATTACAAGTGGCTGCATGAGTTCTGCCTCAACCGTTTCGGCTCGGCCAAGGCGCTGGAGGCCATGCTGCCGCAGCCGCGCAGCGATGCCGAGCTGCGGGCGCTGAGCGATGACCGTTATCTGTCGCTGATCAGCCTGCGCATCTTTCGCGCTGGCCTCAAGCACAGCCTGGTGGACGCCAAGTGGCCGGCGTTCGAGGAGGTGTTCTTCGGCTTTGACCCGGAGAAGGTGGTGCTGATGGGCGCCGAGCGCCTGGAGAGCCTGATGCAGGATGCGCGGCTGATTCGCCACCTGGGCAAGCTGAAAAGCGTGCCGCGCAACGCCCAGTTCATTCTCGATGTGCGGGCTGGACGCTTGTTGGGCAGTCCCTCATCCGGCGCTGCGCGCCACCTTCTCCCTGAGGGAGAAGGGCATCAGACTGGGCCTGCGGCCCATTTCTCTTTTGGCGCCCTGATCGCCGATTGGCCAGTGAGCGATATCGTCGGCCTGTGGAAGTATCTGGCCAAGCATGGCAGTCAGCTTGGCGGTCTGTCGGCGCCGCGCTTCCTGCGTATGGTGGGCAAGGACACCTTCGTCCCTACCGATGACATGGTCGCCGCGCTCAAGGCGCAGGGCGTGATCGACAAGGCGCCGACCAGTCTGAAAGACCTGGCTGCCGTGCAGGCCGCCTTCAATCAGTGGCAGGCCGAGAGCGGTCGGCCGCTGTGCCAGCTATCGGTGATGCTGGCGCACACGGTCAATCACTGAGCGATTGCTGCAAGGCCTCCAGCCATTCCTTGGGTACGTCACGCTTCATCGCCAGTTGGCACTGCTGGCTGTCAGGGTCGAAAACGATAACCGCCTCGCCCTTGTCCAGGGCGCGGCGTACGCGCTGCACGCGGGTTTCCAGCGGGGTTTCATCGCCGTTATCGGTACCGTCGCGGGTGACGAAGTCTTCGATCAGGGCGGTGAGGGTATCGGCTTGCAGCAGCTCAGCGGGGATCAGCACAACGAGTGACTCCAGTTATTGGCGCCCATGATAGAGCCAGAGGGCGCCCTGCTGCGAGTTCTCTCAGTGCACCATGCCGGGCCGCTTGAGGTGACGTTCCAGGGTGCTATAGAGCAGGCCACTGTCCAGCGGTTTGCCGAGGAAATCGTCCATGCCGGCATCCAGGCCGTGTTGGCGGTGCTCTTCGAGGATATGCGCGGTCAGCGCGATGATGGGCACGGCGGCGAGTTGCTGGCTGCGCTCCAGGCGGCGAATCTGCCGAGTGGCTTCGAAGCCGTCCATCACTGGCATCTCGCAGTCCATCAGGATCAAGTGCACGGCAGACGGATCGCGACCGTATTCATCCACCGCCGCCTGGCCGTCGGTGACCAGGCGCACGCTGTAGCCACGTTTTTTCAAAAAGCCCTGAACTACCAATTGGTTCACCGGGTTGTCCTCTGCCACCAGAATGCAGGGGGCTTCGCTGTTGTCGCTGCGTATTTCTCTGACCAACTGATGTACCTGTGCTCTGGGTTCTTCATACAGCCCGTTCAAGGCCTGGCGCAGTGCGTTGATCGCCACTGGCTGGGCCAGGTGTTGCAGGCGTAGTTCGTGGCTCGCTGGCAGTTGCTGGCAGGCCTCGGGCGGGCAGACCAGCAGCACGCGCTGCTGCGGCTGCAGCTTGGGCCGCAGCGAGTCAAGCCAGTGGTTGACGCCACCAGGCCAGGGCGCCATCAACACCAGCAGCGGCGGCGCCGCGAAGTCCTCCAGGTAGTCCTGCAGGCGCTCCGGCGTCTGGCAGCGCTCGGTACGCATGCCCCAGCGTCCGAGCAGGCGGCTCATGGCATCCAGACCAAGGCCGTCGAGCGAGGCGAGTAGGGCGGTGCGTCCGGCCAGCAGACGGCTGAGTTCGTCGGGGGTGTCCTGTTCGGCCAGCAGCGGCATGTCGAAGGCGAAGCGGGTGCCCTGGCCCAGGGTGCTCTGCACTTCGATTCTACCGCCCATCATTTCCACCAGTTCCTTGCTGATGGCCAGCCCCAGACCGCTGCCGCCATAACGGCGGGTGGTGCTGGAATCACCCTGGGCGAAGGATTCGAACAATTGCGCCAGTGCCTGCTCGCTGATGCCGATGCCACTGTCGCTGACGGCAATCACCAGATGCGGCCTGCCATGGCTGTCACTGCGGCGGCTGACGCTGACCGCCACATGCCCCTCGGCGGTGAACTTCAGAGCGTTGCTGAGTAGGTTCATCAGCACCTGCTTGAGCCGCGTCGGATCACCCTGAATGCGCCGGGGTACGCCGTTTTCCAGGCTGACGTAGAGGCGCAGACGTTTGTCCAGGGCCTGGCCGGTGAACAGGCTGAGCGTCTCGGAAATCATGTCTTCAAGATCGAACTCGATCTGCTCCAGGCTGAGCTTGCCGGATTCGATACGGGCGTAGTCGAGGATGTCGTTGATCACCGCCATCAACGAACTGCCGGAGCTGGAAATGGTGTCGACGTAGAAGCGCTGGCTGCGATCCAGAGGCGTTTCGCGCAGCAGCTGCAGCATGCCCAGCACGCCGTTGAGCGGGGTGCGAATTTCGTGGCTCATCTTGGCCAGGAAGCGGCTCTTGGCCTGGTTCTCGAAGGCGGCCTGCTCGGCCGCACGACGCGACTGGAAGCCTTCTTCCTTGAGCAGGTTGATGCGGTCGGCAAGACCGATGGACAGGGTGATCAGCTCGATGGTCACGCCGATCTTCACCACCGTGGCGCCGAATACGCCGAACACTTCCAGGCCCAGCGAGCCGGTGGTGGCCTGGATGAAGGCGAACAGCAGGATGGCCCAGGCCAGGGTGTAGTAGGAGCCATAACGCACGCCGCGACGCCACACGTAGATGCCAGTCAGCAGCAGGATCAGCGACACCAGGGACACGGTGACGCTGGCCAGGATGTTCCAGGCGGCGAAGCCGATCAGCGGTACCGACAGCAGGCAGCCGACGCAGATCAGCATCAGCAAACGCAGGCCGGTGTCCAGACGCGGGAAATACTGGCGTGCATGCAGGAAATGGCGGCTGAACTGGATCGCCGTGAGGCAGTGCACGTACATCAGGATGTAGATGCTGACCGACTGAAACGCCACGTGCTCGGGCAGCAGCTTGAACAGCATGCCGTCGAAGCAGGCGGCGAGCAGGCCGACGTTGAGGTTGTAGGCCAGGTACCAGAGATAGGCCGATTCGCGCAGCGACAGGTAGAGGAACAGGTTGTAGCAGAACATGGCGAACAGCACGCCGTAGAACGCGCCGTTGAAGCCCATCAGGTTCTCCTGCGCCGCCGCGCTGGCACCGTAGGTGGCGAAGAACAGCGGCACGAACACTGTGCTGCTGGTTTCCACGCGGATCAGCAGGGTGTTGACGCCAGGCTCCAGCTGCATGGGAAACCAGAAGTTACGCACCTGTACCGGTCTCTGGGAGAAGGCGAAGCTGTCGCCGCTTTCCTGTTCCAGGTGCGTGCCGTCGGGGCCGATCAGGTGAACCTGGAGGCGATCGAGCAGCGGATAGTTGACTTCGAGATAGCCGCCCAGCTCATGCTCCAGCGCATTGACCAGGCGAGCCTTGAACCACCATACGGATGCGTTCTTGCCAAGGTTGGCGTGCTCGCCGCCGGGTTTACGGAAAGCGTCGTCATCCATGGCTCGCACCTGCTCGACGCTGAGGGTGCCGTCCACGTCTTCGTAATAACCGGTGTAAGGGCCCAGGGATAGGCGCAGGTCGTCGCTATCCAGCGGCGCAGGTGTAAGGGCCCAACTTGGACAGGCAAGCCAGAACAGCAATAAGGCCAGACAAAGGCGAGGCATCCGTGAACCTCAGAGGGCCATGGGAAATGGCCGGGAGTCATGTTCATCGTCGCTTGGCGACGGCCCGAAGGTTGGCCACTGACTGCAGGCCAGAAAAAGGGGAGCTGATGCTCCCCTGTCGTCCTTTTGCGTCACTTTGCCTTTATGCGCCGAAGCCTTCAAGCATCCCGATCATGTTGCCCGACCAGGCTGTCCACCGGTGGGACGCGGGTATCGCTTTCCATCTGCGCATCGTGCTCCAGCTGATGGCTGAAGCGCTCCAGCGAACCCTGTGCCGGCTGGGCGTCACTGGCGAATACCGGCGGGCTCATCATGTAGGCGGTGAGCAGGCGGCTTAAGGCCTTGAGGCTGTCGATATGGGTGCGTTCATAGCCATGGGTGGCGTCGCAGCCGAACGCCAGTAGCGCCGTGCGAATGTCATGGCCGGCGGTGACCGCCGATTGCGCGTCGCTGTGGTAGTAGCGAAACAGGTCGCGGCGTACCGGTACTTCCTGTTCGGCCGCCAGGCGCAGCAACTGGCGTGACAGGTGATAGTCATAGGGGCCGCCGGAGTCCTGCATGGCCACGCTGACGGCGTGCTCGCTGGACTGCTGGCCCGGCGCGACCGGAGCGATGTCGATGCCGACGAACTCACTGACATCCCAGGGCAGGGCTGCGGCGGCGCCGGAGCCAACCTCCTCGGTGATGGTGAACAGCGGGTGGCAGTCGATCATCGGTTGCAGGCCCTGATCGCGAATCGCCTTGAGTGACGCCAGCAGTGCTGCGGCGCCAGCCTTGTCGTCGAGGTGACGGGCGCTGATATGGCCGCTCTCGGAAAACTCCGGCAGCGGATCGAAGGCGACGAAATCACCAACACAAACACCCAGTGAATCGCAATCAGCGCGGGTGGCGCAGTAGGCGTCCAGGCGCAGCTCGACGTGATCCCAGCTGATCGGCATGGTATCGACGGCGGTGTTGAAGGCGTGCCCCGAGGCCATCAGCGGTAGCACGCTGCCGCGAATCACGCCGTTATCAGTGAACAGGCTGACGCGGCTGCCCTCGGCGAAACGACTCGACCAGCAGCCTACCGGCGCCAGGCCGAGACGGCCATTGTCCTTGATCTCGCGGACGATGGCGCCAATGGTGTCGAGGTGCACGGAAACGGCACGGTCGAAACGTTCGTACTCGCTCTGACGCCCGCGCAGGGTGGCGCGGATGGTGCCGCGGCGGGTCAGCTCGAAGGGGATTTCCAGTTCTTCGAGACGCTCGGCGACGTAGCGCACGATAGTGTCGGTGAAACCGGTGGGGCTGGGGATGGCAAGCATCTCCAGGAGCACCTTCTGCATGTAGTCGAGATCGGGTTCGGGTAGTTGTTGCATGCAAGCTCCTCGGCGTTGGGTTTTCCCCTCTCCCGCATGTGGGAGAGGGCCGGGGGAGAAGGGTCAGCTCGGCCTCTGGCTGAGCGGGAACAGCAGATCGACGAAGCGCTCGGCGGTTGGCTGCGGTTCGTGGTTGGCCAGGCCGGCGCGCTCGTTGGCTTCGATGAACACGTACTGCGGCTGGTCGGCGGCGGGCACCAGCAGGTCGAGGCCGACCACGGGTATTTCCAGCGCGCGCGCAGCCTTGATGGCGGCGTCACGCAGGGCCGGATGGAGGATCGCGGTTACATCCTCCAGGGTACCGCCGGTATGCAGGTTGGCGGTCTTGCGCACGGCCAGGCGCTCACCGGCGGGCAACACGCTGTCGTAGTCGAGGCCGGCACCGTGCAGAGTGCGCAGGGTTTCGGCGTCCTTGGGGATGCGACTTTCGCCGCCGGTGGCGGCCTGGCGCCGACGACTCTGCGCATCGATCAGCTTGCCGATGCTGTGGCGGCCATCGCCAATGATTTCGGCCGGGCGGCGGATGGCCGCGGCCACCACCTCGTAGCCGATCACCAGCACGCGCAGGTCGTGGCCTTCGTGATAACTCTCCAGCAGCACGCGCTGGTCGAACACGCGGGCACGCTCGATGGCTTCCTGCACTTCGCCCGGCGTGCGCAGATCGACCGCCACGCCCTGGCCTTGTTCGCCGTCGACAGGCTTGACCACCACCGAGCCATGCTCGGCGAGAAAAGTGGCATTGTCTTCGGCGCTACCGGCCAGGCGCTGCGCCGGCACGCTGAGATCGGCGCGCGACAGGGCGCGATGAGTCAGGCGCTTGTCCTGGCACAGCGTCATGCTCACGGCGCTGGTCAGGTCGCACAGCGATTCGCGACAACGGATGCGTCGACCGCCGTGGCTGAGGGTGAACAGCCCGGCCTCGGCGTCGTCCACCTGCACTTCGATGCCGCGGCGCAGGGCCTCGTCGACGATGATGCGTGCATAGGGGTTGAGCTCAGCCTGCGGGCCAGGGCCGAGGAAAAGCGGCTGGTTGATGCCGTTCTTGCGTTTGAGGCTGAAGGTCTGCAGTTCGCGGAAGCCGAGCTTGGCGTAGAGCTTCTTGGCCTGCTTGTTGTCGTGCAGCACCGACAGGTCGAGGTAGCTCAGGCCACGGCTCATACCGTGCTCGATCAGATGACGGACCAGCACCTCGCCGACGCCGGGGCGGCTGCATTGCGGGTCGACCGCCAGGCACCAGAGGCTGCTGCCGTTTTCCGGGTCACGGAAGGCGCGCTGGTGGTTGAGGCCCATGACGCTGCCGATCACCGCGCCGCTGTCTTCGTCCTCGGCCAGCCAGTAGGTCGGGCCGCCCTCGTTGTAGGGGGTGAGTTTGGCCGGGTCGATCGGCAGCATGCCGCGGGTCTGGTACAGGCAGTTGATCGCCTGCCAGTCCGCGTCGTTCTGCGCCCGGCGAATACGGAAACCACGGAAGCTGCGACGCGCTGGGCGGTAGTCGGTGAACCACAGGCGCAGGGTGTCGGAGGGGTCGAGGAACAGTTGCTGCGGCGCATGGGCCAGCACCTGATGCGGTGCGGCCACGTAGAGCGCGATATCGCGCTCGCCGGGCTGTTCGCCCAGCAGGGATTCGGCCAGCGCCGTGGCGTCGGGGTAGGTATGGCCGATCAGCAGGCGGCCCCAGCCGCAATGGATGGATTGCGGTTGACTGGGCTGGCTGGTGTGATCCTCGGCCAGGCGTGCCTGCAGACGCTCGTAGGAGGGTGTCTGGCCGCGCAGCAGGCGTTGATTGAAGGCAGTGGAGCGCATGGAATAGTCCCTGTCCGTGTTCACTACGTCCGGTCTGAGCCGGATCGTCATTGAGTCGCGACAAATCCCGGAGTGCATCCGGGCTACGACTATTGATCCTGCAGGAGCGGCCCGAGGGCCGCTCCACGTGAGTTACAGGCCCTGTTCGCTCAGCCACAGGTTGAGCGCCGCCAGTTGCCACAGCTTGGACCCGCGTAGTGGCGTCAGCTGGCTCTGCGGGTTGGTCAGCAACTGATCGAGCATGGTCGGGTTGAACAGGCCACGATCCTGGCTGGGGTCGAGCAGCAGGTCGCGCACCCAACCCAGGGTGGCGCCTTCCAGATGCTTGAGACCCGGCACCGGGAAGTAGCCCTTGGGCCGGTCGATCACCTCGCTGGGGATGACCTTGCGCGCCGCTTCCTTGAGCACATATTTACCGCCGTCAGGCAGCTTGAACTGGGCGGGGATACGCGCCGACAGTTCGGCCACGCGATAGTCGAGGAACGGCGTGCGCGCTTCGAGGCCCCAGGCCATGGTCATGTTGTCCACGCGTTTGACCGGGTCGTCGACCAGCATCACCGTGCTGTCCAGGCGCAGCGCCTTGTCTACCGCAGCACTGGCGCCGGGCATGGCGAAGTGTTCGCGCACGAACTCGCCGGCCATGTCACCGGTCAGCCAGGCGGGCTGTACGCAGGCGGCATATTCGTCGTGCTCGCGGTCGAAGAAGGCGGCGCGGTAGGCGGCGAAGGCATCATCGGCGCCGTCGACCTGCGGGTACCAGTGGTAGCCGGCGAACAGTTCGTCGGCGCCCTGGCCGCTCTGCACCACCTTGCAGTGCTTGGCCACTTCACGCGAGAGCAGGTAGAAGGCGATGCAGTCGTGGCTGACCATCGGTTCGCTCATGGCGCGGAAGGCTTGCGGCAACTGATCGAGAATTTCGTGCTCGCCAATGCGCAACTGGTGGTGACGGGTGGCGAAGCGCTGGGCGATCAGGTCCGAATACTGGAACTCGTCGCCACGCTCGCCGCCGGCATCCTGAAAACCGATGGAGAAGGTCAGCAGGTTTTCCACGCCAGCTTCGCGCAGCAAGCCGACCAGCATGCTCGAGTCGACACCGCCGGAGAGCAGCACGCCGACATCCACGGCAGCGCGCTGACGAATCGCCACGGCTTCGCGCATGGTATCGAGCACCTGATCGCGCCATTCTTCCAGGCCGTAGCCAGCTTCATCATCTTGCGGGCCGAATTGCAGCGTCCACCAGGTTTTCTGCTCGATCTTGCCGTCGGCGTCGATGCGCATCCAGGTGGCCGGCGGCAGTTTCTCCACGCCCGCCAGGATGGTGCGCGGCGCCGGTACCACGGCGTGAAAATTCAGATAGTGGTTGAGAGCGACGGCATCCAGCGTCTTGGCGATATCGCCGCCTTGAAGCAGGGCCGGCAGCGACGAGGCGAAGCGTAGGCGCTCGCCGGTACGCGACAGGTACAGGGGTTTGACGCCGAGACGGTCGCGGGCGATGAACAGGCTTTGCTTGTCACGCTCCCAGACGGCGAAGGCAAACATGCCGTTGAGCTTGGGTAGCAGTTTCTCGCCCCAGGCGTGATAGCCCTTGAGCAGTACTTCGGTGTCACCGCCGGAGAAGAAGCGATAACCCAGCGCCTCCAACTCGGCACGTAGCTCGGGGTAGTTGTAGATGGCGCCGTTGAACACCATGGACAGACCGAGATCGCTGTCGATCATCGGCTGGCCCGAGGCTTCGGCCAGGTCCATGATCTTCAGCCGGCGATGGCCGAGAGCGATGGGGCCCTGGCTATGAAAACCGTGGGCGTCGGGGCCGCGAGGGGCCAGGTGGTGGGTGATGCGTTCGACTGCCGCCAGGTCCGCGGGGCGTCGATCAAAACGAAGTTCTCCAGCTATTCCGCACATAGTTCCTTACCGGTGTTGCCGTTGGGGAGTGGCTCGTGGTCGAGCCTTTTACACCAAAACAAAATAATGCTTTCATGTCAAAGTTTTGGTTGTTATGAATTGGTGCTTATGACTGATAAAAAAGTTCCTGATGAAATAGATTTGTCATCTGTCATGGCCTTTGAAATGCCCCTGTTCCAGGCCCTGCGACGTCTGCAGCAGGCGGGGGAGGTGCATGCCAAGCGTCTGGCCCGTTTTGGTGGGCTGACGCCCATGCAGCTGATGGTGCTGCAGGTGCTGGCCAGCGAGACGCGCATGACTGCCAGCGTGCTCAGCAGCCGCGTCAGCCTCACGGCGGCGACGCTTTCCGGTCTGCTTGATCGTCTCGAAGAGCACGGCCTGTTACAGCGTCAGCGCGATGACCAGGATCGCCGTCGCCAGTGGTTGCTGATCAGCGTTGCCGGGCGCGAGCTGATTCAGCAGGCACCGTCGTTGATGCCGCCGGAATTCAACCAGCGTTTCGCCGCGCTGGCCGATTGGGAGCGCCACAGCCTCACTGCCGCTCTGTTGCGTGCGGCCGAGTTGTGCACAGAGATGGAATGAGGTGGGCGGTGAACCCGACTTTTTCAGAAAAAATTCAAGCAGGGTGTTGACTTAGCATCGCCGCCTGCATAAAGTGCGCGCCTCGCTAAGGCACATGGGTGATTAGCTCAGCCGGGAGAGCATCTGCCTTACAAGCAGAGGGTCGGCGGTTCGATCCCGTCATCACCCACCATAGCCTTAGAGAGAAGGACGAAAGTCCACCGACGCGCAGCGGTAGTTCAGTCGGTTAGAATACCGGCCTGTCACGCCGGGGGTCGCGGGTTCGAGTCCCGTCCGCTGCGCCATATTTTCCAGATCGATGTTTCATCGGTTTGAGATGGCAAAGTCTGCAAAGGCGCCATCAGATGCAATAACGCTTCAAACGTTTTCTGGACGAAAGTCCAACCGACACGCAGCGGTAGTTCAGTCGGTTAGAATACCGGCCTGTCACGCCGGGGGTCGCGGGTTCGAGTCCCGTCCGCTGCGCCATATACGAAACCCGCTGATCGCGAGATCAGCGGGTTTTTTATTGGCCGTCGTTTGTGCATCCGCTTCGCTGTGGCAAGTGCTCCGGCGGCGAGCTTTGCGTGCTTGTCATCGCGGCTAAAGCCTCTCCTGCGCAGGCAGCGCTTGTTCCTCGTGAGTGTCGATGGCCATTTCACCTGCCCGCGACCTTTCGTCATATTGCCTTCATCCCGCCGTTCTAGCCTGATGAACATGCAGCTTGTTTCGTCGTTGAACGGTTCATGCGGGAGAGTCGAGTAATGGATGATTATCAGGAAGAACTGCTGGAACTGAGCGCCCTTGAGCAGGGCGCAGTGGATGGCGACGAGGACGCTACCGAGCTGTAAGGGCCGGTACAAAGCGCGCTGCGCTTGCCGAAAACAGGTTCGGGTGCTGGTCCGATCCGGATGAGGCGCTGCTCCAGCGGCTGCTGCGCGCTCTCGTAGCCCGGATGCAATCCGGGGTGCGGCAGTGTCGGCATTCCCCGATTTCATCCGGGCTACCCAGGCCCCGGGCAGAGACGCTGAGCTTCGCTCAGGGCGACAGGGCGTCCAGCACCTGGCCGATGGCCGTTTCCAGCCCGGCGATGGGGGTGTCCTGGCTGTCTTCGATCAGCACCAGGCGGCTGCCGCCATCGCTGATCGCCTTGGCCAGATCGGCTGGCGGCTGGCGCTGGACAAGCACGGCAGCGACGTCGTTGTCCCGCAGATCGGCGCTCAGTTGCGCCAGGGTTTCGGCGGTCCATTCGGCGTCCTTCGCCACACTCAGCTCGACAAGGTCGAGGTTGAGGCCGTCGATCAGGTAGTCGAAGTGATCCGACAGGCTGGCCACGCTGAGGTTGTCCAGTTCGGCCAGGCGGTTTTCGCTGGCGGCGCTGAGCTTGAGCAGGCGCTGCTTGAGCGTGGCCAGGTTGGCCTCGATTTGTGGTTTGGCCTCTGGTGCCAGGCGGCTCAGGTCGGCGGCGATCACATCGGCCATGCGCCCCAGGTTGTTGATGTTGAGCCAGGGTTGACTGGCCAGGGCGTCACCGCCGTCGCTACGTAGGGCGATGCCGGGCAGGGCGCCGTCCACAGGGCGCGCGCCGTCGACTTCGACGATGCGGATATTGCTGCGCCGCGCCAGCGGGTAGAGCGGGTCGTCCGGCCACAGCGAGCGCAGGGCGATCACCGCGTCGGCGTCTCGCGCGGCCTTCTCCAGTGCACCCGCGCCGCGGCCGGCGAAATACGAGAGCTGGCGGCTGGCCGGCAGGTTGGCCGGCGCGGCGCGTTGCAGCTGCACGACGCTGCCGTCGAGCAGGCTGGCGCCGAGACCGTAGGTGATCGGTAGGCTGGCGAGAATGCGCACGGGCTGTGTTTCGGCGTGCAGCGGGCTGGCGAGCAGGGCGCAGGCGGCGAGGGCGAGGCTCAGGCGTTGCAGGTTCATCCCAGGTTCCCTTTCAGGCTAGGCAGTGTGCCGCGGGCGATGGCGGCGAGGGCGAAGGCGAGGCCGGCGACCATGATGATCGCGGCGCCGGAGGGGATCGGCAGTTCCAGGGCGATCGGCAGGAAGATACCGGCCAGGGTGCTGCAGGTGGCGATCAGCACCGACAACCAGAAGAAGCCCTTCAGCGATTGGCTGAGCAGCCGTGCGGCGGCCGCCGGGATCACCAGCAGGGCGCCGACCAGGATGGCGCCGATGACCTTGACCGCAGCCACGGTGACCAGCGACACCAGCATCACGAACAGGTAGTCCAGTGGCTTGACTGCGACGCCACGCACGCTGGCCAGTTGCGGGTTGAAGCTGGCCAGCATGATGCGGTTGTACAGCGGCAGCGCCAGGCCCAGCACCAGCAGTGAGACCAGCGCCAGCACCGCGAGGTCCTGGGCGTTGACCGTCAGCACCGAGCCGAACAGCACGTTCTCCAGGATATGGATGTTGATCTTGCCGGCGAGCACCAGCAGCAGGCTGGCGCCGACCGCCAGCGACACCGAGAGGAACACGCCGATCAGGGTGTCCGGCGCCAGGCCGGTGCGGTTGCGCAGGTAGTTGAGCAGGATGCCGAACAGCAGGCAGTAGCCGAACAGGCTGCCGTAGGGGCCGGTGTAGGGTTCGCCGAGCAGGATGCCGATGGCCACGCCGGTCAGCGCAGCGTGGCCGACCGCCTCGGAGAAGAAGGCGAAGCGCTTGACCACCACCAGCGTGCCGAGACCGCCGAGTACCGGGCCGATCAGCAGGCCCGCGAGCAGGGCGTTGACCACGAAACCGTAGGCCAGGGCCTCGGGCAGATAGCCGGCGCTGGCCCAGGCCTGGATCGCCAGGCGGATGTCTTCGAAACTCATGACGAGGCCTCTTGCTGGCGCGGATGGCTGGAGAACAGTTCGAGCAGGCGCTCGGGGGTCAGCACCTGCTGCGGCGCATCGTCGAACAGCACGCGGCGGTTGAGCCCAGTGACACGGTCGGCGAGGCGGCCGACGGCCTGCAGGTCGTGTTCGATCCACAGCACCGTGGTGCCGGCCTGGCGCCAGTCGCGCAGCAGTTGTTCGAACACCTGCACGCCGGGTTCGTCCAGTGCCGACATCGGTTCGTCGAGCACCAGCAGTTGCGCCTCGGGCACCAGGCCCTGGGCCAGTAGCACGCGCTGGCGCTCACCGCCGGACAATGCGCCCATGCGCCGCTTGCGCTTATCCAGCATGCCGACCCGCGCCAGCGCCTGTTCGATGGCCGGCGCGTGGCGTCGCGACAGGCCGAGGAAGGCCGGACGGCGCTGGCACATGGCAGCCATGAAATCGTCCACTGTCATCGGCAGGCCGCGATCGAATTCCAGCGCCTGCGGCACGTAGCCGATGGTGCCGGGGCTGGCCGGCCAGTGCAGGCGCAGCTCGCCCTGATGCGGCATCTGCCCGAGCAGGGTCTTGATCAGCGAGCTCTTGCCGCCGCCGTTGGGGCCGACCAGGGCGTGCACGCTGCCGGCGCGCACCTGAAAGCTGACCTTGTCGAGAATCCGCGTGCGGCCGAGGTTGAGGTCGACACCGGCGAATTCGATGCCGGGGCCCAGCAGGCGCGGCGGTGCGGTTTCGAGTGCGGTCATACGCCTTCGTCCTGAATGGCGCGTACCACGGTGTCGAGGTTGCGGGCCATTTCCTCTTCGTATTTCCTGGCGGTGTACTCGCCATAGGAAATATGGGTCAGCGGGTAGATCTTCACGCCGGATTCACGCTCGATGGTGTCGACGTAGCTGGAGGGGAAGTCCATCTCCGAGAAGATCACCTGCACGTCCAGTTCCTTGAGCTGGTCGATGGTCTTCTTCAGCTGACTGGGGCTCGGTTCGATACCGTGGGCCGGCTCGACCACTGCGGTGACCTCCAGGCCGAACTCGCGCAGCAGGTAGTCGTAGGCGGCGTGGATGGTGGCCACGCGCAGCTCGCTGCCCTTGGCGTCGGTCAGCTTGCCCAGCGCTTCGGCGCGCAGGCCGCGCAGGCGTTTGCCGTAGGCGCGGGCGTTCTGGCTGTAGAACTTGGCGTTGTCCGGGTCGAGCTTGCCCAGCTCGCGGGCGATGTTGTTGATCTGCGCGATGGAGGCGGTGATGGAGAGGAAGGTGTGCGGGTTGACCACTTTGCCGGCGCCGCGTGCGGCCTGACCGGTGGCGGCGAGCAGAGGAACGCGGGCGTTGGCTTCGATCACCGGCACCTGCGGCTTCTCGCTGACGGCGATCATGCGGTCGGCGAAATCGTCGTGGCCGACGCCGTTGAGCACTACCACGTCGAGGCCGCCGATGCGCTTGATGTCCTCGGCACGCGGCTCGTAGGCGTGCGGGTTGAAGCCGGCCGGGATCAGCGGCACCACGTCGGCGCGGTCGCCGACGATATTGCTGACGTAGCTGTAGTAAGGGTGCAGGGTGATGCCGATGCGCAGGCGTTGGCCGTCGGCGGCCTGGGTCAGGGCCGGCAGCAACGCGGCGCCGAGCAGCAGGCCGCCGAGCAGGCGGCGCAAGGGGGAGGAGGCAATCATGCGCGGGTTTCCATCGGTCAGTGGCGGTGCTGGCGGGTGACGCCGGCATCGTATTGGGTCACCACCTGTTGCCAGCCGGCGGCGCTCAGGGCATCGGCATGCAGGTTGTGCGGGGCGCTGGCATCGCTGGCGCGGTTGAGCCAGATGTCGGCCCCCGCTGCGCTTGGCAGCAGCAGGAAGGAGCCGGCGACGGCACTGTCACCGCTCAGGCCCTGGTAGGCATGGTCATCACCGACCTGCAGCAGTTGCCAGACATGGTGGCCTCGGGTGACGGTGCTGGCGTCGTTGGTGAAGGGTGGAATGCCTTCTTCGGCCAGTCGCTGCGGCTCGGGCAGGGCCTGCAGTTCGTCCTGCAGCATGAGAATCTCGTCGAAGGCCACCACCAGCTCGGTATGGATGCCTTGCTCGGCGGCGTTGAGATCACGGCGGGCGTCGATCTGATGGGCCGCGACGCTTTCTTCCTCGTGGCTCTCGCTACGCAGGCTGATGACTGTCGCGGCCAGCAGGATGATCGCCAGGCTGAGGACGGCCACCCACAGGCTTTCATGCCCGGCGCCTGCCGGGCGTACCACTTGGGTGGTCATTGGCTGGCGATTTCCGTGTGGTCGATTTCCACGACGTGGCCGGGGCCGGCGTCGAACAGCACGTAGAACTCGCCGTCCGGGCGCTTGAAGCTGAGCCTGGAGTCTTCGCCGAGCTTGCCGGGCACCAGCACTTCTTCGTCGTAGCTGATCACGTCGAGGGTCACGCCGGGGGCGCCGCTGCCGTCGGAGAAACCGCCGGTGCAGACGATTTCGCCGCTGCCGTGCTCCTCGCATTCGCAGATCGGGTTGTGCGCGAGAGCCAGAGGGGACAGGCCGGTGCAGAGCATCAGCAGACCGATGCGGGCGCTTTGGGTCATGGTTTGCCTCCTTGTTGTTTCAGCCAGGCGATGGTGGCGGGCGACGCCTCGGCCAGGGGAATGGATGCCTGATGCACCGTGCCGTCCCAGCCCTCGGCGGTGATCCACAACTCGGCATCGGGCTTGGTGCGTGGCGGTACGGGAATGCTCGTGCCCATGCGGTAGGGGCTGCCGAAGAACAACCCGCCGGCGGCGCGCAAGTTGCGCGGCTTGCCGATGCGCAGGTAGACCACCTTCACCTGGCTGATGCACGCCTGGCACAGCGCGGCGTTGAAACTCTTCATATAGCCGGCCGGGCCTTCCAGTTGCGGCGGCTGGTTGCGAAACTCGGCCAGGCGCAGACTCCAGGGGCCGACCTGGACCTCGCCGAACTCGCGCTCGCCGAGGCCGCTGTCGCCGCGGAACAGCGCGACATCCTGGAAATACTTGGGCATGAAGCCCAGGGGGATCAGCACCAGCAGCACGTTCAGGTGGAAGCGCCACCTGTACCAGAAACGGCCCAGAGCGGACGGGGCGGGGGCGATTGCGGCCTTGCTCATGGGCTACTCTCCGAGATTTCACGGGTGGCGACGATCGGGGCCGGCTTGGCGGCGCGTGCCGGCCGCTTGACCGCTGCGACCGTGGCCTGGGCGGTGCGCTTGGTCCAGATCAGCAGGCCGCTGAGCACCATCATGCTCAGCAGCAGGCCGAAGATGAACCACAGCAGCTTGACCCACAGGCCACCGAAGTCGCCGGTGTGCAACGGCCGCATGGACTCGGTGACGAACTCCAGGCCCGAGCGGTCGCTGAGCAGCCGGGTAGCGTCGATGTCGCCGTTGTAGGGGTTGATCGAGGCGGACTGGAACATCAGTGGATACCAGCCGCGGCCCCAGACCGAATAATGACCGTAGGCATAGCCCGGCAGGCTGACGAAACTTGGCTCCAGGCCCGGGATGACGTCGGTGGCCTTGAGTACGGCGGCGTCCAGGCTGATGCGCGGCACTTCGGCAGCGCTCGGCGCCAGCGGTACTTCCTCGCGCGCCACCACTGGCGGCACGCCTTCGGTGGAAATCGACACGTGGGTATCGCCGAGAATCGCCTGGATCAGGAACCAGATGCCGGTGATGGAAATGACCGCGATGAACCAGATCGACCAGATGCCGGAGAGGCGGTGGAAGTCGCCCCAGAAGATGCGTGCGCCCTGGCCTATGCGCAGGCGTGGGCTGAAGAAGCCTTTCCAGAACTTCTTGTAGACCACCAGGCCGGTGATCAGCGACAGCAGCATCGGCAGACCCATCAGCGATACCAGGTACCAGCCCCAGCTGTAGCCGTTGGTGAACGGCACCAGCCACCAGCCATGCAGGGCACGGGTGAACTGGCGGAAGTCGAACTCCGGGCTGACCCCCTGGATCGCCCCGCTATAGGGGTTGACGTACAGCAACGGCGAGCTGCCGTCGGGATAGCTGACGCGCGCGGTGAGGGCGAAGTGATCTTCGTCCGGGCGGCCGATGGACTGCACGATCAGCTCGGGCTCGGCGCGATTGATCGCTTCCAGTATCTGGCCGAAGCTCAGGCGCTGCGCATCATCGGACGGCTTGCTGGCGCGTACGTCCGGGTTGGCCAGCCAGACGATCTCCTGACTGACCGTGGCCAGGGTGCCGGTGACACAGATGATCAGCAGGAAGAACCAGACCGGTAGGGCCAGCCAGCTGTGGACGAGAAACCAGAGTCTGGAACGGGATTTCTTGGACATGTTCGCGGGGTCGTTGGCGCGCGCGGCGGGCCGGCACGGAATGAGAGGAGTAAGAAGCGACCGCAAACGCGGATGAAAAGGATTCTAAGTTGCGAGAGCTTGACGATCAAGGTTGCCGTGCGATCAGCCCGCTCTGCGTTGCGCGCGGCGGTAGTCGCCGGGTGTTTGCCCGAGCCAGCGCTTGAAGGCGCGCTGGAAGGCTTCGGCGGAGGCGAAGCCGAGCAGGTAGGCGATCTCGCCGAAGGCCAGTTCGGTATCGCGGATATAGGCCGTGGCCAGGTCGCGGCGGGTGTCGTTGAGGATGGTGCGAAACTGCGTGCCTTCCTCGGCCAGCTTGCGTCGCAGCGTCCAGCTCGGCAGGTGCAGGCTGCGCGCCACTTCCTGCAGATCCGGCTCGTGGCCGTGCAACAGTGGGCCGAGCAGTTGAATGACCCGTTCGCGCAGGCTGCGTGTGCGGGTCAGCTGTTCCAGTTCGCGTTCGCACAGCTCCAGCAGGTGCCGCCAGGTGCCTGGGCAATGTTGTGGGTTGCGCAGGGCCAGGGTTTCGCTGCTCAGGCGCAGGCGATTGGCGCCAGCGCTGAACTCGACGGGGCAGCCGAACAGCGCTTCGTAGCGTTCGCCGTAGTCCGGTGCGGGAAATTCGATCTCGACTTTTTCCGGGGTAATGGAGCGGTCGACCACCTGGCTCAGGTTGGTCTGCCAGCCGGCCAGCACCGAGTCCACCACGAAACGGTTGTAGGCGTTGTAGGGACTGATGGAATAAAAATGCAGCCAGGCGCCGCGTGCATCCTCGCTGAAGCCCGAACGGCCGCGATAGTTGGCGGCGTACAACGGCTCGAAGCGGGTCAGGGTGCGTGCCGCTTCGCGCAGATCAGGCGCCTGCGCGGCGCAGATGCCGGCCAGGCCAACCTGGCTGAGGCGGCTGTGACGGCCCATGTCAAGGCCTAGGGCGGGGTTGTCGCATAGGGCGATGGCGCTATGGCCCAGGCGCATGAAGCGCGGGATCGACAGGCGTGCGCGCGGCTCGCTGAGCCGTGCGGCATCCAGGCCAAATTGTTCGAGCAGGGGTTCGGGGCGCTGACCCTGTTCGCGCAGTGCGTCGGCCAGCGCCTGGGTAAAGCCGACGGAGAGATCGCCGAGGCGAACGCGTGATGCTTTTATAGCCATAGATTGATCAGTTGCGCGCCGCGCTCGCTGGCGCCTCGTTCGCTGCGTCCGGCATCGAAGGCGAGCGCCTGGGACTGACCGCTACGCTCCCACAATCGGCCGCGCAGATGGACTTTCACTCCCGCACGAATGCCGTGGGCCTGCAGCTGTTCGGTGAAGTCGGCGTCGTCCGTCAGGCCATCCAGATCGCTGGGCATGGCCAGCAGCTCTACTGCCTCATCGATTGCCTTCGCCTGGAACTGTTCGATAGTGCCGCCTAGCAGTACGCCAAGCCGGCCTGCCGGGGTCTCCAGCACCTGAAGGGCTTCCGGCGCTCTGGTGGCGAGTGCGCCGGCACTGAAGGCGTGGCGTTGCGGCTGGCCCTGCGGGTTACCGGCCTGATCGAACACCAGGCTGACGTTGTACAGCGGCCCGCGACCGACTTCGAGGCGACCCCGTTCCACGCGGGGCTCGGGCAGAACGATCGAGCCTGCTACCAGGGTGATCTGGTAGTCGCGGGCCAGATCGCCAAACAGCTGCTGATAGTCGCGCGCCATGGCCTTGGCCTTGGTGCGCAACATGGCGTCGTCCAGGCGTGCGTCGCTTCCAGCACTGAGCAGTGCGCCGAGAAAATCCAGTGGATTGCTCGCCGCCAGCCAGTGCATGGCCTGACGGCGCTCGGTGGCGCGGTAGAGCTCTTCCTTCTCGCCGACGGCGAGCAGCCAGGTACCTATATGTTCGGGCAGCACGACGACGGTGCGCTCATTGAGCATGCCCTGGTCACGGGCGTGATCGAGGTAGGCGGCCAGCTTCAGGCGCAGTCGCGCGAGGCTCTGGTAGTCGGCGGCGAACAGTTCAGGCTGGATGCCTAGCAGGTTGCCGCGTGTGCTGGGCTCGCCGATATCGAGCGCGACCTGGCTGCGCAGGTCGGACAGGTAATGGCTGCTGGGGCGCTGCGCGATCCAGTGGGCGTAGCTGCCAAGACCGGTCAGCAGTGCGAGCGCGAGCAGAAGGGTGATCAGTAGGCGCATTGGATTTTTTCGGTTTGGTTGCGGTGCAGGTTAGGTCGGTCGAGCCGCGCTGCCAACCTCTATTGCTAGTTTTGATCATTATCTTGTTAGTTTTGATCATTGAGCATGACTGGCAGCCTCTTTATCGTCTGGCTCCATAACCGACCGCGTGACCATGAGACCGCGGCAATCCGTGAACTGCACCGCGATGTGGAGAATTCCATGACTGCTCGTTACCCGCACCTGCTGGCCCCGCTCGACCTCGGCTTCACCACGCTGAGCAACCGCACGCTGATGGGCTCCATGCACACTGGCCTGGAAGAGAAACCGGGCGGCTTCGAGCGCATGGCGGCCTACTTCGCCGAGCGCGCCCGTGGCGGTGTCGGGCTGATGGTCACCGGCGGCATCGGCCCGAACGAGGAGGGCGGCGTGTATTCCGGCGCGGCCAAGCTGAGCACGGTGGAAGAGGCCGAGAAGCACAAGATTGTCACCCAGGCCGTGCACGAGGCCGGCGGCAAGATCTGCATGCAGATCCTGCACGCCGGGCGTTATGCCTATAGCCCCAAGTCCGTGGCGCCGAGCGCCATCCAGGCACCGATCAACCCGTTCAAGCCCAAGGAGCTGGACGAGGAGGGCATCGAGAAGCAGATCGCCGACTTCGTCAATTGCGCCGCGCTGGCCCAGCAGGCCGGTTATGACGGTGTCGAGGTGATGGGTTCGGAAGGTTATTTCATCAACCAGTTCCTGGTCGCCCACACCAACCACCGCACCGACCGCTGGGGTGGCAGCTACGAGAACCGCATGCGCCTGCCGGTGGAAATCGTACGTCGCGTGCGTGAGGCGGTCGGGCCGAACTTCATCATCATCTATCGCCTGTCGATGCTCGATCTGGTCGAGGGTGGCAGCACCTGGGACGAGATCGTGCTGCTGGCCAAGGCCATCGAGCAGGCCGGCGCCACCCTGATCAATACCGGTATCGGCTGGCACGAGGCGCGCATCCCGACCATCGCCACCAAGGTGCCGCGTGCGGCTTTCACCAAGGTCACCGCCAAGCTCAAGGGCGAGGTGTCGATTCCGCTGATCACCACCAACCGCATCAACACCCCGGAAGTCGCCGAGCAGGTGCTGGCCGAGGGCGATGCCGACATGGTGTCGATGGCGCGCCCGTTCCTTGCCGACCCGGACTTCGTCAACAAGGCCGCCGAAGGCCGCAGCGATGAGATCAACACCTGCATCGGTTGTAACCAGGCCTGTCTGGATCACACCTTCGGCGGCAAGCTGACCAGTTGCCTGGTCAACCCGCGCGCCTGCCATGAGACCGAGCTGAACTACATCCCCACCACCGCGGTGAAGAAGATCGCCGTGGTCGGTGCCGGCCCGGCCGGGCTGGCGGCTTCCACCGTCGCCGCCGAGCGCGGCCACAGCGTGACCCTGTTCGACGCGGCTGGCGAGATCGGTGGCCAGTTCAACGTGGCCAAGCGCGTACCGGGCAAGGAAGAGTTCTTCGAGACCCTGCGCTACTTCAAGCGCAAGCTGGAAACCACCGGCGTCGACGTGCGCCTGAACACCCGTGTGTCAGTGGACGATCTGCTCAACGGAGGCTTCGACGAAATCATCCTGGCTACCGGTATTGCCCCGCGTACGCCGGATATTCCGGGTATCGAGCATGCCAAGGTGATCAGCTACCTGGACGCGATTCTCGAGCGCAAGCCGGTCGGGCAGAAGGTCGCTGTCATCGGTGCCGGCGGTATCGGTTTCGACGTGTCCGAATTCATCACGCACCAGGGCAAGGCCACCAGCCTTGACCGTGACGAGTTCTGGAAAGAGTGGGGCATCGATACCGCGCTTGAAGCGCGTGGTGGCGTGGCAGGGATCGAGGCGCATCCGCACCCGGCGGCGCGTCAGGTGTTCCTGCTGCAGCGCAAGAAGTCCAAGGTCGGCGATGGCCTGGGCAAGACCACCGGCTGGATTCACCGCACCGGCCTGAAGAACAAGAACGTGCAGATGCTCAACAGCGTCGAGTACGTGCAGATCGACGATGCCGGCCTGCATATCCGCATTGCTGGTGGTGAGCAGCAGGTGCTGCCAGTCGATACCGTGATCGTCTGCGCCGGCCAGGACCCGCTGCGCGAGCTGCAGGAAGGTCTGGAAAACGCCGGCCAGCGTGTGCACCTGGTCGGCGGTGCGGATGTCGCTGCCGAGCTCGACGCCAAGCGGGCGATCAACCAGGGCTCGCGCCTGGCGGCCGAACTCTGATCGAACCGACGCCCCGCTCAGTGCGGGGCGTTTGCTTTCTGGCCTTAAAACAACAAGGAGAAGCCGATGTCTCTCAATGCCCAGCTACAACCTGCTGCTGCGACCAGCCTCGAACGCTGGCACCAGTTTGTCGCCGCCAAGGATCTGAGCGCCTTGCCCGAGTTGCTGCATCCTCAGGCGGTGTTCCGTTCGCCCATGGCGCACACCCCTTATCCTGGCGCGCAGGTGGTCAATCTGATCCTCAATACCGTGCTCAAGGTGTTCGAGGATTTTGCCTATCACCGCGAACTGGCTACTGCCGATGGCCTCAGTGTGGTGCTGGAGTTTTCCGCCAAGGTTGGCGAGCGCGAGTTGAAGGGCATCGACATGATTCGCTTCGACGACTTGGGGCGAATCGTCGAGTTCGAGGTGATGGTGCGCCCGATGAGCGGGCTGCAGGCGCTCGGCGCGGAAATGGCGCAGCGCCTGGCGCCCTTTCTCGCCGCCGCCAAGGGCTGAGGGGCGCTCTACTTGAGAACGCCCACCTCACGATAGAAGCGCTCGGCGCCGGGATGCAGCGGAATCGGCAGGCCACTGGTCGCCCGTTCCAGTCTGATGTCCCTGGCGGCTGGATGCGCTTCGGCCAGTCGGTCGAGGTTCTCGAAGAGCAACTTGGTCATCTGATAGGCCACGGCGTCGGAAACGCTGGTCTGGCTGACCAGGACGTTGGTGATGGTCGCCGTCGTCACGTCGTTGGCCTGGCCCTTGTAGGTGCCGGCAGGAATGGTGCCCGACTGGTAGGCGCTGCTGCCGATACGTGACACCACCTGCTCTGGGATGGCGACGAAGGTGATTGGCACGCGTTCGGCCAGGTCGCGAATCGCCGCCATACCCAGGCCGGCCGACTGCAGGGTGGCGTCCAGTTGGCCTTTCTCGATCAGTTCGACCGATTCGGCGTAGGGCTTGAATTCGACGTGGCCCATATCCGCGTAGCTGAGACCCGCGGCCTTGAAGATGGCCCTGGCGTTGAGCTCGGTACCTGAGCGCGGCGCCCCGACGGAAATACGTTTGCCGCGCAGATCTTCCAGGCGGGTGATCCCCGATGCCTTGCTGGCAACGATCTGGATGTAGTTCGGGTAGATCCCGGCGATAGCGCGCAGGCGATCACGCGGGGCTCTGAAGCCAGCTTCTTCATCGCCTTTCCAGGCATCGGCAACGGAGTCGCCCAGGGCGAAGGCCAACTGGCCACGGGCGATCTGCAGCAGGTTGAGGTTCTCTACCGAGGCCTTGGTGGCCCGTACGCTGGTGTTCGAGTCTGCGATGCGCTCGCTGTAAAGCTCGGACAGGCTCATACCCAGCGGGTAATAAACGCCACTGGTACCGCCGGTAAGGATGTTGATCGAGGTTGGGTTGGCGTGAGCGTTGGGGCTACTGGCCAAAATCGCGGCAGCGGCGAGCAGGCCAAGGCGCTTGGCTAAGTGCATGGGAATTCTCCGTTGTTGTTGTTTTTAGCTAAGGACGCGGCAGTGCTGTGCAGGCAGTCTTCTGGCGCCGGGATAGGCACTCGCGAAGCGGATTGAACGATGAGGGGTTGGCAGTGAAGTGATGGCGGAACATGGCTGACCTCTTGTCTTTTTTATCAGTCCGGCCGCGCGACAGGCACGCGAGCTTGTAAGTGCCAGAGCAGGTGACGTGCCAGGATGTCGGACCACCGGTCTAGAGCGGATGAGCCCAATGGCACTGGCTGAAATAGGCAAAATTCCGCTTGTGAGGCAGGGGTGAAAAGCAAGAATCCGCCGATCGAGTTGTGCTTGGCAGGCTGTTAAGCATCCAGGCGGACCGGGCCGCTGGCAGCTTTCGTACTTTCCGGTCTTGTCACATTTTTGCGCTAAGCGGTGGTCTATTCGGCCTGGCTCGCAGAGTGAGTGCCAACCCAGTCACATTGCTGTGGTCGGGTTTTCCCCTAGACTTGCCTCAGATATCAAGGACGATATCAGTGCCGGAGTATGCGCTGCTCCGGCACGCGACTATGCGCGCGCGTATTCCCGGTTGGTCCAGAGGGTCCTCAATGAGCATGCAGAACAAGCCGCAGATGGTGGAAGCCGTGATGTTCTTTAGTGAACGCGGTATCTGCAAACAGATGATGTTCCCTGAGTTCGAAGCTTTGCTCGATGGTGTGGTGAACATGCCCGAGTTCGCCGACGAACAGATGCGCGCGGTATTCGTGGTGATCAACCCGCGGCTGCTGGTCAGGGCGGCGGTATTCTTCTTTCTGGATTTCGACGAGGACGGTCGCCCCGACAAGGGCTGGAACATTCCTCTGCAACATCTGGCCGAACGTGCCGGGCGTGGTCCGGATCTTGGCGCAGGGCCGATTCGCCTGGCCTGTCGCAGCCAGTGCCCGGTGTCCTGGCATCAGATGCACCTGTGGGACCCCAGCCTGGCCCCCGCACAGAACGATCTGGTATTGCTGCGCGATGCAGTCAAACGCAATCAGCTCGGGCTCTTGATCGAGGATGACAGTGCCCAGTCGGTGGTTGCCGAGCGTTTGCAGGTAGCTTCCGAAGATAAATGGTATGCGCCCGACCCGGCCAAGGAAGTGGCCGAGCAACTGGCGCAGAAGATGGATCATGAGCATCGTGCCAAGACCGCGCAGCTGATTCAGCAGCAGCGCCTGCGCATCACCAGCCTGACCCAGCAGCATGAAGACGAATTGGCCAAGTTCAAACTGGCCAGCGAGGAGCAGAGCAAGAATCTGCAGGCGCAGATCCATGGGCTGCATCAGGCACTGCGCCAGCAGGAGGAGCTCAACGCCAACCTCAAGGCGCAACTGGCCGCCCAGGCCGAAAGTTTCCAGAGCAGCCGTGAGGAAATGACTCAACAACTGCGTGCCCTCGAGCGTCATGGTCGTACCGAGGGCGATATCCTGCGTGCGCAGTACGATGGTGAAATGCGCGCCAAGGTCGCTGCGGCCGTGGCGGAGTACAAGGAACAGATCGCCATACGCGACGTCGAACTGGCCTATCGCAACGAGCTGGATGCCCAGTTGCAAGCGGAAATCGAACGCCTCAAGCGTGAGCGCGATGCGTTCGCCAGTCAGGGCGGTGACCAGGTGCTGGATCGTCTGGCCAAGCTTGGCGTGGTGTTCGTGGTGTACCATCCCGGCGCCGGGCACCTGACCATTCCCCTGCAGGATGTCGCCCGCTATCAGGACAATCCCATGGCCTACGCCGCTGGCAAATGCTTCGTTTCCGAAGAGCAGTATCGGCACTGGTTGGCGCATTATCAGCAGCCCAGCTGCGATGCATCCTTGCCCAGTGGGGAGCGCTGCGCCATTCCCATCGATCGTGTCGATACGCCCAGCCGTTTCACTCTGGGTGATTCGAACTGCTGCGCGCGGCACAAGGCGAGCAGTCGTCTGCGCACCGTCAGCTGACCTTGCCAATACGGATTCCCACCTGGCGCCCGCGGGCGCCGCTACAACCTCTGCAACTGGACTGGCTCGAGGCTGCCGGCGTCGAGCTCGCCTGCCTGCGCCTGGATCTTGTCGACCCGCTGCTGTCTGGCAACAAGTGGTTCAAGCTCGCGCCCTATCTTGAGCAGGCCGCTGCGGCTGGCGCGCAGGGGGTGATCAGCCTGGGAGGAGCGCACTCCAATCATTTGCATGCGCTGGCCGCGGCGGGCCGGCGTTTCGGTTTCGCCTGCGTCGGTCTGTTGCGTGGTGAAGCGCAGCAGACCCCGACCGTCGATGACCTGCAGCGCATGGGCATGGCGCTGCACTGGCTGGGTTACGGCGGCTACCGTGCGCGGCATCAGCCGAACTTCTGGGCGCCCTGGCTCGCCCGCTATCCGGGTTTCCAGGTGATCGGCGAGGGCGGTCTGGGCCTTCAGGGCGCTAATGGCTGCAGCTGTCTGGTGGCGATGGCCGAAGCGCAGCTGGCAGATATCGGCTGGTCTGATTTCGATGCCTGGTGGCTGGCTACGGGGACCGGCACCACCCTGGCCGGTGTGCTGCTGGGTGATGTTCGGCGCAGGGTGTTCGGCGCGCAGGCCGTACCGAGCGACCATGGCGTCGCCACTCAGGTCGCCAGGCTGCTGGACGAGGCCGGGGCGTCGGAGCGGCGCTACCAACTGATCGACGCCGCGCGCGGCGGTTTTGCGCGTCTCGACGAGCCACTGCGCCAGTTCATCCTGGAAACCGAGCAGGCCAGCGGTGTGCCGCTGGAGCCTGTGTATACCGGCAAGGCGCTTATGGCGCTGCGCGATTTCTGCAAGAGCGGTCAACTTGCGCGCGGCAGTCGGCTGATATTCATTCATACTGGCGGCTTGCAAGGGCGTCGGGTGTTGATGGGCGCCAGCGCCGACTACACTCAGGTCTGACCAGCGGAGCCTGGAAATCCTCATGAGCGAACCCCTTACTCCCGAACAACTGCGCAGCCTGACGCCGCTCAACGTGCTTTCTGAGCAGCAGTGGCGCGAGTTGCGTAGCCAGCTGGTG
Source organism: Ectopseudomonas toyotomiensis (assembly GCF_017167985.1). Classification (NCBI taxonomy): domain Bacteria; kingdom Pseudomonadati; phylum Pseudomonadota; class Gammaproteobacteria; order Pseudomonadales; family Pseudomonadaceae; genus Ectopseudomonas; species Ectopseudomonas toyotomiensis. The sequence goes on along the minus strand of NZ_CP070505.1, from coordinate 393,594 downwards.
CCGCAGCCTCTGTTGGCCGGGCAACTGCTGTTTCGTCGGGGGGATCAGGCGCGCCTGACCTGCTATCTGCTGGCCGGCGAGTTGCAGCTGCAGGATGCCGAGGGCAGAGCGCAGAGGGTGCAGGCCGGTAGCGAGATCAGCTGCCACCCGTTGTCGCCCGGCCTGCCGCGGTTACATGACGCCCGCGCCGTGAGCGATGTCAGCGTGCTGATGATCGACAGTGCCACGCTCGATCGCCTGCTGACCTGGCGTCTGGCCCATCAGGACCTGTTGCTGGCGCTGCAGCAGAGCGGCGTCGATGTCGAGTGGCTGGAGAGGCTGCTGGAAAACCCGTTGTTTGCCAAGGTGCCGCCGGCCAACGTGCAGAGCATGCTCGCTCGCTTGCAGAAGATCGAGCTGGCGGCTGGCAGCCAGATTATCGAAGAGGGTGCCACTGGCGATTGCTGCTATTTCCTGGAAAGCGGCCGCGCCGAGGTGATCCGAGGTGCTGGTAGCGAGCACCAGGTGCTGGCGGAGCTGGAGGTTGGCGCATGTTTCGGCGAGGAGGCCCTGCTTGCCGACCGGCCGCGAAATGCCACGGTGACCATGGTCGAGGCCGGCAGTGTGTTGCGTCTGGATCGTCAGGATTTCTTTGCCTTGCTCAAGGCACCCGTGGTGGCCGAGGTGTCGCTGGGCGAGGGCGCCAGGTTGCTGACGCAGGGCGCGCAGTGGCTCGACGTACGCCTGCTGGAAGAGTACGAAAAGGCACATGCGCCGCAAGCGCTGCACATGCCGCTGCAGCTGTTGCGTCTGAAGGCGCGCCTGCTGGAGCGATCACGCACCTACCTGTGCTACTGCGACAGCGGCAAGCGCAGCAGCAGCGCGGTGTTTCTACTCTCGCAACTGGGTTACAGCGTTTACGCCTTGCGCGGTGGCCTGGACGTCCTGCCGGCGGTGCAGCGTGATGCGCTGCTCTGTGAAAGCGGCGCAGGGTATCTGGCTCGTTCCGGTGGGCGTACCGAGCGCAGCCGCTGAACAGCGCTTGCTCTTGGGCAAGCGTAGTCCGGATGAAATCCGGGGATTGCAGGCGCATGCATTCCGGATTGCATCCGGCTACGAGCGCGTTGGCCACTGATCATTGACCAGAAAGATCCGCTCTACCTCTCGCCAATTCCCGGCATGATCCTCCTCCAGTCTTACCAACAGTTGCGCCTGAGCCTCCGGGCGCAGCGTGTTCAGCCATTGCTGGAGCATTTCATCGGACCAGACTCCGTCGGCACTCACCAGAGCCGGCGCCAACCAGGCCAGGCGCGGTAGCGGCTGCCAGTGCGCGCCTGGCTTTGTCGCGGCGAAGTCATTCCAGTCGCGCTGGTGCAGCCAGCGCCCACGGCAGTGTTCGGAGGTGGCGCCGCGAGGCGCGGGGGAGTCGTCGGGCCAGGGATAGAACAGGTAGCCGCCGAGCCAGAAGGCGGATCGAGTTTCGCCCAGTTGCAGGTCGTTCAGCGCTCCCCGTGCCTCCCGGCGCGAAGACAGGGGTAACTGGTGCTGCGCGAGGTGGCTCAGTTTCAGGTCGAGCCGATCATGACTGCCCGGGCCGAGCCAGTCAGCGGTGTCGCTGCCGTCCGTGCCGAGATAGAACTTCACTGCCAATTCAAGATGGTGTTCGCCTTCTTCGTCGCGCAGCAGCAGGTCTAGTTCGCCCAGCGTCTGGCCGTTCTGGCGGATCGGCAGATTGGCGGCGACGACCTCGACATCCGGTGCCGCATGCAGGGCGAACTGCCACAGGCGTTCGTAATAGAGGCCGAGGCGGCGCACCGGTTTCGTGGCCAGCCAGGCATGCAGGGCACCGGCATCGTTGTCCTGCTGCACGAGCCAGTCAGCCAGCCGCTGCGGTTGCCGCGTCCAGCAACTGGCCTGTAGCGGATGACGCTGGACTTTCGGGGTCTCACCCAGCATGGGTGGCGAGAACAGCGCCCAGGCCAGGTCACGCACAGCCGGGGTACGCAAGCCCAGCAGCAGATCGTGCAGCGAGTCGGGAGCAGTCATGACCCGAGCATAGCGCAGCAGACCATTGAAAAACGTAGGCGAGGCAGCCAGTGCAAGGCAAAAACAGGCGAAAAAGCGGAGTTTACGAGCTGTAAATGAGCATTTTGAGCCTGTTTTTAACGCAGCAATGGCAACGCAGGTAGTTTTTCAACGGCCTGCGAGTAACAGTGCTGGTTTGCTGCCGCCCAGACCTTTGGCCGATAATCTCTCTTCGTTTCTTATCTGTCTGGCGGGAGTCCCATGGAGCAATTTCGCAATGTCGGCATCATCGGGCGCTTGGGCAGCACGCGGGTGCTGGAAACCGTGCGGCGACTCAAGCGCTTTCTGATCGATCGTCACCTGCATGTGATCCTCGAGGACACCATCGCCGACGTGCTGCCGGGACACGGCCTGCAAACCTCCTCGCGCAAGATGCTTGGCGAGGTCTGCGACCTGGTGATCGTCGTCGGTGGCGACGGCAGCATGCTTGGCGCCGCCCGCGCCCTGGCGCGGCACAAGGTGCCGGTGCTGGGGATCAACCGTGGCAGCCTGGGTTTTCTCACAGATATTCGCCCTGATGAGCTGGAGCTCAAGGTGGCGCAGGTGCTCGAAGGCCAGTATCTGACCGAGAATCGCTTCTTGCTCGAAGCCGAGGTGCGTCGTCAGGGCGAGGCCATCGGCCAGGGTGACGCGCTCAACGACGTGGTGCTGCACCCCGGCAAGTCGACGCGGATGATCGAGTTCGAGCTGTATATCGACGGCCAGTTCGTCTGCAGCCAGAAGGCCGACGGCCTGATCGTCGCCACGCCCACGGGCTCGACCGCCTATGCGTTGTCCGCTGGCGGGCCGATCATGCATCCCAAGCTCGACGCCATCGTGGTGGTGCCGATGTACCCGCATACGCTGTCCAGCCGGCCCATCGTGGTCGACGGCAACAGCGAGCTGAAGGTGGTGGTGTCGGCGGACATGACCATCTATCCGCAGGTGTCCTGCGACGGCCAGAACCATTTCACCTGTGCGCCGGGTGACACCCTGCACGTGGCCAAGAAGGCACAGAAGCTGCGTCTGATCCACCCGCTGGATCACAACTACTATGAGGTCTGCCGCACCAAGCTTGGATGGGGCAGCCGCCTGGGAGGGCAGGACTGAATGCCCCTCGACCCCCATCGTGGCTATGACCTGATCGGTGATATCCACGGTTGTGCGCAAACCCTCGAACGCCTGCTCGAACATTTGGGTTACAGCCGCCAAGGTGGCGTGTGGCGCCATCCGACGCGCATGGTGATCTTCCTGGGTGACCTGGTAGACCGCGGCCCGGGCATCCGCGAAACCCTGCATCTGGTGCATGACATGGTTCGCGCCGGCCAGGCGCTGTGCATCATGGGCAATCACGAGTTCAATGCCTTGGGTTGGAGCACGCCGGCGCCGCCGGGTAGTGGTCGTCAGTACGTACGCGAACACAGTCCGCGCCACCAGCGCCTGATGCGCGAGACATTGGCGCAGTTCGAGGATCATCCGCAGGAGTGGCGTGAGTTTCTCCGCTGGTTCTACGAGATGCCGCTGTTCATCGATGCCGGGCGCTTCCGCGTAGTACACGCCTGCTGGGATGACGAGTTGATCACGCCGCTCAAGGCGCAATTCCCCAATGGCTGCATCGATGAACATTTCCTGCAGGCCTCGGCGGTGCCCGGTAGTTTCGCCAACATGGCGCTCGATCGCCTGTTGCGCGGGACCGACATGCGTCTGCCGCATGGTCTGACCCTGACCAGCGGCGATGGCTTTACCCGCTCGTACTTCCGCACCAAGTTCTGGGAGGAGGACCCGAAGACTTATGGCGATATCGTCTTCCAGCCCGATGCCTTGCCGGAGCTGGCGGCGCAGACGCCATTGACCGAACTGCAGAAGGACGAGCTGCTCAGGTACGGCGCGCATGAGCCGCTGTTGTTCGTCGGCCACTACTGGCGGCGTGGCAAGCCGGCTCCGATACGGCCCAACCTGGCCTGCCTGGATTACAGCGCGGTGGTTGGTGGCCGTCTGGTGGCTTATCGTCTGGATCAGGAAACGCGCCTGGACGCGGGGAAATTCGTCTGGGTCGATGTCGATCCGCAGGAGGCGCCGCGATGACGGCAGTAGAAGTGCTGCGCTTGCCGCTGGATACCGATCTAAGCGGTTTTGTGGGGCTATTGCAGCGTTTGAACGTGCCGCACCGGGTATCGGAAGAGGGCGGCGAGCAGGTGCTCTGGGTGCCGGGGCAGGAGCTTGCAGAGCAGGTGCGCGAGCTCTATGCGCATCATCCGCAGGGCGATGACGCCGGAGAACTGCCGCCAAGCGTTGCCCCGGTGCGCGAGAGCTTCGCCACTCAGCTACGGCGCAGCCCGGTCACGGCGCTGATGTTGCTGGCCACCTTCATCGTCTTTGCGGTGACCCTGGCGGGTGAGAATTTCTCGGCGATCCGCTGGCTGAGCTTCGTCGACTTTCGCATCGACGGCGAGCACATCTATCTGACCTATCTGGATGCCACGCTCGATAGTGGCCAGTGGTGGCGCCTGATCACGCCGATGCTGATTCACTTCGGCTGGCTGCATCTGGCGATGAACAGCCTGTGGTACTGGGAGTTGGGACGGCGAATCGAGTTTCGCCAGGGCGCCATCGGTCTGCTGGGGCTGACTCTGCTGTTTGGTCTGGCGTCGAACTTCGCCCAATACTGGTGGGCCGGGCCGTCGTTGTTCGGCGGCTTGTCCGGCGTACTTTATGGTCTGCTCGGGCATTGCTGGATCTACCAGCGCCTGGCACCGAACGCTGTCTATCGGCTGCCGCCTGGCGTGCTGGTGATGATGTTGATCTGGCTGGTGGTCTGTATGACCGGCATCTTCGAAACGCTGGGTATTGGCGCCATTGCCAATGCTGCGCATGTCGGCGGTCTGCTCATCGGCTGCCTGACCGGCCTGCTTGGCGGTATGCTGGCAAGACGCTGATTTATTTGGTGGGCTGAAGCGGAACGCCGCCCGGCCCACCCTACGATTTACTTGGAGACCTGTATGTCGTCCTTTCTCGATGCGATTGAAAACATCACCCCGGAAATCTACGAGAGCCTCAAGCTGGCCGTGGAAATCGGCAAATGGCCGGACGGCCGCAAGCTGACCCAGGAACAGAAAGAGTTGAGCCTGCAGGCGATGATCGCCTGGGAAATGCAGAATCTGCCGGAGGAAGAGCGCACCGGTTACATGGGCCCGCAGGAGTGCAGCAGCAAATCCGAGCCGGTACCCAACCTGTTGTTCAAGTCCTCGGATACCCTGCACTGATGAGCGAGTTGGGACGTGGCTCGCTGAGCAAGATGAGGGCGCATCTGGATGCGCCGGTGCAATACGCCTTCCGTCTTGGCGACGAAGAAGTGCCGGTCAACCCGCTGGTGGGCAAGCACCTGCGCCTGGAATACCTCGGCGCCATCCATTGCACGCACTGCGGACGCAAGACCAAGACCAGCTTCAGCCAGGGCTACTGCTACCCCTGCATGCAGAAGCTGGCGCAATGCGATGTCTGCATCATGAGCCCGGAGAGGTGTCATTACGATGCAGGCACCTGCCGCGAGCCGAGCTGGGGCGAGCAGTTCTGCATGACCGATCACATCGTCTACCTGGCCAACTCCAGTGGCGTGAAGGTCGGCATTACCCGCGCCAGTCAGGTGCCGACGCGCTGGATCGACCAGGGTGCGACCCAGGCGCTGCCCATCCTGCGCGTGGCCACCCGGCAGCAGTCCGGCTTCGTCGAAGACCTGTTGCGCAGCCAGGTGGCGGACAAGACCAACTGGCGCGCACTGCTCAAGGGCGACGCCGTACCGGTCGATCTGCTGGCGATTCGCGAGCAGTTGTTCGATAGCTGCGGTTCGGGCATTACCCAGTTGCAGCAACGCTTCGGCCTGCAAGCCATCCAGCCGCTTTCCGCTGCCGAAGTGCTGGAGATTCGTTACCCCATCGAGGCCTATCCGGCCAAGATCACCAGCTTCAATCTGGACAAGCAGCCCCTGGCCGAAGGTACTCTGCTCGGTATCAAGGGCCAGTACCTGATGTTCGACACCGGCGTGATCAATATCCGCAAGTACACCGCCTATCAGTTGGCCGTCCACGAGATCGCCGCCTGACACCAGATTGCCACCGGCGCCCGGGGCGCCGCAGACGAGAGGCCAAGAGCCATGCGCACCGAACAATCCAAGACCATTTATCTGAAGGACTATCAGGTTCCCGACTACCTGATAGACGAAACCCACCTGACCTTCGAGCTGTTCGAGGATCACAGCCTGGTGCATGCGCAACTGGTCATGCGTCGCAACCCGGAGGCGGGCGCCGGCTTGCCGAAGCTCGTACTGGATGGCCTGCAACTGGAGCTGCTGGAGCTCAAGCTCGACGACCGTGAGTTGAACGCGGGCGATTACAGCCTGACTGACAGCCACCTGACCCTGCAGCCGACCCAGGAGCGCTTCGTGGTCGACAGCAGCGTGCGCATCCACCCGGAGAGCAACACCGCGCTGGAAGGCCTGTACAAGTCCGGCACGATGTTCTGTACCCAGTGCGAGGCCGAGGGCTTTCGCAAGATCACCTTCTACCTCGACCGCCCGGACGTGATGAGCAAGTTCACCACCACGGTCAGCGCCGAACAGCATGCCTACCCGGTGTTGCTGTCCAACGGCAACCCGATTGCCAGCGGCAGCGAGGAGGGCGGTCGTCATTGGGCGACCTGGGAAGACCCGTTCAAGAAGCCAGCCTACCTGTTCGCCCTGGTCGCCGGTGACCTCTGGTGCGTGGAGGACAGCTTCACCACCATGAGCAGCCGAGAGGTGGCACTGCGCATCTACGTCGAGCCGGAGAACATCGACAAGGTGCAGCACGCCATGGACAGCCTCAAGCGCTCGATGAAATGGGACGAGGAGGTCTATGGCCGCGAGTACGACCTGGACATCTTCATGATCGTGGCGGTCAACGACTTCAACATGGGCGCCATGGAGAACAAGGGCCTCAACATCTTCAACTCCAGCTGCGTGCTGGCCAAGGCCGAGACCGCCACCGACGCCGCCCACCAGCGCGTCGAAGCGGTGGTGGCGCACGAGTACTTCCACAACTGGTCGGGCAACCGCGTGACCTGCCGCGACTGGTTCCAGCTGTCGCTCAAGGAAGGCTTCACCGTGTTCCGCGACAGCGAGTTCTCCGCCGATACCCATTCGCGCACCGTCAAGCGCATCGAGGACGTGGCCTACCTGCGTACCCACCAGTTCGCCGAGGACGCCGGCCCCATGGCTCACCCGGTGCGCCCGGACGCGTACATGGAGATCTCCAACTTCTACACCCTGACCATCTACGAGAAGGGTTCGGAAGTGCTGCGCATGATCCACACCCTGCTCGGCCCGGAGCTATTCCGCAAGGGCTCGGACCTGTACTTCGAGCGTCACGACGGCCAGGCCGTGACCTGCGACGATTTCGTCAAGGCCATGGAGGATGCCAGTGGCATCGACCTGACCCAGTTCAAACGCTGGTACACCCAGGCCGGCACGCCGCGCCTGGAAGTCAGCGAAGCCTATGACGAGGCGGCGCAGACCTACAGCTTGACCTTCCGCCAGAGCTGCCCGGCGACGCCGGGGCAGAGCGAGAAGCTGCCGTTCGTGATTCCCGTGGCGCTCGGCTTGCTCGATGCCCAGGGCGCTGAGCTGCCGCTGCGCCTGCAGGGCGAAAGCGCGGCGCAAGGCACCAGTCGCGTATTGTCGGTGATCGAGGCTGAGCAGACCTTCACCTTCGAGGGCGTCGTCGAGAAGCCGCTGCCCTCCTTGCTGCGCGGCTTCAGTGCACCGGTCAAACTGCACTTCCCCTACAGCCGTGACCAGCTGATGTTCCTCATGCAGCACGATTCGGATGGCTTCAACCGCTGGGAAGCTGGCCAGCAGCTTTCTGTGCAGGTCCTGCAGGAACTGATCGGCCAGCACCAGCGTGGCGAAGCCCTGGTGCTGGATCAGCGCCTGGTCACCGCGCTGCGTACATTGCTCGAAGACGAGTCGCTGGATCAGGCCATGGTCGCGGAAATGCTTTCGCTGCCGGGTGAGGCCTATCTCACCGAGGTCAGTGAAGTGGCCGATGTCGAGGCCATCCATGCCGCACGCGAGTTCGCCCGCCAGCAACTGGCCAGCGCGCTGTTCGCTCCACTGTGGGCGCGCTACCAGGCCAACCGTGAAGTCTCCAAGGCCACGCCTTACGTGGCCGAGGCAGCGCACTTCGCTCGCCGCAGCCTGCAGAACATCGCGCTGTCCTATCTGATGCTCAGCGAGAAGCCCGAGATATTGGCGGCCTGCGTCGACCAGTTCGACAACGCTGACAACATGACTGAGCGCCTTGCCGCGCTGGCAGTGCTGGTCAATTCGCCATTCCAGGAAGAGCAGGGCAAGGCCCTGGCCATGTTCGCCGACTTCTTCAAGGACAATCCGCTGGTCATGGATCAGTGGTTCAGCGTGCAGGCCGGTTGCCCGCTGCCGGGAGGCCTGGAGCGTGTGCATGTGTTGATGCAGCACGAAGCCTTCACCTTGAAGAATCCGAACAAGGTGCGTGCGCTGATAGGTGCCTTCGCCAACCAGAACCTGATCAACTTTCACCGCGCAGACGGGGCGGGCTATCGCTTTCTAGCCGACCAGGTGATCACTCTCAACGCCCTCAACCCGCAGATCGCTTCGCGCCTGCTGGCGCCGCTGACCCGCTGGCGCAAGTACGGTTCGGCGCGTCAGGCACTGATGAAGGCCGAGCTGGAGCGCATCCTCGCCTCCGGTGAGCTGTCTAGCGATGTCTATGAAGTGGTGAGCAAGAGCCTGGCCTAAGACTGATGCCGATCAGATAGGGCTCCCGAAGCAGCCTTGGTAGTACCCCGCCTCGGGGCGATCGCCGGTTCGCGGTGGGGCGCCGCTCCTACATACTCGGGGCGTTGACGCTTGACTGGTTGGCTTTAGGCCTGAAACGGGTTTTGCTCCACAAAAAAGTGTTACCGACCTCCGGTTGGTAACACTTTTTTGTTACCCAATGAAATATGCATTCGATCCGTTATGCCTTTGCACACTTAAGTTCGGGCTTCGTCGCTTGACAGCGAGATGATATTCGTCACCCAGCTGCGCTGCGAGTCGCGTGGTGAGTGGCATAAAGCGTCGGATCGTAGGACAAAGCGCGCCAGTTTTTCTGACGTATTGGTCAGTGGCTGATCAGTCACGAAAAGAAACTGGCCAACAGCTCTTCCAAGCCTGTTTGCGCTGATACACCTGTTTGAATTGGCACCATGGTTGCAGTACCGAGCGGGATCTGACCACGGGCGAGCGCACGCTGGTCGTTGGAACATGTCGCTGCAAATAAAAACAGAAGCCGTCGTCAGTACGGCAATCGCGACCCGGATACGGGATCGCTCAAAAGAATGATCTGTCCACGGAGTGAGTCTCGATGGAAATTAAGTCCCGCAAGCCCGTTCTACGTTTTGCCCCGGCCAAGGCCGGCTTTGCGTTCGCAGGCGTTCTGCCGTTGCTGGTCGCCGCCCAGGCTCAAGCGGTGGAGTTCAGCTTCGCCGATAACGAAATCACCGGTTCCATCGATACCACCGTCTCCTACGGTCAACTGTGGCGCGTACAGGGCCAGGACAAGACCAACGACGACATCAACACCAACGACGGCAACCGCAGCTTCGATACTGGGCTGGTTTCCGAAGTGTTCAAGATCACTACCGATCTTGAAGCGTCCTACCAGAACTACGGGGTGTTCATTCGCGGTACCGCGTTCTATGACACTCAGATCATGGACAAGCGCAACGATTACTACGACAACAACTCTCCGGCACAGCCGAGCCAGAGTGCGCCGCGTGATAACAGCTTCACCCGTGAAACCCGCCACAAGGCCGGCCGTGACGCACAGATACTCGACGCCTACGTCTATGGCAACTGGGATGTGGGCAACATGCCGGTTTCGGGACGTTTGGGTAAGCAGGTATTCAACTGGGGTGAAGGCCTGTTCTACCGCAATGGTGTAAACACCACCAACCCGGTCGACGCTGCCAAGTTCCGCCTCCCCGGTTCGGAAGTGAAGGAGGTCTTGGTACCGGTGGAGGCGCTGAGCTTCAATATCGGTTTGACCGACAGTCTGTCGATGGAAACCTTCTATCAGTTCAACTGGAAAGAGACCGCCATTGATCCGGTTGGTACCTACTTCTCCGAGACCGATTTGTTTGCTGACGGTGGTAATACCGCCTATTCGACTCAGGAGGCGCTTATTCCGCTCGCAGGCTTGTACTCTGGCCTCGGTAACGCGGGGATAGGTGGTTTGACGGGGGGGCGTACTGTTGATGCCAACGGTAACATCAAGGTGGCCAGTGTTGGTCCGGATATCAATGCCAAGAACGATGGTCAGTTCGGTGTCGCATTCCGTTATATCGCTGAAGAACTGAACTCCACCGAGTTTGGTTTCTACTTTGTCAATTACCACGCCAAAGAACCGACCATTTATGCGGATTTAGGGGCCTACGAGGGGCTGGATTTGACCGCTATTGCGCAAGGTGCATGTGTCGCTTCTGGCCTTGGCGCTGCTTGTGCTAACCCTGCGGTAATTGCTGGTTTTGCTCAGGCAGCAGGTGGTCTCGCCACGATTGACGTTGCCAACAATGTCAATGCTCGTCGCGAATATGTCGAAGATATCCGCATGTACGGCTTCAGCTTCAACACCACTGTAGGTAACGCTTCGGTGTTCGGTGAGCTGTCTTACCGCCCCAACCTGCCGGTTGGCATCGCCGCTACCAACGACCTGCTCGGCGATCTGCTGACCCAGGCACCCCAGCTGGCTGGCGGTGGTGTTGTGAATATCGGCGGTCAGCAAGTGCAGCTAGGCGACCAGATTCACAACTACACCCGCGTTGAAGCGTTCAATACTTCCTTGGGGACAATCTACAACTTCGGCCCGAGCCTTGGTTTCGACTCGCTGTTCGGTGTAGCGGAGTTGGCTTCCGAGCATCTGCGTGGCGACAGTCTGCAGTACAGCTCGCCTACCGGTAATCGCTATTACGCCGGCCGTGGCAACGGCTCCTATATCTCCGGCTATGACCGCGACGACCAGGTTAACAAGAACGCCTACGGCTACACCCTGGTGCTCTCCGGCACCTGGAACGACGTTTACGCTGGCGTGAACCTGTCGCCGTTCGCCGTGTTCAAGCATGACTTCGAAGGTAACTCGCACCAGACTGGCAACTTCATCGAAGGTCGCAAGGCGTACACCCTCGGTATGCGCGCCAGCTACCTGAACAGCCTGGAAGCAGAGATCCAGTACACCGAGTTCTATGGCGCAGGCCAGAACAACGGTGCGCGTGACCGCGACAACATCGGTCTGAACGTCAAGTACTCCTTCTAATACCTATAACCAGAAATACGTCGGGCGCTCTCGGGCGCCCGGCAATACTCTTCACGGAGAATTACCCATGCTGAACAAGCACAGGCTGATGGCTGTAGCCGTTGCGCTGGCGTTTTCTGCCGGTTCCGCGCTGGCTGCCGTTTCCCCGCAGGAAGCCGCCAAGCTCGGCGATACCCTGACTCCCTTCGGCGCCGAGAAGGCTGGCAACGCTGCCGGCACCATTCCGGCCTGGACCGGTGGCATCACTCAGGCGCCGGCTGGCTATACCCGTTCGGGCCAGCACCACGTCAATCCGTTCCCGGAAGACAAGCCGCTGTTCACCATTACTGCGGCCAACCTGAGCCAGTACGAGGCCAATCTGACGCCGGGTCAGATCGCCATGTTCAAGGCTTACCCGGAAACCTATCAGATGCCGGTCTACCAGACCCGCCGCTCCGGCTCCGCGCCGCAGTGGGTCTATGACAACACCGTCAAGAACGCCACCAGCGCCAAGCTGGTCGATGGCGGCAACGGCTTCTCCGATGCCTACGGCGGTATCCCGTTCCCGATTCCGCAAAATGGTGTCGAGGCGCTGTGGAACCACATCGCCCGCTACCGCGGTACCTACATCGTGCGTCGTGCCTCGGAAGTGGCAGTACAGCGCAATGGCGCCTACTCGCTGGTTACTTCCCAGCAGGAAGCGCTGTTCAAGTACTACCTGCAGAACGGCTCCTTCGCCGACCTGAACAACATCATGTTCTACTACCTGTCCTTCACTACCAGCCCGGCGCGTCTGGCCGGTGGTGCGGTACTGGTTCACGAGACCCTGGATCAGGTCAAGGAACCCCGTCAGGCCTGGGGCTACAACGCTGGTCAGCGCCGCGTGCGTCGTGCACCGAACCTGGCCTACGACACCCCGATCGCCGCGGCTGACGGTCTGCGTACCGCCGACGACACCGACATGTTCAACGGTGCCCCGGATCGCTATGACTGGAAACTGGTGGGCAAGAAGGAAATCTACATCCCGTACAACAACTACAAGGTCACCAGCCCTGACGTTAAGTACAAGGATCTGCTGCAGGTCGGTCACCTCAACCCGGCGCTGACCCGTAATGAACTGCACCGTGTGTGGGTCGTCGAGGGCACGCTGAAGTCCGGCGCCCGCCATATCTACTCCAAGCGTACCCTGTTCCTCGACGAGGACAGCTGGCAGGCTGCGGTGGTGGATCAGTACGACGGCCGTGGTGAGCTGTGGCGCGTTTCCATCGCCTACCTGAAGAACTACTACGACCTGCCGACCACCTGGTCCGCGCTCGATGTGTTCCATGATCTGCAGGCGCGTCGTTACCACGTGCAGAACCTGGACAACGAAGAGAGCAATACCATCGACTTCACCCAGGCCACTCCCGACGACGGTTATTTCAAACCGGCCGCCCTGCGTCGCCGCGGTACGCGATAATAGTCGTGTAGTCTCACGCGAAGGCCGCTACAGTAGTAGCGGCCTTTTCGTATCAGCTTGGCGAATAGGCTTCTATCACGCGGGTTTTGCCTTAACAAAACATAACGTCGCGCCAATTGTCAGGGCTTTCCGAAGCTCGCTAGGATGAGCGGCCTGCTAATCAGCAGTACCGCCTATAACAAGAAAGGGGGAAGGTATATGAGTGAGCCCGTCATGCGGCGCACCCAGTCCGGTCTGGCGCCCATCCTGGCGCGCAAGTCGGCGCTCCGTGTTCATTCGCCGCTGGCTAAAGCGCTCTCGCTGTGCAGTGTGCTTTCCATTCTGGCTTTCGCTGCCGCACCCTTGCAGGCCGAGACCTCGGCTGCGGCTGATGCCGGCTACGCCATCGAGTCGCCCAAGGCCGTGCACAGCCTGTTGCTCGATGTGGTCAACACCGGCGAGCGCCTGGTTGCCGTTGGTGACCGTGGCCATATTCTCTATTCCAACGACCAGGGGCAAAGCTGGCAGCAGGCCAAGGTTCCGACCCGCCAGATGCTGACTTCGCTGTTCTTCGTCGATGCCCAGCATGGCTGGGTGGTCGGCCACGATGCGCAGGTTCTCACGACCACCGATGGCGGTTTGACCTGGACCAAGCAGTACGAGGACCTTGAGCGCGAAGCGCCGCTGCTGGATATCTGGTTCAAGGATCTTCAGACCGGTTACGCCGTAGGCGCCTATGGCGCGCTGCTGGAAACCACCGATGGTGGCCAGAACTGGGAAGACGTCAGCGACCGCCTCGACAACGAAGATGCCTATCACCTCAATGCCATCACCGCAGTGAAGGACTCGGGCCTGTTCATCGTTGGTGAGCTGGGCCAGATGTTCCGTTCCGCTGACTGGGGGGAGACCTGGGAGCGCATCGAGGACCTGCCCTACGAGGGTTCGCTGTTCGGCGTGATCGGTACCGACCAGCCAGCCACTCTGTTGGCTTACGGCCTGCGCGGCCACCTGTTTCGCTCTAACGATTTCGGTGACAGTTGGCAGCAGATCACGCTCAACACCCCGAACAATGGTCCGCTGGAGTTCGGTCTGGCCGATGGCGCACTGCTCGATGATGGCAGCGTCGCTGTAGTCGGGCACGGTGGCACCGTGCTGCGCAGCAAGGATCACGGCCAGACCTTCAGCCTGATCAACCGTCCCGACCGCCTTTCGCTGGCCGGGGTAGCTGCACTGGATAACGGCAACCTGATCCTGGTGGGGCAGGGCGGCGTTCACCTCGCCGCCTCGACTGGCGTCGATCTGGGCCAACAATAACAAGCCGGGAGCCTTTGCATGACCAAGCATCAACAACAGCCTGCTTCCTTCCTCGAGCGGCTGATTTTCAACAATCGCCCGGCGGTGATCCTGATCTGCCTGCTGATCAGCATCTTCCTGTTCTATCAGGCTGCCCAGGTACGTCCGCAGACCAGCTTCGAGAAGATGATTCCGCTGGGGCACCCTTATATCCAGAAGATGCTCGAACACCGTAACGACCTGGCCAACCTGGGCAATACGGTGCGCATCTCGGTGGAGGCCACCGACGGCGATATCTTCAGCAAGGAATACATGGAAACGCTGCGGCAGATCCATGACGAGGCGTTCTACATTCCCGGCGTCGACCGTTCCGGTCTGAAATCGCTGTGGAGTCCGAGCGTGCGCTGGACCGAAGTGACCGAAGAGGGTTTCGCCGGCGGTGAAGTGATCCCGCAGACCTACGATGGTTCTGCAGACAGCCTCGAGGATCTACGCAGCAACATCCTCAAGTCGGGTCAGATCGGTCGCCTGGTGGCGAACAACTTCAAGTCCAGCATCGTCGATATTCCGCTGCTCGAGTCCTACCCGGACCCGAATGATCAGAGCAAGCTGATCAAGCTGGACTACCAGAAGTTCTCTCACGAGCTGGAAGAAAAGATTCGTGAGAAGTACGAGGCGCAGAATCCCAACGTCAAGGTGCATATCATCGGCTTCGCCAAGAAGGTCGGTGATCTCATCGATGGCCTGATCGGTGTGGCGCTGTTCTTTGCCGTGGCCATTGGCATCACCTTCGTGCTGCTGCTGTGGTTCACCCACTGCGTCAAGAGTACTTTGGCGGTGGTGATCACCACCCTGATCGCGGTGATCTGGCAACTCGGTCTGCTGCATACCTTGGGCTTTGGTCTCGATCCGTACTCGATGCTGGTGCCGTTCCTGGTATTCGCCATCGGTATCTCTCACGGGGTACAGAAGATCAACGGGATCGCCATGGCGTCGGGTGAGGCGACCGATGCCCTGTCTGCTGCGCGCATGGCCTTCCGTCAATTGTTCATCCCCGGCCTGGTGGCGCTGCTGTCTGACGCCGTTGGCTTCGTCACCCTGCTGTTGATCGATATCGGCGTGATCCGCGAGTTGGCCATCGGCGCATCGATGGGTGTGGCGGTGATCATCCTCACTAACCTGATCCTGCTGCCGGTGGTGATTTCCTATATCGGTATCGGCAAGCGTGCGGTGAAGAAGAGTCGGGAGGAGGCCGCCAAGGATCATCCGGTCTGGCGCGCCATTTCCAACTTCGCCCACCCGATGGTGGCACCTATCTCCGTTGTCGTTGCCGTGGTGGCATTGGCCGGTGGTGTCTGGTACGGCCAGAACCTGAAGATTGGTGACCTCGATCAAGGGGCGCCGGAGCTGCATCCGGATTCGCGCTACAACCTCGATAACGACTTCGTCATCCGCAACTACTCGACCAGCTCCGACGTCCTGGTAGTCATGATCAAGACCGGCCCCGAAGGCTGCTCTACCTATGACAGCCTGGCCGCGATGGACGAGCTGATGTGGAAGATGGAGAACACCGAGGGCGTGCAGTCGGCCATCTCCATGGTCACCGTGTCCAAACAGGTGATCAAGGGCATGAACGAGGGCAACCTGAAATGGGAAACCCTGTCGCGCAACCAGGACGTATTGAACAACTCCATCGCCCGCGCTGAAGGTCTGTACAACGCCGACTGCTCGGTGGCGCCGGTACTGGTGTTCCTCGAAGACCACAAGGCCGAGACGCTGTCGCGCGCCGTGGCTGCGGCCGAAGAGTTCGCCGCGCAGCACACCACTGACGAACTGCAGGTGGTACTGGCTGCCGGTAACGCCGGTATCGAAGCTGCGACCAACGAAGTGATCGCGGCGTCCGAGACCACCATGCTGATCGCTGTCTACGCGGCGGTGAGCATCATGTGTCTGCTGACCTTCCGTTCGCTGGCGGCGACCCTGTGCGTGATTCTGCCGCTGGTGCTGACTTCGGTGCTGGGCAACGCACTGATGGCTTTCATGGGCATCGGCGTGAAGGTCGCCACTCTGCCGGTGATCGCGCTGGGTGTGGGGATCGGTGTCGACTACGGCATCTACATCTACAGCCGTCTAGAGACCTATCTGCGTCAGGGCATGCCGCTGCAGGAAGCCTACTACGAAACGCTGAAGTCCACCGGTAAGGCTGTGCTGTTCACCGGTGTCTGCCTGGCAATCGGTGTGGCGACCTGGATCTTCTCGGCGATCAAGTTCCAGGCCGATATGGGCTTGATGCTGACCTTCATGTTCCTGTGGAACATGATCGGTGCGATCTGGCTGCTGCCGGCTCTGGCGCGTTTCCTGATCAACACCGAGAAAATGCGCGCCAAGGCTTGATGCCTGTCGCGTAGAACGAAAACCGCGGCCCTTGGGTCGCGGTTTTTTTATGGTTGGCCGGCATATGAGGCGGGAAGCCGACAACTGGATGGCTACATGCCGTATGAGCCTTGCCTCGGGGCAAAGGCGTTTGTTGCCGGCCTGTATGGCGCCCCCTGATCGGTAGCTGAGGTAAGGCAAGCTGCTGTGTTGTGCAGATTCGCGGCGGGGCGCCGCTCCTACAAATGGATCGCGTCGCCGCTCAAGACATTCATAGCGCTAGCACCGTCCGCCAATGTTCAGCCCCGTGTAGCCCGGATGAAATCTGGGGCTTGCTCGACAAGCATATCCACGATGCCTGGTCCAGGCTTCGCGAGCGCATTCGCGACTACCAAGCACCGAGAATGCCCGGCTACTGGCCACGGCAGAGCGACCCCTCTGGCGGGGACAGTGCCATGATCGATTGGGCGGTGCGCGGCGTATCCCGGGATTAGCGCGGATACAGGGGGGGTAGCGCGCTGCTGTCTTGCGGCGTAGCAGTCGGTTCCTGCACATCGGGCAGGTTGCGAATCGCCTTCCACAGCTCCTCGCCTTGCCATTGCTGGCCAACTTCGCTGTACAGCGCGCCGTTGAGACCGTCCAGGGCGTCCGACAACGGCACGTAGCGTGCGGCCATATCGGCGAGGGTTTCCGGTTGTTGGCGAGCCCAGGCGTCGAGGGCATGACGAGTGGCCTGGGCATCGCCGGCCTGGCAGGCACGCTTGATGTCGTCGAGCAGCGTGCGCGGGCTCGGGCCACTCTGCGCCGCGCGCTGGATCGCCGGCTGCCGGCGGGCATGCCACCACAAGCCGAAGCCGAGCAGCGTGGTCAGGCTCAGCACTGCGCAGGCCAACTGCCAGGGCCACAGTTCCGGCCCCTCGATCACCTGGGTCGTCACCATCGGCGTATTGGGTTGTTCATCGTTCTGCAGTTGCGGGTTTTCCGCGACCTGCAGCGTACGGGCGGAGAGGGTGGTGCGTTCCAGCGTGTCGGTCTGGGTGTTCCACCACAACACTTCCAGGGGCGGCAGATCGAAACTGCCGCTGCGATTGGGTACCAGCGCCTCGCGTTCTTCGCGGGTGCCGATGATGCCCGTTTCGCTCTTCTGGTCGCTCATCTGCGGCTGATCCGGGTAGCGACGCAGGCCGTCGACCTGGGTTGCCGGCAATGGTGGCAGCTGGGCGCTGGAAAGGCCGTCGACCTTGAGAATCAGGCGGCGGGTCAGGGAATCGCCAACCTGGCTCTGTTCTGGTTGTGGGTTCCAGGTTTCCGCCAGGCCCAGGGCGCGCGCCGGTAGCCAGGGCACGTCAGCCGGATAGTCGGCCGGCTTGGGTTTGACCTGCAGCGGAATGTCCGGTGATTTGACCCGCGAGACCTTGCCGGTGCGTGGCCCGAAGGGCAGGAAATCATTGTTGCGCGAGCGGTCGACCAGGGTGGCGCTGAAGGTCTGGCCCGGGATCACCAGTTGTCCGCTGCGCTGCGGGTAGATGGCGTATTGCAGCTCGATCACGCCGTGTAGCACGCCGCCGATGCTCTTCTCGTAGGTGCGTGGTTCGCCCAGTTGCTCGACACGCGCATCCGCGATGCGCAGGGGCGTCAGGCTGCTGTCGTCGTACATGGACACCGAGTGGTAGATGCGCAGGGTCAGCACGGCCTGGGCCTGAACGTAGACGTTCTCCTGATCGAGGCTGGCATCGATGAATACTGGTGCCAGCTGTTCGCCGTTGCCGGCGCTGACGGCTGCCTCGACGTTCAGCGTGATCGGCAGGGTTTCGGCGTCTTCCAGGCGGATCGCCGGGATCGTCACCTCGCCGTTGCGGCGTGGCTGCAGGGTCAGGATCCAGCGAGTGCTGGCGCGTGGTGTATCGCCGATGCTGCTCAGGCGATTGACCTGGCGGCTGCCAAGCACCTCGAAGTCTTTATCCAGTGGGCTCAGGTCGGGTCGGCCGAAGCGGGTCGGGTCGGTCGACTCCAGCGTCAGCACCACGGTTTCGCCCTCGCTCAGGCGAGTGCGGTCGACGCTGGCGAAAAAGCCTTCGGCATGGGCCTGCCCCGCGAGCAGTAGAAGAAGCAGGAAGACCAGACGCTTCATTGATTCGAGTCCTGACGCTGTTGCTGTTCATACCAGAATTTGCGCCGCAGCAGTTCGGCCGGGTCATCCGGGATCTGCCGCAGCCATTGTTCCAGCGCTTGTCGGCGTTCCGCCGCCGTACCCAGATCGGCTTCCGTACGGGGTGGCGCAACCGGCTCGGCGTCGCTCGGGGATTCACTGCTGGTGCTGGGCTGGGGGTCTTCCCCGGCGCCATTGGCGCTGCCCTGTCCCTCGCTGCTTTCACTGTTCTCACCGCTACTACCCGGCTGGGTAGGCTGTGCGGCAGTACTCTCGGCGGGCTGGCCGGCCGGCGATTCATTCGGCTGTGACTGCTCGTTGGCCTGTTCCTGCTGCTCGGCCGAATCACTCTCGCCGGATTGCTGCTGATTTTCGCGCTGACGCAGTGCTTGTTCCACCAACGCTTTGTTGTGCTGGGCCGCGGCCAGCTCCGGCTGGCGCTCCAGGGCCTGCTCATAGGCATCCAGCGCTGCTTCCAGTTCGCCGGCCTTGGCCAGGGCATTGCCGCGATTGTAATGATTGATGGCGCTGTCGCCCTTGGCGAAACGTTCTGCGGCGGCGGCATAATCCTCGGCCTCGTAGAGTGCCTTGCCTTGCCACTGCGGATCGACGAAACGTTGCGCGGCCTCGGCCGGGCGTTGCGCCTGCAGCAGGCGCTGGCCCTGCTGATCGGGGCGCAGCCAGAGGTCGTCGAGTTCGAAGGCATGACTGCTCTGTGGCGGCAGCATCAGCAGCAGTGGCAGGCAGAACAGCCAGCCGCGACGACCGGCGCAGGCGGCGAGCAACAGCAGCGGTAGCAGTAGCCAGTAGCCCTGGTCGATATGGCTGTCGAGCTGTGTCGGCTCACCCGCTGCGCGCATGGCCTGCGGGCCGTCGAGCAGGCCCAGGCGACGCAGGTCTTCGTCGTCCAGGCGGCTCGCCGCGTAGCGGCCGGCATGGGCTTCAGCGGTTTCACGCAGGCCGCGCGCATCGAGGCGCGGAATCAGGATGGCGCCGCGCGAATCCTTGAGGAAGCTGCCGTCTTCCTGCACCACCGGCGCGCCTTCGCGACTGCCCACGCCGAGAATCAGCAATGGTACCGAGCGCTTTTGCAGCGTTTGCTGGATGCCGCTGCGTTCCGCTTCATCGAGGGCGCTGGTGATCAGCAACAGGCGACCCTGGCCCAGTTGCGCCTGGTCGAGCAGCTGCAGTGCACGGGCCACGGCCAGATCGGCGCGACGCCCCGGCTCCGGCATCAGCGAGGGTTTCAGCGCTTCGAGCAGGTTGCGGCTGGTGGCCAGGTCATCGGACAGCGGCACCAGGCTGTGTGCGCTACCGGCATAGACGATGATCGCCGTCTGCGCATCGCGCCGCGCTTCGAGCAGATCGAGTAGCTTGCGTCGAGTCTGTTCCAGGCGGTTGGGGCGGCCGTCGGTGGCAAGCATCTGCGGCGTCAGTTCGAGCAGAACCACCAACGGATCGGCAGGCTTCTGGTTGCTCTGTTCGACGCGCTGCCAGCTGGGGCCGAGCAGCGCCAGTACGGCCAGCAGCCAGGCCAGGCCGAGTGCCAGCCAGGGCAGCTTGCTGGAGCGGCCGCTGCCACCCTTGAGCAGCGCCTGATGGAAGGCCGCCGGCAACAGGAGTTGCCAGCGCCCGCTCTGGCGCTCGCGATGCCACAGGCGCCAGAGCAGCCAGGCCAACACAGGTACTGCCAGCAGCCACAGTGAGCGCAGCCATTCCGGCCAGAGCAGGCTCATGTACGCCTCCGCAGCCGCTGCAGCAGGTCGGGCCAGAGTACCTGACCGACCAGCAGCAGCGAGCCCAGTAGCGCCAGCGCCAGCGGCCAGGCATAGAGGGCCAGGGCCGGGCGGGCGAGGGTAGGTTGCTGGGCGACCGGCTCGAGGCGGTCCAGGGTCAGTTCGATCTGTTCCAGCTCGGCCTGATTGCGTGCACGGAAATACTCACCGCCAGTCACGTCGGTGATCGCGCGCAGGCTGGTTTCGTCCAGATCCAGGGCGCTGAAGCCGAAGCTGCCGAATGCACCGCTTTGCTGCGGATCGGCGCCGATGCCGATGGCATAGATGCGTACGCCTTCATCGGCGGCCAGTTGCGCGGCGACCATGGGGTCGATCTCGCCGCCGTTGTTGGCGCCGTCGGTAATCAGCACCAGCACCCGGCTTTGCGCTGGTCGTTGACGCAGGCGTTTGACGGCCAGGCCGATGGCGTCGCCGATGGCGGTGTTCTTGCCGGCGATGCCGATCACGGCTTCGTCGAGCCAGGTGCGCACCGTGTGACGGTCGAAGGTCAGCGGTGCCTGCAGATAGGCCTGGCTGCCGAACAGGATCAGGCCCACCCGATCGCCACGGCGACCTTCGATGAAATCGCCGAGCAGGCGTTTGACCAGTTCCAGACGGCTGATTGGCTCGTCGTCCCACTGCATGTCGGCGTAATCCATGGAGCCGGAGACATCCACCGCCAGCAGCAGGTCGCGGCCGCTGGCTGGCAGCGGCAGCGGTTCGCCGACCCACTGCGGCCTTGCGGCGGCGCACAGCAGCAGACACCAGAGCAGCGCCAGCGGTGCTTGTTGGCGCCAGCTGGGCAAGGCGGCGCGGGCGCGGCGCCCGCTCAGGGCCTGCAGCTCGTCGAGAAAACCGACGCGCAGCGCCGCATCGCCGCTGTCGGCGGGCGGCAGCAGCAGGCGTAGCAGCCAGGGCAGCGGCGCGAGCAGAAAGACCCAGGGCCAGGCGAACTCAAACATGCTTTCGAATCCAGATGGCGATGGCCTGATCGAGCTCCACGATGGCCTTGTCGCTCAGGGTGCACTGCGGCCTGTAGCTGCCGTCGACCAGGATCATCCAGCGGGTCAGGCCGGCTGCCGGGCAGCGGTTGTCGAGAAATGCCAGCCAGGCGCGGCTGCTCAGGGTGTGGCTGGCGCTCTCTGGATAGCGTTCGCGGCACAGGCGCTTGAGCAGGGCGTTGAGCTGCTGCAGCCAGGGGCCAGCCGGAGCACCGTCATAGGGTTTGCTCAAGCGTGCCAGTTCATCGAGCGCGGCCTGACGCAGTGGATCGAGTGTTTGCTCAGCCGCCACCTTGGGCGCACGTCGGCGCCAGTTGCGTAGCAAACGCCACAGTCCCCAGCCGAGCAATGGCAGCAGCACGGCCAGCACCCACCAACCCGGAGCCGGCGGCCACCAGAGAACGGGGGGCGGGTCCATCAGTGGCTGCAACTGGTCGATGGGGTTCATAGCGACTTTCTCGAATGCAGGGCGCTGAGTTGCTCCTGCAATTGCTCGACCAGTTCGAACTGGGTGCTCAGCGGCAGTAGCGGCACGCCGAGCTTCTGCGCCAGACGCTGCCAGCGTGCCTCACGGGCCTGAGCCTGGGCGCGATAGGCCTGGCGCAGATCACCGTTATGGCTGTCGAGCTCCAGCTGAGCGCCGTTCTGGGTGAAGCGCAGCAGGCCGGCGGCCGGCAGGGCGTGGTCGAGCGGATCGGACAGCGGCAGCAGCAACAGATCGGTATGGCGCGCGAGCAGGGTCAACTGCTGCTCGGCGTTATCGCTGAGGGCGCGCTCATCGCACAGTACGATCACCAGGCTGCCTGGGCGCAGTACTTCGCGAGCGCGACGCAGGGCCAGGCCGAAGTTGTCGCGGCCGGTGTTGGCCTGGCTCTCCGGGCCGAGTGCCTGGTTGGCACGGGCCAGCAGGTTGAGCAGTTGCAGCAGGCTCTGCTTGCTGCGCCGTGGTTTGACTTCGTGATGTTCGTTATCGGCGAACACCAGGCCGCCTATGCGGTCGTTATGCCCCAGTGCAGCCCAGCCGATCAGCGCTGCAGCACGCGCGGCCAGCACCGACTTGAAGCACTGGCCTGAGCCGAAGAACAGGCGCTGGCTCTGTTCGGCGATGATGAAGATGGGGCGCTCACGCTCCTCATGGAACAGCTTGGTATGCGGCTCCTGGGTACGTGCGGTGACGCGCCAGTCGATGGTGCGCACGTCGTCGCCCGGCTGATAGACGCGCACCTGGTCGAAGTCCACGCCACGGCCGCGCAGCTTGGAGTGATGCAGGCCGATCAGCGGGCTGCGTCGGGCCGGGGTTGAGAACAATGGCACCTCATGCACTTTATGGCGCATGTCGATCAGCTCGCCGAGGGCGATATGGATGCCGGGTGTCGGGGCTGGGCTGGACATATTGGTCTCACGCCATCTTGCCGTGCTCCCTCGCCCATTTATGGGAGAGGGCTGGGGAGAGGGTGGGGCGTTTCGCTGCCCTCTCCCCCGACCCCTCTCCCGCAAGCGGGAGAGGGGAGACAAGCCTATTGCGCTGCATCAAGCCACCGCTACCACGTCGAGGATGCGCTGGATCACGCGGTCCTGATCGACGCCCGAGGCTTCCGCCTCGAAGGAGAGGATGATGCGATGGCGCAACACGTCGAACAGCACCGCCTGGATATCCTCGGGGCTGACGAAGTCGCGCCCGGCCAGCCAGGCGTGGGCGCGGGCGCAACGGTCCAGGGCGATGGAGCCGCGCGGGCTGGCGCCATAGGCGATCCAGTCGGCCAGCTCGGCGTCGAACTTGGCCGGGGTACGGCTGGCCATGACCAGTTGCACCAGGTACTCCTCCACGGCATCGGCCATGTACAGGCCGAGGATTTCCTTGCGCGCGGCGAATACCGCCTGCTGGCTGACCCGGTGCTCTGGCTTGGCCTCACCGTTGAGCGCATCGCCACGGGCCTGGGCAAGAATCTTGCGCTCCACCGCCGCATCGGGAAAACCGATCTTCACGTGCATCAGGAAGCGGTCGAGCTGCGCTTCCGGCAGCGGGTAGGTGCCTTCCTGCTCGATGGGGTTCTGCGTGGCCATGACCAGGAACAGTGGCGACAGGTCGTAGGTGCTGCGGCCGACCGACACCTGGCGTTCGGCCATGGCCTCGAGCAGCGCCGACTGCACCTTGGCCGGCGCACGGTTGATCTCGTCGGCCAGCACCAGGTTATGGAAGATCGGTCCCTGCTGGAACACGAAGCTGCCGGTTTCCGGGCGGTAGATCTCGGTGCCGGTGATATCCGCCGGGAGCAGGTCAGGGGTGAATTGTATGCGATGGAACTCGCCTTCTATGCCTTCGGCCAGTTCCTTGATCGCCTTGGTCTTGGCCAGACCGGGGGCGCCTTCGACCAGTAGATGGCCGTCGGCGAGCAGGGCGATCAGCAGGCGCTCGATGAGCTTTTCCTGGCCGAGAATCTGGGTGGAGAGAAATTGGCGTAATGCGACCAGCGCTTCACGGTGTTCCATCGTAGGGCTCTTCTGGCGGATGGGCGGGGCTTTTACTGCCGCGCGTGCAGACCGCCGACTTTAATGCATTTGCGGCTTCGGCCGCTATGTGCGGCGCGGGTCATGAACAGTCTGGCAACAGAAATGCGAGGGATGTCGCCAGCGCTGAAATGACCCGCCGTCGACGAGGGCGGGTCATCTAGCCAGGTGCGACGCTATTGCCACTGCGCCAGGAGCCGGCGTTGGGTGAGCAGGGCGCTGTCCTGCGTGGTGGGAGCAAGCTGTATGGTCTGCCCCGGCAGGCATTGCGCCAGCCGAGCCACGGCCTGTGGCGTCAGCGCGCCGAGGCGCGGGTAGCCACCGATGGTTTGGCGGTCGTTGAGCAGGATGATCGGTTGGCCATCCGGCGGCACCTGCACGGCGCCCAGCGGGATACCTTCGGAGATCATCGAACTGCGTTGGCATTGCAGCTGCGGGCCGTTGAGACGAATGCCCATGCGGTCGGCGCGCTGATCGATCAGCCATTGGCTGTTGAAGGCGTCGAACAGGCTCTGGCCGCGGAAGTCACCGATCTGCGCACCCAACACCAACTGCAGGCGCGGCGCATCCTGATACTCGGGAATGAACTCGCTGGGCATCTGCCGCGTTTCATTGGCGTTGCCGCTCCAGCTCAGAGCATCGCCGACAGCGATGGCGCGGCCATCGCCCTGCAGGCCACCAAGGCCCTCACGGAGCATGCTGGCGCAACTGCCCAGCACCAGCGGAGCCTGGAATCCACCTGGCGCTGCGAGATAGGCGCGGGCGCCCTGACGCGGCTGGGCGAAGTTCAGACGCTGGCCCTGACGCACCTCGAAGCTACGCCACGGCGCCAGCGGCTGCTCGTCCAGACGCGCGCCGAGATCGGCACCGGTCAGCGCCAGTGTGGCGTCACGGCTGCATTCGAACTCGGCGTTGCCCAGGGTGATCTCCACCACAGCGGCAGTCAGCGGGTTGCCCAGCAGCCAGTTGGCCCAGCGATGGGCGATCCAGTCCAGGGCGCCGCACTGGGTCACGCCAAGGTGGCGTACGCCGAAACGGCCAGCATCCTGCAGTTGAATGAACGGGCTGCTGCGCAATACGCGCAGGCCGCCATTGATCGCGCTCATTGGCTGGCCTCCAGCGGGCTGTCGTCGCCACCCAGGCGGATGAATTCGGCGCGCTCGATGGGCACGAAACGCACCCTATCACCGGGTTGCAGCAGGCTGTAGCCTTCGATATCGCTGCCGAACAGGCGGCTCGGCGTGCGCCCGATCAGGTTCCAACCGCCGGGCGAAACCACCGGGTAGGCGGCCGTCTGTCGTTCGGCGATGCCGACGCTGCCGGCGGCGATGCGCTTGCGCGGCGTGCTCAGGCGCGGCGCGGCGAGGATTTCCTCGACCAGGCCCATGAAGGCGAAGCCGGGGGCGAAGCCCAGGGCGAATACCTGATAGGCATGGCTGCTGTGTCGGGCGATCACCTCGGCTTCGCTGAGTCCGCTGCGCCGGGCCAGCAGTTGCAGCTCCGGGCCGACGCTGCGGTCGTACCAGGTGGGCAACTGGTGTTCGCGACCGCCTTGCAGATCGGCAGGCTGCAAGCCAGCGAGTGCTTCGGCGACCTTCGCTCGTGCCTGCTCGCTGTCGAGCTGGCACAGGTCGTAGTGCAGCAACAGCGTGGTGTAGGAGGGCACGAGATCGATCAGCGCGCCGCCGAACACTTCCCGCAGGCGCGTGCGTGCGGCCAGCATCCACGGCATGTTGGCTTCATCGATAAAGTCGAACAGGCGCAGGATCACACTATCGATGCCGGCGACTTCCAGCCGGGCGTTGGGCGCCTTCATGTCTGAACCAGGCTGTCGAAGGCCTGGCGGATGCGTTGCACGGCAGCCACCGAGCTGGCGTTGTCGCCATGCACGCACAGTGTCTGCGCGGCCAGGTGCAGTGCGCTGCCGTCGCTGGCCTGCAGGGCCTCGCCACGCGCCAGGGTGACTGCCTGGCTGACGATTACCTCGCTGTCGTGATGCACGGCCCCCGGCAGGCTGCGACTGACCAGAAAACCGGCGGCGTCGTAGGCGCGGTCGGCGAAGGCTTCGAACCACAGGGTCAGGCCGAATTCGTCGCCCAGTGCCTGGGCTGCGCTGTTGTCACGGGTGCACATCAGCATCAGCGGCAACTGGCGGTCGTACTTGGCCACGGCGCTCATCACCGCGCGCAGGGTGGCGGGCTTGCGCATCATGTCCTGATACAGCGCGCCATGTGGTTTGACATAGCTGACACGGGTCCCCTGGCTGCGGCAAATGCCTTCCAGCGCACCGATCTGGTAGAGCATAAGGTCCTCGACTTCCTGCGGCGTGCAGTCCACCGAGCGACGGCCGAAGCCGACCAGATCCTGATAGGCAGTGTGCGCACCGATGCGCACCTCGTGGGCCACGGCCAGGGCCACGGTCTTGCGCATCACGCTGGGGTCCGAGGCGTGGAAGCCGCAGGCGATGTTGGCGCAGTCGATGTAGGGCATGACCTCGGCGTCCAGGCCCATGGTCCAGGCGCCGAAGCTTTCGCCGATGTCGCAATTCAAAAGCAGGCTGTTCAAGTGAGCATCCTAATCATGAGGTGCATGGATATGGCCGGACAGCTTTGAGCTGTTCTGGGAGTTGGCCTCATTTTTCCGGCGCCGCCCAGAGGCGTCCAACTAATAAAAACATCCGCCGGAGATAGGAAAAGCTGATGGTGTCGGGCATCGGATTTTCTGATCGCCAGACGCCGGTTTTTCCCGTTGGACAGTGCCGGCCGTCGCGCTCGACAGTGAGTCGGGTGAACGCTCCTTGGCGCCGTTCTGGTGCACCCCCGGTGTGTCCCGTACCCGGGGGCTTTTGCGTTCCTTTCGAGTCGACTCAGTACTTGGCTACCAGTCTACGGGGGAACCCCAGTGAAGACCGCACCCTATCTGTCCGCGCTCTGCGCCTTGCTTGTCGCTATACCCATGGTTTCACCCGTGTACGGCGGCGAACGCTGGTCGATGTCGGTGGAACAGCCGGCCGGCAATTTCATCAGCCGCGTGGCGGTGGAGTTTGCCAGGAATGTTCGCCAGGCCACCAATGGCCAGCTGAACATACGCGTTCACCCGAACTCCACCTTGTATCGCCGCCCTGAGGTCAAGCCTGCAGTAACCCGCGGCGATATTCAGATTGGCGATGTGTTCATGTCTGCGCTGGGCAATGAAGATCCGATCTACGAGCTGGACAGCCTGCCGTTTCTCGCCACCGACTACGAGCAGGCGCGCAAGCTCTGGGCGGTGACCCGTGAAGCGGTGGAGCAGCGCCTGCTGGCCGATGGAGCGCGCCTGGTTTACGCGGTGCCTTGGCCGGCGCAGAGCCTGTTCAGCAATCGGCCGTTGCAGACTGTGGAGGATGTTCGCGATCTGCGTTTTCGCAGTTACAACCCGACCATCTCGCGTCTGGCCCATTTGCTCCATGCGCAGCCGACGACCATCAATACCGAGGACGTACCGCAAGCCTTCCGCGACGGCCAGGTGGACATCATGCTCACTTCCAGCGCTACAGGCATGGACCTGCGCGCCTGGGACTTCGTCTCGCATTTCTATGACGTACGCGCCTTCATCCCGAAGAACATCGTTATCGTCAACGAGCGTGCCTTCCAGCGTCTACCCGAAGCCCAGCGTAGCGCCTTGCTGCATGCCGGTGAACGGGCCGAGCGGGCAGGGTGGGAGTTGTCGTGGGCCTTGACCGGTTATCAGACGCGGATGCTCGCCAGGCACGGCATGACCGTGGTGCAGGACATTGACCCGCAATTGCGCCGGGAGCTGACCGAAGTCGGCCAGCAGATTACCGAGGAGTGGCTGGCGCGTGCCGGCGATGAGCATGCGCAGATCATCGAGGCGTATCTCGACGGGCAGCCACGTTAGGCCGCCTGCGCGAATGCCCGGTCGGCATCGCGACCGGGCTCTCACAGCACTCAGGCCAGGCGGAACTGCCTGGCGCTGCGCCCCAGTGCATCGACCTGGGATGACAGCCCCTCGGTATGGCCGCCCAGGGTGTGGCGCAGGTCCTTGCTCTGCCCGGTGTGCACGTTGATGGTTTCCATCTTGTCGGCGATGTCCTCGGTGGTGGTGGAGACTTCCTCGATGGCCACCACGACCTGGTTCATCTCGCCGGTCAGGCGCTCCATCGCCGAGGTGATGGAGCTGATGGCGTCGGCCACCTGAGCAGCATGTCGCTCGCTGTCGGCGGCCAGGTTCAGGCCATTGCTCATGAGTTGGTGCATGTGTCGGGTCTGTTGCTGGAACTCGCCGACGATGGCGCTGATGTCGGTGGTTGCCGAGACCGTCTTCTGCGCCAGCGAGCGCACTTCATCGGCCACCACCGAGAAGCCGCGGCCAGCGTCACCCGCCCGGGCTGCCTCGATTGCCGCGTTGAGGGCGAGCAGGTTGGTCTGATCGGCGAGGCTGTTGATCACATCGACGATGCCGTTGACCCGCGCGCTGCTCTGGCCGAGGGCATCGACCTGGCTGTGGGTGTCCTGAATCAGCTGCGCCAGGCGACTCATGCTGTCGACGCTGGCGGCGATCACTTCGCCGCCGTTACGCGCGGCATCGTAGGCGCTGGTGGTGGCAGTGCCGACTTGCGCCGTACGCTGCGCCATGTCGTTGAGGGTGGCGCTGATCTGGTGCGAGGCCGAGGCGGCCTGCTCGGTCTGCATTTCCACCTGGGTGCTGTTGTCGCCCAACTGACGCATGGCATCGCCCAGGTGATGGTGCAGGCGGCTCAGCTCGCCGTTGGCACGCACCACTTCGGCAACGATACCGCCGATGCCCTGGATCATGCGGTTGGCGGCGTCGGCCAACTGGTTGAATTCGTCACGCGGGTTGCTGCCCACCGGCAGCTTGCCGGTGAGATCGCCGGAGGCGACCTGAGTCAGCAGTTGAATGACGTTGCGCAGGCGGCTGACCAGAGTGCGCGAAGCCTGCAGCAGGGTGAGGCAGAGCAGGGCGGCAACGGCGAGGAAGCTCAGCCCCATCATCCACAGTGCGGACAGGCGGGCCTGCTCGGCTTCCTGGGTGCGGCGCAACAACAGGCCGCTCTGCAGCGCCTGCGCTTGTTCGTCGATGCGCGTCTGCAGTTGCTCGCCCAGTTGGCGCAGGCGCTGATTGGTGGCGTTGATGCGCTCGATGTTGCCATGGATATCAGTGAACGCCTGGGCATAGCCCTGCACGTTCTTGCCGATCGGTGTGTCCTGCCATTCGAGATCCGAGATCTGTTCCTGCAGTTTGCCGATGGCCGTCAGAGCAATCTGGGCGAACGCCGGGTCGAAGGTCGACAGATAGTCACGCTGGCTGCTCAGGGCACTGGTAATGAAGGGTTTGATCAGATCGAAACTGATCGCCTCCAGGGCCTTGCCTCTTTCCGTCAGGGTTTTACGCTGGCCCTCGAAGGGGGTCAGACCCAGGGCCTGATTGAAGCTCAGCCACCGGCGCTGTTGGGTAAGTTCCTCCAGTAGCACGGCCTGGATCTGCTGGGCGTGTTGCAAGGTGGCGTCGTCTTCCAGTGCCTGGGCTTGCGTCAGCAGTTGTCCGATGAGTTCTTGCAGCTCATTGAGACCGCTGTCGAACGCTGCTTGCAGGTCGGGGGTGATCTGTTGGCGCAGTGCGTTCTGTTGCCACCAGTGGTTCATCAACTGGGTACTGGCGCTGGCATAGGCTGCCGCCTGTTCCCTCGCCTGTAAGGCACTGCTGACGCGATGGTTGGCCCATAACGAGGCGGCCGCCATCAGAATCAGGCTGATCAGGGTGAGCGCGATAAGGGCGCGGAATTTTTGTTGCCAGGACAGTAAAAAGCTCACGATAACGCCTCGCCATCTTCTTCAGGATGATTCTCAGGAATCGGCAAGTTGTCATACAACTTGATTAAAAGTCTATGGCCTTCTTGCTTCCCGAGAAATGCAAACGGGGCCGTAATGGCCCCGTCATCGGGTTGAAGTGCTTACCAGAGCGCCAGGGTGTAGCTGAGAATCAGGCGATTCTCGTCGAGATCGTTACCGAAATTGGAGCGAACGGTGGCGTTACGCCATTTCAGCCCCAGGTTCTTCAGCGGACCGTTCTGCACCACGTAGGCGATATCGGTATTGCGTTCCCATTCCTTGCCTTCGCTGTTGCGGCCGGCGACCTCGACGTTGTCACCGGAGATGTAGCGGGTCATGAAGGTCAGGCCGGGGATGCCGATGCTGGCGAAGTTGTAGTCGTAGCGCACCTGCCAGGAGCGTTCTTCGACGTTGGCGAAGTCGTTGATCTGCACGAAGTTGACCAGGAACGGATCGCTGCTGGCGATGTACGGGAACGGATCGTCACCGCTCATGCGCTGGTAGCCGGCGCCGACGGCGTGACCGCCCAGGCTGTAGGTGAACATGGCGCCGAAGGCCTTGTTGTCGAGGTCGCGGAAGTTGCCGTCCTCACGGCTTTGCGAGTAGCGCAGGTCGGTTTTGAACGACTGGTCATCGCCCAGCGGCATTACGTGCACCAGCGTGCCGTAGTACTGCTGGTAGATATCCTCGAGGGTGCCGTAGTGCAGGCCGGCGGTCAGTTGCGGGGTGATCTTGTACTCGCCGCCACCGAACACGAAGGAATCACTGCTGCCGCCGATGCGGTTGCCGGTCATCTCGGTGTAGTCGGTGGAGCTGTTGGCCTTGATGCGGTTGATCTTGCCGCCCTGCAGGGTCAGGTTGTCGATTTCCTGAACATTCAGCAGTGCACCCTGGAAGGTCTGCGGCAGCAGACGCGAGTCATTGGCCGAGACGATCGGGCTGCGAAAGTGCAGGGCGCCAGCTTTCAGTGTGCTGTTGGAGACCTTCACCTTGGCGGTCAGGCCGAGCTTGGAATACTCATCCTGCGAGCCGCCGGAGCCATCGGCCGGCAGCAGGCCGCTGCCAGCAGTGCCGTCACCGGAGTCGAGTTTCACACCGAGCATCCCCAATGCATCGATACCGAAACCGACGGTGCCCTCGGTGTAGCCGGACTCCATGCGCAGCAGAAAGCCCTGCGCCCATTCCTCGGCCTTGTCACGGGCGCCGCTCTGGCGGAAGTCACGGTTGAAATAGAAGTTGCGCATCTCGACGCTGGCCTTGCTGTCAGCGATGAAATCGGCATGTGCGATGCTCGGCAGGCCGCCGCCGAGCAGCAGCGCGGATGCCAATGGGTAATGGGGTTTCATGGTGCAGTGTCTCCTGTTGGGAGCGCGCAGCCGACGAGAGCAGCTGCTTGGCAGAGCGCGTTTTGAATGATGTTGTTGTGGTCTGCGCAGAGCGCGGCGCCATTCTTCAAAGCGTTGTTCGGCGGCGTCCAACGAGAAAAAACAGGGGGCCAGCGATAGGAAAATTCATCGGCTGGGCGAAAAACCTCTGGCATACAACCTGCTACGCCTGAGGCTGCGTGGGCGCTGCCAATCAGCCCCTGAGAAGAACATTGCGAAGAGGCGTTACGGCATGAATCTGAGATTTCTCGAGACCTTCGTCTGGGTGGCACGGCTCAAGAGCTTCCGCCTGACAGCCGAGAAGCTGTTCAGCACCCAGGCGTCCATTTCCAGCCGTATCGCTGCGCTCGAGGATGAACTCGGCACACGTCTTTTTCTGCGTGATTCCAAGGGCGTATCGCTGACCCCGGAAGGGCAGAAGGTGCTCGAATATGCCGAGCGCATGATCGACACCATGCAGGCCTTGAAGCAGTCGATCAGCGATACTGGCAACATCCAGGGGCGTATTCGCGTCGGCGCGATGGATACCGTCATTCACACCTGGTTGAGTCCGTTCGTAACACGGGTGATGGAGCGCTACCCCGCGGTGGAGATCGAGCTGACGGCCGACACCGCGCGCAACCTCAACGAGCAATTGCTCAAGGGCTATCTGGATATCGTGTTCCAGACCGACATGGTCAACGGCGACAGCGTGCGCAATCTGGAACTGGCTGCCTTTCCGGTGCGCTGGATCGTCCCGACCGGTTCGCTGTACCACCGCAGCTACGCTTCGATGGAGGAGCTGGCGCGTGAGCGCATCATCACCTTCTCGAAGAATTCGCGGCCGCATCAGGACATTCTCAACCTGCTGCATGCCGGCAGCGTCAGTGCGCCACGCATCAATTGCGTCAACTCCATCGCCGCGATGACGCGTCTGGTGCGCGACGGGTTCGGTATCGGCGCGCTGCCGCCAGCGCTGGTGCATGACGAACTCAAGCAAGGCCTGCTGACCATTCTCGACGAGGTTCCCGAGCCGCCGCCCTTGCCGGTGGTCGCCACCTGGCGTACAGGTGTGGGGCTGGAACTCAGCGAAGACATCATCGCCCTGGCCTGCGAGGCACTGGATGTCTACGCCGAGGAAATGGGCGAGGCCTGCATGGCGCGAGTCGCGCCAGTGCCGGAACAGCAAAGCGCCTGACTAACTTCCATTCGCTGGTCTGCGGGCCCGGAAACGGCTGCCCGCTGCTGGTGCGTTTGTCGCGAAAACGCCCCTTTTCATCCCATAACGATTTCCGATCATGCGCCTCCGGTTTTTCTAGTTGGACAGGGTAGGGCGATGCGCTGAGACTCGAAATCGTCTTCCAGCCGCGCCTTGCGGCGCACAAAAAACAATGAACAGGAGAGCACCATGAAAAGCATCGCATCGCGTTTCGCCATTACCGCTCTGGCTTGCGCACTGGGCTTCGGCGCCCAGGCCGCCGAGCGCTGGAACATGACCGCCGAGAATCCCGATGGCAACTTCATCACCACCGTGGCCAAGGAGTTCGCGCAGGATGTGGAAAAAGCCAGTAACGGCGAACTGGTTATTCGCGTGCACGCCAACTCGGTGCTGTTCAAGCGCCCCGAGGTCAAACGTGCCGTACAGACCGGCCAGGTGCAGGTGGGCGACGTACTGATGTCGGTGCTGGGTAACGAAGATCCGATCTTCGAAATCGACAGCGTGCCGTTTCTGGTGCGCAACTACGAGCAGGCCCAGGCCCTGTGGGACGCGAGCCGCCCGGCTGTGGAAGAGCGCCTGGCCAAACAGGGCATCAAGCTGCTGTACGCCATGCCCTGGTCGCCGCAGAGCATCTTCACCAAGACGCCGATCGCGAGCATGGATGACTTCAAGGGCATGAAGTTTCGTGCCTACAACCCGGCCACTTCGCGCATGACCGAATTGATGGGCGCAGTGCCGACCGTGATCCAGACCGGCGAAATACCGCAAGCCTTCAGCACCGGCATGATCAACGGCATGCTCACCTCGCCGACCACAGGTGTGGACTCCCAGGCCTGGGACTTCTCCTCCTACTACTATGACGTCAAGGCGTTCATTCCGAAGAACTTCGTCATCGTCAACGCGCGTGCCTTCGCCCGCCTGCCGGAAGCGACCCAGGCGGCCGTGCTGGCTGCTGCTGAGCGTGCCGAAAAACGTGGCTGGGCGATTGCCCAGGAAAAGACCAGTGAGCTGGTCAAGACCCTGGCCGACAATGGCATGCAGGTATCCGAGCAGGCCCCGGCGGCGGTGGAGAGCGGCTTCGAGCAGATCGGCCAGAGCATGACCGATGAGTGGCTCAAGCGTGCTGGTGCCGATGGCAAGGCGATTCTCGACACCTACCAGCCGTGACTCTGCTGCCCGCCGCGCTGGTTGCGGCGGGCTTTTCTCGTGGCTTGACCAGGGAGCCCGCTGTTAATGACCCCACTGCACAAGCTCTACACCCTGTCCGGATGGTTGTCCGGCGTGTTTCTCGTCCTGATCTGTGTACTCGTCGTGGCACAGATCGTCGCCCGCCAACTGGGCACCATGGTGCCCGCCGCCGATGAGTTCGCCGCCTACGCGATGGCTGCGTCGGGCTTTCTCGCCTTGCCCTATGCACTGCAGCGCGGCGCGCACATCCGTGTGGAACTGCTGTTGCGCCTGCTGCCCGCTGGCGGTCGCCGTGTAGTCGATGTATTGGCCACGCTGGTCGGGTTGGGGATCGCCACCTATATGGCCTGGTACTGCGCGTTGTTCGTTCTGGAGTCCTACGAGTTCAAGGAAGTGTCGTCCGGTCTGTTGCCGATTCCCATGTGGTTGCCGCAGCTGCCGATGTTGCTTGGCACGCTGATTCTGGTGGTGGCCATGGCCGAGCGCCTGGTGTTGAGCTGTCAGGGCAAACGCTTCGAAGCTGCCGAAGCCGGTACGGCGATGAGCGAGTGAGCCTGCGGGCTCGACCCCTAATTGCGGCCATCGCCGCACTGCATTCGTGAGTGAACCCGTGGACTACACAATTATTACAATCACCCTGCTGCTGGCGCTGTTCGTTCTGCTTGGCGGCGGCGTCTGGGTTGCCCTGTCATTGCTTGGCGTCGGCATCATCGGCATGGAGCTGTTCGGCGGTGCGCCGGCCGGCTCGATCCTCGCTTCCACCAGTTGGGCTTCCAGTGCCAGCTGGACACTGACGGCGCTGCCGTTGTTCATCTGGATGGGCGAGATTCTCTATCGCACCCGACTTTCCGAAGACATGTTCAATGGCCTGGCGCCGTGGATGCGGGGCCTGCCGGGGCGGCTGCTGCACGTCAACGTGTTCGGCTGCGGCCTGTTCGCCGCGGTCAGTGGCTCTTCCGCTGCCACCGCTGCCACCATCGGGCGCATCTCTCTGCCCGAGCTGAAGTCGCGCGGCTACCCGGAATCCATCGCCATGGGCTCGCTGGCCGGTGCCGGCACGCTCGGTTTGCTGATTCCGCCGTCGATCATGATGATCGTCTATGGCGTGGCGGCGCAGGTATCGATCTCGCGCCTGTTCATCGCCGGCATTCTGCCGGGCCTGCTGCTGCTGGCGATTTTCAGCGGTTATCTGATGCTCTGGTCTGCCTGCAATCGCAGCAAGCTGCCGGAGGAGGGCGAGCGCTTGCCGGTCATGGAAAAACTGCGCCGAGCCAAACTGCTGATTCCGGTGCTGGGCCTGATCGTCGCGGTGATTGGTTCGATCTACGGCGGCATCGCCACAGCCACCGAGGCCGCGGCTGTGGGGGTGGTCGGCGCGCTGCTGATCGCGCTGGTCTCGGGGTCGCTGACCCGGGAAACCTTCATGGCCAGCCTGATGGGCGCGGTGTCCACCTCGTGCATGATCTTCTTCATCCTGCTCGGCGCGGCCTACCTGACCTCGGCCATGAGCTTCACCGGCCTGCCGGCGGCGCTGGCCGATTGGATCATCGCCAAACAGCTGTCGCCGTACCTGTTGCTGCTGGCGCTGACGTTGTTCTTCATCGCCCTGGGCTGCTTTCTCGACGGCATCTCGATCATCCTGCTGACCACCGCAGTGATTCTGCCGGCGGTGCAGGCTGCCGGGATCGATCTGCTGTGGTTCGGCATCTTCGTCATCCTGGTGGTGGAAATGGCGCAGATCACCCCGCCGGTGGGTTTCAACCTGTTCGTCATCCAGAACCTCACCGGGCGTAACCTGGGCGCGGTGGCGCGCGCCAGTTTCCCGTTCTTCCTCCTGCTGGTGCTGGCGGCGATCCTGATCACATTGTTCCCGCAGATCGTGCTGGCGCTGCCCCAAGCGATGCGCGGCACCTGATCTCTCTCCCTGGCCCGCTTGCGCTCCGCTGGCGGGCCATGGCTTTTTCTTTTTGCACCGTGCCGGTGCAGCCTTGAAAGAAAATGTCGCAGCGCCGCAAGCGGTTGCGGGCCATCCCTCGTTAAGCTCGCTGGTTATATGTGACCAGTCGGTCGCTCCCTTCACGCCGGTCCGCATGCGACTCGCAAGTGTCATCGTCGCTTCATGGACTAACGTTGAACTAACACCTTACGACAGCGATCCAGACCTCCTGTCGAACCACCAGCCCAATGGAGCAAAACCATGGCGTTCTTTACGGCGGCCAGCAAAGCCGACTTCCAGCACCAACTGCAAGCGGCCCTGGCACAGCACGTGAGTGAGCAGGCGCTGCCACAAGTAGCCCTATTCGCCGAACAGTTCTTCGGCATCATCGCCCTCGAGGAGTTGACCCAGCGGCGTTTGTCCGATCTGGTCGGCTGCACCCTGTCGGCCTGGCACATGCTGGAGCATTTCGATCACGCCAAGCCGCAGGTGCGCACCTTCAACCCCGATTACGAGAAGCACGGCTGGCAGTCCACCCACACCGCGGTGGAAATCCTGCATGGCGACATCCCGTTCCTGGTCGACTCGGTGCGCATGGAGCTCAATCGCCATGGCTACAGTATCCACACCCTACAGAACAGCGTGTTCAGCGTGCGCCGTGACAAGAATGGCCAACTGCTGGAAATTCTCCCGCGTGGTACCCAGGGCGAGGGTGTGCTGCAGGAAGCGCTGATGTTCCTGGAAATCGACCGTTGCTCCAGCTCCGCCGAACTGAAAACCCTGGAGAGGGCCATCCACGAAGTCTTCAGCGACGTGCGCATGAGCGTCGCTGACTTCCAGCCGATGAAGGCCAAGGCGCGCGAGCTGCTGGCCTGGCTGGATCGCGCCAAGCTCAAGGTGGACAAGGCCGAACTGGATGAAATCAAGGTCTACCTGAACTGGTTGCTGGACAACCACTTCACCTTCCTCGGTTACGAGGAATTTACCGTCGCCCCGACCGCCGATGGCGGCAGCATGGTCTACGACGAGAAATCCCTGCTGGGCCTGTCCAAACGCCTGCGCACCGGATTGTCCGCCGAGGAGCTGCACATCGAGCCTGAGGCGGTGGCGTACCTGCGCGAGCCGCAGCTGTTGTCCTTCGCCAAGGCTGCAGTGCCGAGCCGTGTGCATCGTCCGGCCTATCCGGATTTCGTTTCCATCCGCGAGCTCGATGCCAAGGGTAACGTGGTCAAGGAATGCCGCTTCATGGGCCTGTACACCTCGGCGGTGTATGCCGAGAGCGTATGGAACATCCCCTACATCCGCCGCAAGGTAGACGTGATCAAGCAGCGTTCGGGCTTCGACAGCAGCGCGCACCTGGGCAAGGAACTGGCCCAGGTACTGGAAGTGCTGCCGCGTGACGACCTGTTCCAGACCCCGGTGGACGACCTGTTCAACACCGCGCTGTCCATCGTGCAGATCCAGGAGCGCAACAAGATTCGCGTGTTCCTGCGTCGCGATCCCTACGGCCGCTTCTGCTACTGCCTGGCCTACGTGCCGCGCGACGTCTATTCCACCGAAACCCGGATGAAGATCCAGCAGGTGCTGATGGAGCGCCTGCAGGCCACCGATTGCGAGTTCTGGACCTTCTTCTCCGAGTCGGTGCTGGCGCGCGTGCAGTTCATCCTGCGCGTCGACCCGAAGAACAAGACCCAGATCGACCCGGTGCGTCTGGAGAAGGAAGTCATCCAGGCCTGCCGCTCGTGGAAGGACGACTACGCCAGCCTGATGGTCGAAAGCCTCGGCGAAGCCCAGGGCACCAACGTCCTGGCCGAGTTCCCCGGCGGCTTCCCGGCCGGTTACCGCGAGCGTTTCGCCCCGCACTCGGCGGTGGTGGACATGCAGCACCTGCTCAGCCTGAGCAATGACAAACCGCTGGTGATGAGCTTCTACCAGCCATTGGCCCAGGCAGGGCAGCAACTGCACTGCAAGCTGTATCACGCCGACACGCCGCTGCCGCTGTCCGACGTGCTGCCGATTCTGGAGAACCTCGGCCTGCGCGTGCTAGGCGAGTTCCCCTACAAGCTGCGCCGCAATGACGGCCGCGAGTTCTGGATTCACGACTTCGCCTTCACCTACGCCGAAGGCCTGGACGTCGACATCCAGCAGCTCAACGACACCCTGCAGGACGCCTTCATTCACATCGTCGGCGGCGATGCCGAGAACGATGCATTCAACCGCCTGGTGCTGACCGCCGCCATGCCCTGGCGTGAAGTGGCGCTGCTGCGTGCCTACGCGCGCTACCTGAAGCAGATCCGCCTGGGCTTCGACCTCAGCTATATCGCTGCGACTCTGATCAACCACGCCAACATCGCCAAGGAGCTGGTGCGCCTGTTCCGCACCCGTTTCTACCTCGCGCGCAAGCTCGCCGCCGAGGATCTGGAAGACAAGCAGCAGAAGCTTGAACAGGCCATCCTCGCCGCGCTGGACAACGTCGCCGTGCTCAACGAAGACCGCATCCTGCGTCGCTATCTGGACCTGATCAAAGCCACCCTGCGTACCAACTTCTTCCAGACCGACGCCAGCGGCGCGGCCAAGTCCTATTTCAGCTTCAAACTCAGCCCGCGCCTGATTCCGGAGATTCCGCGTCCGGTGCCGAAGTTCGAGATCTTCGTCTACAGCCCGCGCGTCGAGGGCGTGCACCTGCGCTTCGGCGACGTGGCCCGTGGCGGTCTGCGCTGGTCGGATCGTGAAGAGGACTTCCGTACCGAAGTGCTCGGCCTGGTCAAGGCACAGCAGGTAAAGAACGCGGTTATCGTGCCGATGGGCGCCAAGGGCGGCTTCGTACCGCGCAGGATGCCGGTCGGTGGTTCGCGTGACGAGGTGATGGCCGAGGGTATCGCCTGCTACCGCATCTTCATCAGCGGCCTGTTGGATATCACCGACAACCTCAAGGAAGGCGAGGTAGTACCGCCGCAGAACGTCGTGCGTCACGACGCCGATGACCCCTACCTGGTAGTGGCGGCGGACAAGGGCACCGCGACCTTCTCCGACATCGCCAACGGCATCGCCGCCGAATATGACTTCTGGCTCGGTGACGCCTTCGCCTCCGGCGGCTCGGCCGGCTACGACCACAAGGGCATGGGCATCACCGCCAAGGGCGGCTGGGTTTCGGTGCAACGTCACTTCCGCGAGCGCGGCATCGACGTGCAGAAGGACAACGTCACCGTGATCGGCATTGGCGACATGGCCGGCGACGTGTTCGGCAATGGCCTGCTGCTGTCGGAAAGCCTGCAGCTGGTAGCGGCCTTCAACCACATGCACATCTTCATCGATCCGAACCCGGACGCCGCCAAGAGCTTCCTCGAGCGCAAGCGTTTGTTCGAGCTGCCGCGTTCGAGCTGGGCCGATTACGACGCCAAGCTGATTTCCGACGGCGGCGGTATCTTCCTGCGCAGCGCCAAGAGCATCGCCATCACCCCGCAGATGAAGGCGCGCTTCGACATCGCCGCCGACAAGCTGGCGCCCACCGAGCTACTCAATGCGCTGCTCAAGGCACCGGTCGACCTGCTGTGGAACGGCGGCATCGGCACTTACGTGAAATCCAGCAAGGAGAGCCACGGTGACGTTGGCGACAAGGCCAACGACGCGCTGCGCGTGGACGGTCGCGAACTGCGCGCCAAGGTGGTGGGCGAGGGCGGCAACCTGGGCATGACCCAGCTCGGCCGTGTCGAGTTCGGCCTGCATGGCGGCGCCAGCAACACCGACTTCATCGACAACGCCGGTGGCGTGGACTGCTCCGACCACGAGGTGAACATCAAGATCCTGCTCGGCGAGATCGTCTCTGGTGGCGACATGACCGAGAAGCAGCGCAACAAGCTGCTGGCCGAGATGACCGACGATGTGTCCGAGCTGGTGCTCGGCAACAACTACAAGCAGACCCAGGCGCTGTCCCTGGCCGAGCGCCGCGCCCGCGAGCGGGTCGGCGAGTACAAGCGCCTGATGAACGCGCTGGAAAGCGCCGGCAAGCTGGACCGCGCCCTGGAGTTCCTGCCGTCGGACGAGGAGCTCAATGAGCGCGCCACCAACGGCCAGGGCCTGACCCGGCCGGAGCTGTCGGTGCTGATTTCCTACAGCAAGATCGACCTTAAGGAGTCGCTGCTCAAGTCCCTGGTGCCGGACGACGATTACCTGGCGCGCGAGATGGAGACCGCCTTCCCGCCAATCCTCACCGAGAAGTTCGGCGACGCCATGCGCCGTCACCGCCTCAAGCGCGAAATCGTCAGCACGCAGATCGCCAACGACCTGGTCAACCACATGGGCATCACCTTCGTGCAGCGTCTGAAGGAGTCCACCGGCATGAGCGCGGCCAACGTCGCCGGTGCCTACGTCATCGTGCGTGATCTGTTCCGCTTGCCGTACTGGTGGTCGCAGATCGAGGCGCTGGACTACGAGGTCTCGGCCGATCTGCAACTGCAGTTGATGGACGAGCTGATGCGCCTGGGCCGCCGCGCCACGCGCTGGTTCCTGCGCAGCCGCCGTAACGAGCTGGATGCCGCGCGCGACGTGGCGCATTTCGCACCGCGTATCGAAGCGCTGGTCGGCCGTCTGGACGAACTGCTCGAGGGCCCGGCCCGCGAGCAGTGGCTGGCGCGCTACCAGAGCTTCGTCGAAGCCGGCACGCCGGAAGAGCTGGCTCGCGTGGTCGCCGGCACCAGCCATCTGTACACCTTGCTGCCGATCATCGAGGCGGCGGACGTCACTGGCAAGGATGCCAGTGAAGTGGCGACTGCCTACTTCGCCGTTGGCGGCTCCCTGGAGCTGTCCTGGTACCTGCAGCAGATCACCAATCTGCCGGTGGAGAACAACTGGCAGGCGCTGGCCCGCGAGGCCTTCCGAGATGATCTGGACTGGCAGCAGCGTGCGATCACCGTGTCGGTGCTGCAGATGGCCGATGGTCCGCAGGAAATCGAAGCGCGCGTGGCCCTGTGGCTCGACCAGCATCAACGCCTGGTCGACCGCTGGAAGGCGATGCTGGCCGAGCTGCGTTCGGCAACCGGCACCGACTACGCCATGTACGCGGTGGCCAACCGCGAGCTGATGGACCTGGCGCAAAGCGCCTGAGCCGTGCGCTGAAATAAAAGAGCCCCGCCAAGTGCGGGGCTTCTTTTTATGGGGCGGTATTCGCAGGCTTCCGTCGCCCGGATGCAATTCTGGGGGCGCCGTTTCCCGGATTGCATCCGGGATACCACGCCGTTATCGGTGCGCGCAGCGCACCCTACGGTGCCGCCATGGGCGACGGGTAGGGTGCGCCGTGCGCACCGCCACTATCAGGCTATTCGCTGCAGTCCCGATCAGCGCAGCATCTGCTCGACCAGGCGCTTCTCTTCGGAGAGTTCGCGCTGACGGGCATCGATGCGCGAGGCCAGCTGGAAGTTGTTGCTGGCACGGCGCTTGGCGAAGTCCAGCTGCTCGATGGCCTGGTTGTAGTCGCCGACCAGGGCGAAGAACTCCGCGCGTGCCTGGTGCAGGCCGATGGTGTTGCCGCTCAGGCCACGCACCTCGGCGACCTGGTACCAGACGTCCGGGTCCTTGGCGCGAGTCTTGAGCAGATTGTCCAGGGCGCGCTCGGCATCGGCGATGCGTTGCTGCTTGAGCAGCAGATCGACGCGAGCCTGCTGCAATGGGTAGTTGCTCGGGTAGAGGGTGAACATGCGCTCCAGACGTCGCTCGGCAGCGTCCAGGCGGTTGGCCGCCATATCCAGCTCGATCTGCGCCAGGTTGTAGGTGATATCGTCCGGGGTCTTGCTCAGCAGCGGCGCCAGGGTTTCACCGGCTTCGGCGAGTTGGCCGGTTTTCATCTGCGCCAGCACCAGACCGTAGCGTGCGGCATCGAGGCCGGGGTTCTCGTCGAGCATGGCGCGAAAGCGCTTGGCCGCAACGCCCGGCGTCTCTTCGTAGGTCAGTTGCACGCGGGCGCGCATCAACTGGTAGCGCAAGCTGTCTTCGCGGCCCGTGGCCGGGTACTGTTCCGCGCGGTTGCGGGTGTCGGCAATACGCGATTCCGACACCGGGTGGGTGAGCAGGAATTCCGGCGGGCGGGCGTCGTAACGGTACTGACGCATCAGCCGTTCGAACATCAGCGGCATGGCGCGTGGGTCGTAGCCGGCCTTTTCCAGGTTGACCAGGCCGATGCGGTCGGCCTCCTGTTCGTTCTGCCGGGAGAAACGCCGTTGTTCCTGAATGGCAGCGGCCTGGGTCGACATGATGGTGGCGATGCCCGCATCACCAGCACCTGCAGCAGCGGCGACGATACCGGCAAGCATGGCGGCCATCAGCGGCAGTTGCATGCGTTGCTGGGCTTCGACGCCACGGGCGAAGTGGCGCTGCGACAAGTGCGCCAATTCGTGCGCCATGACCGAGGCGTACTCGGCTTCGGTCTGGGCATAAAGGAACAGGCCACCGTTGACCCCGACGATCCCGCCGGGGGCGGCGAAGGCGTTGAGCTGCGGGCTATTGAGCAACACGAACTCCAGGCGGCGGTCCTGCAGTTGGCTGGTTTCCGACAGACGATAGACGCTGGTCTCGACGAAATCCTTCAGTTGCGGATCGTCCAGTTGTGAAACCTGGCCACGCAGCAGGCCGAGCCAGGCACGGCCGAGCTGGTGCTCTTGCTGGGGCGAGACGATCGAGGAGCTGGCGTCGCCTAGCGACGGCAGGTCACTGGCACCCGTGTGGGCGGCGAACAGGCAGGCCAGCGTCAGCAGGGTGGGGCGCAGAAAAGTCATGCACTCAGGGCTCTCGGGAGGCAAAGGCGTTACTGTAGCCGGCCAGCTACCGCGCTGGCCAGGGTTGTGGCGGCTTGGGTATCCTAGCCGACCTATCAGGAGTAGATGATGACAGACGTACCGGCTTTCGATGCTGAACTCGATGCCTGCGGGCTGAACTGCCCGCTGCCCTTGCTCAAGGCCAAGCTCGAACTCAATCGCCTGGCCAGTGGCGCGGTGCTCAAGGTCAGCGCCACTGACGCCGGCTCGCAGCGCGACTTTCGCGCCTTCGCCAGCCTGGCCGGGCATGCGCTGCTGCATGAAGAGCTCGAGGCAGGCATTTACCGCTATTGGCTGCGCAAGGCCTGAACAGCTGTTGCAGCTTGAAACATATCCCCGTAGTCATTCATGCGCGGCGTGCGCCATTTTTCATATGGCGGGCGTAGTGAAAGAACCGGCATTTCTCTGCGTTAAGGAATTCTGATGGTCAAGGTTTTGCGTAGTTGGCTGCATCGTTACTTCTCCGACGAACAGGCGGTTGTGTTGGCGGTGCTGTTGGTGCTGGGTTTTGCCGTGGTGCTGACGCTGGGCGGCATGCTCGCGCCGGTGCTGACCGGCCTGGTGCTGGCCTTTCTCATGCAGGGGCTGGTCAACGGTTTGGAGCGCCTGAAGGTGCCGCAGGTGCTGGCGGTCTGGCTGGTGTTCACCCTGTTCATGGGCGGCCTGACGGTGTTTATGCTGGTGCTGATGCCGCTGCTCTGGCAGCAGTTGAGCACGCTGTTCAATGAACTGCCGCGTATGGCCGCCGAATGGCAATCGGTGTTCCTGCTGCTGCCGGAGCGTTACCCGAACCTGATCACCGACGCGCAGGTCGTGCAACTGATCGACAGCATGCGCGGCGAAGCTGGCAAGTTCGGCCAGTGGGCGCTGTCGTTCTCCCTGTCCAGCCTGCCGATGCTGGTCAGTGTGATGATCTACCTGGTGCTGGTGCCGATCCTGGTGTTCTTCTTCCTTAAGGACCGCGAGCAGATCGGCCAGTGGTTTCGCGGTTATCTGCCGCGCGAGCGCGCGTTGATCACGCAGGTCGCGCAGGAAATGAACCAGCAGATCGCCAACTACATCCGTGGCAAGTTCATCGAGATCATCATCTGCGGTGTGGTTACCTATATCGCCTTCGCCTACCTGGGCCTCAACTACGCCGCGCTGCTGGCGCTGCTGGTCGGCCTGTCGGTGGTGGTGCCTTATATCGGCGCGGTGGTGGTGACCGTGCCGGTGGCGCTGATCGGCCTGTTCCAGTGGGGCTGGAGCGATCAGTTTCTCTACCTGATGGTGGTCTACGGCATCATCCAGGCGCTCGATGGCAACGTGCTGGTGCCGCTGCTGTTCTCCGAGGCGGTCAACCTGCATCCGGTGGCGATCATTTGCGCCGTGCTGCTGTTCGGCGGGCTGTGGGGCTTCTGGGGCGTGTTCTTCGCGATTCCGCTGGCGACCCTGTTCAAGGCGGTGATCAACGCCTGGCCGCGTACCGAGCCGGTGTCCGCCGAATAAGGCGTCGATGGCAAAGGCCGTGCCTGGGTAATTAAGGGTTCCAACGCGGCCTTGCGTAGGAGCCCCGCCCTGGGGCTGGGGTGAGGCTTTTCGATTGCGCGCCACCCATGTTCGCGGCGGGGCGCCGCTCCTACACATGTGCTGCATCGATGCTTGGCTGAGCGGCATTAGCTTGGGCTTGCACAGCTCAAACCAGGCTAACGCCGAACAAAAACGCCGCGACTGCCACCATTGGCCGTCGCGGCGTTTCATTTGCAGGGCAGGGGCTCAGCCTTTGTTCAGGGCTTCGGCTGCCGCCAGCACCTTGTCGACATGGCCGGCGACCTTGACGTTGCGCCACTCTTCACGCAACACGCCGTCCTTGTCGATCAGGAAGGTACTGCGCACGATACCCATGTATTCCTTGCCGTAGTTCTTCTTCAACTGGTACACGCCGAACAGATCGCACAGCTGGTGCTCTTCGTCGCTGATCAGCTCGAAGGGAAACGCCTGCTTGCACTTGAAGCTTTCGTGCTTCTTCAGGCTGTCCATCGACACGCCGAAGATCAGCGTGTTGGCCGCCTTGAACTGCTCGAAGCGAGCGCTGAAGTCCATACCCTCGGTGGTGCAGCCCGGGGTCGCGTCCTTCGGATAGAAATACAGCACGACCTGCTGGCCCTTGAGGGCGGACAGCTTTACCTGCTGGCCACTGGTGGCCTCGGCCTGGAAGTCGGCAACGGCTTTGTCGAGTTCAACGGGCATGGAAACTCCTTGCATGCGGCTATCAGGGATTCTGTGGGCGCCAAGGTTCGATCAAGGCATCCAGATTCAGCGCATCGGCGAAATCGAGGAACTGGTCGCGCAGCCAGCTGATCTGCGTGCCGGCTGGTAGCGTCACGGTCAGGGTGGCGTTGAGCATGGTGCCGCCGGTCTGTGGCGCCTGGTAGGTGTCGCAGGTCAGGGCTTCCAGCTCGACGCGGTGGTCGATGAAGAACTGGCACAGCTCGTTGAGAATGTCCGGGCGGTACACGGCGCTGACGTAGGCCACATAAGGCAGCGCCTGCGGGCGCACTTCGGC
This sequence comes from Ectopseudomonas toyotomiensis, assembly GCF_017167985.1. Lineage (NCBI taxonomy): Bacteria > Pseudomonadati > Pseudomonadota > Gammaproteobacteria > Pseudomonadales > Pseudomonadaceae > Ectopseudomonas > Ectopseudomonas toyotomiensis. Next base: position 348,766 of record NZ_CP070505.1, on the reverse strand, counting down.
GGCGGCGCTGCGCGCCAGGTCCACGCTGAAATCATGCTTCTTGGCCAGCAGCGGCAGGCTCGACTCCAGGCGCGCCAGTGCGTCCCAGCTACCGGACACCTGCAGCACCAGGGCGCTGAATTCACCGTGACGGCTCAGGCGAGTGCTGATCACCGCACAACGGTTCTCATGGCTGGTGCGGCTGAGCAGGTTGGTCAGGGCCATGGCATCGCGGCCAAGAGCGCTGATGACGAGGAATTGTTCGCGAACGGGGGGGGTGGACATGCAGCCTTCCTAAAGCGATGAACGGTCCACGCACGAGAAGCCGCAGACCAAAGACAGCAGGTTAGCGAAAAGCACCGCCGAGGGGAATGGCGATGCCTTGTGCATCGGACGATGGCCTGCGCCGATAGCCGGTCGTGGAAAAACGCAGGTAGTGTTCAAACGACCTGATAAGCCCCTGTCCGTTGCTTGTGCCGGATTGGTGGCACCAGTACCATTACGGCTCAATTTTTCCGGCAGGAGCGGTTGCATGATTGCGGGCAGTATGGTGGCACTGGTCACGCCCATGGATGCGCAGGGTGGTCTGGATTGGGAGGCCCTGAGCAAATTGGTGGATTTCCACCTGCAAGAGGGCACCAATGCCATCGTCGCGGTCGGCACCACTGGTGAGTCCGCCACGCTGGAAGTGCCCGAGCACATCGAAGTGATCAAGCGCGTGGTCAAGCAGGTTGCCGGCCGTATCCCGGTGATCGCCGGCACCGGTGGCAACTCCACCCGTGAATCGGTCGAGCTGACCCGTGCCGCGCAGGAAGTCGGCGCCGACGCCGCCCTGCTGGTCACCCCGTACTACAACAAGCCGACCCAGGAAGGCCTGTACCTGCATTTCCGCCACATCGCCGAAGCCGTCTCGATCCCGCAGATCCTCTACAACGTGCCGGGCCGTACCGTGTGCGACATGCTGCCGGAGACCGTCGAGCGCCTGTCGAAGATCGACAACATCATCGGCATCAAGGAAGCCACCGGCGACCTGCAGCGCGCTCAGGACGTGCTGGATCGCGTCAGCAAGGATTTCCTCGTCTATTCCGGTGACGACGCCACTGCCGTCGAACTGATGCTGCTGGGCGGCAAGGGCAACATCTCCGTCACCGCCAACGTTGCGCCGCGTGCCATGAGCGACCTGTGCGCCGCCGCCATGCGTGGCGAGGCGGCCATCGCCCGCGCCATCAACGACCGTCTGATGCCGCTGCACAAGGCACTGTTCCTCGAATCCAACCCGATTCCGGTGAAATGGGCGCTGCACGAAATGGGTCTGATGGGCGACGGTATTCGTCTGCCGCTGACCTGGCTCAGCCCGCGCTGTCACGAACCGCTGCGCCAGGCCATGCGCCAGTGCGGTGTATTGGCTTAACTCAAGGATTCTACGCATGAAGCGACTGGCCGGATTTTCCGCCCTTGCTCTGATCGTCTCCAGTACCAGCGGTTGCGGCTGGCTCTGGGGTGAAAATGGCTACTTCCGTGATCGCGGCAGCGACTACCTGGAAGCGCGCCAGACTGCACCGATGCAATTGCCGGCCGATGTCCAGGCCAAGCGTCTCGATCCGCTGCTGCCGGTGCCTGCCCAGGTGGCCAGCAGCACCGCGACCCCCGCTGAGTTCGAAGTGCCGCGCCCGCAAGGCCTGCAGGTACGTGCCGACGAGCGCGAGTTCAGCCTGCAGCGCAGCGGCGATTCGCGTTGGGTCGTGGCCCAGCGCGTGCCGGCCGAAGTCTGGCCGCTGGTGCGTCAGTTCTTCGAGGACAACGGTTTCCGTATCGCCAGCGAGCGTCCGCAAACCGGTGAGTTCATCACCTCCTGGCAGCGTTTCGATGAGCTCTCCACGAGCATGGCGCGCAGTCTGAGCAGCCGCGTTTCCGGCGTTGCGGCGGATGCCGAAACCCGCGTGCGCGTGCGCATCGAGCCGGGCGTGCAGCGCAACACCAGTGAAGTTTTCGTCACCAGCGCCGAGCGTTCTGCCGGCAGCACTGCCGATGTTGATTTCGCTGCCCGTAGCGGCAATGCCAGCCTCGAAGCTGCACTGCTCGACGAAATGCTGGTGAGCATGGCCCGTGGCGTGGAGCAGGGCGGCTCGGTATCGCTGCTCGCCGCACGCGACTACGATGCGCCCAGCCGCGTCAGCCTGAGCGAAGACGGCAACGGCAACCCGGTGCTCAACCTCGGTGCCGATTTCGACCGTGCCTGGTCCGGCGTCGGTCGTTCGCTGGAGCTCGGCAACGTGCGCGTCGACGACCTCAACCGCAGCCTTGGCCTGTACTACATCAACATGGCCGAAGGCGCTCAGATCAACGAAGAGAAGCCAGGCTTCTTCGGTCGCCTGTTCGGCAGCGCGCCGAGCAAGGAAGAGATCGAAGCCCGCGCCGAGCGCTACCAGGTGCGCCTGACTCCGGTTGGCGATGGCGTCCAGGTCACCGTGGAAAAAGACCTCAACACCATTGCCCCGGCCGATGTATCGCGCCGCGTGCTGAGCCTGATCCAGGATAATCTCGGCTGACTGGCGCCAGCAGGCCGTTGAACAACGGCCTGCAGCGCGCTCCAGCCGTTAATCGATGGGCGAAACCCGCAAAGGTTTCGCCTGTTTTGTTTGCCAGAAACGGAAATGCCGACATGAGCACACCCACCACCCTGAGCCTGAAGAAGATCTACTCGGGCAAGGTCCGCGACCTCTACGAAATCGACGACAAGCGCATGCTGATGGTGGCCACCGATCGTCTGTCGGCATTCGACGTCATCCTCGAACAACCGATTCCGGAGAAGGGCAAGATCCTCACCGCCATCTCCAACTTCTGGTTCGACAAGCTGGCTGGCGTGGTGCCCAACCACTTCACCGGTGACAAGGTCGAGGACGTCGTGTCCGCCGCCGAGCTGCCACTGGTTGAAGGCCGTGCGGTGGTCGCCAAGCGCCTCAAGCCCGTCGCCGTGGAAGCCATCGTGCGTGGCTACATCGTCGGCTCCGGCTGGAAGGAATACCAGAAGAGCGGCACCGTCTGCGGCATCGCCCTGCCGGCTGGCCTGAAGGAAGCGGCCAAACTGCCGCAACCGATCTTCACCCCCTCGACCAAGGCCGCCGTGGGCGATCATGACGAGAACATCAGCTTCGAGCAGTGCGAAGCCATCATCGGCGCCGAACTGGCTGCCCAGGTGCGTGACACGGCGATCAAGCTGTACACCACGGCTGTCGAGTATGCCGCTACCCGCGGCATCATCATTGCCGACACCAAGTTCGAATTCGGCCTGGACGAAGACGGCACCCTGACCCTGATGGACGAAGTGCTGACCCCGGACTCCAGTCGCTTCTGGCCGGCCGACAGCTACGCCGAAGGCAGCAACCCGCCGAGCTTCGACAAGCAGTTCGTGCGCGACTGGCTGGAATCCACCGGCTGGAACAAGCAAGCCCCGGCCCCGGCCGTACCGGCAGATGTCGCGCAGAAAACCGCTGACAAGTACCGCGAAGCGCTGACCCGCCTGACCGCCTGAGCCCTGCGAGAGAAGGCCGGGCAGCCCCCGGCTTTTTCACAAGCGCCTGATAGAACACGAAAAATTTTCAAAATAAGCTTCGCCAAAGCGCATTCAGCTGTTATGATTCGCGCCGCTTGGGAAGATGCCGGAGTGGTCGAACGGGACGGATTCGAAATCCGTTGTGTCAGCAATGGCACCTAGGGTTCAAATCCCTATCTTCCCGCCATATCCAAACCAAAGCCCCGAACCGCAATGCGCTTCGGGGCTTTGTCGTTTCCGGGTGTTTGCTTGTTCCAGCCGCAAATGGTCGAGCGCCCTCAAAGGAGTGCTAGCGCTCGCCGCGCTACAAAGCGCGAGCTGGCGCACATTTCTGCAAAGCGCTTGTTGGCGCCGGTTCCGTCAGTTTTGGCGCACTAATCGGCGTTTCGCTTGGGAAATTCCTTAACGATGAATAGGTGGATAGATTTTTCTGTTGGCCATGTTTTATGAAGTCAAAAAAATAGCGCCAGCATGGTGACGGATGGTCGTTAACTGCCGCTGAGAGTGCCGATATTCTCCGCTGCAACGCTCGAAGCGATGCTGGCACGGCCATGGATAGATCGGGCGTAGACCACTGTTTCACCCTTGGAGTACCGCCCCCATGATCGACCTGTCCACCTGGAACCTGACCATCCCTGTCGGTGTTCCAGCCGCCGTTATTTCCACTCCCGTTCTGGCCGGTGGTTATCAGGATCACTACTTTCAGTCCAAGGAGGGCAGGCTGTTTTTCTGGGCGCCGGTCAACGGCACCACGACAGCCAACTCGACCTACCCGCGCAGTGAGTTGCGCGAGACGTTCGCCAACGGTGCTCTGCGCAATTGGCCCTATAGCGCTGCGGATAACGTACTGACCGCCACGGCGAGAATCACCCAGGTGCCTTCGAACGGGTTGATCGCCTTTTCCCAGATCCATTCGAAGAACGGCACTTCGCCCCCCGTGATGCTGGGCTATCAATCCTTGTCGCCCACTGGCTATGGCAATGTGGTGATTTCGTTTCGCGGCAATCCGGCCGGCGCCAATGCAACCAAGATCGTGCTGTCGAGCAAGATCAAGCTGAATCAGGATTTCAGTTATGAGGTGTTTCTGGCGAAGAACGGCAGGCTGACGATTGGCCTGGTCGAGCCCGGTGGTGCGGTCAAGACCTGGAGCGGTGTACTCAACTCGGCCTGGGCCAGCCATAATTTGTATTTCAAGGCGGGCGTTTACACGCTCGACAACAACGGCAATGAGACCAGTGCCGGGGCTGCCGTGTTTTCAGCGTTGAAAGTCGAGCATCGTTAGTGTCCTGGCCTGCACTCGGATCAGGATGAGTGCAGGCTTTTTGGCCACGTCTGGCGTAGGTCAGTTGGTGCAGGTGGGGGCGTCTGCGCTGCTGCTGGTGCCGGTCAGGGGCTGGGATATCTGCAGGTGGCAGTTGCGCCGCACGGTGTTGTCGAGGATCTGGCTCTGTAGCGGCAGCAGGTCGCCGATCAGCAGGTTCTGCAACAGCGGGTTGGCGCGGTACTGGTTGCTGCCCAGCACGGTGTTCTGCATGCCTTCCACGCGGATCATGGCTTTGCCGATGCTTTCCAGGGTGTTGCCGGTGATGACCAGTTGGCCGGCGGTGAGCTGCTCGTTGCGCAGGCTGATGGCGTATTCGGGGGTGGACTGGATGCGGTTGTCGATGATCAGGGCGCCGCTGAGCCCGCCTGCGTCGATGGCGCTGAGTCGGCTGTTGGCGATCAGGTTGTTCTCGATCAGCAGCCCGGCGCCGCCGTTGATCTGCCGCAGCATCAGGCCGTAGCCCCTGGACGCACCGAGGCGGTTGTTCTCGATCAGCAGGGCGCCGCTCTGCTCGCTGACTTCGATGGCGCTCTTGCCGGTGTGCAGGATCAGGTTGTTCTGAATGCGCCCGCTGCTGCTGCCGCCGATGCGGATGCCGCTGTTGTGCTTTACGTCGTCGATGCGGTTGTCTGCGATCAGGAAGCGGCTGTTGCCCAGATCGATGCCGTACTGCTGCAGGTGGCTGAACTGGTTGTTGCGGATCAGGGCCTCGCTGTGGCGCAGCTCCAGGGCGCTGGCCATGCTGTCGAAGCGGCTGTTGTCGATCAGGATGCGCGCCGCCGGCCGAGTGGCCGATTGCTGCGCGCTGATGCCGCTGCTTATGCCGCGGGAGAAGTTGGCGTTGTAGCCGATCTTGACCAGGTGCGAGTCGACAACCCGCAGTCGGCTGCCGGCCCAGTTCATGATGAAGGGGCGGGTAGGGCGGTCGGTGGCCAGCGCGCGGCCGTCGCTCCAGCTTTCCAGGCGCGAGCCTTTTACCTGCAGCAAACCCTGGTTGATCAGCGCGGTGCCCGATGGGCCGAAGAGGTAGAGCACCTGATCGTCGATGAGCAGAGCAGCGTCTTCGGCGATCATCAGCGGGTAGCTGAGCAGGTAACCGTCTTCATGTTTACGCAGAACCTGTGGGTCGTTCAGCTGTGCGTGCAGTTGCGCAAGGGTGACGCTGCCGCCGCGAATGACCACTGTACGTGGGTGTTGCGCCTGGTAGCCGGCGATGGCGCGGAACAGGCCGTTGTGCACGAACGGCTCGAAGGGCCAACTGCCCGCCTGCGCGGAGTACATCGGCTCCAGGCTGGCGTTGCCGCGCTGCGCCGGTGCCTGCAGGTCGAAGGCCGGTGGCTGGCTGTGTTGCATGATCTGCTGGCTGGTGCGCTGTTGCTGCTGCTGTTGCCATTGCGGGTCCAGCGTGTGCAAGGCCGTCGGGCCGCCGAGGGCACTCAGGCTGCAGGCTGCGCAGGCCGTCAGCAGCAGCGCGCGGGAGAGGGTCAGTGCCTGGGACATGGTGGCATCCTGCGTCAGTTGAGCTGGGGGTACAGCGGTTTCAGATCGCCGCCTACCTGGCTGTAGTGATTGATGGCTTTGCCGTGTGCCTGGTACAGGCGTGCGGCCCATTGGTGCTGCGGATAGCGAGTGAGAAAGGGCAGCACCCAGACCATCTTGTGCGGGCCGACTTCGCTCTGGCGCTCGGTCAGTTCCGCCAGGGTCTTGGGCTCCAGCACGGCGCGCGCGGCAAAGTTGGCCAGGCCGGCGAGTTTCTCGCGCTCCTGCTCGGTGAGCGGGCGACCGTTATGTTCGGCAGCCTCCACCAGCAGCATCAGCGGCACCAGGGCGTATTGGCTGTAGTCGGCAGCCAGGCGGCCGCGCGCGACCTCCAGGGGCAGGTACTGGTAGTCGCCCCTGCCGGGGGTGAGCTGGGCGAAGGCGCGGCGCAGCGCGACATCGGCCCAGGCCAGGGCGCGGTCATCGTCGAGCAGCATGGCGGTGGCGGCCACGGCCCAGGCGGCCCAGTAGTCGTGGTTGTTGAAGTAGATGCCGCTGTCGTAGCGGCGTGGTTCGTACTCGGCCATCACCTTGGCCGACAGCTGGCCCAGCCAGCGCGTCTGAACGGCGCTCAGCTGATAGCGCTGATCGCTCAAGGCCTGCACCTTGAGCAGTGTCGAGGCGATGGCGGCCAGCGCCCATTTGCGCGAGGCGACGCCGGTCTTGCTGGCGTCGTCGCTGAGTAGTGCCGATTTGCCGGCCCAGGCATCGAGCCACAGGTTCAGGCAGGCCAGGGCAGTGGTGGCTTCGTTGGCCTTGCTGGTGCGCTGGAACACCTGAGTCGCTTTCACCAGGCCGCCGATGTATTGCTTGACCTGCTGGCGGATGCGTTCGGTGTCCTTGCTCTGGCGCGCCACCAACCGCGATTTGCTGGCGTCGCTCTGGTCGTACTTGCTGTCCAGTTGCAGGTGCCCGGTGTAGGCGGCAGGCGGTTTTTTCGGGCAGCTTTCGTTGCGGTAGTCGCCCGTCATCTGCGCCGCTATGTTCGGCGTGTGGTTGCTCCAGATCGACTGCGTGGCGCTGGCGCTCATGGGGCCGGCGAGCAGCACCAGCATGGCTGTCAGGCGGCCGGGCGAAATCCTTACAGGCATAGCTTGGTCTCGATCTGGAAGGGCTGTTCCACCACCTGGGTAGGCTCGAGCAGCACCGACAGCAGGTTGGCGTCGCGGAACTCCGCGGCGCGGCTCAGTTCCAGGTAGTACTGGCCGCCGGTGACGATGGCCTCGCGGCGAAACCACACCTTGTCGCGCGTGCCGTTGTCGTAGTAAGTGATGATGTAGAAGTTCTTGATGTTGGGGTCGCTGATGCGGATGTCGAGCACCGCATTGCGCCCCTTGAGGTCCTTGCGCTGCGCACCGGCGTTGCTGAGCAGTTCGAGACGGTCGTTGAGGCCCATGGCCGGGCGTTCGACGCGGGTTTCGAGCAGGCTGTCGCTGGCTTTGCAGCCGCCGTTGACGGCCGGGATCAGCTGGCGGTACATCAGGTCGCCATCGAGGCGATAGTTGGCCGGCAGTTCCCAGATGATCAGCTTGGGCGCCTTGTCCGGGGCGTAGTTGGACGACAGCAGGTATTCCAGCAGCGAGCCGTCCTGGCCCGCACCGGGCAGGGCGTAGTTGATCAGGTCGCTGCTCAGGTACTGCTTGAGAAAACCGTCGAAGTTGAACTGCTTGGTCTCGTCTTCACGGGCGGCGGAGTTACTGGTGCCGACCAGGACGATTTCCGGGTCGGGTTGCTCTTCGAACAGCAGGGCAGCGTCGTTGTCTTCCGGCACGGTCTGGTAACCGGGCACGAACTGATAACCGAAGTGGTTGCCGCAGATCGCCGCCAGGCCGAGGTTGAGGGTACCGTCCTTGTACAGGGTCAGGGTTTGCTCGGTGGCGTAGCCCTTGCGCGGCAGTTGCGCGTAGACCGGGTGCTGGCGAATGGCGTCGGCGGTGACCCGGGCGGTGGCCTCTGCACCTACCGGGGTCCAGTGGTGGTCGCGGCGGAAGAAGAAATCCTTCGGCGGTTGCTCCACCAGGGTCATGATGTCCGGAACGATGGCGCCGCCATCACGCATCTGCTGCAGGAACTTGCGCAGGTTGGCGCTGGCGCGCGCGTAATCGAAGCCATGCATCTGTCCCGGCTGCAGCTGGGCACGATGCATCAGGCCGCGAGTCGGTTGCACGGCCACCGCCACCTGGGTGCCATGGCTGGCGAACGCACGCATCAGGCGGGCGAATTCCGGCTGCATGGCCGGCGGAATGCCGAACTCGTTGGTCAGGTCGACTTCCGAACGAAACAGCCAGCGGTCGCTCCCCGGCACGATTTGCTTGAGTGACTTCATGTTGCCTTCGGCATATTCCTCGGGCGCACTGAGTTGCGGACAGATCAGGCATTGCAAATCCGTGCATTCATCGGTCTTTTCACCCTGAACCGCAGCGGAGGCGTTCTGTACGCTCGCTGCGATCAGGCTGCCGACGGCCAGTAGAAAATAGTGCTTCATGCTCTTTGGGATCATCGTCCGCTCACTTGTTTGGCTGGCCGTTCAGGGTTCATTCGCTGGGGTCGATGCTGTTGGCCAGGGTTATCGCGCGGTAGCCGTTGGCTGCGGGCAGCAGGGCATAGCTGTAGGAGCGGCCCTTTTTCAGGAAAAGCTCGTCGAAGCCGATCAGTTGTTCGGTGTCGGCGTAGGCGGCGAAGGCGATCTTCAGCTCGTTGACCATGCGACTGCCGGTCTCGTCGCGCTTGATGGTGTCGACCACCACGTGCTGCCCGTCGACGGTCTTCAACGCCGCCGGCTTGTCGGTGAGGTTGTAGAAGGCGATCTGCGCCTTGCGCGGTTCGTTGACGAACTGGTCGGCGATCAGCAGCAGCTGGCCGTCGCGGTAGATCACCGTGCTGGCGGTGTTGGCCTTCAGCTCATGCTCGATCGCCTGGTTGGCCACGGCGATGCGCTGCTTGCCCGGCGCGACGAAGCGATATCCGCCGAACTGCCCGCCGGTGACGACCTGAGGCTTGTTCTTGCCGCTGAGGGTGACTTCGATGTTGCGTTCGCTGAGGTTGAGGACTCGCACGAAAGCCGAGTTGGCCGGGGCCACTGGGTCGTAAAGGTCGGCGTTGCCGTCCTGGGCTTGGGCGGCGGCGCTGGCGATCGTCAGCAGGATGATCAGGGCGCGGAAAATGAGGGCAGGCATACGACGGTACCTCGGTCAGTGTTGGGCAGTTTCTGGCGTAGCCAGGGGAGAAGGAATCTGACGCTGGGCGAGCAGGGTGCGCAGGGGGAATTCCCAGATCACCGTTCGCAGCTCGCCGCTTTTTGCGGCTGGGCCGGCGAGAAATTCGTTCATCGATTGGAATGGGCCGCGGGCTTCCAGCGCGACGCTTACCAGGTCGCGCTGCAGGGCCTCTTTGAGAAAACCGACGAAGTTCCAGTCATCGATGCGCGTGTAACTGGTGCCGACCAGCGCCAGTGATACGGCCTCTTCGCCGAACAGGCTGTCGGCGAGGTCGTTGCGGCTCTGCTGCAGGGTTTCGTAGAGCTGGATATGCACCGGCTCGAAATAGCTGGGGGCCAGCCTGGGGTCGAACTTGAGGTAGTTGAGCAGGTCGCCGGTCACCTCTTTTTCGCTGACGGCCTGGGTCAGGTAAGGGGTCTCGCCCTGCAGTTCAGGAAACTGCTTGGCCAGGGTCTGGGCTGCCAGTTCGGCGCCCCTCGGGCTCCAGTGGGTGTCGTTACGCAGGAACAGCTGCTCGGTGGCCGCCGCACTCTGGTAGGCGCTGCGCAGGTCCACGGTGTCGATGCCGTGGTCGTGCAGGCGTTGGCTGAAGTGTTGGTACAGGCCGCTGATCTGCTCCGAAGGGACATAGGTTGAGTGTACGGCGTAGGTGTCCAGCTTCATCGGAACCGGTAGGACGATGAGCCGCGCGCCCTGTTGCGCCAGTTGCGCGCGCACCTTGTCGATCAGCGCGACTTGTCGCTCCAGGTTGCCCTCGAGGTCACGGGGTTGCAGGTATTCCTGGTTGGTGAACAACCATCCGTCGCGGCCCAGCACCACGCCGCTGGCGCCTTCACGAAAGATCGCGTGCTGGATGTTGGCCCATAGCTCGACGGACGGGTCGCGCAGGAACAATTGCTTGTCGTAGAACTGTTCGAACTTGCGCACCAGTTTGCCGTCGAGAAACAGCGAAAGGGCCTGGGTCTGTGTGCCGGCGAAGGCGAACACCGTCGGCAGCGAGTACAGGAACATGGCGCACAGCATCACGCAGAAGAGAATCCCATTGATCTTGCTGGCCGAGTTCATCACCGGAAACATGGGGGCATCCTCAGAACTGGAAGTACAGGAAGGGTGAGAAGGAGTTCGCGGCCAGGCGCGTCAGCGTCAGCAGGAAACCGACCCACAGCAACAGGGCGCTGAAGCCTCCGACGTGTTGCATGAAGTACTGGTCCTTGTGAGTGCCGGCGTAATAGCGAATGTTGATGCCGCCGGCGATGATGATCCACAGCAGGGCGATCAGGGTGAAGGTCATGGTCATGGCGGAGGTGCCGAACCAGTACAGGTCCAGCGAGCCGATGCCATTGAGGCCGATCAGCGCCTGATAGACCTGCAGGGCGTGCGGCAGGTTGCCGGTGAAGAACAGCGGCATGCAGGAGGCCAGCACGAACATGCAGCGGGCATTGCGCCAGAAGTTGTAGGGCGTGTTGACCTTGGTGGCGATGTCCAGCTTGCGCTCGAGCACCATGGCTATGCCGAAGAACAGCCCCCAGAAGATGAAGGCGAAGCTCGGCCCGTGCCAGAGCCCCGACAGCACCATGGTGATGACCAGCCCGACCAGCATGCCGACCAGGCGCTTGCGCACCAGTGGCATGTACACGTAGTCGCGCAGGAAATCGGCCAGGGTCATGTGCCAGCGCTGCCAGAACTCGGTGATGCTCTGCGCGATATAGGGCTGGTTGAAGTTCTCGGCGAAGCGAAAGCCCATCATCATGCCCAGGCCGATGGCCATGTCGCTGTAGCCGGAGAAGTCGAAATAAAGCTGCAGGGCCGAGATAAATAGGCCGAACCAGGCATCGGCCATCTGCAGTTCGCCGCCGCCACTGATGAACAGGGTGTTCATCGGCGCCAGAGAGTCGGCGATCAGCACTTTCTTGATGAAACCGAGCATGAAGCGGCAGGCACCCAGGGAGAACAGCTCCAGCGAATGGGTGCGGTTCTTCAGCTGCTTGTCGATCAGGCTGTAGCGCAGGATCGGCCCGGCGATCAGTTGCGGGAAGAGGGCGATATAGGCGGCAAAATCGACGAAGCGATTGGTCGGCTCGGCATTGCGACGATAGATGTCGACGATGTAGCTCAGTGCCTGGAACACATAGAAGGAGATGCCCAGCGGCAGAATGATGTGTTCCAGGGTGAAGGTATTGATGCCCAGCGGTTCCAGCACCGCCACCAGCACGTCGGCACCGAAGTTGGCGTACTTGAAGTAGCCGAGCGTGGCCAGGTTGCCGATCACGCCGACGGTCAACAGGCGAAAGGCGATTTTCTTCTCGCCGACATCGATCCGCGCCTTGATGCGCAGGCCGAACCAGTAGTTCCAGTACGAGATGGCGACGAACAGCAGCAGGAAGTCCGGACGCCACCAGGCGTAGAACAGGTAGCTGCCGAGCACGATCACGTACGAACGCCAGTGGTCCTTGGCTATGTAGTAACAGAGCAGGAACACTGGCAGGAACAGGAACAGAAAGACGTTGGAGGCGAAGATCATGCTAGCGCTGCTCTCGGTCAGTAAGTCAGGGTTATGCCCAGCGTCAGTTGATAGTCATCACCGATTTCCAGCGCACTGCCGGCCTTGAAGTAGCTCAGGCTGGCCAGGGTGTTGAGCTGTACCCGCTTGCCGTCGTAGGCCAGCGGGAACATGCGCCAGTAGTGGTTGATGTCGAGCACCTGGCCCAGATGGGACGAGCCGGTATCGCGCACCACGTCTTCGGTGGTGGTGCGCAGGGGCAGTTGCGCCGAACGGTTGCGCAGATGCAGATCGCTGATGCGCATATCCAGCGCAGTGCGGTCGGTGGGCTGGGTTTCCAGCACGATGCCGTAGAAGGCCAGGTTGCTCAGGTTGACGCTGACCAGGTTGCTGACCAGACGACTGCTGTAGCTCAGCGGATCGTTGCGCCGGTCGGACTGAATGCGGTTGAGGGTGAAACCGTCGCTGCCGCTGTCGTCTGGGCGATCGGTGATGCCACCACTGATGCCTACGCGTGGTGTCCATGGCAGTGTTTCGAAGCGCTTGCCGACATCCGCCACCACGGCCCAGCCGGTCTTGTCGCCGCTGTCGCGCAGGCCATTGTTCTGTGTGGTTTCCAGCCTGCCGTCGAGTGCCGCGACTTCCAGATGGTAGTCGCTGACCAGCGATGTCAGATGGCGGGTGTCACCATGCAGGAATACGCCATAACGTAGGCCATCGAAATCCTGGCGATCATCCGGCGAGCTGCCCGAGTAGTCGTCCTCGTGCAGCAGGCGCGCACCGATCCAGTGATCGGCGTGCCAGCGCCAGGCGTACTCGGCCATCAGGTAGCGGATCTTCTTGTCGCGCGGGTCGAGTCGGTTGTCGTCGGAGTTGTAGTAGTAGAACTTCTCGGCTATGGCGACGAAGCCTTTGGCGAAACTGTCGTTGTAGTCCAGGCGCAGGGCTTCGATGCTGTCGTCCCACCAGATGCCGAAACGATCACTGAAGCGCTGGCGGCCGAAAGTCGCGGAGAAGCGCGGGTCATCGCCCAGCAGGTTGCGGCGTACATAGAACTCGCGGGCTTCGCTGTAGGCATGGCGCCGACTCGACAGGTTCTCGTCGTTGCCCTCGTCGCTTTGCAGGGCATTCGGATCGGTGTCGTAGTTGAGCCACAGACGGCCGAAGGCTTCCCACTTGGCCCAGCGTTGCTCGGGGGAGTACCAGCGATAGGACGGCTCGTAGCGCAGGCTGAAGAAGCTGCGACGGTCTTCGCCCAGGCGCGTTTCGTCCGGCCCGTAGCCGGTACGTAGGAACAGCTTGTGTGTCAGCAGCGAGGTGACCGGCTCCAGCTCGGGCGAGGTGATGCTGGTTTCTTCCGCGTGCAGCAGACCGAGTGGCATACAGGCGAGCAGCAGGGCTGCGCGGCCAAGGGAATTGGGAGCGCTCACAGTGTGGATTCCTCGATAAGACGGTTGCCTTCGGCGGCGGCTATATCGCGCTGTTCAGGCGTGAGCCGGGTGCTGAGCGAGTGCATCAGATCGGTGGCGCGCTGGTCGCCCAGCTCGTGGGCGGCATAGGCGAAGGCGTAGGCCTTGCCGTTATCGCGGCAGATGGCGCGGCCGTAGGTATAGAGGCGGGCGATGCGCAGCAGGGCGTTCGCCGAGCCCTGGCGGGCCTCTGCCAGGTACAGTTCCAGGGCGCGATCCTGATCGGGCTCGTCCAGCCCGCCCTGGCTGTACAGGTCGCCTTCGAGAAGCTGGGCCTCGGGATACTGCTCGGCCTGCAGCTCGGTGATCAGGCGTTGGCTCAAGCGCGGATCGAGGGTGCGCCACAGCACCATGTGCAGGCTGGCGCGCAGTGCCTTGATGCGCTGCGGGGTGATCGGGTTTTCCCGTTCGGCCATGCTCAGGGTCAGGTTCTCGCCCTGGCGTTGTTCCAGGCGTTGGATCAGGGCCAGCACCGGCTCCGGGCTGTAGCGGTCTGGCGCGGTCATGAGGAAGCTGGCCTTGCTCAGCATGGCCGGGCCGAAATCACGCTCGATGGCGTTGTCCAGCCACTGCAGCACTTCCCGGTCGAGCTGTTCGACCAGGCTGGCATGGGCCTTCGCCTTGACTTCGCGGGCTTCTTTTTCTTCGTCGGTCTGCGCGCGAGTGGTCGGGCGGTTGTTGTTAAAGGTGCTGATCTCGATGTTGCGGATGTTCGCCACCTGCTGGGCGATACGGTGCACCAGGTCGACCGGCAGCGCATTCATGCGCGGCGCCAGGCGTTCGGCGAAGGCGCGAAACAGCACGTTGCGCTGCTCGCCAAGAAACTCGTAATAGCGCTGCACGGCACGCGGGTCGCTTTCCACGGCCAGCTGGAACCACTTCTCGGCTTCGCTTCTTTCGCCGTAGCGGGCTGCCGCCACCGCTCGGTACAGCGGCGCGTGGCAGTAGATCAGGCAGGCGCGGTCATAGAGTTCGATCAGGCGTGTGACTTCGTCCTGCGTGAACAGCTCGGGGTAGACCAGGAATACTTCCAGGCGCGTGTCGACGGCGATGAAGTCTCGTCCAGCGGTAAAGCGGCTGAGGGCCTGGCGCATGTATGCGCGATTGGCTTCGCGCCAGCGCGGTTTGTTGTCCACCAGGCGGGCCAGGGGGATCAGCGCGCCGATGTCCCCGCGGCCATCGGCAAAGGCCTGCTTGAACAGGTCGATGGCCTGCGTGGTATTCGCCGGGCTGCGGCCGGCCAGCACTTCGCCGAGCAGGCGCGTGGCGCCCAGGTCGCCACGCGCGGCCAGATGGCGCAGGTCTGCTTCGACCTCCGCCTGGCTATCCTGAAACAGCGCATAACGGACCTGCTCGAGGCTGCGTGCCGCATGCGCCGAGCTGGCGAGCGCCAGCGTCAGGGCGGTTGTGCATAGAAGGTATCTGACCGGCATGGCGACCTCAGAACGTCCAGCGCAGTGGCAGGCCGAGTTTGAAGTCGACGGCGGTCGGCAACTGATAGGCGCTGCGCGGCAACGCCTGATCCGGCTTGATGGTCAGCTCGACCATCTGCCGTTGGTCGTCGACGCGGCTGGCGACGATCTCGCCGCTGTAGATGGCGTCGCTACCCAGCACACGCATCTCGACCGCTCGCACGCGCTCGATCTTGTCCATGCGATCGAACGGCACGCTGGCCTTGACGTTCAGCGGCTGATCCAGCGGCAGCAGATGTACCAGCTGTTCCTGCTTGTAGGCGAAGCCATCCATGCGCGGGCGGGGGAAGTACAGGCTGCAGTCGCAGGGGCTGGCGATCACCGTCTCGACGGTCACGCGGCCGAGCAGGGCGGCTGCATCCTGCTCGGAGAGGCTGGCCAGGGCGGCGATGTCGGTCGGGCTGGTCAGGCTGCTGGCCAGTTGCGTGGACACGCTGGCCAGTGGCTGGCCGGTGCTCACGCTGGTCTGCTCGGGGCCGATCAGGTACTTGAGGTTGCCGTTCTCCGGCATGCTCACCACGTAGGCATTGGCGCTGACCACCGCCTGTGCGGCCGGCATCTGGAAGAACAGCAGGTAGCTCTTGTAGACGATCAGGCTCAGCGCGGCCAGGCCGGCGCCGAGAAACAGCATCGAGCCCAGCGCCGCTTGCAGGCGTTCCGTGGGCGTGCGCGAGCTGGCCTGCTTGGTCTTGCGCTCCTTGATGTAGTTCTCGCGCTGCATCACGTTGAACAGGCCGTTGATGTCGGCGATGTCGCCGGACATGTAGGCCGAGATGATGTAGCGCAGGATGTCGCGTTTCTGCCGATCCAGCTCGACGAACTCGGCACCCACTTCATGACCGCGCTGGGAGACGATCTTCAGCTTGGTGTCGATGTTCAGGTCGACCTGGTTCAGCTTCAGCTTGATCGAGCCCTGGAACAGGCTACCGAGCTTCAGTGGCTGCTCGTAGGACAGACCGATGCCGCCCAGGGAGATGTCCAGGATCTCGCATTCCACGCCGTTCAGGCCGTGACCTTGCAGGCTGATGCGGGCGGGGATCTTGGCGCGGACGAACTGGCGCTCATCGATCGCTTCGTGAACAACGTTTACGGGTAAGACAGTGGTGCTACTCATAGCATTCGCGCCTTTGCTTAAGGTTGCGTGAGTTCTAGCAGGACCGAAATGACCCCGAAGAAGATGGCAATGGAGGACAACAACATCGTCTTCGACGTCCATCGATTAAGGGCCGCATCGAAACTGACGCTGCCATTGCTGAGCGTGGTCTTTTGCCGGGTCCAGCTCTGCTGGTCCATGTGGAACATGGTGTAAACCTTCATCACCGAGCCGACGATCTGGTTGTAATACAGAACGAAGGGGTACATCGGATGCACCGGGTGCTTGGCGAAGAAGAACAACAGCGTTACCAGGGTGCGCGACAACAGCACCCAGAACAGGTACAGCAACAGGTACTGGATGCCGAACAGCAGGCCGGCCACCACCGAGGCGCTTAGGCCCATCAGGCAGGTCCACATGGACACGCGCTGGTCGTACAGCACGTACATGGTGAAAAGGCCCAGGCGGTCGAGGCCCAGCAGTCGGGTGGCGCGGAAGTTCTGCCGCAGCGAGTTGCCATACCAGCGGTACATCAGTTGCCGGGTCGCGCGCAGGAAGCTGTTATCTGGTGGATGCTCCACCGTCAGGGTGTGGCTGTCGGGCACGTAGAAGGTGTCCCAGCCGGCGCGCATCAGGCTGAACCAGGAGGACTTGTCGTCGCCGGTGAGGAACTGGAAGCGCCCCAGCCGCCAGTGGTCGAGGAAGTCGGCTTCCACGTCCTTGATGAATTCCGGGTTGGTCATCACGCTGGCACGGAAGAACGACAGGCGCCCGGTCATGGTCAGCACGCGTTTGCTCAGTGCCATCGAGCACATGTTGATGTGCCGCTGGACGAAGCGCATGGTGTGCCACTCCTGCATCAGCTTGCTGCCTTCCACCTCGCAGAACTCGTTGGTGGTGATGCCACCGACACTGGGCAGATAGGCGAACATGCTGACGGCGCGCTCGACGCAGCCGGGCAGCATCATGGTGTCGCCATCGACCACGCCGACCACGGCGTTCTCCAGAGGCATCTGCCGGGACAGCGCGCGGAAGGCATGCGCCAGGCCGTCGCGTTTGCCGGTGCCGCGGGCGCGCACGATGATCA
The DNA here is from genome assembly GCF_017167985.1 of Ectopseudomonas toyotomiensis. Lineage (NCBI taxonomy): Bacteria > Pseudomonadati > Pseudomonadota > Gammaproteobacteria > Pseudomonadales > Pseudomonadaceae > Ectopseudomonas > Ectopseudomonas toyotomiensis. Next base: position 331,532 of record NZ_CP070505.1, on the reverse strand, counting down.
GCTTGATGTCGTCGCGGTCGCGGACCTCCTGACGCATGATGTCCTTGATGAAGTTCTCGTCGCCTTTCTCCACGATCGAGGCGATGACGGTGCAGGGCACGGGCATGCGCTGCACTTCCTGAAACACCGACTGGTACACCTTGAAGGTGGTGTGGGTCGGGATGCGGAAGCTGGTCACCACCATGAACATGTGCTCGGGCAGCGCCGCGGCCCCCATGCGCTCGACGGCCTTGCGCATGCGTGGGAAACGCCAGTGCAGGAAGTACATGCCGCGCAGGTAGTGAGTGGCGGCGTTGCCGTAACGCCACATGCCCAGCGCGCCGATCAGAAAAATGAATTTCTGATGCGACGGGTCGAGGTAGCTCGGGTCGACCATTTCCGAGGCAAGCGCGAGCAGGGCGATCAGGCACGCCCAACCGCACAGCTTGCCGAAACCGGATGAGGTGTCGACCCCATTGAATAACCTAGGCATGTGACGTGCTTCCTCCAGTGAAGCCGTGTACGAGCGTCAGCCGCTGTGACGCTGAAAGTCGCTAGTTGACCGTGGCGTCGGTGCGGCCGTAGACATCCTCGAAGCGCTCGATGTCATCCTCACCCAGATAGCTGCCGGACTGGACCTCGATGATCTCCAGGGGAATCTTGCCGGGGTTGGCCAGGCGGTGAACGGCGGCGATGGGGATGTAGGTCGACTGGTTCTCCCAGAGCAGGAAGGTCTTGTCGTCACAGGTCACCCGCGCAGTGCCGGAGACCACGATCCAGTGCTCGGCACGGTGATGGTGCTTTTGCAGCGACAGGCTGGCGCCTGGCTTGACCACGATGCGTTTGACCTGAAAGCGGTTGCCACTGTCGATGGAGTCGTAGCTGCCCCACGGGCGATAGACCTGGCAATGGTTCTGCGCCTCGGGGCGCCCGTCGCTGGTGAGGGTGTTGACCAGTTGCTTGACGTCCTGCACGCGGTCCTTGTGGGCGACCATCACGGCGTCCTTGGTCTCCACCACCACCACGTCCTTCAGGCCGACCAGGGTCACCAGTTTGCTCTGGCTGTGGGCCAGGCAGTCCTGACTGTCGTGGATCACCACATCGCCAGAGCGGCTGTTGCCGTTGTCGTCCTTGTCCTGAACGTCCCACAGCGCGGACCAGGAGCCGACGTCGTTCCAGCCTGCAGCGAGCGGGACCACGCAGGCACGATCGGTCTTTTCCATCACCGCGTAGTCGATGGAGTTGTCCGGGCAGCACTCGAAGGAGCTGGGGTCGATGCGGATGAACTGCAGGTCGCTCTTGCTGCGGCTGAGCGCCAGCTGGCAGGTGTCGTAGATGTCCTGATCGTGGCGTTGCAGCTCTTCCAGATAGCGGCTGCAGCGGAACAGGAACATGCCGCTGTTCCAGACGTAGTCGCCTTGCGCCACGAACTCGCTGGCGGTGGCCAGGTCGGGCTTCTCGACGAACTGCTCGACTGACAGAACACCGCCCGGCAGCCCGGATCGCTCGCCGGTCCTGATATAGCCGTAACCGGTTTCAGGCCGCTCGGCGGGGATGCCGAACAGCACCATCTCGCCCTGTTCTGCAGCCTTGCGAGCCACGCCGAGTGCGTTATGGAATACCTGCAGGTCTTCGATCACGTGATCGGCCGGCAGAACCAGAAGCAGCTCGTCACGGCCAGCGGCGAGCAGGTGCATGGCGGCGATGGCCACGGCCGGCGCGGTGTTGCGGCCGAACGGCTCCAGCAGAATGGTCTGCGCCTCACTGCCGATAGCGGCAAGTTGCTCGCTGACGATGAAGCGATGTTCCTCGTTGCACACCACGATGGGTTTGCTGATGCCATCGATTGCCAGGCGGCCGAGCGTCTGCTGAAACAGTGTCTCGCTGCCGGTGAGGGCCAGGAACTGCTTGGGATACAGCTTGCGCGAGAGCGGCCAGAGTCTGGAGCCACTGCCGCCGGACAAAATCAGAGGAATCATGCTGTCACTCCTTGTAAACATCGATTCGGATCGTATGGGCAGTGAACTGGCGACACGCCATAACCAACCAAGCGACACTCAACCGATGCCGCCTCTGTTCTTGTTAGGCTCTGTACGAAAAGTGCCTTCGCGCGGCGACTTTTCGTTCAGGCCCTAGCTCTCTGCTACCAGCAGATGCCTTCCTTGTTGGCCTGGGTGGCATGTGCCATGAAACCCACGAGATCGACGATCTGTTTGTCATCGCCGACGCTGTCCATGACCTCGGCGAAGCGCTTTTCGCCATTGCCGATGATCAGTACATCGGATTGCGAGACCACCTCGTCGAGCTCCTTGCACAGCAGCGAGGAAACGTGGGGGATCTTCGATTCGATGTATTCCTTGTTCGCGCCGAACACGCGGGCGTACTCGACATTGCTGTCGAAAATGCGCAACTCGTAGCCTTTGCCGATCAGCATTTCGGCCAGCTCGACCAGAGGGCTTTCGCGCAAGTCGTCGGTGCCGGCCTTGAAGCTCAGGCCCAGCAGCCCGATGCGGCGCTTGTCGTAGTTGGTGACGATGTCGAAAGCCTTCTTCACCTGGGCGGCGTTGCTGCGCATAAGCGAATCGATCAGCGGCGCTTCCACGTCCAGGCTGCCGGCGCGGTAGGAGAGGGCGCGTACGTCCTTGGGCAGGCAGGAGCCGCCGAAGGCGAAGCCAGGTTTCATGTAGTACTTGGAGAGATTGAGCTTGTGATCCTGGCAGACCACGTCCATCACTTCGCGGCCATCGACGCCGGCTGCCTTGGCGATGTTGCCGATCTCGTTGGCGAAGGTGACCTTGGCTGCATGCCAGACGTTGCAGGTGTACTTGATCATTTCCGCCACTTCGATGGACTTGCGGATGATCGGAGCGTCCAGCTCACTGTACAGCTCCTGCAGCAGATCGCCGGACTGTTCGTCCAGCTCACCGATCACGGTCATGGCCGGGAAGTCGTAGTCCTTGATCGCGGTGCTTTCGCGGAGGAATTCCGGGTTGGTGGCCACGCCGAAATCGACACCGGCTTTCTTGCCGGACGCTGCTTCGATCAGAGGAATCACCACATTCTTTACCGTGCCTGGCAGAACCGTGCTGCGCACAACCACGGTGTGGCGCTCCTGCTTGTCGCGCAGGGCGGTACCGATCTGCTTGCACACCGATTCCATGTAGCCAAGGTCAAGGTCGCCATTGCGCTTGCTCGGCGTACCCACGGCAATGAAGGACAGTTCGCTGGCCAGTACTGCGGCGCCCACATCGGTGGTGCCACGCAGCAGGCCGGAGTTGACGCCGGCTTCGAGCAGTTCGGCGAGGCCGGGTTCGACGATGGGGGACTTGCCTTGATTGATCAGGTCGATCTTGGTTTGCGATACGTCGACGCCAATGACTTCATGGCCGCGAGCCGACAAACAACCGGCGCATACGGCGCCCACATAACCCAGTCCAAAGATGCTGATTCGCATAGATCCCTCTCTCATATAATTGAGCTAGCCGATTTGAACTGGCCAACATCCGTGTTCATTAAGTACGCCACTAAGATTGCGTAATGGTTACTGCAATCGAATGGGGTGCTCGAATGGCGCGGATACTAAGTTGGCTGTTTTGGCATTTCAAGCAAAACGTGAACCAAAAGTTATGAATTGTGCGACTATCACTTTCTTTAATATTTTTTGTAATTAAAACAATAACTTATAATTGCTATTTTTTAGGCGCCAAAAAATAGTTGCATCTATTTAGTGTGTTATTTTTATGGCGCCATAAAAACATTATTCTTTGTGCTTAGTTGTATGGCACTGGAGTAAGACCCTGCTCGTAAGTTGTGCATAAGTGCGTTGCGCTGTTTCAGCATCACGAGAGAGGGGGCTGATCAGCCGTCATGCGAACGTGCTGGGTCATGTTGGGCGGGGGCGAGAGCTGCCAGGGGAGCGTCTCCGCTCTGTGAAGCATGCCGCGCAATTGAGGCTTGGCACATTGCCACTGCCTGGACTACTCTCCGGTTACCGGGCTAACGAAGTGGCCAACAGGCAGGATGCCGACCCCATACACTTCGTTAGCTCGGTGTTTCTTCCTTCCGCTGGCCAATGCCAAGCGAGTGAAAAAGCAAAGCCCTCCAAGAGAGGGCTTTGTCGTTTCTGCAAGACGTATTGCGCGTCTGCTGTCTGTTAAAAGCATCCCTGCTGCCTTTCCATTCCCGCCCTAACCATCATTGCTGGTTAGCCTAGGCGATATCTGGCGTTTTGCCATGTATTTCTGGGAGGTTCGGCGTCAGCTGGTGCGCTGGACCTGCGCCCTGTCGGGTTTGGCGGCAATCAGATGCTCCGGCAGGTCGAGCAGGTCGGTGTCGTAGGTCTCCAGCGGCGGTGGACGCCGCTCGAAGCGGGCACCGAGTACCAGCAGGCAAGGCGTCAGCAGCAGGGTCAGCACGGTGGCGAAGGCCAGGCCGCCAGCGATGGCGCTGGACAGTTGCGTCCACCACTGCGTCGAGGGAGCGCCGAAACCGAGGCTCGGGGTCACCAGGTCAACGTTGATGCTGAGCACCATGGGCATCAGGCCGAGGATGGTGGTCACCGCCGTCAGTAGCACTGGGCGCAGGCGCAGGCTGCCGGTTTCCAGCGCCGCTTCACGCGGTTCCAGGCCCTGGCGACGCAGCTGGTTGTAGGTGTCGATCAGGATGATGTTGTTGTTCACCACGATGCCAGCCAGGGCGATCAGGCCCATGCCGACCATGACGATGCCGAACGACTGACTATTGACCAGCAGGCCCATCAACACGCCGGCAGTGGAGAGAACGATGGCCGACAGCACCAGTGCCGCCTGGTAGAGGCTGTTGAACTGGGTCACCAGGATGATCGCCATGAGGAAGATGGCGACGACGAAGGCGGTCATCAGGAAGGTGGCCGCCTCGCGTTGGTCGGCATCCTCGCCGGCGAATTTCACCTTGACCTCGGCCGGTACATCGCCGAGCGCTTCGCGCAACGCCTTGAGGCGTTCGTCCAGGCGCGCACCTTCGGCCAGGTCGGCCTGCAGGGTGATGGTGCGGTCACCATCGACGCGGCGCAGGGTACCGACCTTGGGCGCAGGCTGCAGGTCGACGAAGTTGCTCAGCGGTACCTGGCCGGCCGGTGTATTGAGGGTCAGGCGGCCGAGTTGGTCGAGCGAGCGCCAGTTACCGGGCAGGCGCACACGGATGTCCACTTCGTCAGTGGCATCTTCGGGGCGGTAGGTCGCCAGTTTCAGGCCGTTGGTGATCATCTGCACTGCATTGCCGACGCTGAGTACGTCCGCGCCGAAGCGCGCGGCGGCCTCGCGGTCGACCTTGATGCGCCATTCGATGCCGGGCAGGGCGCGGTCGTCCTCGATATCGGCGAAGCCGCCGAGCCGCGTCATTTCCGCGCGGATACGCTCGACCCACTGCTCGCCCAGTGCCGGGTCCAGCGAGCTGATCTGCAGCTTGACCGGCTTGCCGTCGGTGGGGCCCTGTTCCTGCTTGCGGAACTCCAGCACCACGCCGGGAATACCGGCGGTGCGCTTGCTCATTTCGGCGAGGATGTCATTGGCCGGTCGGCGCTGGTGCCAGTCGACGAACTGGAACTGCAGGGTGCCGATCACGTCGGCGCCGAGTTGGCCTTGCTGGCCTTCCGGCTGTGCCAGGGAGCGTGCATACAGCGCCTTGACCTCACGCATGCCGATCACCTGCTTTTCCACCTGCTGGAGTAGGGCGTCCTTCTCCTGCACAGATAGATCGCCGCGTGCGCGCAGCCAGATCTGCGCACTTTCTGGTTCGACGTCGGGGAAGAATTCCACGCCATGGTTGAAGCGGCCATAGCCGACGTAGATCAGCGCGATCAGCGCGAGCATGCCGAGCAGGGTCAGGCCCGGGCGTTTGAGCAGCGTCGCCAGCAGATTGCGGTAGGCGTTGCCGGCGCGGTTGGCGCTGGGGGCTTGTGGGCGTGCCTGGCCGCCAGTGACGGCGCCGAGCACTGGCAGAAATACCAGGGCCATGGCCAGCGAGGCCAGCAGGCAGAGAATCACCGTTGCCGGCAGGTACTTCATGAACTGGCCGACCACGCCGGGCCAGAACAGCAGTGGCAGGAATACCACCAGAGTGGTGGCGGTGGAGGCAATCACCGGCCAGGCCATCCGCGTGGCGGCGTTGGCCCAGGCCTGACGGGGTGTCTGCCCCTGGTGCAGGTAGCGGTCGGCCAGCTCGGAGACGACGATGGCGCCGTCGACCAGCATGCCGGCCACCAGTATCAGGCTGAACAGCACGACGATATTGAGGGTGAAGCCGAGCATCCAGATCAGCAGGATGCCGCTGAGGAAGGCGCCGGGAATGGTCAGACCGACCAGCAGCGCCGAACGCATGCCCATGCTCGCCACTACCAGGATCAGTACCAGGACGATGGCGGTGAGCACGTTGTTGAGCAGGTCGCCGAGCATGCTCTGCACTTCCTGCGACTGATCCATGATGTAGCTGACTTCAACGCCCGGCGGCAGCAGGGGTTTGGCCTGCTCCATCAGTGCCTTGACCTGGTCGATGGTCTCGATGATGTTGGCGCCGCTGCGCTTGGCCACTTCCAGCACGATGGCCGGCTGGCCGTTGATGCGGGCGAAGCCGGTGGGGTCCTTGAAGGTGCGGCGAATGGTGGCGACGTCGGCGAAGGTGACCACGCTGTCGCCGACCACCTTGATCGGCATGCGCATCACGTCTTCGAGGTCTTCGATGACGCCGGGCACCTTCATGCTCATGCGGCCTGCGCCGGTATCCAGGCTGCCGGCAGCGACCAGGCGGTTGTTGCGGCTGACCAGGTTGAACAGCTCGTTGTAATCGATGCCGTAACTGTCGAGCACCTGCGGGTCGACGACGATCTCCAGCAGGTCTTCGCGGTCGCCGCCTATCTCCACTGACAGCACTTCGGCGATGCCCTCGATGTTCTCCTTCAGGCGCCGGGCGATGTACACCAGCTCCGTTTCGGCAATCGGCCCGGACAACCCTACCGACAGCACCGGGAACAGCGCCACGTTGACTTCGTTGACGGTCGGCTCGTCGGCCTCTTCAGGCAGCTTGCTTCGGGCGGTATCGACCTTTTCGCGCACGTCGGCCAGCGCCACCTTGGCGTCGAAGCCGGCGTCGAACTCCAGGGTCACCGAGGCGTGTCCTTCGCTGGATACCGAGCGCATTTCCTTGACGCCCTCGAGACTGCGCAGCTCCTGTTCCAGTGGACGCACCAGCAGGCGTTCGCCGTCTTCCGGGCTGATGCCTTCGAGGGTCACCGAAACGTAGATGATAGGAATGACCACGTCCGGGTTGGATTCCTTGGGCATGGCGATGTAGGCCACCAGCCCGCCGCAGAGCAGGAACAGCAGGACCAGGATGGTGGTACGGCTACGGTCGAGTGCGGCAGCGATCAGTGCGTGCATCTCAACTGCCCTCGGCCGCGAGTTGCGCGCGTACCTGCTGACCGGGCTGGACGAAGCCCTGGCCGAGGGTGATCAACGCCACCTTCGGCGGCAGGCCGCTGACCCAGGCGCCCTGATTGTCGACGCTGATCAGTTGCACCGGGGTGAACTCCACGCGCTGCGCGTCATTGACCCACTTGACGCCGTGGCGGCCGGTTTCGTCCAGGCTGAGCAGAGCAGGGGACAGGCGATGGGCCATGGCTTCGCCGGTCTGAATGTGCAGGGTGGCGCTGGCGCCGGCCAGACGCAGGCCGTCCGGGTTGTCCACCTTGACCTCGATGCGGAAGCTGCGCGAGCCGGGGTCGGCGGCGGCGGCGATAAAGTGCAGCTCGCCTTGCAGCGTGCGGCCGTCGAGCAGTTCAACCTTTACCGGTTGGCCCAGTTCGAGCTGGGTGACCTGCTGCTGGGCAATCTGCGCGCTGACCTTGAGGCGGTCGATATCCACCAGGGTCAGCAGGCTCTGGCCGGGCTGGACGAAATCGCCCAGTTCGACCATGCGCTGGTCATAGATACCGGCAAACGGCGCCTTGATCTTGGTGTTGCGCTGCTGCAGGCGGGCGCTGTCGAGTTCGGCGCGGGCCTTGGCCAGTTCGCTTTCCAGGCGCATCAACTCGTTGGCCGACACCAGGCTGCGTTCGCGCAGGCGCTTGGCGGCAGTGACGTCGCTTTGGCGCTGGCGCACATCGGCCTCGCTGCGCGCGACCTGGGCTGGGCGATCGTCAGGCGAAATGCTCAGCAGCAATTGATCGGCGGCGACGCGGTTGCCCTTGTCCTGATCCAGGTTCTGCACGCTGCCACTGACCTGGGCGCGCAGTTCCACGCGGCGCCAGGCTTCGATCTGCCCCTGCACGACATGCTGGCGCTGCATGGGTTGGGCTTCCAACCATTGAATTTCGACGCGCGCCAGATCATTGGTGGTGGCGGGTTGGTCGGCCTCGACATCCTCGCGAGCGACGAAACGATCGCCGCTGAACAGCCAGGCCAGCAGCAGGGCTGCGATGACGACGGCGATGATCCAGGGGCGCTTGCTGAGTTGGGCGAACATGTGGGTTTACTCGCTGAGTGCAGGCGCTGCGTGCAGCGCGGCGGCCTGGCCTTGCAGGCCGGCAATGATGAAATCGGTGACGCGCTGGAAATAGGCGTCCAGCTCGATGGGTTCTGCCCAATGGGCGAAGCCGCCGGAGGCGATACGGGCCATCACGCCGTTGACGCAAGCCTCCACGCCCCACAGCAGGCGTTGGCAATCAGTGGGGGAGAGTTGCAGTTCGCTGAAGCTGCCTTGCAGCAGTTGGTTGAACAGCGCCATGTACTGACCTTCCAGCTCGAGGAACTGTTCACGGTAGGGTGCGTCCAGCCGTTCCTGGAAAGCGGGGCGGTCGCACAGCAGGCAGAGTTGGGCTTGCAGCGGGTCGGCCAGCAGCTGTTCGAAGGCGCGACGAATCACATGGCGCATAGCTTCGCGAGGCGGAGCCTGGTTCGCGGTCTCACGCAGTTCGCTCAGATGCTGGCGCGAGCAGTCCAGCACCAGGCGTGCGTAGAGCGCCTCCTTGCTGGAAAAGTGCTTGTACACCGTGCCCTTGCCGATGCCGGCGTGACGCGCCACTTCGGCGATGGTGACGCGATCCCAGGATTGCTCCTGAAACAGCTGGCGAGCGGATTGCAGCAGGGCGTTTTCCCGTTGCTGGAAGAGTTGATCCTGGTAGCGCATGACGGTTCCGGGTTTCGTGACCGGTGGTCATGCTATGACTGTTGGTCACGATGCGGCAAGACGGGAGTTGTAACAAGGCAATTGGCGGGTAGCCGTTCACTCCTCATTCGCCGTGAGGCGCGGCGGCCTCAGGGGATACATGAGTGTAGGAACCCCGCCCCGGGGCGAAGCTTCTAACCCCCAGGCGATGAAACGCGTTGCGCCGATGGCGGGTTACGCCGCGACAGACATTGCAGGGGGGATTGCGGAAGGTGGCAGGCGGCTAACCCGCCCTACGACATTTGCTCGATCCTTGCCCCATGTGGCGACGCTCAGCGCGCCACGCTGACGCCTTCGAGGCTGGCGAAGGAGGTGTCCTTGGCGGTGAGCAGGAAGTCGCGCATGAATGGCGCGTCGAGCATATCGGTGCGAATCGCCGCGTAGAGCGTGGCGAACAGCCCTTTTTCGCCCAGGCGCTTGGCGCTGACGTAGCCGCGCGAGCTGTACTCGTGCAGCGCCCAGTTGGGCAGGCCACACACGCCACGGCCGCTGGCCACCAGCTGCATCATCATCACCGTCAGTTCGGAGGTGCGCACCTGGGCCGGCTCGATATCGTTGGGTTCGAGAAAACGCGTGAAGATATCCAGACGGTCGCGTTCCACCGGGTAGGTGATCAGGGTTTCCGTGGCCAGATCCTGAGGCTGGATGTAGGCCTTGTGCGCCAGGCGGTGCTGATTGGCGACGGCGAGCATGGCCTCGTAGGTGAACAGTGGCACATAGGTGATGCCGGCCAGCTCGATGGGATCCGAAGTCACCACCAGATCCAGGTCGCCTCGGGCCAGGGCCGGCAGCGGGGCGAAGGAGAAGCCCGAGGCCAGGTCCAGCTCCACCTCCGGCCAGGCGTCGCGAAACTGGTCGATGGTCGGCATCAGCCACTGGAAGCAGCTGTGGCACTCGATGGCCATGTGCAAGCGGCCAGCGGTGCCACCGGCCAGGCGCGCCAAATCACGCTCGGCGCCGCGCAGAAGGGGCAGGGTGGCGTCGGCCAGTTGCAGCAGACGCAGGCCGGCGCTGGTGAAGCGCACGGGTTTGGTCTTGCGCACGAACAGCTGCAGGCCGAGGCGCTCTTCCAGCTCCTTGAACTGGTGCGACAGCGCTGACTGGGTCAGGTGCAGGCGTTCGGCGGCTTCCACCAGGCTGTCGGTTTCGCGCAGGGCGTGCAGGGTTTTCAGGTGGCGCAGCTCGAGCATGGCGGGTCTCTACGAAGGTTTCGCTCATCCAATGCCAGGGCTGGATGAAAATGGTTCATACAGCCTACATGAGTAATTCTATAGATCAAGGCGAAAATCTTGAGTTTGTCTCACTCGGTATCGATGCCGAGAATGGCGCCATCTCGATTGATTCTGGAGTTTCACGACATGGCCCTGTCCCATTCCCTCGGTTTTCCGCGCATTGGCCGCGACCGCGAACTGAAAAAAGCCCTCGAAGCCCGCTGGAAAGGTGAGCTGGACGAAGCCGGCCTGCGCGCCGTCGGCCAGCGTCTGCGCGCCGAGCACTGGCAATTGCAGAAGGATGCCGGTATCGACCTGCTGCCGGTGGGCGACTTCGCCTGGTACGACCAGGTGCTCGCTCATTCGCTGGCCTTCGGAGTGATTCCTGAGCGCTTTCGCCCGGCCGCCGGCAAGCCGACGCTGGATACCTTGTTCGCCATGGCCCGTGGGGCCGTTGCGAACAAGAGCAGCGGCAGTTGCTGCGGTGGTGCCCACGCGCAGGAAATGACCAAGTGGTTCGATACCAACTACCACTACCTGGTGCCGGAATTTAGTGCGGATCAACAGTTCGCCCTGAGCTGGGAGCAGCTGTTCGAGGAGGTGGCTGAGGCGCATGCCCTCGGTCACAACGTCAAGCCGGTGCTGATCGGCCCGCTGACTTATCTATGGCTGGGCAAGGCCAAGGGTGGCGACTTTGACAAGCTTGAGTTACTTGAAAGCCTGCTGCCGGTCTATGGCGAGATCTTCCAGCGTTTGGCGGCGCAGGGCGTGGAGTGGGTGCAGATCGATGAACCGATCCTGGTGCTGGATTTGCCGCAAGCGTGGAAGAACGCCTTCGAGCGCGCCTACAACCTGATTCAGCGCGAGCCGTGCAGGAAGCTGATCGCCACCTATTTTGGCGGCCTGGAAGACAACCTGGGGCTGGCTGCCAACCTGCCGGTAGACGGCCTACATATCGACCTGGTGCGTGCCCCGGAGCAGTACCCGACCATTCTCGATCGCCTGCCAGCCTATAAAGTGTTGTCGCTGGGCGTGGTCAACGGGCGCAACGTCTGGCGTTGCGATCTGGAGAAGGTACTCGAGGTGCTGCGTCACGCTCACGAACGCCTGGGCGAGCGGTTGTGGGTGGCGCCGTCCTGCTCGCTGTTGCACAGCCCGGTGGACCTGGCTCGTGAAGACCAGCTCGATGCCGAGCTGAAAGGCTGGCTGGCCTTTGCCGTGCAGAAATGCCAGGAGGTCGCGTTGCTCGGTAAGGCCCTGGAGGCGCCGGAAGACGCCTCTGTGCAAGCCGCTTTGCAAGCGAGCCGCTCAGTACAGGCCGCTCGCGCAGCTTCAAAACGTATTCACAAGTCTGAGGTACAGGCGCGCCTGGCGGCGATTCGTCCGCGTCATGCCCAGCGCCAGTCGCCGTTCGCCGAGCGCATCGAACAGCAGCGTGAGTGCCTGCAACTGCCATTGTTGCCGACCACCACCATCGGCTCCTTCCCGCAGACCTCGGCGATTCGCCTGGCGCGACAGTCGTTCAAGCAGGGCAAGCTGAGTGCGGCCGAGTACACCGAGGCCATGCACAGCGAAATTCGCCATGCGGTGCAGGTGCAGGAGCGTCTGGGCCTGGACGTGCTGGTGCATGGCGAGGCCGAGCGCAATGACATGGTCGAGTACTTCGCCGAGCAACTCGATGGTTATGCATTCACCCGCTTCGGCTGGGTGCAGAGCTACGGCTCACGTTGCGTCAAACCGGCGGTAATAGTCGGTGATCTGAGCCGCCCGCAGGCCATGACCGTGGAGTGGATCACTTACGCCCAGGGCCTGACCGACAAGGTCATGAAGGGCATGCTGACCGGCCCGGTGACCATGCTGATGTGGTCCTTCCCGCGTGAGGACGTGTCCCGCGAAGTGCAGGCGCGGCAACTGGCGCTGGCGATTCGTGACGAGGTGGTGAACCTGGAGGCAGCCGGCATCAAGATCATCCAGATCGACGAGGCGGCGTTTCGCGAAGGGCTGCCGTTACGCCAGGCCGCCTGGCAGCACTACCTGGACTGGGCCACCGAGGCCTTCCGCCTGACCGCCAGCGGTGTGCGTGACGAGACGCAGATCCATACCCACATGTGCTACAGCGAGTTCAACGATGTGATCGAGTCCATTGCGGCGATGGATGCCGACGTGATCACCATCGAGACGTCGCGTTCGGATATGGAGTTGCTGGAGGCGTTCGAGCGCTTCGACTATCCCAGCGAAATCGGCCCGGGCGTCTACGACATCCACTCGCCGCGCGTACCCGACAGCGTCGAGATGGTCGGACTGTTGCGCAAGGCGGCACGGCGTATCCCGCTCGAACGGCTGTGGATCAACCCCGACTGTGGTTTGAAAACCCGCGCCTGGCCGGAAACCGAGGCAGCCTTGGTGAACATGGTGGCCGCCGCCAGGCAGTTGCGCACCGAGCTGGCCTGATTCCCCGGTGGTCGCGGCTGAAGCCCCTTTCACAGGTAAGTGAGGGGCGTTCGCGACGCTCTGGATCCTACCTCTGGTCACCACTCGGGCAACCGTTCGTCCCCCTTCATCAAACTGTCACGCTTGTGTGGCAGCGCCGTCGAACGACTTTCATCAGACTCGCGTTTCAGTGGGGTTCTGCGTTTCTGGTGTTTCCATGCGTGCATTAATTTTCCTGGCCGCGTTGCTTTGCGGCTTGCCGTCTTTTGCGGCCAATCGTTGCGACCTGTCCGAGCCGACCCGTTATGCGGATGTCGGTGAGGTGCGTCTGGCTTATCAAAGCATCGGCAGCGAGCGCGACCCGACGCTGCTGCTGGTGATGGGGCTGGGCGGACAGTTGATCCACTGGCCTGACGAGGTGGTCGAGCGCCTGTGTCAGCAGGGTTTTCGCGTCGTGCGCTTCGACAATCGTGACGTGGGGCTGAGCACCTGGCGGCGACCAGCGCCAAGCATCAACCTACCTTATGAAGTGCTGCGCTATCGCCTGGGCCTGTCGCTTGGCGCGCCGTATCACCTGCGCGACATGGCTGGCGATGCCCTGGGATTGATGGACCGTCTGGGCGTCGACAACTTCCATGTACTGGGCGCGAGCATGGGCGGCATGATCGCCCAGCACTTGGCCGATCTGGCGCCGCAGCGCGTTCTCAGTCTGACGCTGGTGATGACCAGCTCGAGTGCTCAAGGGTTGCCTGCACCCAGCGATGCGCTGGTGGCGCTGCTGGCAAGGCGCGAGGCAGTGAGTCGCGAGGCTGCGCTGCAACAGCAGGCAGATTTGCTCGCGGCCCTCGGTAGCCCGACGGTGCATGATGATCGTGCTTTGCTCCTGCATCAGGCCGAACAGGCTTATGACCGCGCCTTCAATCCCGAAGGGGTGCAGCGTCAGTTGCTGGCGATTCTTGCCGAGTCGAGTCGGGTCGAGCTGCTCAATCGTCTGAAAGTACCGACGCTGGTGGTGCACGGTACGGCCGATCCGTTACTGCCGGTGATGCATGGCGTACACGTGGCGGCGCATATCAAGGGTGCAGAGCTCAAGTTGATTCCAGGCCTGGCGCATCGCTTTCAGGATGCCTTCAAGGAGCCTCTGCTGGCCGCGGTGTTGCCGCATCTCGCGGCGCATCGGGGCGACTTGGGCCTGGCGCATCTGTAATGGGTGAGCGCTCAAAGCTCCTGATTGTGCTTGATCGCTTCGCGGCGCTGCAGATTGTCGATGTGCTCGCTGCTGTGGCGTAGCAGCTTGTCGGCCATGGTCATGCGCTCGATATAGCGCGTGATGCTCTGCTCGGCGTCATGGCGGGAGATAAAGGGGCCTTCCAGCGTGCCTTCGCGAGTGGCGAAGAAGTATTGGCCGTTGACGGCGCTCAGGCGTGAACTGCGGTAATGCGTGCCCGGTTGGGGGTCGATATCGCGTTGGCCGAACATGGTGAGAGCTCCATCTGCAGGTTCTGGATAATCTGAGTCTACTGTGGTCAATGCGACATGCTTGGCAAAACGACAGATGGTAGATTTTGGCTGCCTGTTAGCGTCTTTTGGCGGATTTTATGGATTATTGGCGCCGGTCGGCTGGCGTCCTGCGGGTGCTGAGCAGTACAGTTTCGCTCGGCAACCGGGCTGAACTGTCGCTGTGTAGGTGTGCATGCCTCTCCTAAAATGCTCTGCTGCGGTCGACATGCTCTGTTGGCCGCCTGCCAGAGGTTGCCATGCACATTTCTTCCGGCCGTTGGATGTACGGCCTGCTGCTCGCCCTGATCACCTCCGTGCTCTGGGGCATCCTGCCAATCAAGCTGAAAGAAGTCCTGCAGGTGATGGACCCGGTAACGGTCACCTGGTATCGCCTGGCCGTGGCCGGTTCTCTGCTATTTGCCTATCTCGCTGCGAGTTGCCGGTTACCGCGTTTTCGGCCGCTGGGACGCAAGGGTGGTTGGCTGCTGGCGTTGGCCATCGGCGGGCTGACGGCCAACTACGTGCTGTATCTGGTGGGGCTCAATCTGCTCAGCCCCGGTACCACGCAACTGGTGATCCAGGTGGCGCCCATCCTGCTGCTGATCAGCAGCCTGTTCGTCTTTCGCGAGCGCTTCAGCCTGGGCCAGGCGATTGGCCTGATGGTGATGCTGCTGGGCTTCGGTCTGTTCTTCAATCAGCGCCTGGGCGAACTGCTGACCTCGCTGACCACCTATACCACCGGCGTGCTCACCGTCCTGGCTGCTGCTTTCGTCTGGACCTTCTACGGCCTGGCGCAGAAGCAACTGTTGACCTCGTGGAGCTCGGTGCAGGTGATGATGGTCATCTACCTGGCCTGCGCACTGTTGCTGACGCCCTGGGCGCAGCCGCTGCAGGTGCTAGAGCTGAGCCCGTTGCAGAGCTGGCTGCTGTTGGCCTGCTGCCTCAATACCCTGGTGGCCTATGGCGCCTTCGCCGAAGCGCTGGCGCACTGGGAGGCCTCGAGAGTCAGCGCGACCCTGGCGCTGACGCCATTGGTGACTTTCGTGTCCGTGGCCCTGGCATCGACCTGGTGGCCGGATCATGTGCTGCCCGAACAGGTCAACTGGATCGCCTATGCAGGCGCCGTGGTGGTCGTGCTCGGTTCGGCCCTCACCGCACTCGGCCCGTCGCTGCTGGCCGCTTGGAGGGCGCGCAAGGCCAGGCACCAAGCCAGGGTCTAATCCAGCGGTAGCTCGGTGGTGCGTTTGACCTCGCTCATGGCGATGTGCGAGTGCGCTTCATGTACGTGCGGGCGTTGCAGCAAGTGGTCGCGCAGGAAACGCTCGTAATCGGCGATGTCCTTGGCCACCACCTTGAGCAGGTAGTCCGAGCCGCCGGCCATGCTGTAGCACTCCAGCACCTGTGGGTAGCCGACCACGGCCTGCTCGAACTCATCCAGATTGCCGCGGCCGTGGGCGGACAACTTGATATCGACGAACACCGTGATGCCGAAGCCCAGACGCTTGTGATTGAGCAGGGCGACCTTGCGTTCGATCAGCCCGTCTTCCTGCATGCGATGAATGCGCCGCCAACAGGGTGATTGTGACAGCTCGACCTTTTCCGCCACCTCGGCAGCGGAGAGGTCGGCATTGTGTTGCAGCAGGCGGAGAATCCGCCGGTCGATGGGGTTGAGCTTGTCCTGCATGATTGTTTCCAATTTATTGTGATTGTTGGAAGGATCATGCGAAGTATTGCCTTCGAAGCCCGAAAATAGAAATAAAAAAGCGGAACCCTCCAGTCATGCTTTAGGCAAATCCGTCGCAGTGATCCTGCGGCAGGACTCAACGGAGCGTGTCTACCGTCGCGCTCCTCGTGCTCGCCATAAAAATAAAAGGAGCGCTCCATGTCACTGGCCGAAATCCGCCTGGATGACAAATATCGCCTTGCTACTGGTCACCTCTACCTGACCGGCACTCAGGCGCTTACCCGCCTGCCCATGCTGCAAAAGCAGCGTGACGCCGCCTTCGGTCTCAATACCGCCTGCTTCATCTCCGGCTATCGCGGCTCGCCCCTGGGCGGGCTGGACAAGAGCCTGTGGGACGCGCGCGAGTACCTCAAGGAAAACCACATCCACTTCCAGCCCGGCGTCAACGAGGAGCTGGGCGCGACCGCCGTGTGGGGCAGCCAGCAGGCCAACCTGTTTCCTGGGGCGCGCTACGACGGCGTGTTCGCCATGTGGTACGGCAAGGGGCCGGGCGTCGACCGCAGCGGCGACGTGTTCAAGCACGGTAACTCGGCCGGTGTTTCCAAGCACGGCGGTGTGCTGCTGCTGGCCGGTGACGACCATGGCTGCAAGTCCTCGACCATCGCCCACCAGAGCGAACATGCGTTCATCGCCGCGTCGATTCCGGTGCTCAACCCGGCAAACGTCCAGGAAGTGCTGGACTACGGCATCATCGGCTGGGAATTGTCGCGTTACAGTGGCTGCTGGGTGGCGCTGAAGACCATCGCCGAGAACGTCGATTCCTCGGCCGTGGTAGACGTCGACCCGTTGCGTATCCAGGTGAAGATTCCCGAGGATTTCCAGCTACCCGAAGACGGCGTGCATATTCGCTGGCCCGACCCGCCCCTGGCGCAGGAAAAACGCCTCAACGTCTACAAGATCTACGCCGCGCGGGCCTTCGCCCTGGCCAACAACCTCAACCAGGTCAAGCTCGACTCACCCAACCCGCGCCTCGGCATCATCACCACCGGCAAGTCCTATCTCGACGTGCGCCAGGCCCTGGATGACCTCGGCCTGGACGAGGCGCTGTGCGCCAAGGTTGGCCTGCGCGTGCTCAAGGTCGGCATGAGCTGGCCGCTGGAGCCGGTGTCGGTGCATGGCTTCGCCGAAGGCCTAGATGAAATCCTGGTGGTGGAGGAGAAACGCAGCATCATCGAGGACCAGCTGACCGGCCAGCTCTACAACTGGCCGGTGGGCAAGCGCCCGCGCGTGGTCGGCGAGTTCGACGAGCAGGGCAATTCGCTGCTGCCCAACCTGGGCGAGCTGACCCCGGCGATGATCGCCCGGGTGATCGCCAAGCGCCTGGCACCGATCTACAGCAGCCCGACCATCGAAGAGCGCCTGGCCTTCCTCGATGCCAAGGAAAAGGCCCTGGCCGCGCCCAAGCACAAGACCGTACGTACGCCGCATTTCTGCTCCGGCTGCCCGCACAACAGCTCGACCAAGGTGCCGGAAGGCAGCCGCGCCCTCGGCGGCATCGGTTGCCACTACATGACCCAGTGGATGGACCGCAGCACCGACACCTTTACCCAGATGGGTGGCGAGGGCGCGACCTGGATCGGCCAGGCGCCGTTCACCGACACGCCGCACGTGTTCCAGAACCTAGGCGACGGCACCTACTTCCACTCCGGCCACCTGGCCCTGCGCGCAGCCGTCGCAGCCGGGGTCAACATCACCTACAAGATTCTCTACAACGACGCGGTGGCGATGACCGGTGGCCAGCCCATCGACGGTGAACTGCGCATCGACCAACTCAGCCAGCAGGTGCATGCCGAGGGCGTCAAGCGCATCGCCCTGGTCAGCGACGAGCCGGATAAGTATCCGACCCGCGCCACTTTCGCACCCGGTGTGACCTTTCATCATCGTCGCGAGCTGGACGCTGTGCAGCGCGAGTTGCGCGAGTTCAAGGGCGTTTCGGTGATCCTCTACGATCAGACCTGCGCCACCGAGAAACGCCGTCGGCGCAAGCGCGGCAAGCTGGTCGACCCGGCCAAGCGCGCCTTCATCAACCCGGCGGTGTGCGAGGGCTGTGGTGATTGCAGCGTCAAATCCAACTGTCTGTCGGTGCTGCCGCTGGAAACCGAACTGGGGCGCAAGCGCGAGATCGACCAGAGCGCCTGCAACAAGGATTTCAGCTGCCTGGAAGGCTTCTGCCCAAGCTTCGTCACCGTCCACGGTGGCAGCCTGCGCAAGCCCGAGGCCGTTGGCCTGAGCGCGCTGTTCATCGCCTTGCCGGAGCCGAAGCAACCAGCCCTGAGTCGCCCCTGGAACATCCTCCTGCCCGGTGTCGGCGGTAGCGGTGTGACCACCGTCGGTGCGCTGCTGGGCATGGCTGCGCATATCGAAGGCAAGGGCTGCACCGTGCTCGACCAGGCTGGCCTGGCGCAGAAATTCGGCCCGGTGATCACCCACATCCGCATCGCCGCGCAGCAGAGCGACATCTACGCCGTGCGTATCGCCGCCGGGGAGACCGATCTGCTGTTGGGCTGCGACCTGGTGGTGTCCTCCAGCGAGGAGGCGTTGGCCAAGCTCAACGACAAGATCGCCCACGCGGTGATCAACAGCCATGAGGCGGCCACTGCCGAGTTCACTCGCAATCCGGACGCCCAGGTGCCCGGCGCTGCCATGCGCGAGGCGATCAGCGAGGCGGTGGGCGAGGGCAAGACCCGCTTCGTCGACGCCACCCGCCTGGCCACTCGCTTGCTCGGCGACAGCATCGCCACCAACCTGTTCATGCTCGGCTATGCATACCAAAAGGGACTGGTCCCAGTCTCTGCCGAGGCCATCAACAAGGCCATCGAACTCAATGGCGTGGCCATCGAGCTCAATCAGCAGGCGTTTCTCTGGGGGCGTCGTGCCGCGCATGACCTGGCCGCAGTGGAGAAAGTCGCCGCGCCCAAGGTGGTCGAGGCGCCGCATTGCAGCACGCTGGAGGAAATCGTCGCCGATCGTATGCAACGTCTGACTGCTTACCAGAGCGCGGCCTATGCCGAGCGCTATCGCGAGCTGGTCGAGCGCGTACGCAAGGTCGATACCGATGCCGAGCAGCGCCTGAGCAAGGCCGTGGCGCGTTACTACTTCAAACTCCTGGCCTACAAGGACGAGTACGAAGTGGCGCGCCTGTACAGCGATTCGACCTTCCGCAAGCAACTCGAAGCCCAGTTCGAAGGTGACTACCGGCTTCAGTTCCACCTGGCGCCGAGCTGGTTGAGCAAGCCCGATGCGGTGACTGGTGAGCCGCGCAAGCGCAGCTTCGGCCCCTGGATGCTCAAGGCGTTCAGCGTACTGTCGCGCTTCAAGTTCCTGCGTGGCAGCGTCCTCGATCCGTTTGGCCACAGTGCCGAACGTCGCCTGGAGCGCGAGCTGATCGAGGAGTACGAAGCCAACGTGGCCTACCTGCTGGGCGAGCTCAATGGTGGCAACTACCGCACGGCGGTGGCACTGGCAGAGATTCCCGAGCAGATCCGCGGTTATGGCCACGTCAAGGAAGCGGCACTGGCCAAGGCGCGCGAGCAGGCGACGCAGCTCAAGGCACGCCTGAGCGTCAGCGAGATCGCTGCGGTGCAGCTGTTCGAACCGGCTGCCTGAGCCGCAAACCCATCCCCTTTGCCACCCTCTCCCACGCGGAGAGGGGCGGCCTTTTACATCCGAGGTAACCCGATGTCCGTCTTCACTCACGTCGACTTCGACCATCACGAACGGGTGGTCTACGGCCACGACAAGGCCAGCGGCCTGAAAGCCATCATCGCCATTCACGACAGCACGCTCGGCCCTGCGCTAGGCGGTTGCCGCATGTGGAACTACGCCTCGGACGAGGAGGCGCTGCGCGATGTGCTGCGCCTGTCGCGCGGCATGACCTACAAATCGGCGCTGGCCCGCTTGCCGCTCGGTGGCGGCAAGGCGGTGATCATCGGCGACCCGCACACCGGCAAGAGCGAGGCATTGTTCCAGGCCATGGGCGATTTCGTCGACAGCCTCGGCGGGCGCTACGTCACCGCAGCGGATTCCGGCACCGGCGTGGCCGAGATGCGCATCATGGCCGAGCGCACTCGCCACGTGGCTGGCGCCGGGCAGCGTGAGGCATTCGGCGGTGGCAGCCGTGACGGTGATCCGTCGCCATCGACCGCCTATGGCGTGTTCATCGGTATTCAGGCGGCCGTGGCGCATCGCTTGGGGCGCCATGATCTCTCCGGCATCCGCGTGGCCATCCAGGGCGTAGGGCAGGTCGGTTTCGGCCTGGCCAAGCTGCTCAAGGAGGCCGGTGCGCAGCTGTGGGTGACGGACATCGTCGAGACTAACGTGCAGCGCGCCGTCAGCCAGCTTGGCGCCACTGCGGTCGGCCAGCATGAGATCTACCGCCTCGATGTGGACGTGTTCGCGCCGTGCGCGCTAGGCGCCATCATCAACCTGCAGACGCTGGAAGCGTTGCGCGCGCCAATCATCGCCGGCGCAGCCAACAACCAGCTGGCCGACGCCAGCCTGGCCGAGCTGCTGCGTCGCCGTGAGTGCCTGTATGCGCCGGACTACGCGATCAATGCCGGCGGCATCATCGATGTCTGCTACGAGCACACTGGTGGCAGCGCCGCGCAGCTCAAGGCGCATATCGAAGAGATTGGTCCGACGCTGACGGAAATCTTCCAGCGTGCCGAGCGCGAGGGCGCGACCACCACTGCGATTGCCGACCGCATGGCGTTGGAGCGCTTGCGCGGCGGCCTGCAGCCGGTGCGTGCTGCAACCGCCGCCAAGGCTGTGGCTCAGGGCTGGCAGCGCTAGGCGCTGAGTGGGGCGCGACATGACAAATGCGCGCGCCGCCGCTAAGATGCGGCCCGGCCGTAGCCAATACGGCCGTGTCCCCTTAGTTCAACGGATAGAATAAGCCCCTCCTAAGGGCTAGATGCTGGTTCGATTCCAGCAGGGGACGCCATCGATTTGATCAACACAAAGCCGGCTCTTGCAGCCGGCTTTGTCGTAGATGGCCTCCTGTCAGGTGCGAAGCCAGGTGTCGCGAGTGCGTAGGGCCGGTTCAGGCGTGTTCCAGTGCCTGTTCCGAGCGTTGTGCGGGCAGCAGAACCAGCGTGCGGGTATGCAGGGCTTCCAGCGAGGCGCGATGCCCGACGCTGATGATGATGGCGTCCGGCAAAGCACGGCGCAATTGCCGGTAACAGCTCATTTCGCTCGCTTCATCCAGTGCGGAGCTGCTTTCATCCAGGAACAATATCCTTGGCTGCAGCAACAGGGCGCGCACGAAGGCGCAACGCTGCTGTTCGCCGATGCTCAGGGTCTGCGACCAGTCCAGTTCGCTGTCGAGTCGTTCGCTCAGGTGGCCGAGGCCGCACTGCTGCATCGCCTCGAGCAGTCGCGGATCTGCTTCCGGGTGCGGTGCGGAGGGGTACCAGAGCATGTCGCGCAAGGTGCCGAGGGGCAGGTAGGGTTTTTGCGCGAGCGTGAGCGTGTTGCCCAGATCGTAGCGTGCCACACCGGCTGCATGGCTCCAGACGCCGGTGAGGGCGCGGATCATGGTGGATTTGCCGAAACCCGAGGGGGCGCGGATCAGTAGACTTTCGCCCGGCTGCAGATGCAGGTCGAAGCCATCGAGCAGCATCCTCCCTTCCGGTAGCCATAGCGACAGGTCCTTGACTTCAAAACCATCGGAGTTGTGCTCGAGGCATACCCCGTTCTCATCACCAACGCTTCCCAAGCGCCGTTGGAAGCCGATCAGACGATCGACGACCGCTTTCCATTCGGCGACCTCGGGAAACACCTTGACCAGATAGGCCATGGCTTCGTGAACCTCGCCAAAGGCGGCGCTGAGCTGGGTCAGGCGGCCCAGGGGGAAGGCGCCGGCGAAGAACTGGGGCGCCATGATGAACATGGGGATGATCATGGCGCTGCGCATGTAGAAGGTGGAGTAACCGAGCACGATTTTTTGCTGCTTCACCAGGGACCAGAAGTTCTCCAGGGCGGCGCCCAGGCGCTGGCTGAAACGGGCGTGCTCTTCGCTCTCACCCCGGTACTGGGCCACGGCTTCGGCGTTTTCGCGCAGACGCATCATGGCGAAGCGAAAATCCGCTTCACGGCGCTGCTGGATGAAATTCAGACGTGGCAATGCGCGCCCCAGCCAGAAGGCGCCGCCGGTGCCGAGGATGGAGTAGAGCAGCGCTGCCCATACCAGCAGGCCGGGGATCACCAGTTCTTCGCCCGCGAAGGGAATGCGCACCAGGCTCGACGCCTGCCAGAGGATGTGCAGGAAGGAGAACAGCGACAGCAGGGCGGTCAGCAGGCCCAGGCTGAGTTTCAGCGACAGGGTGATGAGCAGGTTGATGTCGTCGGCGATGCGCTGGTCGGGGTTGTCGGTTTCCGGAACCGTAAGCTGCAGCTTGAGATAGCGATGGCGTTGCAGCCAGAGTTGCAGGGTGTTCTCGGTAGCCCAGCGGCGCCAGCGCAGGGTGAGTTTCTGCTGGAAATGGAAGGCGGCCACGGTGAAGGTGGCCAGGCCCAGTTGCAGGAAGAGGAACTGCACGCCACCGATCAGGAAGGCGTCGTAATCCAGCGCCTGCAGGGCATTGTAGAAGTGCAGGTTCCAGAAGTTGTAGAGCAGGTTGACCCCGACCAGGCACAGGTTCATCAGGATGGTGCCGAACAGCAGCAGGAACGCGGGGCGTCTTTCGGCAGAGGACCAGAACGGCCGGGCGAGCAACCAGAAATCACGTAATGTCTGCATGTGGCCTCGAGTTGCCCGGCGTGAAACGCGTTGAGTTTATAGAGGGGCGGCTATACCATCAACGCTAATCGTTCTCATCGTTATGACCCGACGCGGCGGAGGCAGGCCATCGAACTTCCGGACTGGCTGTGCCAAGCATGGCCACCCATCCAGCGCGTGATGCAGGTCGAGAGCCAGGGGCGCGCGGCGGTACCGCTGCCCGACCTGGCCGATACCAGTGTGCTGTACCCCATGCTCGAGCGTTTCGCCGAGCTCTATCCGGGGATCAAACGCCCCCCAGTCGCCTCCCAATGGTCGATGAATTACCTCAGCATCATGCTGCCAGCCACGCTGGCGGCGGTGTTGACCCGTGATCTGGCCATTGCCTTCTGGGAGCGGGAGGTCGCCTTGTTACACGAGGCTGGCCAGCCCCGGGCGTTGTGGCTGCCGACGCCGCAGGCCTCACTGGCCGCCGGGCAGCGCGATGACTACTGGGCACGACTGCTGCATGAGCATCTGGAACCGCTGTTCACCAGCATTGCCACCTGGGGTGGGCTGGCGCCGAAGGTGCTATGGGGTAACTTCGCCGCTATCTGGGATGGCGCCTTCTCTCGCATCGACCCCAACCTGGAGCGTGAGGGATTCGCCGAGGCCCACCGCTGGCTGGAGCGTGCCGTGGTGGCTGAGGGACGTCTGAAGCCCAGAAGCCTGCAGTGGATGGTCGACTCGCCGGCGCCCGAGGTCTGTGCTCGCATCCCCTTGCGCCGTCATTGCTGCCTGCACTACCAGTTGCATGCCCCGGTAGCCGGCAAGCCGCAGGTGCTGTGCGAATCCTGCCCGAAGTTGCATCGCCTGCCGCAGGCGGAGCAGGCGAGCTATCTGCGTTATATCTACGGGGCCGAGGGCTAGTACCGCTCCGGCAATTCGGGAAATCGTCCGGCGCCTGAGGGCTGCTCCCGGATTGCATCCGGGCTACGAAACTGTCTTGGCAACCCCCAACCGACGCCTTACCAGCTCCAGCACCGGATCCGGCTGCTCGAAGGCGAAGAAATGCCCGCCCTCGAAGCCGTGCAGTTCGCAGCCCGCTCTGGTTTCCGTCTGCCAGTCGTGCAGCGTTTCCTCACCCACATGGGCATCGTCATGCCCGGCCAGCACGCTTATGGGCACGTCGAGTCGTGGGCGCTGCTGGTAGCGGTAGCGGCTCAACAGGGCGAAATCGGCGCGGATGGCCGGTAGCAGCAAGGCCATCAGTTCCTGATTGGACAGCACTTCGGGCGGGGTGCCGGCGTAGTCGCGCAGTTTGATCAATAGCTCACCGTCGCTCAGCAGGTCGTAGCGCGGTGCACCGACGCGGTGGCGCGGCGCGCCGCTGGCCGAGACGAACAGATGGCGAGGAGAAGCCAGGCCGCGTCTGACGCAGTGATGGGCCAGCTCGAAGGCGACCAGGGCGCCGAGGCTGTGGCCGAAGAAGGCATAGGGGCGGTCGTCGTGACGGGCGATGACCTGGCCCAGTTGCTCGAGCAACTGGGCGAAGTCGTGCAGCGGCGGCTCGCCGAAGCGTGCGCCACGTCCTGGTAGCTGGATGGCGCAAAGCTGGATGCTCGGCGCCAGTTTGGCGAACCAGGGCATGAAGCTGCCGGCGCTGCCACCGGCGAAAGGGAAGCAGAACAGGCGCAGGCGCGCGCCGGGCAGTGGGCGGGTCTGGATCCATGCCGAGTCAGCAGGGCGTTGCTCGTACAGAACCTGGGCATGCATGGCCGGTCTCCTCAGTAGGCCGCAGCCGCGAGCGGCTCGGTGCTGGTTTCGGACACGGCGCCCTGATCCACCTTGATCAGACGATCGGCCAAATGGAAGTAGGCGTCGTCGTGGGAGATCACGATCACCAGTTTTCCACGCTGGCGCAGATCAGGAAGGATCTTGGTGTAGAAGAAGCGTTTGAACACCGGGTCCTGATCCGCCGCCCATTCGTCGAACAGGTAGCAGGGGCGGTCGTCGAGGTAGGCGGCCAGCAGGGCCAGGCGCTTGCGCTGGCCGGTGGAGAGATCGAGGGTGGACAGGCGACCGCCTTCTATATTGACCTTGTGCGCCAGTTGCAGGTGCGCCAGGTAGTCACGGGCTTGCTGCATCAGTTGTGGGTCATCGCCGTCGAGCAGGTGCTCGAACAGGCAGAAGTCGGTGAAGATCGCCGAGAAATGCTGGCGGTAGAGATGATTCTGGGTGCTCGCGGACACCTGCTCGTCGAGCAGCAGGTCGCCGCCTTCGGGTTGATAGAGCCCGGTCAGCAGCAAGGCCAGTGTGGTCTTGCCGCTGCCGTTGCCACCGGTGATGAAGACCACCTCGCCAGCGCGTAGTTCGAGGTCGAACGGGCCAAGGGTGAAACGGCCTTCCTCCCCCTCGCGGTAATAGCTGTGGCGCACCTCGCGGCACTGCAAGCGTGCCACGTGCCGGGCCGGCGACAGGGTATCGGCCGGGGTGCCGGTGACTTCCAACTGCCCTTCGAGTGCGCGGATCTTGCGCAGCGAGACACTGGCCCGGCCGAGGATGGGCAGGGCATTCATCAGCTCGGACAGCGGTGTGATCATGTACAGCAGGGCGAGGATGTAACCGGTCACCAGCGTCGCCCCCAGATCGATGAACTGGGGCGCCAGGAACAGCACCGTGCCGATCAGCAGGTAGAAGATGCCGTTGCCCCAGTTGAGCACCAGGGCGTAGATGCTCATGCCGCGTACGAAGTCGCGGCGGTACTGCTGGCTGATGGGGTAGAGCAGGCGCTCGAAGAACTGCAGGCGCCGCGAGTGGTTGAGCTGCAGCTCCTTGCTGCCATCGGTGAGCAGGCGGTACTGGTCGAATAGCTGATCCTTCAGCTCGCGGGCCTTGCCGATGGAGGTCAGGGCCTTGCGCTGGGGCCAGTGGAAGCTGGCGGCGCCGAGCAGGATCAGGGCCGCGGTCAGGCCCAGCAACGGCAGGCTGAGCCAGCCCAGATAAGCCAGGCAGGCCAGCACGATGCCGCTGTTGACCAACATCACCGGCACCAGCTCCACGGCCTGGCTGATGGTCTGCGTATCGTCGGTGAGCATCGCCAACAGGCGGTGCTTGCCCAGGCGTTGCAGGCGTGGATAGGGCGTATCGATCAGCTTGCCGCTCAGGTGTAGACGCATGTCGCTGATCGCGGTTTGTCCCAGGCGCAGCAGGCTCACGTCGGAGACGATGCGTGTGCTCACCACCAGGACCACCAGGCCGGCGAACAGCAGCCCATCGGCCGGGCGCAACTGGCTGAAGCCGGCCAGGGAGTGGTTGATGTTGGCGATCAGGCCGGCCGCTGCCAGGCCGCAGGCCAGACCGGTGGCGGTGGCGATCAGCAGGGTGCGCCAGGAACGTCGCGCCAGTAGCAGTAACAGATCCATCTCAAGTCATCTCGTGGTTCAAAGGTTCACGCCGTGGCGTACCCAGATTGGCCAGGCTCTCGACCAGGGCCCGTTGCCAGGCATCCTGACGCAGGATGTCCAGGTGTTGCGCGGCAATGGTCTGCTCGCGGCTCGGGCCTTGGCTGAGGCTGCGCCAGTCCGGCGCGTTGAAGTCCTCGGCCTGCAGGGTCGCACTGGCCCACCAGAGGTGCAGTGGGCAGCGTAGCGTGGCAGGACGGAAGGTGCCGATCAGCGTCTGGGTGTGGGCATGCTGGCGCAAACGGTATTCCAGTTGCTCCCAACTGTCGCCTGCCAGGTGCAGGCCCTGCTGGCGAGCCCATTGCGCCAGGGCCAGTGGCCATTGCTCTGGCCTGTGCTCGAGCAGGTGAGCGCGCGCTGCCTCGGCCTGCGTCGACAGCCGCTGCTGACTGTCGGCATCGAGTTGTTCGGCGGCCGATTGCAGCAACGCTTCCAGGCGTTGTGTCGCTGTGCTGCGTTGGGTCTGCGAGTCGACGATGCCGAGAAACGCGACTTCCTCGCCGGCCTGCTCCAGTTGCGCCGCGGCGCAGAACGCCAGCAGGCCGCCGAGCGACCAGCCGAGTAGGTGGTACGGGCCCTGCGGTTGCTGCCGGCGCAATTGCTCCACATACACTGCGGCCAGGGCCTCGAGCGTGTCGCGCCCCGGTTGCGGGCTGCCTTCGGCCAGATAGGTGGCCTGCAGGCCCCACAGGTTCCAGTCGCCCAATAGGTCGCTCAGAACGCGGTAGTCCTGCACATGCCCGGTGGACGGGTGGAAACAGAACAGGTTGCCTTTCGCTCCATCGGCTCGCGACAGCGGTACCAGTGGCGAGAGTTGCATCTGTGCCTGCACCAGCTCGGCGAAACGCGCCACGCTTGGCGCATCGAACACGGCATTGACCGGCACCGTCGTACCCAGCGCGTTCTGCAGGCGGCTGGCCAGCTTCACTGCGGCCAGCGAGTGGCCGCCGAGGGCGAAGAAATCGTCCTCGATGCCGACTCGTTCCAGACCCAGCACCCCGGCCCAGATATCTGCCAGCAACTGCTCCAGCGGTGTACGCGGCAGGCTGTCGCCGACCTGGTCGAGTGTCTGCTCGGCCCACTGGGCGAGGGTCTTGCGATCCAGCTTGCCGTTGCCCAGCAGCGGCAGGGCATCGACCAGGCGCAAGGCCGGCCGCATGTGCTCCGGCAGACGCTCCTGCGCCTGGCGCTGAAGCTGGGCGAGCGTGCTGGCCTGGCCGTGCTCGAGGGTAAGGAAGGCGAACAACTGCTGGTCGAACGGGCCGCTTGCCACGCAGGTAACGGCGGCCTGGGCCACGCCGGGCAGGCGGGCAAGCTGCGCCTCGATATCGTCGAGTTCCACGCGAAAGCCGCGAATCTTCACCTGGCGATCAACACGGCCGATGATCTCCAGGCTGCCGTCCGGGCGGTAGCGCGCGCGATCACCGGTGCGATAGAGGCGCTCGCCGGGTAGCTGCGGGTGGTCGCCGAAGCGCTCCCGGGTCTGCTGTTCGTCCAGGTAGCCCCGTGCCAGTTGCGGCCCGGCGAGGTAGAGCTCGGCGGCCTGGCCGGGTGCGGCCTGGTTGCCCTGCTCGTCGAGCAGATAGGTGCGCATGCCGTCCAGACGGTCGTCGAGGGGCAGGTGGTGGTAGTCGATGGACGGGTCGAGACGATGCATGAGCACGCCGATGGTGGTTTCGGTCGGGCCGTAGTGGTTGTACACCGTCAATTCGGGGGCGAGGCGCCGCAGGCTTTGCAGCAGGCGCTGCGGGCTGTGCTCGCCACCGAGGATCAGTTGCCTGCGTGGCAGGGTGGCGGCGGCCGCACTGTGCGCGAGCCAGGCGTCGAGCAGCGAGGGCACGGTCTTCAGATGATCGATCGGATGACGTGCCTGGTAGGCCGCCCAGGTTGCCGCATCCAGGCTGGTGGCCTTGTCTACCACGTGCAGCTCACCACCGCTGAGCAAGGCCGGGAACAGCAGGGTATAGCTGAGGTCGGCGGCCAGCGAGGTGACCAGTGCGCTGCGCTCGCCGGGCGCCAGCGCCAGGCGCCGGAGCAGGCTGTCCACGTAGCTGCCGAGCTGGCGATGTTCGATCACCACGCCCTTGGGCGTGCCCGTGCTGCCGGAGGTATGCAGCACATAGGCGGCGCTGTGGGCGGCGATGGGCAGCTCCAGTGGGCTGTCCGGCAGGTGCTGCCAGCATGGCAGGTCATCCAGGTCGAGGCTTTCCAGGCCGGCTTGCGTCGGTGCCGGGGCGCTGCCGTCGACGAGCAGGAAGGCCGGCCGGGCGGCAGCCAGGATCGCCTGGCTGCGGGCCAGCGGCTGCTGGTTGTCCAGGGGCAGGAAGGCCGCGCCAATCTTGAGCACGCCGAGCATGGCGACGATGGCGTCGGCATTGCGCTCCAGGTGCAGGGCCACACGATCCTCCGCACCGATGCCGCGCGCGTTGAGAAAGCGCGCCAACTGGTTGCTGCGCGCCTCCAGTTGCGCATAGGTCAACTGCTGGCGGGCGTCGCACAGCGCCAGGCGTTCGGCGAAGCGCGATGCTTGCTGGCTGAAGCGCAGGGGGAAGGCCATGAAGGCGGTGTCGGGCCGTTCGCTGCGCTGGCTCTGCACTGCGGCCAGGGTGGTGTCGAAACTCGGGCTGTGCAGCGCCAGAGCCTGCAACTGTTGTTCAGGATCATCGAGGGCGGCGAGCAGCAGGGAGCGGTATTGCTCCAGCAGCACCCGTGCGCTCTGCAGGTTGTAGCCGCTGCTGGCGAAGGCGAGGTTGAAGCGGTAGGCGATGGCGCCTTGTGCGTCGCTGAAGGCCTCCGGGGTGAGCAACAGGTCGAAGGCCTGGGCCGCCGAGTTCAGTTCCACTACCGAGAGCGTCGTGCCCGGCATGCCGGCCACCGGCAGCGCCTGGGGCAGCAGACCGCCCCACTCGAAACCGTAGCGACTGGCATCTGGCGATGGGTCGCTGGTGATGTCGCAGTATTCCTGCCATTCGCGTGCGCGGTCGCACAGGCGCTGCACGCCATCGAGGGCCTCGCTGAAGCGGCTCTGCGCGGGGAAGCGCCAGGCCAGGGGCAGGGACTTGGCGAACGCGCCCCAGCAGCCGGCCAGTTCGTCGTAATCGTCGCGGCAATCATGCACCCAGTTCATCGTCAGGGCCGGCGTTTCCCCCGGGCTCAGACGTTGCAGCAGGGCGCACCAGGCCGTCAGCAGCACCTCGGCGGGAGTCACCTGATGCTGGCGGCAGAAGGTCTCTAGCCGCGCCGTCAGTTCCGGGCTCGCATCCAGTTGGGCTATCAGATGGCCTGCCGTGGCGTGCAGGCGTGCCTGGCGATAAGGCAGTTCGCCCGCCTCGTACTCGCCCAAGGCCTGTTCGCGCCAGTAGCGGCGGCCCAGTTCGGCGTCTTCCTCGTCCTGCAGTTCGTATAGCCAGGCGCTGTACTGGGTGTAGCTCATGTCCTCGTCATCGGCCTGCGCCTCGCCCGCCAGCGCCCTGGCCAGACGCAGCAGGGTGCCGCGGTCGGCGCTCAGTGCCGGCAACTGCAGGTGCAGGCGCTGGTGCCCGCTGCCCAGCACCTGGCACTGCAGGTGCACGCCGGTTTCGGCATGCACTGCCTCGCTCGGCGAAACGATCCGTTGCAACGGCACGCGCAGCCCCGGCGAGGGGCACAGCCGCAGGCGCAGTACCTCATGGCGTGCCACCAGAGCCTGCAGGCGACCGTGCAGCTCCGACAGATCGACCGCACCGTGCAGATCGAGGATCAGCGAGGCGGCAGGCAGACCCGACTGCCAGCGCAGGCGTTGTTGCGGTGAAAGCTGGAACTGCTCCATCAGAGACTCTCCTCCAGTTCCAGGTCAGCGCGCGTGGTGTTTTTCTCGAGTGCATCGAGTGCATCGAGTGCCTCGCGGCGCATCATCTGGCCCATGGCGACGCAAATCTTGCGTTCGCCCTCGAAGGGGTCGCGGGCATGGGCGACCAGCATGTTGTCGAGCATCACCACATCCCCCTTCTGCCAGGCGAAGCGTACGGCGCAGGCCTCGTAGACCCGGCCGATCTCGGCCATCACTTCGTCTTCGATGGGGCTGCCGTCGCCATAGCAGACGTTGCGTGGCAGGTGCTCGGGGCCGAACAGTTCCAGCAGGTTGCTGCGTACCTCCGGCTCCAGGCAGGCCGGGTGGTGCAGTTGCACCTGGTTGAAGAAGGACGCTTCGCCGGTGTCCGGGTGGTGGACGATGGCCGGGCAGCGCTGGGCGATGCGCAGGCTATCTTCGCCGAGCCATTGCCACTGAGTGCCAGCCTCGCGGCAACGCTGCTCGACCTCTTCGCGCTGTTCGGTTTTGAAGAAGTCCTGCCAGCGCACATCGAGCTTGTCGGTGAAGTGGCGAACGTAGAGCAGGCCTTTGACGCGCAGCTTCTCGACGATCGGTTGCGGCAGGTAGGCAAGCACCTCGCGGCAGTCGACGATGGGGGTGCAGCCGCCCTGCAGCGCGGGTTTCTCGCAGTAGAACCACTGCTTGCGCGGCCACTGTGCGAGGTGCGAGCTCTCGTTGTGGAACAGGATCATGTGCTGCTCCGGGTAGGGCGTGGAGTGGTAGATGTTCTTGCCCGAGTTGTTCTTCGGCAGGTCGCCGTAGGTGCCGTAGAGGTCGGGTTCGATGGCCTGGGCGAACTGCTCGAAGGCACTGGCGTCCGGCAGGTCGAAGCCTCGGAACAACAGGCCGCCGTGGCGCCGTAGCTGTTCGCCGATCCAGCCACGGGCCTGCTGCGCCCAAGTCACCGGGTCCAGCTCGCTGAGGCGTGGCTCGATCAGCAGCGGCAGGGCGCGCTCGGCTGCCAGGGGGGCGCTGCGCACCTGTTCCTCGGGGTGCTGGCTGACGGCAGTGGCGCGGGCCTGCTTGAGCTTGCTCAGTTTGGACAGCTTGCGCGAGGCGCGGCTTGCCTCGTCCTGGGTGGATGCATCGTACATGGGGCTGTTCTCCGTGACGGCTGGGCTGCGCAGACGCCAGCCCCAGCCTTGCAAGGCGTGTTCGGGGGCCTCGATGACCCGTTGCAGCAGTTCGTCGAAGCCGCGTTGCAATTGCTCGATGGTGTCTGGCTGGAACAGGCTGGTGCGGTACACCCAGCGCAGCGTCAGGCCTTGCTCGTCTTCCTCGGCGAACAGGGCCAGGTCGAACTTGCTGGTTTCCTGGCGTGGGGCCAGTTGCTCGACGTGCAGGCCGGGCAGTTCGGCGGACGAGCGGGGCGTGTTCTGCAGGACGACCAGCGCCTGCACCAGCGGGTTGACCCCGGCCTGGCGCGGCGGCTGCAGGGTCTCGACCAGCTTGTCGAACGGCACCTGCTGGTGCTGGAAGGCGGCCAGGGTCTCGTCGCGCAGACGCTGCAGGCGGGCGCTGAAATCCTCTGCCGGGTCGAGGCGCGCGCGCAGCGGCAGCACGTTGACGAAGAAGCCGATCAAGTGCTCCAGGGCGGGCTGTTCACGGTTGGCCAGGTCGGTGCCGACCAGGAAGTCGTCATCGCCGGTGACCCGTTGCAGCAGGCAGTTGAAGGCGTTGAGCAGCACCATGAACAGCGTCGCGCGCTGCGTCTGCGCATAGGCTTGCAAGCGTTCGGCCTGGGCCCTGGGCAGGCTCTGGCGCAGCGCCGCGCCATGATAGTCGGCCTGCGCCGGGCGCGGCTTATCCAGCGGCAGGCGCAGCAGCATCGGTGCGCCCTGCAACTGGCTGCGCCAGAAGTCGATGTCGCGCGCCAGGCGCTGCTGCTGCGCGGGGCTGCGCTGCCAATGGGCATAGTCGGCGTACTGGATGGGCAGGGCCGCCAGTGCCGGTGCCTGCCCGGTGCGGTAAGCGCTGTAGGCGGCGATGGCTTCCTCGACCAGGATGCCCATGGACCAGGCATCGGTGGCGATATGGTGCAGGGTGAACTGCAGCACATGGCGTTTCTCGCCCAGGCGCAGCAGGCGCGCGCGCAGCATGGGTGGGCACTGCAGGTCGAAGGGGCGCGCGGCTTCCTCGTCGATGCACTGCTGCACCTGCGCGTCGTCATCCGCCGCCAGCGATTGCAACGGCAGTTCCAGGCGCACGTCATCCGCTATGACCTGGCGCGGCGTGTCGCCTTCGAGAATGAAACCGGTGCGCAGCGACTCGTGGCGATCCAGTACATGCTGCAGGGCGGCGCGCAGCGCCTCGACATCCAGCTCGCCATCCAGGCGTACCGCGGTGGAGAGGTTGTAGGCTGCGCTGGGGCCTTCCAGCTTGTCGAGGAACCACAGGCGCTGCTGCGCGTAGGACAGCGGCAACGCTTGGCTGCGCGGCACCGCCACGATCTCCTCGATGGCGGCGGCTGCATTGGGTGCCTGGGCATCCACCACCTTGGCCAGCTCGGCCACGGTGCGATGCTCGAACAGGGCGCGCAGCGGCAGCTCGACGGCGAGCCGGCGGCGGATGCGCGCGATCACCTGGGTGGCCAGCAGCGAATGACCGCCAAGGGCGAAGAAGTCGTCGTCGACGCTCAGTGAGCTCAGACCGAGCAGGTCCTGCCAGAGCTCGGCCAGGGCCTGCTCGGTGGCCGTGCGTGGGGCCACCTGGGCTTGGGCGGATGCCTCGCTGGGCAGACCCAGGGCGGCCAGTGCACGGCGGTCGACCTTGCCGTTGGCATTCAGCGGCAGGCTTTCCAGGTGACGCCAGTGGCCAGGAACCATGTAGCTCGCCAGTTGCCCGCGCAGGTGCTCGACCAGCAGCGCCTGCGCCGTGTTGGCGTCCAGCGCCGCGTCGCGGAGCACGTAGCAAGCCAGCAGTTGCAGGTCGCCGCGGGCGTCCGGCAGGGCCAGAACCACGGCGCTGTCGACCTGCGGGTGGCGCATCAGGCGGTTCTCGATCTCGCCCAGTTCGATGCGGTGGCCACGGATCTTCACCTGCTGGTCGCGGCGGCCGAGGTATTCGATCACGCCGTCGGCGCGGTAGCGGCCGATATCACCGGTGCGGTAGAAGCGCGCGCCCGGCTCGAACGGGTGATCGACGAAGGCCGCACGGGTACGCTCGGCATCGCCCAGGTAGCCGCGGCCGACCCCCACACCGGCGACGCACAGCTCGCCTGGCACGCCGATGGGTTGCGGGCGCAGGTCGGCATCGAGGATGTACAGCTGGTTGTTGGCGGTTGGCCGGCCAATCGGCATGTGCGCGCAGTCATCTTGCGGCGCCTCGTGGATGGCATGGAAGGCCACGTCGTCGGAGCACTCGGCCGGGCCGTAGGCGTTCATCAGCGAGGTGCCGGGGAAGCGGCTGCGCCAGTCGCGAGCCAGTGCCGGTGGCAGCGCCTCACCGGTCGGCAACAACCAGCGCAGGCTGCCGAGCTGGTGCTGCGGGCCGGCTTCCTGCAGCAGGCCGCGGATCAGCGCGGGCACCGCCTCGAGCAGGTTCAGGCGCTGGGTTTCGATGGCATCGAGCAGGGCAGCCGGATCGTGCGCGACGGCGTCCGGCAGGATGTGCACGGTGGCGCCGACGATCGGTGCGGCGAGGAACTGCCAGATCGAAATATCGAAGGCCGGCGAGGCGGTCTGGGCGATGCGATCCTCGCTGCACAGGCCCAGGGTCGGCACCTTGCCGAAGATGTTGTTGAGCATGCCGCGCTGCTCCACCAGGGCGCCCTTGGGCGTACCGGTGGAGCCGGAGGTGAAGATCACGTAGGCGAGCTGGTCGGGGCGATGGGCGTACTGCACCGGCGCCGCATCGCCTTGCCACAGCTCCTGCACCACCAGGCAGCCAGGCTGCCGGCCGACGCCTGCCAGTACCCTGTCGAGCAGCCCGCTGGCCTTCTCGTCCACCAGCAGCAGCGGCGCGCCGCTCAGCTCCAGCAGTTCGCCCAGCCGCTGCGGCGGGTGCTGGATGTCCAGCGCCTGGAAGGCCGCGCCGGCCCTGAGCGTGGCGATCATCATGCACAGCAGCGCCAGGCCGCGCTCGGCGGCCAGGGCCACCAGGGTATCCGGGCCGGCGCCGGCCTGTTGCAGGGCGTGGGCGATGGCGTTGCTGCGCCGGTCGAGTTCGGCGTAGCTGAGCTTTTCTCCGGCGCAGACCGCAGCCGGGCGTTGCGGGTGGGCGCGCAACTGATCGGCGAACAGGGCCGCGTAGCTGCGCTGCAGCGGGAAGTCGACGGCGCTGTCGTTCCAGTCCACCAGCAGTTGCCGGCGCTCGGCCTCGGGCAGCATCTGCAGGTGGCCGAGCGGCGCTTCGGGTTGCTCGAGCATCCCGCCGAGCAGTTGCACCAGGTGGCCCAGCATGCGTTGCACGCTGTCCGCCGTGAATCGGCCCTGGTCGTAGGACAGGCGGATGCCCAGGCGGTCGCCGGGATAGAGCACCACCGTCATCGGGAAGTTGGTGTGCACCCGGTCTTCGTAGATGTCGATGCTGAAACCGTCGAGGCGGACGCTGGTGACGTCCAGCGGGGCGTTCTCGAACACCACCAGGCTGTCGAACAACTGTTGCCCACGGGGAATCTCGCTGCCCCGCTGGATCTCCACCAGCGGCGCGAACTCGTGGTCGCGCAGCTCGGCGTTGTGCGACAGCAGCACCTGCAGCCAGTCGATCACCGGGCGCTCGGGGTCGACGTCGACCCGCAGCGGCAGGCTGTTGATGAACAGACCGACCATCTCCTCGACCCCGGCCAGCGCGGTGGGGCGACCGGCCACGGTGACGCCGAAGAGCACGTCGCGGTTGCCGCTGTAACGCGACAGCAGCAGGGCCCAGGCGCCCTGGATCCAGGTATTGGGGGTGAGCTGGTGGGTCTGGCAGAGCTGCTGCAGGCGCTGCGTGAGGGCCACGCTGAGGGTGGTGTTGCAATCGCCGACCACGTCCGGCGCGCGATCCGGCTGGGCCACGGGCAGATCGACCTGCAGCGGCGTGGGTGCCTCGAAGCCCGCCAGTTGGTGGCGCCAGAAGGCTTGCGCGCCGTCCATGTCCTGGCGGGTGAGCCAGCTCATGTAACCACGGAACGGGCGCCAGCGCGGCCGCGCCACCGCTTCGCCGCGCGCCAGGGCCTGGTAGATGGCCAGCAGGTCTTCCATCAGCAGGCCGAAGCACCAGGCGTCGGTGAGAATGTGATGGAAGCTGCGCACCATGCTGAAGCGCTGCTCGGCCAGCTGGAACACGCGCAGGTAGGTGAGTGGCGCACGGCTCATGTCGAAGCCGCGTTGGCGTTCGTCGGCCAGCACGGCATCCATCGCTTCGCGCTGACGCTCGGCATCGAGGTGACGCCAGTCATACCACTCGAAGGCCAACTCGGTATCGCGATAGACGCACTGCAGCGGTTCATGGTCTTCCTGCCACCAGAACGCGGTGCGCAGCATCGGGTGGCGCTCGAGGAACAGCTTCCAGGCACGCTCCATGGCCGGCCGCTGCAATTTACCGTCCCAGCTGTAGCGCTGCTGCATCAGGTAGATGCCGCTATGCGGTTGCAGCAAGGTGTGCAGCAGCATGCCCTGCTGCATGGGCGAGAGCGGGTAGAGATCTTCCAGGCGTGCCCAGGGCAGCGGCTCGCTGGCCAGGGTTGCGGCCTGCCCATGGCACAGTGGGAAGGCCGAACTGGCCGGACGCAGCTCGGCGCTGTCGGCCAGCGCGGCAAGGGCCCGCAGATGTGCCACCAGGCCAGGCAGCCAGGTATTGGCCAACGGCCCTTTGGCACGCAGATGCAGGCTGTTCTCATGCCAGCAGGCGTCGAGGGTCAGCCCTTCGGCCATGGTCGGTTCATGGCTGGCGGCCTGGATGTCGGCGAGCACCGCCTGCTCCTCGCGGTGCGCGTCCCAGTCGCCGAGCCAGCGCAGGGCGAGGGCCGGCGTCGGCAGCTCGCGCAGGGGTTCCAGCAGGTAGGGATTGTCCGCCAGGTGGCGCAGGGTGCCATAGTCCGCGCCGAACTGCGGATAGGCGTGCAACTGCGCGGCCAGGTCTTGCAGACGAGCCAGTGCGTCACCGCTCGGGGCCTGCAGGTAGAAGGGCACCGACAGTGCCAGCGTGCCCAGCATCCGTGCCGGATCCAGGTCTGCCTGGGCGATCGGCGCCTGCAGCGGCAGGCGGTTGGCGTCCGGGCGACCGGCCTGCACGGTCAGGGCCAGCGGTGCGCCACTTTCAACCCCCAGACGGTCGACCAGGCTGCTGACCAGCAGGGCATTCCAGTCCAGTTGCAGGGTGTCGACCAGGCGCTTGAGGCGTGTCGAGGTGTCCGCGTCCAGGTGCTCTTCTGCCTGTCCATCCTGCTGCCCGGACAGATCGAGGGCGGGCAGCTCCAGCCCGGCGAATTGCAGCCAGTGTTCCCAGACCTCGTCCAGGCGCTCGCTGCTGGCGTCCTGCTGCTGGTGTTCGCACCAGGCGCCGAGTTCGCCGCCGCTGTAGGACAGGCGCAGCGGCCGTTGGTAGCGCAGTTGCGTGAGCGCCAGGTTGAGGTCGGCGAGCAGCACGGGCCAGGCCGCTTCGTCGAGGCACAGCGGATGTGCGACCAGCAGCAGCCGGTCGCCTGCCGCGCTGCGCAGCAGGCTGGCCTGTAGGCCCTGCCCGGCGGCCAGGTCGAGGCGGGCGAAAGCGGCCTCGGCCAGCGTCTGCAGGGGCTCGTCGTGGTGCCTGCACTCGCTGACTTCGATGGCGGCGGGCGCGTTCAGTACCTGCTGTTGCCACTCGCCATCGGCGCTGCGTTGCAGGGCCAGGCGCAATGCCTGGTGATGGCCTTGCAGCGCCGTCAGGGCCTGGGACAGGTGGCTGGCTGCCAGCTCGCCGTCGATGCGCAGGCAACGCCAGCTCGGCCGCAACTCGGTGCTTTCCAGGCGTGCACGCTGGCCGGCGCTCAGGGGTATGACGAAACCGTCGCCCTGTTGCCGGGCGGCGGCGCTTTCGGCGCCAGCACCGAGCACCTGGGCGATGTCGGCGATGGTGCGGTTCTCGAACAGTTGCTTGGGTGTCAGTTTCAAGCCCTGCTGGTTGGCACGGGCGATGATCTGCAGGTTGAGGATCGAGTCGCCACCGAGGCTGAAGAAGTTGTCGTGCACCCCGACCCGTTCGACCTTCAGCACCTCCTGCCAGATGCGCGCGAGCAGGGCTTCGACCTCGTTGCGCGGCGCGACATGGCTGGCGCTATCGGCGGCCGGTGCGCTGGGCAGCGGCAACTGGCGCAGGTCCGGCTTGCCGTTGGCGGTCAGGGGGATGGCGTCGAGGGTGATGACGTGGGCCGGCACCATGTAGTCCGGCACGCGGCGGCTCAGGTCGTCGCACAGCTTGCTGGCCGACAGCGACTGGCTGGCCACCACGTAGGCCACCAGGCGCGGCGTGCCATCCACTTCCAGCACGCGCACCAGCACCTGCTCGATCAGCGGCGAGAGGCGGCGGATCTGCGCCTCCACCTCACCCAGCTCGATGCGGTTGCCACGGATCTTGACCTGGTTGTCGACGCGACCAAGGAAGGCCAACTGGCCGTCGGCCAGCCAGCGCACACGGTCGCCGGTGCGGTACCAGCGTTGCCCGTCGCTTGCGACGAAGCGCTCGGCGCTGAGGTCGGCGCGGTGCAGGTAGCCACGGGCCAGATCGCCGGCGATCCACAGCTCGCCGGGAACGCCGATGGCCACTTGGCAGCCATTGCCATCGACCACCCGCAGGCGGCGGTTGGCCAGGGGACGACCGAGGGCGACCAGACCGATGTCGGCCGCCAGCGGGGTGGCCAGCGCCCCCACCGTGGCCTCGCTCGGGCCATAGTGGTTGAACAGGCGCAAGGTCGGCGCCAGGGCGCCTACCTGGCGCAGCAGTTCGGGCTTGAGCGCGTCGCCACCGAATACCAGGCGTTGGCGAGGCAGCAGGCGTGGATCGGGGTGGGCCTGGAGCAGGCCCTGCAGATGGCCGGGAGTGATCTTCAGCACATCCACCGGGTGCTCGCCGAGGAAGTCGGCCAGGGCCAGCGGATCGAAGCTGGTGTCTTCGTCGACCAGGATCAGGCTGCCGCCGTTGCACAGCGCGCCGAACAGTTGGGTGTGGCCGAGGTCGGCCGCCACCGTCGAGAGCAGGCCATAGCGCGCCGCTGGAGGCGGATCGATCAGATCGGTGACGGCAGCGAGGTAGCCGACGATGGCGCGGTGCTCGACCACCACGCCCTTGGGCGTGCCGGTGGAGCCGGAGGTGTAGATGACGTAGGCCGGGGCATCCGCATCGTTGCCTGCCTGTACCGCCATGCTGGGCAGGGCGGCGATGGCGCTTGCCTCATCGTCCAGCCACAGCCGGACCGGGCTTTCGCCATGGGGCAGGCGCGATTCCAGCGTGCGCTGGCTGATCAGCAGGTCGGCGCGGCTGTCCTGGAGAATGTCCGCCAGGCGCCCGGCTGGTTGCTTGAGATCCAGCGGCAGGTAGGCGGCGCCGCACTTGAGGGTGGCCAGCAGCGCCACCACGAAGTCGACGCTGCGCTCCAGGGCCAGGGCGAGCAACTGGCCGCTGCCGAGACCCTGGGCTTGCAGGCGATGGGCCAGGCGGTTGGACTCGACATCCAGTTCGGCATAGCTCAGGGCACGGGAACGATCCTGCACCGCCAGGCGCTCGGGATGACGCTTCACTCCGTCGACGAAGCGTTGCTGCAGGGTGCTGGCGGCGACCGCCAGGTGCGCGCCCTGACCATGGGCCTCCAGGCGCAGGCGTTCTTCTTCGCTCAGCCAGTCCAGCGCCTGCACCTTGGCCTGCGGCTGCTCGGCCATGGCCAGCAGCAGCGCACGCAACTGGGCGCTGAGCAGGGCGATCTCGGCGTCGCTGAAGCGGCTGCGGTCATAGCTGAACAGGTACTGAAGGCATTCACCGGGCACCACGATCAGCGACAGCGGGAAATGGTTGCGGCCCTGGGTCAGGCGGATGCCATCGGCCCGGCGCTGCTCGGGCGGGGCGCTGAAGCGCAGGCCTTCGGCATCCTGGTTGAGCGCATCGGTGACGGGGAAGTTCTCGAACACCAGGATCGAATCGAACAGGGCGCGCTCGGCCGGCACCTGGCTCAACGGTTTGAGGCGGCTCAGCGGCAGATAAGCGTGCTGGCGCAGGTCGCTGTTGCAACGCTGCAGATCCTGCAGCCAGTCGCTGAGCGTGCGGCTGTCGTCCAGGCGCACACGCAGCGGCAGGGTGTTGATGAACAGGCCGACCATGTTGTCGACACCGGCCAAGCCGTCCGGGCGACCGGCGACGGTGACGCCGTAGACCACCTCGTCACGCCCGGCGTGTTGCCCCAGCAGCAGCGCCCAGGCGCCCTGGATCAATGTGTTGACGGTCAGGTGCTGGCTACGGGCGAACTGGTTCAGGCGTTCGGTCTCGGCGGCGTCCAGGCATGTTTCGCGCTCGGCGTACGGGTGCGCCTGCGGCGCCTCGGGCGGTGCGGCGAAGCTCGGCAGTGGCGTGGGTTCGCTGAAGTCTTGCAGTTGTTCGCGCCAGAAATTCTCGGTGGCCTGGACATCCTGCTCGGCGAGCCAGGCGATGTAGTCGCGGTAGCTGCGGCTTGGCGGCAGGCCGGCATTGTCGCCGCGCACCTGCTGATAGTAGAGGGCCAGCCATTCCTGGATGGCGACGCCGACGCTCCAGCCGTCCATGAGGATGTGGTGAAAGGTCCAGATCAGGTGCCAGCGCTGCTCCGGCAGGCGCACCAGGCACAGGCGCATCAGCGGTGCGTCGTTGAGTTCCAGCGCCTGGTCGCGCTCCTGCCGCGCGCACTGGCGCAGCGCCTCCTCGACCTCGTCGCGGTCGCGCCAGTCCAGCTCGCTCAGTGGCAGGGGGACTTCGTGTTGCACCACCTGGTAGGCGTCGTCCAGATCCTCCCAGAGAAAGGCGGTACGCAGTACCGCATGGCGCTGCATGAGCGCCTGCCAGGCACGGCGGAAGGCACCGGTGTCGAGCGGCCCGGTCATGTCCAGGCTGAGCTGCTGGTAATACACGCGCGAGTCCGGTTCATAGACGCTGTGAAACAGCAGACCGTGCTGGGTGGGCGAGAGGGAGTAAATGTCCTCGATGTTGCTCATGATTCTGGTTCCAGTCCGTAGGCCGTGAAAACGTGTGGAGTGCAGGACGGGCGCCGGCGCCCTGGGGCGGCCGGCGCAACGCCTGCTAGCTCTGCGAGATCGGTTTGCTCTTGAGTTTGCTCAGCAGGGTGTCCAGGTTCTTCTGGTTCAGCGCCTTGGCCAGCGGGAAGTCGGTTGGCGACAGTTGCCCTGCCTGGTTGCCCTGGCAGTGGCCGATGACCGTGCGCAGGTGCGCGAGGTAGGCCTGCAACAGGCGCTCGCGGCTGGCCGGCGCATAGCGCAGGCCGGCGAACTTCATTTCCACCTGCAGGCGCCCGCCGATGACCGCCAGCACCACTTCCAGATCGTGGCTGCGCGGCGAGTCGGCGGCGACGGTCGGCGGCAGCGGTTCGTCGCTCAGTTGCAGCAGACCGCCGCCCTCGACGCCGTCGAGCTGGCCCAGGTAGTTGAACAGCAGCGAATGGTGGTGCGCCGGCAGCGGCGCCTCGGCCTGGTGGCGCAGCAGGCCGTAGCCCATGGCCTTGTCGGCGGCGGCACGCAACTGCTCCTTGACCGCGACGATCAGCGCGCCGGTGTCGCTGCCCTGCGGCAGCTCCAGGCGCACCGGGTAGAGCTGGGTGAACCAGCCCACCGTGCGACTGACATCCAGCTCAGTGAACGCGGCATCGCGGCCATGGCCCTCCAGGTCGATGCCGATGGCCCTGGCCCCCGAGCATTCGTGCAGCGCACCGGCCAGGGCGGCGAGCAGCAGTTCATGGCCCTGGGTCCGATAGCTGCCCTGTGCCTGTTGCAGCGCCTGGGTCTCCTCGACACTCAGCATGGCGCTCAGGCTCACTTCGTCGGCCACGCGGTTGTCGGCCTGCGGCTGATCCGCCTGCAATTGCCCGGGGCGTATCTGCTGCAGCCAGTAGTCGCGTTGCGCCTGCACGGTCGGGCTGGCGGCCTGTTGCCAGAGGCGCTGGCCCCACTGCCGGTAGGAACTGGCCTTGGCCGGCAACTCGGCGCTCTGGCCGGCGGCCAGGCGCGGGTAGAGCTGGCTGAAGTCTTCCAGCAGCAGGCGCCAGGACACTGCATCCACCACCAGATGATGAGCGACCAGATAGAGACGCTGCTGGCCGTCGGCCAGATCGATCAGCAAGGCGCGGATCAGCGGGCCGCTGGCCAGGTCGAAGGTCGCCTCGACCCGTTCGGCGATGCAATCACGCAGGGCCTGCGCCGTGCAGGGCTCGGCCAGGCGAACCTGGGCGAAGCCCACGGCCTGGCGGGCATCGGCATAGTGCTGGCGCCACTGACCCTCTTCACGGGTGAAGCGCAGGCGCAGCGCGTCGTGCTGCTCGACCAGCAGTTGCAAGGTGCTCTGCAGCGCCTCGGCCTGCAGGGGGCGGCTGGGCTTGAGCAGAACCGACTGGTTCCAGTGGCCGGGCTCGGCCAGGTGGCGTTCCAGCAGCCAGTGCTGGATCGGCAGAAGGGGCGCCTCGCCGTCCAGCACGCCTTGTTCGGCCTGGCACTGTTCGACCGGGTTGGCGACCAGGGCGAGGTCGGCCAGGGTACGCTGCTGGAACAACTGACGCGGCGTCAGGCCGATACCCTGGGCGCGGGCCTGGGCGATGAACTGCAACCCCAGGATGGAGTCGCCGCCGAGGGCGAAGAAGTTGTCGTCGACGCTCGGGGCTTCGATGCCGAGCAGTTCGCCGAGCAGGCGGCACAGCACCTCTTCGGTGGCGTTGCTCGGTGCCCGCTGCTGACGGGCCTGGCGTTCCACTTGCGGCTTGGGCAGGGCCTTGCGGTCGATCTTGCCGTTGCTGCTCAGCGGCAGGGCCGGCAACTGCAGCATGAACGCCGGCACCATGTGCGCCGGGAGCTGCTGGCCGAGGCGCTGCTCGAGCGCTTCGACATCCAGGGCCTCGGGGCCGCAGAGGTAAGCGACCAGTTGCGGCGTGGCCAGATCCTCGCGCAGCACGGTGACCGCTGCCTCGATGCCGGGTTGGTCGAGCAGGGCGGCATCGATCTCGCCCAGCTCGATGCGCAGGCCGCGCAGTTTGACCTGATGGTCGAGGCGACCCAGATACTGGATGTTGCCGTCGGCCAGGAAGCGGCAGCGGTCGCCGGTGCGATACAGGCGCTGGCCGGCGTCGAACGGGCTGTCGACGAAGCGCTCGGCGGTCAGTTCCGGCCGGTTCAGATAGCCACGGGCCAGGCCGGCACCGCCGATGTACAACTCGCCCACCGCACCCGTCGGCAGCGGCGCCAGCGTCTCGTCGAGGATGTACAGCCTGAGGTTGGCGATCGGCTTGCCGATGGGCACGAAGCCCAGGGTCGAGGCCGGGTCGCAGATCCAGCAACTGACGTCGATGGCCGCTTCCGTGGGGCCGTAGAGGTTGATCAGAGGTGCCGGATGACGCGCCTGG
This sequence comes from Ectopseudomonas toyotomiensis, assembly GCF_017167985.1. Lineage (NCBI taxonomy): Bacteria > Pseudomonadati > Pseudomonadota > Gammaproteobacteria > Pseudomonadales > Pseudomonadaceae > Ectopseudomonas > Ectopseudomonas toyotomiensis. The sequence continues at coordinate 288,918 of NZ_CP070505.1, read as the reverse complement.
AAACGTTGCTGCAACTCCAGCGGCAAGGCTTCGCCACTGGCGAACACCTGGCGTAGCGAGGTGCAGCGTGGCAACTGCGGCTCGCCGACGAAGGCCTGCAGCATCGAGGGTACGAAGTGCAGGGTGGTGATGCGTTCGCGCTGGATCAGTTCGGCCAGGTAATGGCTGTCACGATGACCGTCGGGCTTGGCGACCACCAGGCAGGCGCCGCTGATCAGCGGCCAGAAGAACTCCCACACCGACACGTCGAAGCTGTAGGGGGTCTTCTGCAGCACGCGGTCGTCGGCGCCGATGGGGAAGGCGTCCTGCATCCAGTACAGGCGGTTCATCAGCGCGCCATGCTCGTTGAGCACACCCTTGGGCTGGCCGGTGGAGCCCGAGGTGTAGATGACGTAGGCGAGGTCGCCGGGCTGGTTGATCGGCTCGGGCTGCGGGCCGTCTTCCAGCGTCGAGACATCCAGGCACCAGTGTGGCGTGCCGGCCGGCAGGCAGGACACCGTGCCCGGTTGCACCAGGGTCAGGGCCGGCCCTGCATCGTCCAGCATCAGCGCCAGGCGTGCCGGCGGCAACTCCGGGTCGAGTGGCAGGTAGGCGGCACCGGCACGGACGATGCCGAGCAGGGCGACGACCATTTCCACCGAGCGCTGCATGCACACCGCGACCACCTGCTCGCGGCCCACGCCGCGTTCGCGTAGCTCGCGGGCCACGGCACCGCTGCGGGCATGCAACTGGGCATAGCTGAGTCGCTGCTCGGCGTAGACCAGCGCTGGCGCATCCGGGCTGCGTATGGCCTGCTCGGCCAGGGCCTGGGCCAGGCTATGGGGGCCGCTGTAGGTCTTGGTGGTGGCATTCCACTGCTGCAACTGCTGGTCGCGTTCGGCGGCGCCGAGCAGATCCAGCTCGCCCAGCTTCGCCAGAGGGCTGCTGCTTATTTCGCCCAGTAACTGCTGCCAGGTATCGGCCCAGCGCATGATGGTGTCGGCCTCGAACAACTGGCGCTTGTACTTCAGACGCAGCGACAGGCGTTGGCCGTCATCGTGCACCTCCCAACTCAGGTCGAAGCTCGAAGCGTTGGAGGGCACCTCCATTTCGCGCAACCTCAGCGGTGCCCAGGCGTCGCTGCGCAGGCGCGCGTTCTGCATGGCGAACAGCACCTGGAACAGCGGCGTGCGGGTCATGTCGCGTTCGCTGACGAGGGCATCGACCACCTGCTCGAACGGCACCTCCTGATGCTCCTGGGCAGCGAGCACGCGTTCGCCGACCTGTTTCAGGAAGTGCTCGAACGCCTGGTGCGGGTCGACCTCGGCGCGGATCACCAGGGTGTTGACGAAGCAGCCGATCAGCGCCTGGGTCTGGGCCAGGTCGCGGTTGGCCACGGCGGTACCGATACGCACGTCGCGTTGACCGGCCAGGCGACCGAGCAATACCTGGGTCGCTGCCAGCAACAGCACGTAGAGCGTCACGCCCTGCTGCCGAGCGGTCTGGCGCAGGCGCTGGGCGAGGGCATCGGGCAGCACCAGGGCATGGAAGCCGCTGGCGCTGTCGGGCTCGGCACGGCGCGGATGGTCGCTGGGCAGCTCCAGTTGATAGTCGCCATCGCCGAGCACGCTCTGCCAGTACTGCAACTGCTGGCGGTAGCGTTCGGCCTGCTCTGGCAGGCGCTGCCAGAGGGCGTAGTCGACGTACTGCACCGGCAGGGCCGGCAGGCGTGCCTCGCGCTGCTCGCTGCGCGCACGATAGAACTCGGCCAACTCGTCGATCAGGCATTGCATCGACCAGTCGTCGGCTACCGTGTGATGCAGGGTCAGGAGCAGCAGGGTGCGGTGTTCGCTGTGCAGCAGGCAGCCGCGAATCAGCGGGCCGGCGGCCAGGTCGAAGGGTTGCCGGGATTCCTCGTCGATACGCCGGGCGACCTGGGCATCCCAGTCCGCTTCGGCCAGCGTTTCGATGGCCAGGTGCGCGCGGCTCTCAGCATCGATCAGCAGCTCGGCGCCCTGGCCGCGCTCCAGCAGGCGACCACGCAGTACCTCGTGACGGGCGATGATCTCGGCCAGGCCCTGCTGCAGCCAGCCGAGGCGTACCGAACCGCTGAGTTCCACGGCCGAGGTAATGTTGTACTCGGCGGCGTGCGGGTTGAGCTGTTCGAGGAACCACAGACGTTGCTGGGCATAGGACAGCGGCAGGCGCTCGGGGCGTGGCTGTGGCGTCAGCTCGGCGGCGGCGCGGGTGGCCGAGGTGCCGATCAGGGTGCAGAAGGCGCGCAGCGTCGGCTGCTCGAACAACTGGCGTAGGGCCGGCGCCTGGCCGTATTCCTGGCGCAGCCGGGCGAGCAGCAGGGTGGCCAGCAGCGAGTGCCCGCCCAGGCGGAAGAAGTGGCTGTCGCGGCCGATCAGTTCGACCGGCACTTCCAGCAACTCGGCCCAGCGTGCGGCCATGCGCTGCTCGACCTCACCCAATGGCGCTTCGAGCGCTGCCTCGACCTGTTCTAGCTGTGGTCGTGGCAGTTGCTTGCGATCCAGCTTGCCGTTCGCGTTGAGCGGCAGTGCCGCCAGTTCCACCAGTACGCTCGGCAGCATATGCGCCGGCAGCGTCTGCGCCAGCTCGGCCTGCAGCCGGGCGACGTCCAGCCCGTTTTCGCTGGCCACCAGGTAGGCCACCAGTTGTGGCGTGCCGAGGTCGTCGCGCAGTACGGTCACGGCCTCGCGTACGCCGGGTTGGGCGAGCAGGGCGGCGTCGATCTCGCCCAGTTCGATACGCTGGCCGCGTAGCTTGACCTGATGGTCGAGGCGACCCAGGTACTGGATATTGCCATCGGCCAGGAAGCGGCAGCGGTCGCCGGTACGGTACAGGCGCTGGCCCGGCTCGAAGGGGCTGTCGACGAAGGCCGCGGCGGTCAGCTCGGGACGGTTCAGATAGCCACGGGCCAGGCCGACACCGCCGATGTACAGCTCACCGACGGCGCCCACCGGCAGCGGGTTGAGGTGCGGGTCGAGGATGTACAGCTTGAGGTTGGCGATGGGTTTGCCGATCGGTACGAAACCCAGGGGCGAGGCCGGGTCGCAGATCCAGCAACTGACGTCGATGGCCGCTTCGGTGGGGCCGTAGAGGTTGATCAGGCGTGCCTTATGACGCGCCTGGAAGCGCTGTTGCAGGGCCAGTGGCAGGGCCTCGCCACTGGCGAAGACCTGGCGCAGCGAGGTGCAGCCTTCCAGGCCTGGCTCGCTGACGAAAGCCTGCAGCATCGAGGGCACGAAGTGCAGGGTGGTGATGCGCTCGCGCTGGATCAGCTCCATCAGGTAGCCGCTGTCCTGATGCCCGCCGGGGCGCGCCAGTACCAGACAGGCGCCGCTGATCAGCGGCCAGAAGAACTCCCACACCGACACGTCGAAGCCGTACGGGGTCTTCTGCAGCACGCGGTCACCGGCGCCGATGGCGAAGGCGTCCTGCATCCAGTGCAGGCGGTTCATCAGGGCGCCGTGCTCGTTGAGCACACCCTTGGGCTGGCCGGTGGAGCCGGAGGTGTAGAGCACGTACAGCAGATCACCGGGCTGGTTGGCCGCTGGCTGCGCCATTGCGCCATGCACCGGCAGCGGTTGCTCCAGGCACCAGGCCGGCACTGCCTCGGGCAGGCGTTCGCGCCAGGTGGCGTGGGTCAGCACCAGCGGGCAGGCGGCATCTTCCAGCAGGAAGGCCAGGCGTGCCGGCGGGAGGTGCGGGTCGAGTGGCAGATAGGCGGCGCCGGCCTTGACGATGCCCAGCAGGGCCACCACCAGGTCGATGCTGCGCTCCATGCATACGGCGACCACCTGTTCGCGGTCGATGCCCTGGGCGACTAGGGCCTGTGCCAACTGGTCGGCGCGCTGGTGCAGGGCGGCGTAGCTGAGGGTTTCGCCCTCGTAGACCAGCGCTGGCGCCTCCGGGCTGTGCCGCGCCTGGCGGGCCAGGGCCTCGCTCAGGGTGGCGGGGCCGGGGTAGTGGCGCGCGGTGTCGTTCCAGTGCTGCAACTGGCGCTGGCGATCCGCTTCACTCAAGGGCGTGAGTTGCGCGAGCGGTGTGTCCACGGCTTGCGGTAGCTGTTCCAGGAAGGCCAGCCATTGGCCCAGCCAGGCCTGCATGGTCGATTCGTGGAACAGGCTGGCGCGGTATTCCAGCATCACCGAGAGCTGTTCGCCGTCGTCGTGCACTTCCCAGTTCTGGTCGAACTTGGCTGCTGGCGAGCGAATGTCCAGGGGCTGCAGGCGCAGGCCTGGCCAGTCGAGCGAGGCGCGCGTGCTGTTCTGCATGACGAAGGCCACTTGGAACAGAGGCGTGGGCGCCAGGTCGCGTTCCGGCGCCAGGTGTTCGACCACCTGCTCGAAGGGCACGTCCTGATGTTCCTGAGCGTCTAGCACGGTTTTCCTGAGCTGGGCCAGGTAGGCGCCGAAGCGCTGCGTGGGGGTGAGCTCGGAGCGGATCACCAGGGTATTGACGAAGCAGCCGATCAAGGGCTGCACGGCGTGCAGGCGGCGGTTGGCCACCGGCGTGCCGATGCGCAGGTCCTGCTGCCCGCTGTAGCGACCGAGGAACAGCTTGAGGCTGGCCAGCAGCAGCACGAACGGGGTGACGTCGCGTTCGCGGGCGAAGCGCCGCAGGCGCTCGGCCAGGGCTGGCGGTACCTGGGCGAAGCAGGTGCCGGCGCGGTTGTCCAGGTGCGCCGGACGCGGCAGGTCGGTGGGCAGCTCGAGGCGGTAGTCGCCGTTTTCCAGGCGCTTCTGCCAGTACTCCAGTTGCTGGCGATAGACCTGCTGACGCGCCTCGCTGCGTTGCCACAGGGCGTAGTCGACGTATTGCACCGGCAACGCCGGCAGCTCTATGCGGTGGCCTTCGCGAGCGGCCTGGTAGCTGGCGGCCAGTTCGTCGAGCAGCACCTGCACCGACCAGCCGTCGGCGGCGCAGTGGTGCAGGCTGAGCAGCAACAGGGCCTGGTTGGCGCCGGCATGCCGCAGCAGGCGCACCCGCAGCGGGTGCTCATGAGTCAGGTCGAAGGCGCGTGCGGACTCGGCCTCGGCGGCCTGGCGCTGGTACTTGGCCCAGTCGGCCGCAGGACCTGCATGGTCCTCCACGGCCAGCTCGAAACGGCTTGGCGCATCGATCAGCAACTGGCCGCCCTGGTCGTCATCCAGCAGGCGGCTGCGCAGGATGGCGTGGCGTTCGACCAGCGTCTCAAAGGCCTGGCGTAAGGCCTCGACATCGAGCTCGCCGGTGAGCGTCAGCGCCGTGTTGATGCTGTACTCGCTCGAGCCGGGCGCCAGTTGCTCAAGGAACCACAGGCGCTGCTGCTCGAACGACAGCGGCAGGCGCTGCGGATGTGGGCCGGCCTGCAGCGTCGGCAAGGACGAGGCTGGCTGCTCGCTCGCGGCCGCGATCAACCGGGCCTGCTCGGCCAGGGTCGCCCGCTCGAACAGCTCGCGCAGTCTCGGCGCGCTGGCGAAGGCCTCGGCGATACGGGTCAGCAGCACGGTGGCGAGCAGGGAGTGCCCGCCCAGGTGGAAGAAGTTGGACTGCCGGCCGATCTGTTCCACTGGCACTTGCAGGGTGTCGGCCCACAGCGCGGCCAGGCGTTGCTCGTGCTCGCCCTGGGGCGCCTGCAGCGTTGCGTCGTGCTCGGCTTGGGGTTGTGGCAGGGCGCGGCGGTCGATCTTGCCGTTGGCGCTCAATGGCCACTCGGTCAGGGCCAGCAACGCCTGCGGCAGCATGTAGGCGGGAATGAAGCGAGCCAGGCGTTCACGCCAGTCATTCTGCACTGGCGCGCCGCCCTCGGTAAGCACGTAGGCCAGCAGGCGTTCGTCACGCACCAGCACCAGGCTGTCGCGCACGCCGTCCAGGCGCAGCAGCGCCTGTTCGATCTCGCCAGGCTCGATGCGCAGACCGCGCAGCTTGATCTGGAAGTCCTTGCGGCCAAGGAATTCCAGCTCGCCATTGGCCAGGTAACGGCCCAGGTCGCCGGTGCGGTACAAGCGGCCTGGGTCGAAGGGGTTGGCGACGAAGCTGGCCGCGGTCAGCGCCTCACGGTGCAGGTAGCCAGGGCCGACGCCGGCACCGGCGATGCAGATTTCACCGGGCACGCCCACCGGTAGCGGCTGGTCGTAGCGGTCGAGGACGTAGAGCTGGGTGTTGTCCACCGGGCGGCCAATGGGCAGCGGCGCATCCACCGCCTCGCTGTCCACCTCGTGCCAGGCGACCACGTCGGTGCATTCGGTGGGGCCGTAACTGTTGAGTATCCGGCAATGGCCATTGCCACTGTCGAGCCAGGGGCGCAGGCGTTCCATGCGGATCGGCTCGCCACCCAGTACCAGCGCACGCAGGCTGGCCAGGTCGCGCCAGTGCTCGGCTGCGGCAAGGTCCAGCAGCGGGTAGAAGGCGCTGGGGGCGCCGTTGAGCAGGGTGATGCGCTGCTCGCGGATGTCCTGCAGCAGCGCCTGCGGCTCGTAACCCTGGGCACTGGGCATGACCAGCGTGGCGCCGGACAGCAGGGGCGCGAAGATATTCTTCTGGGTCAGGTCGAAGCCGGTGGCGCTGGCCAGCAGCATCTTGTCGCCCTGGCGCCAGCCCAGCGTGCGCAGGTACCAGTGCTGCAGGTTGCGCACCCCGCCATGGGTGACCACCGCGCCCTTGGGCTGGCCGGTGGAGCCGGAGGTGTAGATGGCGTAGAAGGGCGCGGCGCCGTCGAGGTCGCGCACGGGGGCGCTGGCCGGCAGTTGAGCCAGTTCCGCCGACAGGTGCTCCAGCACCAGTTGGCGTACCGGCAGGTCGGCGTGGCGGGCCGCCAGCTCGGCATCGGTGAGCAACAGGCTGCTTGCGCAGTCATCGAGGATGTAGCGGATACGTTCTAGCGGATAGGCGCTGTCGATCGGCACGTAGGCCGCGCCGCACTTGAGCACCGCGAGTATCGCCACCGCCAGCTCCGGGGTCTTGTCCAGGCACAGGGCGACCCAGTGGCCGCTGCCTATGCCTTGCCCACGCAGATGGTGGGCCAGGCGGTTGGCCTGGGCATCGAGCTCGGCGTAGCTGAGGCTGAGGGCGCGCTGTTGCACCGCGATTGTCTGCGGCGAACGGGCCACCTGCGCCTCGAAGGCATCGAGGATACTCGGCGTAGGCGGCAGTTCGCAGGCACTGTCATTCCACTCGTGCAGGGTGCGCTGCCATTCCCGCGCATCGAGCAGGCGATGCTCGCCCAGCGGCCGCTCGGGAGCTTCGAGCATGCTCTCGAACAGGTGCACGAAGCGCTGCAGCCAGCGCTCGGCGGTGGCCGGCTCGAACAGGTCGAGGGCGAACATCAGGTTGAGTTCGATGGCGCCCTGCGCTGGCGCGACGATGTGCAGGTCGAGGTCGTATTCCGAATGGCTCAGCGGGGTGTCCAGCACCTCGAAGTCGAGGTCGGGGAAGCGCACCCGGCGCTCCATGGGCAATTGCTGGGCGATCATCACCTGGAACAGCGGGGCATGGCTGAGACGGCGTGGCAACGCCAGGTGGTCGACCAGGCGCTCGAAGGGCAGATCCTGGTGATGCTGGGCCTCGAGCAGGGTTTCGCTGACCTGGCGGGCCAGTTCGGCGAAAGTCGACTGGCCCTGGAAACGCACGCGGATCGGCAGGTTGTTGAGCAGGATGCCGAGCAGCGCCTGGGTTTGCGCACGGTCGCGATTGGACACCGGCGTACCGAGGATCAGGTCATCCTGGCCGCTCATGCGGTGCAGGAAGGTGGCGAAGGCGGCGAACACCAGGCTGTAGGTGGATTGCTGCAGGCGTGCCGCCAGCGCGCGGGCACGTTCGCTGGCCTGCGGCGACAGGCCGGTGGCGAGCATGCCGCTGCGGTGCGACTGGGCGGCCGGACGTGGCCGGTCGGAGGGCAGCTCCAGCAGGTAGTCGCTGTCGTCGTCGCGGGCCAGTTGCCTCTGCCAGTAGTCCAGGTGCGGTTGCAGCGCCGCCGGTTGCAGGCGCTGCTGTTGCCACAGGCTGTAGTCGGCGTACTGGAGCGGCAGCGGCGCCAGTTGCGGCGCCTGGCCGGCGTGCAGGGCGGCATAGAACTGGGTCAGCTCGCGCAGGGCCAGGGTGGCCGACCAGGCATCGGACACCAGGTGGTGCAGGGTGATGGCCAGTACATGCTCGCGCGCGCCCAGGCGCAGCAGGCGGGCGCGCAGCAGGGGTGGCTGCAGCAGGTCGAAGGGCTGGGCGAACCAGGCTTGCAGTTCGCGTTGCACGGCAGCTTCGCTGGTGTCTGTAAAATCGGCGAGCGGCAGCTCGAAGGTCAATGCCTCGATGATGCGCTGGCAGGGCTGCCCGCCCTCGCTGGGGAAGGCGGTGCGCAGCACTTCATGGCGTTCGATCAGCCACTGGAAGCTGGTGCGCAGGGCCTCGACATCGAGATCACCGCTCAGGCGCAGGGCGAAGGGAATGTTGAAATGGGCACTGCCGGGGTTCAGTTGCTCGACGAACCACAGGCGCTGCTGGGCGAAGGACAGCGGCAGACGCTCGGGGCGAGGCAGCGCCACGATGTCGTCGGATGCTGGCTGTGCGCTGTCCTGAAGACGTTTCTGCTGATCGATGGCCTGGGCCAACTGACGCACGCTGGGGCACTCGAACAGGGTCTTGAGCGGTAGCTCGACAGCGAAGGCGGCGCGGATGCGCGACAGCACCTGGGTGGCCAGCAGCGAGTGGCCGCCGAGGGCGAAGAAGCTGTCGGTGACGCCGAAGTGCTCCAGCGCCAGGGTGTCCTGCCAGATGCCATGCAGCGCCTGTTCGGTGGCCGTGGCCGGCGGCGTGGCTTCGCTCGTCGCCATGTTCCAGTCCAGCTCGCGCTGGGCCAGGCGTTTGCGGTCGACCTTGCCGTTGGCGTTGAGGGGCAGGGCGTCGAGCTGGACGAGGTGCTGCGGCACCATGTAGGTCGGCAACTGGCCGTTGAGCGTCTGTTTCAGCGCCGTGGCGTCGAGGGCATGACCCTCGTGCGCGACCCAGTAGCCCACCAGTTGCGCCTCGCCACGGGCATCGGCCTGCACCACCACGGCGGCGGCTTTCACGGCCGGGTGCTGCTGCAGCTTGGCCTCGATCTCGCCCAGTTCGATGCGATGGCCGCGAATCTTCACCTGCTGGTCACGGCGGCCGAGGAATTCGATCACACCGTCGGCCCGGTAGCGGCCGAGGTCGCCGGTGCGGTAGAAGCGTGCGCCGGGGCGCAGCGGGTGATCGACGAAGGCGGCGCGGGTGCGCTCGGCATCGTGCAGGTAGCCACGGCCGACGCCGGCACCGGCCACGCAGATTTCGCCAGGCACGCCCACCGGCACCGGGCGCAGGGCATCGTCGAGCACATACAGCTCGGTGTTCGGCGTCGGCCGGCCGATGGGCATGGCCTGGGCCTGTTCATCGGAGGCTGCGCTGATGGCATGGAAGGCCACGTCGTCCGCGCACTCCGCCGGGCCGTAGGCATTCATCAACGGCACATGGGGGAAACGGGCGAACCAGTCGCGGCACAGGGCCGGTGGCAGGGCCTCGCCGGTGGGCAGCAGCCAGCGCAAGGCGCTGAGGTCGGTGGCCGGCGTGCTGGCGGCGAGCACGCCGCGAATCACCGCCGGCACTGCCTCCCACAGAGTCAGGTGCTCATCCTGCAGGGCTTGCAGCAGGCGCTCGGGATCATGGCTGACGGCATCCGGCAGGATATGCACGGTGGCGCCGAGCAGCGGCGCGGCGAGCAACTGCCAGACCGAGATGTCGAAGGCCACCGAGGCGGTCTGGGCGATGCGGTCATGCTCGCCGAGGCCGAGGGTCGGCACCTTGCCGAGCATGTTGTTGAGCATGCCGCGTTGTTCCACCAGGGCGCCCTTGGGCGTGCCGGTGGAGCCGGAGGTGAAGATCACGTAGGCGAGGTCGTCCGGCGTGCCGCGCGGTGCGAGGCTGGGCACCTCACCTTGCAGCCAGCGTGTTTCGATGGCCAGACACTGTGGCGCTGCGTTGCTGAGGCGGCTGCACAGCTCGTCGGCCAGTGCCCCCTGGTTGTCACCGATCAGCATCAGCGGTGCCTGGCTCAGTTCGAGGATTTCTGCCAGGCGCTGCGTCGGGTGCTTGACCTCCAGCGGCAGGTAGCAGGCGCCGGCCTTGAGAATGGCGATCAGCGCGGTGAGATGGGCCAGGCCGCGTTCGGCCAGCAGCGCCACGGGGAGGTCGGGGCCAGCGCCGGCCTCGATCAGCGCAGCGGCGAGGCGGCTGGCGCGGGCGTCCAGTTCGGCATAGCTGAGCGACTCGCCCGCGCAGACCACGGCGGCCTTGTCCGGCTGGCGCGCCACCTGTTCGGCGAACAGACTGGCGTAGGTGCGATCCAGAGGGAAGCTGTGTGCGGTGTCGTTCCAGTCCAGCAGCAGCGTCTGGCGCTCCTCTGCGCTCAGCAGTTGCAGCGAGGCCAGGCTGGCAGTGGGCTCGGCGAGAATGCCGAGAACGATCTGGCGCAGGTGGCCGAGCAGGCGCTCGATGCTGTTGCGGGCGAAGCGCCGGCGATCATAGGAGATGCGTACGGTCAGACGCTCGCCGGGCATGACCACGACGGTGAGGCCGTAGTGGGTGTGCACGCTGTGTTCCATGTCGTCCAGGCTGAAGCTCAGCTCGCCGCTGAACAGCTTGTCGTCGATGGGGGCGTTCTCGTAGACCAGGATGCTGTCGAACAACTCCTCGCCGCGCGGGAAATCGCTCCAGCCCTGGATGTCCACCAGGGCGCTGTGCTCGAACTCGCGCAGCGCCAGGTTGTGGCGTTGTAGTTCCTGCAGCCAGGAGGTGCGATCTTGCTGTTCGTCGATGCGCACGCGCAAGGGCAGGGTGTTGATGAACAAGCCGATCATGTCCTCGACGCCGGCCAATTGCGGCGGGCGACCGGACACGGTGACGCCGAAGAGCACGTCGCGCAGGCCGCTGTAGCGGCTCAGCAGCAAGGCCCAGGCGCCCTGGAACAGGGTGTTGGGGGTGATCCGGCGGGATTGGCAGAAGTGCGTCAGGTCACGGGTCTGCTGGGCGTCGAAACGGATCAGGGTGTCGTCGACCAGCACCGCTTCGCGGTACTGGCTCTGCCGGGTGTGGCGTTCAATCACCAGCGGCGTCGGTGCGTCCAGTCCCTGCAGTTGCTGCTGCCAGAAGGCCTGCGCTTCGGGCAGGCTCTGTTGCTGCAGCCAGGCGATGTAGTTACGGTATGGACGCGGCTTGCGCACGCTCGCTGCCCGCCCCTGGCGCAAGGCCGCGTAGGCGTCGATGAAGTCGACCATGATCAGCGAGATGCACCAGGCGTCCATCAGGATGTGGTGGAAGCTGCGGATCATTTCGTGGCGCCCGGCGCCCAGGCGTACCAGGCGCACGCGGATCAGCGGTGGTTTGGCCAGGTTGAAACCGTTGCGCTGCTCCTGTTGCAGCAGGGCCTGGATATGGGCCTCCTGCTGCTCGGGGGCGAGGCCTTCGAGATCGATGTATTCGACCGGGTCGGCGATCTGACGATGAACCACCTGCAATGGCTGTTTCTGGGTCTTCCACAGGAAGCTGGTGCGCAGTGCCGGGTGGGCACCGATCACTTGCCGCCAGGCCTCGAGGAACGCCTCCACCGACAGCTCGCCGCCGATACGGTAGCGATCCTGCATCAGGTACACCCCGGATTCCTGGTGCAGCAGGCTCTGGAACAGCATGCCCTGCTGCAGCGGTGACAGCGGGTAGACATCTTCGAGGTGGTGTGCGGTCTTGTTCGTCATCCGGTTGACCTTCGAGGCTTTAAGTGGGTGAAGGGGGCGGCCAGGCAGGGCCCCGGTTCAGTCGGTCGAATTGAGTTCCGCGAGCAGGTCGCCGAAGGCGGCATCGTCGAGGTCGGCCAGGGGGAAGTCGGCGGCCGTGCGGGTCGCCCTGGTGTCCTCGGCAGCGGTGGCCACTGGCGCTTCGCTCTCGGGGGCGCCACGGGTGGCGACCTGGGCCATGCGCTCGATGGTCTCGCTCTCGAATATCTGCTTGGCGCTGAGGCGGATGCCTTGCTGGTTGGCGCGCGAGACGATCTGCAGGCTGAGGATCGAGTCGCCGCCAATCTGGAAGAAGTTGTCCTGTACCCCGATGCGTTCGCGTTTGAGCACCTGCTGGCAGATATCGGCCAGTGCTGCTTCCATTTCGTCGCGCGGGGCCACGTAGGCGGCGCTGGCCGCGACCAGGTCATCCGGGTTGGGCAGAGCGTTGAGGTCGAGCTTGCCGTTGGGGGTGTGCGGCAGCGCTGAGAGATGCACGAAGGCGGCCGGCACCATGTAGCTTGGCAGGCGATCGTTGATGAAACTGCTCAGCGCCTGGGCCTCGGGAACATAGCCATGGCGGTCGGTGAAGTAGGCGATCAGGCGGGCGCTGCCTTCGTGAACCTGGGCGATCACCACGGCTTCGCGCACCTCCGAATGGCTCTGCAGCACGCGCTCGATCTCGCCGCGCTCGACGCGGTGGCCGCGGATCTTGATCTGCTGGTCACGGCGGCCGAGGAAGTCCAGGCGGCCGTCGACATGGCGTCGGGCCAGGTCACCGGTGCGATACAGGCGTTGGCCCGCAGCGATGTGCGGGTAATGCACGAAGGCGCTGGCGGTCTGCTCGGGCAGGCCCAGGTAGCCGCTGGTCAGGGTCGGGCCGCCGAGGTGTATCTCGCCGGGTTCGCCGATGGCGGCCGGCTGGCCGTATTCGTTCAGCAGCCACAGGCCCATGCCGGGAATGGGCCGGCCGATGCTGATGGTGGCCGTGCCGGAGGCTGCATCGCTGAGTACCTCGGCGGTGGCCCAGACGGTGGCTTCAGTCGGCCCGTATTCGTTGACCAGTTGTGCGTGCCCCACCTTGTTGCGGTGCTTGTCGAGCACGCGCGGTGTGCAGGGCTCGCCAGCCACGATCCAGGTGCGCAGGTGGGCCAGGGTGGTGGCATCGCAGTAGTCCAGCAAGGTCTCGTAGAGCGATGGCAGCGACAGGCTGTGGCTGACGCGATGGCGTTCGATCAGCGCGGCCAGCACCTCCAGGTCCAGCTCCTCGCCGCTGGCCGGCAGCACCAGCAGACCGCCCTGGCACAGCGTCCAGTAGATGCCCGCCACGGAGCTGTCGAAGGACAATGACGAAAGCAACAGGTAGGCCCGCACCGGCTCAGGGTAGAAGGCCATGCGCACCTGGGTCGAACGGCTCAGGGCCGAATGGCTGATCGGCACGCCCTTGGGTTGACCGGAGGAGCCCGAGGTGTAGATCAGATAGGCGGTCTGCTCGCCGTTGACCGCCGGCAATGGCTCGGCATCGGCGCCAGCCCCCTCGCCGGCAGCGTCCAGCAGCAGGGTAGGCACGCCGCTGGCGACACCGCCTTGCAGGGCCTGGGTGGTGAGCAGCAGGCGCGCCGAGCTGTTGTCGAGCATGTAGCTCAGGCGTTCGCCTGGATAGGCCGGGTCGAGGGGCAGGTAGGCCGCGCCGGCCTTCAGGGCGGCCAGCATGGCGACGATGGCCTGGCGCTCGCGGCGCATGAGGATGCCGACCACGTCGCCGCGTTGCACGCCCGCGATGCGCAGGCGCCGAGCCAGGGTGTCGACCTGGGCCAGCAGCTCGCCATAGCGGGTCAGGCCACCAGCATCGACCAGTGCCGGGGCATCGGGATTGGCCTGGGCACGTTCTTCGAGCAGCGTGAGCACGCTTGCATCCCGCACTTCTGCCGATTTGGCGCTGGCCTGCAGGCCCTGTTCCTGGCGAGGGCCGAGCAGGGGCAGCGTCCCGAGGATGGCGTCTTGCGCACACAATCCCTGTAGCAGTCGGGTCCATTGTTCTTCCAGGCAGGCGATGGCCGCGGCGTCGAAGCGCGTGCGGTCATAGGCCAGGCGCAGCTCCAGCGTCGTGTCGCTGCCGGCATGGCATTCCAGACCGAGCGCGAAGGGCGGCTGGAAGCCGGTGGCCATGACCGGCGTGCCGAGTTTTCCGGGCACGTCGAGTTCGCACCAGGCGAAATAAAGCGCACAGGGCTGCTCGCTGTCGTAATGATCGCGCCAGCCCCTGGCCTGGCGAAGGGGGGCGAGCAGGGTGGCGGCCTGGGACGTCAATGGCGCTTGCAGATCGACTTCCACCTGCACCGGCAGGCGCTGCTCGAACAGGCCCAGAGCCTGTTCCAGGCCCTCGCCACGGCCGGCATCCTGCCAGCCGAGCTGGATGCGTTGCTGCCCGCTCAGCCGGGCCAGCAGCACACACCAGGCAGCGAACAACAGCTCTTCCAGACCCAACCCCACACGGGATGCCAGCGCTTGCAGGTCGGCGTGCGCGGGCATGCCGGTTAGGGCGTGCAAGGCCGGCTGGCAGGCCTGGCCATTGCCGGGCGACTGCAGGCCGTGCAGTTCAAGCGGCGCGCTCTCCGTGCGCATCTGTTGCCAGAAGCGCACGGCCTGGCCGTCGGCTTCATCCTCCAGCAGGCCGTTCTTCCATTCCGCGTAGTCGACGTACTGCAGGCGTTCGGCCTGGGCCGCGCCAAGCAGTTCGCTGGCGATCAGGGCCAGGCTGCTCAGATCCAGGGCGCTGGCAGCGCCTTCGAGGCACAGCCACCAGCGTTCATCCTCGATACGGACGTAGCGCACCGAGAGTACGCTGCCCGCTTGCAGCGTGCTCTTGTTCTGGCGGGCAGCGCGTTGCGCCGCGTCTGCGTCGCGCCAGTCCTCGGCGGCGAAGGTGACACGCGGCTGTTCCTCGATCACCTGGATCGGTAGAGCCATGCCGGGCACGGCATGCAGCACCGTGCGCAGAATCTCTTCGCGTTCGGCCAGGGCCTGCAGGCGTGCATCGATTTCGGCGGCCGATGGAGCCTGGGCCACCTCGACGACCAGGCAGCTACCGGCACTGTCCGCTGCGTTGTGCCGGGCGTCGCGCCAGGCCCGGGCCTGTTGTGGAGAGATGCGAAAACCTGTCAGAGCCGACATGGCGTTTCCTCGTGAGCGAAATTGGAGAACAGACGTATCAGAGCTGTACGTCTCTGCCGGCGGTGGCTTCGGCCATGCCGGTGTAGATCTTGCGGGGGCCGGCGTAGGGTTCCCGGCCATGCACCGCGAGCATGTTGTCGAGCAGCAGGACATCGCCGCGCTGCCAGCGGAACTTCACCAGCGATCCCAGATAGGCGGCGCGCAGGGTTTCCAGTACGTCCGGCTCGATGGGGCTGCCGTCGCCGTAGAAGGTGTTGGTGGGCAGGTCCATCGCTGAGAAGCCGGCGCCGAGCGAGTCACGGATGGCGGCGGGCAGGGTGCTGACATGGAAGAAGGTGCCGTGGTTGAACCAGACTTCTTCGCCTGTGCGTGGGTGGCGCGCCAGGGCGGCGCCGACCTGACGGGTGCGCAGACGGTTGCCGTCCTTCCATTCCACCTCGATGCCCACCGAGGCGCAGTAGGCCTCCACTTCGGCGCGGTCGTCGGTCTGGAACACCGACTGCCAGGGCAGGCCGAAGCCGTCGCCATAGTTGCGTACGTAGAGGATCTTCTTGCGCCTGAAGGTCTCGACGATCTCCTGCGGGATCAGTGACTTGACCCGGCGTACCGAGCCGATCGGGGTTTCCCCGCCGGTTTCCGAAGGCAGGTGGCAGTAGAAGAACAGACGCAGCGGAAAACGTGGCGAGTAGGAATGCTCGTTGTGCGGGAAGATCACCTGGTCGGCCGGGTAGTCGGTCGAGGTATAGATGTTGCCGCCTACCCGCGTGCGCGGCGAGGCACGGAACATATATTCCAGGGCGCCGCTCGACAGGGCGTCGATCACGGCATTGAAATGCTGGGTGCTCTGTACGTCGAAGCCGCGCAGCAGAATGGCGCCATGCTGCAGTAGCATTTTCTCCAGATGTTCGCGGTTCTGCGTGGCCCATTGCACCAGATCGACGCCAGGCAGGCTCGGTTCGACCTGCCAGGGCAGATCCCAGTCCGCTGCCAGGAGGCCTTCGCTGACGATGCTTTGCTGCGAGACCATGATGGGTTTGCGGGGAGGGATACCGGCGGCGGGACGGTTGCCGGACGGAGGAATGGCGGTCATGCGGGCTCCTTGTCGCTACAGGCTGATGGCGCGGCGCCGGGTGTTGCCCAGGCGTGCGCGTCCTTGATCGAGGTGTGCGTGCTGTTGCTGCTGCAGGTAGGCGTCGTCCCAGCCCCGCAGGCGGCTGCGCAGATCGCTGAGCGAATGCTCCAGCAGGTCGTCGACCTGGCCCAGCAGTTCCTGCCAGAGGCTGGCGAAGCGCTCGATCTCGTCGCTGCTGAACAGGCGGCGGTCATATTCCAGCGTGGCTTCGATACTGGCGTGGCGGTGCATCAGGTCGAGCACCAGATCGAAGCCCGCCAGGTCCTGGATTACCTGAGTACTGACGAGGCGAGCCGCGCCGAGGCCCTCGATGCTGAAGCGGTCACGCTGGTAGTTGAACTTGGCCTGGAACAATGGCGAGCGATCCGACTTGCGTTGTGGCGCCAGATGGGACACCAGCAGGTCGAATGGCAACTGCCGATGCCCATGGGCCACGCGAATGGCCTGGCGAGTGCGTGCCAGCAACTCGCCAAGAGTCAACTCATCCTCCAGCTCGCACTTGAGTGTGAGCTGATTGACGAAGAAGCCGAAGATGTCCTGTAGGGCGGGCAGGTCGCGGCCGTGCACATCGGTGCCGACGAGAAAGCGATGCCGGCCACTGAGGTAATGCAGCCAGATCTGGAACAGCCCGGTCAGCGTCACGAATAGGGGCAGGCGCAGATGTCGAGAGACCTGCTTGAGCCGTTCGACCCGCTCTGCCTGGATGGTGAATGCATGGCGGCCGCCCTGTGCCGGCCCCTCGCTGCGCACACGCCGATCGAACTCCAGTTGCAGCGGCATGCCGGCCAGGTAGTCGCGCCAGAAGACGATCTCGCTTTCGATCAGTCGTGGGGTCACGTAGCCAGGTTCCCAGGCCGCGAAATCGGCGTACTGCAAGCGTCCGGGCAGTGGCGCGCCGGTCTCTTCGCTGTCGTAGTAGTGAGCCAGATCCTGCAGGAGGATTTCCCCCGAACGACCGTCGAAGGCGATGTGATGGATGACGATGATCAGCTCCTGCGAGGCTGCGTCGAGATCCAACAGGCAGGCGCGCATGACCGGGCCGGCTTCGAGATCGAAGGGCGTGTTCTGCTGGTCGTGCAACAGGCGCTCGATCACGGCGCGGCGCTCGCTCGCACTCAGGCCGTCGAGGTCGCGATAGTCGAGGTTGATGGATGGCGGGGCGGCGAGGCACTGCTCCGGGCCGGTCTCGGCCGTGCGGTAACAGGCGCGCAGTACCGGGTGGCGCAGGCTCAGTGCGTCGAGCGCGCGCTTGAGGCGGGCTGTCTGCAGGTGCTCTCCCTGGAGCACCATGCGCACCAGAATGTTGTGCTGGGCGCGTTCGGGCTCCAATTGATGCAGGAACCACAGGCGGCTCTGGGCGAAGGATTGACGCACGTAGCGAACAGCCAGCTCACTCAGGGGCAGCAGCGGCGGAGTTGGAGTGTCCATGTACGCTCCTAGGCCATCGCCACGATGACCTTGCGGTCGCCGCTGAACGGGTTACGGCCATGAGCGACCAGCAGGTTGTCGAGCATCAGTACATCGCCGGCCTGCCAGGGGAAGGCGACGCTGGTATTGGCATAGACGGCGCGAATGGCGTCCAGAGTGGCGTCTGGAATCGGCGTACCGTCGCCAAAATAGACATTGCGCGGCAACTGCGCTTCGCCGACCGCCTCGATCAGGGTCTGGCGCAGATCCTGCGCCATGGCGGAGATATGGAACAGGTGCGCCTGATTGAACCACACCCACTCCTGGCTGACGGGGTGGCGAACCGCTGCCTGGCATAGCTGCCGTGTGCTCAGTTCGCCTGCTTCCGACCAGCTCCAGTCGATCCCCTGGGACTGACAGTACTGCTCGACCTTGCTGCGGTCATCGGTGTTGAACACCTGCTGCCAGGGTATGTCGAGGGCGCTGCTGTAGTTGCGAACGTAGAGCAGACCCTTGGAGATGAATTCCTCGCGAATAGCCGGGTCGATCGCCTGGTACACCTGGCGACTGTCGGCGATGGGAGTTTCTCCGCCTGTCTGGCTCGACGTCATGCAGTGGAACCAGATACGCGATGGCCATTGGCGCGTGTAGGACTGCTCGTTGTGCAGGGGAATGCTCTGGTGCGCGGGGTATTCGGTGGAACTGTAGACGCCGGCGAACACCTTGCTGCGCGGCGTGGAACCGAACTCGTAGGTACCCAGCGGCATGCCGAAACTGGCTGCGAAGCGCTTGAAGTCCAGCGGCGTCGGCACCTTGAAATTGCGAAACAGGACTCCACCGGTCGTGCCTAGAGTGTCCAGGGCAATGGCGCGCAATGTATCGCTCAACGTGTGGATCGATTGACCTTCCTGGCTGGCAATTAGTAGAGGGAGCGGGTGGTCGTCCAGTAGTGAGGTGATAGTGCAGCCATCCTGCACACAAGACGAACGAAGCGCGTTGACAACCTGATTCATAAGCGGGCGATCCTTGCGGCAGAACGCGGCCAGATCGCGGCGGGGCACTCGATGAGTGGAGCAGTGTGAGCTGGGCTTCCGTGTAGACGAAGGACCATGGTCCATCCCTCCATTCAAGAGGTTTATGTCGGGGTGAGGCGGTAATGCAGCATCGGCTTCTTGCATGACTGCTCTGCGTGCAAGAAGGTTTCAAATGATAATCACTATCGTAAAGATTGCAAATATTCTTGCACTCGATAATATTTCGCACCTGTGAGCTTCTGGCTTCTGCCGTCGAAGCTTGGGGAGGAGTAGAAGCGACCATCCGTTTCGCTTCGAAAAATAAGCAAGAGCGAAGGAGCCGAGGGGCAAATGAGCAATTTCAAGAAGAACACGTTGGCGCTGGCTGTAGCGTCCGGTCTGATGGCTGCGACTCCGCTGCTGGCAGCCGAAGAGGCCAAGAAAGAGGAAACCCTGCAGCTCAAGGAAGTGGTCATCACAGGGGAAAAGATTCAACGCAGCCAGGACAAAACGCTTTCCAGCGTTGCGGTGGTGACCAGTGAGGACATGCGTATTCATGGCGATCAGGATCTTCAGGGTGTGCTGGACCGCACTCCGGGCGTTTACGCTCAGTCGGGGAACGAGAACTGGGGTATTCGCGGTATTCCGGTGAGTGGGTTCGATGACCAGGGGCCCGCTGCGATGAACGGTGCCGTGTCGGTCTATGTCGACGATGCACTGCAGGTCAATCGTCTGCTCACTCACAATCCAATGCAGCTCTGGGACATGGAGCAGGTAGAGATTTATCGGGGGGCTCAGTCGACCACCCAGGGACGTAACTCTCTGGCAGGTGCCATCATCATGAAGAGCAAGGATCCGACTTTCGATCCAGAGTTCTCGGTGAGAAGCAACGCAGGCAAGTATGGTGAGCGTGGGGCGTCGGCCATGGCCAACGGCTCTTTGGTCGATGGCATCATCGCCGGGCGCTTGGCTGTCGATTACCAGACGTCTGACGGCTATATCGAGAACGAATTCCTGGACATGGACGCCAACCAGCTGCGCTCGTCCAATATTCGAGGCAAGTTCCTTATTTTGCCGTCGGATGACATGGATGTGCTGCTCACCTTCAGCCGCACGAAGCAGCGCAGTGGCCTCAATGCGACGGCCGCATCTAACGGCAAGCCCGATTATTACAGCATTTACGAGAACACCGAGACCTACAACACGCTGAACCAGAACACTGCCACCGCCAAAGTCGATTATCGTCTGGACGACTTCTGGACTCTGACCAGCGTCACCTCTGGCACCTGGTCCAAGTACGACTCCATTCTCGACTTCGATCGCCTGACGAGCGTGACTCAGACATCTCCCCGCCATCACGAACAGACTTTGGGTAGCCAGGAGCTACGCATGGGTTATGCGTCGGATCGGCTCGATGGTGTAGTTGGCGTATACCTGGGGCGTTCAAAAGGCGAGATCGACGATCAGTTGGTCAACAACGGGACGGTGTTGTTGAATCAGAAGGGTGAGACCAAAATCAACAGCCACGCGTTGTTTGGTGAACTCAATTGGGAGTTCGTGGACGACTGGCAGTTGATCACGGGTCTGCGCTGGGATCATGAAAAGAACAACACCAAGATCAATTACCCCATCGATGTGCTGAGCCTCGCTACCGACCCTTCTGTCGATCGTGATCTCAGTTCCAGCGTATTGCTACCGAAGATCGGTATCAGTCATGACCTGACCGATAATCAGGTGTTTGGTCTGACCTGGCAGCGCGGCTATCGCAGTGGTGGTGTGAACATTCGCAGCCGCTCTCGCCACGATAGCTACGATCCTGAGTTCACCAGTACCTATGAGCTGGCCTGGCGTGGCAACTGGCTGGACCGCCGCCTGCGTACCACGGCCAACCTCTACCACACCACGTGGAAGGACCAGCAGGTGTCGTTCCGCAATATCGCCGATGGCACTACTCAGGTAGCCAACGCGGCCGAGAGCCGTATGGTGGGCCTGGAGTTCTCTGCCGAGTATCTGGTGACATCGCAGCTGCTGGTCAATGCCGGTTTCGCCTACAACGACACCAAGTACAAGTCGTTCGTCCGCGATGGCGTGGATCTCAGTGGTTACGAATTCGTCTATGCGCCAAAACAGATGGCCAACCTGGGAGCCAACTACACCTTCAACAACGGTCTGATGATAGGTGGCAATGTTATTTACCAGGGGCGGAGCATCTCCAACTTCGATGCCAATGGCGCACGTGAAATCACCAAGGTACGCCGCAATGACAGCGTGACCTTGGTAAACCTGAACGCTGAGCTGCCTATTGGCAACCTGACCCTCAGCGGTTATGTGCACAACCTCTTCGATGAGGAATACATCACCAACAACCAGAGCGACGACCTGCTCGATGTTGGTGCGCCAATGACCCTGGGTGTAGCCGCTCGCTACGACTTCTAAAGGAAGTAAAACCAGGTAGGGAGGGCGGCGACAAAGGTGTCGCCGCCTACGACTTATTCAAGGTTCGTTGTCTCGTTCCTTTCGACGTGTTCGAAGGGGTGCCGTCAGAGAACGCACTACTTGTGTGAAGCGAGGAGGCCATCATGAGCGTGATTACCCCGACAACGAACATTCCTCTCGAACTAAGGCATCGACATACTGGGCTAAGCCAGCGCTACTGCCTTGACAGCACGCCATTGCTGCAACGGCAAACACAGCGCGAGTCCAATGCACGCAGCTATCCGCGGCGCATACCGCTGGAGTTGAAGCGGGCACAGGGTGTTTACGTCGAGGATTCGCGCGGGCAGGTCTACATCGATTGCCTGGCGGGGGCCGGTACGCTGGCGCTGGGGCACAATCATCCGGTGGTGGTCGAGGCGATCCAGCGAACCCTGGCATCGGGTATCCCATTGCACACCCTCGATCTGAGCACCTCGATCAAGGATGCCTTCGTGCAGACCCTGTTCGATCTGCTGCCGAGCGAGTTCGCCGAGGACGCGCGCATCCAGTTCTGCGGCCCGACCGGGGCGGATGCAGTGGAGGCGGCGCTCAAGTTGTCGCGTACGGCAGCCGGGCGGCAGAGCGTGCTGGCGTTCCATGGTGCTTACCATGGTATGACCCTTGGCACGCTCTCGATCAGCGGCAATCTTGGACCGAAGAGCGCGTTGGGCGGGTTGCTGTCCGGTGTGCAGTTCCTGCCGTATCCACATGAATACCGCTGCCCGTTCGGGTTGTCTGGCGAGCAATCGATCGATACCAACCTGCATTACATTCGCCATCTGCTCAGCGACCCGGAAAGTGGCGTGACCCAGCCAGCCGCAATGATCCTGGAAACGGTGCAGGGCGAGGGTGGTGTGATTCCCGCGCCGGATCGCTGGCTGCAGGGGCTGCGGGCTATCACCAGTGAGCATGGCATTCCGCTGATCCTCGATGAGATCCAATGCGGTATCGGGCGCACCGGCGATCTTTTTGCCTTCGAGCGCAGCGCCATCACCCCCGATGTGGTGACGCTGTCGAAGGCCATCGGCGGCGGTCTGCCGCTCTCGGTGGTGGTCTACCGTGGTGAGCTCGATCAATGGCAGCCTGGCGCCCATGCCGGCACCTTCCGTGGCAATCAGCTGGCCATGGCTGCTGGTGATGCCACCTTGCGCTTCATTCAACGCGGAGGCATTACGGGCCACGTGCGTAGCGTTGGTGCTCGACTGAACACGTTATTGCAGGGATTGCAGGCTGAGTTCGACTGGGTTGGTGACGTGCGTGGGCGCGGCCTGATGCTAGGTATGGAAATCGTCGATCCGTCTCGCAAT
This sequence comes from Ectopseudomonas toyotomiensis, assembly GCF_017167985.1. Classification (NCBI taxonomy): domain Bacteria; kingdom Pseudomonadati; phylum Pseudomonadota; class Gammaproteobacteria; order Pseudomonadales; family Pseudomonadaceae; genus Ectopseudomonas; species Ectopseudomonas toyotomiensis. The sequence goes on along the minus strand of NZ_CP070505.1, from coordinate 266,642 downwards.
GATGGTGCTGGTCGTCCCGTGGCCGATGGAGAGCGTGCGCGCAAACTGCAGCGCGCCTGTCTGGAACGTGGCTTGATCGTGGAGCTGGGTGGGCGCCATGGGGCAACCGTCAGGTTCCTGCCGCCATTGATCATCAGCGAGGCTGAAGTCGAGCATGTTGGGCAGATCCTCTATCAGGCTGCCCAGTCCGTCCAGGGGTTCGCTCTGGCAGCGCAGCAGTGAGCTGCATGCGACAAGTTTGAGCTCTTGCTCCGTGCGATAGAAAGAAGGCTTGCGCATCGCACAAGCCTTCTTTTGTTTCAGCCCTGGTGTTCTTCTTTCGCCATGCAGGCAGCCGCCGTGAACAGCACGTCGGTAGAAGAGTTCAGCGCGGTTTCCGCCGAGTCCTGAACGATGCCAATGATGAAGCCGATGGCGACGATCTGCATGGCCACTTCGTTGGGGATGCCGAACAGGCTGCAGGCCAGCGGGATCAGCAGCAGCGAGCCGCCGGCGACACCGGATGCGCCGCAGGCACTGATGGAGGCCAGCACGCTCAGCAGCAGGGCGGTGGGCAGATCGACGGCGATGCCCAGGGTATGCACCGCAGCCAGGGTCAGCACGGTGATGGTGATGGCCGCACCGGCCATGTTGATGGTGGCGCCCAGCGGAATGGAGACCGAATAGGTCTCTTCGTGCAGGCCCAGGCGCTGGCAGAGCTGCAGGTTGACCGGAATATTGGCGGCCGAACTGCGGGTGAAGAAGGCGGTGATGCCGCTTTCGCGCAGGCAGGTCAGTACCAGCGGATAAGGGTTGCGACGGATCTTCCAGTACACCAGCGCCGGGTTGACCACCAGGGCCACCAGCAGCATGCAGCCGACCAGCACCACCAGCAGGTGCAGGTAGCCGAGCAGGGCGTCGAAACCGGACTCGGCCAGGGTCGCGGCGACCAGGCCGAAGATACCCAGCGGTGCCAGGCGGATCACCAGCTTGACGATGGCCGTAACGCCACTGGACAGGTCGCCTAGCAGCTGCTTGCTGCTGGCGCTGGCATGACGGAAGGCGAAGCCGAGGCCGATGGCCCAGGCCAGAATGCCGATGAAATTGCCGCGCAGCAGCGCGTTGACCGGGTTGTCGACCACGTTCATCAGCAGCGTCTTGAGCACCTCGCCGATGCCGCCGGGGGGCGTCAGTTCAGCGGCCTGGCTGCTCAGCACCAGCGACGACGGGAAGGCGAAGCTGGCCACCACCGCGACCAGGGCGGCGCTGAAGGTGCCGATCAGGTACATCAGCAGGATCGGGCGAATGTGGGTCTGCTGACCTTGCTGGTGGTTGGCGATGGACGACATAACCAGGATGAACACCAGTACCGGCGCCACCGCCTTCAACGCCGAGACGAACACGTTACCGATGAAACCGACGGACAGCGCTGCCTGTGGGGCGATCACGGCAAGGGCGATACCTGCGAGCAGGCCGATGATGATCTGTGTCACCAGGCTGGTGCGGTTGAGTAGCTGCAGGGCAGGGTGGATGGCTTGGGACATCGCGTGGTTCTCTGGTTGCTGGGCGTGTGGCAAAGGCCGTCGCGCCTGGGTCGAGAGGGCTTTCAGCGCAGCCTGTGGAAGGTCGGCCGAAAAAATAGCGCGCGACTCTAGCACAGCCTCATAGCGCTTCGTGCCAGCCACTGGTATCTGGACGACAGGGTGCAAGCCGGTGTCGCATCTCGGCAAGCTTTGTCTGCTTGAAATATCGAACGACTGGTGCGTATTTTGTACGCATCGTCGCCGTCAGGCGGTATCCGCGTCATTCAAGGACAACAAAAGATGAGCACTGCCAGCCGCCAGGCACTGGAAACCCTGCTGCAGGGTATCGATGAGATCGATTGCGTAACTCCGGACCTTAATGGCGTCCCTCGCGGTAAGGTGATGACGGCCAGCGGTTTTCTTGAGGGACGGCGCCTGCAGCTCGCTCGCGGCGTGCTGTTGCAATGCATCATGGGCGGCTACCCGCCGGCACGTTTCTACGGCGGTGACGATGGCGATCTGCTGCTTAACGCCGAACCTCGCCAGATTCATCGTCTGCCCTGGAGCGAGTCGCCGCGCGCACTGGCCATCTGCGACGCGGACGAACTGGACGGGCGCAGCTCCGGGCTTTCCACGCGCGGTCTGCTCAAACGGGTATTGGCGCGCTACGCCGAGCATGGCTGGCAGCCTGTCGTGGCGACCGAGCTGGAGTTCTTCGTGTTCGCCGCCAACCCAGACCCGCAGCAGCCGTTCCAGCCGCCGATGGGCTTGGATGGCCGTCGTGAGGACGGTGGCTCGGCGTTCAGCGTCAGTTCCGGCAATGGCCTGCGGCCATTCTTTGCCGAGGTCTATCGCTGCATGGAGGCGTTGGGGCTGCCGCGTGACACCTTCATGCACGAGATGGGCGTCAGCCAGTTCGAGATCAACCTACTGCATGGCGACGCGTTGCAGCTGGCCGATCAGACCTTCCTGTTCAAGCACCTGCTCAAGGAGGTCGGCTTCAAGCATGGACTGTCCGTGGTCTGCATGGCCAAGCCGCTGGCGCATACGCCGGGTAGCTCCATGCATATCCACCAGAGCGTGGTGGAGCAGGGTAGTGGCCGCAATATCTTCAGCGCTGACAATGGCGAGGCGACAGCGGCTTTTTATCACTTCATCGGCGGTCAGCAGGTTGCAATGGCTGATTTCACCCTGCTGTTCGCACCGCATGTGAACTCCTATCAGCGCCTGTGTCATCCCTATGCGTCGCCGAACAACGCCTGCTGGTCGGTGGACAATCGCGCCGCCGGCCTGCGTATTCCGGCCAGTGCCCCGGTGGCGCGGCGGGTGGAAAATCGTCTGCCGGGTGCTGATGCCAACCCCTATCTGGCTCTCGCTGCCAGCCTGACGGCTGGGCTGCATGGTCTGGAGCGTGAGCTACAACCCAGCGCGCCGATCCAGGGTGAGTTCGAGGTGCCGGAAGAATTGGCGCTACCCTGTACCATGCACGCTGCGATCGAGCGTCTGAAACGCAGCGAGTTGGCAATCGAACTGTTCGGTGCGGAATTCATCGAAGGTTACATCGCCAGCAAGACCCTGGAGCTGACCAGCTTCTACGATGAAATTACGCCCTGGGAGCGTCGTGTTCTCGCCGCACAGGCGTGACGCTCACCCGGTTACCGTACAAGGAGCTTTACCCGCCAATGCGACTGATCTGGAAGTCATTCCGCTCGCTGTACTTTGCCACTCTGTTGATGCTGCTCGGCTCCGGTCTGCTCAGTACCTATCTGGCCTTGCGTCTGGCCGATACCGTGGATGGTCTGTGGGTCGGGGCACTGATGGCGGCCAACTATTTCGGCCTGGTGCTGGGTGGCAAGCTGGGGCATCGGCTGATCGGTCGGGTGGGGCACATCCGTGCCTACGTGGCCTGCGCCGGGGTGGTTACGGCCGCTGTGCTGGGTCATGGGCTGGTCGAGTGGCTGCCGTTCTGGCTGTTCCTACGCATGCTGGTGGGCCTGGGCATGATGTGCCAGTACATGGTCATCGAGAGCTGGCTCAACGAGCAGGCTGAAGCCAAGCAGCGTGGCCTGGTGTTCAGTGGCTACATGGCGGCCTCCTATCTGGGACTGATCCTTGGCCAGTTGGCTTTGGTCGTACACCCGACGCTGGGGCTGGAGCTGCTGATGTTGGTGGCGCTGTGCTTCGCGCTGTGCCTGGTGCCGGTGGCGCTGACCCGGCGCCTGCACCCGGCCCCCTTGCACCCGGCGCCGCTGGAGCTGCGTTTCTTCCTCAGTCGGGTGCCGCTGTCGCTGACCACCATCTCGGTGGCCGGTCTGCTGATCGGCTCGTTCTACGGTCTGGCGCCGTTGTACGCCACGCGGATGGGTCTGTCGACCGAGCAGGTGGGCCTGTTCATGGGCAGCTGCATTCTCGCCGGCCTGCTGGTGCAGTGGCCGCTGGGCTGGCTTTCCGATCGGCATGACCGCGTGCGCCTGATTCGCGGCTGCTCGGTCTTGCTGCTACTGGCGGCCTTGCCGCTGGCGGCACTGCCGGAGGTATTCCTCGGCTTACTGTTCGGTGTGGGCTTTCTGGTCAGCCTGATGCAGTTCAGTCTCTATCCGCTGGCGGTGGCCTTGGCCAATGACCATGTGGAGCCGGAGCGCCGCGTGTCACTGACGGCCATGCTGCTGGTCACCTTCGGCGTGGGCGCCTGCATCGGCCCGCTGCTGGCCGGTGTGCTGATGCGTTTCTACGGCGCCAACATGCTCTATGTGTTCGTCAGCGTTTGCGCGTTGATTCTGGTCTGGCGCATTCGTCCTGAAGTGGTGACCCATCTGCATCAGGTCGACGATGCGCCGCTGCACCATATGGCCATGCCGGGTAACGTCACCAGCTCACCGCTGGTCGCTGCGCTCGACCCGAGGGTCGATGAGCAGACGGTGCAGGAGCAGATGCAGGAACCAGCCACCGCTGCGGCAGCGGCGGCTGAAGAGGACCAGCAGAAAACGCAGGCGGACCAGTAAAGGCTGCGCGGGTCAGAAGGGGCCGTCGCTCTCGGTGCGACGCGCCTCGCGTTGCAGCTGATAGACGAAGCGCTCGACCTGGCGTTGCTCCAGGCCGTTCAGGCGATGAAAACGAGTGCCGACGAACGTCATGTCGACCTTGTCCTCGTATTGCACGTGGCGTAACTCCACGGTGCAGGTCATGTTGCCGAAGGGCAGATAGGCGGTGAGTCGCTCGTGTACCTGGCCATTGCTCAATTGCTGGCTGAGGTTGCCGGCGAAACGCAGTTTGCAGCCGGTGGCCGAGATGTCCAGCAGATGACCTGACAGTGGTTCGCGCAGCTTGTCGCCGCTGAGTACAACCTTGACCAGATCGCTTTGCTTCAACTGCGCACGGAAGGCGCTGCGGCGCTGGTGATAGATCACTTCGGTGGGCAGCGGTGCCCAGTAGCAGGGGGCTCCCTCGAGTTCGCCAAGCTGCACGTCGTGATCACAGGTCCAGGCTACTCGCACCCCGTCGCGGAACGCCTCGACGTTGAAGGTTTCGCCTTGTTTGAGAAAGCGTTCGCCATCGGTAGGGATGATCTCGTCCAGCGCTAAGCGCGCACGGTCTTTATCGATTTCGACAAGGTAACTTTGAAAACGCTGGCCACGATCCTTGAATTGGATAACCAGGGGGTCATGGTTCTGTTGCAATTGACGTAAGGTGGCAATGATCTCGACGGATGTCTTGAGCACCTTGGGCGGTTGAGGACCGCTCTCGTCGTTGAACGCGCTGGACACAGTTCGGAACTCTCCGAGTCATGGACTACAACGGCACTAGCATACTGGCATAGTGCCTGCATGTCCCTGTGCTTTTTGTTGGGGGGATGGCTCAGGCCTGGCTGAGCGGCCTTTGCTGCGCGATTCTAGCGGCACTGCCGCGGCTGTCATAGAGGCCCGGGGTCTCTCCGCCACGCAGAATGCCGAGGACGCTGCCGACCGAGGCCTGGTTGGCGCGAATCAAACGCCCATTGCGCAGATTGGCCTCCTGGCAACGCTGCAGCAGAGCGGACAACTCCTCGCTGCGCGCCAGCAGTTGATCGCCCACGGAGGACTTGCTCGCCAGCGCGTTGAGTCCTTCGCGATCAGCACTCAGGCCGGCACTTTGCAGCAGGCGGCTGCGGTCGTTGCCATGCTGCTGAAGCAGGGCAAGCAGAGGTTGTTTTTCGTTGAGAAGGCTATCGAGGCGCGGCAGGTCGCGCTCGGTGAGTGCCTGGAATTCGTTATCGATCAGCTCAAGCAATTGCTCGGCAGTGCCGATATCGTTGGTGAAGAGGTCAAGCAAGGCTGTGTCATTCATGGCGGGCTCTTGGGGGGCGGGCGTCCAACACCCCCAGCGCAGCCCTGAGACTAGCGCTGGGATTCGAAGTCGAGCAGTTTCTGGGCGACGCGTTTGCTGTCGACCTGATAGCTGCCATCAGCGATGGCCTGTTTCAGCTGGGCCACACGCTCCTTGTTGACGATGGGCTGATCACGCAGCTTCTCGCCGATTGTTTGCAACTGTTGTGCCTCACGGCTCAGTTGCACCGATTCGCCGCTCTTGGCGTTGGTTTGTTCATCGTTACCGGTGACAGGCGCCTTGTTCGGCTGTGCCGACTCATTGCGATTGCCAGCCTGAGTCGCGCCGGTACGTCCCGCATTGGCGGGCGTATTGGCATTGTTCAGCCGGTTGAAGTCGATGACCATGATGCAGAACCTCGGACGATATGGTGGACGCTTGCCATGCTTTTCGGCTGCTGCCGGAAAAACTTTAGGATTAATTTCATCGCGTCGTTGAAACAGTGTAGGGAATCGCCACGTCTTTGCGCTACAAGAAACATGCCTACATGGGTACTTCCACTTGACCAGGCCCGACCACGCGGGCTCGAACGACTCGCTGCGAACGCAGGTTACGCACGTTGATCTGTTCGCCTGGAGCGCCATCGGTCAGGGCTTCGCCGGGCATACGGACACTCACGCTAGCGCCGCGAGCGCTGATCACCACCTGATCGCCGCGCCGAATGACCTCGGCTACTTGCAGATGAGTCGAAAGAAGAATCTGGTCACTACCGAGTTGTCGTGTCAATTTCTTGCCGATTGCCTGCGTCGGGTCGGTCAGGAAGTTCTGACCCAGTTGCCCGACATCGCGTTCCACCAGGCTCAAATCTGCAGCCTTGACTACGCTCATGCGCTTGAGCGGGCGAGTCAGTACGACGATTGGCCGATACAACCGCACTTCGGCCGGCACGAATACGGTCCAGGGGGCGCTGCCGTCGCAGCGCACGCGCGTGGTGACGCGGCCCAGTGGTTGCGCCGGGCTTTCCAGCGTGGTGGTCAGCGGCTGATCGCACAGGGGCAGGCGTAACCGCGGGTCGAGACGGTTGACGCGAATCTCATGGCGGCCCTGAATTTCGCTACGCTGTAGATATTCAGTGGTCGCCTGCTCAAGAAAGACCTCGGTGGCGCCGATAAGCTGTTCAGTACTGGTAAAGGTGGCAGCCGCCGTAGCGCTGTAGCCGAGTGTCGGCAAAGCGAGTAAAACGGGCAAAGGCGCAAGGCACTTTGCCAGTAGCTGACGGAATGATGACGTTCTCTGCTTCATGAGCAATGCAAAGCAAGCCCCGTGCCGCCTGCTAGGCTCAATGGGGTAGGCGTTACTAGACAAGAAGGAGTCCGGGCATGGCCGGGTTGATGGATTCGGTTAACCAGCGCACTCAGCTGGTGGGACAGAACCGCTTGGAGTTGTTGCTGTTCCGCCTGGAAGGCCCACAGCTTTACGGTATCAACGTATTCAAGGTGAAAGAGGTGCTGCAGTGCCCGAATCTCACCATCATGCCCAAATCAAGTCCGGTGGTGCGGGGGGTGGCCAACATTCGTGGGGGCACCATTCCGATTCTCGATCTTTCCATCGCTACCGGCCGTGCCGCGCTGGAAGATCTGAAGACCAGCTTCGTGATCATCACCGAGTACAACACCAAGGTTCAGGGTTTTCTGGTGCGTTCGGTCGAACGTATCGTCAACATGAATTGGGAGGAGATCCATCCGCCACCCAAGGGCACCGGACGCGATCACTACCTGACAGCAGTCACGCGGCTCGACCAGCAGTTGGTAGAGATCATCGATGTCGAGAAGATTCTTGCCGAAGTCGCGCCGACCTCGGAAGTGATCTCCGCTGGCGTCATCGATGATCAGGTGCAGAGTCAGGCGGTGACCAAGCACGTGCTGATCGTCGATGACTCCTCGGTGGCGCGCAAACAGGTTTCGCGCTGCCTGCAGACTGTTGGCGTCGAGGTGACGGCGCTGAACGATGGCCGCGAGGCACTCAATTACCTCAAGAAAATGGCGGACGAGGGGCGTAATCCCGACAAGGAACTGCTGATGCTGATTTCCGACATCGAGATGCCCGAGATGGACGGATATACGCTGACCACGGAGATTCGTAGCGATCCGCGCATGCAGAAGCTGCATATCCTCCTGCATACTTCGCTTTCCGGTGTGTTCAACCAGGCGATGGTGAAGAAGGTCGGCGCTGATGACTTCCTCGCCAAGTTCAAGCCAGATGATCTGGCGGCGCGTGTGGTCGATCGCATTCGTGTATCGGATGGGGGCTGAAGGGTAACCTTCGGCGAACGTTATGGTTGCAGAGGCGGCACTAGTGTCTTCAGGTAATTTGGATTTCGAGCAGTTCCGGACTTTCCTGGAAAAGGCCTGCGGTATTCTGCTTGGCAGCAACAAGCAGTACCTGGTCTCCAGCCGTCTGAACAAGCTGATGGAACAGAACGGCATCAAGACCTTGGGCGAGCTGGTGCAGCGTATGCAAAGCCAGCCGCGCGGAGGGCTGCGCGAGCAGGTCGTAGATGCCATGACCACCAACGAGACCCTGTGGTTTCGTGACACTTATCCCTTCGAGGTACTCAAGAACCGCGTGCTGCCGGAGTTGATCAAGGCTTACCCGGCCCAGCGCCTGCGTATCTGGTCGGCGGCTTGCTCGTCCGGCCAGGAGCCTTACTCGCTGTCGATGTCCATCGATGAGTTCGAGCGCACCAACCTCGGTCAGCTCAAGGCAGGTGTGCAGATCGTCGCCACCGACCTTTCGCCGTCGATGCTGACCAATTGCAAATCTGGCGAGTACGACAGCCTTGCCATGGGGCGAGGCCTTTCGCAGGAGCGTTTGCAACGCTACTTCGACCCCAAGGGACCAGGGCGTTGGCAGGTCAAGGCGCCGATCAAGAGCCGTGTCGAGTTTCGCCCACTGAATTTGCTGGATAGCTACGCGGCATTGGGCAAATTCGACATCGTCTTCTGCCGCAACGTGCTGATCTACTTCTCGGCAGAAGTGAAGAAGGACATCCTCACACGCATCCACGCCACGTTGAAACCGGGCGGTTATCTGTTTCTCGGCGCCTCCGAAGCGCTCAATGGCCTGCCGGACAAGTACCAGATGGTGCAGTGCAGTCCTGGGATCATCTACAAGGCCAAATAGGCGCAAGGCATGTTTGGTATCAGCAACGGGAGGCCTTTGGCCTCCCGTTTGCGTTTCTGGACTCTGAAAACCATTCCCGGCTGAACACATCGCGCACCCTAGGGTTCGGCAGGGCGGCAATCCGTCCGGTTGGCTTTGCCGCTTGCTTGCCCGTAGGCGGTAAAGCCTTGCCGCTTTCCCGTTATTTTTCCGTCTGAGTGCTATTAAAGTATTGATTTAATTGGATTAAGTAAATTGGCACAGCCTTTGCTGGATAGCTCGCAACAGTGACCACATGGCCCAAGCGGCAAAGGTTCGGAACATGAGCATCAACTTCGGCAGAGCACTCGGTATTCACGAACAGGCCCTCGGCTTTCGCGCCCAGCGCGCCGAGGTGCTGGCCAACAATATCGCCAACGCCGATACGCCGAACTACAAGGCTCGCGATCTGGACTTCGCCAGCGTCCTGGCCGAGCAAAGCAACCGCATGCAGCGCGGTGGCGTTTCCCTGAACCGCACCGATAGCCGCCACATTCCGGCTGAAGGCGTCAGCAGCGGTGAAGCTGAACTGCCTTATCGCACGCCGTTCCACGCGTCGCTGGATCAGAACACCGTCGACCTGCAGATCGAGCAATCGAACTACGCCGAGAACTCGGTGCAGTTTCAGGCTAGCTTCACCTTTCTCAATAGCAAATTCAAAGGGCTGACCAGTGCCCTGCGCGGCGAATAAGGAGCGCGACCATGTCCCTTGCCAGTGTTTTCAACATCGCCGGAACCGGCATGAGCGCCCAGAGCACTCGCCTGAATACCATTTCCAGCAACATTGCCAACGCCGAGACCGTTTCCTCGAGCCTGGATCAGACCTATCGCGCTCGCCACCCAGTATTCGCCACCGTATTTCAGAATGCTCAAGGCGGCGACCGCGGCTCGCTGTTCGCTGAACAGGATGAGGCCGGGCGTGGTGTGCAGGTGCTGGGCGTGATCGAGGATCAGAGCAGCCTGATGCCACGCTATGAGCCTGATCACCCGATGGCCAACGCTGACGGCTATGTCTACTACCCGAACGTCAACGTGGTCGAGGAAATGGCCGACATGATTTCTGCCAGTCGCGCCTTCCAGACCAACGTTGAAATGATGAACACCGCCAAACAAATGCTGCAGCGCGTGCTGACCCTGGGTCAGTAAGACGAGACGAGGAAATCAGGGTATGAGCACCGTAAACGGCACGAGCTCGGTACTGGATCAGTACCAGCACAAACAGGACGCACCGAAGAGCAATGACCTCGGCAAGAACGAGTTTCTCAACTTGCTGGTGGCCCAACTCAACAACCAGAACCCGCTGGAGCCTCAGGGCAATGGTGAGTTCATCGCCCAGTTGGCGCAATTCAGCCAGGTCGAAGGCATCGAGAAGCTCAACACCAGCATGGGCTCGATGCTTTCCAGCTTCCAGTCTTCGCAGGCGTTGCAGGCGTCTTCTCTGGTCGGCCGCAAAGTGATCGTGCCGAGCGAGAAGGCGGTGGTCGATACCAGTGAAAGTTTCAAGGCCAGCACTGTTCTGCCGGTCAGCAGCAGCAACGTGTACGTCAACGTCTATGACAATTCGGGGGCGTTGGTTACCCGTGTCAACCTTGGCGAACAGGCTGCCGGCAACGTCAGCTTCATCTGGGACGGCAAGGATTCCGACGGCAACGTGGCGCCGCCGGGCACCTACAAGTTCGAGGCGCAGGCCACCTACGGTAGTGAAACCAAGGGGCTGTACACCCTGCTGCCGGCTAACGTCGACAGCGTCACCCTGGGCGGCAGTGAGCTGATGCTCAACCTCGCCGGCCTGGGCAGTGTTCCGCTTTCTCAAGTGCAGGTCATCGGCCAATAACTATTGCCGCCGGCAGTTCCGGCAAAGGAGTCTTCCATGTCGTTCAATATTGGTCTCAGCGGCCTGCGTGCCGCGACCAGCGACCTCAACGTCACCGGCAACAACATCGCCAACGCCGGTACTGCGGGTTTCAAGCAATCGCGAGCCGAGTTCGCCGATGTCTATGCCGCTTCCGTTCTGGGTACCGGCAGGAATGCGCAGGGCAGTGGTGTACTACTGGCAGACGTGTCGCAGCTGTTCAACCAGGGCAACGTCAACTACACGAACAATGCTCTGGATCTGGCCATCAATGGCAACGGCTTCTTTATGACCAGCAACAACGGTGAGATTGGCTATACCCGCGCCGGTTACTTCGGTACGGATCGTGATGGTTACATGGTCAACAACTTCGGTTACCGCCTACAAGGTTATGCGGCTGATGACAGCGGCAATATCCTGCCGGTGCAGTCTGATTTGCGCATCAACGCAGGTCAGCAGGAGCCCAGGGCGACCACCAGTGTTACCCAGCGCCTCAACCTGAACTCCAATGCGGTACGGCCCGCTAACGCGGGAACCATGGCGGCACCGACCTTCGACCCGAGCGATTCGAAGTCCTTCAACTGGTCCACTTCGACCAATATCTACGATTCGCAGGGCAATGCTCACGTGATGAGCCAATACTTCGTCAAGAACGAAGCGCCGGCCAACAACGGCTGGGTGATGCATGTGCTGATCGATGGAGTCAATCCGCGCGACCCATCCAGTACTCAACCATTCAGCTATGCGGTGAACTTCGATGCTGCCGGACAACTGGCGACGCCGGCATTCACCCCGCTGGCCAGCACGCCGGCCAACCCAGCCCTTGATGCGCCGGCCATTCCGGCGGGTACGCCCAATGGCATCTTCGCTCTGGCGGATACCGACTGGGTGCCTGCCGAGGAGGATCCGGGCAATCCGGGAACTTTGGTACCTAACGGTGCTGACAGTGAGGCGTTCACCTTCGACATGCGCGGCTCGAGCCAGTACGCCGCATCCTTTGGTGTCAACGCCGTCAGTCAGGACGGCTACACCACGGGCCAGCTGGCTGGTGTCGAGATCGATGACACCGGGGTGATCTTCGCCCGTTACACCAACGGCCAGTCCAAGGTGCAAGGGCAGGTGCTGCTGGCGAACTTCGCCAACGTCCAGGGGCTCACTCCGGTAGGCAAGACGGCGTGGGCGCAGTCGTTCGAATCCGGTGAGCCGGTGATTGGCACGCCGCGCAGCAGTACCCTGGGTGCTCTGCAGGCGGGTGCGCTGGAAGACTCCAACGTCGAGCTGTCGGATCAATTGGTGAACCTGATCGTGGCGCAGCGCAACTACCAGGCCAACGCCAAGACCATCGAAACCGAAAGCGCCATTACTCAGACCATCATCAACCTGCGTTGATGGGCTGGGGTTGAAGCAAAGCGGCAAACCTGGCTTGCCGCTTTTGCCGTTTCAGGGCCGGCAAAACCCCGCCGCCGGCTTTTCTTTATGATCCTGACTTATCTGTAAAGTCATTTTAAATCAGTATCTTGCATTTATTTTTCGAGGCTGGCACGACGCTTGCTGTAGTCATTGCAAAGAGCCAAGGGCCTGTCGCCCACTCGGAGAATTACCATGGACAAGATGCTGTACGTCTCCATGACCGGAGCGCAGAACAACACACTGGCTCTGCGCGCCCACGCCAATAACCTGGCGAACGTTTCTACCTCGGGTTTTCGTCGCGATTTCGAGCAGGCGCGCTCCATGCCGCTATTCGGTGAGAGCTATCCGGCACGTGTATTCGCCATGAGCGAGCGTCCGGCTACGGATTTTCGTCCGGGCTCGTTGCAGGAAACCGGTCGTGATCTTGATGTTGCCATTGGCGGCAAGGGCTGGATCGCCGTGCAGGCGCCCGATGGTGGCGAGGCCTACGTACGTACTGCCAGCCTGAATATCGATGCCCTGGGCGTGCTGCGTACCGGCAATGGTTTGCCGGTCATGGGCAATGCCGGGCCGATTGCCGTGCCGCCGGAGCAGAAGGTGGAGATTGGCCAGGACGGCACCATCAGTATTCGTGCGCTTGGTGAAGATCCCAACGTATTGGCTGAAGTCGACCGTATCAAGCTGGTCAACCCTGATCCGAAAAGCATGGAGAAGGGCACCGATGGCCTGATCCGCGTCAAGGGCCAGCCCGAGATAGAGGCCGATGCGACCGTTCAGGTGACGTCGGGTTTCCTCGAGGCGAGCAACGTCAACGCCGTTGAAGAGATGACCGCCATCCTCTCCCTGTCCCGTCAGTTCGAGCTGTCGGTGAAGATGATGCGCACCGCCGAGGACAACTCGTCGGCCATGGCGCGGGTTTTGCAAATTAGCTAATTACCAGCACGCGGCGCCGTAAAACCGGCGCCCGAGGAGAATCGATATGCTTCCGGCACTGTGGGTCAGCAAGACCGGTTTGTCCGCTCAGGACATGAACCTGACCACCATTTCCAACAACCTGGCCAACGTGGCGACCACCGGCTTCAAGCGTGATCGCGCCGAGTTCGAGGATCTGCTCTATCAGATCCGTCGTCAGCCAGGTGGCCAGTCCAGCCAGGACAGCGAGTTGCCCTCAGGTTTGCAGCTCGGCACCGGTGTGCGCGTGGTGGGTACGCAGAAGATCTTCACCGCCGGCAGCCTGCAAACGACCGAGCAGCCGCTGGACATGGCAGTCAATGGCCGTGGTTTCTTCCAGATCCTGCAGCCCGATGGCACCGTTTCCTATACCCGTGATGGTAGCTTTCACCTGAATTCCGATGGGCAGATCGTCACCTCCCAAGGCTTTGCACTTGAGCCGGCGATCGTCCTGCCGAACGAAGTGCGCACCTTCACCGTCGGTGAGGATGGCACTGTCTCGGTGACCACCACCGGCAATCCGCAGCCGCAGATCATCGGCAATATCCAGCTGGCCGACTTCGTCAACCCTGCTGGCCTGGAAGCCATCGGTAACAACCTGTTCCTGGAGACCGGTTCCAGTGGCGCGCCGCAGGTGGGAAACCCGGGCCTCAATGGCCTTGGCACCACGCTGCAGAACACCCTGGAAAACTCCAACGTCAGCGTGGTGGAAGAGTTGGTGAACATGATCACCACCCAGCGCGCTTACGAGATGAACTCCAAGGTGATTTCCACCGCTGATCAGATGCTGTCGTTCGTGACGCAGAACCTCTGATTTTTGACACTGTTTTGAACGCCGCGAGGTAGTGGTTATGAACCGGCAAATTCTCTGTTTCCCTCTGTTGGCTGGCGTGCTGCTCTCCAGCGGCTGCATGGCACCGACAGCCAAGCCGGACGATCCCTATTACGCGCCAGTGTTGCCACGTACGCCGCTGCCGGCTGCACAGAACAATGGTTCGATCTACCAGGCTGGCTTCGAAAATGGCCTGTATGACGACCGCAAGGCTTTCCGCGTGGGCGACATCATCACCATCACCTTGAATGAGCGCACCCAGGCCAGCAAGAACGCCAACAGCAATCTGCAGAAAGACAGCAGCGGAAGCCTCGGCGTGCCCAACCTGTTCGGCATGGCCGTCGCCCCGGATAACCCGCTGCGCAGCCTCAGCGCCCTGGGTATGACCAACAACAATCTGAGCCTGGATTCGAGCTGGAATTCCCAGCGTGACGCCACAGGCTCTGGTCAGGCAGGGCAGAGCAATAGCTTGTCTGGCTCGGTCACCGTGACCGTCGCTGAAGTGCTGCCCAACGGCATTCTGGTCGTGCGTGGCGAGAAGTGGATGACGCTCAATACCGGCGATGAGCTGATGCGTATCTCCGGGCTGGTGCGTGCCGACGACATTTCCACTGACAACACCGTGTCTTCCACGCGGGTTGCCGATGCGCGCATCACCTATTCCGGGACTGGCGCCTTCGCCGACGCCAGTCAGCCCGGCTGGATGAGTCGTTTCTTCATGAGCCCGCTGTGGCCGTTCTGATCGCGGGGAACTGTAGATGAAAACCCGGCTGACTCATTCGCCGTCCCTGTTACTCGAGCACCTGTCCAACTGGTACGCGCGAGTGACGACCAGCGGTTCGGCGCGCAAGGCCTTCGCTGTGAGCACGGCTACCAAGCGAGGTGCGCGAGTTCATGGCAGTGAGTCGGCACAGGCCGGGGCGTGCCGTCGACAGTTTGCCGTCGCTCATCGCGGCTATCGCCGACGTGGTGCCAACGACTGGCTATTGCTGGCAACCATGCTGGCGTGCCTGTTGCTGAGCTTGCCGACTCAGGCCGAGCGCTTGAAGGACCTGGCATCGATCCAGGGTGTGCGCAGCAACCAGTTGATCGGTTACGGCCTGGTTGTTGGCCTCAATGGCAGCGGCGACCAGACCACGCAAACCCCCTTTACCGTGCAGACCTTCAACAACATGCTGGCGCAGTTCGGCATCAAGGTGCCGCCAGGCGGCAACGTACAGCTGAAGAACGTCGCGGCCGTATCGGTGCATGCTGATCTGCCGGCGTTCGCCAAGCCGGGACAGACCATCGACATCACCATCTCCTCCATCGGCAACGCCAAGAGCCTGCGCGGTGGCAGTCTGTTGATGACGCCGCTCAAGGGCATCGACGGTAACGTCTACGCCATCGCCCAGGGCAACCTGGTGGTCGGTGGTTTCGATGCCAGTGGTGCCGACGGTTCGCGCATCACCGTCAACGTGCCGTCCGCCGGGCGCATCCCCGGGGGGGCTACCGTCGAGCGTCCGGTGCCGAGTGGTTTCGATCAGGGCAATTACCTGACTTTGAACCTCAACCGTCCTGACTTCACCACGGCGAAGAATATCGTCGATCAGATCAACGATCTGCTTGGCCCTGGCGTGGCCCAGGCCATCGATGGCGGCTCGATTCGTGTCAGCGCACCGCTCGACCCGAATCAGCGCGTCGACTATCTGTCGATCCTCGAGAACCTGCAGGTCGAGGCGGGTAAAGCGGTGGCCAAGGTCATCATCAACTCGCGTACCGGCACCATCGTCATTGGCCAGGACGTTAAGGTACAGCCGGCTGCAGTGACTCACGGCAGCCTGACCGTGACCATCACCGAAGACCCCATCGTCAGTCAGCCCGAGGCATTTTCCGGCGGACAGACCGCGGTGGTCCCGCGCTCGCGCGTGGGCGCCGAGGAAGAGGCCAAACCGATGTTCAAGTTCGGCCCTGGTACCAGTCTGGACGAGATCGTCCGCGCGGTTAACCAGGTGGGTGCAGCGCCCTCCGACCTGATGGCCATCCTGGAGGCGCTCAAGCAAGCCGGCGCTCTTCAGGCCGACCTTATCGTGATCTGAGGAGGATTGCCGATATGGATTCTCGACTCTCAGCCGGTCTGCTGGCAGGCGGTAAAAGCCCGATCGACAGTGGCGCCTTCACCGACCTGAACCGCCTCAACCAGTTCAAGGTGGGCGGTGACACCGAGCAGAACATCCGCAAGGTGGCACAGGAGTTCGAATCGCTGTTCATGAATGAAATGCTCAAGGCCATGCGTTCGGCCAACGCCGCGTTCGGCGAGGGCAATTTCATGAACAGCAACGAGAGCAAGACCTATCAGGACATGCACGACCAGCAGCTGGCGGTGACGCTCTCCAAGGAAGGGCGCGGTATCGGTCTGGCTGATGTGCTGGTGCGGCAGATGTCGAAGATCAAGCAGCCGTCGAGCCGCCCAAACCCCTTCGCGCAGATCGAGCAACCGATCGCAGCAGTGAGCGAGTCGAAGGCTGACAAGGTCGCCACTAGCGAAGGCTTCCGTGATGACGTAGCGCTGCTAAATCGCCGGCGCCTCTCCGTGCCGGGCAAACTGGCGGACCGCCTGTTGGCCGGTATCGTGCCATCGGCTGCAGAGGGCGAGGGCAGGACCCTGGCCGGCAGTGACTGGATTCCGGCGCAGGCCAGCGCCGCGCCCAAGGATCGCGGCCTGAGCCTTGGCAACAGCGATGCATTGACAGGCCGTCGTATTGCTCAACCGCCGCTGGCACCGGGCAAAGCTGCATTCAGCTCACCGCAGGAATTCGTCGCAACCATGCTGCCGATGGCGGAAGCCGCTGCCGAGAAGATCGGTGTCGACCCGCGTTACCTGGTGGCCCAGGCCGCGCTGGAAACCGGTTGGGGCAAGTCGATCATCCGCACCCGCGATGGCGAGAGCAGCCACAACCTGTTCGGCATCAAGTCCCATGGCAGCTGGGAGGGCGAATCGGCCCGCGTGCTGACCACCGAATACAAGGGTGGCAAGGCGGTCAAGGAGGCGGCCAGCTTCCGTGCCTATGACTCCTACGCACAGAGCTTCGACGATTACGTCAGTTTCCTGCAGAACAACGGTCGCTACGAGAAGGCGCTGAACGTCACCGAGAATCCGGAGCGTTTCGTCAAGGAGCTGCAGCAGGCTGGCTACGCCACCGATCCGAACTATGCCCGCAAGATCTCGCAGATCGCTCGCAAGATGCAGACCTATCAAACAATCGCCGCTGCCGATAGCGCCACCACAAGGACTTGAGGTTGAATCATGGCTGACCTATTGAACATAGGCCTTTCGGGCCTGGCGGCGAACAAGACTTCGCTGGCTGTCACCGGCCATAACATCGTCAACGTCAATACGCCTGGTTTCTCGCGGCAGGACACGATCCAGGCCACGCGCACGCCGCAGTTCAGTGGCGCCGGCTATATCGGTTCGGGTACGACCCTGACTGATGTTCGTCGCATCTACAATGAGTTCCTCACTACCCAGGTACGCAGTAGTACGGCGCTCAACAGTGATACCAAGGCCTACCTGAGTCAGATCAACCAGCTTGATTCCCTGCTCGCGGGTAGTACCACCGGTGTCACCCCCGCCCTGCAGAAATTGTTCTCGGCTCTGCAAACTGCAGCCGAAGACCCAGCCAACGTACCTGCACGGCAGTTGGCGCTGTCGGAGGCAGAGGGGCTGGCCAAGCGTTTCAATACGGTCTATGACCGCCTGTATGAGCAGAACGCCTTCATCAACAAACAGCTGTCAGCGGTGACCGATCAGGTCAACCAGCTGGCGACCTCGATTGCCGGCTACAACGACGCAATTGCCATCGCAGCCTCCAACGGACAGGCGCCGAACGACCTGCTTGACGCCCGTGAGGAGGCCGTACGCAAACTTTCCGAGTTCGTCGGTGTGACGGTCGTTCCTCAGGACGACAACACCTACAACCTGTTCATCGGCTCTGGCCAGCCCTTGGTGGTTGGCAAGGATGCGGCGCGTCTCGAAGTAGTACCGGGGCAGTCCGACCCGCTGCGTAGCGAAATCCAGTTCATCAGCGGCAACTCCCGGCAGAACGTCACCTCGCTGATCACCGGTGGCGAGATGGGCGGCCTGCTGCGCTATCGCGAAGACGTGCTCGACACCTCGCTGAATGCCGTGGGCCGTCTGGCCCTGTCGATCACCGACCAGATCAACCGGCAGCTGGGCCAGGGCCTGGACCTCAATGGTCAGTTCGGCAACAACCTGTTCCGCTCGATCAATGACCCACAGTTGCTCAGCCAGCGCAGCCTGGCGCGCGTCGGCAACAGCGACCCGAACGCCAACCTCAATGTCACGATCACCGACACCACGCAGCTGACCACCAGCGATTACGAAGTCCAGTTCACCAGCGCGACCGAGTACACGATTCGGCGTCTCTCCGATGGCACGCAGTTCCCTGCTTCGCCGGCGACCTTCGATATCACCACGGTGCCGGCGCCTGAAGTAGATGGTTTCTCTCTTGGAGTGGCCAGTGGCACCTTCGCTGCAGGCGATCGTTTTCAGGTGATGCCGACGCGTAACGCCGGCCGTGATATCCGCGCGGACATGAAGAATGCCGAAGAGCTGGCCTTCGCCGCGCCGCTGAAAGCGGAAACCAGTCCGGCCAATATCGGCACCGGCAAGATCACTCAACCGGCCCTGCTTACCGAGATCGACATCTATGACCCGGTCGCACAGGCCGATCTGGAAACCAGCCTGCGCAATGCGCCGCCGCTGCGTATCGTCATGGGCGCCGGCGGCGGGGCGACGCAGAGCTATGATGTCGTCGATATCAATGGCAACGTGATCGACACCGGCAACATCGTTCCGGGCCAGGATAACGCGCTGACGATCAGCGTGCCGGCCAATCCACCTGCGGTTCCCGCGGCTTTCGACTATCAGGTGACCATCAGCGGTCGACCCTCTGACGGCGACAACTTCTCGGTGTCGTTCAATACCAACGGCGTATCGGATAACCGTAATGCGCTGAATCTGGTCAACTTGCAGAACAAAGCCGTTATCGGGGTCAATCCTGCGGCGCCCGGTACCACGGGTTCGAGCTTTTCCGACTCATATGGCGACCTGGTGGAGCGGGTCGGTACGCTCACCAGCCAGGCGCGTGTAGACGGTGAGGCGACCGGCGCGATTCTCAAGCAGGCCACCGATAACCGCGACTCGATTTCCGGGGTCAATCTCGATGAAGAAGCGGCCAAACTGATCCAGTTCGAGCAGTACTACCAGGCATCCGCGCAGATCATTCAAGTTGCGCGTAACCTGTTCGATACTCTGATCAATACATTCTGATAGTCGCTTGCCCGAGTTCGGGAAGGCGCGGCCTGTACAGATGACAGGCGTTGCAAGAGGCAAGCCCCATGGTCATGCGCATCTCATCCATTCAGGCGTTCAATAACGGCGTTTCCGGCCTAGGGCGCAACTATTCGAACCTGATTCGCACCCAGGAGCAGATCAGCAGCGGCAACCGAATCCTGACCCCAGCGGATGATCCGGTGGCCTCGGTGCGCCTGCTGCAGCTCGAGCAGCAACAGGCGGTGCTCAAGCAATACAGCGACAACCTGACAGCTGCGAACAACAGCCTGACCCAGGAAGAGACCACGCTGAACTCGGTCAATACCGTGCTGCAGCGTGTGCGTGAGCTGGCGGTGCGGGCCGGTGGTGGTTCGCTGTCGGCGGAGGACCGAAATTCCATCGCCAAGGAACTCTCCGAGCGTGAGGCCGAGTTGCTCAACCTGATGAACAGCCGCAACGCCCGTGGTGAGTACCTGTTCTCCGGCTTCTTGGGCAAGAACGAGCCGTTCGTGCGTAATCCGGATGGCACTTACTCGTACTTCGGGGACGAAGGGCAGCGGACGCTGCAGGTGGCCAGCTCGACCAACGTGGCTATCAACGATAACGGCAAGCGCCTGTTCGAGGATGTCACCAACGCCAATCGTGTGGCCAACGGTAACGGTGTCAATAATCCGGCACTGCCGTCGCCACCCTTGCCTGCGACCACCATTCCGGCGGTGCCCAGCGATGAGCAGCGGGTATTCATTTCACCTGGTCTGGTCGAAGACGACCGCGCATTCAACTCCGACTTCCGCGGCGGCGAACCCTACTCGCTGGCGTTCGTCAGTGGTACCGAGTTTCGTATCTACGATGCCAGTGGTGCCGATGTCACCTCCGAGATTCCTGGGGGCGGCAAGGTCGATCCGCTGGTCAATGGCGGCAACGTCATCAACTTCCGTGGCATGCGTTTTCAGCTCGACGTGGTGCTGAAAGAGGGCGACAACGCCCAGGATTTGGACAATCTGCTGGCCGATATCCAGCCACCCGCGACTGCGGGTTCGCCCGGTATTGGCACCCATAGTTTCACGCTGCAGTCCGCGTCCACCGAGTTCGCCGTGACCCGCGCCTCCACCAATGGCTCTGCCGCCGTGGTGGCAGGGGGCAACATCGTCAACCAGGCTGTGTTCGATAGTCAGTTCCCGACTTCGGGCGTGGTGCTGCGCTTTACCGATGACAGCAATTACGAGGTGTATGCCCAGCCGGTAGGCCCCAACAGCCCTGTGCTGACGACCGGAACCGTCGCAGGCCCTTATCCGGCTAGCTTCACTGTCTATGGCGCCGAGTTCACCCTTTCCGGTCCGGCTGCCGTTGCGGGTGGCGACGAATTTGGCGTGAAGCCGCAGTTTCAGGAGCAGCGTAGCATCCTCAATACCATCTCGCGTCTGCGCCAGGCACTGGAGTCCTCGCCGACCTCGCCGGCGGGCAACCTGGCAGTGCGCGACGAAGTGGCCATTGCCCTGAAGAATCTCGACAACGGCATGGGTAACGTGCTGGAAGTGCAGACCGAAATCGGCGCGCGTCTCAACCTCATCGAAACCACCGGTATCGACAATGAGGACGTGACGCTGGTGAACAAATCGGTACAGGCCGAGCTGCGTGAACTCGATTACGCCGAGGCGTTGTCGCGCCTGTCGTTCCAGACCGTCATTCTCGAGGCTGCGCAGCAGAGTTACGTGAAGATTGCCGGGCTGAATCTTTTCAATCAGTTGCGTTGAGTTGAGTTGAGTTGAGTTGACGGTGCCTTCTGCCTGATCCCATTTAGGATGTCGTATGAATATCTGTGTATTCGGTGCCGGTTACGTTGGGCTGGTTCAGGCTGCTGTTCTTGCCAATGTCGGCCATAACGTTCTATGCATCGAGACCGACGAGGGGAAAAGGGCCGTCCTGGAGGCGGGCGGGATTCCGATATACGAGCCGGGTCTTCAGGGGCTGGTCGCGACCAACCATAGCGAAGGCCGTCTGCGGTTTTCGGGAAACCTGACGGACGCGGTGCACCACGCCGATATTCATTTCATTGCCGTGGGCACGCCTTCGGATGCGAATGGGCACGCTGATCTGACCTTTGTCCATGAAGTCGCCAAGGGTATTGCTTTGGTGGCTGAGAGGGATCAACTGATCATCAATAAATCCACCGCGCCGGTAGGCACGGCAGACGCCATTCATCAGGCGATGCGCGACACCTTGGAGGCCCGAGGCCGTGGGGATATTCAGGTCGATGTCGTTTCGAACCCCGAGTTTCTCAAGCAGGGGGCGGCGGTCAGCGACTGCCAGCGTCCGGACAGAATCATCATCGGTTCCAGCAATCCGGCCAGTATCGAGGTATTGCAGGAGCTGTATGCACCCTTCAACCGCAATCGGGAAAAGATCATGGTCATGGATCGGCGCAGTGCCGAACTGACCAAGTATGCGGCCAACTGCTTCCTGGCGACCAAGATCTCGTTCATGAATGAAATGGCCAATCTGTCCGAGCTGTTCGGTGCGGACATCGAGGCCGTGCGCCGAGGTATCGGCGCCGATCCGCGCATTGGTTACGACTTCATCTACCCCGGGTGTGGCTATGGCGGAGCCTGTTTTCCGAAGGATGTGCGGGCGCTGAAAGCGTCGGCGCAAGGCGAAGATTACGAGCCAGCGATTCTGGCAGCGGTGGAGTCGGTCAACGAAGCGCAGAAGAGAAAACTTGGCCATAGCCTGCAGGCTTTTTATGCGGGTGACTTGCGCGGTCGGGTAATCGCACTCTGGGGGTTGGCATTCAAGGCCAATACCGGCGACATGCGCGACGCCCCGAGTCGGGTGTTGATGGAGCATCTCTGGAGTCTCGGCGCAACGGTTCAGGCATTCGATCCCGAGGCCATTCCAGAGTGTCGACGCCTCTATGGCGAGCGGGACGATCTGTTGCTTGCCAGCAGCAAAGAGGAGGCGCTCGTCGGTGCTGATGCATTGGTGGTAGTCACCGACTGGCAGAGTTTCAAGGCACCGGATTTCCCTCTAATTCGTCGCACCCTCGGCGACGCGGTGGTCTTCGATGGCCGCAATCTGTACGACCCCCATGTGATGAAGCGTCACGGGCTGAAGTACTTTTCTATCGGTCGACAACCGGTCTGACCCTTACTTCTGTCTGAGGGCTGCCTAGATAGGGGTGGCCCGCTTGTTGCTATACCTGTATATCGGACAACAAAATGCCGACTAATTGACGATTGGTCGAATATCCGGGGCAGGGGAGTAGCGATGAAGGCGGTCATTCTTGCCGGCGGGCTGGGCACGCGTATCAGCGAAGAGTCTCACCTGCGGCCCAAACCCATGATCGAAATCGGTGGTAAGCCGATTCTCTGGCACATCATGAAGATCTACTCCCACCATGGCATTCAGGACTTCGTTATCTGCCTGGGCTACAAGGGCTATGTGATCAAGGAATACTTCGCCAACTACTTCCTGCATATGTCCGACGTGACTTTCGACATGTCGAAGAACTCCATGGAAGTGCATCAGCGTTATGTGGAGCCCTGGCGGGTTACGCTGGTCAATACCGGCGAAGACACTCTGACCGGCGGACGGCTGCGCAGGGTACGCGAGCATCTCGGTGATGAACCGTTCTGCTTCACCTATGGCGATGGTGTGGCCGATATCGATATCCGCTCCCTGATCGACTTCCACAAGCAGCATGGCAAGCCGGCGACGGTCACGGCCATTCAGCCGCCAGGTCGTTACGGTGCTCTGGATATGGACGGTGACCGGGTAGGTGCCTTTCAGGAAAAGCCCGCAGGTGACGGTTCCTGGATCAACGGGGGGTTCTTCGTGCTAAATCCTTCGGTCATCGACTACATCGACGGCGATCAGAGCAGTTGGGAGGGCGAGCCGCTGATGCGGTTGGCTGAGGAGGAAAACCTCATGGCCTTTCGTCACCGGGGCTTCTGGCAAGCGATGGATACCCTGCGTGACAAGAATCAGCTCAACGACCTCTGGGTCAGTGGCAAGGCACCCTGGAAAGTCTGGCAATGACGGTGTTCGCTCGGAGTTACCAGGGGCGCAAGGTGCTACTTACCGGACACACCGGCTTCAAGGGCAGCTGGCTCGCCGCCTGGCTGGTTGAGTTGGGTGCCGAGGTGGTGGGTTTTTCGCTGCCCTGCGAACAGGACGGCAATGCTGATCATTGGGCAGCGCTGCGTCTGCCCGTCACGGATCGGCGTGGCGATATTCGCGACACCTGTGCTCTGCAGCACCTGCTAGCCGAGCATCAGCCGGAGATCGTTTTCCATCTGGCCGCCCAGTCCTTGGTGCGTCCCTCGTACCGACAGCCATTGGATGCCTGGTCGAGCAATGTCCTGGGTACCGCCAACCTGCTCGAAGCATGCCGCGTAACGCCAGGCGTTGCAGCGGTGGTGGTGGTTACAACTGACAAGGTGTACGCCAACCGCGAATGGCCATGGGGGTATCGCGAGTGCGATGAGCTGGCCGGCCACGATCCCTACAGCGCCTCCAAGGCCGCTACCGAGCTGGTGTGCGACAGTTACCGTAAATCCTTCTGGCAGCAGTCCGGCCCGTTGCTGGCGACCGCCCGTGCCGGCAATGTGATCGGGGGCGGCGACTGGGCGGAGGATCGCCTGATTCCCGACCTGGTCCGCGCAGTACAAACCGGGCAGACGCTGCAGATCCGTTCGCCGTCCTCCACGCGTCCCTGGCAGCACGTGCTGGAATGTCTGTCCGGCTATCTGCTGTTGGGCCAGCGACTGCTTGAGGGGGATCGTAGCTGTGCCGAAGCCTGGAACTTCGGCCCGGCACCCGAGGCCAACCGCAGCGTGGCGGAAATTCTCCAGGCCCTGCGCGAGCACTGGCCTGCATTGAACTGGCAGGCTGCTGGCGTCGACGGTCTGCACGAGGCGCGTTTACTCTACCTGGACAGTGCCAAGGCCCGTTCCAGCCTGCACTGGGCTCCGGTCTGGTCGCTGCACACCGCGCTACAGATGACCGCCGATTGGTATCGCCGTAGTCATGAGCGAGGTGAAGTCTGTACCCGTGAGCAGTTGCTGCATTTCATCAACGCGGCGCGACAGGTCGGCTGCGTATGGGCCTGACGGTGAGCACCACTTCTATCGACGGCCTGATGCGCGTCGACTGCGATACTCATCGTGACGAACGGGGTGCGTTCACGCGCCTGTTCTGCGCCGATGAGCTGGCGCTGTTGCTGGGTGGGCGTCGTATCGTCCAGATCAATCAGTCGCTGACCCGCCAGGTAGGTGCAGTGCGTGGCCTGCACTTCCAGCACTTCCCCCGATCGGAGATGAAGCTGGTGCGCTGCATCCGCGGTCGAATCTGGGACGTGGTGGTGGATTTGCGTCGCGGTTCGTCGAGTTTCCTGTGCTGGCATGCCGAGACCCTGAGCGCGGAGAATCGGCGTTTGCTGGTGATCCCTGAGGGCTGCGCCCATGGCTTCCAGGTGCTGGAGGAGGACAGCGAGATGCTCTACCTGCACACTGAGTTCTATTGCCCCGATGCCGAGGGCGGGATCTGTCATGACGACCCTGCACTGGCCATCGAATGGCCGTTGCCAGTGCGCGACCTGTCGGCACGCGACCGAAAACATCCCTTGCTCACCCCGGACTTCATTGGACTGGCACCATGAACTGTCGTCACTGCGCAGCTCCGTTGCGGCAATCTTTCCTCGATCTCGGTCACGCGCCGCCGTCGAATGCCTATCTGACGCAAGCGGACCTGAGTCGGCCCGAGCGCTATTACCCGCTGCGGCTCTGGGTTTGCGAGCAGTGCTGGTTGGTGCAGACCGAGGACTACGCCGACTCCGGTGAATTGTTCGATGCCGATTACGCCTATTTTTCCTCTACCTCCAGCAGTTGGTTGGCTCACGCTCGTGCCTACGCCGAGCGCATGCGCGAGACGCTGCGCTTGGGAGCCGGCAGTCTGGTGATCGAGGTGGCCTCGAACGACGGCTACCTGCTGCGTAATTTCGTTGAGGCCGGCGTGCCATGCCTGGGCATCGAGCCAACCGCCAGTACCGCCGATGCCGCGGAGCGTTTGGGGATTCCCGTATTGCGCGAGTTCTTTGGCGAGGCGCTCGGCAAGCGGCTGGCCGAGGAGGGCAGGCAGGCCGATCTGCTGTTGGGCAATAACGTCTTTGCCCACGTGCCGGATATCAACGACTTTTCCCGAGGGTTGCAGGCGGTGCTCAAGCCCGGTGGAACCCTCACCCTGGAATTCCCGCACCTGTTGCGCCTGATCGAACAGGTGCAATTCGACACCGTCTACCACGAGCATTTTTCCTACCTGTCTCTGTATAGCGTGGAGCGCGTCCTGGAGGCTGCCGGGCTGCGTATCCATGACGTCGAGCAGTTGGCTACACACGGCGGCAGCCTGCGCGTTCACGCTTCGCATCAGGACGACTCACGGCCACGCTCGGCTTCAGTCGATGCGCTGCTGAGTACCGAGGCGCAGGCCGGATTGCGCGATCCTGCCACCTATCGAGGTTTTCAGGCGCGCGCCGACCGGTTGAAGAACGATCTGCTGACCTTCCTGCTCGAGCAGAAGCGGGCCGGGCGTCGGGTGGCTGCCTATGGTGCTGCCGCCAAGGGCAATACCATCCTCAACTATGCCGGTATCAAGCCTGACCTGCTGCCCTGGGTGTTCGACGCGGCACCCTCCAAGCAAGGCAAGTATCTACCGGGCAGTCATGTGCCCATCCTCTCGCCGCAACAACTGGATGAAGTGCGCCCTGATCTGCTGCTGATCCTGCCATGGAACATTGCCGACGAGGTGATGGCGCAGAACGAGCGCATTCGCCAGTGGGGCGGCCGCTTCGTCACCGCCATCCCGTGCCTGGAGGTGAGATGAAGCCGCGCATCCAGTACACCCAGCCTTCGATATCCGAGCTGGAGGTGCAGTACGTCACTGATGCGGCCCGGCACGGCTGGGGGCCACGCTGCTACGAATACATCGGACGCTTCGAGGCAGCCTTCGGCCGTCACCTGGGGGTCAGGCACGCCATCGCCACCTCCAGTTGCACCGGCGCCTTGCACATGGGCTTGGCCGCACTCGGAATCGGGCCGGGCGATGAGGTGATCCTTGCCGACAGCAACTGGATCGCCTCGGTGGCGCCGGCCGTGCATCTGGGAGCGACGCCAGTGTTCGTCGACATCTGCGAGGACACCTGGTGCCTGGACCCGGCGAAGGTGGAGCAGGCCATAACGCCGCGTACCCGGGCGATCATAGCCGTTCACCTGTATGGCAACCTCTGCGCGATGGACGAGTTGCTGGCCATCGGTGCTCGACATGGTATTGCGGTCATCGAGGACGCTGCCGAGGCCATCGGCTCCGAGTGGCAGGAGCAGCGCGCCGGCAGCATGGGGCGCTTTGGCGTATTCTCCTTCCACGGCACCAAGACCATGACCACTGGGGAAGGCGGCATGTTCGTCACCAACGACGCAGACCTCTTCGAACGGGTGCTGGGGCTGTCCAATCATGGTCGGCTCAAAGGCCAGACACGCCAGTTCTGGCCCGATCTGCTGGGGTTCAAGTACAAGATCTCCAATCTGCAGGCCGCGATCGGCTGCGCCCAGACCGAGCGTATCGACGAGCTGATCGAGCGTAAGCGCGCCATTATGGCGAACTATCGTCGGCGTCTCGGTGGTCTGCCCGGCTTGAGCCTTAACCCCGAGCCCGAGGGCACCCGAATCGGCGCCTGGATGCCTACGGTGGTCTTTGACTCCGAGCTGGGCATCACTCGCGAGCGCCTGTTGGCGCGTTTCGCTGAGAACAACATCGACGCCCGCGTCTTCTTCTATCCCCTGTCGGCTCTGCCGATGTTTCAGGGGCGCATACCTGCCGCTGGCGGTCATTCGGCAAGCATTCCCGAGCGAGCCATCAACCTGCCGAGCTTTCACGACATGACCGAGGCGGACATCGAGCGCATCTGCAGCGTGGTCGAGACGTTGCACGCCGAGGCGTGGCGATGAGCACGGTGGTTATTTCCCAGCCAATGTATTTCCCCTGGGTAGGGATGTTCGAGCAGTGGCGACTGGCAGACGATTTCGTGTTCTTTGACGATGTCCAGTTCGCTCGCGGCTTCATCAACCGAGTGCAGTACAAGACGCCCGATGGCAGTGCCTGGCTTACGGTGCCGCTGCGCCAGCACGGGCGTGAGGCGCGCATTTGCGATCTGCAGTGCGCCGACGATTCGGGATGGCGCGACAAGCATCTGCGTACCCTCGCCCTAGCGCTGGCCGGAACGCCCCATATGCATGACGCCCTGGGGCTGGCCGAGACGGTGCTGTTGCGTCGTGATCTGGGCTTCTGTGAGCTGCTCATCGAGGGCATGCAAACGGTAGCGCAGTATTTCGGCCTGCTAGAGGGCAAGCGTCTGCACCGTTCTTCGCAACTGGCGGTGGAGGGACGCAAGAGCGCGTTGATCCAGGGGTTGGTGGCGCACCTGGGCGGTGATCGCTACGTTACGGGAATGGGTGCCCTGAACTATCTGGACCACGATGCCTTCGAGTGCGCGGGTATCGAGGTCTGCTACATGGACTACCGCAAGCGCGAATATCCGCAGAAGTTTCCGCCCTTCACCCCTTATGTCACCGTGCTCGACCTGGTAGCCAATTGCGGGCGGGACGGCAAAACCTTCATCGAGTCGGGTGTGACCCACTGGCGCCAGGCGCTGGCTGCAAGAGATCAGGCATGAACAAGCTGAATGACGTGACCTCGCAATACAAACCGGGAGCGGTGACCTCTCTGGAGAACGAGCTGATTCTCAATTGGTACCCGCCGCGCATCCTGCGCCGTCTCGAAGGCAAGGCTCCGCTCTCGCTGCTGGAGCTGGGGTTGGGCCACGGTTACACCACGGCTTTGTTCAATCGGCATTTCCAGCGCCACGTAGTGCTCGAGGGCTCCTCCGTGGTGATCGACCTGTTCCGGGAAAACCACCCGGGGTTGAACATCGAACTGGTGGAGGGTTACTTCGAACACTTCGCCAGCAGTGAGCAGTTCGATGTAGTGATGATGGGCTTCATCCTTGAGCATGTGGACGATCCAGGCCTGATTCTGCGCCGTTTCCGCGCCAACCTGCGCCCGGGCGGCAGCCTCTACGTTGCGGTGCCCAATGCCAAGTCGCTCAACCGGCGCCTGGGACTGGCGATGGGCAAGATCGCCGACATCTACGAGCTCAATGCCAACGATCATGCCCTGGGCCATCAGCGTCAGTTCTGCCGCGACACGCTCAAGGCACTGCTGCAAGCGGAGGGATATCGGATTACCTGGGAGGAAGGCATCTACCTCAAGCCCTTGCCACTCGGCTACATGCAGACCATGCCCGAATTCGAGGAAAACCTGCAGGCCATGTGCGAGGTAGGGGTGGATTTCCCCGACCTCTGCGTGGGGCTGTTGATGGAAGTGCAGGTGGCCTGATGCAACGTGCGCTGGTGGTGGGTCCAGGCTCGATGGTCGGCAGTCGGCTGA
The DNA here is from genome assembly GCF_017167985.1 of Ectopseudomonas toyotomiensis. Classification (NCBI taxonomy): domain Bacteria; kingdom Pseudomonadati; phylum Pseudomonadota; class Gammaproteobacteria; order Pseudomonadales; family Pseudomonadaceae; genus Ectopseudomonas; species Ectopseudomonas toyotomiensis. The sequence goes on along the minus strand of NZ_CP070505.1, from coordinate 237,762 downwards.
GCGAGCACTTGCGTGCGCGGGGCTGGCAGGTGATCGGCGCTGGGCGCTCCGGCGACTGCGAGGTGCCACTGGATCTGGGCTGCGATAGCTTGCGTACGGAGTTTCCCGGTGTCGAGGCGGATGTGTTGTTTCACTGTGCCGCGGCGTTTGGCGACGACTCAGCCCAGGGGGCCTGGCTCAACGACCGGGTCAATGTGCTCGGCGCTCATCAGGTTGTGGCGCTCGCGCGTGCTGCGGGGTGTCGGCAAGTGGTGTACGCCGGAAGCGTATCGTCCGCGCGACGCGAGGCTGCGGCCTTCGCCAGTAGCTACGGTGCGTCCAAGGCGCGAGCCGAGGGTGTTCTGGCCTGGGGGCTGGCGCAAAGCGGGCAAACCTTCGTCAGTCTGCGTTTCGCCCAGCTCTACGACGAGCGCGGCGATTGCATACGCCATCAGCGTTGGTTCGGGCGCATCGTCAGTTACGCGCGCAGCGGCCGCGTGCTGCGCTTGCCGCCGGGGGATGCGCCGCGCAATTTCGTGCACGTGCGCGATGCCGTCACCGCCATGGTCCTGGCCAGCGATGTTGGCGCAGAGGGCGTGTTGCATGTTTGCCACCCGCACAGCGAGAGCTACCTGAGTCTTGCTCGACATGCCTACGAGGTTTTCGGGCAGGGCGGGGAGGTGCAGATCGCCCATGAGAAGACAGCGTTCTGGCCGGCATATTTCCCGCCCGCGTCACCAGAGCTGGCGACGCTGGGCCTGACCTTCATACCGATGTTCGATGGCCTGCGCGCTATCCGCGATGGTGGACATGCCGCGCGCTTCGAGGTGTTCGATGTCACCTGAGGCTGCTGGTGTGCGCGTGTTGGTGACCGGTGTAGGCGCGATCATCGGCCAGGGCGTGGTCAAGTCGCTGCGCCTGTTGCCAGAGGTGAGCATCATCGGCCTCGATCGAGACCCACAGGCCTTCGGTCGTCTTGCCTGCGACGGTTTTTACGTCAAACCACCTGTGGCAGAGGCAGATCCGGCCTACGACAGCTTCCTGCTCGAGCTCATCGAGCGCGAGGCGATCGACCTGGTTCTGCCTGCCATCGAGCAGGACGTCTTTCATTTCGATGCGCGCCGCCAGCTGTTCGCCTCCGCCGGAGTGGCGGTCGCGCTCAATGACAGCCGCCTGATCGACCTGGCACGGGACAAATGGAGCCTGCACCAGGCGCTGCTCGAAGCGGGGCTACCGGCAATTGCCACCAGCCTTTGCGGCGACTGGACGCAGGCCATCGCGCAGCTCGGTCCGGCGCCGCTGCTGTGCAAGCCGCGTCGTGGTTCCGGTGGCCGTGGCCAGGCCTTGGTAGCGGATGAGGACGATCTGCGGTACCAGTTTCGAAAGCTGGGAGACAACTTCATGCTGCAGCGACTGGTCGGCAGTGCCGATCAGGAATACACCGTGGGCCTGTTCGGTTATGGCGACGGTACGTCCAGTCGGCCGGCGATCTTGCAGCGCACACTGGGGCCCGGCGGTGCTACCTGGAGAGCGCGCAGCGTCGCAAGCGACGCCCTGATCGAGAGCGCTTGCGAGGCATTGACCGCTCATTTCCGGCCTATAGGGCCGACCAACTATCAGTTTCGCAAGGCCAATGGCCGGGCCTGGTTGCTGGAAATCAATCCGCGCCTGTCGGCATCGGTTTCCTTGCGCGCGGCGCTTGGCTTCAACGAGGCGGCCATGAGCATCGATTATTTCTGTCGCGCCCGGCGCCCGGCGCTTACGCAATGGCGCGCGGCCAGCTGTACCCGTTACATAGAGGATCACATCGAATACTTATGATCGCGGTGATATCGGATGTTCATGGCAATTTCCCGGCCCTGCGCGCGGTGCTGAGCGAGGCGGATCGGCTCGGCTGCACGCGAGTGATTTCTCTGGGCGATGTGACCGGCTATTACGCCGAGCCGGAGAAGTGCATCGACGTGTTGACCCAGCGCGGCGCCGTGCAACTGCTGGGTAACCACGACGGTTACCTGACGGAAGGGACCGGCTGTCCTCGTTCGCGGCTGGTGTCATCCTTGCTGGAGCACCAGGCTCGAGTGGTGCGTCCTGATCAAGTCGAGCTGTTGGCCGGCCTGAGCTCGCAGTACGAAGAGGGCGACGCCTGCTTCGTTCATGGTGGCTGGGAAGACCCGCGCGATCAGTACCTGTACCGGGTGTCTGCGGACAAGCTTAGCGGCGCCTGGCGTTATTACTTTTCAGGGCATACCCATGTCCAGGTCCTGGCGTCGTTGGGCGACAAGACCTATTGCAACCCCGGCTCGGTCGGTCAGCCGCGCGACGGAGATCCGCGCGCGGCCTTTGCCCTGTTCGACGGCTCGCGCATCGTCCTGCAGCGGGTGGCCTACGATATCGACGAGACGGTCGCGGCGATGCGTCGGGCCGGCTACGACGAGCCGCGGTTGTGGGAAAACCTCTATATCGGCGCCCAGATCGGCGGGCGTATCGACAAGGTCGAAATCATCGAGCGAGAGCACACAAAGTGAGCGCAAACGACGAGTTTCAAGCGGAAGTGCAACGTAATATCGAGGCCGCCGGCCAGGATCAAGGCCTCAAACAGCGGTCTCTGGACTGGATGCTGGAGGCAGGCGGCAAGTACCGCTATTCCTACAACTTCAGCTGGCTGGGCCGGCCCATCATCCAGTACCCCCAGGACATCGTGGCCATGCAGGAGTTGGTATGGGCCGTGCAGCCGGAGCTGATCATCGAGACCGGCATCGCCCATGGCGGATCGCTGATTCTCTTCGCCTCGCTGCTGGAGCTCAACGCGGCTTGCGGCGGGCCCAGTGACGCGAGAGTGCTGGGTATCGACATCGATATTCGCCAGCACAACCGAGAGGCCATCGAGGCACATCCGATGGCCCGTCGTATCGACATGATCCAGCGCTCGAGCATCGCGCCGGAAGTGGTGGAACAGGTGCGCCAGGCCGCGCAGGGTAAGCGGGTGCTGGTCTCGTTGGATAGCAATCACACCCATGCACATGTTCTGGCCGAACTGCAGGCATACGCGCCTCTGGTATCACCGGGCAGCTACTGCGTGGTGTTCGATACCGTGGTGGAGGACACACCGGACGAGCTGCAGGCCGGTCGGCCATGGGGCAAGGGCAACAGTCCGAAGTCGGCGGTACGCGAATACCTGACGAGCCATCCGGAATTCCAGGTGGATGTACGAATGGACAACAAACTGCTGATCAGCGTGGCGCCGGAAGGCTATCTGAAGCGGGTTTGAAGTCGACAACGCGAGCTCCGGCGTGCCGGAGTGCAAAGAACATGCTACGGGGTGCGCATGCACAATATTAATAGCAGGATCGTGGTCAGTGTCCCGGTCTTCAACGAAGAAGCCTATGTCCGCGAAACGCTCGAGTCACTCGCAGCGCAGACGTACACGGACTTTCTGGTACTGATCGCGGATAACGCCTCCACCGACGGGACCGGTGAAATCTGCCGCGAGTTCTGCACGCGTGATCCTCGTTTCCACTATGTCCGTCATGCGCAGAATCTCGGGGCTTCGGCCAACTTCCGCTACTGCTTCGAGCATACGTCCTCTGAGTTCTTCATGTGGCTCGGCGGGCATGACGTGCTGGCCCCCGAATTTCTGGCGGAAACATCGGCGCGTATGCTTGCCGACGAACAGGTCAGCCTGGTCTATACCCAGACCAAATGGATAGACGAGTCGGGCAATGCGCTCGGGCAGAGCAACGGAGGCAACTACGTTTTCGCCGAGCCGTTGGCGCCACACCAGCGCTACCTCAAACTGCTGCATGCGCTGGATCGCTGCGAGGCGGTCAACCAACTGATCCGGCGTTCGTTCATCGATCTCGACTTCCGCCCGGTGGTCAGCGCGGATCTGGCGTTTCTCTGCCATCTGGCCGCGCACGGGCCGTTCGTCCGTGTCGAGCAGCCGCTGTATGTTCGCCGAGAAATCCGCAAGCGCGACAGTACCGCAATGGAGCGGATGACGGGAACCAAGACGGCTGCCCGTTACCACCAGTTGGCCGAGCTCTTCGTGCACAGCATCAGCACCCACAGGAACATCGCCGCGGAGCACAAGCTGGAAGTCATCAGCCAGGTGCTGGTGTGGTTGAACAAGCGCTTCCAGCTGTTTAACGAAACCCTGCCGATTCCCTCGGCTGCGCTGCAAACGGGGCCCTCAACTGACGTCACGTCCGATGAGCCTGCTCCTTTCTTCAGCGTGATCATGCCGGTCTACAACCGCGAGCGTTACGTGCGCGAAGCGATCGACTCCGTGCTGGCGCAGGACGATCAGGATTTCGAGTTGATCGTGGTCGACGATGGCTCTACCGATCGCTCGGTCGAGATCATTCGCACCATTGACGATCCGAGAATCCGTCTGCTGCACAATGACCACGGCGGTGGTGCTTCGGCACGTAATCGTGGGCTTGCCGAGGCACATGGGCAGTTCGTGGTGTGGATCGACAGTGACGACCGGCAGGCCAGAGGTGCGTTGAGCGAGATACGCCGCAGCATTGCGGCCAACCCGGATGCCGATGTGTTCTACGGCGACCTGGAGATCTTCGACGACCAATCCAGCAACGGGCAAACGCTGCGCACGCATTACCCCGATTACCAGGGACAGTCGCTGCTGCCAGTGTTGATCCAGGGCAACTGTCTGCCCAATCCGGGTACTGCGGTGCGCCGCTCGCTGTATGAAACCTATGGCGGCTACGATCTCGCCTTTACGCGCTGTCACGACTACCAGATATGGACTCGGCTGGCTGACAGCGCCCGCTTCAAGAAAGTCGACGCGATTCTCTGTCACTGGCGTCAGCACGGTGAGAGCTTGTCCAGTGCCAAGACCAAGGCCTTCGAGGCCAAGGTCATCCTGGATGCCTTTGCCCGTTACCCGCTGAGCCGGCTGTTTCCGGATCTGGACGCAGGGCCGGGCGGTCAGGCCCAGGCCTGCTGGCGGGTTTCGCAGATTCTGCAGGCGTTGGGTGAGCACGCGGCGGCGTTACACGTCGCCTACAAGGCCAGCGCTCTGGGGGAGGGCATCGTTCATGACCTTTCCGAGCTGGAGCGCCAGGCCGGAGCCGCTTACGAGCCGCTGTTTTCCATCATCCTAACCACCTACAACCGCCCAGATCTGCTCAGGGATGCCCTGGCCAGTGTCGGCAGCCAGACGCTGCGTGATTTCGAAGTCATCCTGATCAACGACAACGGCGAGCCGGTCGAGTATCTGTTGGCGGACTACGATTTTCCCATCACCTATATCCGCCAGGGCCGCAACAAGGGGCTATCGGCGGCTCGCAACGCCGGGCTCGAGCTGGCGCGCGGGAGCTACGTCGTCTACCTCGACGATGACGACATCTATCTGCCCAACCACCTGGCCGTGCTGGCCGAGGCCTTCGAGCAGCACCCAGGCAGCGTCATCTACACCGGCGTGGAGTACGTCAACGAAAAGCTGGAGGGCGGCCAGCGCATCGAGCTTGGTCGTGGTCAGCCATTCAAGCATGAGGCGTTCGACCGCGACCGTCTTTTCACGCAGAACTACATTCCCGTCAATACCTGGGCGCACCCACGGGAGATGCTGGCCGCTGTTGGTGAGTTCGATACCGGCCTGGCCGCGTTCGAGGACTGGGACATGCTGCTGCGCCTGGCCTCACGCTATCCCTTCGTGCATGTGCCGACCGTGACCAGCGAAGTGCATACGCGGGCACCGGGTGCCGGCGGCGACCACATGCTGGGGCGCGAGCGCAAGAATTTCCCGGCCCTGTACCGCGAGCTCTACGAGCGCTATTCGGGTTCGGCCAGCGAGGGGCTGCAGCGCGGTCGCCAGCAGCTGCTCGAAAGTCTGGGCGAGCGTCCCAAGGGTGGCCTGATGGATTGGCTGGCCGAGCGCCTGCCGACAGCTACTGAAAACCGCCTGATCGCCGATTATCTGGACCGTCACCAAGGCGGGCCGTTGATCGGTGTCGTGGTGCTCGACAGCGAAGGCCAGTCCGAGCAGTTGATGGTCACGCTCAAGAGTCTGCTCGGCGAGCGTTGCCTCTATGCGACGCTGCGTATTTTGGTGCTCACCACCGCAGACGTGCCGGCGACTTCCGCGGCGGACAAGCTGCACTTCCTGCGCCTGAGCGACGAGCCGATGGCGCTGCAGATCAACCGGGCCGTCGAAGCGAGCGATTGTCAGTGGTTCATGCTGGCCCGCGCCGGCGATGAGTTCACCCAGAGCGGGTTGATGATCGCCGGGCTGGAACTGGCTGCCAATCCGGGTTGCCGCGCCGTGTACGGCGACCAACTGCAACGCCTGCCCGATGGCAATCTGGGGGCGGCGTTCCTGCCGGGTTTCAATCTCGATCTGCTGCTCAGCTTCCCGCTGGTGATGGCGCGTCACTGGTTGTATCGCCGCGACCTGTTCCTCGCCGCCGGTGGCTTCGATTCGGCGTTCCCCGATGCTTTTGAGTTCGAACTGCTGACCCGATTCATCGAGCAGGAGGGCCTGGCCGGGCTGGGGCATATCGATGAACCGCTGTTGATCACCGAAGCGCCTACGCTGCGTGACAATCCTGACGAGCGCCGGGTGATCGAGCGTCACCTGGGTAATCGTGGCTATCAGGCTCAGGTGCTGCCCGGCTTGCCGGGGCGCTATCGGGTGCACTATGGCCATGGCGCTGGACCCTTGGTGTCGATCATTCTCGCCACGGATGTGCCGTTGGCCGCTTTGCAGCGCTGTACCGACAGCTTGTTGGAAAAGACTGCCTACGGTCATTACGAGCTGCTTCTGGCCGATAGCGGCACGCGGGCTGACGTCAGCGCCTGGTTGCGCGAGGTGGCGTTACTCGGTGATGACAAGGTTCGCGTGTTTCCCGCAGAAACTGGGCTGGCGCAAAACCGCGCTGCCGAGCAGGCTCGTGGCGAATACCTGCTGCTGCTTTCCGGCGAAGCGGCCGTCGTCAATGCTGACTGGCTGGATGAGTTGCTCAATCACGCTCAGAGGCCGGAGGTCGGTGTGGTCGGCGGCAAGCTGCTGACGCCGAACGGGCGTATCGCCCAGGCCGGTTTGCTGTTGGGGGTCAATGGCCCGGCTGCTCCAGCCTTCGCTGGGGAGGCTATGGATGCGGCGGGTTATATGCATCGCCTGCAGGTGGATCAGAACTACAGCGCCGTCGGTGAGGAATGCCTGATGGTGCGTGCCGAAGTGTTCCGCCAGATTGGCGGGATGGATGCCAGGCTGAATGCCTTCCGCGATGTGGACCTCTGCTTGCGCGTGCGCGATGCCGGGTATCTGACGGTCTGGGCGGCAAACGCGATCATCCTGCATGAGGCGGAACAGGTACTGGCCAGCACCGCGGCAGAAGACCAGCTTTACGAACGTTACCTGCCGCAACTGGCAAACGACCGCGCTTACAACCGCAATCTGGCATTGAGCGGGCGGGGCTTCGATCTGGAAAGCGACGTGTCCCTGACCTGGCGTCCCCTGAGTTGGCGGCCTTTACCGGTGGTATTGGCCCACCCGGCCGATCCTTGGGGCTGTGGTCATTACCGCGTCATCCAGCCGCTCTCAGCGCTGAAGTCTCATGGGCTGGCCGATGGCACTCTGTCCATGGGGTTGTTGCAGGTAACCGACCTGGAGCGTTACGACCCGGACGTGGTCGTATTGCAGCGCCAGATTGGCGATGATCGCCTGGAGGCCATGCGCCGTCTCAAGCGTTTCTCGCGAGCGTTCAAGGTCTACGAACTGGACGATTATCTACCCAACCTGCCGCTGAAAAGCGTGCATCGGGATCAGATGCCCCGCGATATCCTCAAGTCGCTGCGTCGCGGCCTGGAGTTCGTTGATCGCTTCGTGGTGTCCACCCAGCCGCTGGCAGAGGCGTTCGCCGGTTTGCATGGTGATATCCGTGTAATCGAGAACCGCCTGCCGACGAAGTGGTGGAAGGGGTTGGAAAGCCAGCGACGTCGTGGCCGCAAACCTCGGGTTGGCTGGGCGGGTGGGGTGAGCCATACCGGTGATCTGGACTTGATCGTCGATGTCGTTCGCGAATTGGCGGGAGAGGTCGAGTGGGTGTTCATGGGCATGTGCCCGGATGCGATCCGGCCCTTCATTAATGAATTTCACCCAGGTGTCGATATCGAGTCTTACCCGGTTGCGCTCGCGAGTCTGGACCTCGATCTGGCGTTGGCGCCGGTGGAGGCCAATCTGTTCAACGAGTGCAAGAGCAACTTGCGCCTGCTGGAGTATGGCGCCTGCGGCTTTCCGGTGATCTGTAGTGATCTGGTGTGCTATCGCGGAGACCTTCCTGTGACGCGAGTGAAAAACCGCTTCCGCGATTGGGTCGACGCCATACGCATGCATATCAGCGATCTGGATGCTGCTGCGCAGGCGGGAGATCGCCTACGTGAGGCCGTTTATCGTGACTGGATGCTCGAAGGTGAGAGCCTTGAGCTTTGGCGCAAGGCATGGATGCCTGACTGAATGTGCCGTGAAACCGTCGAGCGCAGCAACAGTGCTCGACGGTTTTCAGTCAAAAATGTTCGAAAAACGTGTGTGGTTGGTTAAGTGCTTGACTGAAAAGAATTAAAAAAAGCTGAAAAATGTCTCTAAAGCTCCTTAGGCAAGCGCCGATAAAGAGATCGAATGCGAACTCTCTGGGCGTCTGAGCATGCAGGCCCGAGCTCGCAAGCTCAGACAAACGGTTCTTAGGTCATCTGGAGGCAATACCATGGCCCTTACAGTCAACACTAACGTTGCGTCCCTCAACACTCAGCGTAACCTGAACAGCTCGTCCAAAGGCCTGGATACTTCTCTCCAGCGCCTGTCCACCGGCTTCCGTATCAATAGCGCCAAAGACGACGCTGCTGGTCTGCAGATCGCCAACCGCCTGACCAGTCAGATTACCGGCCTGGGCGTTGCAACTCGTAACGCCAACGACGGTATCTCCCTGGCGCAAACTGCTGAAGGTGCCCTGCAGCAGTCCACCGGCATCCTGCAGCGTATGCGTGACCTGGCCCTGCAATCGGCCAACGGTTCCAACGGCGCCGTCGAGCGTGCCGCCCTTCAGGGTGAAGTCGCTCAGTTGCAACAAGAGCTGAACCGTATTTCTGACACCACCAGCTTCGGCGGTCGCAAGATCCTCGACGGCAGCTTCGGCTCGCAGAGCTTCCAGGTGGGTGCCAACGCTTACGAAACCATCAGCGTTTCCATCGGCTCGGCCGCGACCGATCGTATCGGTATCAACCGCTTCACTACCGATGGTGCTGGTGCTGCCGCTATCGCTTCTGGTGCCGCTTTCAGCGCTACCTCGGGCAGCGCCTACGGTAGCGCCTCGTTCAGCATCAACTCCAAGCTGTCCGACGGTGACGTCGCTATCTCCGGCGCTGCCAGCGGTTCGGCCAGTGAAGTGGCTCGTGCCATCAACGCCAAGAGCGACGAGACTGGCGTAACTGCCAACGCTCGTACCGTTGCCGTTCTCGGTGGCATCACTGCCTCGGGTACCGTTTCCTTCAACCTGTCTGGTCTTACCAGCAAGTCGCTGGAAGCTGACGCTGCCACCGTGTCCGCCGTAGTAACCGATGTAACCCAATTGTCCTCGCTGGCTGACGCCATCAACCGTGAAACTGGCAAAACTGGTATCTCGGCTGTATCCAAAGGCGACACCATCGAACTGGTCAGCTCGCGCGGCGATGCGATCCAGATCTCCAACTACGCGGGCTCCGGTGGTGCGACTCTGCAGACCAAGAGCTTCGATGGCGCAGATGATGTGGGCACTGCGGCTACCATCGCCACCGGTGGCGGTGCTCGCGCCGACGGTCAGGTACAACTCGAAGCAGCCGATGCCTTCCAGGTTACCGGTATGACCGGCGGTCTGGGTGCCGATGGTTTCAGTGAGCTGGATGCGGTGAACACCATCGACATCAGTACGGCAACTGGCGCTCAGGATGCTCTGGGTATCATCAACGGGGCAATCTCCAACATCGACAGCCAGCGTGCTCAGCTCGGTGCCGTGCAGAACCGCTTCGAGAACACCATCTCGAACCTGCAGAACATCGCTGAGAACTCCTCCGCTGCTCGTAGCCGGATTCGTGACACCGACTTCGCTGCTGAAACCTCGGAACTGACCAAGAATCAGATCCTGCAGCAGGCCGGTACTGCGATCCTGGCTCAGGCCAACCAGCTGCCGCAGGCCGTACTCAGCCTGCTGGGCTAAGGTCAAAGGCGCTAGACTACGGGGGGAAGGGCCTGGCTCTTCTCCCCGTTACCTCATTCTGAGGAGTAATTTATGGACGTCAGCTCAATAAAGCCCCAGGTCAATTCTACTGTTGTCCGTGATGGTGGCGTCTCCAATGCTGCCGAGACTCGGCAGAAACAAGGGTTTTCCAATCTCACAGCGGTTTCGCCTGCTGATGACCAGTCTGTTGCGCGCGCGGTCACTCCCGCTCAGGACGTGAGCCGTGAACAGGTCGAGGATGCGGTAGCGACCATTCAGGAGTTCGTGCAGTCGGTTCGTCGCAGCATCAACTTTGCAGTCGATGACGGCTCTGGACGTGTGGTTGTCAAGGTAACGGATGCCGGGTCGGGCGATGTGATCCGACAGATTCCATCGGAGGAAGCGTTGAAGTTGGCAGAAAATCTGTCAGAGGTGCGCAGCCTTTTGTTTCAGGCCGAGGCATAAAACGTCTTGGCATGATTTTTGACTGATACTCCTCAAGCGACAGGGTGCAGTCGGATTTTTGACGAGGTGCAAGATCATGGCAGGTATTACGGGAATCGGTTCGGGTCTCAACATCAACGAGATTGTCACTGCGTTGGTCAATGCCGAGAAAGCGCCGAAGACCAACCAGCTCGACAATCTTGAGAAGCAGACCACTACCCGTATCTCTGCGATCGGCACCCTCACTGGTGCGATGAACTCCTTCAAGACGGCCCTCGACGCCCTAAACAAGCCCTCCCTGTTCGAGTCCCGCACTGCAAGCACCTCCAATAGCAGCGTGCTCAAGGCTACTGCTACCACAACTGCGCCTGCAGGCACATACAGCGTTCAGGTTCAGCAATTGGCTGCCAGCAGCAAGGTTGCCCTGCAGTCTGTCTCGGGTGTGGGTAACGCCCCGGCTACTTTCAACAGCGGTACGCTGGAGATTTCCGCTGGCAATACCAGCATCAGTGTCGATGTCACCGCCGCCAACAACACGCTTGCTGGTATGCGTGACGCGATAAACGAAGCCGGGAAAGACAGCGGTATAAGTGCCACCATCATTACCGATGATTCCGGTTCCCGCTTGGTGCTAAGCTCGACCAAGACTGGCGCAGGCAATGACATTCAGGTAGCGGTTACCGAAGATGGTGAAACGACCGGTGGCAATGCCTTGACGACTCAGGCGTTCTCGCCTGTCGCAGACCCCGACAATGCTGGCTCTTTCCTGAAACCCAGCTCGGACACTGGCGCGGGGGGGGTAATTAGTCAGGCCAAGTCGGCCAAGCTCACCATCGACGGATTACAACTGGTGCGTGATAGCAACAAGATCGAGGATGCGCTCGAAGGCGTTACGCTTGATCTTGTCGCGGCGCAGAGTGCTACCGATCAGACCGATGGTAAGACCATCAATCTCACCGTTGGTGTCGACAAGTCGAGCGTAAAGAGCAACCTGCAGAAGTTCGTCGATGCCTACAACGCCTTGATCACTTCCTCGGCGCAGCTCACTGCGGTCGTCGAAGTGGAAGGTTCCAAGCCTGTGGCAGGCCCTCTGGTTGGTGATTCCACGGTGCGCAGCGTTCTGTCTGGCTTGCGCAATGAAATTGTCAAGATGACCGGTGGCGGAGAAGCCGGTGTGCGTGCTCTGGCCGACTTGGGTATCACTACCGGCAAAGATGGCAAGTTGTCTCTCGACGATGCCACGCTGACCAAGGCACTCGACACCAATTTCGAACAGGTGGGTGCTTATCTCACTGGCAGTGACGGTTTGATGGGGCGTCTGTCTGGCTTTGTATCCAGCTATGTGGCGACCGATGGTGTATTGAAACAGCGTGACAGTGCCTTGCGCGATACCTTGAAGAGCGTTGACTCTCAGCGCGAAAGCCTGAACAAGCGTGTCGAAAGCCTGCAAACCCGTCTTTATGCTCAGTACAACGCCATGGACTCCTTGGTAGGGCAGCTCACTCGTACCAGTGAAAGTTTGAGTGGCATGCTCGCCAACCTTCCTGGTTTCGTGAAAAAGGATTAAGTAATGGGCAAGAATCCGATAGACGCCTACAAGCAGGTCAAGACCAGCCAGGAAGTGTCACCTTATCGCACGGTACAGCTGTTGCTCGAAGGTGCATTGCAACGTGTGATGCTGGCCAAGCAGGCCCAGGCCGAGGGTGATACCGAGATTCGCGGCATGGCGGTGGGGAGCACCATCACCATTCTGGGTGTGCTGCAAGCGGCTCTGGACAAGGAGCTGGGCGGTGAAATCGCCGAGAATCTGGATGCACTCTACGACTATATGACTCGCCGCTTGGCGGGGGTCGCTTTGGACGATACGCCGCGCACCCTGGAAGAGGTTCAGGCGCTGCTGGGTGATATCAAGAGTGCCTGGGATGCCATTGGGCCAGAGGTCGAGCCGGCGACTGCTGGCTGACCAATCGTTTCTTTTCGGTTTGGCTGGGCCGTTTCAGCGACAAAAGCGTTAAAGCTTTGAGTCGCAGGGCCGATACCTGGAGTATCAGCCCATCGGTAGAGCGAGAGCGACTATGAACGCAATGGCGGCCCTCAAGCAGTATCAGACCGTCAACAACCAAGCGCAGGCCGCAGAGGCCAGCCCTCATCGACTGATCCAGATGTTGATGGAGGGTGGTTTGTCTCGCATCGCTCAGGCACGTGGTGCCATGGAGCGCGGACAGACAGCGCTAAAAGGTGAATTGATCGGCAAGAGTATTGCCATCATCGCGGGACTGCGCGAGAGTCTCGACCACCAGCAAGGTGGCGAGCTGGCCGGTAACCTCGATAGCCTGTATGAATACATGATCGCCCGTTTGACCGAAGCCAATGTGAGCAACGAGCCGGAGCTTCTCGAAGAAGTTTCGGGGCTGCTGCGTAACGTCAAACAGGGTTGGGATGCTATCGCTCAGTAGCGAGCATCGGAGGAGAAGCGAATGAGTTCATCCGTCCAGCGTTTGCAAGCGACCGGCTCGGCCCTGCGCGATGCTCTGGCCAAACAGGACTGGGCCGCGATTGGCGAGCTCGATCTGCAGTGCCGCATGGTAGTCGATGCGGCTATGGTCGATAGTCACGACGAAGAAGAACTGCGCAGTGGCCTGGAAAATCTACTGTCACTTTACCGTGAGCTGGTGACCGTTTGTCAGACCGAGCAGCGGCGTCTGGCAGGCGAATTGGTGCAGCTCAATCAATCCCACCAGGGGGCCAAGGTTTATCAGCTTTTCGGCTGATAACCTGATGTTTACCGAGTTTAACCAGCAGGTTCGGCTCGGTTGTCCCTCTCTCCGCTTGCGTTTCTCTTTCTTTTTTCTCGGTTGCCACTACCCGGCTCTGCAAACAGGTGCTTAGCTAATTCCATTGGCGGGCAAAAAAGTTACGCCATAAAATTGACTGACTTCAATTTTTTGACTTTACTAGTGGCTAATTGCCGGTGCGTGTCGAAGATCTGGCGCGCAATTTCCCTCACTTCTCGGGTCAGACAAGCACAAGATGTGGCGTGAAACCAAAATCCTGTTGATCGATGACAATGCTGCGCGCCGCCACGAGTTGGCGATCATTCTGAGTTTTCTCGGGGAAGAGCATCTGGCCTGTACCAGCCAGGATTGGCGCAATGCTGTGGCCGAGCTCGCTTCCAGTCGCGAAGTGCTCAGCGTCTTGCTGGGCGATGTCGAGGCCAAGGGTGGGGCGCTCGAGCTGACCAAGCAGATTGCTGGCTGGGATGAATTCCTGCCGCTATTGACGGTTGGCGACTCCAGCATTGTCGAGTGGCCGGAAGATCTGCGCAGGCGTGTGCTGGCGAGCCTGGAAACTCCACTCAGCTATAACAAGCTGCTCGATTCGCTGCACCGTGCCCAGGTCTATCGCGAGATGTACGACCAGGCCCGTGATCGTGGTCGGCAGCGCGAGCCCAATCTGTTCCGCAGCCTGGTCGGTACCAGTCGTGCCATTCAGCAGGTGCGGCAGATGATGCAGCAGGTCGCCGATACCGAGGCCAGTGTGTTGATCCTCGGTGAGTCCGGAACCGGCAAGGAAGTGGTAGCGCGCAATCTGCATTACCACTCCAAGCGTCGCGAGGCACCGTTCGTGCCGGTCAACTGCGGTGCCATTCCGGCCGAGTTGCTGGAAAGCGAGTTGTTCGGTCATGAGAAGGGCGCCTTCACCGGAGCCATCACCAGTCGGGCAGGGCGCTTCGAGCTGGCCAACGGCGGTACGCTGTTTCTCGATGAAATCGGCGACATGCCTCTGCCGATGCAGGTCAAGTTGCTGCGCGTGCTGCAGGAACGAACCTTCGAGCGTGTCGGCAGTAACAAGACGCAGACCGCCGATGTGCGCATCATCGCTGCCACGCACAAGAACCTGGAGAAGATGATCGAGGACGGCAGTTTCCGTGAGGACCTGTATTACCGCCTCAACGTCTTCCCTATCGAGATGGCGCCGCTGCGCGAGCGTATCGAAGATATTCCGCTGCTGATGAATGAGCTGATTTCGCGCATGGAGCACGAGAAGCGTGGCTCCATTCGCTTCAATTCGGCCGCCATCATGTCGCTGTGCCGTCATGACTGGGCAGGTAACGTGCGCGAGCTGGCCAACCTGGTGGAGCGCATGGCGATCATGCATCCCTACGGTGTGATCGGGGTGGGCGAATTACCGAAGAAGTTCCGTCATGTCGATGACGAGGATGAGCAGCTTGCCGCCAGCCTGCGTGATGAAATGGAAGAGCGCGCTGCGATCATGGCCGGTCTGCCGGGCCTCGATACGCCCGCCATGCTGCCGCCGGAGGGGCTGGACCTGAAAGATTACCTCGGCAATCTGGAGCAGGGACTGATCCAGCAGGCGCTGGATGATGCGGGTGGCGTGGTGGCGCGTGCGGCTGAGCGCCTGCGTATTCGTCGTACCACGCTGGTCGAGAAGATGCGCAAGTACGGCATGAGCCGCCGCGAAGAGGATGGTCAGGACGAGGATTGACTTGTCTGGGGGCGGCCGCGCAGTTCTACAAGTTATGATCCTGTAGAGCTGGTGCGCATGGCGCACCCTACGAGTAATTGCTGACCCGAAAGCCGGAGCTTTGACGCGAGCTCCGGCTTTGTTTTTTCAAGTGCTTGATAAATAAATAGAAAAAATTAGGCACGGAGATTGCTAAAGCTCTTGTATCCGACCGTCTTCTGACGGTGCGTCGTATGAGAGAAGCAGATGGAAGCCAACCGTCGTCCTACCGAGTCAGCCGAGCCAGGCGTTCCGGCACCGCTCGAACAAGCCAGCCGTGCAGGACTGGAGCAGGCCTTTGCCCTGTTCAATCAGATGTCCAATCAGCTCAGCGAGTCCTACAGCTTGCTGGAAGCGCGGGTCAATGAGCTGAAGGGGCAACTGGCACTGGTCAGTGCTCAGCGTATGCAGGAACTGGCGGAGAAGGAACGTCTGGCCCATCGCCTGCAAAGCCTGCTGGATCTGCTGCCTGGTGGTGTGATCGTCATCGACGGTCAGGGCGTCGTGCGCGAGGCCAACCCAGTCGCGCGTGCGCTGCTCGGCCAGCCACTGGTGGGTATGCTCTGGCGCCAGGTGATTGCTCGCAACTTTGCGCCGCGCGAAGACGATGGTCACGAAATCTCCATGCGCGACGGCCGCCGTCTGTCCATTGCCACCCGTTCTCTGCACGGGGAACCGGGGCAGTTGGTGCTGCTGACCGACCTGACGGAAACCCGTCGCCTGCAGGATCAGCTCTCTCGCCATGAGCGTCTATCGGCGCTGGGGCGCATGGTCGCCTCTCTCGCGCATCAGATCCGTACGCCACTCTCCGCTGCGCTGCTTTATGCAAGCCACCTGAACGAGCAGGTACTGCCGGCCGAACAGCAGCAGCGCTTCGCCGGGCGCTTGAAGGAGCGGCTGCACGAGTTGGAAAACCAGGTGCGTGACATGTTGATCTTCGCGCGGGGCGAGCTGCCGTTGCCGGATCGCCTGTCGCCGTCAGTCCTGTTCGACGCGCTACGTGCGGCTGCCGATGCGCATATGGGCGATATGGCTGTGCGCTGGCAGTGCGATGTGCGTGACGGCGAGCTGCTGTGCAATCGCGACACGCTGGTCGGCACCGTCCTCAATCTGATCGACAACGCCATTCAGGCTGCCGGACGTGATGCGCGTCTGAAGGTTCATCTCTATCGCCGCGACAGCCAGCTGCGCCTGTGCGTCAGCGATAACGGGCCAGGCATGAGCCGGGAAACCTTGGCGCGCCTGGGCGAGCCCTTCTTCACCACCAAGACTACCGGAACCGGCCTCGGCCTGGCGGTGGTCAAGGCAGTGGCCCGTGCTCATCAGGGCCGGCTGCTGCTGCAATCGCGTGCGGGTCGTGGTACCTGCGCCATCGTTTCTCTGCCGCTGCAAGGTGCAGCGTCTCACTCGAATCAGGAGTAACCCATGGCTGCCAAAGTCCTGCTGGTTGAAGACGATCGCGCGCTGCGCGAAGCCCTGGCCGATACCCTGTGCCTGGGCGGGCATGATTATCGGGCGGTCGATTGCGCCGAGGCGGCGTTGGTCGCGTTGACCGAAGAGCCGTTCGGGCTGGTGGTCAGTGACGTCAACATGCCGGGCATGGATGGTCATCAACTGCTGGCGCAGATTCGTGGTCGTTATCCGCAACTGCCGGTATTGCTGATGACGGCCTTCGGCGCGGTGGAGCGGGCGGTGGATGCGATTCGCCAGGGGGCGGCCGATTACCTGGTCAAACCGTTCGAGCCGCGCACGTTGCTGGAGCTGGTGGCCAGACATGCACTCGGAAAACTGACGGCAGGAGATCGTGACGGTCCGGTGGCGCTCGAGCCGGCCAGCGTGCAGCTGCTGGAGCTGGCGTCCCGAGTGGCGCAGAGTGATTCGACGGTGATGATCACCGGCGAGTCCGGCACCGGTAAGGAAGTGCTGGCGCGTTATATCCATCAGCAGTCACCGCGCGCCTCCGGGCCTTTTATCGCCATCAACTGTGCGGCGATTCCCGACAACATGCTCGAGGCCACCTTGTTCGGGCATGAGAAGGGCGCATTCACCGGTGCGGTCAACGCGCAGCCAGGCAAGTTCGAGCTGGCTGATGGCGGCACCATTCTGCTCGACGAGATTTCCGAAATGCCGCTGGGGCTGCAGGCCAAATTGTTGCGTGTGTTGCAGGAACGGGAGGTAGAGCGGGTCGGGGCGCGAAAACCGATCAACCTGGATATTCGCGTGCTGGCCACTAGCAACCGTGATTTGGCCGGTGAGGTGGCGGCGGGGCGCTTCCGTGAGGATCTCTATTATCGTCTGTCGGTATTTCCTCTGGCCTGGCGACCGCTGCGTGAGCGGCCTGCCGACATTCTGCCGCTGGCCGAACGACTGCTGGCCAAGCACGTCAAAAAAATGAATCAGGTGCCGGTGCGTCTGTCCGAGTCGGCCGCGCAGAGCCTGGTACAGCATCAGTGGCCGGGCAATGTGCGCGAACTGGACAACGCCATTCAACGCGCATTGATCCTGCAGCAGGGAGGGGTGATTCAGGCGCAGGATCTGTGCCTGCATGCGCCCATCGGCCAATCGGTGCAGGGTACGGCACCGCGTCTGGCCGTGGTGCCGAGCGTTGCGCCGCCAATGGCGCAACCGGTCGAGTCGCCGAGTGCGGTCGATGCCGGCGCGCTGGGGGAGGATCTTCGTCGTCGCGAGTTTCAGGTCATCATCGACACCCTGCGTGCCGAGCGCGGTCGTCGTAAGGAAGCCGCCGAGCGCCTGGGCATAAGCCCGCGCACTCTACGCTACAAGCTGGCGCAGATGCGTGATGCCGGGATGGATGTCGAGGCTTATCTGTACGCCAGCTGATCCGGCTCTGCCAGAGTCCTACCTTCTTGGGCAAGCCGGGCCACTTCTGTGCGCCTGGTTTGCTGTCTTCGCTTCACCCTTCGAGAGGTCCGTTTTCGGGCTGCCTCTCCTTGCTGCCTGAAGCTTGTAGCCTGTGGCTGCTCTTTTGGCACTCTTGTTGCAAATACCCCTGCATAGCGCCGCTAGTGTCAAAAAGCGGGCAGTGGAGGAAGTCATGAGCCAAGGTGTCGAATTCAATCGCTTGATGCTGGAAATGCGTTCCATGCAGGCTGAGGCCATGGCGCGTCAGAAACCTGCAGTGAGCGAGCCAGTGCAAGGGGCGCCGAGTTTCTCGGAAATGCTCGGCCAGGCGGTGAACAAGGTCAACGAGACCCAGCAGGCTTCCAATAAACTGGCGACCGCTTTCGAGATGGGGCAGAGCGGGGTCGACCTGACCGACGTAATGATCGCCTCGCAGAAAGCCAGCGTATCCTTCCAGGCCATGACCCAGGTGCGTAACAAGCTGGTCCAGGCGTATCAAGACATCATGCAGATGCCGGTCTGAGGGTTGATTCATGGCTGAAGCAGCAGTAGCAAATGTACCGGCCAAGGCCGAGCCAGGTGAGCCGAAGAAGCCCCTGCTGGGCCTTAGCTTCCTGGAAAACCTCGCGGAGATGTCGGTGCTGCGTCAGCTCGGCCTGTTGGTCGGTCTGGCTGCCAGCGTGGCGATCGGTTTTGCCGTGGTGCTCTGGTCGCAGCAACCGGACTATCGTCCGCTGTATGGCAGCCTCAACGGTATGGATGCCTCTCAGGTGGTCGATACCCTGACCACTTCCGGCATCGATTACACCATCGAGCCCAACTCAGGCGCGCTACTGGTGAAAGCTGACGATCTGGCGCGTGCGCGCATGCGCCTCGCGGCTGCTGGCGTGGCGCCCACCGACAACAGCGTCGGTTTCGAAATTCTCGACCGTGAGCAGGGCCTGGGCACCAGCCAGTTCATGGAGGCGACCCGCTATCGCCGCGGTCTCGAGGGCGAGTTGGCACGTACGGTGGCCAGCCTCAATAACGTCAAGGCGGCGCGTGTGCACCTGGCCATGCCCAAGGCTTCGGTGTTCGTGCGTGACGAACGCAAGCCGTCTGCCTCGGTGCTGGTCGAACTCTATCCGGGGCGCGCATTGGAGCCCAGCCAGGTCATGGCGATCGTCAACCTGGTGGCGACCAGCGTGCCCGAGTTGGACAAGGGCCAGGTCACGGTGGTCGACCAGAAGGGCAATCTGCTCTCCGATCAGCAGGAGCTGTCCGAGCTGACCATGGCTGGCAAGCAGTTCGACTACACCCGTCGCGTGGAAACGCTGTTCACTCAGCGCGTGCACAACATTCTGCAGCCGGTGCTGGGCACTGGTCGCTACAAGGCGGAAGTCTCGGCTGACGTGGATTTCAGCTCGGTTGAGTCCACCTCCGAAATGTTCAATCCGGATCAGCCCGCGCTGCGCAGCGAGCAACAGGTCAACGAACAGCGTCAGAGCAGCCTGCCGCCGCAGGGCGTGCCGGGTGCGTTGTCCAACCAGCCACCTGGTCCGGCTGCCGCGCCAGAGCAGGCTGCAGGCGCTGCCGCCCCGGCCGGCCCGGTTGCTGCGGGTCAGCCGCTGGTCGACGCCAATGGTCAGCAGATCATGGACCCGGTAACCGGCCAGCCGATGCTGGCGCCGTATCCGGCAGACAAGCGTGAGCAGTCGACCCGCAACTTCGAGCTGGATCGTTCCATCAGCTACACCCGTCAGCAGCAGGGGCGCCTGCGTCGCCTGTCGGTAGCGGTGGTGGTGGATGACCAGGTACGTGTCGATCCGGTTACTGGCGAGAGCAGCCGGGTGCCGTGGACGACCGATGACCTGGCGCGCTTTACCCGTCTGGTCCAGGATTCGGTGGGCTTCGATGCCAGCCGCGGCGACAGCGTCAGCGTGATCAATACCGCCTTTACCGCTTCGCTGGGTGAAGAGATCCCCGATATTCCGTTCTACACCCAGCCCTGGTTCTGGGACATCGTCAAGCAGGTGCTCGGCGTACTGTTCATACTGGTGCTGGTGTTCGGTGTGCTGCGTCCGGTGCTCAACAACATCACCGGCGGCAGGGGCAAGGAGCTGGCAGGTTCCGGCGATGTGGAACTGGGCGAAATGGCAGGTCTGGACGGCGAGCTGTCCGACGATCGCGTCAGCCTCGGCGGGCCGCAGAGCATCATGTTGCCGAGCCCCAGCGAGGGGTATGATGCACAGCTGAACGCTATCAAGAGTCTGGTAGCGGAAGATCCTGGCCGCGTCGCCCAGGTCGTCAAAGAGTGGATCAACGCCGATGAGTGACAATCGTACCGCTACCAAGCTGAACAAGGTCGACAAGGCTGCGATTCTGCTGCTTTCGCTGGGTGAGACCGATGCCGCACAGGTGTTGCGTCACCTCGGGCCGAAGGAAGTGCAGCGCGTCGGTGTGGCCATGGCCGGCATGCGCAATATCCATCGCGAGCAGGTCGAGCAGGTGATGGCCGAGTTCGTCGATATCGTCGGTGACCAGACCAGCCTCGGTGTGGGTTCCGATGCCTACATCCGCAAGATGCTCACCTCTGCGTTGGGTGAGGACAAGGCCGGTAATCTGATCGACCGCATCCTGCTTGGCGGCAGCACCAGTGGCCTGGACAGCCTGAAGTGGATGGAGCCGCGTGCCGTTGCCGATGTGATCCGCTACGAGCATCCGCAGATCCAGGCCATCGTCGTCGCCTATCTCGATCCGGACCAGGCCGGTGAAGTGCTCAGCCATTTCGACCACAAGGTGCGCCTGGACATCATCCTGCGTGTGTCCTCGCTCAATACCGTGCAACCGTCCGCACTCAAGGAACTCAACCAGATCCTCGAGAAGCAGTTCTCCGGCAGCGCCAACACCACGCGCGCCACCATGGGCGGCGTCAAGCGTGCGGCGGACATCATGAACTTCCTCGACAGCTCGGTGGAAGGTCAACTGATGGACTCCATTCGCGAGGTGGACGAAGACCTGTCGACACAGATCGAAGACCTGATGTTCGTCTTCGACAACCTGGCCGATGTCGACGACCGTGGCATCCAGGCGCTGATGCGCGAGGTCTCGTCCGAGGTGCTGGTACTGGCGCTCAAGGGCGCCGACGACGCGATCAAGGACAAGGTCTTCAAGAATATGTCCAAACGTGCAGCCGAGCTGCTGCGCGACGACCTTGAGGCCAAGGGGCCGGTGCGCGTCAGCGATGTCGAAGGGGCGCAGAAGGAAATTCTCACCATCGCCCGGCGTATGGCCGAAGCCGGAGAGATCGTGCTTGGCGGCAAGGGTGGCGAGGAGATGGTTTAAGCCATGGCTGCCAAGGAGTCTGAGAGCGAGCTGATTCGCGCCAAGGATCTTGGCACGTTCGACCGCTGGGCGTTGCCCAGCTTCGATGCGCCGGGTGAAGAACCGGAAGAAGCCGAAGCTGCTGCTGATGAACAGGTGCAGCCTTCTGCCGAGGTCGAGGCGCAGGACACAGCGCAGGTCGAAGAGGTCGCACTCGAAGATGTCAAACCTCTGACGCTCGATGAACTCGAAGCCATCCGCCAGGATGCCTACAACGAAGGCTTCGCCACCGGCGAAAAGGACGGCTTTCATGCCGGCCAGATCAAGGCCAAGCAGGAGGCCGATGCGGCCTTGGCGCTGAAGGTCGGCAGCCTGGAAAAGCTCATGACGCAGTTGCTCGATCCGATTGCCGAGCAGGACCAGCAAATGGAAGTGGCCATGGTGCGTCTGGTCAGTCATATGGTGCGCGAGGTGATCCAGCGCGAACTGAGCACCGACTCCAGTCAGATTCGCCAGGTGTTGCGCGAAGCGCTCAAGCTGCTGCCGATGGGGGCGGGCAACGTGCGTATCCAGGTCAACCCCCAGGACTTCGAGGCGATCAAGGCACTGCGCGAGCGTCATGAGGAAAGCTGGCGCATCCTCGAGGACGACAGCCTGCTGCCAGGTGGGTGCCGTATCGAGTCGGAGCATAGCCAGATCGACGCCAGCGTCGAGACGCGCATGGCGCAGGCACTCAAGCAATTGTTCGAGCAGCAGCGCGCGCAGAGCACTCAGCCGCCGGAAGCGGATATCAATCTGGATCTGGACCGCGACGATGCGCGTTGATCGCGTGAGCTTCGCCCGGCGCCTGGAGGGCTACAGCGATGTGATCAGCCTGCCCAGCCAGCCCATACTCGAAGGCCGCCTGCTGCGTATGGTCGGTCTCACCCTGGAGGCCGAAGGGCTGCGCGCGGCCATAGGCAGCCGCTGCCTGGTCATCAACGAAGACAGCTACCACCCGGTTCAGGTCGAGGCCGAGGTGATGGGCTTCTCCGGAGGCAAGATCTACCTGATGCCGGCGGGCAGTCTGGCGGGTATTGCGCCTGGCGCGCGCGTGGTGCCGTTGCCCGATGCCGGCCGCTTGCCCATGGGCATGTCCATGCTTGGCCGGGTGCTCGACGGCACCGGTCGCGCCCTGGATGGCAAGGGCGGGATGAAGGCCGAGGACTGGGTGCCGGTGGATGGCCCGACCATCAACCCGCTCAACCGCGACCCCATCAGCCAGCCATTGGACGTCGGCATTCGCTCGATCAACGGTCTGCTCACCGTTGGCCGTGGTCAGCGTCTGGGCTTGTTCGCCGGCACCGGTGTGGGCAAGTCGGTGCTGCTGGGCATGATGACGCGTTTTACCGAGGCCGAGATCATCGTGGTTGGGTTGATCGGTGAGCGCGGGCGTGAGGTCAAGGAGTTCATTGACGAGATCCTCGGCGAAGAGGGTCTCAAGCGTTCCGTGGTCGTGGCTTCGCCGGCCGATGAAGCGCCGCTGATGCGTTTACGTGCGGCGCAGTACTGCACACGCATCGCCGAGTACTTCCGTGACAAGGGCAAGAACGTTCTGCTGCTGATGGATTCGCTGACACGCTATGCCCAGGCCCAGCGTGAAATCGCTCTGGCTATCGGTGAGCCACCAGCGACCAAGGGCTACCCGCCATCGGTGTTCGCCAAGTTGCCCAAGCTGGTCGAGCGTGCCGGCAATGCCGAGGCCGGCGGCGGTTCGATCACCGCGTTCTACACCGTGCTGAGCGAGGGCGATGACCAGCAGGACCCCATCGCCGATGCCGCGCGCGGTGTGCTTGACGGGCACTTTGTTCTGTCACGCCGTTTGGCCGAGGAGGGGCACTATCCCGCGATCGATATCGAATCCTCGATCAGTCGGGTCATGCCGCAAGTGGTGCCGCCCGAGCAGCTCAAGCAGGCGCAGCGATTCAAGCAGTTGTGGTCGCGCTATCAACAGAGTCGCGATCTGATCAGTGTGGGTGCCTATGTTCCGGGCGGCGACGCGGATACCGATCAGGCCATCGCCCGCCAGCCGGTCATGGCTCAGTACCTGCGTCAGGGGCTGGATGAAAGTGTGGGCATGCCGCAGAGCCGTGAGCAACTGGCTGCCGTGCTGGGGCAATGATGGCGTTGATCAGGATATTTCTCGTCATCGCTGAGGTCGTGCATCGATGAGTCTCAGTCGCGCAAAGCGTCTGCAGCCGGTCGTCGAGATGGCAGAAAAGGCCGAGCGCGAGGCCGCGCGCCAGCTCGGGCATTGCCAGGGACTGGTCGGCCAGGCCGAAGCCAAGCTGGGTGAGCTGGAACGTTTCCGTGGCGACTACCAGCAGCAGTGGATCAGCGAGGGCAGCAAGGGCGTTTCCGGCCAGTGGCTGATGAACTACCAGCGCTTTCTGTCGCAGCTGGAGACGGCGGTCGGCCAACAGCAGCAAAGTCTGGAGTGGCATCGCGCCAATCTGGAAAAGGTGCGCGCCGTTTGGCAGCAACGCTATGCGCGTCTCGAGGGACTGCGCAAACTGGTCCAGCGCTACATTGACGAAGCCCGATTGGCCGAGGACAAGCGCGAACAGAAACTGCTCGACGAGCTGGCGCAACGCCTGATCGACCGTGGTGAACCCTGAATAGAGGTTGTTTCGTCGCCGACCAGATGCTACACCTTCAAACGTGAATTGCCCTATCTGGCAGAGTCTCGACAAAGGAGTAGACATGGCCATTACCTCGCAGCCCTCGGCCGACGGGCAAGAGCTGACCATTGTGATTCGAGGACGCTTCGACTTCGCCTCCCACCAGGAATTTCGTGACGCCTATGAGCGTGTCAATCAGACACCCAAGCGTTATCAGGTCGACCTGCGCGACACCAGCTATCTGGACAGTTCGGCACTGGGCATGCTGCTGCTGTTGCGTGACCATGCTGGCGGCGATTCGGCGCAGATCAGCCTGCTCAACTGCAGCAGTGACGTGCGCAAGATCCTCGCCATCTCCAACTTCGAGCAGTTGTTCAAGATCAGCTGAGCATGCCTGACCGACTTGCGATTCTGATCGCCGAGGACAACGCGGCCGACCGCATGCTGTTGTCCACCATCGTCAGTCGTCAGGGCCACCGCGTATTGACCGCCAGCAATGGCCTGGAGGCGGTGGCCCTGTTCGAGCAGGAGCGTCCGCATCTGGTGCTGATGGATGCGCTGATGCCGGTGATGGATGGTTTCGAGGCGGCGCGGCGGATCAAGGATCAGGCCGGCGAGGCGCTGGTGCCGATCATCTTCCTCACGTCGTTGACCGAGGGCGAAGCGCTGGTGCGTTGTCTTGAGGCTGGCGGCGACGACTTTCTCGCCAAGCCCTATAACCGGGTGATACTCGAGGCCAAGATCGGGGCGATGGATCGTCTGCGCCGTCTGCACGACACGGTATTGCAACAGCGCGACCTGATCGCCCAGCACAACGAGCATCTGCTGCACGAGCAACGTGTGGCCAAGGCGGTATTCGACAAGGTGGCGCATTCCGGCTGCCTGGATGCGCCAAACATCCGTTACATGCAGTCGCCCTACGCGCTGTTCAATGGTGATTTGCTGCTGGCGGCGTACAAACCGTCTGGCGGCATGCACGTGATGCTGGGCGATTTCACTGGTCATGGTTTGCCGGCGGCTATTGGCGCGATGCCGCTGGCCGAGGTGTTCTACGGCATGACGGCCAAAGGTCATGCCCTTGCGGAGATCCTTCGCGAGATCAACGCCAAGCTCAAGCGCATCCTTCCGGTGGGCGTTTTCTGCTGCGCCACCGTGCTCAATATCAGCAGCAAGCGCGGCTTGCTCGAGGTGTGGAGCGGTGGGTTGCCAGATGGCTACCTGCTACATGGCGATGGTCGCCCGCGTCAGTCATTGGTGTCACGCCATCTGCCCCTTGGAATCCTCGAACCAGCGGCGTTCAGTGATCGCTGTGAGGTCTATCCGCTGGCGCCGGGAGATCGTATTTTCCTGCTCAGTGATGGCGTGCTCGAGGCCAGTGACCAGCAAGGCCAGCTATTCGGCGAGGCGCGCCTGCTCGAGCTTCTGGACGCCAATCGTCAACCGCAGGCGTTGTTCGAGGAAATCCAGCTGGCGCTGGCGGCGTTCCGCGGCGAGCAACAAGATGACGTCAGCATGGTTCAGGTCGGCTTGGCCGAAGACGACGAGCATCCTCGCCCACTGGCCTTTGCCGACAGCGGTCAGAGCAGCGTGATGGATTGGTCGGCCAGTTTCGAGTTTCGAGCGCTGAGCCTGCGTCACTTCAACCCGCTGCCATTTTTGCTGCAGCTGCTGCTAGACGTGCGGGCGCTGCGGCCGCGTGGGGGCGAGCTGTATACCGTGCTCGCCGAGCTCTATTCCAATGCCCTGGAGCATGGGGTAATGGGGCTGGATTCCTCGCTCAAGCAGGATGCCAGTGGCTTTGCCGAATATTATCGGGAGCGCCGTCTACGTCTGGCGTCCTTGCAGGATGGCTATGTACGATTTCATTTGCAGATGCTGCCGGAAGAAGGGGGAGGGCGACTGATCGTCCGGGTCGAGGACAGTGGTCCCGGATTCGATCCGGTCACCGTCATGGCGCTTGGTGACGAAGCCCTGTGTGGTCGCGGTCTTGCCCTGGTTCGTCAGCTCAGCGACGGTTTCCAGATTGCCCCGGTTGGCCAGGGAGTCAGCGTGGAGTTTTGCTGGTCCTCTGAGGCATAATGCGACGCTGTTGTTCAGGGAGTGACCCGGTGTCCGATATCCATCTCGACGAAGCCGTCCTGGCGGCCCTGCAGGACGTCATGGAGGACGAATACCCGATTCTGCTCGATACCTTCGTGGCCGATTCCGAGGAGCGTCTGCGTCTGCTGCATGTGGCTGCGACCGAAGGTGATGCGCAGGGCCTGCGCCTGGCTGCGCACAGCTTCAAGGGCAGCTGCAGCAACATGGGAGCGGTGCTTCTGGCCAGCTTGTGCAAGGAGCTCGAGGACGCGGGGCGGCGCGAGGCCCTGGAGCCGGCTCCAGCCCTGATCGAGCAGATCGAGCGCGAGTTCGCCATCGTCCGCATCCTGTTCAAATCCGAGCGTCAGCGCTATCGCGTCTGACGCCTTTCACGAGTTGGCCCGCCCTTTGCTCTGATCCTGTCACGACCCATCAGACGGAGAGCGTCCATGTCCGCGTTGCCCGACCTACGCCTGCAGGCTACGCCTGAGGTGAAGAGCAAAGCGAAGCAGCCGGCCAAAGCGCCGGAACCCAGCAAGAACGGTGCTTCCAGCTTTGCCGAGGTATATGCCAAGGAGCGTCAGGCCAAGCCTGGCGAGCGCGCTGGCAGTACCGACAAAACCAGCCAGGAACAGAAGTCTGCGTCATCAGCAGGGGAGCCCGATGCCGCTTCAACTGCCGCCGAGCAGCCTGCGGTTGCCGCCCCCGGCAATTCCTTGCCGACGCCGGAGGGCGCTGCAGAAGAGCTCGATCCGTTGCTGGCAATGGCGCTGGGCGGTATCCAGGCTCAGGTAGACGATGCTCCGCTAACCGAGGAGTCGTCGGCACTGCCGGCGCTGGAGATTACCGGCGCCAACAGCGATGCCGCTGAGAATGCCGAGCCAGTACTGGAGGAGGAGGCGCTCGACCCGTTGGCGCTGCTCAAACAGCCGGAGGAAGAGGCAATCAAGGCCCAGGCCCCGCAGGATGCCGCGATCAAGAGCGCGCGTGTGGCGACCAGCACGGACTTTGCCGCAGCCATGGCAGCCATGGGCAAAGGCGAGGAGTCAGGCGCGAGCACTGAAGAATCGACCCTGGACCTGCCGCTTGAAAGTCTGCCCAAGGACGCCCTGGAGAGTCTCAAGGACAGCGCTCAGCCCACTCGACCCGATCAGTTCGTCAGCAAGCTCAATGCGCTGACGCAGGCGCTCAATCATCAGGCTGGCGCCGCGCAACGCCTGCCACTGGTACCCGGTCAGCCGGTCGCCATGCAACAGGGCGGCTGGAGTGAGGCGGTGGTGGATCGTGTCATGTGGCTTTCCAGCCAGAACCTCAAGTCGGCCGAAATTCAGCTGGACCCTGCAGATCTTGGGCGTCTCGAAGTGCGCGTAAACCTGTCGCAGGATCAGGCGCAGGTGACGTTCGCCAGCCCCAATGCCGGGGTGCGTGAAGCGCTGGAAGGGCAGATGCATCGTCTGCGTGAGCTGTTCGCGCAGCAAGGCATGAACCTGGCGGATGCCAACGTCTCCGATCAGTCGCTTAACCGTGGCTGGCAGGGGCAGGGCGAGGGCGGGCGCGGTGGTTCCGGCTCGCGTGATGATCTGCTTGCCAGTGACGAGTTGCAGCCTGGTGTCCATCAGGAAGTGCGTAGCGAGCGCTTGACCGCTGGCCGTGGGCTGGTCGACTACTACGCGTGAGTGGCAGTTAAGCCTGTATCGACACTGGGCAATGCCCGACGATCGGTGTTCCTCCGCTAGACTTGCATTCGCCCGGGTTGCCGAAAGGTGCTCGGGCGAATGCATTTTGGGTGACAGCAGGCAGCTGGAGCTGTTAAATCCGCAGCCCAGAGTTAGACAAGTCTGCTCATATGCTGGCATAACACTTGCTCTTAACCCTTTGAATGCGGAAAGAACGTAGGTACTGACGGATTATTGGCATGGCTAAGAAAGAAGCGGCACCGACTGCCGACGGACAACCCGCCGGCAAGAGCAAGCTCAAACTCATCATTCTGATCGTGGTGGGCCTGCTGCTGGCCGTTGGCCTTTCCGTGGGCGGTACCTGGTTCATTCTCAGCAAGGGCGACAAGAGCGAGGAGGCCAAGCCGGCAGAAGCCGCGGCACCGGCGGCGCCAGTGCGTCAGCCGGCCATCTACCAGGATCTGATGCCGGCCTTCGTGGTCAATTTCAATCACCAGAATCGTACCCGCTACCTGCAGGTCAGCATGGCCTTGATGAGCCGCGATACCGCCGGCATGGAAAAGCTCAAGGTGCATATGCCGGTATTGCGCAACCGTCTGGTGATGCTGCTGTCCGGTCAGGATTTTGCCGCGCTGCAAACCCCGCTGGGCAAGGAAATGCTTCTGCAGCAGGCGCTGGCCAGCGTGCAGGAGCTCGCGCAGAAAGAAACCGGCAGCACCGTGGTCGAGCAGGTGCTGTTCACCAATTTCGTGTTGCAGTAGCGGGAGCCGAAGATGGCCGTGCAAGACCTGCTTTCCCAGGACGAGATCGATGCGCTGTTGCATGGCGTCGATGACGGCCTGGTCGAGACCGAGGACGCCGCGGAGCCCGGGAGCGTCAAGCAATATGACCTGACCAGTCAGGATCGTATCGTCCGTGGGCGCATGCCGACGCTGGAGATGATCAACGAGCGCTTCGCCCGCTACACCCGTATCAGCATGTTCAACCTGTTGCGCCGCTCGGCTGACGTTGCCGTCGGTGGCGTGCAGGTGATGAAATTCGGCGAATACGTGCATTCGCTGTACGTGCCGACCAGTCTCAACCTGGTGAAGATGAAGCCGCTGCGTGGCACCGGTCTGTTCATCCTTGACGCCAAGCTGGTGTTCAAGCTGGTGGACAACTTCTTCGGTGGCGATGGGCGCCATGCCAAGATCGAAGGCCGTGAATTCACCCCCACCGAGCTGCGCGTGGTGCGCATGGTGCTCGACCAGGCCTTCGTCGACCTGCGCGAAGCCTGGCACGCGGTGATGGACATCAACTTCGAGTACGTCAACTCCGAGGTCAACCCGGCGCTGGCCAATATCGTCAGCCCGAGCGAGGTGGTCGTCGTGTCCACCTTCCACATCGAACTGGACGGCGGCGGCGGCGACCTGCACATCACCATGCCGTATTCGATGATCGAGCCGATCCGCGAGATGCTCGATGCTGGCTTTCAGTCCGATGTCGACGACCAGGACGAACGCTGGATCAAGGCCCTGCGCGAGGACATCCTCGACGTCAGCGTGCCGCTGGCCGCCACCGTGGCCCGTCGCCAACTGAAGCTGCGCGACATCCTGCATATGCAGCCGGGTGATGTGATCCCCGTGGAATTGCCGGACAACGTGGTCATGCGCGCCAACGGCGTGCCGACCTTCAAGGTCAAACTCGGTGCGCACAAGGGCAATCTGGCCCTGCAGGTACTGGAACCAATCGAACGCCAACGCTGAGGCGCTGGCAACTCCATAGGGCCGTTGGGCCCGAAGCGAACGAATAGCAGAAGCCAGGCGAGGAACGACGATGGCAGACGAAGAGAACACCTCCCCCGAGGAGCAGGCACTGGCCGATGAATGGGCTGCGGCGCTGGCCGAGGCAGGTGATGCAGATCAGGACGACATCGATGCCATGCTGGCCGGTTCCGCTCAGGCGGCACAACCTGCAGCGCCGCGTGCACCGATGGAAGAGTTCGGCAGCGCGCCGTCTCCCAGCAACCTGCCGGTCAATCTGGATGGGCCCAATCTGGACGTGATTCTGGATATTCCAGTGTCCATCTCCATGGAAGTGGGCAACACCGATATCACTATCCGCAACCTGTTGCAGCTCAATCAGGGCTCGGTGATCGAGCTGGATCGTCTGGCCGGTGAACCGCTCGACGTGCTGGTCAACGGCACGTTGATCGCCCATGGCGAAGTGGTGGTGGTCAACGAGAAGTTCGGCATTCGCCTGACCGACGTGATCAGCCCCAGCGAACGTATCAAGAAGCTGCGTTGACCATGGCTCGTCTTCTCGCTCTGTTTCTGAGCATGCCCCTGGTGGCCATGGCTGCCGAACCTGCCGGCAAGGCGGCGACGCCCATGGCCGGCAGCGACATAGCCGGCCAGCTCGGTCAGTTGTTGCTCGGCCTGCTGCTGGTGATCGGTTTGATCTTCCTGCTCGCCTGGCTGCTACGCCGCATGCAGCAACTGGCTCCGCGCGGTAATCAGGTGATCAAGCTGCTGGCCACTCAGCCGCTGGGCCCGCGTGATCGCCTGGTACTGGTACAAGTGGGCAGTGAGCAGATTCTGTTGGGCCTGTCCGCCGGGCGGATCACCCCGCTGCACGTGCTCAAGGAGCCCGTGCACCTGCCTGACGCCGAGCTGGCCACACCAGAATTCGCTCAGCGCCTGATGGAGCTGCTGGGCAAGGATCAGAAGGACAAATCCTGATGCTGCGTTTGTTGCTGGTTCTGGTGCTGAGTCTCGCCGCATCGCTGGCATTCGCCGAAGACCCACCTGGCGCCAGCTCGCTGATTCAGCAGGGCAACAGCCCGCTGTCGATCCCGGCCATTACCCTATCGACGGATGCGCAAGGTCAGCAGGAGTACTCGGTCAGCCTGCAGATTCTGCTGATCATGACGGCGCTGAGCTTCATCCCGGCGTTCGTCATGCTGATGACCAGTTTTACCCGGATCATCATCGTCTTTTCCATCCTCCGTCAGGCGCTGGGCCTACAGCAGACACCCTCGAATCAGATACTGGTCGGCCTGGCGCTGTTTCTGACGATGTTCATCATGGCGCCGATTTTCGACCGGATTAACACCGATGCGTTGCAGCCTTATCTGAACGAGGAGATTGTCGCGCAGGACGCACTGACGCGGGCAGAAGGGCCGATCCGCGACTTCATGCTGGCGCAGACTCGCGAAAGCGACCTGGAACTGTTCGTGCGGCTGTCCAAACGCACCGACCTGGCCAGCGTCGAGGACGTGCCGTTGACCATTCTGGTACCAGCGTTCGTCACCTCCGAGTTGAAGACCGCGTTCCAGATCGGCTTCATGATCTTCATTCCGTTTTTGATCATCGACATGGTGGTCGCCAGTATCCTCATGGCGATGGGTATGATGATGCTGTCACCGCTGATCATCTCATTGCCGTTCAAGATCATGCTGTTCGTCCTGGTCGACGGCTGGGCGCTGATCATGGGCACCTTGGCCGCCAGTTTCGGCACGATATAGCGAGGCCTCTGATGACTCCCGAAGTTGCGGTTGACCTGTTTCGCGAAGCGCTGTGGCTGATCGTGCTGATCGTCGGTCTGGCGGTGGTGCCCAGCCTGCTGGTGGGGTTGGTCGTGGCGATGTTCCAGGCTGCCACGCAGATCAACGAACAGACGCTGAGCTTTTTGCCGCGCCTGATGGTGATGCTGATCACGCTGATCTGGGCCGGTCCCTGGCTGGTGAGTCAGTTGATGGAGTACACCCAGACGTTGATCCAGAACATTCCGTACCTCATAGGTTGAGGGGCTGCGCGCGATGCTGGAATTGAGCAACGAGCAGATCAGCGGCTGGGTCGGCCAGTTCCTGCTGCCGTTGTTTCGTATCGCCGCGATGCTGATGGTGATGCCCATCATCGGTACCCAACTGGTACCGAACCGCGTACGCCTCTATCTGGCTCTGGCCATCAGTGTGGTGCTGGTACCGACGCTGCCGCCGATGCCGCAAGTCGATGCCTTGAGTCTGCGTAGTCTGCTGTTGATCCTGGAACAGGTGCTCATTGGTGCCATGTTCGGCTTCATCCTGCAGTTGTTCTTCCATCTGTTCGCCGTTGCCGGGCAGATCATCGCCATGCAGATGGGCCTGGGTTTTGCCTCGATGGTCGACCCTACCAATGGTGTGTCGGTGCCGGTGCTTGGCCAGTTCATGCTGATGCTGGTGACCCTGTTGTTTCTGGCAATCAACGGCCATCTGGTGGTGTTGGAAATTCTGGCGGAAAGCTTCGTCACGCTACCGTCCGGGCAAGGCTTGATGGTCAATCATTACTGGGAACTGGCCGGCAAGTTGAGCTGGGTGATAGGTGCCGGCCTGCTTTTGACCTTGCCCATGGTCACCGCGCTGCTGGTGATCAACCTGGCGTTTGGTGTGATGACCCGCGCTGCGCCGCAGCTGAACATCTTCTCCATCGGCTTCCCCCTGACCCTGGCCATGGGCCTGGTGATTTTCTGGGTGGGGCTTTCCGATTTCGGCAATCTGTTCCAGGCGCTGGCCAGCGAAGCCCTGCAGCAGCTGAGCGAATTCGCTCTTGTGAGGTAGCGATGGCCGAAAGCGAGAGCGGTGCTGACAAGAGCGAGGAACCCACAGGCAAGCGGCTTGAAGAGTCGCGCAAGAAAGGCCAGATCGCTCGCTCCAAGGAGCTCAATACGTTGGCGGTGACGCTCACCGGCACCGTAGCTCTGATCATTTTCGGCGCCTACATGGGCAATGCGCTGATGGACATCATGCGCGGCAATTTCAGCCTGCCACGTGATGTGCTGCTGAACGAAGGCAGCATGGCGCTTTATCTGCTGGCGTCTGGCAAGCAGGCATTGCTGGCCGTGCAACCCTTCTTGATCGCACTGTTGATCGCCTCCGTCGTCGGTCCCATCGCGTTGGGGGGATGGTTGTTCTCTGCTGAGGCGCTACAACCCAAGGCCAGCCGGATGAACCCCCTGGCCGGCCTCAAGCGCATGTTCTCGGTTCAGGCGTTGGTCGAATTGCTCAAGGCGCTGGCCAAGTTTCTGGTGATTCTCGCGGTGGCGCTGGTGGTGCTGTCGGTGGATCAGGACGATCTGCTGGCCATTGCCAACGAACCGGTCGAGCCCGCCATCCTGCACAGCCTCAAGGTCGTCGGCTGGAGCGCTTTCTGGTTGTCCTGCGGGTTGATCCTGATCGCCGCGGTGGATGTGCCGTTCCAGCTGTGGAGTCACAAGCAGAAGCTGATGATGACCAAGCAGGAGGTGCGCGACGAGTACAAGGACACCGAGGGCAAGCCCGAAGTCAAAGGACGTATTCGTCAATTGCAGCGTGAGATGGCTGAACGGCGGATGATGCAAGCCGTGCCGCAGGCTGATGTGGTGATCACCAACCCGACGCACTTCGCCGTAGCGCTCAAGTACGACCCGGAGAAGGGTAGCGCACCGCTATTGTTGGCCAAGGGCGGCGACTTCCTGGCGCTGAAGATTCGCGAGATTGCCCAGGAGCACAAGGTGATGGTGCTGGAGTCCCCGGCATTGGCCCGTGCGGTGTATTACTCCACCGAGCTGGATCAGGAAATTCCCGCTGGCCTTTACCTGGCCGTGGCGCAGGTGCTGGCCTACGTCTATCAGCTTCGTCAATATCAGGCCGGCAAGGGCAAACGCCCGGGCCCGTTGCCCGACTTTCCGATCCCGGCGGACCTGCGCCGCGATTCGTAACGTGCCTCTTGGGCGCTGCCCTGTCATTTATGGAACGCTTCTTGCCATTACCCCTTCAGGACGCACTTTCGCGTCAAAAGATTGAATGGTCTGGGGTAGGGACGTGGCAGTAGATCGCGCACAGCTAATCGGTGACGTACGCAGCAACCTTGCAGGTTTGCGCCATGGCAACCTGGGCATTCCGCTGCTGCTGCTGGTCATGCTCGGCATGGTCATGCTGCCGATCCCACCGTTTCTGCTCGACACCCTGTTCACCTTCAGCATCGCGCTGTCCATCGTCGTGCTGCTGGTCAGCATCTATGCGCTGCGACCGCTGGATTTCGCCGTGTTCCCCACCATTCTGCTGGCGGCCACGTTGTTGCGTCTGGCGCTGAACGTGGCTTCGACCCGCGTGGTGCTGCTCAACGGCCACGAGGGGCATGGTGCGGCGGGGCAGGTGATCCAGGCCTTCGGTGAGGTGGTGATCGGCGGTAACTACGTGGTTGGTATCGTGGTGTTCGCCATCCTCATGATCATCAACTTCGTAGTGGTCACCAAGGGTGCCGGACGGATTTCCGAGGTAAGCGCGCGCTTCACCCTCGATGCCATGCCAGGCAAGCAGATGGCCATCGACGCCGACCTCAATGCTGGCCTGATCGATCAGAACGAAGCCAAGAAACGCCGCAGTGAAGTGGCGCAGGAGGCAGATTTCTACGGCTCCATGGACGGTGCCAGCAAATTCGTCCGTGGCGATGCCATCGCCGGCCTGCTGATCCTGTTCATCAACCTCATCGGCGGTATCGCCATCGGCGTGCTGCAGCACGGCCTGCCGTTCGCCGAGGCGGGCAAGGTCTACACGCTGCTGACCATCGGCGACGGCCTGGTGGCGCAGATTCCTTCATTGCTGCTGTCCACCGCCGCCGCGGTGATGGTGACCCGTGTTTCCAGCTCCGAGGACATGGGTGCCCAGGTCAACCGGCAGATGTTCGCTTCGCCGCGGGCGCTGGCGGTGGCGGCGGCGATCATGATTGCCATGGGCCTGGTGCCCGGCATGCCGCATTTCTCCTTTATCAGCCTGGGCCTGGTGGCCGCTGGCGCCGCCTACTGGATCGCCAACAAGCAGCGCAAGATCAAGGAGGCCGAGGTCAAGGAAGTGCAGCGCCAGCAGGAGCTGCTGCCTGCGCAGAAGGCCCAGGAGGTCAAGGAACTGGGTTGGGACGACGTCACCCCCGTTGATATGGTCGGCTTGGAAGTGGGGTATCGCCTGATTCCGCTGGTGGACCGCAACCAGGGTGGCCAGTTGTTGGCGCGGATCAAAGGTGTGCGCAAGAAGCTGTCGCAGGAAATGGGCTTTCTCATGCCCTCGGTGCATATTCGCGACAACCTCGATCTGGCGCCCAACGCCTACCGCTTGACGCTGATGGGCGTCAGCGTGGCCGAGGCCGAGGTTTATCCGGATCGCGAACTGGCGATCAACCCCGGCCAGGTGTTCGGCCCGCTCAATGGCATCGCCGCCAAGGATCCGGCGTTCGGTCTGGAGGCCGTGTGGATCGACCCCACTCAGCGCGATCAGGCGCAGTCGCTGGGCTACACCGTGGTCGACGCCAGTACCGTGGTGGCCACTCACCTCAATCAAATCCTGCACAAGCATGCCCACGAGCTGCTGGGGCACGAGGAAGTGCAGCAACTGATGCAGTTGCTGGCCAAGAGCTCGCCGAAGCTTGCCGAAGAGTTGGTGCCGGGGCTGGTATCGCTGTCGACCCTGCTCAAGGTGCTGCAGGCGCTGCTGCAGGAGCAGGTGCCGGTGCGCGATATCCGCACCATCGCCGAGGCCATCGCCAACGTCGCGCCGAAGAGTCAAGATCCCGCCGCGATGGTTGCTGCAGTACGCGTCTCGCTGGCCCGTGCAATCGTGCAAGGCATCGTGGGACTAGAGCCGGAGCTGCCTGTGATAACCCTCGAACCAAGGTTGGAACAGATCTTGCTCAACAGTCTGCAGAAGGCCGGTCAGGGCGGTGAGGATGGCATCCTCCTCGAACCGGGCATGGCCGAGAAGCTGCAGCGTTCCCTGGTGGAAGCGGCGCAGCGCCAGGAAATGCTCGGCAAGCCGGTGATTCTGCTGGTGGCCGGACCGGTCCGGGCGATGTTGTCGCGCTTCGCGCGGCTGGCGGTACCCAGCATGCATGTGCTGGCCTACCAGGAAATTCCGGACAACAAGCAGGTCACCATAGTCGCTACGGTTGGCCAGAACTGAGGTAAAGGGTCATGCAGGTCAAACGCTTCTTCGCCGCCGATATGCGGACCGCCATGAAACTGGTGCGTGATGAATTGGGCGCCGATGCCTCGATCATCGGCAACCGCCGGGTTGCCGGTGGTGTCGAGCTGACCGCTGCGCTGGATTATCAGGCACCGGCGCCGGTGCGCCCGAACCCGGCGCTGGAAGCCGAGCTGCGCAAGACCCAGGCGCGCATCGCCAGCGCTCAGGCCGAGCTGACCACGCGTGCCGAGCAGGATGCCGGCAAGGACCGTCAATTGTTCGCCAATGAGTCGCTGCTGGCGCCCGAGCTACCCGCGACCCTGGTCAAGCCGCAGCGCCCGGTCGAGGCCCCTGTACCTGTTACGCCTGCGGTCGACCCGCGCGCACTGGAAGCCATGCGCTTCGAGCTGCACGGCTTGCGTGAGCTGATCGAAGTGCAACTGGGGTCCATCGCCTGGGGGCAACTGCAGAACCGTCGTCCGCAGCAGGCCAATCTGTGGCGCCGCCTGCAGCGCATGGGGCTGTCTGCCGAGCTATCGCAGGCGCTGCTGAGCAAGGTAGCCAGTGTGGCCGAGCCGCGTCAGGCCTGGCGTATGTTGCTGGCGCACCTGGCTCACGCGATCACTACGCCCAAGGTCGAACCGCTGGAAGAGGGTGGTGTGATCGCGCTGGTCGGTCCGGCCGGCATGGGCAAGACCACCACCCTGGCCAAGCTGGCTGCGCGTTATGTGCTTAAGTACGGCTCGCAACAGGTCGCTCTGGTGAGCATGGACAGCTTCCGCATTGGCGCGCAGGAACAGCTCAAGACCCTGGGGCGCATCCTCGGTGTGTCGGTGACTCAGATCGACCCCGGTCAGTCTCTGCTGCAGGCTCTGGCGCCGCTGGCCAAGAAACGCGTGGTGCTGGTCGATACCGCTGGCCTGCCAGGCAACGATCCGGCGCTGCGTCTGCAGTTGGAGAGTCTGGCCTCGGCACGCATCAAGGCGAAGAATTATCTGGTACTGGCCGCAACAAGTCAGAGCCAAGTGCTCAAGGCGGCCTACCATAGTTACAAGCGTTGTGGTCTTTCAGGCTGCATACTGACGAAACTGGACGAAGCCGCGAGTCTGGGTGAGGTTTTAGGTCTGGCTATAGGCCAGCAACTGCCGGTAGCCTATGTGACGGACGGGCCGCGGATTCCGGACGATCTGCATGTGCCGCGTAGCCATCAGCTGGTCAGCCGTGCCGTTGGGCTGCAGGCTGCCGAGGAGCCGAGTGAGGACGCCATGGCGCAGATGTTCGCCGGCCTCTATCACAATCCGGCCAAGCGAGCCGGTTGACGCAGCGAGAATGTTGCACCCTCTCGCCACGTGGTGCGGGAGTGAACGGCCTCAACAGGTGCTTACCAACGACCTGTAAGGCCAAGTCGAAGTTAGACAAGGTGTAGAAAGAACATGGGTATGCATCCCGTACAGGTGATTGCGGTGACTGGCGGCAAGGGTGGCGTCGGCAAGACCAATGTGTCGGTCAATCTGTCCATGGCCCTGGCCGATCTCGGCCGTCGGGTCATGCTGATGGACGCCGACCTTGGCTTGGCCAACGTCGACGTTCTGTTGGGCCTGACGCCCAAGCGCACCCTGGCCGATGTCATCGCGGGTGAATGTGATCTGCGTGACGTTCTGCTGCAGGGGCCGGGTGGCGTGCGCATCGTGCCGGCAGCATCCGGTACGCAGAGCATGGTCAGCCTCACGCCGATGCAGCACGCCGGGTTGATCCAGGCGTTCAGTGACATCAGTGAAAACCTTGACGTGCTGGTGATCGACACCGCTGCCGGTATCGGTGATGCGGTGGTCAGCTTCGTGCGTGCGGCGCAGGAGATCCTTGTGGTGGTCTGCGATGAGCCCACCTCGATTACCGACGCCTACGCGTTGATCAAGCTGCTCAATCGCGATCACGGCATCAGCCGCTTCCGCGTACTGGCCAATATGGCCCATAGCCCGCAGGAAGGACGCAATCTCTTTGCTAAGCTGACCAAGGTGACGGATCGTTTCCTCGATGTCGCCCTGCAGTATGTCGGTGCCGTGCCTTACGATGAGTGTGTGCGCAAGGCCGTGCAGAAGCAGCGCGCCGTCTATGAAGCCTTCCCTCGATCCAAGTGCGCCCTGGCGTTCAAGGCGATAGCTCAGAAGGTAGATACCTGGCCGTTACCGGCCAATCCCCGTGGTCATCTGGAGTTTTTCGTCGAGCGTCTGGTGCAACAACCGACCGCAGACTCGGCCGTATGACAGCAGCTTCTGGACTTCGTATGTACAACAAGGCTCAGGCGCAGGACTCCCAGCACCAGCTGATCGAGCGCTATGCGCCGCTGGTCAAGCGCATCGCCTACCACCTGCTGGCTCGTCTGCCGGCCAGCGTGCAGGTCGATGATCTTATCCAGGCCGGCATGATCGGCCTGCTCGAAGCCTCGCGCAAATACGACTCCAGCAAGGGTGCCAGTTTCGAGACCTTCGCCGGTATCCGTATTCGCGGCTCCATGCTCGACGAGGTGCGCAAGGGTGATTGGGCGCCGCGTTCGGTGCACCGCAACAGCCGGATGGTCAGTGATGCCATTCGTGTCGTGGAGGCCAGAACCGGACGGGACGCTAAAGATCACGAGGTTGCGGCCGAACTCCAATTGAGTCTGGAAGATTACTACGGCATTCTTGGCGACACTTTGGGCAGCCGCCTGTTCAGTTTCGACGACCTGTTGCAGGACGGCGAACATGGCGGGTTGCACGAAGACGCCGGACACACTCACCTCGAACCTTCGCGGGACCTCGAAGACGAACGCTTCCAGGCGGCCTTGGCCGATGCCATCGCCGGTTTGCCGGAGCGCGAACGTCTGGTGCTGGCGCTGTATTACGATGAAGAACTGAACTTGAAGGAAATCGGTGAAGTGCTGGGGGTTAGCGAGTCACGTGTTAGCCAGTTGCACAGCCAGTGCGCGGCGCGTTTGCGCTCGCGGCTGAGTGAGTGGCGCGCTGGCTGAACGCGGCGTACTCGCAGGCGCAAACGGTTTCACGATTAAAGGGCGTAGTTGCAAGCGCAATACGTTTGGGACTGTACGGAGGTCGACTTGGACAAGAACATGAAAATCCTCATCGTTGACGATTTCTCGACGATGCGACGGATCATCAAGAACCTCTTGCGGGATTTGGGTTTCACCAACACCGCGGAAGCCGATGACGGCACCTCGGCGCTGCCGATGCTGCAAAGCGGCAGTTTCGACTTTCTGGTGACCGACTGGAACATGCCTGGCATGACCGGCATCGACCTGCTGCGCGCCGTACGTGCCGACGAGCGCCTCAAGCACCTGCCGGTGCTGATGGTGACTGCTGAAGCCAAGCGCGATCAGATCATCGAGGCGGCCCAGGCCGGTGTGAATGGCTACGTGGTCAAACCCTTCACCGCTCAGGTGTTGAAGGAAAAGATCGAGAAGATCTTCGAGCGGGTCAACGGCTGATGTCAGCCGCGAGGGTGCTATGGAACACGATGACTCCACGCTGGGTGACCTCGAGTCGACCCTGAAAAACAATGCCCGCGATCTGGTCGATAGCCTTGAACAAGGTAATTTCGGCGCCGCGGTGCAACTGATCAACGAGCTGAACAAGGTCCGCGACCGCGGGCTGTATCACGAGGTCGGCAAACTGACCCGTGAACTGCACAACGCCATTGTCAATTTTCAGCTCGATCCGCGTATGCCGCATGCCCAGGAGCTGTCGCAGATCGCCGATGCGACCGAGCGCCTGAACTACGTCGTGACCATGACCGAGAAGGCCGCCAACCGGACCATGGATCTGGTCGAGCAGAGTGCGCCGCTGGTCAACGACCTCAGTGACGAAGCGCAGAGCCTCAGCGCTGAGTGGGGCCGCTTCATGCGCCGCGAAATCGGTGCCGACGGTTTCCGCGAGCTGGCCAAGCGTGTCGAGCTGTTCCTCGCCCGCAGTGAACGAGATGGCGCCAAGCTCTCCGGCCACCTCAACGACATTCTGTTGGCTCAGGACTATCAGGACCTTACCGGCCAGGTGATCAAGCGTGTCACCCAGCTGGTGACCGAAGTGGAAAGCAACCTGCTCAAGCTGATGCTCATGGCCAGCCAGGTCGACCGTTTTGCCGGTATTCAGCACGACCACGAAGCGCTGCGTACCGAACAGGAAAAATCAAAAGAGCCATCGCGGGGTGAAGGTCCGCAGATTCATGCCGATAAGCGTGATGACGTCGCCTCCAGCCAAGACGATGTCGACGACCTGCTGTCCAGCCTAGGGTTCTAAGGAGCACACAATATGAGCTTCGGCGCCGATGAAGAGATCCTCCAGGATTTCCTGGTAGAGGCCGGCGAGATTCTCGAACAGTTGTCCGAACAGTTAGTCGAGCTGGAAAGCCGACCGGACGACATGAACCTGCTCAACGCCATCTTCCGCGGTTTCCATACCGTCAAGGGCGGAGCGGGTTTCCTCCAGCTCAACGAGTTGGTGGAGTGCTGCCATATCGCCGAAAACGTCTTCGACATCCTGCGCAAGGGTGAGCGTCGCGTCGATTCGGAGCTGATGGATGTGGTGCTCGAGGCTCTTGATGCAGTAAATGGCATGTTCGGCGAGGTGCGTGAGCGCCGCGAGCCGACGCCCGCGTCGCCTGAACTTCTGGCGGCATTGTCACGCCTGGCCGAACCGGGCGGCGCTGAAGCAGCTCCTGCGCCGGTGCAGCAGGCCGAGCCGGAACCCGTGCCGGTGTCTGAGCCAGTTACGCCGTCCGCTGCCGCGGGCGACATCACCGACAGCGAATTCGAGCAACTGCTCGATGCCCTGGGTGACGCGCCGGCTGCCGCCTCCAGTGCGCAGACCAGTGCCAGCGATGAGATCACCGATGACGAGTTCGAGTCGCTGCTCGATCAGTTGCACGGCAAGGGGCAGTTCGCCGGCACGGTCGAAACGCCTGCCGCTGCGGTAGGCGCTTCTGCGCCTGCTGGCGTAGCGGCAGGCGATGAGATCACCGACGACGAATTCGAAGCGCTGCTCGATCAGCTGCATGGCAAAGGTCAGTTCTCGGCCACCGCCGAAGCCGCTGCTCCGGTTGCAGCCGTTGCTGCAGCGCCCACTCCGGCCGGTGATGAGATCACCGACGACGAGTTCGAGTCGCTGCTCGATCAATTGCACGGCAAAGGCAAATTCGTGCCGCCCGCTGAGCCGGCGCCCGCGCCTGCCGCCGCGGCCAAACCTGCAGCAGCGCCCAAGGCCGCCGCACCTGCCAAGCCCGCAGCAGCCAAGGCTGAGCCTGCTGCCGCTCGTGCTTCTGCCGCGCCTGCGCCGGCTGCCGACAAGGCGCCGGCCGCGAGCGAAGCGGAAACCACCGTACGGGTCGACACTGCGCGCCTCGACGAGATCATGAACATGGTCGGCGAACTGGTGCTGGTGCGTAACCGTCTGGTGCGCCTGGGACTGAACAGCGGCGACGAGGCGATGTCCAAGGCTGTGTCGAACCTCGACGTGGTCACGGCGGATCTGCAGACCTCGGTGATGAAGACCCGCATGCAGCCGATCAAGAAGGTCTTCGGCCGCTTCCCGCGTCTGGTCCGCGATCTGGCGCGTAACCTGAAGAAGGAAATCAACCTCGAGCTGGTGGGCGAGGAAACCGACCTCGACAAGAACCTGGTCGAGGCCTTGGCTGACCCGCTGGTGCATTTGGTGCGCAACGCCGTCGACCATGGCGTGGAAACCCCGGAAGAACGCGAGAAGAGCGGCAAGGCTCGCGCTGGGCGCGTGGTGCTGT
Source organism: Ectopseudomonas toyotomiensis (assembly GCF_017167985.1). Lineage (NCBI taxonomy): Bacteria > Pseudomonadati > Pseudomonadota > Gammaproteobacteria > Pseudomonadales > Pseudomonadaceae > Ectopseudomonas > Ectopseudomonas toyotomiensis. The sequence goes on along the minus strand of NZ_CP070505.1, from coordinate 196,292 downwards.
CCGCCGAGCAGGAAGGCGATCACATCCTGTTGTCGATCACCGATGACGGCAAGGGTATGGACGCCGACGTGCTGCGTGCCAAGGCCGTGGAGAAGGGCCTGCTGGACAAGGACGCGGCCGATCGTCTCAACGAGTTCGAATGCTACAACCTGATTTTCGCCCCGGGCTTCTCGACCAAGACCGAGATCTCCGACGTGTCCGGTCGCGGTGTCGGCATGGACGTGGTGAAGACCAAGATTTCCCAGCTCAATGGCACGGTCAACGTGTTCTCGCAGAAGGGGCAGGGCTCGAAGATCATCATCAAGGTGCCACTGACCCTGGCGATCATGCCGACGCTGATGGTGATGCTGGAGAATCAGGCCTTCGCCTTCCCGCTGGTCAACGTCAACGAGATCTTCCATCTCGACCTGTCGCGCACCAACGTGGTCGACGGTCAGGAAGTGGTGATCGTGCGCGACAAGGCGCTGCCACTGTTCTATCTCAAGCGTTGGCTGGTACCGCAGGCCTTCCATGAAGGTCAGCGCGAAGGCCATGTGGTGATTCTCACCGTTGGCAGTCAGCGCATCGGCTTTGTCGTCGATCAACTGGTCGGGCAGGAAGAAGTGGTAATCAAGCCACTGGGCAAGATGCTGCAAGGCACGCCCGGAATGTCCGGCGCCACGATCACGGGTGACGGACGCATCGCGTTGATTCTCGACGTACCGAGCATGCTCAAGCGCTACGCTCGACGTTTCTGATGTTTCGCGGCGTGGACCCGAGGTCAACGCCGTCTAGGAGTGTGTATGGTAGTCAAGGTCTTGGTGGTAGACGACTCCGGTTTCTTCCGTCGGCGCGTGTCGGAAATTCTGTCTGCTGACCCCAGTATTCAGGTCGTGGGTACGGCCACCAATGGGCGGGAAGCCATCGATCAGGCGTTGGCGCTCAAGCCCGACGTGATCACCATGGATTACGAGATGCCGATGATGGATGGCATCACTGCGGTTCGAAACATCATGCAGCGCTGTCCGACGCCGGTGCTGATGTTCTCCTCGCTGACCCATGAAGGCGCCCGTGTCACGCTCGATGCGCTGGATGCGGGTGCTGTGGATTTCCTGCCGAAGAATTTCGAAGACATCTCGCGCAACCCCGAGAAGGTCAAGCAGATGCTGTGTGAGAAGGTGCACAGCATCGCGCGCAGCAATCGCCGTTTCAGTGCGGCCGCGGTGGCTCCGGCGCCGACTGCGGCTAGTCCGAGCGCGGCGCCGACCAGTCGTCCTGCTGTCTCGACGCGACCTGCTGCACCGGCTCCCGCTGTCCCTGCGCGTCCGACAGCAGCGGCCGGTGGCGCAGCCCCTACGTCATCAGCGCCCAAGCGCAAGGCCTACAAGCTGGTGGCCATCGGCACCTCGACCGGTGGCCCGGTGGCGCTGCAGCGCGTGTTGACCCAGCTTCCGGCCAATTTTCCGGCGCCGTTGGTCCTGATCCAGCACATGCCGGCGGCCTTCACCAAGGCTTTCGCCGAGCGCCTGGACAAGCTCTGCCGCATTCAGGTCAAGGAAGCCGAGGATGGCGATATCCTGCGCCCAGGCCTGGCGCTGTTGGCGCCTGGTGGCAAGCAGATGATGGTCGATGCGCGTGGCGCGATAAAAATCCTGCCAGGTGACGAACGCCTCAATTACAAACCCTGTGTCGATATCACTTTTGGCTCTGCCGCCAAGTCCTACGGTGACAAGGTGCTGGCCGTGGTACTCACCGGCATGGGCGCCGATGGCCGTGAGGGTGCGCGCCTGCTCAAGCAGGGCGGTAGCCAGGTGTGGGCGCAGGACGAGGCCAGTTGCGTGATCTATGGCATGCCCATGGCCGTGGTCAAAGCCAATCTGGCGGATGCGGTCTACGGCCTGGATGACATCGGCCGGCACCTGACCGAGGCCTGCCAGTGACGAACGCTAAGTCGGAAACATGCGCATGGATGTACTGAGCCTGATTGGCGTCATCCTGGCGTTCGTTGCCATTCTGGGCGGCAATTATCTCGAAGGCGGGCACGCTGGTGCCTTGCTCAACGGTCCGGCGGCGCTGATCGTCATCGGCGGTACGCTGGGCGCGGCTTTTCTGCAGGCGCCGGTGCAGGTGTTCAAGCGTGCCATGAGCATCATGCGCTGGATCTTCTTTCCACCGCGTATCGATCTGGTCGGCGGCATCAATCGTGTGACCGGTTGGAGCATGGTGGCGCGCAAGGAAGGCCTGCTCGGCCTGGAAGCAGTGGCCGATGCCGAGCCTGACCCTTATGCGCGAAAAGGTCTGCAGTTGCTGGTTGACGGCGCCGAGCCTGAGTCCATTCGCAGCATTCTCGAGGTCGACCTCTATACCCAGGAGGCGCGCGATATCCAGGCCGCCAAGGTGTTCGAGAGCATGGGCGGCTATGCACCAACCATCGGTATCATCGGTGCGGTGATGGGCCTGATCCACGTGATGGGCAACCTGGCTGATCCGAGCATGCTCGGCAGCGGCATTGCCGTGGCGTTCGTTGCCACCATCTATGGCGTCGGTTTCGCCAACCTGCTGCTGCTGCCGGCGGGCAACAAGCTCAAGTCCATCGCGCTGCGCCAGTCGCGTTACCGCGAGATGCTCCTCGAAGGCATCCTGTCCATCGCCGAGGGTGAGAATCCGCGCTCCATCGAACTGAAGCTGCAAGGCTTCATGGACTGATGGAGGTATGGCATGGCGCGCAGGCGGCATCATGAAGAGCACGAGAATCACGAGCGTTGGCTGGTCTCCTATGCCGACTTCATCACCTTGCTATTCGCCTTTTTCGTGGTGATGTACTCGATTTCCTCGATCAACGAAGGCAAGTACAAGATCCTCTCGGAGTCGCTGACGGGCGTGTTCAATCAGCCCGATCGCTCGATCAAGCCGATTCCGGTTGGCGAGGAGCGGCCGCGCACCAGTGAGCCTGATAACACCTCGATGGACGACCCCAGCTCGGATTCGACCCTGCAAAGCATCGCCTCCAGCGTGCGCGAGGTGTTTGGCGAGCTGATCCAGAGTGATCAGCTGACCGTGCGCGGCAACGAGATGTGGATCGAGATCGAGCTCAGCTCCAGTCTGCTGTTTCCCAGTGGTGATGCCATTCCGAACAATCAGGCGTTCGACATCATCGAGAAAGTCGCCAAGATTCTGGCGCCTTATCAGAATCCGGTTAAGGTGGAGGGATTCACCGACAACCTGCCGATCCAGACCGCTCAATACCCAACCAACTGGGAGTTGTCTTCGGCGCGCGCGGCGAGCATCGTGCGCATGTTGGCCATGGATGGCGTCGACCCTTCACGTCTGGCGGCCGTGGGTTACGGTGAGTTCCAGCCAGTGGCGGACAATGCCACTGCCGAGGGCAGGGGGCGTAATCGCCGGGTGGTGCTGGTGATTTCGCGCAACCTCGACACGCGACGTGGCGCTGGCAGTGCCGCGACCCAGCAGTCGGAGGCTGGCACGCAACCTGCACCAGCGTCTGCGTCGGGGGTTCCACAGTCGTGAGCCGTCAAATCCCAGTCGCCAGCTGCGTGCGTGCGACAGCCATTCTCGGCCTGAGCGCCTCTTGCCGGGAGGATGAGAGAAAATGAAAGTCTGGGCAGTAGCCAATCAGAAGGGTGGGGTCGGCAAGACCACCACCTCCATCGCTCTGGCAGGCCTGTTGGCCGATGCCGGCAAGCGTGTGGTCGTGGTCGATCTCGATCCGCATGGGTCGATGACCAGTTATTTCGGTCATGACCCCGATGCGCTGGAGCACAGTTGCTTCGATCTGTTCCTGCACCAGGGCAATGTGCCGCAAGGCCTGCCCAAGCAGTTGCTGCACAGTACCAGTCACGAGAATATCTCCCTGTTGCCGTCGAGTACCGCGCTGGCCACGCTCGAACGCCAGTCGCCGGGGCAGAGTGGCCTGGGTCTGGTTATCGCCAAGAGCCTGGCGCAGCTGTGGGAAGATTTCGATCATGCCGTCATCGACAGCCCGCCATTGCTCGGCGTGCTGATGGTCAACGCCCTGGCAGCCAGCCAGCAACTGGTGATTCCGGTACAGACCGAGTTCCTCGCGGTGAAGGGCCTGGAACGGATGATCACCACGCTGGCGATGATCAACCGTTCGCGCAAGCAGGCCTTGCCCTACACCATCGTACCGACGCTGTTCGACCGTCGTACCCAGGCGTCCATGAGTACGCTGCGGGTACTGCGCAATACCTATCCCGAGCACCTGTGGCCGGCCTATATCCCGGTCGACACGCGCTTGCGTGATGCCAGCCGGGCAGGGCGCACGCCCTCGCAGTTCGATGCGGGCAGCCGTGGGGTGATCGCCTATCGTGCGCTGTTGAAGCATCTTCTGAGTCATCAGCCGGCGGCGCAGGTGGCTTGAAATGAGCGTCTGTGTTGAACTGCGACACTCAAGTCGGAGCATGCAGCGGCCGATAGGCTGTCAAGATCTTATTCCGGGTTCCAGTCATGAGTCGTAACCTCGCCACCGCCACGCGTTCCCAGTTGGCCCTGCAGTCCTACCTTGATGGGCTGCTGCAGGAGGCCGCCGCCGAACTGGAGATGTCCGTCAGCCTCGACGAGTTCGAGGCCGCAGTGCTCGAGGAGCAGGTGCGCGATGCGCGGCTGGTCGAGCCGGTTGTGCTCGCTACCGTGGTTGAACCGCAGGTACAGGTGGACGTCGCGCCGGTTGAATTGCTCGCACCGACACAGGCTCCGCTCATCGATGAGGCGCCGCCAGCGCTTGCTCCCGCTGCCGAGCTGGCGCCGCAGCCGGCTGCGCTGCTGGCCGATGGTCGTCCGGCCTGGGCCGAGGAGCCGTTCGAATGCCTGCTGTTCGACGTTGCCGGGTTGACCCTGGCCGTGCCATTGATCTGCCTGGGGTCGATCTACCCACTGGAAGGTCAGGAACTGACGCCGCTGTTCGGTCAGCCGGATTGGTTCCTCGGTATCCTGCCGAGCCAGGCCGGTAACCTGAAGGTGCTGGACACTGCACGCTGGGTGATGCCGGACCGTTACCGAGATGACTTCCGCGAAGGCCTGCAGTACGTGATTTCGGTGCAGGGCTACGAGTGGGGGCTGTCGGTGCATCAGGTCAGCCGTTCGATTCGCCTGGACCCGAGCGAGGTCAAGTGGCGCAGTCAGCGTACCCAGCGCCCCTGGTTGGCCGGTACAGTGATCGAGCACATGTGCGCGCTGCTCGACGTGGCGGCACTGGCCGAGCTGATCGCCAGCGGCGGGGCGAAACGCCTGAATGGCGGAAAACTGCATTGAGAATTGGTGAGCCTGTGCCTACGGGCTCTATAGTTGATGACAAGCGGGTCGACCCGCGCATGCCGCACTGAGCGGTTTTTGATGAGGCTAGGGACATGAAGAAAAGTTCTGCACAAGGTGCCGAAGATCCGATTCTGCAGTGGGTGACCTTTCGCCTGGACAACGAGACCTACGGCATCAACGTGATGCAGGTGCAGGAAGTCCTGCGTTACACCGAGATCGCCCCGGTACCGGGTGCTCCGAGCTATGTGCTGGGCATCATCAACCTGCGTGGCAATGTGGTCACCGTGATCGATACCCGCCAGCGTTTCGGCCTGGGTTCGGCGCCGGTCACCGACAACACCCGTATCGTCATCATCGAAGCGGACAAGCAAGTGGTCGGTATTCTGGTCGATAGCGTGGCCGAAGTGGTCTACCTGCGTCAGTCCGAGATCGAGACTGCCCCGAACGTCGGCAACGACGAGTCGGCCAAGTTCATCCAGGGCGTGTGCAACAAGAACGGCGAGCTGCTGATCCTGGTCGAGCTGGACAAGATGATGTCCGAGGAAGAGTGGTCGGAGCTGGAGAGCATCTGAGCCATGTCCGAGTTCGCCATGCTTGCCGCGGCCCTGGCCTTCGTGGCGCTGCTATGCGTGGCATTGGGCATCGTCTGCAAAGGCCTGTACCGCAACCAGCAGCGCCTGCTGGCCGAGCAGGCCAAGCGTGACGCCGTGCGCGATGCGCGAATCAGGGAGCTGAGCAAGCGTCTTGACGCCTACCTGACCGGCAGCATTCGCATGGGCGAAGAGCTGCATGAGCTGCGCCGTGTGGTGGCGCCGCTGCCGGACAAGGTCAGCCAGATCGAACAGCGTGACCCCAGCAGCCTGTCGTTCACTCAGGCTGCTCGCCTGGTGGGCATGGGCGCCAGCGTCGATGACCTGACCCAGTCCTGTGGTCTGAGCAAGGCCGAGGCCGAGCTGATCAGCCGCCTGCACACACCCAAGACAGGCCAGTCGCAATAGCCTTCCTCACGCCTTGACGTATAGTCGAGTGCGTTCTTAGCAGGCCCTGCCGCCTGCGCAATCAATCCTAGCGTCCCTGTGCGCCCATCTACGCTGATAGAAGGCAGTGGTTCGTCCGGCTGTGTTCGTCACGGGGGATTGGTCATGCATCGTCTTGTTGTGTTTTTCTTTGGCTGGCTGCTCTGCCAGCCCTTGGTTGCTCAGGAGGCGCCGCTGCAGGTCGCGGGTGCGACCACGGTCAACGTGATGCAGGCCAAGCACTTGCACGACCATGGCGCACTGTTCATCGATGTGCGGCCGGCTCGCGAATGGGGCTGGGGGCATGTCGAGGGTGCCATTCATCTGGATTTGCGCTGGCACTTTGCATCTCTGGCGCAGGTGCCCTGGCCGCGCGAGGTGCCCCTGGTCATCTATTGCGACAGTGAGGTGTGTGCGCAGAGTGCCGTCGCGGTCGAGCAGGCCGTTGGCTGGGGTTTTACCCGTGTGTTCTATTTTCGTGGCGGTTACTTCGCCTGGCAGTTGTTCGATATGCCAAGCAGCAAGGGCAGCACCAACGAGCGGCTGGCGCTCAGCTCGCCGGACCCTTGAGCAAGGGCAGCGTCGGGGTGACGTCGCGTTCGGCATCGGCCTCAAAACCCGGCGGGGCCTTGCCCTGCAGGTGCCAGGCGAAGGCGATGATCTCGGCAATGCAGCGATACAGCGCTTCCGGAATGGCATCGCCCAGTTCCAGGCGCGCCAGCAGACGCACCAACTCGGCATTTTCGTAAATCGGCACTTCGTATTCGCGAGCGATGGCGAGAATGGCTTCGGCCAGCTCGTCATCACCCTTGGCGCTGAGTATCGGCGCATTTTGCCCGTCATAGTTGAGGGCGATGGCCTGACGCGCTTCGGACTGCGGTTTGCGGCTCATGCGGTTTCGTCCACCCAACGTTGTTCCAGCGAGGTCTTCGGCCCTTGCGGCGGCATGCCCTGGCTGCAGGCCAGCTCGCCCACCTTCAGGCCCGCGGCTTGCAGGCGCTCACGCAGGTTGCCCAGTTCGGCGGTGATCAGCGATGCGGTATCGGCGCGCTCGGCCCATAACTGGCTGGAGAGGCTGCCGCGTAGCAACTGAGCCCGAACCTGCAGAGGACCAAGGTGGTCGAGATCGAAGGCCAGTTCCACGCGCCAGAGCGTTTCCTTCTGTTCCGCCTTTTCCGCCTTGCCGCTGTCTTCACGCTGCAGTTTGACCTGCAGCGGAATCACCTCCTGCTGATGGCGCATGGGCAGCTCCAGCTGCCAGGTGGTCAGCAGGTTGCCGTTGGCGTCGACCTGGGTTTGCGCCAGGCTCGATAGCTGGTGGGTCTGCAGCCGTGAGACGGCCGCTGCGGCGAGCTTCAGCAGGGTTTCCAGGTCGGCTTCGCCATCCATGTTCTGCAACAGGCGCGAAGGTAATGGAAAGGTCAGCGCCTGTTGGCGCGCCGAGCCGGGTGCGCCTGCGCCGAGCAGTTGCCGGGCCAGGTTGGGCAGGTTCTGGCTGAGGGCGTTCTGCAGGCCGGCAAGGGGGCCGGAGACACCTGGCAGTTGCGGCATCAGTTGAGCGATCAGGCGCAGCAGGTTGGCCTTCAGGTCCTGCGGCAATGTGCCGGTCTGGCCCTGCAGCAGTTTGGCTTCGAGCAGCACACCGCTGCCTTCGAGCGCCTGCGCCAGGCCCTTGGCGGTGCTCAGCTGGGCGCTGTCGGGGAGGGCGCCAAGCAGCTTGTCGATACTGCCGCGCAGGGCTTCATCGCCGCCGCTCAGTTTCTGCAAGCCTTTGAACAGACCCTCCAGCGATGCCTGGCGATTCTGCTGGGCGGCCAGTTGCTGGCCCAGTACCAATTGATCGAGGCGGCCACTGAGCGGCAGGAAGGCGAGGCTCTGGCTGCCCTGCACCTGCGCGCTGAGCAGGCTGCCGAGCGGCAGCGCCAGCGGACTGTCGAGCGCCAACTGGCTGCCGGCGAGGGGGGTATTGAGCAGGTTCACCACCAGGCGATAGATCGTCTGCGCACCCTGCGGCGGCAAAACGTCGCGGCTGACCACTTTGCCCTGGACCAGGGTGCCGGGCGGCAGTTGCTGCAGGTCGAGGCTGGTCAGCGGTTTGTCGCCGCCTGCCTGCAAGGCCAGCGCCAGGCGAGTGTCCGACAGTGCGGTGACCACCAGCGCGCTGCCCTGGGCCAGTGGCCTGGGGCTTTCAGCCTGCAAAGTCGCCTGTTTGCCGCCTGCGAGGGTCAGTTTGAGCAGCAGTTGGAAGCTTTGCGCCTGCTCGCGAATCGCCACGACTTCGGCCTTGGCGCTTTCGCCTGCCGCCAGCATGCCTTCCAGCGGCTGCAACAGGCGTACGGCCATGTCTGCGGCGGTCGCAGTGTTGCGAATCACCGGCACGGAAGGGGGAAGCGGGCGTGGGCTGCTGATTTCGCTCATGGGCTCTCACGTATCTGATGGCGTACTGCTTTGCGAGTACAGCCTACGGCCGATTTGTCTGCGACAGATTAACACCCTGTCGAAAATGCTGACTGCGGGGACAGTGATGCGACATGTATAATGCCGGCCCGTTGCGCAGCGCACTTCCGGCACGCGTCAGTATAGCGGCCGGAGCACCGTCGACTTTAACCCTGCCAGGTATCGATGACCCGTCCCGTTCCCCTTCTCGAAGCCGTGGCGCTCAGCTGTGAGCGGGACTGGCGCATGCTCTTCGAGCAACTGCACTTCGCCCTGCAGCCAGGCGACATGTTGCAGATCAGCGGCCCCAACGGCAGTGGCAAGACCAGCCTGTTACGGCTGATCGCTGGCCTGCGTCAGCCGACCTCCGGCGACATCCTGTTGCAGGGTCAGGCCCTGGCCGAGCAGCGCAGTGAACTGGCGCGCAACCTGTTGTGGATTGGCCATGCCGCTGGCATCAAGGGGCTGCTGACTGCCGAAGAGAACCTGGCCTGGCTCTGCGCGCTGCATCGCCCGGCCAGTCGCGAGGCGATCTGGCAGGCGCTGGAGGCGGTCGGCCTGCGCGGTTTCGAGGATGTTCCCTGCCATACCCTGTCGGCCGGCCAGCAGCGCCGTGTCGCCCTGGCACGTCTGTACCTGGCCGATACGCCGCCACTGTGGGTGCTCGATGAGCCTTTCACTGCGCTGGACAAGAGCGGTGTGGCGCAACTCGAAGGACACCTGGCCGACCATTGCGAGCGTGGTGGCGTCGTGGTGCTGACTACTCACCACAGCCTGCAATGCACACCAGCGACCTATCGCGATCTGGATCTGGGGCAGTACGCGGCATGAGCAACGTTTTCACTCAACTGCTGTCGCGCGAAATGCGTCTGCTCGCCCGTCGTCCGTCCGACCTGGCCAATCCGCTGGTGTTCTTCGCCATTGTCATTGCGCTGTTCCCGCTGGCGGTGGGGCCAGAGACGCAATTGTTGCAAACCCTTTCTCCCGGCCTGGTCTGGGTCGCAGCCCTTTTGGCCGTGCTGCTCTCGCTGGACGGGCTTTTCCGCAGTGATTTCGAGGATGGCTCGCTCGAACAGTGGGTCCTTTCGTCGCACCCCCTGCCTCTTCTGGTGTTGGCCAAGGTGCTGGCACACTGGCTTTTCAGTGGTCTGGCGCTGGTTTTGCTGGCGCCCGTGCTGGCGCTGATGCTCGGTCTGCCTGGGCGTTGCCTGCCGGTACTGCTGATTTCCCTGCTGCTCGGCACCCCGGTGTTGAGCCTGCTCGGCGCGGTGGGCGCGGCGCTCACCGTTGGTCTCAAGCGCGGCGGCCTGCTGCTGGCGCTGCTGATCCTGCCGCTGTACATCCCGGTGCTGATTCTTGGCAGCGGGGCGCTGCAGGCGGCCTTGCAAGGACTGCCGGCGACCGGTCATCTGTTGTGGCTGGCCAGCCTCACCGCCCTGGCGGTGACCCTGACACCTTTTGCGATTGCCGCCGGTCTGACCATCAGCGTCGGTGAATAACAACGAACCGTGATTGACATCTGACCGGGTAACCGCCGGATCAGGCCTGAATAATGAGTCGAGCATGAACTGGACGTGGTTTCACAAATGGGGTTCGCCCAAGTGGTTCTATGAGATGAGTGGCCGCTGGCTGCCCTGGCTCAGTATCGCTGCCGTGTTGCTGATCGCCGCTGGCCTGATCTGGGGCCTGGCTTTCGCGCCGCCGGACTACCAGCAGGGCAACAGCTTCCGCATCATCTATATCCACGTTCCGGCGGCCTTCCTCGCCCAGTCCATCTACGTGACCCTGGCCATTGCCGGCCTGGTCGGCCTGGTATGGAAGATGAAACTGGCCGACGTCGCCGTGCAGCAGGCCGCCCCCATCGGTGCCTGGATGACTGCCATCGCGCTGCTCACCGGTGCCATCTGGGGCAAGCCGACCTGGGGCACCTACTGGGTCTGGGACGCACGCCTTACCTCGATGCTGATTCTGCTGTTCCTGTATTTCGGCGTGATCGCCCTGGGCAACGCCATCAGCAACCGCGACAGCGCCGCCAAGGCCTGCGCCGTGCTGGCCATCGTCGGTGTGGTCAATATTCCGATCATCAAGTACTCGGTGGAGTGGTGGAACTCACTGCACCAGACCGCCACCTTCAAGATCACCGAAAAACCGGCGATGCCGATGGAAATGTGGCTGCCGTTGCTCCTGGCAGTGCTGGGTTTCTACTGCTTCTTCGGCGCCGTGCTGCTTTATCGCATGCGCCTGGAAGTGCTCAAGCGTGAAGCACGCAGCAGCTGGGTGAAAGCCGAAGTGCAGACGCTGGTGGAGGGCAAGGCATGAGTTTCGCGTCGTTCTCCGAGTTTCTCGCCATGGGAACTCATGGCCCCTACGTCTGGAGCGCTTATGGCATCAGCCTGGCGATCCTGGCGTTGAATGTGGTGCTGCCAATCCTGGCGCGCCGCCGTTACCTGCAAGACGAGGCGCGCCGTTTGCGCCGGGAGAAGTCGAAGTGAATCCGGTTCGCAAGAAACGCCTGTATATCGTTCTGGCCATCCTCTGCGGCGTCAGCATCGCCGTGGCGCTGGCACTGACCGCGCTGCAGGAGAACATCAACCTGTTCTACACCCCGAGTCAGATCGCCAACGGCGAAGCCCCGGTCGATACTCGCATTCGTGCCGGTGGCCTGGTCGAGGAAGGCTCGGTCAAGCGTTCCGCCGACACCCTGGAAGTCGACTTCGTCGTCACCGACGGCGCTCACGGCGTGACCATTCGCTATCACGGCATCCTCCCGGATCTGTTCCGTGAAGGGCAGGGCATCGTCGCCCTGGGTCGGGTCAATGCAGAGGGCGTGCTGGTGGCCGACGAGGTACTGGCCAAGCACGACGAGAATTACATGCCGCCTGAAGTCATGCAGGCGCTGGAAAAGAGCGGAATGATGCAGAAGCACAATGAGGCCAAAGCCGCCAAACAGGGCTATCAGCAGGAGAGTGCACAATGATCCCCGAGCTCGGCCATCTGGCGATGATTCTGGCGCTGTGCCTGTGCCTGGTACAGGCGACGCTGCCGCTGATCGGTGCCTGGCGCGGTGACCACCAGTGGATGAGCCTGGCGCAGCCGGCCGCCTGGGGTCAGTTCGCCTTTCTGTTGTTCTCCTTCATCTGCCTGACCTATGCCTTCATGGTCGACGATTTCTCCGTCGCCTACGTGGCGCACAACTCCAACAGTGCGTTGCCCTGGTACTACAAGTTCAGCGCGGTATGGGGGGCGCACGAAGGTTCCTTGCTGCTGTGGGCGCTGATCCTGGCGGGCTGGACCTTTGCCGTGGCGATCTTCTCGCGCCACCTGCCGGAAGAAATGCTCGCCCGTGTGCTGGCTGTGATGGGCATGATCAGCATCGGTTTTCTGCTGTTTCTGATCGTCACCTCCAACCCCTTCGAGCGCCTGCTGCCGAACTCGCCAGCTGATGGCCGCGACCTCAACCCCTTGTTGCAGGACTTCGGCCTGATCGTGCATCCGCCGATGCTGTACATGGGCTATGTCGGCTTCTCGGTGGCCTTCGCCTTCGCCATTGCTGCGCTGCTCGGCGGCAAGCTGGACGCCGCCTGGGCGCGCTGGTCGCGTCCCTGGACCATCGTCGCCTGGGCCTTCCTCGGCATCGGTATCGCCCTGGGCTCCTGGTGGGCCTACTACGAACTGGGCTGGGGCGGCTGGTGGTTCTGGGACCCGGTAGAGAACGCGTCCTTCATGCCCTGGCTGGTGGGCACTGCCTTGATCCATTCGCTGGCCGTGACCGAGAAGCGTGGGGTGTTCAAGAGCTGGACCGTGCTGCTGGCCATCGCCGCCTTCTCCCTCAGCCTGCTGGGTACCTTCCTGGTCCGCTCTGGTGTGCTGACCTCGGTGCATGCTTTTGCCACCGACCCGGAGCGCGGCGTGTTCATCCTCGCCTTCCTGCTGATCGTGGTCGGTGGTTCGCTGGCGCTGTTCGCCGTGCGTGCCCCGGTGGTCAAGAGCCAGGTCGGCTTTGGCTTGTGGTCGCGTGAGACGCTGCTGCTGGTCAACAACATCGTGCTGGTGGTGTCGGCCGCGATGATCCTGCTCGGCACGCTCTATCCGCTGGTGCTTGACGCGCTGACCGGCGCCAAACTGTCGGTTGGCCCGCCTTACTTCAACGCGCTGTTCCTGCCGCTGATGGCGCTGCTGATGGCGGTGATCAGCGTCGGCGTGCTGGTGCGCTGGAAGGACACCCCGCTGAAATGGCTGGGCGGCATGCTGACGCCGGTGCTGGTGGCCAGTGTGGTGCTGGCGGTAGTCGCCACCTTCCTGCACGGCGATTTCCACTGGGCGGTGCTGGCCGTCTGCCTGCTGGCCTTCTGGGTGATCCTCGCTGGCGTGCGCGACATCCTCGACAAGACGCGCCACAAGGGCCTGATCAAGGGCTTGCCGAGCCTGGGTCGCAGCTACTGGGGCATGCAGATGGCGCACTTCGGTTTCGCCGTGTGCGCCCTGGGTGTGGTACTCACCAGCCTCGGTAGCTACGAGCGCGATCTGCGCATGGCGCCGGGTGACTCCGTGGAGCTGGTCGGCTATCGCTTCCAGTTCGACGGCGCCGTGCATCATGAAGGCCCCAACTTCATTTCCGACAAGGGCACGGTGCGCGTATTCGACGGCGAGCGGCAGATCAAGGTGCTGCACCCGGAGAAGCGCCTCTACACCGTGCAGCAGGCGACCATGACCGAGGCAGGCATCGATGCCGGCTTCACTCGCGACCTGTTCGTCGCCCTCGGCGAGCCGCTGGAGCAGGGCGCCTGGGCCGTACGCATTCACATCAAGCCGTTCGTCCGCTGGATCTGGCTGGGCGCGCTGCTGATGGGCTTCGGCGGCTTCCTCGCTGCTGCCGACAAGCGCTACCGGATCAAGGTCAGAACCCGCGTGCGTGAAGCCCTGGGCATGCAGGAGGCCAGCGCATGAGACGCCTGCTCCTGCTGTTGCCGCTGCTGGCCTTCCTGGCGATCGCCGTATTCCTCTATCGCGGCCTGTTTCTCGACCCGTCCGAGTTGCCCTCGGCGCTGATCGGCAAGCCGTTCCCGGCCTTCAGCCTGCCGTCGCTGGATGATCCCGAGCGCACCCTCAGCGAGGCCGACATCAAGGGCCGACCTGCGCTGGTCAATGTCTGGGCCACCTGGTGCCCGGCCTGCCGCCACGAGCATCCGGTGCTGAACAAGCTGGCTGAGGCCGGCGTGGTGATCCATGGGGTCAACTACAAGGATCAGCGCGAGCCGGCGCAGAAATGGCTGCGCGACCTGCACAACCCGTATCAGCTCAACATCGAGGACGCCAAGGGCAGCCTCGGTCTGGACCTGGGTGTGTACGGCGCGCCGGAAACCTTCTTCGTCGATGCCAAAGGCATCATTCGTCACAAGTTTGTCGGCACCATCGACGAGCGCGTCTGGCGCGAGAAGCTGGCGCCGATCTACCAGCAACTGGTTGACGAGGCCCAGCCATGAAGCGCCTGTTGATGTGTGCCGGTCTGGCACTGGGGCTGTTGGCCAGCGCCCATGCCGCCATCGATACCTTCGTGTTCGCCAACGAGGCCGAGCGTCAGCGCTATCGTAATCTGATCGAAGAGCTGCGTTGCCCGAAGTGCCAGAACCAGAACATCGCCGACTCCGACGCGCCGATCGCCATGGACCTGCGAGGCGAGATCTTCCGCATGCTCGAAGAGGGCAAGAGCAACGAGGAAATCATTGATTTCCTGGTCTCGCGCTATGGCGATTTCGTGCTCTACAAACCGCCGCTGACCAGCCGCACGCTGCTGCTTTGGTACGGCCCGGCCGGCCTGCTGCTGATAGGTTTCGGTGTGCTCGGGGTGATCGTCCTGCGCCGCCGTGGCCAGAACAAGGACCGCTCTGCTGCTGGCCTCTCCGTCGATGAGCAGGCGCGCCTCGCCGCGTTGCTCGAGCAAAACTCTCAGGACAAGAAAGACCGATGATCGATTTCTGGTTGCCCGCCGGGCTGCTGTTGCTGACTGCCCTGGCGTTTCTGCTGATTCCGGTACTGCGCATTCGCAAGCTGCAGGCCGAAGAAGACCGTACCGCACTCAACGTCACCCTCTATCAGGAGCGCCTGCAGGAGCTGGAAACCCAGCGCCAGGCTGGCGTGCTCGATGAAGCGCAAATGGAGGCCGGTCGCGCCGAGGCCGCGCGCGAGCTGCTGGATGACACCGAAGGCGTGCAGCGCCGCAGCAGCGTGCTCGGCGGCAAGATTCCGCTGGTGTCGGCGCTGCTGGTGCCGGTGCTGGGCGTGGCCCTGTACCTGCACTGGGGCGCTGTCGATGAGGTCGTACAGACTCGCCAACTGGCCGCTGCACAGCCGCAAAGCATCGAGGAGATGACCGCGCGCCTGGAGCAGACCGTGCAGCAACAGCCGGAGTCTGCCGAGGCCTGGTACTTCCTCGGTCGTACCTATATGGCGCAGGAGCGTGCCGGCGATGCCGCCAAGGCGTTTGAGCGTGCAGTGGAGATCGCCGGGCGTGCCCCGGAGCTGCTCGGCCAATGGGCGCAGGCGCTGTACTTCGCCGAAGGCAAGCGGTGGAGCGAGCAGATGCAGACGCTCACTGACGAAGCGTTGAAGGCCGATCCGGAAGAGGTCACCAGCCTCGGCCTGCTCGGTATCG
Organism: Ectopseudomonas toyotomiensis; assembly: GCF_017167985.1. Lineage (NCBI taxonomy): Bacteria > Pseudomonadati > Pseudomonadota > Gammaproteobacteria > Pseudomonadales > Pseudomonadaceae > Ectopseudomonas > Ectopseudomonas toyotomiensis. Next base: position 180,917 of record NZ_CP070505.1, on the reverse strand, counting down.
CCGCCTATGAAAGCCAGCGCTATGCTGATGCGGTGCGCTACTGGGAGCGTCTGGTCGCCGTGCTGCCGGAGCAGGACCCGTCGCGTGCGGCCATCGCCGGCGGTATCGAACGCGCTCGTCAGCAGGTGGGCGAGGGGGAGCAGCCCAGCGCTGCCGCCGAGCCAGGCGCCAAGGTGCATGCGCTGGAGGTCAGCGTATCGCTGTCGCCTGAAGTGCAGCAGAGTGTGCAGCCGGACGATGCTGTATTCGTCTTCGCCCGCGCGCTCAGTGGCCCGCCGATGCCGTTGGCGGTCAAACGCCTGAAGGTTTCCGACCTGCCGGTGCAGATCAGCCTTTCCGATGTGGATGCGATGATGCCCGAACTGAAGATTTCCCGATTCGACCAGGTGCAACTGGTGGCGCGTGTATCCCGTGCGGGTAACGCCACCCAGGGTGAATGGACCGGCCAGACCGGCCCGGTTGCCAACACTGCCCGTGACGTTCAGGCGCTGCTGATCGACAGCCGCGACGGGCAGGCCCAGTGAAGCGCCTGGTGCTGGCCTGCGCGCTCGGGCTTGGACTGAGCGGCTGCGTACTGCAGCAACCGAGTACACCGGTTGGCCAGTTGCCGCCGGTGCAGCAGCCGTCGCACCCGCGCTACGCGCCGCCGCCTGGGGTGAAGAGCCACTGGAACCCGGGCCTGGGCGTCTATGTAGTCGAAGGTGCGCGTGATCTGTACTACCGCGAGCGCATCTTCTACCGCTGGGACGGCGGCTGGAGCTGGTCTTCGCAAGCTGGCGGGCCGTGGAAGGAAACTGACAGCTCGGGTATTCCGCCGGGGTTGTTCCGCCAGTATCAGGACCGCTGATCGCGTAGTGCGGGTGAAACCCGCCGATCGACCTGGCAGGATGCACTCACCCTACAACCGCATATGAAAACGGCGCCCGAAGGCGCCGTTCTTGTTGGTGCGATCCAGGCTCAATGTGCCCAGATCATGCCCACCAGCACATAGCAGATCAGCGTCACCAGCACCACGCCGAACAGGTTGAGGGCGAAGCCTGCCTTGATCATCGACTGTATCTTCATATGCCCGGTGCCGAACACGATGGCGTTAGGCGGCGTCGCCACCGGCATCATGAAGGCGCAGCTGGCAGCGATGGCGGCTGGAATCGCCAACAGCTCTGCCGGCATGCCCTGCGATACGGCCAGTGCCCCCAGCAGCGGCAGGAAGGCGGCTGCGGTGGCGGTGTTGGAGGTGACCTCGGTAAGGAAGATGATCACCAGCACCACCACGCCGATCATCGCGATCACCGGCAGGGCGCCCAGCGCACCGAGACTCTGTGCGATCCATTCGGCCAGACCGGTGCTGCGAATCACCCCAGCCAGCGATAGGCCGCCGCCGAACAGCAGCAGCACGCCCCAGGGCAGTTTGCTGGCGCTTTCCCAGTTCATCAGGAACACGCGCTGTTTGACGTCCACCGGAATCATGAACAATGCCAGCGCCGCAGCAATGGCGATGCTGGTGTCATTGACGCCGGGCACCCAGCCGGAGATCAGCGGTTGGAATACCCAGGCCAGCGCGGTGATGACAAACACCAGCGCCACCAGCTTCTCGCCACGGCTCAGTGGGCCGAGTTCGGCCAGCTCGCTGCGAATCAGCTGCGTGCTGTCATGTCCGGCCAGGTTGAAGCCGCCACGGGTCAGCCACCACCAGATGAACGCCAGCATGATCACCGCCACCGGCACGCCCAGCAGCATCCACTGGCCGAAGCCGATCTGCACGTCATAGTTGTCGGCGAGGAAGGCGGCCAGCAAGGCATTCGGCGGGGTGCCGATCAGCGTGGCGATACCGCCGACGCTGGCGGCGTAGGCGATTGCCAGCAGCAGGGCGGTGGCGAAGCGTTCACGGTCGGCTTCGCCGGTGCTCTGCTCGCTGGTGAGCATGCCGATCACCGAAAGACCGATGGGCAGCATCATGATGGTGGTGGCGGTGTTGCTCACCCACATGCTGAGAAAGGCCGTGGCCATCATGAACCCGGCGATCTGCCTGCTGGGCCTGCTGCCCATGGCCAGCAGCGTCATCAGCGCGATGCGCTTGTGCAGGTTCCAGCGCTCCATGGCCAGGCCCAGGACGAAACCACCGAGGAACAGGTAGATGGTCGGGTTGGCGTAAGGCGCGGTCGCGGCGTTGAGACTGTCGATGCCCAGCGCCGGAATCAACAGGATTGGCAGCAGCGAAGTGGCCGGAATCGGAATGGCTTCGGTCGACCACCAGGTGGCCATCAGCAGGGTCAGGCCGATGGTGGCCCAAGCGGTGCTGGAGAGACCGGCTGGCGGCTCGGTGACCAGGCAGACGAGCAGTAGCAAGGGGCCCAGAATCAGGCCAATCCAGGCGGCCTTGGCAGGTGCCGTGGATTCATTGGTGGTAACGGCCATGGCGCGCTTCCTTCAGCTAAAAAGTCGGGCTTTATAGCCCACAGGGCGACTTTATGACCACGCGGTGGCCAATCGGTTTTGCTTCAGTCTGTTTCAGGCGTGCTTTGCGCCGCCGATGACGGCTCGGTCTTTCTGCTGAACAGCGGTCCACCGCAGCGACTACAGAACGCCGCGCTGTATTCGTGGCGATTCTTCCGACAATGCGGGCAGTCGTGCTCCATCAGCCCGTCCTGGCGCATCGCGTTGGCCAGTTCGGCGGTGAAAATGCCGGTGGGCACGGCGATGATCGAGTAGCCGGTTATCATCACCAGCGTAGCGAGCATCTGGCCTACGGGGGTTTGCGGGGTGATGTCGCCGAAACCCACGGTGGTCAGCGTCACCACCGCCCAGTAGATACCGGTAGGAATGCTGGTGAAGCCGTTGGCCGGGCCTTCTATGACGTACATCAGCGCGCCATAAACGGTGACCAGGGTCGAGACGCTCACCAGAAACACCACGATCTTCTGCTTGCTGCCGCGCAGCGCCACCAGCAGGAAGTTGGCCTGCGTCAGGTACTGGCGCAGCTTTAGCACACGGAAGACGCGGATCATGCGGATGACGCGGACGATCATCAGGTACTGCGCATCGGCGAACATCAACGCCAGGATGGCCGGCAGCACCGCCAGCAGGTCCACCAGGCCGAAGAAACTGAAGGCATAGCGCATCGGTTTGGGCGAGCTGTACAGGCGTAAGCCGTACTCGATGGCGAACAGTGCGGTGAAAAACCACTCCAGCGCGCCGAACACATCGGCGTACTGGTTGTGGAAGTGCTCGATGCTGTCGAGCATCACCACCACCAGGCTGGCGAGGATGGACACCAGCAGCCAGTTGTCGAAGCGCTGAGCGGCCGGCGTGCTGGTTTCGAAGATGATGATGTAGAGGCGCTGGCGCCAGCTCTGCGGGTGGTCCATGGCAAGGTCCAGATTAAGCGAAAGGGCACAGCCTAGGCAGGAAGGCGGAGTGAGGGCAAGGCCGTGGTTGTGCTTGCTGCTCTGTTCTCAATCTCCTTCCAGCGAAGACTCCTCCCGCGGATCACCGAGCACAAAGGTATCACCGGTGACCGCTGTAATCCGCGCGGTGCCCAGATTGAGTAGCTGCCACTGCCATTTACCGTAGCGAGTGCTCAAGGTGCCATGGGCCTGGCAGGAGCCGTGGAGGTACCAGTCGTGCTCCTGGCGGTGGGTGATGAGGATGGCATGACGCAGGAAATCGGCGACCATTGCTTCGCTGACCTTGAAGCTCTGGCAGTTTTCTTGCTCCGAGCCGAGTCCATCCGCGATCACCACGATATCGCTGACAGGGCCGATCAGGCTCGGGTTTGACTCTGCGTAGGTCGCAGCGGTTGCCAATAGCAAGCTGAGGCCGAGAATTCGTCTGTCCATGTTCCGCGCGCTGCCTTTGCGGTCTGTTGCGCGATTCTAGACTCTCGGGGTGCTGTCCTTGACTGCCTTTTGCCAACTTTGTGTACCGGCCCTGATCAGCCAGCACGCGAGGATGAAGGGCATGGTCAGGGCAGGTAGACCCAGGGCGTTGAAACCGGGTTGCAGCAGCAGGGCGAGTAGAATGCCGAGGGCCGGTATCAGTGGGCTACGGTGTACCTGGGCCAGGGCAATGGCCGCCAGAGTGGCGTTGTAGCCGTAGAGACCGGCCAGCGCACCCTCGCCGGGCCAGCCGGAGAAGATCGCCAGGGCGAAGCCGCCGCTGGAACCCAGCAGCGCCCACAGCGCCGTGCGGCCATCGGCCAGGCGCAAGCCGATCAGCAGGCACAGACCGGCCAGTGGCGAGTCGAGAAAGATGACCTGGCCCAGGCCGCGCAGCACGGCGAGCATCAGTTGCAGGAAGTTCAGTTCCGATGCGCTGGGCGAGCTGGTGGGTGCTGCAAGTGGCAGCTGCAACTGGGTGACCAGAGCCAGCAACAGCCAACCCAGCAGCACGAAGGGAAAGGTGAAGGCGGGCAGCCAGCCATGTTTGCGCATGCTCCGCATCCATGGGGCCAGCAGCAGGCTGGACAGGGCGGCGCTGGTGATGATCAGCACGGGCAGCAGCGGTGTCCATGGCAGTTTCAGGCTGAGCAGTAGACCGAGCAGGATGCCGTTGTAGCCGTACAGGCCGATGGCGATGTCGGCAGGTGGGTAGCCGCGGTGTTGCGCGATCAGCATCGACGTCAGGCCGCCGAGCAAGGCGCCGGGCAGCAGGTCGGGCGCGCCGATAAGGATGGCAATCAGTACCAGCAGGCCGCAGCCGGGGCTCTGTTGCAGGAATATCTGGGCGAAGCCGCAGAGCAGGGCGCGCAAGCTTTGCCGGGCAGGGTGTGAGGTTGGTAGTGGAGGCATGATGTATGTGCCAAGAGAGCCCTCTCCCCCCAGCTCCTCTCCCGCAAGCTGGAGAGGGGAGCTTTCCGTGTCGCTTGGCGGAGCTTTGTAGGGTGCGCCGTGCGCACCTTTTATTCGTGCGTATGGCTTTCGGTGCGCATGGCGCACCCTACAGGAGAGCAGTGCGGCTCAATGCAGCGTTTCGATCCTCAGGCTGTTGGTGCTGCCAGGTTGGCCGAAGGGTTCGCCGGCGGTGATCACCACGGTTTCGCCGCGCTTGGCCATGCCCTGGGCCTGGGCGATCTCCAGCGCGGTGCTGGTGACTTCCTCGACCCGACGAAGGCGCTCGTTGACCACCGAGTAGATGCCCCAGGCCACGGTCAGGCGCCGCGCCGTGGTCAGGCTCGGCGTCAGGCTCAAGATCGGCGCCTTGGGTCGCTCGCGCGAGGCGCGCAGGCTGCTGGCACCGGATTCGCTGTAGTTGACCAGGGCGGCCACCGGCAGGATCGAACTGATGCGGCGGATGGCGCAGCTGATGGCGTCGCTGGCGGTGGGCTCGGCCTGCGGGCGGCCGACGTCGAGCTGGGTCTGGTAGTCCGGGCCGTTTTCCACCTGACGGATGATCTTGCTCATCATCTGCACGGTTTCCAGCGGGTAGTCGCCGGAGGCGGTCTCGGCCGACAGCATTACCGCATCGGCGCCTTCGGCCACGGCGTTGGCTACGTCGGTGACTTCGGCGCGAGTCGGCGCGGGCGAGAAGCGCATGGATTCGAGCATCTGCGTGGCCACCACCACCGGGCGACCGAGTTGGCGGCAGGTGCGCACGATGTCCTTCTGGATGCGCGGCACGTTCTCGGCCGGCACTTCCACGCCCAGATCACCGCGCGCCACCATGATCGCGTCGCACAGACGGGCGATTTCTTCGAGATGCTGTACCGCCGAGGGCTTCTCGATCTTGGCCATGAGGAAGGCCTTGCCCTGGATAAGCTCGCGCGCTTCGACTATGTCCTCGGGGCGCTGCACGAAGGAAAGCGCCACCCAGTCCACGCCCAGATCCAGGCCGAAGGCCAGATCGCGACGATCCTTGTCGGTCAGCGGCGACAGCTGCAGCACCGCCTCGGGCACGTTGACGCCCTTGCGGTCGGACAGCTCACCGCCGGCGATGACGCAGGTGTCTACGGCATCAGCCTGTTTGGCGGTCACCTTCAGGCGCAGGCGACCGTCGTCCAGCAGCAGGCTCATGCCCGGCTGCAGGGCTTCGATGATCTCCGGGTGGGGCAGGTTGACCCGGCTGGCGTCGCCGGGCGTGGCGTCCAGGTCCAGGCGCAGGCTCTGGCCGTTGACCAGTTGTACCTTGCCTTCGGCAAAGCGGCCGACGCGCAGCTTGGGCCCCTGCAGGTCCATGAGGATGCCGATCGGCTGGTTCAGCTCGCGCTCCACCTCGCGCACCCACTGATAGCGCTGGGCGTGGTCGGCGTGCTCGCCGTGGCTGAAGTTGAGGCGGAACAGGTTGACCCCGGCCTCCACCAGCTGGCGGATATGCGCGGCGTCGCGGATGGCCGGGCCGAGGGTGGCGAGGATCTTTACTTTCTTGTCGGCGTTCATTGGTCGTTCTCGAGAATCAGAATGGCGCGGAAATCGTTGACGTTGGTACGGGTCGGCCCGGTGACGATCAACTCGTCGAGGGCGGCGAAGTAGCCATAGCCGTTGTTGTTGTCCAGCTCGTCGCGGGCGGACAGGCCCTTGATGCCGGCGCGGGCGTAGCTGTAGGGCGTCATGATGGCGCCGGCGTTGTCTTCGGAGCCATCGATGCCGTCGGTGTCGCCGGCCAGCGCGTAGACGCCGGGCAGGCCCTTGAGGCTCTCGGTGAGGCTGAGGAGGAATTCGGCGTTGCGTCCGCCACGGCCGTTGCCGCGCACGGTAACGGTGGTTTCGCCGCCGGAGAGGATCACGCACGGCGGCTTGATCGGCTGGCCGTGCAGCTGCACCTGGCGGGCGATGCCGGCATGCACCTTGGCCACGTCGCGCGATTCGCCTTCCAGATCGCCGAGAATCAGTGCCGGCAGGCCGGCGGCTTCGGCCTTGGCTGCGGCGGCGTCGAGCGACTGCTGCGGGGTGGCGATCAGCTGGAAGTGGCTACGGGCGAGTACCGGGTCGCCCGGCTTCACCGTTTCCGAGCGTGGATCTTCCAGCCAGGCGCGCACGTTAGCGGGAATATCGATTTCATAGCGAGCGAGAATCGCCAGGGCTTCGGCCGAGGTGGTCGGGTCGCCCACGGTGGGGCCGGAGGCGATCACCGTGGCCTCGTCGCCGGGTACGTCGGAGATGGCGTAGGTATAGACGGTGGCCGGCCAGCAGGCCTTGGCCAGGCGGCCGCCCTTGATCGCCGAGAGGTGCTTGCGCACGCAGTTCATCTCGCCGATGGTGGCGCCGGATTTGAGCAGTGCCTTGTTGATCGCCTGCTTGTCCTGGAGGCTGATGCCTTCTGCCGGCAGTGCCAGCAGCGAGGAGCCGCCGCCGGAGAGGAGGAATATCACCCGGTCGTCTTCGGACAGGTTCGACACCAGCTCCAGCACGCGACGCGCGACGCGCTCGCCGGCGTCGTCCGGTACCGGGTGAGCGGCTTCCACCACTTCGATCTTCTTGCAGTCGGCGCCGTGCTCGTAGCGGGTCACCACCAGGCCGCTGACCTCGCCTTGCCACTCCTGCTCGATCACCTCGGCCATCGCCGCTGCGGCTTTGCCGGCGCCGATGACGATGACGCGGCCGCTGCGATCGGCGGGCAGATAGTCGGCCAGCACCTGGCGCGGATGGGCGGCGGCGATGGCGGTGGCGAACAGGTCGCGCAGCAGGCGTTGCGGGTCGAAGGTCATGGCGGTGTTCTCTTGTTCTTGGCGTGAGAGTCGCGTAGCGAAGCGGGCAGGCCGCGTAGTATTCGATGAGTCGGGGTGCCTGCGCGGTATGCCCGTCAGGATGACACCAGATCGATTCCATTCCCCAGGCGCCGCATGGCAGCGCCTGGGGAATGGAATCGACCAACCTGGCAATCGGGCCGTGACACCTCCTGCCAGGAAGGTCGAAAGGGTGGACCAGAAGCAAAGCCCCTCTCCCTAACCCTCTCCCATAAATGGGAGAGGGGACTGGCTTGGCGTACGCCGAATGTCCGTGCAACGCCAAGCTGCTGTCTCTTCCTCTCCCATAAGTGGGAGGGGACTGGTTTGGCGTACGCTGAAAACCCGTATAACGCCGAGCTTCTTGTCTCCCCTCTCCCGCATGCGGGAGAGGGGCCGGGGGAGAGGGCGCTTTGTTACTCGCCGCGAATATTGAAGTTGGCCATGTGCTCCAGACCCTTGATCAGGGCAGAGTGGTCCCAGCCGCTGCCGCCGAGGGCCGCGCAGGTGCTGAACACCTGCTGGGCGTTGGCGGTGTTGGGCAGGTTCAGGCCCAGCTCGCGGGCGCCGGACAGCGCCAGGTTGAGGTCCTTCTGGTGCAGGCTGATGCGGAAGCCCGGATCGAAGGTGCCCTTGATCATGCGCTCGCCGTGCACTTCGAGAATCTTCGAGCCGGCGAAACCACCCATCAGCGCTTCACGCACCTTGGCCGGGTCGGCGCCGTTCTTGGCAGCGAACAGCAGGGCTTCGGCCACCGCCTGGATGTTCAGCGCGACGATGATCTGGTTGGCCACCTTGGCGGTCTGGCCGTCACCGTTGCCGCCGACGCGGGTGATGTTCTTGCCCATGGCCTGGAACAGCGGCAGGGCGCGTTCGAAGGCGTTCGGGCAGCCACCGACCATGATCGACAGGGTAGCGGCCTTGGCGCCGACTTCACCGCCGGACACCGGGGCGTCCAGGTAGGCGGCGCCGGTGGCCTTGATCTTCTCGGCAAACTGCTTGGTCGCGGTGGGGGAGATCGAGCTCATGTCGATCACCACCTTGCCGGCGCCGACGCCCTGAGCGATGCCGTTGTCACGGAACAGCACGTCTTCGACCTGCGGGGTGTCCGGCACCATAACGATGATGAATTCGGCTTCCTGGGCGACTTCCTTCGGGTTGGCCAGGGCGATGCCGTTGTCGCCAACCAGGTCGGCCGGAGCCTTGTCGAAGTGCTCGGAGAAGAACAGGGTGTGGCCGGCCTTCTGCAGGTTCTGCGCCATGGGTTTGCCCATGATGCCGGTGCCGATAAATCCGATTTTAGCCATTGGGAAATTCTCCTCAGATTGCGTTGTGCGCTTTCATCCAGCCGAGGCCGGCAGCGGTGGTGGTTGCCGGCTTGTATTCACAGCCGATCCAGCCCTGGTAGCCGATGCGATCCAGGTGCTCGAAGAGGAAGCGGTAGTTGATCTCGCCGGTGCCCGGCTCGTTGCGGCCCGGGTTGTCGGCCAGCTGCACGTGGTTGATGGCGGCCAGGTTGCTCTCAACCGTGCGGGCCAGGTCACCTTCCATGATCTGCATGTGGTAGATGTCGTACTGCAGGTACAGATTGGTGCTACCGACCTTGTCGCGGATGTCCAGGGCCTGCTTGGTGGTGCTGAGGTAGAAGCCGGGAATGTCGCGGGTGTTGATGGCTTCCATCACCAGGCGAATACCGGCGCCAGCCAGCTTGTCAGCGGCGTAGCGCAGGTTGTCGACGAAAGTCTTCTCGACGGTCGCGCAGTCCAGGCCCTGCGGGCGGATGCCGGCCAGGCAGTTGATCTGCTTGTTACCCAGCACCTTGGCGTAGGCGATGGCCTTGTCGACGCCGGCGCGGAATTCCTCGACGCGATCCGGATGGCAGGCGATGCCGCGCTCGCCCTTGCCCCAGTCACCGGCGGGCAGGTTGAACAACACCTGTTCCAGCTTGTTGGCGTCCAGGCGGGCCTTGATCTCTTCCACCGCGAAGTCATAGGGGAAGAGGTATTCCACGCCGCTGAAACCGGCTTCGGCGGCGGCGGCGAAACGGTCCAGGAAGTCCACTTCGGTGAACAGCATGGACAGGTTGGCAGCAAAACGGGGCATGGTGTGCTCCTTGTCGTGGTGCAATTGCGGTCTGCGTAGGGTGCGCCGTGCGCACCATGGATGCGTCGCGGCGTTTGCGGTGCGCGCGGCGCACCCTACGGATCAATCCAGCAGCGAGATGGCGGTCGGGGCGTCGACGCCGCGCTCGGCCAGTTCCTCGAACTCGTTGATGGCGTTGATCTCGGTGCCCATGGAGATGTTGGTGACACGCTCCAGGATGATCTCTACCACCACCGGCACGCGGTGCTCGGCCATCAGGCGCTTGGCTTCGGCGAAGGCGTTCTGCAGCTCGTTCGGGTCGAACACGCGGATCGCCTTGCAGCCCAGGCCCTCGACCACGGCGACGTGGTCGACGCCATACCCATTGAGCTCCGGCGCGTTGATGTTCTCGAACGCCAGCTGCACGCAGTAATCGATGTCGAAGCCGCGCTGCGCCTGACGGATCAGGCCCAGATAGGAGTTGTTCACCAGCACGTGGATGTACGGCAGGTTGAACTGCGCACCGACGGCCAGCTCCTCGATCATGAACTGGAAGTCGTAGTCGCCGGACAGCGCCACCACGTTGCGAGTCGGATCGGCCTTGACCACGCCGAGGGCCGCCGGAATGGTCCAGCCCAGCGGGCCGGCCTGGCCGCAGTTGATCCAGTGGCGCGGTTTGTACACGTGCAGGAACTGCGCGCCGGCGATCTGCGACAGACCGATGGTGCTGACGTAGCAGGTGTCCTTGCCGAAGGCTTCGTTCATTTCCTCGTACACGCGCTGCGGCTTGGCCGGCACGTTGTCGAAGTGGGTCTTGCGCTGCAGGGTGCGCTTGCGCTCGCGGCAGGCTTCGACCCAGGCGCTGCGGTCCTTCAGCTTGCCGGCGGCTTTCCACTCGCGGGCCACTTCGAGGAAGGCGTCCAGCGCGTTGCCGGCGTCAGAGGCAATACCCAGATCCGGGTTGAACACGCGGCCGATCTGCGTCGGCTCGATGTCGACGTGGATGAACTTGCGGCCTTCGGTGTAAACGTCGACCGAGCCGGTGTGGCGGTTGGCCCAGCGGTTGCCGATGCCGAATACCAGGTCGGAAGCGAGCAGGGTGGCGTTGCCGTAGCGATGCGAGGTCTGCAGGCCGACCATGCCGACCATCAGCTTGTGATCGTCCGGAATCACACCCCAGCCCATCAGGGTCGGCACCACCGGCACGCCGGTCAGCTCGGCGAACTCCACCAGCTTGTCTTGCGCATCGGCATTGAAGATGCCACCACCGGCAACCAACAGCGGGCGCTCGGCGTCGTTGAGCATGGCGATGGCCTTCTCGGCCTGGACGCGGCTGGTGGTCGGCTTGGCCACCGGCAGCGGCTCGTAGGCATCGATATCGAACTCGATCTCGGCCATCTGCACGTCGAACGGCAGGTCGATCAGTACTGGGCCGGGGCGGCCGCTGCGCATTTCATGGAAGGCACGCTGGAAGGCGCGCGGTACCTGACCAGGCTCCATGACGGTGGTGGCCCATTTGGTCACCGGGCCGACGATGCTGGTGATGTCGACTGCCTGGAAGTCTTCCTTGTGCATACGTGCACGCGGCGCCTGGCCGGTGATGCACAGAATCGGGATGGAGTCGGCCGACGCCGAGTACAGGCCGGTGACCATGTCGGTGCCGGCCGGGCCTGAGGTGCCGATGCACACGCCGATATTGCCGGCATTGGTACGAGTGTAACCCTCGGCCATGTGCGAAGCGCCTTCGACATGACGGGCCAGGACGTGATCGATGCCACCGAGTTTCTTCAGTGCGGCATACAGGGGGTTGATGGCAGCGCCGGGGACGCCGAACGCGGTATCGACGCCTTCACGGCGCATCACCAGTACGGCTGCCTCGATTGCTCTCATTCTGGCCATTATCTTGTGCCTCTTTTGTTATCAGATTGTATACAAAACACCTGGCTCGGATTCTATGCAGGCCATGACTTCGCGGTCAACAATTTTTCCGGTGCAGCCTGTCGCCTGGGCCAAATTCTTTTGAAACGCCCGTTTGACGGGGCTAGTAGCGCAGACAAAGAGGCGTATTGCGATAAATGTATACAATAAAAAATAATATTGTATGTAGTAGTTGAATTTTTTGTTTCTGGTGGGATAGTGAAGGCGAGCTTTGGATTGCCTAGGGCTGTCGGCGTGCGCAGTGCCGGCTTCGCTCCGGGTGTTTCGTTCCCTTTGTCACTTCAGGAGTCATCACCATGAGCCACTTGAACCTGCAAACCGCCAATGCCATCGGTAACCGCGCACTGGCCGTGGGGCGCGAGATAAAGGCGGCGCCGCTGACCGTCGCGGTACTGGATGCTGGCGGGCATCTGATTTGCCTGCAGCGCGAGGACGGCGCCAGCCTGCTACGCCCGCAGATCGCCATCGGCAAGGCCTGGGGCGCGCTGGCCCTGGGCAAGGGCTCGCGCCTGATCGCTGCCGACGCGCAGCAGCGCCCGGCCTTTATCGGGGCGGTGAACAATCTGGCGCAGGGCAGCCTGATCCCGGCACCGGGCGGGGTTTTGATTCGTGACGAGCGCGGCGAAGTGATCGGCGCCGTCGGCATCACTGGTGATACCTCGGATATCGATGAGCAGTGTGCAGTGAGTGCGTTGGAGTCGCTGGGTCTGAAGGCGGATGCGGGGGCGTAGGGGGGGGGGCGGGCTTCGTAGGGTGCGCCGTGCGCACCGAGTTTACGACACGGATGTTCGGGAAAACCTGGCGCGCACGGCCTAGGCGGCCCCGCGACACCCTACGGACTGGCGTATGCCGATGGCTCGACTTTCGGATATGTCCTTGACTCTTCGTAGGGTGCGCCGCGCACCGAATTCAGTATGCGGAGTTCGGGAAGTCTTGGTGCGCATGGCGCACCCTACGGTGGTCAGCCGCTAGACGCTGCTGACCAATTCGGATGCCGTCGACGGCGCCGGGGCGACTTCGCAGCCCTTGAGCACCAGGCGGATGATGGTCTGCGCCGCGGCTTCGTAGTCGGCGTCGTCCAGGCTGGCCTTGCCGGTGACGGTGGAAATCTGCCAGTCGAAGTCGGCGTAGGTCTGGGTCGCGGCCCAGATGCTGAACAGCAGGTGGTGTGGGTCGACTTTGGCCATCAGGCCCTGGTCGATCCAGCGCTGGATGCAGGCGATGTTGTGCTTGGCCTGGTCGTTGAGCTGCTCGGTCTGCTCCGGCGACAGGTGCGGGGCACCGTGCATGATCTCGCTGGCGAACACCTTGGAGGCATGCGGCAGCTCGCGGGAAATACGGATCTTCGAGCGGATGTAGGCGGTCAGTACCTCGCTCGGGTGGCCCGGCTGGTTGAAGGGCGCAGACGCGGCCAGCAGCGGCTCGATGATGCTTTCCAGGACCTCGCGGTAGAGGTTTTCCTTGGACTTGAAGTAGTAGTAGACATTGGGCTTGGGCAGGCCGGCCTTGGCCGCGATGTCGCTGGTCTTGGTGGCGGCGAAGCCCTTGTCGGCGAACTCTTCGCTGGCCGCGCGCAGGATGAGCTCTTTGTTACGCTCGCGAATGCTGGTCATAAGGCCCTGTGTTTTCCTCTGCCGCCGGACGGCGGTCGGGCATGGTAGCACCGGCTTTGCGCGAGGCTCAAGGCAGCAGCCACGGGCTGCGCAGCTGCTATCTGACTCTTGAGTCAAATTTCTGTATACAAGAAATGGCTTTTCTGTTTTTATCCTTCGCAGCGACATCCATGACAAAAAGTCTCGGCGCGTGACGCTGCAGGAGACCCACCGTGAATACCCATCAGCTCGTCGACCCCTTCGGTCGGCGCATCACCTACCTGCGTTTGTCGGTGACCGATCGCTGCGATTTTCGCTGCACCTACTGCATGAGCGAAGACATGCAGTTCGCGCCGCGTGCGCAGATTCTCAGCCTGGAAGAACTCTACGCCGTGGCCGACGCCTTTATCGGCCTTGGCGTGCGGCGTATTCGTATCACCGGTGGCGAGCCATTGGTACGCAAGAATCTGCTGAGCCTGCTGCAGCGCCTGGGCGAGCGTGACGAGCTGGAAGACCTGGCCATTACCACCAATGGCTCGCAGCTGGCCGAGATGGCGGCGCCCTTGCGTGCGGCTGGTGTGCGCCGGCTGAACATCAGCCTGGATTCCCTGCAGCGCGAGCGCTTCGCCGCCTTCACCCGGCGTGACAAGCTCGGCCAGGTGCTGGCCGGCATCGACGCCGCGCGTACCGCCGGCTTCGACAGGATCAAGCTCAACAGCGTGGTGCAGAGCGGGCGCAACGACGACGAGGTACTCGATCTGGTCGAGTTCGCTGTCGAGCGCGGCCTGGATATCAGCTTTATCGAGGAAATGCCGCTGGGCAGCGTGGTCAGCCACAGCCGCGAGCAGACCTTCTGCTCCAGCGACGAGGTGCGCCAACGCATCGAACAGCGCCATGCGCTGGTGCGCAGCAGCAAGGTGACTGGTGGCCCCTCGCGCTACTGGCAGGTGGTCGGCACGCAGACCCAGGTAGGGTTCATCTCCCCGCATAGCCACAACTTCTGCGGCGACTGCAACCGCGTGCGGGTCACCGCCGAAGGCAAGCTGGTGCTCTGCCTCGGCCACGACAACGCGCTGGACCTCAAGCGCCTGTTGCGCGCCCATCCGGGGGACAGCGAGCGCCTGCGTCAGGCGCTGATCGAGGCGTTGCGTCTGAAGCCCGAGCGGCACCACTTCGCCACCGACGAGCAGGTGCAGGTGGTGCGCTTCATGAGTATGACCGGCGGCTGAGCCGTCTGATCGGATTCCATAACAACAATAAGGAGGCTTTCAATGAAGCCCGTTCGTCTGTGCCTGTTTTCCACCATCGTGCTGACGCCCGCTGCCCTGGCGCAGACCTATGTGGTTGGCGTCGAGGACCTGCCATTCGCCCCGCACTACAACCTTGATGGCGAAGGTCAGTACCGTGGCTTCGCTCGTGAGGTGCTGGACGCTTTCGCCGTCGATAGCGGGGTTAGCCTGAGCTACAAGGCGCTACCCGTGGATCAGTTGCTGCCGGCCCTGCAGCGTGGCGAGATCGATCTCAAGTATCCCGACAGCCCGTACTGGGCCGGCGCGCAGAAAGCAGGCATGACCTTGCACTACAGCCAGGCGGTGGTCGATTACGTCGACGGCGTGCTGGTGGCGCCGCAGCGCCAGGGGCAGGCGCGGGAGAACATCCGTCGTCTGGCCATGGTGCAGGGCTGGACACCACGTGGATACGAAGATGCCATCGACAGTGGGCAGATCCAGCTGAGCTACAGCGACGACCTGCGCCAGATGATTCGCCAGGCCTTGAAGCAGGACACCGATGGCGCCTACTTCAACGTGGTGGTGGCCACCCATTATCTGGACAACATCCGGGCGCGACCGGGCGCTTTGGTCTTTGATCCCAAGTTGCCGCATACCCGCGGCAGCTTTCACCTCTCCAGCGTTCGTCATCCACAGCTGATCGCGCGTTTCGATCGCTTTCTTGCCGAGCGCTCGGCTCAGGTTGCCGCTCTCAAGGCGAGCTATCGCGTCGAGGCCAATCTCGATAGCGACTACATCGGTCTGGAACAGTGGAAGGTGGACTTTCTCGAACGGCAGAAAGAAAAAGCCGGCGCACAGGCGCCGGCTTCGTCTCGTCCGTGATCGTTCAGATACTGGCGTTGGCGCGTTTCAGCGCCTGCGCCTGGCCGTGCATCAGACCGTAGTGCAGTAGCGCGCCGAGCAGGGCGCCGAGCAACCAGGAATAGCCCGACAGCTGGCTAAGAACGGGCGCCCACACCGAGGCGACGGAAAACACCGAGGCGATGGCAAAGGCGATCAGCGCCTTGCGGTTCCAGCCGCCGTCGAAGTAGTAAGCCGAGCCGACCTCGGCGCTGAACAGCTGCTGCAGATCGAGCTTGCGCCGGCGTACCAGGTAATAGTCGACGACGATGATGCCGTACAGGGGCGCCAGCACGGCGCCCAGGGTGTCGACGAAGGCGGCGATGCCGACGTTGCTGATGAAGGCGACCCACAGCGCGCCGATGAAGAAGGCGATGCCGGCGGTGATGAAACCACCAGTGCGCGCACTGATATGTGCTGGGGCCAGGTTGGCCAGGTCATACGCCGGCGGGATGAAGTTGGCCACCAGATTGATGCCCACGGTCGCGGCGAAGAAGGTCAGCGCGGCGATGATGGTCAGGGTCAGGTTGTCTACCCGGGCAACGATATCGGTCGGGTTGGTCAGCGTCTCGCCGAATACCACCACGGTGCCTGCAGTGATCACCAAGGCGATCAGCGAAAAGATCGCCAGGCTCACCGGCAGGCCGAGGAAGTTGCCGATGGTCATCTGCTTCTCGCTTTTGACGAAGCGGGCGAAGTCGCCGTAGTTGATCACCACGGCGGCGAAGTAGGCGACCATGGTACCGACCACCGCGAAGAAGGCGGCCACCGGGCCGGCCTTGTACTCGCCCGTGCCACTGAAGATATTGCCCAGCTCGCTGAGCAGGCTGGGGCCGGCCTGATACCAGATCAGGCCCATCAGCGCGATCATCACCACATAGACCAGTGGCCCGGCCCAGTTGAGGAAACGGGTGATCCAGCTCATGCCGCAGACGAACAGACCTACCTGGAACAGGCAGACGATAACGTAGGACAACCAGCCGATGGCGGTCAGTCCCATGTATACGGCCGGGTCTTGCGGCTGCAACAGCGAGTTGAGCAGCAGGGCCACGGCGGTGGAGGCGAAGTAGGTCTGCACGCCGTACCAGAAGATAGCGACGATGCCACGCACCAGCGCAGGGAAGTTGGCACCGCGCACGCCCATGCTGGCGCGGGCGAACACCGGGAAGGGGATGCCGTACTTGACGCTGGGCTTGCCGGTCAGCTGCACCAGGCCCATGACGATGCAGCCGGCAAGGACGATGCCGGCCAACACCGCCCAGCCATTGAGCCCGTAGGAGATGAACAACGTGGCTGCCAGGGTGTAGCCGAACAGGCTTTGAATGTCGTTCGACCAGACGTTGAAGATCTCGAACCAGCCCCAGGTGCGTTTCTCGGGAGCCAGGGGGGCGAGATCCTCGTTGTGTAATGAGGGATCGATGTTCTTGATGCGAAAATCTTCGGTGTTGGACATGGACAGCTCCCAGTTTTGTTCTTGCGCCGCGGCGGCGTATGAGGAGATTTGTCTGCAGGTTCCGTTCCGATTTTGTATTCGCGTCATGACTGAATCGATGTATACAGCCATTTCGACAGTGTTTCGGTAGGAACCTGTTTGTCTTGTACACAGAAAATCCGTTGCTGAATATGGCTTTCGGACAAATTGCACACAAAAAATAGAAATATTGTGATCAAAAACTTGACCTTGCGGTCAGTTGCATGCTTGCAAGTCGTTGATGAAAAACCCGGATAGGCGGCCCGATTCTGCACCGATGCGGTGCCAGGCCTGATTGCGGAGCGCTGGGTTGGTGCGGCGATTCAAGCCGGTTTGATAAAGGCGGTGCGCACGGCGCACCCTACGGCCCGAGGCAGGTGGCTGTGCGCACCGGTCATCTTTCGACGCAAAGAAAAAGGGGGAAGGGCGCGAGCGCCCATCCCCCTTTTTACCCGGCCGCTGTCCCTACCCGACGTCGGCCAAGTGCGTTGCGGCAGCGGTCAGAAGTGATACTTGACCAGTGCCTGCACAGCCGTCTGGTCGAAACGATCGTCCGACCCATCCACCGGTTTCACGCCGTACTTGGCGCGCCACATGTTGATCTCGGTGCCCACGTAGAGCTGGCGTTCCTTGCCAAACAAGGCCTTGCCCGCATCCCACTTGACCTGGATCGAGGAGCCGATCGAGGTCTGGGTGCCGGCGTCACGCGACGGCGAACGCCAGTCGAGGAAGCCGTCGACGACGAAGTCCTGGTCGCCGAGGCTGAACGGGTAAGCCGCGCTGACGGTCAGCTGGGTGGCGTAGCCGTTGCTGTCACTGTCGGCGAAAAAGGTGTGGTTGTTGATCTTCACCTGATACAGGTTGGTCTTGAAGTAGGTGAAGCCGGGCACTTCCCAGTCCAGGCCGACACCGTACAGGTAGTTCTCCGGGCCTGGGCCGCCTTCGCCTTTCTCGTAGGTGAAGGCGGCGAACACGTCCTTGATCGGGCCGGCGGCCAGCTTCTGCCCGGTCAGCCAGCTCAGGCTGATGCGCGGGGAGAACTCCATGTAGTAGAAGGAATTCTTGTCATGCTGACGGAAGGTGCCGTTGTCGAAGCTGCCGCGCGACTGCACGTTGTCGGCGCGGATATAGTCGAGGAAGTAGAACACGTCGCCCCAGGCCCAACCACTGGCGTGCTCGAAGGTGAAGGTGGTCTGGGTACGCTGTTCTTCGCCGTTGAAGTTCATGCGCTGGAAGTTCTCGCCGTACAGATAAGACAGGCTGTTGTCCTGCCAGTAAAGCAGGTCGCCAGCGAGTGCCTGCTGGCCGGAGAACAGTCCGGCTGACAGGGCGAGGCAGTGGGGCAGATGCTTGAGTTTCATCGGTTTTCCTTATTGTTGGAGTGCAAGCGTGCGTCTCCCGGCGGCGTGCCGCCGGGAGTTGGGTCTACACCAGGGGTCAGCTCGGTCGGGCTGCCGGGTCGAGGTCGCGGCTGAGGGTCTTGAGGCTGTTGTCGTCGATGGCTGCATCGTCCGGGCGGTTCTGCAGCACGGTGTGCAGGTGCGCCTCGGGGTCGTAGTCATCTTCCTCGACTTCGTGGCTCTCGTCGGGCAGGAAGATGTTCAGCACGATGGCGCTGAAGGCGCCGATGGTGATGGGCGAGCCGAAGATGTTCTTCAGTACGTCCGGCATGTGCGAGAGCACGTCCGGTACGCCGGCTACACCCAGGCCCAGGCCCAAGGAAATGGCCACGATCAGGACGTTGCGGCGGTGCAGGCCGGCTTCGCTGAGAATCTTGATACCGGCCACCGCGACGGTGCCGAACATGATCAGGGTGGCGCCACCGAGCACCGGCTTGGGCATCAGCTGCAGCACCGCGCCGACCACCGGGAACAGGCCCAGCAGCACCAGGATGCTGGCGATGTAGAAACCCACATGACGGCTGGCCACGCCGGTGAGCTGGATCACCCCGTTGTTCTGGCTGAAGGTGGTCATCGGCAGGCTGTTGAACATGGCGGCGACCGCCGAGTTGCAGCCATCGGCCAGCACTCCGGATTTGATCCTGCGCATGTACAGCGGACCCTTGACCGGCTGTTTGGAGATGATCGAGTTGGCGGTCAGGTCGCCTGCGGTTTCCAGCGGGGTGATCAGGAAGATCACGGCGATCGGCACGAAGGCGATCCAGTCGAAGCCGAAGCCGTATTTGAACGGTTGCGGCACGCTGATCAGCGGTACCTCGGCCATGTTGGCGAAGTCCACCCTGCCGGTGAACCAGGCCACTGCGAAGCCCAGGGTCAGGCCGATGATCACTGCAGAAAGGCGCAATACCTGCGAGGACGCGCGGTTGAGCACGACGATGGTGCCCAGCACCAGGCCGCCGAGGGCCAGGTGGTGCAGGGCGCCGAGGTCCGGCGCGCCATAGCCGCCGGCGAGGTCGGTCATGCCTACCTTGATCAGCGACAGCCCCATCAGGCAGATGATGGTGCCGGTCACCACCGGTGTGATGACCTTGCGCAGCTTGTTGATGAACTGACTGAAGGCAATCTCGACGAAGGCGGCGCAGAAGCAGATGCCGAACAGCGTAGCGAGTATCTCCTCCTCGCTGGCGCCGCGGCCCTTGACGATGAAGCCGGCGCTAAGAATCACGCTGAGAAAGCCGAAGCTGGTGCCCTGCAGACACAGCAGGCCGGAACCAATAGGGCCGATGCGTTTGGCCTGGACGAAGGTGCCGAGGCCGGAGACGAACAGCGCCATGCTCACCAGATAAGGCACATGGGCGCCGAGGCCCAGAGCACTGCCGACGATCAGGGTAGGGGTGATGATGCCGACGAAGCTGGCCAGCACATGCTGCAGCGCCGCGAAGATGGCAGGGGCGAAAGCTGGCGTGTCGTCCAGCTGATAGATCAGGTCGCTGTTGCCGACGGGCGCAGCTGGGGCTTGGTTGTTGCTGTCTGTGGTCATGTCATAGCCTGCCAGTTGTTTTTATATGGTCATGGGCTTACACGAGGCTTCACGGCACCTCTGCTCCGATCAATCGAAAATTGTCCGATCGGTCAGGATGTGCCGACTATACAACTTGTGGACATGGTTAAAAACAATTTATTTATGGATTGTGCACAAAAACTGAACCGCCGGTCAGCTTACGCTGCCGGCGGTTCATGGGTGTAAAAAGATGTCGCGCCCACTCATGGGCGCGACATGTGTGGCAATCAGTTGATCTGAGCGCCTTTGGCGATCCAGCTGCCAATCAGGTCGCGTTCGTCCTGGGTCATCTGGGTGATATTGCCCAGCGGCATGATCTGCGTGGCCACGGTTTGCGCGTGGATCTTCGCTGCCTGAGCCTTCATCTGCTCCGGGGTGTCAAGCATGAAACCGGCCGGTGCGGTGCTGAACATCGGGCTGGTGGGACTCGACGAGTGGCACACGGTGCAACGCTCGTGGATCACGCTTTCGACTTGGGCAAAATCGGTGCTGGCAGCAGGTGTCGCGCTGTCAGTGGCAGTGGTTGAATCCTCGCTGGCATCGGCTTTTGCTTGGGTTTCCTCTGCAGCAGGCTCGCTGGTAGTGGAAGGGTTGCCAGGGCGGCCGGTAGCAGGAACGGGAGCGTACTTGATCGCCGGGGCTTGAGCCGTTGCCGGTGCGCTGACCGATTTCGTTTGCGGGCCGGTGACGTAAGCCAGGCAGATCATGCCCAGGGCTGCGGCCGGCAGGGTCCAGACGTACTTGCTGCTGTCGTGGCGGGTGTTGAAGTAGTGACGTACCAACACCGCCAGGATCGCGATCCCGGCCAGTATCGCCCAGTTGTACTGGCTGCCGTAGGTGCTCGGGAAGTGGTTGCTGATCATGATGAACAGCACCGGCAGGGTGAAGTAGTTGTTGTGGCGCGAGCGCAGCAGGCCCTTGGCCGGCAGCAGCGGATCGGGCGTGGTGTTGGTTTCGATGGCCTTAACCAGCGCGCGCTGGGCCGGCATGATGGTGAAGAACACGTTGCCGACCATGATGGTGCCGATGATCGCACCGACATGAATGTACGCCGCGCGGCCGCTGAAGATCTGGCTGAAGCCATAGGCGGCGGCGATGATCAGCACGAACAGTACGGCGCCGAGCAGGGCCGGGCGTTTACCCAGCGGCGAATCGCACAGGAAGTGGTAGATCACATAGCTGATCGCCATGGAACCGAGGCCGATGGCGATGCCCATTGCCGGGGACAGCTCGACGCCCGGCTTGACCAGGTACAGGCTGGGGTTGAGGTAGTACACCACCAGCAGCAGGGCGACGCCCGACAGCCAGGTGGCATAGGCCTCCCATTTGAACCAGTGCAGGTTCTCCGGCATTTTCGGCGGAGCCAGCTTGTACTTTTCCAGGTGGTAGATACCGCCGCCGTGAATCGCCCAGAGGTCGCCCGACAGGCCCTCGCGTGGGTTGCTCCGGTTGAGGTTGTTCTCCAGCCAGACGAAATAGAACGATGCGCCGATCCAGGCGATACCGGTGATCATATGGATCCAGCGGATGCCCAGGTTTAGCCATTCGGTGAAATGTGCTTCCACGATCTGTACCTCTTTCCCGGGGGAGGCACGCCAGCCCCGGGCTTCTCTTATTGGTGGGGGTTGAGGAGAAGGAGCTCGTCCTCATTGAAGAAATGCTCATCGCAGTTGTTGCCGGAACCACTGCGATCAACCACCAGGAAGTCATCCCGCTTTTCGATCGTCAGCACCGGGTGGTGCCAGACGCCGCGATGGTAATTGATGCCCTGCCTGCCATTGCTTAGGAAGGCACGGACGGACCCTGATACAGGTACATCGCCAACTGGCGCGACCACGATCAGAAAGGGGTTGCCGAGCAGCGGAATGAAAGCCTGGCTGCCCAGCGGATGGCGTTCCAGCATGCGGATGGTCAACGGCATCTCGAGCGACTCGGCGCTGAAGATGCTGATGATGGCCTGGTCCTCCGGCTGTGCGGTCTGCACCGTGGCCAGCTTGTGATAGCGGCGGGTGGAACCGTTGTTGATCATGAAGAAGTCGCTGCCGTCGGTTTCGATCACGTCACCGAAAGGGGCGAAGGCTTCTTTGCTCAGGGGCTCGATGGTCAGGCTACGCATGGCTGTTCTACTTGTTCTGTTCGGGTGGGGGACTGCAGCGCTTACAGCTGCTGCAGGCGGAACATGGCGATCTTGTTGATCTCGGCCAGGGCGGTGGCGAACTCCTGCTCCGGCGTGTTGTGAATGCGCTCCTCGAAGGCGGCCAGGATCTGGTGGCGGTTGCTGCCCTTGACGGCCTTGATGAAGGGGAAGCCGAACTTGGCCTTGTAGGCGTCGTTGAGTTCGGTGAAGCGGGCGAACTCCTCGGCGGTGCATTCGTGAATGCCGGCGCCGGACTGCTCGGCGGTGCTGGAGGCGGTCAGCTCGCCGCGCACGGCGGCCTTGCCGGCCAGATCCGGGTGCGCGTTGATCAGTGCCAACTGAGCCTCATGACTGGCGGACAGGAGGATATCGGCCATGCGCTGTTGCAGGCTGTCGATGTCGTCCACGCTTTCGTCCAGGCCGAGGTCATAGGCTTTCTCGGCCACCCAGGGCGAGTGCTCGTAGATGTCGGCGAAGGCGGCAACGAAGGCCTCGCGGCTGAGCTGGGAAGGGGTAAGGGTCTGGAAACGGCTCATGGGCGGTTCTCTTGTTCGGTCGCGCGGAAGGGGTGGGTGGCATGCCAGTGCCTGGCGATGTCGATGCGGCGGGCGCACCAGACCTTGTCGTGGCTTTTGACGTAGTCGATGAAGCGCGCCAGCGAGGCGAGGCGCGCAGGGCGGCCGAGCAGGCGGCAATGCATGCCGATCGACAGCATTTTCGGTGCGCCGGCTTCACCCTCGGCGTAGAGCACATCGAAGGCATCCTTGAGGTATTCGAAGAAGTCGTCGCCCTTGTTGAAGCCCTGTACCTGGGTGAAGCGCATGTCGTTGGTGTCCAGGGTGTAGGGGATCACCAGGTGCGGCTTCTCTGTGGTGCTGGCCGGGTCCCAGTAGGGCAGGTCGTCGTCGTAGGTGTCGGAGTCGTAGAGGAAACCGCCTTCCTCGCGCACGATGCGTCGGGTGTTCGGGCCCAGGCGCCCGGTGTACCAGCCCAGCGGGCGTTCACCAGTCAGCTCGGTGAGAATACGGATGGCCTCGAGCATGTGCTCGCGCTCGGTGGCTTCGTCCATGTTCTGGTAGTCGATCCAGCGATAGCCATGGCTGCAGATCTCATGCCCGGCGGTGACCATCTCGTGGATCACCTCGGGGTGACGCTGGGCGGCCATGGCCACGGCGAAGATGGTCAGCGGGATGTCGTGCTTCTTGAACAGGTTGAGCAGGCGCCAGACACCGGTGCGGCTGCCGTACTCGTAGAGCGACTCCATGCACAGGTTGCGCTGACCCTGCAGTGGCTGAGCGGCGACCATCTCGGAGAGGAAGGCCTCGGACTCCTTGTCCCCGTGAAGAATGTTGCGTTCACCGCCTTCTTCGTAGTTGAGCACGAAAGACAGGGCGATGCGGGCATCGCCCGGCCAGTGCGGGTGGGGAGGGTTTGCGCCATAGCCGATCAAATCGCGTGGGTAATCAGCGTTCACTGCAGTCTTCCTATCTGGAACGTTGCGGTCTCTGCGTGCCGGGTAATCGACGGCTACGCGACCGGGATGAGTAATTGTATACAAAGTTAGTTGCCGTTTGTAAATCGACTTTTCATCATTTTCTTCTCTGCGTGCCACAGCGAAAAAATTGCCGAGGTGGTCAGCAATGCGCGCTGGTTATGCCGTGGCTGCTGGCTGGCGATGATGTGAGCAGTGATCCGGTTTGGTGCATGGATAGCATTCCAATTGGATTTATTGTGTACAATTTATTGGAAAAATGTTTTATATTCGATCTGCGTGCTATCCTGCCACTGCGTCGGAGCACTGCGACGAGCCGATTTCAACAGAGTAGAGGAGGTGTGGTGTTCGTAGGGCGCCAGGCGCCGCGGGCATCCGAGACCCATGGGACGTTTGACTACACATGTACTGGATGCCGCGCACGGCTGCCCAGGGAGTGACATCAAGGTCGAGCTGTACCGCGTTGAAGGCGCGCAGCTGGAACTGATCAACAGCGTTACCACCAACCACGACGGCCGTTGCGATGCGCCGGTGCTGCAGGGTGATGACTACCGCACAGGCGTCTACCAACTGCATTTCCACGCTGGTGACTACTACCGCGCCCGTGGCGTGAAACTGCCGGATATGGCATTTCTCGATGTCGTGGTCCTGCGCTTCGGCATCGATGCCGGCCAGGAGCACTACCACGTGCCGCTGCTGATTTCTCCCTACAGCTACTCCACCTACCGCGGTAGCTGAGTGACTGGCGGGCCAGACGCCTGCCAGACGAATGCTTGTCACCCTCAGACTCGTTTGAGTCCTTACGCCCGCTCACACTGCGGGCTTTTTTTCGTCTGCGTGTAGGGTGCGCCGTGCGCACCGTAGCCCCACGTGGCACCGTGCAGCGCTTTGAAGCTGGTGCGCGCGGCGCACCCTACGAGCGAACCGTAGCCCGGATGAAAGTCGGGGCCGGCGATATGCTTGCGACGAGCTCGCCTGCCTGCGGTTGACGGGCCAAACGAAAAGCCCCGGCACAGGGCCGGGGCTTCGATCAGCGCGGGGTGTTTGCCGTCAGAGGAAGGCGAACTTGGCGATGAAGATCACGCACAGCACGTACAGGCTCAGCGAGACCTTGTCGCTTTGTCCGGTCAGCAGCTTCAGCGTCGCGTAGGTAAGAAAGCCCAGGGCGATACCGTTGGCGATGGAGAAGGTCAGCGGCATCATCACCACGGTCACGATGGCTGGGATGGTGTCGGTGTGGTCCTTCCAATCGATGTGCGCCATGCCGCTCATCATCAGCATCGCCACGTAGATCAGCGCGCCTGCGGTGGCGTACGCCGGGATCATGCCGGCCAGCGGGGCGAAGAACATCGCCGCGAGGAACAGGATGCCGACGGTGACGGCGGTCAACCCGGTGCGGCCACCGGCGGCCACGCCCGAAGCGCTCTCGACGTAGCTGGTCACCGGCGGACAGCCGACCATGGCACCCACCACGCTGGAGGTGGAGTCGGCCTTCAGCGCCTTGGACAGGTTGTGGATCTTGCCGTCCTCGTCCACCAGGTTGGCGCGGTGGGCAACGCCCATCAGGGTGCCGGCGGTGTCGAACATGTTCACGAAGAGGAAGGCCAGGATCACGCTGATCATCGCCACATTGAATGCGCCGGCGATATCCATGGCCAGGAAGGTCGGCGCCAGGCTCGGTGGCATCGACACCAGGCCGCCATATTCCACCAGGCCCAGGGCCCAGCCCAGGGCAGTGACGCCGAGCATGCTGAAGAGGATGGCGCCGAACACGTTGCGGTGGCTGAGCACGGCGATCAACAGGAAGCACACCGCGGCGAGCAGCGCAGAAGGATTGCCGAACGAACCCATGGTCAGCAGGGTAGCCGGGCTGTCGACGACGATGCCGGCGGTCTTCAGGCCGATCAGACCGAGGAACAGGCCGACCCCGGCGCCCATGGCGAAGCGCAGGCTCATCGGGATGCTGTTGAGCAGCCATTCGCGAATCTTCGACAGGCTCATGATCATGAACAGCACGCCGGAGATGAACACCGCGCCCAGTGCGATCTGCCAGCTGTAACCCATTTCACCGACGACGGTGTAGGTGAAGAAGGCGTTCAGGCCCATGCCCGGCGCCAGGCCCACCGGCCAGTTGGCATACAGGCCCATCAGGAAGCAGCCCAGGGCTGCGCCGATGCAGGTGGCGACGAAGGCGGCGCCATGGTCGATACCAGCGCCGGCCATGATGTTGGGGTTGACGAAGATGATGTAGGCCATGGTGACGAAGGTCGTGAGGCCCGCCAGCAGCTCGGTCTTGATGGTGGTGCGGTGCTCGGTCAGTTTGAAGAAGCGGTCGAGCAGGCCGCCCCTTGCCAGTTGATTCGCGTGTTGTTCTTGTTTGACGCTTTCCACAGCGGGTACTCCTCATCTCTCTTGTTGTGTACCGCCCAGAGCCTTGCGCAAGAACAATGCTCTCTGAGGCAGGCGGTGTTTTCGGTGGTGCTTCCTGGCTAAGTTGTTGACCGAGCGGTCAAGAAGTCACTCGAGCGCGATTATGAGGTTGTATACAAAAAATGCAATTAATGTTTTTAATGTTGCATTAATCGCGCCAGTCGAACCTGCGGGTGGATAAGCGGATGGATTTGGCGACAATCCCATCAGAGATTTAAATAAAATGCTTATAAAACAAATGGATGGGATTCTTGCTCGATTGAGGGCGACGCTCGATCGAGCGTCGTCTCGGCAGACTGGCCGGGTTCTTAGCCGCTAATGAACTGAGAGGACGGCTGTATATAAAGAAAGAATTTATTGTTCTGCGCTCAGAGGTGGGTGATATGCGGGCGAGGTCAGCTATGACGTCATACAACGAATGGTGTGATGGCTGATTGACTTGTGTACAATTGCCTGAATTTTTTTCTGATGTTTTTTCGCTCGGAGCTTGTCAGCTACCGGGTAGAACACAGTAGAGTCGCAGTGTCGCCGACTCTCATTGACGCGAGCCAGAATGAACGATCAATTGCAGCCACTGAAGAAGCAGCCGCGTGCGGGTAAAAGCAGCCGCAGCGGGACTCAGGACGATGTCGTATATGCCCACATTTTCGATGCCATTCTCGAGCAGCGCCTGGCACCTGGCACCAAGCTGAGCGAAGAGGCGTTGGGTGAGATCTTCGGCGTCAGCCGCACCATCATTCGCCGCGCGCTGTCGCGCCTGGCCCACGAGGGTGTGGTGCTGCTGCGCCCGAACCGTGGCGCGGTAGTCGCCAGCCCGAGCGTCGAAGAAGCGCGGCAGATTTTCTACGCACGCCGCCTGGTCGAACGGGCCATCACCGAACTGGCCGTCGAGCACGCGACAGCCGAGCAACTGGCCGAACTGCGGCAGATGGTCAAGGACGAGCAGGACAGCTTCTCCCGTGGTGATCGCGGTGCCGGCATCCGCCTGTCCGGCGAGTTCCACCTGAAGCTGGCCGAGGCCGCGCGCAATGCGCCGCTGGTGAGCTTCCAGCGCAGCCTGGTGTCGCAAACCTCGCTGATCATCGCCCAGTACGAAAGCGGCAGCCGCTCGCATTGCTCCTACGACGAACACAACCAGCTGATCGACGCCATCGAGGCGCGCGACGCTGAGCGTGCGGTGCACCTGATGATGCACCACATGGATCACATCGACAGCAAGCTCAACCTGGACGAAGAAAGCGCCTCGGACGATCTGCACGCGGTGTTCTCGCACCTGCTGCAGACCAAGAAGAAGCCCGGCCGCAGCGCTGCCAATCGCTGATTCGTTGTGTGTAATCAAGAAAGCCCCGCTGCGCGAGCATCGGGGCTTTTTCATTTGTAGCGAATCCCTGACGTAGGGTGCGCCGTGCGCACCAGGGTCAGGTGAAATTGGTCGGTGTGCTCGATCTGGGAACGGTTGATTTTTCAGTAGGGTGGGTTAGCCGCTTATCACCGCTACCGGCCGTTTCGCCGTGCCCGGTGCGGCGTAACCCACCATCGGCGCACCGTTCTCATCCGTGCCCTTACGATTAGCGTTCAGCGCCGCAAATCCACCCTACGCGCAGTAGCATCCGGCGCCACCTTAGGCGGCCTCACGCACCCTACGCTTAGCGCTGGTGCACCGACACGCCCGCGGCGAAGGTCTCTTTCACGGCGCGATCGTCACCGAGCATGGTCAGGGCGAACAGGCGTTCTTCCAGGCTCTTGGCCTGCTGCATGCGGTAGCTGATCAGCGGCGTGGCGTTGTAGTCCAGCACCAGGAAGTCGGCGTCCTTGCCGGGCAGGAAGTTGCCCAGCTTGTCGTCCAGGTACAGCGCATTGGCGCCGCCCAGGGTGGCCAGGTACAGCGACTTGAACGGGTCGAGCTTCTTGCCTTGCAGCTGCATCACCTTGTATGCCTCGTTCAGCGATTGCAGCTGGCTGAAGCTGGTGCCGGCGCCGACGTCGGTACCCAGGCCGACGCGCACCCCATGCGCCTCCAGCTTGTTCAGGTCGAACAGGCCGCTGCCGAGGAACAGGTTGGAGGTCGGGCAGAAGGCCACCGCCGAGCCGGTTTCGGCGAGGCGCTTGCACTCGTCGTCGCACAGGTGCACGCCATGGGCGAACACCGCGCGCGGGCCGATCAGCTTGTGGTGGTCGTAGACGTCGAGATAGCCCTTGCGCTCGGGAAACAGTTCCTTGACCCATTCGATTTCCTTGCGGTTCTCGGACAGGTGGGTGTGCATGTACAGGTCCGGGTATTCGCCCAGCAGCTTGCCGGCCAGCTCCAGTTGCTCCGGTGTACTGGTCGGGGCGAAGCGCGGGGTGACCGCATAGTGCAGGCGGCCCTTGCCGTGCCAGCGTTCGATCAATGCCTTGCTCTCGGCGTAGCCGCTTTCTGCGGTATCGGTCAGGTAGTCCGGGGCGTTGCGATCCATCAGCACCTTGCCGGCGATCATGCGCAGGTTGAGCGCCTGGGCCGCCTCGAAGAAGGCGTCCACCGACTGCGGATGCACCGTGCCGAACACCAGGGCGGTGGTGGTGCCGTTGCGCAGCAGTTCCTTGAGGAAGATCGCCGCCACATCACTGGCATGGGCCTTGTCTTCGAACTGCTGCTCGGTGGGGAAGGTGTAGGTGTTGAGCCAGTCCAGCAGCTGCTCGCCGTAGGAGGCGATCATGCCGGTCTGCGGGTAGTGGATATGAGTGTCGATGAAACCGGGGGTGATCAGCGCGTCGCGATGGTGCTGGATCTCCACGCCGGCCAGCTTCGGCAGCAGCTCGGCAGCTGCGCCGACCTGAGCGACCTTGCCGTTTTCGATCAGCAGGATGCCGTCCTCGAAATATTCGTAGGACTGCTCGACACCGACCGCGGCGGGGTCGGCGAGGATGTGCAGAATGGCGGCGCGGTAGGCTTTGATGTTGGTGGTCATCTATTACGTCTCGATTGGGGCAGGCAGTGCGTAGGGTGTGCTGTGCGCACCACGGGCAATGCGGTGTTATCGGTGCGCGCGGCGCACCCTACTGGGCGCGCCGCGAATTAGGCAGAGTCAGGACCGGCGCGAGGCCGGCAGCAGCTTGGCGACGCTGGATTCACCTTTCTTCACGTCCTGGCCGGCTCTTTTTTCACCAAACAGGGCGTTATAAGTGGCGATCACCTCGCCGGCGATGGACACGGCAATTTCCACCGGCAGCTTGCCTTTCACTTCAGCCAGGCCCATCGGGCAGCGCATGCGCGCCATCAGGGTTTCCTCGAAGCCGCGCTCGCGCAGGCGGTGCTCGAACTTGACGCGTTTGGTCTTCGAGCCGATCAGGCCGTAGTAGGCGAAGTCGCCGCGTTTGAGGATCGCCGCGGTCAGCTCCAGGTCGAGTTGGTGGTTGTGGGTCATGACGATGTAGTAACTGCCGGGCGGCATGTTCTCCACCTCGTCGATCACTTCGTCACCCACGATCTTCTCCACGCCGGCGGGGATGTGCTCGGGAAATTCATTTTCCCGCGAGTCGATCCAGCGCACCTTGCACGGCAGGCTGGCGAGCAGCGGCACCAGTGCACGGCCGACATGGCCGGCGCCGAACACGGCGATCTGCGCCTGTGGCTGGCCCATCGGCTCGAACAGCAGCACGGTGGCGCCGCCGCAGCACTGGCCGAGGCTGGCGCCGAGAGAGAATCGCTCTAGGCGGGTGTCCTGGCTGCGCGTGGCAAGCATCTCGCGCGCCAGTTCCATGGCCTTGTATTCCAGGTGACCGCCGCCGATGGTCTCGAAGATGCGCTCGGCGGTGACCACCATCTTCGAGCCGGCATTACGCGGCGTCGAGCCGCGCTCTTCGATGATGGTCACCAGAACGCAGGCTTCACCTTTTTGCTGCAGCTCGGCGAGGGCGCTGATCCAGCTCATTTGCTCAGCCTCCAGGAAGGCGTGGTCTGTCCCGGGCGCGGCAGGCGCCAGTTGCTCGGCGACGGATCGAGAATCGGCTCCGGCGCCGGGCGAGCGGGTGGATTATTCGGTTCGGTGTGTTTTGTCATTGTTGTACACCTGCTTTGTTCTTCATTCACGCCTCTGGTGGACAACGCTTCGCGGTTGTCCACCCTACGAACCGTCGTAGGGTGGATCGGGGCGCGTAGCTGTCGCGCAGCACATCCACCATAGTGTTTAGCGTTACGCCGGTTCGACCTCGGCAGCGTTGGCGGCCTTGGCCTGAGCCTTGAGCTGGCGCATCTGCTCCACACCCCAGAGCACGCGCTCAGGCGTGGCCGGGGCGTCGATCTGCGGTTGCACCCTGTAGTCCGCCAGGCTGGCCACGGCGTCCTTGAGGGCGCACCAGGCGGCGATGCCGAGCATGAACGGCGGCTCGCCCACGGCCTTGGAGTGGAACACGGTGTCTTCCGGGTTCTTGCGGTTTTCCACCAGCTTCACGCGCAGGTCGATGGGCATGTCGGCAATGGCCGGGATCTTGTAGCTGGCCGGGCCGTTGGTCATCAACTTGCCCTTGGCGTTCCACACCAACTCTTCCATGGTCAGCCAGCCCATGCCCTGGACGAAGGCGCCCTCGACCTGGCCGATGTCGATGGCCGGGTTCAGCGAATCGCCGACGTCGTGCAGGATGTCGCCGCGCAACATGCGGTATTCGCCGGTCAGGGTGTCGACCAGCACTTCCACGCAGGCCACGCCGTAGGCGTAGTAGTAGAAGGGGCGGCCGGCGGCCTTGTCGCGATCGTAGTAAATCTTCGGGGTGCGGTAGAAGCCGGTCGACGACAGCGAGACCTGGCCGAAGTAGGCCTTCTGGATCATCTCTTCGAACGACAGGAAGTGATCACGCACGCGCACCTGCCCGTTGCGGAATTCGACGTCTTCCGGGGTGACCTTGTATTCGCGTACGAGGAAGTCTACTAGGCGCTGTTTGATGGTCTCGGCCGCGTTCTTCGCCGCCATGCCGTTGAGGTCGGCGCCGCTGGAGGCCGCGGTCGGCGAGGTGTTGGGCACCTTGTCGGTGTTGGTGGCGGTGATCTGGATGCGCTCGATATCGACCTGGAACACCTCGGCCACCACCTGCGCCACCTTGGTGTTGAGGCCCTGGCCCATCTCGGTGCCACCGTGGTTGAGGTGGATCGAACCGTCGGTATAGATGTGGATCAGCGCGCCGGCCTGGTTGAGGAAGGTGGCGGTGAAGCTGATGCCGAATTTCACCGGGGTCATGGCCAGGCCTTTCTTCAGCACAGGGCTCTTGGCGTTGAAGGCGCGGATTTCTTCCCGGCGCTTGGCGTACTCGCAGCTCTGCTCCAGCTCGGCGGTCATTTCGTGAATGACGTTGTGCTCGACGGTCTGGTGGTAGTGGGTGACGTTACGCTCGGTCTTGCCGTAGTAGTTGAGCTTGCGCACTTCCAGCGGGTCCTTGCCCAGGCTGCGGGCGACGGCGTCCATCACTTCCTCGATGGCGACCATTCCCTGCGGGCCGCCGAAACCGCGGTAGGCGGTGTTCGACGCGGTGTTGGTCTTGCAGCGGTGACCGTTGATGGTGGCGTTGCCGAGGAAGTAGGCGTTGTCCGAGTGGAACATGGCGCGGTCGACGATGGAGCCGGACAGGTCCGGCGAGTAGCCGCAGTTGCCGGCCAGGTCCATCTCGATGCCGTGCAGCAGGCCGTCGTCATCGAAGCCGACGTCGTACTCGACGTAGAAGGGGTGACGCTTGCCGGTCATGCTCATGTCTTCCATGCGCGGCAGACGCATCTTGGTCGGCCGGCCGGTGAGATGGGCGATCACTGCGCACAGGCACGCCGGGCCGGCGGCCTGGGTTTCCTTGCCGCCGAAACCGCCGCCCATGCGACGCATGTCGATGACGATCTTGTTCATCGGCACGCCGAGCACTTCGGCCACCAGCTTCTGTACCTCGGTGGGGTTCTGCGTCGAGGTGTAGACCAGCATGCCGCCGTCTTCGGTGGGCATGACCGAGGAAATCTGGGTTTCCAGGTAGAAGTGCTCCTGGCCGCCGATATGCAGGGTGCCCTGCAGGCGACGCGGGGCGCTGGCCAGCTTGCTGGCCGAGTCACCGATGCGGTGGGTGTGGCTGGCGAGCACGAAATGCTTCTTGCGGTAGGCCTCGACGACGTCGAGCACCGGCTCCAGGTCTTCGTATTCGACGATGGCGGCCATGGCCGCCTTGCGCGCGGTTTCCAGACTGTCAGCGGCTACCGCCAGCACCACCTGGCCAACGTACTCGACCTTGCCGTCGGCCAGCAGCGGGTCGCCGGCGACCACCGGGCCGATATCCAGCTGGCCCGGCACGTCATCCTTGGTGATGGCGATGGCCACGCCCGGAAACTCGTAGCATGGGCGGGTGTCGATGCGCAGGATGCGCGCATGGGCGCGATCCGACTGGCGCGCGTAGACGTGCAACTGGTTGGGGAATTCCAGGCGGTCGTCGACATAGACCGCTTCGCCGGACACGTGCTTGTCCGCGCTCTCGTGCTTGACGCTACGGCCGACGCCGCTGGTCATGCCAGCGCGGAACAGGGCGGCCAGCTCTTCCTGGGATTTGTGTTCGATATGACTGGACATCTTCGTCTCCAAAAATCTCTGCGCTTAGGCGTAGGCCGTGACCCGGGTTTCGATCTCGGGCGACTGCTGCTCCAGGAAGAACTTGCGCAGCAGGTTCTGGGCAGTGAGCAGGCGGTATTCCTTGCTGGCGCGGAAATCCGACAGCGGGGTGAAGTCCTCACCCAGCGCTTCGCAGGCACGTTCGATCACGCCCGGATACCAGGCCGAGCCGACCAGAGCCGCTTCGCAGGCGCTGGCGCGTTTGGGGATGGCGGCCATGCCGCCGAAGGCAATGCGCGCTTCGGTGACCACGCCGTCGATGATCGTCAGGTTGAAGGCCGCGCAGACGGCGGAAATATCGTCGTCCAGGCGCTTGGACACCTTGTAGGCACGGAACGCCTGGTTGGCTTGGGCGCGCGGCACGATGATCTTCTCGATGAATTCGGCTTCCTGGCGCGCGGTCACCTTGTAGTCGAGGAAGTAGTCCTGCAGCGGCAGGATGCGCCGCGTGTTGCCCTGGCGCAGAGCAATCTGCGCGCCGAGGGCGATCAGCAGCGGCGGGGCGTCGCCGATGGGCGAGGCGTTGCCGATGTTGCCGCCCAGGGTGCCCTGGTTGCGGATCTGCAGGGAGGCGAAGCGGTGCAGCAGCTCGCCGAAGTCCGGGTACTCGCGCGACAGCGCTTCGTAGCAGTCGGACAGGGCCGCGGCCGCGCCGATCTCGATGGCTCTGTCGGTCACCTCGATGCGCTTCATGTCTTCGATATGGCCGACGTAGATCATCACCGGCAGTTCGCGGTGAAACTGGGTGACTTCCAAGGCCAGATCGGTGCCGCCTGCCAGCAGGCGGGCTTCGGGGTTGGCGGCATAGAGGTCGGCCAGGTCGGCCACGGTCAGCGGCACCAGGCAGCGCTTGTCGCCACTGTTGAGCTCGGCAGTTTCACGCGGGGCGATGGCCTTGAGCTGGGCCGCGGTGTCGCTTTCGAAGGCATCGAACTGATCCGGCTGCTTCTGGCAGCAGGCCTGCTCGGCGGCGTCGATGATCGGGCGGTAGCCGGTGCAGCGGCACAGGTTACCGGCCAGGGCTTCCAGGGTCTGGCCCTTGTCGTACCCCGTGGAGTTCTTCTGCAGGGCGAACAGCGACATGATGAAACCGGGGGTGCAGAAGCCGCACTGCGAGCCATGGCAGTCGACCATCGCCTGCTGCACGCTGTGCAGCTTGCCTTGATGCTTGAGGTCTTCGACGGTGATCAGTTGCTTGCCGTGCAGGCTGGAGACGAAGGTCAGGCAGGAGTTGAGGGTGCGATAACGAACGCGGTCGCCATCGAGCTCGCCCACCACCACGGTGCAGGCACCGCAGTCGCCGGAGGCGCAGCCTTCCTTGGTTCCGGTCTTGCCGACGTGTTCACGCAGGTAGTTGAGCACGGTGACGTTGGGGTCCAGGGCATGCTCGGTGCGCAGCTCCCGGTTGAGTAAAAACTGGATCAAGGACGACCTCCAGGCACTTTATTGTTATGAATCGTTTGGCTCGCCGGGTATGTGCACGCATTGCAAGGCCCGGACGTGATTGGCCATGGAGGCAATCTAGAGTTTTCTGACTTTTGGGTCAACAAATATTTGACCCTGTGGTCAGCTGCTTGTCATGCAAATCGGTTATGAGGCCGCCATGCGTTCAGCGTAGCGACTTTCATGCCAGCGTAGGCGCACCCTACAAGGCCAAATCGCTGCATCAACAAGCAAATACGACATAGCCAAAACAAAACCCCGGGAGCCTGCGCTGCCGGGGTTGGGATGGGGAGGGCGGCTCAGGGCTTACGTCAGCTCGCTTAGCTGATGTTCCTCGCCGGCGTAGTAAGCGCGGACCTTGGGATCCATCACCGCGCGCCACAGCGGTGGGAAAAGGGCGAGTACGATCATTCCGGCATAGCCATTGGGCAACTGCGGGCTGTCGTCGAAATGACGCAGCACCTGATAGCGGCGTTTGGCATAGGCATGGTGGTCGGAATGGCGCTGCAGGTGGAAGAGAAATAGGTTGGTCAGCAGAAAGTTGCTGTTCCAGGAGTGGTGCGCATTGGTGCGCTCGTAGCGGCCATTGTCCAGTTTGCGCCGGTGCAGGCCGTAGTGCTCGACGTAGTTGACGATCTCCAGCAGGGTAAAGGCGATAAACGCCTGGCCGAGGAAGAACAGGGCGCCGAGCGCGCCTAAGGCCAGGGTGAAGCCCAGCAGGAACAGTGCGCTGATGGCGTACCACCAGATCAGCTCGTTGCGCCAATGCAGGGCCGGTAAGCCGCGCCGCTTGAGACACTCGGCTTCCAGCTTCCAGGCGTTGAGGAAATTGTGCTTGTAGGCATGCGGCAGAAAGGCGTACAGGCTCTGGCCGAAGCGTGAGGAGGAGGCATCCTCGGGCGTGGAGACGTGAACGTGATGACCGCGCACATGTTCGACCTTGAAGCCGGCGTAGCACACCGCGGCCAGCAGCAGGCCGCCGGCGTTCTGCTCCAATTCCGGGTCCTTGTGGATCAGCTCGTGCGACACGGTGATGCCGATGGCGCCCATCACCGTGCCGACCGACAGCATCCAGCCGAGCTGGCCGACCCAGCTCCAGCCCTCGTAACTGGCGAATATCCAGCCACTCCACACCAGCATCGCCAGCAGCAGCGGCACCGTGGCCAGACTCAGCAGTCGGTAGTAGCCCTGGGCTTCGAGGGCCGGCACTTCGTCGCGCTCATCCGGGTTGGCCGGGTCGCGACCGACAATGAAGTCCAGCAAGGGAATCACACCGAACACCACGCTGATCACCAGCCAGGACCAGGCGTCGGCGTGAGTGCTGCCCTGTGACCAGTAATAGCTCAGGGGAATGCCCAGTACCGGGATCAGCCAGATCCAGTAGCCGACCTTCTTCAGGGCGAGCATCCAGCGCGACGGCAGGCGTTCGAACATCGGATTCTCCAAGTCATTATTGTTCTGGGTTTTACCTCAGATTGTAGGACGATCCATTTTCGTGGCCAGACTTCCACGGCCAACCTTTAGAACGGAAAGTGCCCCGCGGGGACGCTTGGCGGGGTAACACCCTGTGTTACACTCGCCGCCAGATTTTCTTGCTCCCGCCCAGCCGTGGCGGGGCTCCCAGACTCGACCGCCTGCCCCTGGATCGACGCAAATAAGGAATGTCATGACGTTCAAGGCCCCGGACAGCCTCGCCGAGCAAATTGCCCATTACCTGGCCGAACGCATCATTCGCGGTGAGCTCAAGGAGCGTGAGCGCATTCAGGAGCAGAAGGTTACCCAGGCCCTCAACGTCAGCCGTGGTTCGGTGCGCGAAGCGCTGCTGATTCTCGAGCGTCGCCACCTGATCGTGATCCTGCCGCGTCGCGGTGCCCAGGTCAGCGAACTGACCCCGCACCACGTCACCAGCCTCTACGCACTGAGCATCGAGCTGTACGCCATGCTGGCCCGCGCGGTGATCGAGCGCTGGAAGGTGGAAACCGACCTGGCGCCCTTCATCGATATCCAGCGGCGCCTGCTGGCCAGCCTGGAGCGTGGCGATATCGGCGCCTTCGTCGAGAACAGCTTCGACGTGATGCGCGCGGCCTTTCCCTTCGCCGACAACCCATACCTGCAGGAAACCCTGGAGAACCTGCTGCCGGCCATCAGCCGCACCTACCACCTGGCGCTGGAGCGGCGCAAAGGCGAGATGGGCCAGTTCATGGGCACCTTCGCCAGCCTGCTGCAGGCGATCATCGGCCGTGACCATGCGCGTGCACGTGAGGTGCTGCTGGCCTATGGCGAACACAATTGCCAGCTGGTGCTGGCAACCCTGGCCGAGCGCTAAGCCCAGATGCGCCTGAAAAGCATCAAGCTGGCCGGCTTCAAGTCCTTCGTCGATCCGACGACGGTAAGCTTTCCCAGCAACATGGCGGCGGTGGTCGGGCCCAATGGTTGCGGCAAGTCGAACATCATCGACGCCGTGCGCTGGGTGATGGGTGAAAGCTCGGCGAAGAACCTGCGTGGTGAGTCGATGACCGACGTCATCTTCAACGGCTCCAACACACGCAAGCCGGTGACCCAGGCCTCCATCGAGCTGATTTTCGACAACAGCGACAACTCGCTGGTGGGCGAATACGCGGCCTTCGCCGAGATTTCCATTCGCCGTCGGGTGACCCGCGACGGGCAGAACACCTACTTCCTCAACGGCACCAAGTGCCGGCGCCGCGACATCACCGATATCTTCCTCGGCACCGGCCTGGGGCCGCGCAGTTACTCGATCATCGAGCAAGGCATGATCAGCAAGCTGATCGAGGCCAAGCCCGAGGAGCTGCGCAATTTCATCGAGGAAGCCGCCGGCATCTCCAAGTACAAGGAGCGCCGCCGTGAGACCGAGAACCGCATCCGCCGTACCCAGGAGAACCTGGAGCGCCTGAGTGACCTGCGTGAAGAGCTGGAGCGCCAGCTCGAACGTTTGCACCGTCAGGCCCAGGCGGCGGAGAAATACCAGGAATACAAGGCCGAGGAGCGCCAGCTCAAGGCGCAACTGCTGGCCCTGCGCTGGCAGAGCCTGAACCAGCAGGTTGGCAGCCGCGAGCAGGTGATCGGCGATCAGGAAGTGGCCTTCGAGGCCCTGGTGGCCGAGCAGCGCAGCGCCGACGCCAGCATCGAGCGCCTTCGCGATGGCCATCACGAATTGAGCGAGCGCTTCAACCTGGTGCAGGGTCGCTTCTATTCCGTGGGTGGCGATATCGCCCGCGTCGAGCAGAGCATCCAGCATGGCCAGCAGCGCCTGCGCCAGTTGCAGGATGACCTGCGCGAGGCAGAAAAGGCGCGCCTGGAAACCGAGTCGCATCTGGGCCACGACCGCACCCTGCTGGCCACCCTCGGTGAAGAACTGGAAATGCTCCTGCCCGAGCAGGAGATGACTGCCGCTGCTGCCGAGGAATCTGCCGCCAGCCTGGAAGAGGCCGAGGCCGCCATGCATGGCTGGCAGGAGCAGTGGGACGGCTTCAACCAGCGCAGCGCTGAACCGCGTCGTCAGGCCGAAGTGCAGCAGTCGCGCATCGCCCAGCTGGAACAGAGCCTGGAGCGCCTGGCCGAGCGTCAGCGCCGCCTGAACGAAGAATTGCAGCAACTGGCGGCCGACCCGGAAGACGCCGCCATTCTCGAATTGAACGAACAGCTTGCCGCTGGCGAGCTGGAGCACGAAGCGCTGCAACAGGCCGAAGAGCAGCAGGCCGAGCGCCTGCAGCAACTGCGCGAGGAACTGCAGCAGGCTGGCCAGGCCCAGCAGCAGGCGCAAGGTGAGCTGCAGCGCCTGAACGGCCGTCTGGCGTCGCTGGAGGCGCTGCAACAGGCGGCGCTCGATCCAGGGCAGGGCGCCGGCGAGTGGTTGCGCGAGCATAACCTGCTGCAGCGTCCGCGCCTGGCCGAAGGGCTGCGCGTGGAGGCCGGCTGGGAGCTGGCGGTTGAGACTGTCCTTGGTGCCGACCTGCAGGCCGTGCTGCTGGATGATTTCGCCGGGCTGGATTTCGCCGCGCTGGAGCAGGGCGAACTGCGCCTGGCCAGCCCGGCTTCGGGCGGTGCGCGCCGCGCCGGCAGCCTGATGGACAAGATCGAGTCGAGCCACGACCTGTCGCCCTGGCTGGCCAGCGTGCGCCCGGTGGAATCGCTGGAGCAGGCGCTGGCGGCCTGCGCGCAATTGGCCGAGGGCGAAAGCCTGATCAGCCGCGACGGCTACTGGGTCGGCCGGCATTTTCTGCGCGTGCGCCGTGCTGCCGAAGCTGATAGCGGCGTGCTGGCGCGCGGTCAGGAGCTGGAACGCCTACAGTTGGAGCGCGAGGAACGTGAAGCAGCCCTGGCGCAACTGGATGAACGCCTGCTGGCGCTGCGCGACGAGCAACGCCTTCAGGAAGAACAGCGTGAACAGCAGCGCCGCCAGGGTCAGGAACTGGCGCGCCAGCTGAGCGAGCTGAAGGCAAAGCTGTCCGCCAGCCAGGCCAAGGCCGAGCAACTGGGCCTGCGCCGTCGCCGTTTGCAGGACGAACTGCAGGAAGCGGCCGAGCAGCGCGAGATCGAGCAGGAGCAACTGGGCGAATCGCGCCTGCAGTTGCAGGACGCACTGGACGCCATGGCGCTGGATAACGAGCAGCGCGAAAGCCTGCTGGCCAGCCGCGACAGTCTGCGCGAGCGCCTCGACCGTGTGCGTCAGGACGCGCGTCAGCACAAGGACCATGCCCATCAACTGGCGGTGCGCGTCGGCTCGCTCAAGGCGCAGCACGACTCCACCCGCCAGGCGCTGGAGCGTCTGGAGATGCAGGCCGAGCGCCTGCATGAGCGGCGCGAGCAGTTGTCGCTGAATCTGGAAGAGGGCGAGGCGCCGCTGGAAGAGCTGCGCATCAAGCTCGAGGAATTGCTCGAGCGGCGCATGGCGGTGGACGACGAACTGCGTCAGGCGCGTTTGGCGCTGGAGGACGCCGATCGCGAACTGCGCGATGCGGAGAAGCGCCGCACCCAGGCTGAACAACAGGCGCAACTGCTACGCAGCCAGCTGGAGCAACAGCGCATGGATTGGCAGTCGCTCAACGTGCGGCGCAAGGCATTGGCCGACCAGCTCGCCGAGGACAACTACGACCTGCACGGGGTGATCGCCACGCTGCCGGCCGAAGCCAGCGAGAGCGCCTGGGAAGAAGAGCTGGAGCGCATGGCCGCACGCATCGCCCGTCTAGGGCCGATCAACCTGGCGGCCATCGACGAGTATCAGCAGCAGTCCGAACGCAAACGTTATCTGGATGCGCAGGACGCCGATCTGGTCGAAGCGTTGGAAACCCTGGAGAACGTCATCCGCAAGATCGACAAGGAAACGCGCAATCGTTTCAAGGACACCTTCGATCAGATCAATGGCGGTTTGCAGGCACTCTTTCCAAAAGTTTTCGGTGGCGGCAACGCTTATTTGGAACTCACCGGCGAAGATTTACTCGATACCGGTGTGACCATCATGGCGCGGCCCCCGGGCAAGAAGAACAGCACCATTCATTTGCTCTCCGGTGGAGAGAAAGCATTGACTGCTTTGGCACTGGTGTTTTCCATCTTCCAGCTCAATCCGGCGCCGTTCTGCATGTTGGACGAAGTGGATGCACCGCTGGACGATGCCAACGTCGGGCGCTACGCGCGACTGGTCAAGGAGATGTCAGCCACGGTGCAGTTCATCTACATCACCCACAACAAGATTGCCATGGAAATGGCCGATCAGTTGATGGGGGTCACCATGCACGAGCCGGGTTGCTCGCGTCTGGTGGCGGTGGATGTCGAGGAGGCGCTGGCGATGGTGGAGGCGTGATGGCAGAGCGCCGCGAGATTAACTGAATACAGGCAAAACCTTATGTGGCTCCCTGTGTAAAGTTGCCTTTCGTCGTGCTAGCTTATTGCCCACTTTTGTTACACGCGGAAAACGTCAGACAGAACATGAAGTTGGCGCCGCGTTTTATAGTCGAGTTGTGATCCGGTTGATTGGATCTTTTTTTCACCAGAATTTTTAAGGGTCAGGTATTTCATGGAATTCGGTCTGCGCGAGTGGCTGATCGTTATTGGCATCATCGTTATCGCTGGCATTCTTTTCGACGGCTGGCGCCGTATGCGCGGTGGCAAGGGCAAGCTCAAGTTCAAGCTGGACCGTAGCTTCGCCAACATGCCGGACGACGACAGTGATCCAGATCTGCTCAGTACACCGCGTGTGGTGCAGCGCGACCACGAACCGCAGCTGGATGAAGACGATCTGCCGTCGATGACTGCCAAGGACCTGCCACGTCGTCCACGCAACGAGCCGCAACAGGGCGACCTCAATCTGGCTGTCGACGAGCCGGTGCCGACCTTGCTCAACCCGGTCGATGACGAACCCGTCGAGCCGAAGAAAACCTCCAAGCCGGCTGCCGATGCCGCACCGGTAGAAGAGGTGCTGGTGATCAACGTGGTCGCCCGCGACGATTTCGGCTTCAAGGGCCCGGCACTGCTGCAGAACATCCTCGAAAGCGGCCTGCGCTTCGGTGAGATGGACATCTTCCATCGTCACGAGAGCATGGCGGGTAATGGCGAGGTGCTGTTCTCCATGGCCAACGCACTCAAGCCGGGCACGTTCGATCTCGACGATATCGAAGGCTTCAGCACCCGCGCGGTGAGCTTCTTCCTCAGCCTGCCTGGCCCGCGTCACCCGAAGCAGGCCTTCGACGTCATGGTCGCGGCCGCGCGCAAGCTGGCCCACGAACTGGGTGGCGAGCTGAAGGATGACCAGCGCAGCGTGATGACCGCGCAGACCATCGAACACTATCGCCAGCGCATCGTCGAATTCGAGCGCCGGCAACTGACCCAGAAACGCTGACCCGTACACGAAGTCGAAAGAGAGCAGCCAAGGCTGCTCTTTTCGTTTGAGAGACCGAGCATGACCGACGCCGCCCAACGTATTTCCGAACTGCGCAACGAACTGGACGCGCACAACTACCGTTACTACGTGCTGGATGAGCCGAGCGTGCCCGATGCCGAGTACGACCGCCTGTTCCGTGAACTGCAGGCGCTGGAGGCCGAGCATCCGGAGCTGGTCACACCCGAGTCGCCGACCCAGCGCGTCGGCGGCGAGGCGCTCAGCGCCTTCGGCGAGGTGCGTCACGAAGTGCCGATGCTCAGCCTGGGCAACGCCTTCGAGGAAGACGACCTGCGTGCCTTCGACCGCAGTGTGCAGAACGGCCTGGGCGTTTCGGGCGGCGATCTGTTCGGCGGCGGCGCCGAAATCGAGTACAGCTGCGAACCCAAGCTCGACGGCCTGGCCGTCAGCCTGCGTTACGAGAATGGCCAGTTGGTGCGCGGTGCGACGCGTGGCGACGGCAGCACCGGTGAAGACATCACCAGCAACGTACGCACTATTCGCAACGTGCCGCTCAAGCTGCAGGGCGAGGGCTGGCCGCAGGTTCTGGAAGTGCGCGGCGAAGTGTTCATGCCCAAGGCTGGTTTCGAGGAACTGAATGCGCGGCAGGCCGAGAGTGGCGGCAAGTCCTTCGCCAACCCGCGTAACGCTGCTGCCGGCAGCCTGCGCCAGCTCGACCCGAAGATCAGCGCCAGCCGCCCATTGGAGTTCTGCTGCTACGGCGTCGGCCAGGTCAGCGGCGAGCTGCCGAGCACCCAGGTGGCCATGCTGCAGCAGCTCAAGGCCTGGGGCGTGCCCATCAGTCGCGAACTGAAGCTGGCCAAGGGCGTCGAGGCTTGCCTGGATTACTACCGCGATATCGGTGAGCGGCGCATGAGCCTGGCCTATGACATCGATGGTGTGGTGTTCAAGGTCAACAATATCGAGGACCAGCAACAGCTGGGTTTCCGTGCGCGTACCCCGCACTGGGCCATCGCCCACAAGTTCCCGGCGCAGGAAGAGCTGACCGAGCTGCTCGACGTGGAGTTTCAGGTGGGCCGTACCGGTGCGGTCACGCCGGTTGCGCGCCTGAATCCGGTCAAGGTGGCCGGTGTCATGGTGGCCAACGCCACCCTTCACAACATGGATGAAGTGGCGCGCCTCGGCGTGATGATCGGCGATACGGTGATCATTCGCCGTGCTGGCGACGTGATCCCGCAGGTGATGGCCGTGGTGCCCGAGCGTCGCCCGGAGAACGTGCGCCCCGTGCATATCCCCGAGCAATGCCCGGTTTGCGGCTCGGCGGTGGAGCGCACGCAACTGGTCAAGCGCAGCAAGGGCAAGGAGTCGGTCAGCGAAGGTTCGGTGTATCGCTGCGTCGGTCGCCTGAGCTGCCAGGCGCAGCTCAAGCAGGCGATCATCCACTTCGTCTCGCGCCGTGCCATGGATATCGAAGGCCTCGGCGACAA
Organism: Ectopseudomonas toyotomiensis; assembly: GCF_017167985.1. NCBI lineage: Bacteria > Pseudomonadati > Pseudomonadota > Gammaproteobacteria > Pseudomonadales > Pseudomonadaceae > Ectopseudomonas > Ectopseudomonas toyotomiensis. The sequence continues at coordinate 138,634 of NZ_CP070505.1, read as the reverse complement.
GACCATCGAGCAACTGGTGGACGAGAAGCTGATCGCTTCACCGGCCGACCTGTACAAGCTGACCTTCGAACAGATCATCGGCCTGGAAGGCTTCGCCGAGGTGTCCAGCAACAAGCTGCTGAAGGCTATCGAGGACAGCAAGCGGCCGACCCTGGCGCGCTTCATCTATGCCCTCGGCATCCCCGATGTGGGCGAGGAGACCGCCAAGGTACTGGCGCGCTCCCTGGCCTCGCTGGAGCGTGTGCGTCAGGCGCTACCGCAGGTGCTGACCTACCTGCCGGACATTGGTCTGGAAGTCGCGCACGAGATCCACAGCTTCTTCGAAGATGAGCACAATCAGCAGGTGATCAGCGCCTTGCTGGGCGAATGCGGTCTCGAACTGCAGGAAGAGGGAGAGCTGAGCGCCGAGTTCTCGGCCGTCGCCACCCTTGGGGGCATGCTCGACAAACTGAACATTCCCTCTGTTGGCCCAGGCGCGGCGCAGAAGCTGGCGGAGCGTTTCGGCAGCCTGGACGGCGTGCTTGGCGGCGATTGGCTGGACATGCGTCAGGCGCTGCCGGAGAAACAGGCCAAGGCTGTACGCGAGTTCTTCGACAATGCCGATAACGCCCAGCTCGCGCGCGCGATCGAGCAGCAACTGCGCGATTTTGGCATGCACTGGGAAAGCGAGAAGAAAGTTGCCGAAGGCCTGCCCCTGGCCGGCCAGACCTGGGTGCTCACCGGCACTCTGGAAGTGATGAGTCGCGACGTGGCCAAGGGCAAGCTGGAAAGCCTGGGCGCCAAGGTGGCCGGTTCTGTCTCGGCCAAGACCCACTGCGTGGTGGCCGGGCCAGGTGCCGGCTCGAAGCTGGCCAAGGCCAGCGATCTGGGGGTGAAGGTGCTCGACGAAGCGCAGTTCCTCGACCAGCTCAAGGTCTACGGTATCGAACCCTAATGGGCTGTTCGCGAGCAGAGCTCGCTCCTACAGCGGCGAAGCGGCGCCGATCTTGTAGGAGCGGTTTCAGCCGCGAAATGACCGGTGCAGGAGCTCCAAGGCTCCCGGATTGCATCCGGGCTACGGTTCAGCGCAACGGTGGATCGATGGCACCTGATTCGCCTCCACCAGCGTCAGCCCGCGAAGCGCTGATCCAGATAGGCGATTATCGCCTTGGATTCGTACAGCCAGGTACTCTGGCCGTTTTCCTCAATGCGCAGGCACGGCACCTTGATGCGGCCGCCGTGCTGCTCCAGCGCCTGCCGGTGTTCGGCATCGTTCTTGGCGTCGCGCAGCTGCACCGGCAGGTTCAGGCGGTGCAGGCTGCGCCTGACCTTGACGCAGAACGGGCAGGCGTGGAACTGGTACAGCGCCAGATTGGCCGTGGCGCGTTCGACCTCGGCTTGCGCCTCGGGGCTGCGCTTTAGCTTGCGCGGGCGGCTGATCCAGTCGGCGAACACGACCAACTGACCCAGGCCAATACGAAGGGCTTTGAGCAACATGTTTCTAACTCCTGAAATGCCGACGGCCGTTCACCGAAGTGAGCGGCCGCCGTCTGGGGCTTGGCTCAACGAACCAGATTGAGGAATTCGCCGCGGGTTGCCGGGTTGCTGCGGAATTCGCCGAGCATCACCGAGGTGACCATGGAGGAGTTCTGCTTCTCCACGCCGCGCATCATCATGCACATGTGCTGCGCTTCGATGACCACCGCCACACCCAGTGCGCCGGTGACCTGCTCGACCGCTTCGGCGATCTGCCGGCTTAGGTTTTCCTGGATCTGCAGGCGGCGGGCGTACATGTCGACGATGCGAGCCACCTTGGATAGGCCGAGCACCTTGCCGTTGGGAATGTAGGCAACATGAGCCTTGCCGATGAACGGCAGCAGATGATGCTCGCACAGCGAGTAGAGCTCGATGTTCTTGACCAGCACCATTTCGCTGTTGTCGGAGCTGAACAGCGCGCCATTGGTGACCTCTTCCAGCGTCTGCTGGTAGCCACGGCAGAGGTACTGCATGGCCTTGGCGGCGCGCTTGGGCGTGTCCAGCAGGCCTTCGCGGGAAACGTCCTCGCCAAGCTGGCCAAGGATCGCGGTGTACTGTTGTTCCAGGGACATGGAAAATCCTGTTGGGTATCGAATGGGCGCAGGGTAGGGCGCCGACAGGGGCCTGGCAAGAGTGCCAGGTTCTCTGATTACTCGTCGCGACCATCCATCATGGTGCGCTTGAGGATGATATACACCGCGCCGGTGCCGCCGTGCTTGGCCAGGCAGGAGCTGAACCCCAGCACCTGCGGGTGCTGGCGCAGCCAGGTGTTCACATGGCTCTTGATCATCGGCTTGCGCCCATCCATGCGCACCGCCTTGCCGTGGGTGACGCGTACGCAGCGAATCTCCAACTTGGTGGCTTCGGCGAGAAACTCCCACAGCGTGTCGCGCGCCTTCTCGACGCTCACGCCGTGCAGGTCGAGGCTGCCGTCGAACGGAATCTGGCCCAGCTTGAGCTTGCGCATCTGACCGTCCTGCACGCCGTTGCCGGCCCAGTACAGCGGGTCTTCAGCGCCAACGTCGATGACGAACTGGTCGGATAGCCCGTCCACCTTGATCTCGCCCTGACTGATGGTCGCAGCCTGGCGCAGGGTGTTGAACTGTTTACGATCAGTTTTGGGTTTGCCGGTATCGGCGCGGTCGTGCTTGATCGGCTTGACGCCGCGCAGCTCGGCCTGGAACAGGGAAAAGTCGTCGTCTTGCATCGGTGGCTCCGCGAAACAGGCTGGCATTTTACCCAAATGCCAGCCGTGTAAGCGTAGAAAGACGAATTTGTAGGAGCCAGCACTGATCCTGTCGGTGCAAAGCATCGCTGGCACGCCAGCTCCTACAGTTGCACGCGCTGTGTTTTCGGGTGATCAGTCACGCTTCTTCATCAATGATGGCGACAGGCTCAGATCGCTGGGGCGACGCAGGCGTCTGCGGCAGCGACGCCAGAAGGCGATGCCGGCCCACAACAGGAACAGGCCGAGCAGCAGCAGGACGGTGGCCTCGCCAGTGGAGTCGTTGAGCGTACCCAGTACCGGCGCGCGGCCTGCCAGCGAGGCGACGCCCGCCATCGCCAGCAGAATGCCGAAGGCGGCGAGCAGGGCGCCCAGGCCGGCCCCGATACGCAGGCGCCAGTTTTTCGGCCGGCGCGGGCGCAAGCGGCGTGCATCGAAATCGTCGGACAGCTTCATTCCGATTTCCTTTGGCTTATCGCCGGTATGACCGGCTGGTCGTGTCCGGGTTCCGCAGCGCTGGCGATACTGCTACAGGTTTCACACCAGCGATTTGGCGTGTGGCACCAAGGTGGCGAAATTGTCGCCCAGCGCGATCATCTCGATACGATGTACCTCGGCGGCGGCAATCACGCTGCCGTCCGGTGCAGGCAGGTCGCGGGTAGCGCAGGCAGCATCGACCAGGGTGCAGCGGTAGCCATAGTCCTTGGCTGCGCGAACGGTGGTGCTGACGCTGGAGTGGGTCATGAAGCCGCAGACGATCAGATCGAGATGGCCGAGTGCTTGCAAACGATCATGCAACTCGGTACCGGCAAAGGCGTTCGGCAGGCGTTTCTCAACGACGATCTCGCCCGCCAGCGGGGCTGCTTCCGGCAGGTGGCGGCCACGTGGGCCGCTGGGGTCGAGGAGGCCGCCGGGAATGCCGAGGTGTTTGACGTGAACGATGTCGGCACCGGCACTGCGCGCTGCTGCCAGCAGACTGGCGATCTCTGCCAGTGCGGGGTCCAGGCCCGGCAGCGCGAGGACGCCGCTGCGGTACTCTTCCTGGGCATCGATGATCAGCAGGGTCGCATTGTTCAGGCTGGCCGGTGCGTGGCCACGACCGGTGAGCTGGAACATGGTTTGCGGATGGGACATCTCGGGCTCCTGGCTGATGGTGATGATGTGCCATTGTCCGCTTGCCAGGGCGCTCTGTGAACCTCTATCTGCGCCAAGGCTTGCTCGGTGCATTTTGCCGGAGCAGAATCGGAACTGCCCTGAAGGACTCAGGGTCGTACGCAAAAGGAGTTGCCATGTCACTTTTGTCGCAGTTTTCCCCGCATTTCTGGCTTTTGTTCTCCATCGCCGTGGCCATCGCCGTTCTGCGCGAGCTACGCCGTCCCGATGACGATGCACTGCGTAAGAAGCGCGAGCGCTCATGAACGCTCGTTAACCGGTCATTCATGCGCTGGCCACCCGCACTGGGCTAAACTTCCGCACTTTTCTTCCGGAGGCCGCCCGTGACTGCTCTCACTACCCGTTTACGTACCCTGCGTGATTACATCCGCTGGGCCGTCAGTCGTTTTCAGGCCGAGCAACTGTTCTTCGGCCACGGCACCGACAATGCCTGGGATGAAGCGCGTCAGTTGGTGCTCGGCGCGCTGCACCTGCCTTGGGAAATTTCCGACGCCTATCTCGATTGCCGTCTGGAAGACGACGAGCACGTTCACCTGCAGACGCTGCTCAAGCGCCGCATCGAAGAGCGCGTACCCACCGCCTACCTGCTCGGCGAGGCCTGGTTCTGCGGTTTGCCCTTCGTCGTCGATGAGCGCGTGCTGGTGCCGCGCTCGCCGATCGCCGAGCTGATCGATCGTCATTTCTCCCCCTGGCTGCCTACCGAGCCGGCGCGCATTCTCGATCTGTGCACCGGCTCCGGCTGCATTGGTATCGCCTGCGCCTACGAATTCCCCGAGGCGGAAGTGGTGCTGGGCGATCTGTCGTTCGACGCGCTGGAGGTGGCCAACCTCAATATCGAGCGCCACGGCCTGGAGGAGCGCGTGTACTGCGTGCAGGGTGATGGCTTTGCCGGGTTGCCGGGGCAGCGTTTCGACCTGATCGTCTCCAACCCGCCCTATGTCGACGCCGAGGACTTCGCCGACATGCCTGCCGAATACCAGCACGAGCCGGAGATGGGCCTGGCCTGCGGCAATGATGGCCTGGACCTGGTGCGACGCATGCTGGCCGAGGCGGCCGATCACCTCACCGAGCGTGGCGTGCTGATCGTCGAGGTGGGCAACAGCCAGGTGCATGTCGAAGCGCTGTACCCGGAAGTGGATTTCACCTGGCTGGACTTCCAGCGCGGTGGCCATGGCGTGTTCCTGCTGGCGGCCAAGCAGTGCCGCGAGCATCAGCAACTGTTTCGTTCGCGCATCGAAGGTTGATACGCGGTGCGCTACGTTAGGTCGTGTGAGCCGCCAGGAGAGGCTGTTTACGATCTTTCGAGCTAGAGCGATACAAGGCGAAAACAAGCGAGAAAGCGGAGTGTACTTTTGTACATGAGCATTTCGAGCTTGTTTTCAACGCAGTAGCGCCGACGCGCAGATGATCGTAAATAGGCTCTCAGCGCGTGGCGATCCAGATCAGCAGGCCGGCCTGAAACAGGCTGAACGCCACCAGGCAGGTGATGGTGAAGCGCAGGCCACTGTCTTCACGCTTGAGACGCTCGAGCCGATCTTCCAGCTTGCGCAGTTTGACGTCCTGCTCCTGCAGCGTCTGGTCGGCCTGCTGCAGCATCGCCGCGGCGTCCAGCAACTCGATGATCTGCACCTTCTCGGCATGCCAGTCGCCATGCAGCGAGCTGACTCGCGGTGCGCTGTAGAAGGGCTTGAGTTGCAACGGGTCGCTGTACTCGATGGTGAAACCCTGCGCCTTCAGCGCGTGGTCACGGCGGGCGCGGGCGGCGTCGTTGAAATTGTCCTTGGTCGGCAGGGCGGCGCCCTCGACCTGATAGTGCGCGTATTGCTTGCGCGCCCAGGCAATGCCCTGCGCCATGAGAAAGCGCCCCAGGCCGCGATTGGCCGGTTCTACGCTGAGGCCCTTGTCGGGGCCGAAGCGAACCTCCTTGCGCTGGTGGTCGGCCCACACCTCCAGCAGGTTATTGTGGCGATGCAGGCGCTGGCCGGGCACCTGAATGGTCAGGCGCAACAGGCTCGTGTCTTTGGCGTGGCGTTCTACCCGGCCAAGCTGGACGAAGCGCAGTGGCCGCGGGCCGGTTTCCCGGTCGACGGGCAGTGGCGCCAGACGCAGCAGGCTGAATTGCTCGGCTGGCAGGTCCGCCCAGGGATGCGGCGCGGTAGGCGTTTCGTTTGTCGCAGCTTCGGCATCTGGCGCTGGTGCCTGCGGGGCTGGGTTTTCGCTCATGGGCGTCCTGTGTACTGTTCGATGGCCTTCGATGCGTTATCGGCCATTTCCCTCAGCACTGGAGCGAATGAAGGAGAGGATCCGTTCGCCCAGCGCACGGGCCAAGGGTAGCTGCGGATCGTTGTAGGACGCCAGCTGTTCGTTCCAGGGCGCCGGAGTGATGCGCATGACGTGGTTCATGCCGGCGATCATCGCCAGTTTGGCATCGGGCTTGGCCTGCTTGAGAGCTTCGGCGTTGTCCGGGCTGACCTGGGCGTCGTGGGTGCCTTGCACGATCAGTGCGGGAATCTGCAGCGCGGCGAAGTTTTCCGCTGGGTCCTGGCACAGCAGGCTGATCAGGTAGGGCTGCACGCTGGGGCGATAGATCGCTTGCAGCTCTTTTGGCACCTGCGGCTGTAGTTTGCCGCGGATCAGGTTGGCGAGGATGTGCCGGCTCTCGGCCAGCAAGGATGGCGGCAGGCGCATGGCCAGTTGCATATCCAGCACCTGGCCGATGGGGTAGGCGGGGCCGGCAATGGACACCAGGGCATCGGCCTGACTAGCGGGGGCGGCCAGGCTGGCGATCATTGCGCCTTCGCTGTGACCGATGAGAATCAGTCGATCAAAACGCGGATCGTCCCTGAGCAGCCTGGCCCAGCCTTCGGCGTCGGCCACATAGCGCTCGACGCTGAGGTCCTTTTCGTCTGGCGTGGCGGCGCGGCTGGCGGCGACGCCGCGCTTGTCATAGCGCAGGCTGGCGATGCCATTACGCGCCAAGACCTGGGCCAGCTTCTTCAGTGCATCGTTGTGGCCACCCTCGGGGTTGTTGCCATCACGGTCGGTGGGGCCTGAGCCGGCGATCAGCAGTGCTACCGGCACCGGCTTGTCGCTCTGCGGCACCAGCAGGCTGCCGTACAGGGTGCCCTGGTCGGTGTCGAGGCTGATGGGCAGTTGTCGGGTGGTGCTGGCCTGGGCCAGGCTGGTGATCAGGGTGAGGGTCAAGAGCAGGGCTCGCAGCATGATGAGGGTAGGGTAGTGGCAGGTTGGCATTGGACGCTGACTGCGGGGCAAGGTTCGGGGTGAACTGCAAGAAGGTGGCAGGTATACTCGCCCACCTTGTGAATCGGGCCTGCGCTGCGCCGGGCCTGAGCTGAATCTCGCGGAGCGTCTTCCCATGTCCGGCAATACCTACGGCAAGCTGTTCACCGTCACCACCGCTGGCGAAAGCCATGGCCCGGCGCTGGTCGCCATCGTCGACGGTTGCCCGCCTGGTGTCGAGATCTCCCTGGAAGACCTGCAGCGCGACCTCGACCGCCGCAAGCCCGGCACCAGTCGCCACACCACGCAGCGCCAGGAAGCCGACGAGGTGGAAATCCTCTCCGGCGTGTTCGAGGGCAAGACTACCGGCTGCTCCATCGGCCTGCTGATCCGCAACACCGACCAGAAGTCCAAGGACTATTCGGCGATCAAGGATCTGTTCCGTCCGGCGCATGCCGACTACACCTACCACCACAAGTACGGTATCCGCGACTACCGTGGCGGTGGCCGCAGCTCGGCGCGCGAAACTGCCATGCGCGTGGCGGCCGGCGCCATCGCCAAGAAATTCCTGGCCAGCCAGGGCATCGTCATCCGTGGCTACATGAGCCAGCTCGGCCCTATCGAGATTCCGTTCAAGACCTGGGACAGCGTCGAGCAGAACGCCTTCTTCAGCCCCGACCCGGACAAGGTAGCGGAGCTCGAGGCCTACATGGACCAGCTGCGCCGTGACCAGGACTCGGTCGGCGCGAAGATCACCGTGGTTGCCGAAGGGGTGATGCCAGGGCTCGGCGAGCCGATCTTCGACCGCCTCGACGCCGAACTGGCCCATGCCTTGATGAGCATCAACGCGGTCAAGGGCGTGGAGATCGGCGCCGGTTTCGCCTGCGTCGCCCAGCGCGGCACCGAACACCGCGACGAACTGACGCCGGAAGGTTTCCTCTCCAACAACGCCGGCGGCATTCTCGGTGGCATCTCCAGCGGCCAGCCGATCGTCGCCCACCTGGCGCTCAAGCCGACCTCCAGCATCACCACACCGGGGCGTTCCATCGACGTCGACGGCAACCCGGTGGATGTGATCACCAAGGGTCGTCACGACCCCTGCGTGGGCATTCGTGCCACGCCGATCGCGGAGGCGATGATGGCCATCGTGCTGATGGACCACCTGCTGCGTCACCGCGCGCAGAACGCCGACGTGCGCGTCACCACACCGGTGCTGCCACAACTGTGAGCCGGACGGCGGCATGAGCGCGGCCCTGCCTTACTGGCGGTTGTCCGGTTTCTACTTCTTCTACTTCGCTCTGCTCGGGGGTACGGCGCCGTTCCTGGCGCTGTACTTCGACCATCTGGGCTTTTCCCCGGCGCGGATCGGCGAGTTGATCGCCATTCCCATGCTGATGCGCTGCCTGGCACCGAACCTCTGGGGTTGGCTGGGTGACCACACCGGTCAGCGCCTGTTGATCGTGCGTTTCGGCGCGCTGTGCACCCTGGTCTGCTTCGCCGGCATCTTCTTCAGCCAAAGCTACGCCTGGCTGGCGCTGATCATGGCCACCCACGCCTTCTTCTGGCATGCGGTGCTACCGCAGTTCGAGGTCATCACCCTGGCCCACCTGCGTGAGCAGGCGGCGCGTTACAGCCAGATTCGCCTGTGGGGCAGCATCGGCTTCATCGTCGCCGTGGTCGGCCTCGGCCTGCTGTTCGAGTGGCTGAGCCTGGATGCGTATCCTGCAGCGTTGCTGGTGATCATGGCCGGTATCGTCGTCAGCAGTTTCTGGGTGCCCAATGCACAGCCTGTGCTGCGTCCGAGTCCGCTGGAGTCGGATGGCTTTGTGTGCCAATTGCGCCGCCCCGGCATCCTCGCGTTCTATGTTTGCGTCGGGTTGATGCAACTGAGCAACGGCCCGTACTACACCTTCCTCACTCTGCACCTGGAGGGCGTTGGCTACAGCCGTGGCGCCATCGGTCTGTTCTGGGCGCTGGGGGTGGTGGCGGAGATCCTGCTGTTTCTGGTCATGGCGCGGCTGCTGCAGCGCTACTCGCTGCGCGCCGTGTTACTGGCCAGCTTCCTGATCACCGCCGTGCGCTGGCTGCTGCTAGGCAGTCTGCCCCAGTACCTGCCGGTGCTGTTGCTGGCGCAGTGTATGCACGCCGCCACCTTCGGCGCGTTCCATGCCGCCTGTATCCACTTCGTGCAGCGCAGTTTCGCCGATCGCCAGCAGGGCCAGGCCCAGGCGCTGTATGTCAGCCTGGCTGGCATCGGCGGTGCGTTGGGCGCGCTGTATGCCGGTTACAGCTGGAAGGGCCTGGGCCCGGCCTGGACCTTCGCCATCGCCAGTCTGGTAGCCTTGCTGGCAGCCTTCATCATTGCCACCCGTCTGCCGCCCGAGCGGCCCTGAATCGAGTGAACCCTTCATGAGCAGCCTCGCCGTCCACCTGCACACCTCCCCGGAACTGCCGAACAAGGTTCTCAACCACGCCGACGATATCGCCAGCACCTTGTCCGCGGTGGGCATCGACTATCGCCAGCTGGAATTGCCGGCTGCGTTGCGCCCTGGTTGCGAGCAGGCCGAGTTCGACGCTGCCTATGGTCTGTGGCTGCAGGCATTCATGGGCAAGGAAGGGCATGTGCAGCAGGAGCTGTTCAACCTGCAGCGCAATCATCCGCAGAAACTGGAGCTGCGCGCTCGGTATCTAGACGAGCAAGTGCAGTCTAGCGCCAGTACCTGGTTGTTCCTGGGTGGTTTCGCCCAGCTCAGCGTGCATCTGGATGGCTACGTGTATGTGTTGCAGGGTGAGCGTGGCGACCTGCTGACGCTGCCGGCCGGCACTCGTCACTGGTTCGACCTGGGTGAAGAACCGCACGTGCTGGCGCTGCGTCTGAGCCTTGGCGACGAGACGCCAGAGCGGACGGGCGACGATATCGCCAGCCGTTTTCCGCGCCTGGGTGATTGAGGGAACCCGCGCCAGTCACCGACTATCCTATGCAGGCAACCTTTCAGACAGGAGTGTCGCCATGGGTTCTACCTTCAATGGGCTGCTCGGCCTGGTCATCCTGGCCCTGGATATCTGGGCCATCATCAACGTGGTCAAGAGCAACGCGGAAACTGGAATCAAGATTCTATGGATTCTGCTGATCGTGCTATTGCCGGTGATCGGTCTGATCATCTGGGCGCTGATGGGGCCGCGCGGCAACGTCAGAATATGACTCGCTTGTGGCTGCTGGCCTTGGCGCTGCTGCCGCTGTTCAGTGTGGCGGCAGATAACGCCGACGCCTGGCAGGCACTGCGCGAAGGTCGTGCGCTGATACTCATGCGTCACGCCACCGCGCCGGGTACGGGCGACCCGGCTAACTTCCGCCTGGGACAATGCGAAACCCAGCGCAACCTCAACGCTCAAGGGCGTGCCGAGGCCCGGCGCTGGGGCGAGTTGCTCGCGCGTCAGGGGATCGAACAGCCGCGGCTTCTCAGCAGTCGCTGGTGCCGTGCGCTGGATACGGCCAGCAACATGCAGCGCGGCCCGGTACAACCATTCGCAGCGCTGGATTCATTCTTCGGCAAGCCCGAGGATGGTGCCGAGCAGACCGCCGAGCTGATTCGCTCGATCAACCAACTGCCTGCTGGCGCGCCGTTGGTGCTGGTTTCCCATCAGGTCAATATCACCGCCTTGACCGGTATCTTTCCCGCTTCGGGCGAAGGGCTGATTCTGGCTTTGCCCCTACGTCCGCGTGCAGAGCCTCTGGCGCGCATACCCGCGCCCTAGGCACTTTTCGTAAAGAGTCTGGTTACAAAGCCAGTTGCGCCTGCGTTGGCTGCAATACACCCTCGAGTTCCAGCAACTGCTGCTTGCGCGGCAGGCCACCGGCATAGCCGGTCAGGCTGCCGTCCCGGCCGATCACGCGGTGGCAGGGCACGATGATAGAGATGGGGTTGGCGCCATTGGCTGTCCCCACCGCGCGTACGGCCTGCGGTCTGCCGATGACATTGGCCAGCTCAGAATAGCTGCAGGTGCGACCGTACGGAATGGCCAACAGCGCCTGCCAGACCGCCTGCTGGAATGCCGTGCCCCTCGGCGCCAGGCGCAGTTCGAACTGACGGCGCTTGCCGGCGAAGTATTCATCGAGCTGGCTGCACACGGCGTCCAGCTCACGGCCAGCGGGCTGCCAATGGTCTTCGATGCGCCAGGGCCGGCTGTCCAGCTCCATCAGCAACAGTTGCAGGCCGCTGTCGTCGGCTGCGATCAGCAGCGGACCGACGGGGCTGTCGTGGTAGCGGTAATGCATGACTCAGCCTCCCGAATAGTTATGCCAGAGATGCGCCGCCGCATAAGCGCGCCACGGGCGCCAGGCTTCCGCGCGTGCTTTCAAGCGGCGCGCATCGATACCTTCCGTTCCCCATACCGGCGCCTTGAGCAAACCCAGGTCGCTGGCGGGAAAGGCGTCGGCCTCACCGAACGCGCGCAGGGCGATGTACTCCGCAGTCCACGGGCCAATGCCTGGCAGGGCGCATAGCTGTTCGATCAGTGCTGCATTGCCATCGGCCAGATGCAGTTTCAGGCCGCCATCGGCAATGCGCGCGGCGAAATGCTGCAGGCACTGCACGCGTTTACCGGGCATGCCGATACCAGTCAGGTCGGCCTCGGCAAGCGCCTGCGGTGAGGGGAACAGATGGCTGATGCCCAGTGTTTCCGGCATCTCGATCCGTGTGCCGACACGCTGTACCAGGCGCCCGACTATGGTGACCGCCGCCTTGACCGTGACCTGCTGGCCGACGATGGCGCGCACTGCCTGTTCGAACGGATCGAACGCCACCGGCAGGCGCAGGCCGGGATTGCGCTGCAGCAGTGGCGCGAGCAGTTCGTCAGTGCTCAGGTGCAGGGCAATTGCCTCGGGCTCGCTGTCGAGATCGAACATGCGCCGCACGCGCTGTTCGAGTTGGTCGAGATGTGCGGGCGAGGCCAGGCGGCAGCGCAGTTCCAGCGCGTTCTGCCCTGGCAGCGGGGCAACCCGAAACCAGCCGGGTGTGCCGTCGATGCTGAAGCCGCGGCTGTAGCTGTTCGCGCTCAATGACTCCAGCCCGGGAATCGCGCGCAGAGCGAAATGGCTGTGGAACTGTTGCCAGTCCCAGGGCGGTTGGTAGGGCAGAAGCAGCGTGATGATGTTCATGGCTGGCACCCTAGCGCGGCGTTTGCGCCTTGTCAGCGTGAAGATGACTTTCAAACTGCGACGATCTTGCCTGTGTGCGGGGGGGCGCGGTGCGCACGGCGCACCCTACATGAAGCGCGTTCCAGGCGCACGGGCTTGTTGTAGGGTGCGCCGCGCGCACCAGGGGAGCCAGCGGCCATACATGGCAGCTCGTAGGGTGGACTCAGGAGCGCCAGCGAACAGTCAACACATAGTGCCTACCGTGATGGCGTACTGCTTCCGAGCGGCCGGCGTCCCGGTACGCCCTACACCAACGCTTCACGTTGATAACGCCCCGGCGTGATGCCCTTCCAGCGCTTGAACGCGTGGATGAAGTTCGACAGTTCGCCATAACCCAGGCGCTCGGCAATCTCTTCCAGGCTCAGGCCGCCGGCGGCCAGCAGCTCTTCGGCCAGCGCCTGGCGCACTTCGTCCTGCAGGGCACGGAAGCTCGTGTCTTCTTCGATCAGGCGTCGACGCAGGGTGCGGCTGCTCAAGTGCAGGCGCTCTGCGACCTGTTCCATGTCGGCGATCTGCCCCGGCGACTGCAACAGAAGCTGGCGCACCCGCCCGGCCAGACCCTGATGCCATTGATGGCGCGCCAGCAACGTCTGGCATTGCTGTTCACAGGCGCTGACCAGTTGCGGGTTGGCTCGTGGCAGTGGGTTGTCCAGCAAGTCGGCGGCAAAACCCAGGCGATTGTGCTCCGCGCCGAAGCGCGGCACCTGGCCGAAGGCGGCAATAAAGGGTGAAGCGTCAGCCGGTGCAGGCTGGCGCAGTTCCACGATCAGTAATTGCAGCGTGCTGCCCAGCAGCTCGCGCACGACCACCAGGGCACCGAGCATATCGCGCTGCACGATGAAATCATGCAGCGCCGGGGGCAGAGCGCTGTCGTCGAAATTCAGGCTGGCGATGGCGTCATCCGCGCTCAGAGTGATGCGGGTGAAGGCATAGGTCAGGCCGTGATAGCGCAGGCCAAGTTCGGCGGCCTGGCGCACCGTGGCGCTGCTGAGAATGGCGTAACCCCAGGCGCCGTAGGTGGTCAGGTGGTAGCGCCGGCCGGCCTGCAGGCCAAGATCTTCGACTGCGGGTAGTGCCTCGACTAGGTTGGCGATCAGCTGCAGCTCACGCTGCGCTTCGATCTCCCCGTTCAGGCTGGCCAACTGCACCGGGCTGAGCCCCGTTTCATGCAGGCACCTGTCCAGGCTCAGGCCCAGATCGAGCCCCAGCTGGGTGAGCAACTGAATGCTGGTGATGCTGCGGCGTGCGGGCCAGGGCGCTGACATAGATTGTCCGAAAATCACAATATCCTGGCCGACTATGCCATAACCTGGACGCGGGGGCGCAAGTAGCATCGGTTCATCGTCATACACGGGTCATCACAATGAATAACAACCCCCGTACGAACGCGCCCTGGCGCGTGTTGATCATCGGCAGCGGCTTTGCCGGTCTGGGCCTGGCCATGCAGTTGCGCAAGGCCGGCGAGGACGACTTCCTGTTGCTGGAAAAGGCCGGCGAGGTAGGCGGTACCTGGCGCGACAACAGCTATCCGGGCGCCGCCTGCGATGTGCCCTCGCACTTGTATTCCTTTTCCTTCGAGCCCAAGCACGACTGGTCGCGCAAGTTCGCGCCGCAGGCGGAGATCCACGCCTATATCCTGCAGTGCGTGGAGAAACACCGGCTGCGCCCGCACATCCGTCTGAACAGCGAAGTGCTCGGCGCCGAGTTCGATGCCGCGCGCGGTATCTGGCGTGTCGAGCTGGCAGGGGGCGAAGTGATCGAGACGCAGGTGCTGGTCAGTGCCTGCGGCCAGCTCAATCGACCGGCCTACCCGAAGCTGCCCGGTCTGGAGCATTTTCGCGGCGAGGCTTTCCATTCGGCGCGCTGGCGCCATGATCTGGATCTGACCGGCAAGCGCGTGGCGGTAATCGGTACCGGCGCTTCGGCGATCCAGTTCGTGCCGCAGATCCAGCCGAAGGTCGCCAGCCTGAGCCTGTTCCAGCGCTCGGCTGCCTATGTGCTGGCCAAGCCGGATCGCGCCTATCGACCCTGGGAGATTGCTCTAAAACAGCGTTTGCCCCTGCTGCAACGTGCCGACCGCCTCCTGCAATACCTGCATCACGAGGGCCGGGCGCTGGCCTTTATCCGCTTCCCCTGGCTGATGCGCCTGTTCCGCCATAGCTTCACCCGTCACCTGCAGCGGCAGATGCCCGATGCCGGCAAGCGTGAGCGCTTGCAGCCGAATTACCCCATGGGTTGCAAGCGTATCCTGATCAGCAACGACTACTTCCCGGCGCTGGCGCAGGCCAATGTCGACGTCGTCGACTCGGCGATTCGCGAGGTGCGCGAGCAGTCGCTGGTGACGGCCGATGGTCGTGAGCATCCCTGCGATGTGCTGATCTACGGCACCGGTTTCACTGCCACCGATTTCCTTGCGCCGATGCGCATTCGTGGCCTCGATGGGCTGGAGTTGAATCAGGCCTGGAAGGAGGGCGCCGAGGCCTACAAGGGCATCAGCGTCAGCGGTTTTCCCAACCTGTTCCTGCTCTACGGGCCGAACACCAATCTCGGCCACAACTCCATTCTCTATATGTTGGAGAGCCAGTACGCCTACGTACTGGGGTGCATGCAGGTGCTGCGCGAACAGGGGCTACGCTATCTCGACCTGCGCCCGACGGTGCAGCGCAGTTACAACGCCGAGCTGCAGCAGGCGACTCATCGAACGATATGGGAACAGGGCTGCGACAGCTGGTACAAGACCGCTACCGGCAAGAACACCAACAACTGGCCGGGGTTCACCTTCACCTATCGCCTCATGACCCGTACTCCGGAGCTTGCCGACTATGACTGCGTCCGCTGACTTCAATGCCCCCGCTGCCGAGCAGATGCTGCTGCGCGGCCTGTTGCGCGGTTTTCTGCGTCTGTTCTTCCGCAGTCTGGTACGGCCGCCGATGCCGGTGGCCGGGCAGCGTCGTGTGTTGCGTGCACTCACCGCCATCACCCTGACGCCGCGTGGCGTAAAGCGCAGCGCCGATACCCTGGCCGGGCGCCCGTGCGAATGGCATCGACCGCCTGTCAGCAGCGGCAGCGTGCTGCTCTATCTGCACGGCGGTGCCTTCATGATCGGCGGGCCGGACACGCACCGAGGCATCTGCGCCAGCCTGGCCAAACGCGCTGCCCTGGAGGTCTGCGCTCTGGATTACCGTCTGGCGCCTGAGCATCCCTACCCGGCAGCGCGCGATGATGTGGTGGCGGCTTACCAGGCATTGTTGGCGGCCGGCTATAGGCCCGAACAGATCGCCATTGGTGGCGACTCGGCCGGCGGTAACCTGAGTTTGGTCGGCTGCCTGCGCATCATCGAACTCGGCCTACCTGTGCCTGCCGCACTGGTGTGCTTCTCGCCGGTCACCGACTTCACCGGCGAGCAGATGCACGAGCCGCCAGCAGGCGACCCGCTGCTCCACCCCAGCTGGATCGAGCAGGCTGCGCAGCTGTATTGCCCGACCGACCTGCCGCGCAACGATCCGCGTATGTCGCCGCTGTTCGCCGATCTCAGCCGCCTGCCGCCGACGCTGATCCAGGTCGGCGAAGACGAGTTGTTGCTCAACGACAGCTTGCGCCTGGCCGAGCGCGCCACGGTGGCTGGGGTGAACCTGCGGCTGGAGCGTTATCCGGGGTTGTGGCATGTGTTCCAGGCGCATGTCGGCATGTTGCGCGCGGCGGATTACGCCATCGCCCGCGTGGCGGCCTTTCTCCGTGAGCGGGGTGTGTGATGAACAACATTCTCATCAGCGGCGCCGCATCGGGCATTGGCGCTGCCACCGCGCGGCTGTTTCACACGCGGGGCTGGCGCGTCGGGTTGCTCGACGTCGATGAAAAGGCGCTGTCCGCATTGGCCGCCGAGCTGGGCGGCGCCTGGCATGCGCCGCTGGATGTGGTCGATGCCGTAGCGGTGAAGGCCGCGCTGGCCGACTTCTGCACGCAGAGCGGCGGCCAGTTGCGCCTGCTGTTCAATGGTGCGGGCATCCTGCGTACCGGCGCCTTTGCCGATATTGAGCTGGAGCAGCATGCACGCCTGGTAGAGATCAATGTGCTCGGCGTGCTCAATCTTTGCCATGCGGCTTTCGCCTATCTCAAGACCACACCAGAGGCGCAAGTGATCAACATGGGCTCGGCCTCGGGGCTTTACGGCGTGCCACAACTGGCCAGCTATTCGGCCAGCAAGTTCGCTGTACGCGGCCTGACCGAGGCGCTGGAACTGGAGTGGCGCGAGCACGGCATCCGCGTGGGAGACCTGATGCCGCCATTCGTCGACACACCGATGGTGCGCAGTCAGGCGCAGCGTCCACCGGTGATGCGTCGCCTGGGCGTGCGCCTGGAGGCCGAGCAGGTCGCCGAAGCGGCCTGGAAGCAGGCCCACGCCAGCAATGTGCATCGCCCGGTGGGGCTGCAGTTCGGGCTGCTGTTCACCTTTGGGCAGATCACGCCGGGCTGGATCAACAGGTTGCTGATGGGTTGGCTCAGTCGGCCATGAGCTCGGGCGAAACTTTCAGGCTGGCCAATTGCCGCTGGTCGCCGGTTTTGTCACAAGGGCTTTCTGCACCACGCGAACCTTTCGCTCAGCGACTACTCTAGAGGAGACGGTTTTCAGTCCGGCGTTCTGCCGGGCAGTCGTCGATACGCTTGCAGTAGACACATCGAGCATCTGCTCGATTCTCGGGGCGGCGCCATTTGGGTGCTTCTGAAAACGTAGGGCGTTTTCGGAGGTTTCCGGTAGGAGTCGCGACACCGTCCGCAGGACGGTCGCATTGGGAAAGCGGTTAATCCATCCATAGCCTGAGAGGGGGTCGTTTATGAGCACAGCCTTCCACGAAGACTCCAGCACCTCGGTGCTGCGTCGGATGAAAGAAGGGGGATTCGACTTCGCCCAGTTTCACCCGATCGAGTTCTACGCCATTTTTCCCGACGAAGAACGGGCCAGAATGGCAGCCAGAAACTTTCGCGGCGAGTCGCTCAACGCTCAGATATCCGCCCGTGAGGACGGCATCTGGCACCTGCAAATCAGCAAAGTGATGTACGCCACCCATGCCGGTATCGGCGAGTTCGAACATGACCTGGAGTCCATCGTCGTCCCGCTGGGCGGCAAGATGGATGGTTGGGGCGTTACCCAGGAGGTGAAAGCGTCAGCCATGCGTTAGGGACTGCAGCGGCGTCCATCAGCTCAGACCATCGGCCGGCTGTCCGGCCGATGGCTTCAACTCCCAACCCACCTCGACTTGCCAATCCTTCTCGCGCAGACTGCGCGGCGGAGGTAGCTATGGCCGATGTTCTGATCCTGACTCATATCGATTATTGCCCGCCAGCCCATCTGGCGCAGGTGCTGCAGGCGCGTGACTGCAGTTTCGACGTGCTGCGCGTCGACCTGGGTGAACTGCACGGTTACGACCTAGAGCGGCCCAAGGCGGTCGCCGTGATGGGTGGGCCGATGAGCGTCAATGACCCGTTGCCCTGGATCGCCGATGAAGTGGCAGCGTTGCAGCGCTTTATCGAGCGTGACATCCCCATCATTGGTCACTGCCTGGGCGGCCAATTGCTGGCCAAGGCACTGGGCGCCAGCATCCACCGCATGTCCTACACCGAAGCAGGTTGGCAGCGCATGCAGCGCCGATCAGAAGCAGCCGATAGCCCCTGGTTGGCACATTTGCCTGCAGCGTTCGGCATTTTTCAGTGGCATGGCGACACCTTCTCGCTACCTGAAGGTGCTCAACCCCTGCTGAGCAGCCGCTGGTGCGACAATCAGGCCTTCGCCTGGGGTGACAAGGTGCTGGCGCTGCAGGGCCACCCGGAGATGACCGAAGATCTGATCGCGCTCTGGCTAGACGACTGGGCGCACCTGCTCGATGCCAGCCAGCCCAGCCAGCAGAGCATCGCCGAGATGCGTGACGACCTGAGTGGGAAGGTCAGGGCATTGAACCAGGTTGCCGAAGGTTTCTACGCACACTGGCTGAAACTGGCTGGCCTTTGAGCCTGGAGAGGGCGAGGTGTGATCGGCACTTGGCCGCAGCTCAAAGCTCGTCAGGGATCAACGCCAGCAGATCGGTCACACCCACATCCACGCCCGCCTGGGTTAGTAGCGTCGTTGCCTGCCCGCGGTGATGCGTCTGGTGGTTGAACAGGTGCATCAGCAGGGCGAAGAAGTGCTTTTGCGCGGCCGCACCCTTCATGTTGCGGTAGCTCAGCGGCTGATCCAGCTGCTCTTCGCCCATCTCGGCGGCCAGGGCTTCGATGCAACTGTCCAGCTGTTTACGCAGTGCGGCCAGCTCGCGTATATCCGCACCCATCAGTTGATCCAGGCGTGTCGGCATTTCCAGCTCTGCGAGCGTTTGCAATGCCTGAAAGTTCGCCGGGTGCGCGGTGTAGCGCCCCAGCCAGATACGGTCGGCCACCAGCAGATGATTGAGCGTGCCGAGGATCGAGCCGAAGAACGCGCCGCGCTCGGTGCTCAACGCCTCGTCGGACAAGCTGGAAGCGGCTGTGTAGAGCCGTTCGTTCATCCAGCTGTTGTAGCGTGCCATCAGGCGGATATGGTCGGTTCTCTGCATGGCCAATACCTGTTCTTGTCCTTTCAGAAACGCTCGTCGGCAATGGCCGGTAGCACCAGCTCACGCACGTAACTGGCATCGGACAGGTTCAGTAGCGTTCGCACCAGAGCGACGACATCGTGCAGTGGAATCAGCTGACCTTCACCATTTTGCGCCGCCTGCTCCACTGGCGTTTGTAAGCCATCCTGGGTATTGAGGTAGCCCAGTTGCAGGCAGGTGACGGCCAGACGCTGATCGCGAAAACCTTCGCGCAGGGTCTCGGCGATGCCTTTGAGGGCGAACTTGCTGGCGCCGAAGGTGACTTCCGGGCGGCCACTTTGCGGCAGGGCCGAGGTGGAACCGGTGAGGATCAGTTGCGGCTTGGCGCCGCCGAGCAGGCGCGGTAGCAGGCGTTTGAGCAGCAGCAAGGTCGCGCCGATATTGACGCTGACCATCTCGAGAATCTGCGCGTCGTCGTCCTGCAGAAAACTGTAGTCATCCTCGAACGCGCGAGTTTCCCAGATCCCCAGGTTGTAGATGATCGCGTCCAGGCGCTGAGGCGACTGTGCTTCGATGGCGTCCACGGCCCGCAGCGGATCACTCATATCCGCCTCGATCCACTGTATGTCCGTGGCCAGATCGGCCGGGCGGCTGCGTGAAATCCCGATCAGCTCGTGGCTTGGCGCCAAACCCTCTACCAGTGCACGGCCGAGGCCTCGGCTGGCTCCGATCACCATGATGCGCATCCTGTACCTCCTTGACTCATGCAGGGATCTTCCATGACTCAGGCGAGAGTGATGCTCGCCCGAGAGAGGAAAGACTGGGACGTTAATGGCGGAGTTGGCGGTGGGTCAAACGGGATATGCCGCGCCAGCACTCATTGTGTGAGGGGTTGCCCTCAGCGTCACTCCCGCTTGGGCGGGAGCCCGGAGAGCCGTTCTGGATTCCCGCCCGCGCGGGAACGACGGTTGCAGCAGGGCTTACGGATTCCGGGGACCGACTATCGACCGTCCGGCTCCGACCATACGGCAAACTCGTTGCTACCCGGTTCGACGAAGTGAAAGCGTCTGCCGCCGGGGAAGGCAAAGATCGGTTTGACGATTGTCCCACCGGCAGCCTCGACCTTGGCCAGGGTGTCTTCCAGCCGTGCGCTATAGAACACGATCAGCGCACTGCCGTTATCGCTGCGTGCGGACATCTCGGCGCTGAAGAAACCGCCATCCAGGCCTTCGTCGGTGAAGGCGGCGTAATCGGGGCCGTAGTCCGTGAACCGCCAGCCGAAAGCGGCCTGGAAGAAGGCTTTGGTAGCCGGCAGATCGCGGCTGGGGTATTCGACGTAATTGATCTTCTCGTGGGCAGGCATGCCGGGTTCCTTGGCAGTGAAAGAGAGGGAGGTTACTGACGCGATTTGGCCAGATCGATGGCCGCCTGAATAGCCGCGCGTGCTTGCGGGCTGTTCTTCCAGCAGGTGGAGCCCAACTGACCGGCTACTGCGGTGACGATATCGCTGACACTGGCTTCGGCCAGTTCCTGCAAGGAGTTTATGCCGATCTGTTCGAGTCGCTGCACGACGGTCGGGCCTACGCCTTTAACTTTTAGAAGGGCTTGGTGTTCTTCTGTTGGGAAGGGCATAGGGGTTGTTACCGCGCTTTGGTTGAGGGGCGGGCTTTAGCCCGTCCCAGTGAGCGAAACGAGCGGTTTGAGCCACTAGTTAGGGCTTTGGTTTTGCTGAACCATGCCCGAAATGTTTGGAAAGCGGCTCTTCACAGTGATGGATTATTTTCCCTGTTTTTGGGTCGGTCACTGTTTCTTGGTAAGCATCATTGCTTCGGTCGATAGTTCTTGTTTTGTAAACCATACATTGCAGTTGATGGCACTGTTCCCAGCCAACAAATGCCTCCCACCTAATTTTTCTTTTGCCCGGATACTTGGCGTCTTTAGCTTGTGCTTCCCAAGAGTCGTAAAGGCCAATTCCATCAATAATGGATGCATTCATGTATTTTTTTGTGGAGCCACAGCAGGGGCATGATTAGCTTGCACTAGATGCTAACTTTTCGTCTAACTGCTGGTGACAGTCTTTGCAGAAGGTGCCGTCTTCGTTTCTCATGCGCGGATGCCCTAGCGTTGGCTAGGGGCGGGCTTTAGCCCGTCCCAGTGAGCGAAGCGAACGGTTTGAGCCAGTTGTTAGAGGTTGCTACCACTGGCCGAATGCTTTTGCCCTACATCAAATATTGCTGAATCTAGAGCAAATGTTTCGCGCATGCCATCCGAGGTCGTTGATGTCCAAACGACCTCTCGCTGGATAAGTGACTCGATAGCATTGCCTGATAGACCTAGCTTATTTACTTGGCTCCAAGTGAGAACTGAACCGCCGGACTCTACAAAGGCTTGCACTACAGATTTCTCGTGTGTACTCAAGCGGGAATAAATTCTCTTTGCTTCTTCTAGCTCTTCACGACTTTGTGCCCGCCTTACTATGCTTGCATGAAGCCCAGTCGCTATGAGCCGAACTAGCGGGAACGCAATAACTGCTGAAAAGGCGGCAATAACCCAATCCGATGTCAAAAGATAAACCGACAGACCAACGATGCCGGCAAAAGATGTTGCAATGCTTCGCCCTACGTCTGTCTCGGCGTATATACGCTCTGCCCATTTCTCCAGCGCTTTCAACTTGCACCTCTAACGTTTGGTTAAGGGGCGGGCTTTAGCCCGTCCCAGTGAGCGAAGCGAACGGTTTGAACCAGTTGTTATGCATTGCTAACAGTCGGTTAGATTTACTGTTTCTCGGTGCGCCCACATACCTTCATTTTCCCCTGTGGAAAGTTTTATTATTTTGCTTTTGCTGCATAAATAATTAACTCTGTCTTCCGGGAGGTTGGTCCAGCTTGCTATGGTCCTTGTGGTCCGCCATTTTCCGCCAGTAGAATTTTCTTTCAGTCATGTATTTATTCTGCGCATTTCAAAGAAGTCGCGCAGCTTTTGGTGAAGATACTGGGTTAGGTAAACTGTGATGCCAGCTATCGAACCACCAGATGCACCAACTACCACACCTTCCCAAATACTACTTTCCATGGCTGTTTTCCATTTTATGCATAACTATAAATAGACACCAAAGGGTGCATAACCTGCGTGTGGCTTTGGTAGATAACCTTCCTGGTCATTTTCAAGATCCTTCTCTAGCTCGCGGGAGGTAGCGAGGCGATGGGGTGATTGGGATGTTATACACCAAGCCGGATAACTGCTGGCAAGTGGCAATCACGCGAAAGCGGGGGCGGTTGGAAAGGGCGTAGGGAAGATCGCGAGCAAGCTCGCTCCTACAAAAGCAGGGCGGGGAGGAGAGGAGGCGCAGCGGTGAGCCGCTGCGCCTTCTGTTTCAGCGGTTGAAGCGTTCGACCAGGGCGTATTGGCCCTGTGCGGTGTTGGTCAAGGCTTCGCTGAGCTTGGCGGTGCTTTGCGCTTCGCCGGCGGTCTGGTCAGCCAGTTGGGCGATCGTGGTGATGTTCTGGTTGATCTCGTCGGCCACTGCGCTTTGCTCTTCCGCTGCGGCGGCGATCTGGTTGGCCATATCGGCAATGTTGGCCACCGAGTCGCTGATCCCGGACAGTGCCTGATCGGCCTGCAGCACGCGCTCGACGCCTTCGTCGGCTTGCTTGCGGCCGATTTCCATGGTCAGCACGGCCTCTTCGGCGGTGCGCTGCAGTTTGGCGATCAGCGCGTGGATCTGTTCGGTGGACTCGGCGGTGCGTTGTGCCAGTGAGCGAACCTCGTCGGCCACCACGGCAAAGCCGCGGCCCATTTCGCCGGCGCGGGCAGCCTCGATGGCGGCGTTGAGGGCGAGCAGGTTGGTCTGGTCGGCGATGCCCTTGATCACGTCGACCACGCCGCCGATTTCGCTGCTATCCTGGGCCAGGCGAGTCACGGTTTCGCCGGTATCGCCCACCGATTGCGACAGGCGCTGGATGGCTTCGCGGGTTTCAGCGGCGATGGTGCGGCCTTCGCTGGTCAGGCGGTTGGCTTCCTGGGTGGCGATGGCGGTGCGGGCGACGTTGCTCGCCACTTCCAGAGTAGTGGCGGCCATTTCGTTGACGGCGGTGGCGACCTGCTCGGTCTCGCTGCGCTGGCGCTCGAGGCCGGCCGAGCTGTTGTGCGCCAGCTTGTCGGCTTCACGCGCTTGCAGGGTCAGTTGTTCGGCGGTGTCCTGCAGGCGGGTGAGGCAGGTTTTCAGGCGCGCTTCCTGGCTGAGCATGGCCATTTCCAGGCGTGCTTCGGCGCCGCGGCTGTCGGTGTACATCTGCGCGATCAGCGGGTCGGAGGTGGTTTGCTCGGCAAGGCGCAGCAGGCGTTTGACGCCGCGCGTCTGCCAGGCGATGCCAGCCAGACCCAGCGGCACGGAGAGCACGGCAGCGAGGATGAAGCCCCAGTTGCTGCCCATCCAGTGGCCGATCATGAAGCCGATCTGGCTGACCAGGATGAAGGGCATCCACGCCTGGACGATGGGCAGCCACTGATTGCTGGCCGGAACGGCCGACTTACCGGCGTTGATGCGGGCGTACAGCGTTTCGGCGCGGCGTACTTGCTCGGCGGTCGGTTTGACGCGGACGGATTCGTAACCGACGACCTGGTTGTTTTCGGTCACGGGCGTGACGTAGGCGTTGACCCAGTAGTGGTCACCGTTCTTGCTGCGGTTCTTGACGATGCCCATCCACGGGCGGCCCTTCTTCAGGGTCGTCCACATATGCTCGAACACGGCCGATGGAACGTCCGGGTGGCGCACGATGTTGTGTGGCGCGCGCATCAGTTCTTCACGACTGAAGCCGCTGATGTCGATGAAGGCGTCGTTGCAGTAGGTGATTTGCCCTTTGAGATCGGTGGTGGATATCAGGCGTTGTTGTGCAGGAAAGGTGCGCTCACGCTGAGTGACCGGCTGGTTGTTACGCATGGCAGGTATCCGTCGTTGTAATGCCCTGTCATCGGCCGGCGAGCGGCGAAGTTGAGGGCTGAATCCGTTTTGGCGAGTTTAATCGCTTTTTGAATGACGTCACATTTTTGTCACGGCATGAACCGTCCTTGGCCCGACGGTGAGGCCCTGCCGCATGGCGCGGCAGGGCAGGTGCATCAGTTGGCGATCATCTGGCGCAGCACGTAGTGCAGGATGCCGCCGACCTTGAAGTACTCGACCTCGTTGAGGGTGTCGATGTGGCACAGCACTTCGACTTCCTCATGCGTGCCGTCTTCACGGGCGATGATCAGCGTCAGTGGCATCTGCGGGCGCAGCTCCACGCCTTCCAGACCTTCGATGGCCAGCACTTCCTTGCCGGTCAGTTTCAGGCTGGTGCGGTCGGTACCGGGTTTGAACTGCAGCGGCAGCACGCCCATGCCCACCAGGTTGGAGCGGTGGATGCGCTCGAAGCTTTCGGCGATCACCGCCTTGATCCCCAGCAGGTTGGTGCCCTTGGCCGCCCAGTCACGGCTGGAGCCAGTGCCGTATTCCTTGCCGGCGATGATCAGCAGCGGCGTGCCTTCGGCCTGATAGCGCATGGCGGCGTCGTAGATCGCCAGCTTCTCGCCACTCGGCACGTGCAGGGTGTTGCCGCCTTCCTCGCCGCCGAGCATCTCATTGCGAATGCGGATATTGGCGAAGGTGCCGCGCATCATCACTTCGTGGTTGCCCCGGCGCGAGCCGTAGGAGTTGAAGTCGGCCTTGTCCACGCCGTTATCGCGCAGATAGCGCCCGGCCGGGCTGTCGGCCTTGATGTTGCCGGCCGGCGAGATGTGGTCGGTGGTCACCGAGTCGCCGAGCAGGGCGAGGATGCGCGCCTCGCGGATATCGGTGATACGTGGCGGATCGCCGGCGATGTCCTCGAAGAACGGCGGATGCTGGATGTAGGTGGAGTCGCCCTGCCAGGCGTAGGTGTCGGCCTTGGGCACGTCGATGGCCTGCCATTTCTCGTCGCCGGCGAAGACTTCGGCGTATTCCTTGCGGAACATGGCGGTATCGACCTGGGCGATGGCCTGAGTGATCTCGGCCTGTGTCGGCCAGATGTCCTTGAGGTAGACCGGCTGACCATCTTTGCCGGTGCCGAGGGCGTCGCGGGTCAGGTCGAGGCGCACGCTCCCGGCCAGGGCGTAGGCGACCACCAGGGGGGGTGAGGCCAGCCAGTTGGTTTTCACCAGCGGGTGCACGCGGCCCTCGAAGTTACGGTTGCCGGAAAGCACCGAGGCGACGGTAAGGTCGGCCTGGGTGATGGCTTTCTCGATGGGCTCGCGCAGCGGCCCGGAGTTGCCGATGCAGGTGGTGCAGCCGTAGCCCACCAGGTCGAAGCCGAGTTTCTCCAGGTAGGGCGTAAGGCCAGCGGCATTGAAGTACTCGGTGACCACCTTGGAGCCGGGGGCCAGCGAGCTCTTCACCCAGGGTTTGCGTTGCAGGCCTTTTTCCACCGCCTTCTTGGCCAGCAGGCCGGCAGCCATCATCACGCTGGGGTTGGAGGTGTTGGTGCAGGAGGTGATGGCGGCGATCACCACGGCGCCGTCTTTCAGGCGATGGGTATGGCCGTCGTCCTCATAGTCGATTTCGCCGCTCTGCTTGTCGCCGCCGACGGCGGTACCGCCGCCGCCTTCGCTGAGCAGGCGACCCTCTTCCTTGGCGGTGGGCCTGAGCTGCAGACCGACGAAGTCGTCGAAGGCCTGGCTGACCTGGCCCAGCGAGACGCGGTCCTGCGGGCGCTTGGGCCCGGCCAGGCTGGCTTCGACGCTGCCCAGGTCCAGGCTCAGGCTGTCGGTGAACAGCGGCTCGGCGCCTGGCTCGCGCCACAGGCCCTGGGCCTTGCTGTAGGCCTCGACCAGTTGCACGGTGGCGTCCGGGCGGCCAGACAGACGCAGGTAGCCGAGGGTGATCTCGTCCACCGGGAAGAAGCCGCAGGTGGCGCCGTATTCCGGGGCCATGTTGGCGATGGTGGCGCGGTCGGCCAGCGGCAGATCGGCCAGGCCGTCGCCATAGAACTCGACGAATTTGCCCACCACGCCTTTCTTGCGCAGCATCTGGGTGACGGTGAGCACCAGGTCGGTGGCGGTGATGCCTTCTTTCAGCTTGCCGCTGAGCTTGAAGCCAATCACTTCGGGAATCAGCATCGACACCGGCTGGCCGAGCATGGCCGCTTCCGCTTCGATGCCGCCGACGCCCCAGCCGAGTACACCGAGGCCGTTGATCATGGTGGTGTGCGAGTCGGTGCCGACCAGGGTGTCGGGGTAGGCGAGGGTGACGCCGTCTTCCTCCTTGGTCCACACGGTGCGCGCCAGGTACTCCAGGTTGACCTGGTGACAGATGCCGGTGCCTGGCGGCACCACGCTGAAATTGTCGAAAGCGTGCTGGCCCCAGCGCAGAAAGGCGTAGCGCTCGCCGTTGCGCTGCATTTCCAGCTCGACGTTGTCGTGGAAGGCGCTGGACGAGGCGTAGCGATCGACCATCACCGAGTGGTCGATGACCAGGTCCACCGACGACAGTGGGTTGATCCGCTGCGGGTCGCCGCCGGCCTTGGCCATGGCGTCTCGCATGGCGGCCAGGTCGACCACCGCCGGAACGCCGGTGAAGTCCTGCATCAATACGCGCGCCGGGCGGTACTGGATCTCGCGGTCGGAGGCGCGCTGGTCGAGCCAGTCGACCATTGCTTGCAGATCCTGCGGCTGCACGGTCTGGCCGTCTTCGTTGCGCAGCAGGTTTTCCAGCAGGACCTTGAGCGACTTGGGCAGGCGGTCGATGTTGCCGAGGCGCTGGGCGGCCTCGGGCAGGCTGAAGTAGTGGTAGGTGGCGTCGCCGACTTTCAGTTCGCGGCGGCAGTTCAGGCTATCGAGGGAGGGCATTGCACATCTCCTTGGGCCCGCACGGTTCGGGCTGTGTCTGATGGCGGCAGACCTTCAAGCTAGTTCGGCTTGGGCAGTCTGGCTAGCGCATATCCTTTATCGGTTGCTATGCGCTGCCTGTTCTGGGTGGCCGGGCCTCATTGAAACGCGATGGCTGGCGGCTCCCTATCTGTGGGCAGCGCATATGTAGCTGGACAGGTTTAGCGGCTCTGGGTTCCGGTCTCGGGTATCATGCGCGCCTTGAGGAGACCCTTTGATGAATACCCTGTTTCTGCATTGCCGCCCCGGTTTCGAAGGGGAGGTTTGCGCCGAGATCACCGACCTCGCCGCACGCCTGGATGTACCGGGCTACTCCAAGACCAAGCCCGGTAGCGCGTGTGCCGAGTTCGTCTGCAGCGAGGCGGCCGATGGCGAGCGCATGATGCGTAGTGTGCGCTTCAATCAGCTGATTTTCCCGCGGCAATGGGCGCGCGGGGCCTACGTCAGCCTGCCGGAAAGTGACCGTATCAGCGTGTTGCTGGAGGCGCTGGCCGACTACCCGGTATGTGGCAGCCTGTGGCTGGAAGTGGTGGATACCAACGACGGCAAGGAGCTCTCGACCTTCTGCAAGAAGTTCGAGGCGCCGCTGCGCAAGGCGCTGCTCAAGGCCGGCAAGCTGGTGGACGACGCGAAGAAGCCGCGCCTACTGCTGACCTTCAAGAGCGGTCGTGAGGTGTTCGCCGGCATCGCCGACGCGGACAACCAGGCGATGTGGCCGATGGGCATTCCGCGCTTGAAGTTCCCGCGCGAGGCACCGAGCCGCTCCACGCTCAAGCTGGAGGAGGCCTGGCACCATTTCATCCCCCGTGAGCAGTGGGATCAGCGGCTGGCGCCGGGCATGACTGCCGTGGATCTGGGCGCCGCGCCGGGTGGCTGGACCTGGCAACTGGTCAATCGGGAAATCCGCGTCACTGCCGTGGACAACGGGCCGATGGCCGAAAGCCTGATGTATTCCGGTTTCGTCGTGCACCAGCGCGCCGATGGCTTCACCTTCCGTCCACGGCATCCGGTGCACTGGATGGTCTGCGACATCGTCGAGAAGCCGGCCCGTACGGCGGCGATGATCGAAACCTGGCTGGGCGAGGGGCTGTGCCGCGAGGCGGTGGTCAACCTCAAACTGCCGATGAAGCAGCGTTACGCCGAAGTGCGGCGCCTGCTCGATCGCATCGAGTCGGGGCTGGTGGAACGAGGCCTGAAGGTCAGCATTGGCTGCAAGCAGCTCTATCACGATCGTGAGGAAGTGACCTGCCATCTGCGCCGGCATGGCAAGTGATGATCTGCGCGTAGGTCTGAGGGGGCTGTGCGCGCAGGTGACCTGAAGGTCAGCTTTGCGCGACAATGCGCGCCTGTTTGTGGAGCCCCTTATGTCCGAAGCCCTGACCCTCAATCACGATGACCTGCTCGACGCCAGCGGCCTGAATTGCCCGGAGCCGGTGATGATGTTGCACAACAAGGTGCGCGACCTGTCGCCGGGCGGCCTGCTCAAGATGATCGCTACCGATCCGTCGACCCGTCGTGATATTCCCAAGTTCTGCGTGTTTCTTGGTCACGAGCTGCTCGGCCAGGCCGAGGAAGACGGCACCTACCTGTACTGGATTCGCAAGAAGGCCGATTAGCTGCCGGTTGTATGCGGTGTGCCGGATGCTCTGGCGGACTGTTCGCTTAGGCTCCTGAGGCCGCTCTACGGCTGTGGTTATTGGTGCGCGCGGCGCACCCTACGGCTCTGCGGCGTTCTCAGCGTCATTCCAGCCTGCCTGTCCCGGCGCCAGGCCGCAGCTGTTCAGTAGTGTCTGCCAGGCTTTGACGTGACGCGCCGTGGCTGTGCGGAAATCCTGCCATAACGAATTCTGCTCGCCGGCCAGTCTCTGCAGGTGCTCGCGGGTGGCGGTGGGAATACCGTCGATGCGCTGCAATTGCAGCAGCGCCGCCTGCCACTGCTGGCCGCGTTGGTCGACCTGTGCCAGGTAGGGTTGCAGGCCGCCAGCGTAGAACTTGATGAAGATGTTCTGCAGGATGCGCCCGCGTGGCGTCGCCTGGCCCAGCGGGCAGAGCGGGCGGCTATGCTGGCGTTGCTCCAGCAGATCACTACCGACGTCCAGGTTGTGGCGCAGGCTGGCCAGGCTGGTAATCAGCTGGCTGCCCTGTTCGCTGGCATAGAGGGCGAAGAACAGCGGTTCCAGTTCATCGGTACTCGGCGGCAGCTGTGCAGGCAGGGCGGTGCCGATGCTGGCCAGCCGCTGCAAAGCGTCCAGCGCGGCGCTGTCTTCCAGCGTGTCCACCGGCAAGGCTTTATCAGCGAAACGCAGGTAGTTCTCGAACTCCGGACTGCCGTTCAGCGCATTCCAGAATACAGCGGGCAGTTGCTGGCGCTTGTCGCTGGCCAAGCGCTGCAGCGTGGCCTTCAGGCTGGAGTCGTCCTGCAAATGCGGCAGGCAGGCATCGATGGCGCGCAGCAGATCGCCTTCGTAGCCCAGGCGCTGGCTGGGCATCAACTGTTTGCCCAGGCTGCTGTTGCGTTGGCTGATCAACTGCTGCAAATGCGGACAGCGCCGTGCGTCGATCACCAGATCGAGCAGGCCGATGCGCAGTTCGGGGATATCCGAAAGCCGCTCGCGCCGGGCCGGTAGGCGGTACTGGCTGACACTGCGATTATCGAAGGCGTTGAAGTCAGCAGCATCGAGCGAGCGCTGCAGGCGTTCGAGGTAATCGCTCTGCAGGGCCAGGCCATCGTTGGCCGGGCCGCAGCCGGCGAGCAGAAGGAAGCAGAGGAGCAGGGCAGGTCGAATCATGCGCTCAGTCTAGAGCTGATCTCCCCGCCTATCCAATGACTCAGACGGCCCGGCGGATGCGCTTGCGCGCGCTGCGCGCCAGGCGCACGGTGAGCATCGCGGCGGCGCAGGTCAGCCCGACCACCAGCCCCTGCCACAGGCCACTGGGGCCGCTGGGTTCGCCGAACAGGTCGGACAGCCCCAGCGCATAGCCCACCGGCAGGCCGATGCCCCAATAGGCGAACAGCGTCAGCAGCATGGTGATGCGTGTGTCCTGATAGCCGCGCAGTGCGCCTGCGGCGGTTACCTGGATGGCATCGGAGAACTGGAACAGCGCCGAATAGACGATCAGCGTTGCCGCCACGGCGATCACCGTCTTGTCCGGGGTGTAGATCTGCGCGATCTGTTCGCGCAGCAGGAACATCAGGCTGGCCGATACGCAGGCGTAGCCCAGCGCCGCGGCCATGCTTACCCCGGCAGCGAAGCGCGCCTCGCGCGGCTGACCACGGCCCAGCGCCTGGCCGACGCGCACGGTGGCGGCCATGGCCAATGAGTAAGGGATCATGAATACCATGGAGCTGAAGTTGAGCGCGATCTGGTGCCCGGCCACCACGGTGGCGCCGAGCCCGCCGATCAGCAGGGCGATCACCGCGAAGATGCTCGATTCGGCAAATACCGCGATGCCGATCGGCACGCCGATGCTCAGCAGGCGTTTGATCACTGTCCACTGCGGCCATTCGAAGCGGGTGAACAGCGCGCTGGCACGGTAGTAGGGCGCCCACTTCACCCAGACCAGCATGCCGATCAGCATGAAGCCCATCACCAGCGCGGTGGCCCAGCCGCAGCCAACGCCACCCATGGCCGGCAGGCCGAACTTGCCGTAGATGAAGATGTAGTTGGCAGGAATGTTCAGCAGCAGGCCGAGAATGCCCAGCACCATGGCCGGGCGGGTATGGCCGAGGCCATCGCTGAAGCAGCGCAGCACGTGGTACAGCGCCACTGCCGGGAAGCCGCAGGCCACCGCGCGCAGATAACCCATGGCGGGGGTGATCAGCTCTGGCTCGATGTTCATGGTGTGCAGGATGAACTCGGCGTTCCACAGCAGCGCCGCCGCGCTGCCGCCGACGGCCAGCGCCAGCCAGAGTGCCTGACGCACCAGCGGGCCGATATCGGCCTCTTCGCCAGCGCCGAAGCGCTGCGCCACCTTGGGCGTGGTCGCCAGCAGGATGCCGGTCATCAGCAGGAAAACCGGCACCCAGATCGAGTTGCCCAGCGCCACCGCTGCCAGGTCCTGCGGGCTGACGCGCCCGGCCATCAGCGTATCGACGAAGCCCATGGCGGTGTGCGCCAACTGGGCGATGATGATCGGCGTGGCCAGAATGAGCAGGCTGCGCAGTTCCGTGCGCACGCGGCCAAGGCGGGTGTCGGTGGACATTTCGATTCTTCAGGAGGGCAGAAAACCGCGTAGTCTACGCCTTGACGTGTCGGTCAGGAAAGGGCGATCTGATGCCCTGTCTGGCGGCTTGTGGGGCGACGTTGAGGTGTCGGCTAACTTAGAATGGTGACCTGCCCGATGGAGCCTCTCATGCACATAGTCGCCGACGAAAACATTCCCCTGCTCGATGAGTTCTTCGCTGCGTTCGGCAGCATCCGTCGCTTGCCCGGGCGCGCCATCACAGCGGCCGATGTGCGTGATGCCGACCTGTTGCTGGTGCGTTCGGTGACCCAGGTGAATCGCGCCTTGCTCGAAGGTAGCCGGGTACGTTTCGTCGGTACCTGCACCATCGGCACCGACCATCTGGATCTCGATTATTTCGCCGAGGCCGGCATCGCCTGGAGCAGCGCGCCGGGCTGCAACGCCCGTGGCGTGGTGGATTACGTGCTGGGCAGTGTGCTGACCCTGGCCGAGCGTGAGGGTGTGGATCCGGCTGTGCGTGTCTATGGCGTGGTCGGGGCGGGGCAGGTTGGTGGGCGTCTGGTCAATCTGCTGCGTGGTCTCGGCTGGCAGGGACGGGTGTGCGATCCGCCGCGCCAAGCTGCCGAGGGCGGCGATTTCGTCAGCCTGGAGCGGATCGTCGAAGAATGCGACGTGATCAGCCTGCACACGCCGCTGGACGCTTCGACCCGTCACCTGTTCGATGCGGCGCGTCTGGATGCACTCAGGCCTGGCACCTGGCTGATCAATGCCAGTCGCGGTGCTGTGGTGGACAACACCGCGCTGCGCAACCTGTTGCCACAGCGGCTTGATCTGAAGGCCGTGCTGGACGTCTGGGAAGGCGAGCCGCAGGCCGATGTCGAACTGGCCGCGCTGTGCCAACTGGCCACGCCGCACATTGCCGGCTACAGCCTGGACGGCAAGCTGCGCGGCACGGCGCAGATTTACCAGGCCAGCTGTCAGGCGCTGGGCGTGGCCGAGCAGGTGAGCCTGACCGATCTGTTGCCGGCGCCCTGGTTGAGTGAGCTGAGCATCGACGGCAGCGCCGATCCTGCCTGGGCGCTGGCCAGCATCTGCCGCGCGGTCTATGACCCGCGCCGGGACGATGCGGATTTTCGCCGCAGCCTGGTTGGCGATGCCGATACCCGTCGCGCCGGCTTCGACCGCCTGCGCAAGCATTACCCCATGCGCCGCGAGATCGATGGCTTGCGCGTACGTATTCAGGGCGATTCAGCGCCGCTGGCTGCTCTGGTGCGAGCCCTGGGCGCCACCGTTTCGTAGATACAAGGGTGGGTTAGCCGCCTGTCACGCTTGCAGAACAGTTTGCTAAGCCCGGTGCGGCGTAACCCACCTTACGGATAGTGCGATATCTGCACGACTTATTGGGTGCTAATTAAATTGCATGCAATTTAATTGCTCGCTACTTTGTTCGTCACTTCAAGCCCATTCAGGACATTTCCCCATGAGCAACGCACTTTTCGATATTCCGGTCACCACCATCAAGGGCGAGCAGAAGACCCTGGCTGACTTCGGCGGCAAGGCCATGCTGGTGGTCAACACCGCCAGCAAGTGTGGCTTCACCCCGCAGTACAAAGGGCTGGAAAGCGTCTGGCAGCAATACAAGGACAAAGGGCTGGTAGTGCTCGGTTTCCCCTGCAATCAGTTCGGCAAGCAGGAGCCGGGTGACGAGGGAGCGATCTCCGAGTTCTGCGAGCTGAACTTCGGCGTCAGCTTCCCGCTGTTCAAGAAGGTCGACGTCAACGGCGCCGATGCCCATCCGCTGTTCGTCCAGTTGAAGAAGCGCGCGCCGGGCCTGCTGGGCAGCCAGGGCATCAAGTGGAACTTCACCAAGTTTCTGATTGGCGACGACGGCAAGGTGGTCAAGCGCTTCGCCCCGACCACCAAGCCCGAAGAACTGAGCAGCGAGATCGAAGCCCTGCTCAAATGACCGCTTTCGACACCGCCGGGCTGCAGCTGGACAATCAGCTGTGCTTCAAGCTTTACGCCGCCTCGCGCGCGGTGATCCGCGCCTACAAGCCGATGCTCGACGCCCTCGGCCTGACCTACCCGCAGTATCTGGCGATGCTGGTACTGTGGGAATGGCAGGAGCGGGCGCCCGAGCAGCCGACGCTCAAGGCGCTCGGGCAACGCCTGCAGCTCGATTCCGGCACCCTGACGCCGCTGCTCAAGCGTCTGGAGCAGATGGACCTGGTGCAGCGTCGTCGCGCGCAGACGGATGAACGCGAGGTGCATCTGGCCCTGAGCGAGGCTGGCAGGGCGCTGCAGGCGCAGGTCCTGCCGCTCAAGGCGCAGTTGCTCTGCCAGTTCGGTGATCAGGATCTGCTGGAGATGGAAGGGCTGCGGCGCAGCCTGGATCGGTTGCTGGCTCGGCTCAGCGATTGACCTCATCGGGCAGCCAGGTGTCGAGCATGACAGCCAGTTCTTCACGGCGGAAGGGTTTGGCCAGGTAGTCGTTCATGCCGGCGGCGCGGCAGCGCTCACGCTCGTCGGACAGCGCATTGGCGGTCAGGGCGACGATGGGCAACTCCGGCCAGCGGCCATTGCTGCGGATGCGTCGGCTGGCTTCGTAGCCATCCATCACCGGCATGTTGCAGTCCATCAGGATCAGATCGATTGGCTCTTGCTCCAGCACCTCCAATGCTTCAGCGCCGTGCGCGGCGACCAGCACCTGGTAGCCGAGCTTGGCCAGCATGCCTTTGGCGACCATCTGGTTGACCGGGTTGTCTTCGACCAGCAGCACGCGCGCTGTGCTTTCTCGAGCAGCTTGCGTCTGGGCGCTGTTGTGCAGGTCGCCGTCGTCGCTGTGGAGAATGTGCCGCAGCATCTGTAACAGGCCATTGCGCGCCAGCGGGCGGGCGATCTGCAGCAGCGGCATGAGACGCTGCGCTTGCTCGTGCGGCAGGAAGTTGCCATAGGCGGTGACCAGCAGTATCGGCGTGCTGATCGTCGGGCGAATACCCAGCAGGCATTCCGGGCAATCGCTGATCAGCAGGTCGGCATCCACGCCGTGCAGGCTGGCATCGGTATCCAGGCGCTGATAACCCAGGCCCCAGGTTGGCAGCCACTGGCTGAGCATCTGCTGCAGGCCGCTACTGGCCGGTGTCATGGCCACGATGCGGCCTTGTAGTGAGGGTTGGGAGCTGGCTTGCGCATGGGCCGGCAGCGGCAGTTGCGCGCAGAACTCGCTGCCGAAGCCTTCTTTCGACTGCAGGGTCAGCTTGCCATGCATCGCTTCGCACAGGCGCCGCGTCAGCGCCAGGCCGAGCCCGGTGCCGCCGTACTCACGGGTGATGCCGACTTCGGCCTGGGCGAAGGGCTGGAAGATGCGCGCCTGGGCATCTTCGGCGATGCCGATACCAGTATCGCGCACGCGGATGCTGATGCCGTCCTTACCGCAGGCGACGATCAGGTCGACACGGCCGAAACGGGTGAATTTGAGCGCGTTGGACAGCAGGTTGCTGACGATCTGGCGCACCCGTGTCGGGTCGCCCAGCACCTGGGTCGGCAGTGCCGGGTCGATCAGGCAGGTCAGCTCGACTGCGCTGGCGGCGTTCTGAGACAGCAGGCTGGCGGTTTCCTCTGCCAAGGCGCCGAGGTCGAAGGGAATTTCCTCCAGTTCGAGCTGGCCTGCTTCGAATTTGGACAGGTCGAGAATGTCGTTGAGCAACTCCACCAGCACCTTGCCGGAGTCATGGGCGATGCCCAGCTGCTGGCGCTGCTCGGCGCTGAGCGGGCCGTCCAGGGCCAACGCGAGCATGCCCAGCAGGCCGTTGAGAGGCGTACGGATCTCGTGGCTCATGTTGGCCAGAAAGGCCGAGCGCGCCTGCGCCATGTTCAGGGCGGTGGTACGCGCCACCTCCAGTTCGCGGTTGGACTGGCTGAGGCGGGCGTTGGTGGCCTTGAGCTCGGCGGTGCGCGCCGAGACGATGTTTTCCAGTTCATTCAGGTACTGGGTCAGGCGGTCTTCGGCGTTACGCCTTTGTTCGATCTCCTGGGCGATGCTCGACAGCTGGCGGTTGGTGACCTCCACCAGGGTGCCGATCTCGTCGCGCTCATGGCCCTTGGGGCAGGGCACGGGACGGTGCTGCGGGTCTTGCGGGTTGCGCTCGCTGAGTGCGCGAATCACCCCGGTCAGGGGCTTGGTCAGCATGAAATAGAACAGCACCAGCAGGATCAGCGACAGCAGCAGGCTGCGCGCGAAGCCGGTGAGCAGAGTCAGCAGCGAACGTCTGAGAAAGTGACTGCCGAAGGCGTAGGTGTCGACTTCCAGGCGTAGAAAGCCCAGGGCTTCGTTGGGGGCATGGCTGACGTGGAGTGGGTCCTGGAACTGCCGTTGGGCCCCGAACAGGCTGTCGCTGAAGACCCGGTAGCGGCTTTCCCGGCGCGGGCGGCTGACGCTGGCCAGCACCAGGCCGTTGTTGTCGATGAGTTCGGCGCGGGTCACCGCGGGCGAGCGTAGCAGGCCGAGGACCAGCTCCTGCGCCAGTTCCGCGTCGATGTTGTAGGCGATACGGGCGGCGGGGTTGTGGCTGATTTCCAGCAGCGCGCGAATCTCGCGGTTGATGGAGGCCTCTTCGCTGGCATAATCGACCGCCACCTGGGTGACGCTCAGCAGCGTACCAAGGATAAACGCCACCAGGACGGTCAGGCCGGCCTGTTTGAACGACAGGCGATTGGTGAGCGAAATGTCCATAAATGCGTGCGTGGTCTCTGATCCTTGGGCGCCTGCCAAGCATAGCTGATAGCGACCCCATACCGGCAGAGCCTGCAACGTGCGGCTCTGCGCAAAAGGAGTAGTAGATCGTGGATTCCCGGTTACTGGATTTTCTTGCCCGCGCCGAGCAGGTGCTGGAGCGCATCGAACCGCTGCTGCCTGCACTGCGTCCGGAGGTGGACTGGAGCAAGTGCGTGGCGGCGCGCTGGGTGCGTGATGGCCGCAGCGGCTACCTGTTGCCGCTGGATGTCAGCCTCGACCTGTCGCTGAGCGACCTGTTGGGTGTGGACGCCCAGCGCGAGCAACTGGCGCGTAACACCCGTCAGTTCGTCAGTGGCATGCCGGCCAACCATGCCTTGCTCTGGGGCGCGCGTGGCACTGGCAAGTCGTCGCTGGTGCGTGCCCTGCTCGCCGAGCACGCCAAGGCCGGCCTGCGTCTGATCGAGATCGAGCGCGATCATCTGGCCGACCTGCCGCGCGTGGTCGAGCTGCTGGCCGGCTTGCCGCAACGCTTCGTGCTGTTCTGCGACGACCTGTCGTTCGAAGCGGGCGAGGGTGACTACCGGGTACTCAAGAGCGTGCTCGACGGCTCGTTGGAGCAGGCGCCGGACAACGTGCTGCTATACGCCACCTCCAACCGTCGCCATCTGGTGCCCGAGCATCAGAGCGATAACGAGAACTGGAAGCGGGTCGACGGCGAGCTGCACCCCAACGAGGCGGTGGAGGACAAGATCGCGCTGTCCGACCGTTTTGGCTTGTGGCTGTCGTTCTATCCCTTCAGCCAGGATCACTTCCTGCTCGTCGTGCGTCACTGGGTAGAGGTGCAGGCGCGTCAGGTCGGGCTCGACTGGAGCTGGGACGAGGCGCTGGAGAAAGCCGCCATTCGCTGGGCGCTGGGTCGCGGTAACCGCAATGGCCGCTGCGCCTATCAATTCGCCCGCCACTGGGTCGGGCTGCAACTGCTGGAGCAACAGGCATGATCGATCTTTCTCAGGCTGGTGGTGATCTCAACGGTTACCCGCTGCTGAGTGCACAATTGCAGGCATTGCTTAGCGGCGAGCGCGACTTCATCGCCAATGCTGCGCAGTTTTCCGCCTTCCTGTTTCACGAGCTGGCCGATCTGAACTGGGCCGGCTTCTATCTGGTGAAGGATGGCGAGCTGGTGCTCGGCCCATTCCAGGGCAAGGTGGCCTGCGTGCGCATCGCCTTCGGTCGTGGCGTCTGCGGCGCGGCGGCGGCCAGCCTGCAAACGCAGCGGGTCGAGGATGTGCATGCCTTCCCGGGGCATATTGCCTGCGACAGTGCATCGAACAGTGAGCTGGTGGTGCCTCTGGTCAAGGAAGGGCGCCTGATCGGCGTGCTGGATCTGGACAGCCCGTCGGTGGGGCGGTTCACCGGGGTGGATCAGGCCGGTATCGAAGCGCTGGCAGCGATATTCCTGGCCGCCAGCGACTGCTGAATACGCCTTTGGCGATGCAGGGAGACTCGATCCGCTAGGGGCGCCACGCGCACCGCTGGCTTGAGACGTCGCCGAAGCTGATTTCGCAATAGGTGCGCACGGCGCACCCTACGAAGCAGGCGTCTTCAGCGCTTGGCGCCGATCTTCTCCAGTGTGCGCAGTTCACGCGGCAGCAGTTGCTGTGTGGATGCGCGGGCCTTGATACGCTCGTAGTGCGCCAGCAGGTTTGGCCAGCGGTCGGCATCCAGGGTTTCCCCGCCGTGCTCCATGTTGATCAGCTGGCTGGCCAGTGCCAGGTCGGCCATGGACAGTTGTTCGCCAAGGAAGTAGGGCGCGTCACCCAACGTGGCCTCGAAATAGTCGAAGTGGTTGGGCAGCCTGTCCTTGAGCGTCTGCTGCACCTTTTCCTCATCGCATGGCTGGCCCATGGTGGCTTTCAGCACGCGGTTGCGAAACACGGTGAAGGTGCACAGCGGCGCCAACTCGTAGTCCGCGTATTTTTCCAGCCAGCGCACCCTGGCACGTTGCTCCGCACCGTCGCCATATAGCTGCATGTGCTCAGGGTAGCGCTCTTCCAAGTACTGGCAGATGACGCTGGAGTCCGCCAGCTTCAGGTCACCATCGCGAAAGGCGGGAATCCGGCCTAGCGGATTGAGCTCGCGAAACCAGTCCGGCTGGCCGAAGGGCATGACCACCTCCAGCTCGTAATCCAGGCCCTTTTCGATCAGGCACAGGCAGAGTTTGCGGACGAAGGGAGACAGGGGTGCTCCGTAAACGGTCAGGCTCATTACAGCTCCTATCGGCGGTCAACGTGGTTGACTGAGCGAAGGCGGTCGTCTGCTCAGTCGTAGATGTTCTTCTTCTTCCAGTCGTCTTCCAGGTCCTTCAGACCTTCGGTCAACTGGCTGGGTTCATCCGCGTTGGGTACGCTGTTGTTGAGCACCATGGCATTGGCGCGCGCCAATTGCTCTTCGAAACGCTTGAGTTGCGTCTGGTAAGGGGTCGGGTCAGGTTGCTTGCGCAGGTACTGCACGCCGCGTTCGAAGGCCAGGCGTGCCTGGCCGGGTTGATTCTGCTGCATGGCCGTCTGGCCCAGGGTGCTGAAGAACTCGATATGCACCAGTACTAGCATCTGACGAATCTGCTTGAGCCAATGCTTGCCATCGTTGGCGGGCAGCAGGCCGCCCTGTACCGAACTGGTGATCAGGGCGTGCAGGTTTTCCAGAAGGAAACGTACATCCTTGGCCTTGGCTTCGTTGGCGATGGGTTGTGGTGGGTTCTTCACCGGGATGGATTCGCCCTGGGCGATCTGGGTCTTGAGAGTGTCGATATCGGTCTTCAGTTTGGCGTTGTGCTTGTCCAGCGGCAGCAGGCGTTCGCTGACTTGCAACTGCAACTGGCTCAGCAGCAGCTTCAGCTGCGGTGTCATCAGCTGTCCAGGCATGCGTTCGGAGATATCCTGGCAGCGACGAATGCGGTCGAGCAGATCAGCGCGCTGGCGCGCTTTCTCCAGCTTGCTGTTCTCGACGGCGTGGTTGATGTAGGCAATCACCATCAGCAGGGCGATGCCGCCGACGATCAGCATGGTTATCACGAGTGCGGACACTGCTTGGGACCTCTCGAGAATCGACTTTTCGACCGAGTGTAGTGGCTTGGCTGCATGGCTCCTAGTGGCATATCGATTTATGGGCTGAAGTCTTTGATTTTAAAAATTTTTTAGAGAGAGGTTGACGACCCTCGAAAGGCTCCATAGAATGCGCGCCACTTCCAGCGCAATGCTAGAAACAGAGCGAAGGAAGCCGGAAAGTTGCTTGATGTTCCGGGGTGTGTCCCCTTCGTCTAGTGGCCTAGGACACCGCCCTTTCACGGCGGTAACAGGGGTTCGAGTCCCCTAGGGGACGCCACTTTCAAGCTGTAATGCGGGAATAGCTCAGTTGGTAGAGCACGACCTTGCCAAGGTCGGGGTCGCGAGTTCGAGTCTCGTTTCCCGCTCCAAAATTTGGAAATTCTGCTTCGGCAGGGTTTCAAACGAAGTTCCAGGTCCCC
The DNA here is from genome assembly GCF_017167985.1 of Ectopseudomonas toyotomiensis. NCBI lineage: Bacteria > Pseudomonadati > Pseudomonadota > Gammaproteobacteria > Pseudomonadales > Pseudomonadaceae > Ectopseudomonas > Ectopseudomonas toyotomiensis. Next base: position 99,385 of record NZ_CP070505.1, on the reverse strand, counting down.
TTCGTCTAGTGGCCTAGGACACCGCCCTTTCACGGCGGTAACAGGGGTTCGAGTCCCCTAGGGGACGCCACTTCAAGTTGTACCGCGGGAATAGCTCAGTTGGTAGAGCACGACCTTGCCAAGGTCGGGGTCGCGAGTTCGAGTCTCGTTTCCCGCTCCAAATAAACGAAAACGCCGCTCAATCGAGCGGCGTTTTCGTTTCTGTCGTTTGTACAGACACAAAACAAGGCCCGCCGGTTTACCGTGCGGGCCTTTCGTTTATTGGCAGATCAGTGCTTGGAGCTGTCGGTGGGCAGGGCCAGCAGTTGTTTTTCCTGGTTCCAGTCGAAGGGTTCGTCGTTCTCTTCGGCTTCGAAGCGGCGCTCGTCGAGGGTCTGGTACAGAGCGATTTCCTCGTCGGGCATGAAGTGCAGGCAGTCGCCGCCGAAGAACCACAGCAGGTCACGTGGTACCAGATGGGCGATCTGCGGGTAGCGGTGAAACACCTGGCTGATCAGGTCCTGGCCGAGGTACTGGCTGGACACCGGGTCGCTCGGCAGTTCGGCGAGCAGCTCATCGTAGCGCTCGAGGAACAGGGCATGGCTGTCGTCGAGCACCTGTTCGGCTTCGCTCAGGGCGACGAGGATGCCGCGCAGGTGGTTGAGCAGGGCGAGGTGGTGTTCGAGATGGCTGGCCATGGTGCAGGTTCCTGAAGGGTAAAACGGGCGCAGGAGTATAGAGTTCCTGGCGCCCGCTGTCCTGCATAGCTGACTTTCGTGGGAGGGGGGTTAGCCGCGACGCAAGAAACTCGCGGCTAAAGTCCCTCCCACAAGCGGTTCGACTCAGCGCACCTTGCCGCGGCTCAGCTTGAGCTCTTCCTTGGCAAAGTCGTCAACATCGATCACCCGACGGCGCGCCGCTTCGGCGGCTTGCAGGCGCTGGCCCTGTTCGCCGTCGAGGATGCCGGCAGCGATCGCCGTCTCGATGGCGTCCTGGCCCGGCGCCGGTTGCAGGCTGCCGTCCTTGAGCGCCTGGTGCAGACGCTTGCGCGCATCCTGGCTGGCTTGCACCAGGTTCAGCGCATGTTGCAGGGCTCCTACTGAATCCTGGTCCGCCTGCGGGCGGTAGCAGCCTTCCAGCACCGATTCCAGCGCCGGGTCGCCGGCCTGGCGGCCAATGATCGCGGCCACTTCGGCGTCCAGTGCGTCGCTCGGGCCGTGATGGCGGCGACCCAGCGGGAACACCAGCACTTTCAGCAGGCAGCCGAACAGGCGGTTGGGGAAGTTGCTCAGAAGGTCGTCCAGGGCCTGTTCGGCGTGGTAAAGGTTTTCCTCCATGGCCCAGCGCAGCAGTGGACGGATCGCTTCCGGGTAGTCCAGGTCGTGGTAGCGCTTGAGCGCAGCCGAACCCAGATAGAGATGGCTGAGCACGTCGCCAAGGCGTGCGGACAGGCGCTCGCGACGCTTCAGGTCGCCGCCGAGCAGCATCATGCTGCTGTCGGCGCACAGCGCGAAGGCCGCCGCCAGGCGATTGAGCGCGCGGTAGTAAGGCTGGCTTAGGTCGTCGCCGGGCACCTGGCCCAGGCAGTTCAGAGTCAGCCCCAAGAGGAAGCTGCTGGCGGCGTTGCCGACGGCGAAGCCGATATGGCTCATCAGCAGTGAGTCGAACTCGGCCAGTGCCTGATCCTTGTCCTCGCGGTCGGCCAGGGCCATTTCCTTGAGCACGTAGGGATGGCAGCGGATGGCGCCCTGGCCGAAGATCATCAGGTTGCGCGAGAGGATGTTGGCACCCTCGACGGTGATGAAGATCGGCGCGCCCTGCCAGGAACGGGCCAGGTAGTTGTTCGGGCCCATGATGATGCCCTTGCCTCCGTGCACGTCCATGGCGTGGCCGATGCACTCGCGGCCGCGTTCGGTGAGGTGGTACTTGAGAATCGCCGATAGCACCGAGGGCTTCTCGCCCAGGTCGACGGCGTTGGCGGTGAGGATACGCGCGCTGTCCATCAGCCAGGCGTTGCCGCCGATGCGCGCCAGGGCTTCCTGGATGCCCTCGAAGGCGGCCAGCGGCACGTTGAATTGCTCGCGCAACTGGGCGTACTGGCCGGTGGCGAGGCTGGTGAACTTGGCCGCGCCGGTGCCGACTGCCGGCAGCGAGATGGAGCGGCCGACCGACAGGCAGTTCATCAGCATCATCCAGCCCTTGCCGAGGTACTCCTGGCCACCGATCAGGTACTCCAGCGGAATGAAGACGTCCTTGCCCGAGTTCGGCCCGTTCATGAAGGCAGCGCCCAGCGGCAGGTGACGACGGCCAATTTCCACGCCGGGGGTATCGGTGGGGATCAGCGCCAGGCTGATGCCCAGGTCTTCCTTGTCGCCGAGCAGATGATCCGGGTCGTAGGCCTTGAAGGCCAGGCCGAGCAGGGTGGCCACCGGGCCGAGGGTGATGTAGCGCTTCTCCCAGTTCAGGCGCAGGCCGATCACTTCCTCGCCGTTGTACTGGCCTTTGCAGATGATCCCGGTGTCCGGCATGGCGCCGGCGTCGGAGCCGGCCAGCGGGCCGGTTAGGGCGAAGCAGGGAATATCCTCACCCCGCGCCAGGCGTGGCAGGTAATGATTGCGCTGCTCTTCAGTGCCGTAATGCAGCAGCAGTTCGGCCGGGCCGAGGGAGTTGGGCACCATCACGGTGGAGGCCAGGTCACCGCTGCGGGTGGCCAGCTTCATCGCCACCTGCGAATGGGCATAGGCAGAGAAGCCCTTGCCGCCGTATTCCTTGGGAATGATCAGGGCGAAGAAACCGTGCTGCTTGATGTGCTCCCAGGCTTTTTCCGGCAGATCCATCTGCTGGCCGACCTGCCAGTCGCTGATCATCGCGCAGAGTTCTTCGGTGGGGCCGTCGATGAACGCCTGTTCCTCTTCGCTCAGCTTGGCCTTGGGGTAGGCCAGCAGTTTGTCCCAGTCCGGTTTGCCGCTGAACAGCTCGCCATCCCACCACACGGTGCCGGCTTCGATGGCATCGCGCTCGGTCGCCGACATCGGCGGCAGTACGCGCTGGAACCAGGCGAACAGCGGGCTGGTGAACAGTTGCCGGCGCAGATCGCCGAGCAGGATGAAGGCGGCGACGGCGCCGGTGACGATCCACAGCAGCAGTTGCAACCAGCCCGGTACCGGGCTGAACAAGGCCATGGCCACCAGGTAGGCTGCGGTGATGCCGAGGGCAGGTAGGGCGGCGGTACGGCTGTGGGCCAGGTAGGCGACCCCAAGCAGCAGAACCAGCAACCAGATGACGAGCATGTGCATTCCTCCATGATTCGAGCGGGCGACGCCCCGAGCATAGCCATAAATGGCGGCAGGGGCGGTGAGCTTGGCCGGATCGTCGTGAACGTGGCGCAATCGACGGGATTAGACTGAAGCGAACTTCAGGAGTCCCCGTCATGCAGACCTGTCTACGTCCCGGCCGCTTCATTGACAGTGACCATCCCGCGGTAGTCGAGTTCGCCGAAGGTTGGCGTGGCGCCTCACGAGAACCGATCAGTCAGGCCGTGGCCCTGTATCTCGCGGTACGTGACGAGATTCGTTACAACCCCTATGCCTTCAGTCTCGATGCGCAGACATTGAAGGCCAGCCATGCGCTGGCGAGCGGTGAGTCCTACTGCGTACCCAAGGCCAATCTGCTCGCCGCTTGCGCCCGGCATTGCGGCATTCCCGCGCGTATCGGTTTGGCCGATGTGCGCAATCACCTGTCTACGCCGCGCCTGTTGGAACTGCTGCGCAGTGAGGTGTTCGCCATGCACGGTTACACCGAACTGCACCTGAACGGGCGCTGGGTCAAGGCCACGCCGGCGTTCAACGAGGCGCTGTGCCGGGTATTCAAGGTGGCGCCGCTGGAGTTCGACGGCGTGCATGACAGCGTCTTCCATCCCTACAACGACAAGGGCGAGCGCTACATGGAGTATCTGCATGACCACGGTCAGTTCGAGGATCTGCCCGAGCAACTGTTCTTCGAGCATCTGCGCGTCTGCTATCCGCACCTGTTCGAGACCGGTGCGCTGCAGCTCAGTGGCGATATGCAGCGTGAGGCCAGTGTTATCGACTGAGTCGATAATCAAGATCGGCAGGACGGCCTTTTCTCCGCGCGTCAGGGTCGGTAGGGTGCATGCCAGTAATGAGCGGGCGAAACACGCAGTTGCAATCGAGCGTCTTCGCCCTCATCTATAACGACCTCACTCTCGCGCGGGAAACCCCATCTTCATGAGCTCCGCCCTGACCATTCGCCAGTTGACCAAGACCTACGGAAACGGCTTCCAGGCCCTGCACGGCATCGATCTGGACGTCGCCGAAGGGGATTTCTTCGCCTTGCTTGGCCCAAACGGTGCCGGCAAATCCACCACTATCGGCGTGCTCTCCACGCTGGTTAACAAGAGCAGTGGCACGGTCAGTGTGTTTGGCCATGACCTCGACCGCGAACCCTACGCGCTCAAGCGCTGCCTGGGCGTGGTGCCGCAGGAGTTCAACTTCAACCAGTTCGAGAAGGTGTTCGACATCGTCGTCACCCAGGCCGGTTATTACGGTATTCCGCGCTCGATCGCCAAGGAGCGCGCCGAGCAGTACCTGACTCAGCTCGGCCTGTGGGACAAGCGCGACGTGGCTTCACGTGAGTTGTCCGGTGGCATGAAGCGCCGCTTGATGATCGCCCGCGCTCTGGTGCATCAGCCGCGCCTGCTGATCCTCGACGAGCCGACTGCCGGGGTGGATATCGAGCTGCGCCGTTCGATGTGGAGCTTCCTCACCGAGCTGAACAAGCAGGGCACCACCATCATTCTGACCACCCACTACCTGGAAGAGGCCGAGCAGCTGTGCCGCAACATCGGCATCATCGACCACGGTCGTATCGTCGAGCTGAGCAGCATGAAGGATCTGCTGAAGAAGCTGCACGTGGAGACCTTTCTCTTCGACCTCAAGGACTCCTACAGCTCAGCGCCGACGCTGCAGGGCTATCCGGCGCGCCTGGTCGACCACCACACTCTGGAGGTGCAGGTGGAGAAGAGCCAGGGCCTCAATGCGCTGTTCCAGCAGTTGGCGCAGCAGCAGGTCGAGGTGCTCAGCCTGCGTAACAAGAGCAATCGCCTGGAGGAGCTGTTCGTCTCCCTGGTGGAAAAGAACCTGGCCAAGGTGGCGCAATGACTTCTCAGTACCTCAACAGCGAATTCGCCGCCAACCTGGTGGCCCTGCGTACCATCGTTCACCGTGAGATCCGCCGCTTCGTGCGGATCTGGCCGCAGACCCTGCTACCGCCGGCGATCACCATGGTTTTGTACTTCGTGATCTTCGGCAACCTGATCGGCCGGCAGATCGGCGACATGGGTGGCTTCAGCTACATGGAGTACATCGTGCCGGGGCTGATCATGATGTCGGTGATCACCAACAGCTACGGCAACGTGGTGTCGAGCTTCTTCGGCAGCAAGTTCCAGCGCAACGTCGAGGAGTTGCTGGTGTCGCCGGTGTCACCGCACACCATCCTCATCGGTTTCGTCGTCGGTGGCGTGTTGCGTGGGCTGGCGGTGGGCTTCATCGTCACGTTGCTGTCGTTGTTCTTTACCCACCTGCAGGTGCATCACCTGGGCGTGACCGTGCTGGTGGTGCTGCTGACGGCGACCATCTTCTCCCTCGGTGGCTTCGTCAACGCGGTGTATGCGCGCAACTTCGACGATATCTCGATCATCCCGACCTTCGTGCTGACGCCGCTGACCTACCTGGGCGGGGTGTTCTACTCCATCACCCTGTTGCCGCCGTTCTGGCAGACGGTGTCGCTGGGCAACCCCATCTTGCACATGGTCAACGCCTTCCGTTACGGCATTCTCGGGGTGTCCGACATCCGTATCGGCGTGGCCATCGGCTTCATGCTGCTGGCCACCGCTGTGCTCTATACCCTGTGCATCCGCCTGCTGGTCAGCGGTCGTGGTATGCGTCAGTGACGTTTGCCGCTCATGTAGGAGCGGCTTTATCCGCGATTCTCGCGGCTAAAGCCGCTCCTACAGAATGTGGCGGCGACCGAAAAAACATAGCGAAATAACTTGCGCCCCTGTCAGTAACGCAGCAGCCGGTTAGACTCCGCCTCTACCAAGAAAAAGGGGCTGATCATGACCGTGCTGTTGCGTGCTCTTCCATGGCTGTGTCTGGGCTTGTTCACGACGCCTGCGATGGCTGCCGAAGGGCCAATGGTCGAGATCGTGCCGGTACGGCAGATGGAGGTGCGTGACGAGTTGATCACCTTCGGTTCGCTGCGCTCCGACGAATCGGTGATGATTCGTCCGGAAGTGGAAGGGCGCCTGGCCACCCTGCATTTTCGTGAAGGCCAGGCGGTGACCGCTGGCGACCTGTTGATCAGCCTCGATGATGCCATTGCCCGCGCCGAATTTGCCCAGGCGCGGGCCAATCTTGATCTGGCCGAAAAAAACCACCAGCGCGCGCAGATGCTGTTTCAGCGTGGTGCCAGCAACGCCCAGGCGCTGGACGAGGCGCAGAGCCAGCTGCAGGCCGCCCGTGCCAGTCAGGCCCTGGCCCAGGCGCGGCTCGACAAGACCCAGATCAAGGCCCCTCATGACGGCACGCTCGGCCTGCGCCAGGCCAGTGTCGGTGACTACCTCAGTGCCGGGCAGAACATCGTTAACCTGGAAGTGCTCGACCCGCTCAAGGTCGACTTCCGTGTTCCGCAGAAGGCCGTGGCCCAGGTGCGCCTCGGCCAGACCGTGGAAATCACCCTCGATACCTTCCCCGGCGAGCGCTTTCGCGGCGAAATCTTTGCCATCAACCCGCGCCTCGACGAAGCCGGGCGCAGCCAGGCGATCCGCGCGCATATCGGCAACGATGACCGCCGCCTGCGTCCGGGACAGTTCGTCCGCGTTTCGGTAATTCTCGAGGAGCGGTCCAATGCGCTGGTGATTCCCGAGGAAGCGGTGATGCCGCAGGGTGACAAGCTGCTGGTCAACCTGGTGGTCGATGGCAAGGTCGAACGCCGTGAGGTGACTCTGGGCAAGCGTTTCGACGGCCTGGTCGAGGTGCGTGAAGGCCTGCAGGGCGACGAAACCATCATCAGCGCCGGTTGGCAGCGTGTGCGCGAAGGGCTGGCCGTACGCACCAAGAGCGGGGAGCGTCAGCCGTGACACTCTCCGATGTCTGCATTCGCCGGCCGGTATTCGCCACTGTTCTGTCGCTGATCGTGGTGCTGCTGGGGCTGATGGCCTACGACCGCCTCAATGTGCGTGAATACCCCAATATCGACGTGCCCATCGTCACCGTGCAGGTCACCTATCCAGGGGCCAGCCCGGAGATCATGGAGTCGCAGGTAGCGCAGCCGGTGGAGGACGTACTCTCCGGCATCGAGGGGTTGGACTTCGTCACCTCCATCAGTCGCGCGGAAAACACCCAGATCACCGCGCAATTCCGTCTCGGCCGCAGCGCCGACGAGGCGGCCAACGACGTACGGGACCGCCTCGGCCGAGTACGCAACCTGCTGCCGGACGAGGTGGACGAACCCATCGTGCAGAAGGTCGAGGCCGACGCCCAGCCGGTGATCTGGATCGCCTTTCACAGCCAGCAGCACAGCGCCATGGAGATCACCGACCTGCTGGAGCGGGTGATCAAGGACCGTCTGCAGACCATTCCCGGCGTGTCCGAAGTGCAGGTACGCGGTGCGCGGACGTTCTCCATGCGTATCTGGCTCGACCCGGAAAAGCTCGCTGCGCACAACCTCACCGTGCAGGACGTGGAGGATGCCCTGCGCCGGCAGAACGTGGAGATTCCGGCCGGGCGCATCGAGTCGCGTGAACGTGAGTTCAGCGTGCTCTCGGAGACCGATCTGCGTACCCCGGAGCAGTTCAACGAGCTGATCCTCGACGACTCGCAAGGCTACCTGCTGCGCCTGTCCGATGTCGGCCGTGCCGAAGTGGGGCCGCGCGATGAGCGTACCGTGGTGCGCTTCAACGGTTTGCCGGCGGTAACCCTGGGCCTGGTCAAGCAGGCCACGGCCAACCCGCTGGATATCTCCGATGGCCTCGAAGCGGCCTGGGATGACGTCAAGGCTCTGCTGCCCGACGGCATGAACATGACCGTGGCCAACGACAACTCGCAGTTCATCCGCGAGTCCATCGACAACGTCTTCACCACCATCTGGGAAGCGGTGGCGCTGGTCATCCTGATCATCTTCATCTTCCTGCGTTCGCTGCGCGCGACGCTGATTCCGCTGGTGACCATTCCGGTATCGTTAATCGGCGCCTTTGCCCTGATGTCGCTGATGGGCTTCACCATCAACACCCTGACCCTGCTGGCCATGGTTCTGGCCATCGGCCTGGTGGTGGACGATGCCATCGTCATGCTGGAGAACATCCACCGCCATATCGAGGCGGGGATGAAGCCGATGCAGGCGGCCTTCAAGGGCAGCCGCGAGATCGCCTTCGCGGTGATTGCCATGACCCTGACCCTGGCTGCGGTATTCGCGCCCATCGGCTTCATGCAGGGCACCACCGGCAAGCTGTTCACCGAGTTCGCCTGGACCCTGGCCGGCGCCGTGCTGGTTTCCGGTTTCGTGGCATTGACGCTGACGCCGATGATGTGCGCGGTGATGCTCCGATCGCACCAGCACGAGCAGCGCCATGGCCGCGTGTACAACCTGATCGAAGGCTTCCTCAATGGTCTGACCTACAGCTACAAGCACAGCCTGGACCGTGCGCTGCGTGCCTGGCCGCTGGTACTTGGCGTGCTGCTGGGGGCCTTCGTGATGTGCGCCTGGCTGTTCGGCGGCTTGCGTTCGGAGCTGGCGCCTACCGAGGACACCGGCACCATCGTTGGCGTGTTCAATGGCCCGGACGGCGCCACCATCGACTATACGGCGCGCTATGGCCGTGAGGTCGAGGCCGCTTACGCGAGTATTCCGGAGACCAATCGCTATCTGATGATCGCCGGTTTCCCCACGGTGGCGCAGGGCATCTCCTTCATGAAACTGGAGGACTGGGGCGACCGCTCGCGTACCCAGTTCGAGATTCGCAATGAACTGCTGCCGCAGTTGCAGGACATCGCCGGCATGCGCGTGACCCCGGTCAACCGCCCGCCGCTGGGGCAGAGCGCGCGCAACCAGCCGATCAACTTCGTCGTGCGCTCGTCCATGGAATACGCCGAGCTGCAGGTTTATGTCGATCAACTGATGGAACGCATGCGTGATTATCCGGGCCTGGAGGGGCTGGACAGCGACCTCAAACTCAACTCGCCGCAGCTCAAGATCACGGTCAATCGCGAGCAGGCAACGGCGGTTGGCACCGATGTATCGGTGATCGGGCGCAGCCTGGAAAGCCTGTTCGGCAGCCGCCAGGTGACCCGCTTCAAGCAGAATGGCGAGCAGTACGACGTCATGGTGCAGCTGCAGGATATCGACCGCAGCAACCCGCAGGATCTGGATCGGGTGTATGTGCGTGATCGCGACGGCGGCATGGTGCAGCTGTCCAACCTGATCGAGGTGCGCGAGACGGTGGCACCGCGCGAGCTCAATCACTTCAACCAGCTACGTGCGGTGACCATCAGTGCCAACGTCGGCACCGGATACACCCTGGGCGAGGCGCTCAATCATCTGGAAGTCGCCGCCCGTGAGGTATTTCCGCCAGAGACGCAATACGACTACACCGGCACGTCGCGTGACTTCAAGGAATCCAGCTCGGGCATTCTGCTGATCTTCGCCTTGGCCCTGGCGTTCATCTTCCTGGTGCTGGCGGCGCAGTTCGAGAGTTTCAGTGACCCGCTGATCATCCTGTTCAGTGTGCCCTTGTCGATGGCCGGCGCCTTGCTGGCACTGAAGCTGTTCGGCGGCACCTGGAACATCTATTCGCAGATCGGCCTGGTGACTCTGATTGGCCTGATCACCAAGCACGGCATCCTTATCGTCGAGTTCGCCAACCACCTGCTCCGTGAGGGCAAGGCCCTGCGCGAGGCGGTGATCGAGGCCTCGGTGCAGCGCCTGCGGCCGATCCTGATGACCACCGGCGCCATGGTGCTGGGTTCGCTGCCGTTGGCCATCGCCAGCGGAGCCGGCGCGGAAAGCCGCCAGCAGATCGGCCTGGTGATCGTCGGCGGGTTGCTGGTCGGCACCTTCTTCACCCTCTACGTGATTCCGACGCTGTACCTGCTGCTGAGGCGCTGGGCGCCACTGCGCAAGATCGAGGAGGAGCCGGTGGCGGTCTGACTGGCTTGTGCCGGTGGGCACTGCGGTGCGCGCGGCGCACCCTACGTGTGTAGCAAGGTGGAAAGATCAGCGGCAGTAGGGTGCGCTGTGCGCACCGAGCAAACCCACAGCCCGCTGCGCGTGCGGCGCGGTGGTTAACCCGTTAAACTCGCGCGGTTTTCGCTATTCTGGATTGCCCGTCATGCAGCACCCCGCCGAACATTCCCCGCTGGGCAAGTCCAGCCAGTACATCGCCGAGTACAGCCCAGAGCTGCTGTTCCCCATCTCGCGCACTACCAAGTGGGCGGAGCTGGGTCTGGATGGCGCCAGCCTGCCGTATCAGGGCGTGGACTACTGGAACTGCTACGAGCTGTCCTGGTTGCTGCCGTCCGGCAAACCGGTGGTGGCCATCGGTGAGTTCGCCATCCCCGCAGACTCGCCGAACATCATCGAGTCGAAGTCCTTCAAGCTGTACCTCAACTCCCTGAACCAGTCCGCTTTCGCCAGTTGGGACGAGCTGCGAGCGACACTGGTGCGTGACCTGTCGGTAGTGGCTGGTAAGCCGGTGGCGGTGCGCCTGCGCTCGCTGGTTGAAGTTTCTGAGGAGGGCGTGGCGACGCTGCCGGGTCAGTGCATCGATGAGCTGGACATCAGTGTCAGCCAGTACGATCACCCGCAGCCAGAGCTGCTGCGTTGCGACGCTGGTCGGGTGGTGGAAGAGAGCCTGCACAGCCATCTGCTCAAGTCCAACTGCCCGGTTACCGGTCAGCCGGACTGGGGCAGCCTGGTCGTCGAGTACCGCGGCGCGGCGCTGGATCATGCCAGCTTGCTGGCTTATCTGGTGAGCTTCCGTCAGCACGCGGATTTTCACGAGCAGTGCGTCGAGCGCATCTTCCTCGATCTGCAGCGCCTGCTGCAGCCGCAGTCGCTGACTGTCTATGCGCGCTACGTGCGCCGTGGTGGGCTGGATATCAATCCGTATCGCAGCACCGAGGCGATCAAGTCGGAAAATGGTCGCCTGGCGCGCCAGTAACCCATGAAAAAATGCCGCCAAATGGCGGCATTTTCTTGAGTTGCTCGATGTTAGCCGGGGCGGGGCATTCAGATGCCCATATTGGCCAGGCTCTGCATGATGTTGCGCAGGGTGCCGGCGAGGGTAGGGTGGCTGGCCTCGAAACGTTCTACCGCCAGATTGACGCCATCGACCAGCGTAGCGTCAGGCGCTGAGGCGGCTTCACGAGCCAATTGCACTTCGATTTCCTGGGTCAGCAGGTAAAGCGATGCGCGTTCTTCCTCGCTGAGCGGCGTGTCCTGGGCCAGGTGTTGCTGGAGGGCTTCCAGTTGCTGCTGCAGGTCGCTTGCTGGCATAGAGTTCTCCTTATCGAATCAGCTTAGGCATTGACCCCCAGCTGCGCTGGAAGTTTTCAACCCGTACCTGAAGGTTAATCCAAGCGGGCCGGCTTTGCCTGATCCGAGTCAAAGGCTCAGGGCTTTTCGCCCTTGCTCCGGCGCACGCCGATATCGTCCAGGCTGGCCTCGATTTCTCCCAGATGATCGACCACCGAGTGCACGCCCAGACGATAGAGCTGCAGCGTGGCCTCAGCGCGCAGGTGTTCCTGATCGCTCGCGCTCAGAGCCTGCCAGTCGGCCAGGGCGTAGCCGCACAGTGGCCCGCAGGCAGCCAGGCCGATAGTCCAGCAGCCGGCATTGAGGCCGGCTTGCAGCAGTAGCGGATTACCGCTGACGACTACACAACCGTCCAGGCGCTCGACGTCCAGCTGGCTCAGAGCCTGCCAGCAACTGTCTGGCGCCGGCCATGGCCTGGCCTGACGCGCCAGCACCGCTTCGATGGGTGTGGGCAGAGCTTCGGCCAGGCGCAGACTGGCGTCGGCTGGCAGGTCATCCAGCCAGGCGCAGGGCGTGCCGTTGGCATGCAGGGTTTGCAGCAACTGTGCAGCACCCGGGGTCAGTTCGGCATGTTCTCCGGCCACCTCGCTCAGCTTCTGTTGCAGCGCCTGCAGTTGTGCGCTGGTTGCCGACTTGCCTAACCATGCATCCAGTGCCTGTTGCGGCGTACCGGTCGGGTTCGCGGTTGTGCACTCGGGATGCAGCCGTTGCAGCGCGACAGGTAGCGTGCGGGCGCCGAAGTCGACCAGGCAGCCGGACAGTTGAAAGATCAGGGCGGTGCAGGGGGAGGGCATGGGATCATCCGTGGCATTGGCCTAGGCCAATCTAACGCCGACGGATGACCGTAATGTGACTGCTAGGTGACGTTGAACAGGCCGCGTACATGCTCCGGCAGGGCTACCGATTTGCCACTTTCGTGGTCGATCCACACCAGTTTGCAGTAACCCTCACCGTAGACCGTGAGCGGGTCTTCGGCGGTGGTCAGCCGGTGAGCGATCACCAGGCTGCTGCGTCCCACCGCGCCAGCCCGCAGTTCCACCACCACGGTGGCGGGGTGGATCACCGGTTTCAGGTAGGTGTGCTGGGTTTGCAGTACCACCGGACCGAACGGCACGTTGCTCATGGCTACGCCGGCCAGCTCGAACCAGGCGACACGGGCTTCTTCCAGGTACTGCATGTAGATGATGTTGTTGACGTGCCCGTAGCTGTCCATGTCGCCCCAGCGTACGGGGATGTGTGCCGTGTGCAGCAAGGTTTCGTCGGTCATCGCTTTTCTTCGCTATGCTGCCCAATCAGGGCTCCAGGCTTTATACTACGCGGCATTCGGCCCGCTGGCGGTGGCCACATTATTTTCCTCAAGGAGAGATTTAAATGCATGTGATCGGTGCTCGCTGGATCGCGCGCCTGGGTGGCCTGATGGCCCTCGTCGGCCTCAGCCTGCTGCCTGCGATGAGTCAGGCAGCTTCGGAAGAAGATCCTTGGGAAAGTTTCAATCGCCCCATCTTCCGCTTCAACGATACCGTCGACACCTATGCGCTGAAGCCGATCGCCCAGGGTTACCGGGCTGTCACGCCGCAGTTTCTCGAGGATGGCGTGCACAACGTCTTCGGTAATATCGGCGACGTCGGCAACCTGGCCAACAACCTGCTGCAGGGCAAGTTGCACAACGCCGGCGTCGATACCGGTCGCCTGATCTTCAACACCACCTTCGGTGTGCTGGGGTTCTTCGACGTGGCCAAACACATGGGCCTGCGCAAGAATGACGAAGACTTCGGTCAGACCCTCGGTGTCTGGGGTTTGAACAGCGGTCCTTACCTGGTCATCCCGCTCCTCGGCCCAAGCACCGTGCGTGATGCCACCGGTCGAGTGCCGGACAGCTTCCTGACGCCGTATCCCTACATGGATCACGTACCGACGCGCAACGTCACCCGTGGCGTACAGGTGGTCGACACCCGTGCCAACCTGCTGCAGGCCGAGCGACTGGTCAGCGGCGACAAGTACATCTTCATCCGCAACGCCTACCTGCAGAGCCGTGAGTTCAAGGTGAAGGATGGGCAGGTCGAAGACGATTTCTAAGCCCTGTAGATACGAAAAAGGCGGCCTCTGGGCCGCCTTTTTCGTAAATGCAGATTTCAGCTCATGGAGATGATTGCCAGGCCCAGCGACTGACGACCATCGCCCAGATCGCCTATTCGCACCACCTCGGCCTGGGCGTCGAGCCCGGCGAGTTCGCTGTGCTCTGAGGGGATGTGGACCTTGACCTTGTCGCCCATGCTCAGGGCAGCTTCAGCCTCGATTTGCATGCCGGTACTGGAAAGATCCAGGCACACTGCAGGGATTTCCCGGCCAGCGTGATGGAGGATGACTGCAGCTTCCAGTCGCATGCGGATGTAGTCACGTTTCTCGCTGTACGCTCGATCATTCTGACTCATGGACCCTGTCCTCTTCTTATGAGCTCTCCCGCGGCTCTTATAACCCTCGTCGATTTGACCTGTAAAGCCGCCGAACGACGACCGGTCCCGGCTTGAATCGGCCGGCAGATGGGAGTACCGTCTGCCCCTTGAAATCGCCCTGGCGCCATAGATGCGGCGCCGCGCCATGGGCAGTGACCAAAATTGCCCTGGCGCAGTTTGCCTGGATACCCCATGCACAAAACCAGTGCCACTCTGCTGATCATCGACGACGACGATGTCGTACGTGCAAGCCTCGCGGCCTACCTCGAGGACAGCGGCTTCAAGGTGTTGCAGGCCAACAACGGTTTGCAGGGGCTGGAAGTGTTCCAGCAGGAAGGCCCCGACCTGATGATCTGCGACCTGCGCATGCCGCAGGTCGACGGTCTTGAACTGATTCGACGTATCAACGCGCTGGGTGTCGAGGTGCCGGTGATCGTCGTTTCCGGCGCCGGCGTGATGAACGATGCCGTCGAAGCCCTGCGTCTCGGCGCTGCCGACTACCTGATCAAACCTCTCGAAGACCTGGCGGTGCTGGAGCATTCGGTGCGCCGCGCGCTGGATCGTGCGCGTCTGCGCGTCGAGAACCAGCTCTATCGCGAGAAGCTGGAAGCGACCAATCGTGAGCTCCAGGCCAGCTTGCATCTGTTGCAGGAAGACCAGAACGCCGGTCGTCAGGTGCAGATGAACATGCTGCCGGTGACGCCCTGGCAGGCCGATGGCCTGAACTTCGCGCACCAGATCATTCCGTCGCTGTACCTGTCCGGTGACTTCGTCGATTACTTCCGTATCGACGAGCGACGCATCGCATTCTATCTGGCCGATGTCTCCGGTCATGGGGCGTCCTCGGCATTCGTCACCGTGCTGCTCAAGTTCATGACCACGCGCCTGCTTTACGAGTGGCGGCGTGGCGGTACGCTGCCGGAGTTCAAGCCCTCGGATGTGCTCGGTCACATCAACCGCGGCCTGATCAACTGCAAGCTGGGCAAACACGTGACCATGCTCGGCGGCGTGATCGACGAGGAGAGCGGCATGCTCACCTACAGCATCGGCGGGCATTTGCCATTGCCGATACTGTTCGAGAATGGCCAGGCGCGTTACCTGGAGGGCCGCGGCCTGCCGGTGGGCCTTTTCGAAGAAGCCGAATACGGCGATCTGGTGATGCAGTTGCCTGAGTCTTTCAGCCTGACGCTGCTCTCCGACGGCATTCTCGACCTGTTGCCGGGCGACACGCTGAAAGAGAAGGAATTGGCGCTGCCACAACTGGTTAGCCAGGCTGGCGGTACGCTGGGCGGTTTGCGTCAAGTTCTCGGTCTGGCCAATCTGGGCGAGATGCCGGATGATATCGCCTTGCTGGTGTTGAGCAGGAACCTTGCATGAATCCTGGGATAAGCCCCGGTCGCATCCAATTCGCCGAGCAGGATGGAACCTTCGTCCTGAAGTTTGTCGGTGAAGTCCGTCTGACGCTGTGTTCAGCTCTGGATGCCACGATTGAAAAGATTTTCACCGCGTTGAATTTTTCGGCCATCGTCATCGACTTGACTGAAACGCGCAGTATCGACAGCACGACTCTCGGTTTGCTGGCGAAGTTGTCCATTCTGTCGCGGCAGAAGGTGGGACTGTTGCCGACCGTTGTCACCACCCACGACGACATCACCCGTTTGCTGGAGTCCATGGGTTTCGATCAGGTGTTCAACATCGTCGATCGGCCGATTCCCTGTCCGGATTGTCTGGATGATCTGCCTTCGCAGGATCAGTCCGAAGAGGTGGTGAAGGCCAAGGTGCTGGAAGCGCACCGCATCCTGATGGGGCTCAACGATTCCAATCGCGAGGCCTTTCACGATTTGGTCAGCGCACTCGAGCGGCACTGATCTCCCGCTTTTCTGTAGGTGCGCTGCGTGCACCGATATCTGCCGAGAAAATCCTTGGCGCGCACAGCGCACCCTACCTTCGAACTCGCAATGAAAAGGGGCGTCAGCTTGGCTGACGCCCCTTTTCATTCAGGCCTTGGCGGCCAGCAGGGCTTCGAGTTTCTCCTGGTCGCGTGCGAACAGGCGGATGCCTTCGGCCAGCTTCTCGGTGGCCATGGCGTCTTCGTTCAGCGCCCAGCGGAAGCCGCCTTCATAAAGGCTCTGGCGAGGTTCGCCGGTAGCACCAGGGGCGAGCTGGCGACTGAGCTGGCCATCGTCCTCAGCCAGTTTCTGCAGCAGGTCGGGGCTGATGGTCAGGCGGTCGCAACCGGCCAACGCTTCGATCTGACCGAGGTTGCGGAAGCTTGCTCCCATTACCACGGTGTCGTAGCCGTTTGCCTTGTAGTAGTTGTAGATGCGTTTGACCGACTGCACGCCAGGATCATCGTTGCCTACGAAATCACGGCCCTCGGCCTTCTTGTACCAATCGTAGATGCGCCCCACGAACGGCGAGATGAGGAATATGCCGGCATCGGCACAGGCCTGCGCCTGGGCGAAGGCGAACAGCAGGGTCAGGTTGGTCTGCACGCCGACTTTTTCCAGCTGCTCGGCGGCGCGGATGCCTTCCCAGGTCGAAGCAATCTTGATCAGTACGCGATCGCGGCCAATCCCCGCTTTTTCGTAAAGGCCGATCAGGCGCTCGGCGCGGCGCAGGGTCGCGTCGGTGTCGAACGACAGGCGCGCATCGACTTCGGTGGAAATGCGCCCCGGAATGACCTTGAGGATCTCCTGGCCGACGGCCACCGCGAAGTGATCGCAGGCCAGCCCCAGGTCTCCCTTGCCGGCACTCACTGCCTGGTTCAACAGATCGGCATAGCGGGGCAGGGCCGCCGCCTTGAGCAGCAGCGAGGGGTTGGTGGTGGCATCCACCGGTTGCAGGCGGGCGATGGCGTCGAGGTCACCGGTGTCGGCGACTACGGTAGTGAACTGCTTGAGTTGTTCCAGCTTGGAGGTCATGACGAGGCCTTGTCGTTGCAGATGGCATGACCTTACCCGAGGCGCCGCAAGCGCTCAACGGTCGGGTCACTGACAAAATTTACCTTTTCGGGCTGCGCTTTTCGCTGGCTCGTACGTCTTTAGTAATGACGGTACGTGAGAACGTACCGAAGTCGGTGGAGTCCGACTTTAGACGAGCTGCCAAGGAGCCCGAACATGTCGACCCAAACCCTGCTTTCTCGTTCAGTTTCCGCAGGCCTGGATACGCGTCAGTGCCGTGAGTGGCTGCAGGCCGCCGGGCTGCGCTTCAGCATGCCCAGGCTCAAGGTGGTGGAGGCGCTGTGCAGCGCCAATGACGAAGCGGGTATCTCCGCGCGCGAGCTGCATCGGCAACTGAGCGACGCCGGCGAACCGCTATCGCTGGTCAGCGTACGCCAGGTGCTGCGCCGCATGGAGGAAAACGGTCTGGTGCAGACGACGGGGCGTAGCCGCTACCGCCTCAGCGCGCCGGATTAATGCCCGCGTAGCAGCTCTGCTGCCTGGTCGAGCAGCGCCAGCGGGTCTTGCACCTTGTGAATATCCACCGACAGCAACTGGCGGAAGCGCCGCGCACCTGGGAAGCCCTGAGCCAGGCCGAGCACGTGACGGCTGACGTGATGCAGTGTGCCGCCCTCGCGCAGGTGCTGCTCGACGTAGGGCTTGAGTGCGAGCAGGGCGTCCATGCGGGAAATGCCCGGGTCTTCGGCGCCAAACAGGCGGCTGTCCACCTGCGCCAGCAGATAGGGGTTGTGATAGGCCTCTCGGCCGAGCATCACGCCGTCGAAGGTTTGCAGATGCTGCTCGCATTCCTCCAGCGTCTTGATGCCGCCGTTGAGGATGATCTCCAGATCTGGAAAATCCTGCTTGAGCTGGGCGGCAATGTCGTAACGCAGCGGTGGAATCTCACGGTTTTCCTTCGGCGACAAGCCTTCGAGGATGGCGATACGCGCGTGTACGGTGAAGCTGCGGCAGCCGGCATCGCGCACCTGACCGACGAAATCGCACAGCTCTGCGTAGCTATCACGGCCGTTGATACCGATGCGGTGCTTGACTGTCACCGGGATGCTTGCGGCGTCTTGCATGGCTTTCACGCAGTCGGCCACCAGCGCTGGATGGCCCATCAGGCAGGCGCCGATCATGTTGTTCTGCACTCGGTCGCTTGGGCAGCCGACGTTCAGGTTCACTTCGTCATAACCCTGTGCTTCGGCCATCTTTGCGCAGGTCGCCAGGTCCTGCGGGTTGCTGCCACCCAGTTGCAGGGCAATCGGGTGTTCACACTCGCTGTAACGCAGGAAACGCTCGCGGTCGCCATGAATCAGCGCGCCGGTGGTGACCATCTCCGTGTAGAGCAGGGCATGGCGCGACAGCTGACGGAGAAAGTACCGGCAATGACGATCCGTCCAATCCATCATCGGGGCAACGGAGAAGCGGCGGGACAGAGCGGGGCGGTTGGAATCCTGGGACATGGGGCGCTGTGACGAGCTGAAAAATGGCTGCGTATTCTAACAGCAAGGCCGTGTGGCACGGGCTTTTGTTGCCGGCCATAGGAGGGCTCTACACCAACATGTCGGCTTGCATCGGTCCAAAGCAGCATTGCCGGACCGTGGTGCAATGGGCAAGCTTGGTGACAAGCTGTCCAGAGAACCCTCGATGACTGATCAAGCTCCCATTACCCGGCGCCTGGCCAACGGCGCCGAGCTGCGCGCGCAGCAGCAGCCTTGGGCGCAGCAGGTAGGGGTGTGCCTGCGAGTTGCTGCGGGCAGTCATGACGAGCCGCCGGCCTATCCGGGCCTGGCGCACTTTCTCGAGCATCTGTTGTTTCTCGGTAGCCGCGATTATCCGAGCGACGAGGGTTTGATGGCCTTCGTCCAGCGCCATGGTGGGCTGGTCAATGCCTCGACCCAGGCGCGGCATACCGATTTCGTCTGTGAGCTGCCGGCCGGGCTGTTGCAACCGGCACTGACGCGTCTGCTGGACATGCTCTGCCAGCCGTTGCTGGAGATCGACGCGCAGCTGCGCGAGCGCGAGGTGCTGCACGCCGAATATCAGGCGCGCAGCCAGGATGCCGACAGTCGCATCGATCATGCCCTGGGCCAGGCGCTCGCCGCCGGGCACCGCTGCGGCGCATTCCTGGCAGGGGATCGAAGCACGCTGGCGGTGGAGTCTGCGGAATTTCAGCAGGCGCTGCGTGATTATCACCAGTGCCACTACCACGCCGGACATATTCGCCTGACCCTGGTCGGGCCACAACCGGCCGAGCAGTTGCTGGATATCGCCGAGGCGCTGCTTGGAACGTTACCAGCAGGCGAGGGTGCCGTCTGTTCCGCGCCGCCGGCCGACCTGCTACCGCTGCGAGCGCCGTGCCTGCATCTGCAGCACAGTCGCCCTGGAGTGCACTTGGGCCTTGCCGTACAGCTCGACACCCATGAGCTGAGCGCATCGTTGGGTCTGTTACTGGATGCCTTGCAGGACCCTGCGCCCGGCGGCTTGCTCGACGGCCTGCGCGCACTGCAATTGTGCCGGCAGTTGCAGGCGCGGGTGCTGTATCAGCACGGGGGACAATGCCTATTGCGCCTGGACTTTCCTGGCGCCACCGCGGAGCAGGGCGCCGCAGTGCGCGCGGTCGTACAGAGTTGGGCCGCGCAGCTGCAGGGCCATGCAGATTGGTCATTGCGGCTGCAGCACCAACAGCAGGCAGCAGCGCTCAGGTTGCTTGGGCTCAGCCCGTTGGCGATGGCCAGGGAGCTGCAGTCGCCTGTTCAGGACGAGAGCCATACCTTACGCGATCTGAACGCCTTGCTGGTTTGCGTGGCTCGCGGTGACGGGCTGATCGAATTGCGGTGCGGCGAACAGGTGCGACCCCTGTGGCCGGCGATCGGATTGGATTTGCCATTGCAGACCCTGCCGATGTCATTGCCAACTCCAATTCCGAGCCACCAGTGGCGGCTGCCTGGCAATGATCCGCTGCTGGCCGGCGCTGCCGTGGTATCGGCCGTTTTGCCATTGGCCGCGTTGCGACATCATCCGGGGCAGACCGAGGGTGGGCCGGCCGCGCTTTACTGGCGTGGCCCTTGTTCAGGCGCGGGCGACACGGCGGCCATCGAAGCAGGATTGCTGCTGCGTAGCGCCGATCTGCGCTGGCGCGGTGAGCGGCTTGGCATCGTCAGCCAACTGAGCGTGCAAGCCGCTGGCTGGAGCCTTTCACTGCGCGGGCCGGCAGCGCTGTTGCCGGCCTTCAGTGCCTTGCTGGTGCCGCTGCTGCTGGCCGAGCTCGATCAACCGGCGGAGCCCGCTTCCCAGGGCATGTTGTTGCGGGCGCTGCTGCAGCGTTTGCCGCAGCTCTGCGAACGGCCCAAGGCCTCACGGCTGGAAGGCCTGAGCGTCGGGCTCGGGGCGAGCGAACAGGCACAGTTGGCCGAGCTGTGCGCGGCTGTCGAGGCGCTTGCGGATCTGCCGCCAGTGCCCCGCATCGAGACCGGGGTCGACTGGCACCAGGTCGCGCAGCCGGGTAAGGACGCCGCGTTGCTGCTGTTCTGCCCCTTGCCTGCCGACGATGCCTGCACCGAGGCTGCCTGGCGCCTGCTTGGCCAGGTGTTGCAGGGGCGCTTCTATCAGCGCCTGCGTGGTGAGCTGCAATTGGGCTATGCCTTGTTCGCCGGTTTCCGCCAAATCGAGGGTTGCCGGGGGTTGCTGTTTGCCCTGCAGTCACCAATCTGCGAGGCGGCTGGCATCTTCGAGCATATCCGCGCCTTTCTGGGCGAGCAGCGTCAGTTGCTCGCAGTACTGGACGATACGGCCGTGTCGCGGTATCGCGATGCCTTGCTGCCAGCGCTGAGCCGGGCCATGGCCAATCTGCCGCGTGCCGAGCAGCTATGGCAGCTGCATCTGGCAGGCTTGCCCGAGGCGCACCTGCAACGGGTGCAGCAAGCGCTGGTGGGCCTGACCGCAAACGATCTGCTCCAGGCACATGAGCAACTGCTAAGTGCCTGCGACTGGCGCGTGCTGGCCAGCGGAGCGCCGTCGACGGTCTAGGCTGTTTTCTCTTCAGTGCTCTTTGCGCGCGACTGCGCTCGAATTTCCAACGCCCTTTTTCTGTAGAAGCCCCGACCCGGGGCGAAGCCTTGTGCAGCCGCGCCGCCGCCGTTCGTTGCGGTGTGCGACGCCTGCCGCTTAGTTGCCGGCGCATTTCTACACCCTAGGGCTGGCCCGGTACTAATACCTTTCTCCCGCTACCGGTAGCAGGTCGGTCGCGATCCGGCGGAAGCGCGACGGTAGCGCCCGGCCAAAGCAGCAGCGAATCGCTGCCAAGGCAGCGTATGGCCCGCCGGACCCGCTTTCGATAATCGCCTCCGACACGACTGCCCTGGCGGTCGCCACTCAAGCGGAGAGCGTTATGCACAACAACAAGATCGCCATCACTCGATTTCTGCCCCTGACTCTGGCTACGGCCGTTGCCCTGGCGACCGCGCAGCAGGCCGCCGCCGAGATCGTCCTGTACGACAAGGACGACACCACTTTCTCCACCGACGGCTACATCAACGCCTTCTACGTCAACAGCGACGTGGACCGTGATGGCGAGCAGTTCGACCGTCGCCAGTCGCGGGTGAAGATGGGCTTTCTGCCCAACTGGATCGGCTTCAACTTCGGCAAGCAGATCGATGATCTGAAACTGACCGGCCGCTCGTCCTTCTGGGTCACCATCAACGACAGCGAAACCAATGGCACCGACACCGCTATCGACGTTCGTCAGTTCTATGGCACCGTTTCCAGCCCGGAGTGGGGAGAGGTGCTGGTGGGCAAGGACTTCGGTCTGTTCTCGCGCTCGAACATCTTCCTCGACGAGCTGCTGGCCGGTTACGGCAACGTCTCCGACACTCTCGGCCTGGTGGACGGCAACGGCGTGTCCTTCGGCAACATCGGCACCGGCTACCCTTACCCGTTCCCGACTTCGCAGATCACCTACCGCAACAACAACCTGGCCGAAGGCCTGCGCGTCGCAGTGGGCATCATGGACCCGGTCGACACCAACGACGACAGCGCCACCGGCAAGGCCTACCAGGAAAACCCGCGCTTCGAATCGGAAGTCAGCTACCAGTTCGATGTGGGCGGTTCGACCATCTACACCTGGGTCAACGGCGCCTACCAGACCTCCGAAAACACCGACGACACCGTCGACAAGGTCACCTCCAAGGGCCTTGGCTATGGCGTGCAGGCCAAGTTCGGCGGCCTGTCGCTGACCGGTTCGGGTTTCCAGGCCAAAGGCATCAACCCGTTCTTCACCAACAACCTGGGCGAGCCGACCCTGCGTGACATCGATAGCGACGGTTATCTGCTGCAGGGCTCCTACACCTGGGGCAAGAACCGCGTGGCGCTGTCCTACGGCAAGACCGAGGACGACGGCAACGGCCTGGGCGTGGCGGCGGACTACGAGACCCGCGGCATCGCCTATTTCCGCACCATCAACGACAACCTCAAGCTGGTCGCCGAGTACAACCAGTACCAGATCGACGCCGCCGCCGGCAGCGGTCTGAACGAGGACACCGACACCTTCGCCGTCGGTGCGGTACTCAGCTGGTAAGCGCCGTTGCACAAGGCTGGGCAGGGGGCGACCTCTGCCCGGTCTTTTTTGTTCTATGGCTTCCTGGGCTACTTACGCCGCCCCGTAGGGTGCGCCGCGCGCACCAGCGATTACCGTTCCCCTGAGTCCCACTTGGCGTCCGGCGTACTGCTTCGCGAGTACGCCCTACGGATCTACTACCCAGTACTCAAGTAGCATGGGGTGGCCAGCGCCAGCTTCGTAGAATTTCCCCATGATCAGCAGGTGCATTTGGGGCGTGATATGGCCTTGGAACAGTCGGAGGGCGTGCTTAGCGCCGTCTCCAGCACGAAGGATGTGGAATTGGCCGCCCAGGAACTGGCACGCCAGCTGATCCATCCCTATCTCGGCTTCGTGCTGTTCTTTTGCTCGGCCGAGTACGATCTCGACGGCCTCGGTCAGGCGCTGGAGGCGCATTTCGGCGGCGTCAGCCTGGTGGGCTGTACCAGCGCCGGCGAGATCACCCCGCAGGGCTACGACCGCGGCTGCGTGGTGGCGCTGGGCTTCGACCTGCGCTGTTTCTCCATCGCCAGCGTGCTGATCGACGAGATGGAGCGCTTCAATCTGCTCGATGCACAGCAACTGGTCGATGGCCTGGTGAAGGATTGCCGCAGCAACGAGCTGGCCTCGATCAAGGGCCACAGCTTCGCCCTGACCCTGCTCGACGGACTTTCCAGCCGCGAAGAACTGGTGCTCGGCGCACTCAGTGCGGCGCTGGGCAGCATCCCGCACTTCGGCGGCTCGGCCGGCGACGACAACCACCTGACCCACACTCACGTCTATCACGGCGGGCGCTTCCACAGCGGTGCGGCGGTCGTGGTGCTGTTCAACACCTGGCTGGAATTCGAGGTGTTCAGCACCCATCACATACAGCCCAGTGCGGAAAAGCTGGTGGTGACCCGTGCCGACAGCGCCACGCGCCGGGTGTACGAACTCAATGCCGCGCCGGCCGCGCAGGAATATGCCGAGCTGATCGGCGTGCCGGTCGAGGCCCTGGATCTGCGCGCGTTCGCTGCCTATCCGCTGGCGGTGCGGATCAGCGATCACTACTACGTGCGCTCGATCCAGCAGGTGCATGACGACCTCAGCTTGACCTTCTACTGTGCGGTGGAGAACGGCATCGTCCTCACCTCCATGCACCCTGGCCCCTTGCTGCCGAACCTTGCGCAGCTGTTCGCCGGGCTGGAGCAGCGCCTCGGTCCGCTGCTGCTGACCATCGGCTGCGACTGCTTCCTGCGCCGCCTGGAGATCGAGAACGATGGCGGCGTCGAGTCGGTCGCCACACTGCTGCGTCAGCAGCGGGTGATCGGCTTCAACACCTACGGAGAGCAGTTCAATGGCATGCACATCAACCAGACCTTCACCGGTGTCGCCATTGGCCGACCTATTGGACGTGGCGAACGCTGAGCTGCAGGCACGCCGTACGGCGCTGGAGCAGGAAAACGCCAAGCTCAAGCGCATCAACGCCGCGCTGATCGAGCGGGTCGAGTCGATCCATTCCCGTGGCGATGACGCCTACGCGGCCTTCCAGCATTCGGTGGTGCTGTCCGAGCAGGTGCGCGAACGCACCGATGCGCTGAACCAGGCGATGGCCGAACTGAAATCCAGCAACCAGCTGCTCAGCGATGCGCGGTTGCGGGCCGAGACCGCACACCAGCATTTGATCGACGCCATCGAGAGCATCTCAGACGCCTTCGTGCTGTTCGATGATCGCCAGCGCATCGTCCTGTTCAACAGCCGCTTCAAGGCGCTGTGGGCACGCAGCCGCGCGCGCATCGGCACGGGCACGCGGCTGGAGGAGATTCGCCGGCTGAGCCGCAGCACCGGCCTGGTGGTGGAGGCGCAGTTGGGCAAGGAGGGCGAGCCGAGCCTGTTCCGCCTGCAGGACGGGCGCTGGGTGCAGGTCAGCGAACGACCTACCCGCGAGGGCGGGCTGGTGATCCTCTACACCGACATCACCGAGGTGAAGCAGAGCGAGGCGCTGCGCCGCGAACAGGCCCTGGCGCAGAAGTCGCGGCTGCTGCAGCGCGCGGTCGACAACCTGTCGCAGGGCATGGCCATGGTCAATGCCGAGGGCGCGCTGGAGTTGTGGAATCACCGTTTCCTCGAACTCTGCGGCCTGGCGCCGATCAATGCCCATCGGCCGTTCGCCGAAGTGATGGCGGAAAGCGAACTTGAGCCGCTGACCCCGGACAGCCGCGATGCCGCCGGCAAACCGCTGCGCCAGGTAGAGGTGCGCCTGTTCGACGGGCGCATGCTGGAAGTGCGCACCCATCCGCTGCCTACCGGCGGCTTCGTCAACACCTTCACCGATATCACCGAGCGTCATCGCCAGGCCCAGGCGCTGAGCGACAGCGAGCGCTGGATTCGACTGATCACCGACCACGTGCCGGCGCTGATCGCCTATCTGTCGGCCGACCTGGTCTACGAATTCACCAACAAGGTCTACGAGGAATGGTACTGCTGGCCGCGCGGCGCCATGCTCGGCCAGAGCCTGCGCGAAGTGCACAGCGAGGAGCATTGCCAGCGCCTGGAGCCCTACGTCGAACTGGCGCTGTCCGGTGAGAGCGTGACCTTCGAATTCGCCGAAACCAACCACAACGGCCAGGAACGCTACATGCTGCGTTCCTACGTGCCCAACCGCCAGGCCAGCGGCGAGGTGGTCGGTATCTTCGTGCTGATCCGCGATATTACCGAGCGCCGTCGCACCGCCGAGGCGCTGCACCAGGCCTATCAGCATCTGGAGCAGCGCGTGCGTGAGCGCACTGCCGAGTTGACCACGGTGAACGACCAACTGCGCCGCGAGATCGACGAGCGCACGCAGATGGAGGCGCGCCTGCGCGAAGCCAAGGGCGAGGCCGAGCAGGCCAATCTGTCCAAGACCAAGTTCCTCGCGGCGGTCAGCCATGATCTGTTGCAGCCGCTCAACGCGGCGCGGCTGTTCACCAGTGCCTTGTTGGAGAAGAAGGACCTTTCCGGCTGCGCGCCGCTGGTACGTAATGTCAGCAACTCGCTGGAAGACGTCGAGAGTTTGCTGGGTACACTGGTGGATATCTCCAAGCTCGATGCCGGGGTGATCAAGCCGGATATCGCGCCGTTCGCCGTCAGCGAGCTGCTGGAAAATCTGGCCGCCGAGTACCACCAGATCGCCCGTAGCGAGGGCCTGCGTCTGGACTACCTGCCCAGCTCGGCGCTGGTACGCAGCGACGTGCAGCTGTTGGCGCGGATTCTCCGCAACTTCCTTAGCAACGCCATTCGCTACACCGCCAGCGGGCGCATCCTGCTGGGCTGCCGGCGGCGCGGCAACAGCCTGTCCATCGAGGTCTGGGACACCGGCATCGGCATCGCTCAGGACAAGCTGGTGGAGATTTTCCAGGAGTTCAAACGCGGCGATAACGTGCAGCGCAAGCAGGATCGCGGCCTGGGCCTGGGCCTGGCGATCGTCGACAAGATTGCGGGCATGCTCGGTCACCGTATTCGCGTGGCATCGCAGCAGGGCAGGGGATCGATGTTTGCCGTCGAGGTGCCGCTGACCCGCCGCGCGCCGCGTGTGCGCACTGTGCAGGACAGTCCGGATCAGTTGCTCGAACGCCTCAGCGGTGCGCGGGTCTGGGTGCTGGATAACGATGCGGCGATCTGCGCGGGCATGCGTACATTGCTCGAAGGTTGGGGCTGCCGGGTGGTTACCGCGCTGAGCGAAGAAGATCTGGCGCGCCAGGTGGACAACTACCACGCCGAAGCCGACCTGTTGATCGCCGACTACCACCTCGATGACGAGCGCAATGGCGTCGACGCCGTGGCGCAGATCAATGCTAGACGTAGCACGCCGCTACCGGCGCTGATGATCACCGCCAACTACAGCAACGAACTCAAGCAGCAGATGCGCGAACTGGGCCACAGCCTGCTGCACAAACCGGTGCGGCCGATGAAGCTGAAGGCGGCGATGAGTCACCTGATGGAGCGCGGGGCGGGGGCTTGAAACCCGGTGCGCACGGCGCACCCTACGATGTACTCGCATGACGCCAACCGCGCAGGCGGCCTCGATCCCGTAGGGTGCGCTGCGCGCACCGAAGCTGGCCCGTAGCCCGGATGCAATCCGGGAAGGATCATGCCGTTCTGCCCCGGATTGCATCCGGGCTATGATGCGGGCGCGCAGTCAATCATCCGCGATCAATCGCTTGCCCAGGCTGACCGAGGCATCGACCTTGTAGCCAAGCCGCTCGTAGAAGGCCAATGCCGCGGCGTTGGTGTCGCGTACCTGCAGGCTGAGCTTGGGGCAGCCCAGGGCCAGCAACTGTTCTTCGATATGTGCCATCAGCTGACGGGCCAGGCCCTGCTGGCGTTGCTCGGGGCACACCGCCAGGTAGTTGACCCAGCCGCGATGGCCTTCGTAGCCGGCCATGGCCGAGGCCACCAGCTTGCCGTCGATCTCACCCACCAGAAACAGCTCGGGCTGCACCTGCAGCTTGCGCTGGATGTCCTTGTGCGGGTCGTTCCACGGGCGGGTCAGGTCGCAGCGTTGCCAGAGATCGACGACGGCGGCTTCGTCAGCTAGCCGGAAGGGGCGGATGTGCATGGTGGACTCCAATCGGTGAGGCCGCCGTTTTAGCACGGCTTGATGACGGGAGTCAGGACAACCTCGCTCGTCACTCCCGCGAAGGCGGGAGCCCAGGTGCTTCTTGGGTTCTGGCTTCCCGCCTGCGCGGGAATGACAGTCAACCTATCGGGCGCTAGCGGCGCAGGTAGGAGGCGAAGTCGATATCGCCAGCCGAGAGGATCGCCTGCACGCGGTTATGCACGCCGAGCTTGCGCAGGATGGCAGAGACGTGGGCTTTGACGGTGGTTTCGGCGATATCCAGGCTGTAGGCGATCTGCTTGTTCGACTCGCCCTTGGTCATCCGCTCGAGCACCAGCAGTTGCTTGCGCGTCAGGGCCTGCAGCAGCTCCGGGGCGATGCTGTGGTTGTCGTGGTGCTGGCGCGAGCTACCGCTCTTCTGTGAGCGGATGATGTCCGGCGGCAGGTAGACGTTGCCGTCGAGAATCTGCGCGATGGCGTCGGTCATCTGCGCCCGTGGCGAGGACTTGGTGATGAAACCCACCGCGCCATAGGTGATGGCCTGCAGCACGATCTGCTTGTCCTGCTCGGCGGAAACGATCACCACCGGAATGGTCGGCGCCTCGTTGCGCAGGTTCATCAGCCCGCCCAGGCCGTGCATGCCGGGCATGTTCAGGTCGAGCAGGATCAGGTCCAGGTCGTCGTGGCTCTGGGTCAGCTCCAGGGCGCTGTCCAGGTCGGCGGTTTCCATGATCTCGCTGCCGGGAAAGCCGTCGGCGATGACGTTATGGATGGCTTCACGAAACAGCGGATGGTCGTCGGCAATCAGAATCTTGTACATGGCCTTGCACCTCGTTGTCGTGATTATGGTGTGGCAGTGGGCGTGAGGAAAGCAGCAGGCAGTTCGGCGGGTTGTGCGGGCTCCAGGGGCAGGCCGGCCTGTTCCCAGGCATCGACGCCGTCACGGTACCAGTAGAGCTGGCGATAGCCCATGGCATGGGCGCGACGCGCGGCGTTCCAGCTCAGCCAGCAGTCGGAGCGGCAGTAGAACACGAAGGGCTGGCGCACGTCGCCACGGCTCTGCTGGTGCAGGTAGTGGGTGAAGTAGCGTTGCCATTGCGGGGGCAGGTTGCCGTCGCCGGCGTTGGCCAGCCATAGGCTACCAGGCAGGTTGGCGTGGGGGGCGTCCTCGACGAAGCGGTCCTGCACGAAGGGGCGGCGATACACGTCGATCAGGCGGGTGTCCGGGCGCTCGGCAAGGAGCTTCTGCAGGGCGGGGGTATCGACGATCTGTACGCCTTCCAGACTGGAAGGCGTTGGGCTGCGGTACTGGCTGCTGCGATAACCATCGGCGTCGAACAGCTCTTCGGCGTGCGCAAGGCAGGCCAGTAACACCGAGGCGAGCATCAGGCCTGCTTGCACGGGCAGACGGTACTTCATGGCAAGGTCTCTACTTATTTTTGTAGCGGTATTACAGGCCATGGTCGCAGGCTTGGGAATTCTACGTTGGAGAGGAAAACCAGTACCAAAGTAGTAGAGGTGGCTGGTGGGGCGTGCCTGGAATCTGTCGTAGGGCGTACTCGCGAAGCAGTACGCCGATGGAGTTTCGTTGGAACGTTGTGCTGCCATGCCATGCCATGCCATGCCATGCCTGGCGGACTGTTCGCTTCGCTCCTGAGTTCGCCCTACGGTCGGTGCTACGGGTCGCCCTACGCGGTTGGCGTCGCGATTCGCTGCATTTGTTCGTTACCTATCCCGCCTTGCGCAGCGCGGCATGCTGCGGGTTGAAGCTGATCACGGCGAGCAGCGTCAGTAATACCGTCAGGCCGGCGCAGACCAGCAGCGCCTCGACATGCAGGCGCAGGTACAAGGCGTTGCGCACCAGCTCAACGGCATGGGTGAAGGGGTTGACCGCGCAGAGCCAGTACAGCCACTCGCTGGACTCGCGCATCTTCCACAGTGGGTACAGCGCCGACGACAGGAAGAACATCGGGAATATGACGAAATTCATCACCCCGGCGAAGTTTTCCAGTTGCCGTATGCCGTTGGACAGCAGCAAGCCCAGCGCACTGAGCAGCAGCGCCACCAGCAGCAGCGCCGGCAGTGCGGCGAGCAGGCCCCAGGCCGGCGGTTGCACGCCATAGACCCAGGCGATGACGAGGAAGGCATAGACCTGCAGCAGCGAGATCAGCGCCGTGGCCAGCAGCTTGGCCACCAGCAGGAAGGCGCGCGGCAGCGGGCTGGTCAGCAGCACGCGCATGCTGCCCATCTCGCGGTCGTAGACCATCGATAGCGAGCCCTGCATGCCGTTGAACAGCAGGATCATGCAGGCCAGGCCCGGCACGATATAGGTGTCGTAGGTGATGTAGGTGTCGTACGGTTCGATGATGGCGATGCCCAGCGCGGCGCGAAAACCAGCAGCGAACACCAGCAGCCACAGCAGCGGGCGCACCAGGGCGCTGAGAAAGCGCGAGCGCTGCAGCACGAAGCGCAGCCATTCGCGCAGGACGATGCCGCGCAGGCATTCCCAGTAGGCGGTCATCAGCGAGCACCTCGCGTAGGGTGCGCCGTGCGCACCGGGGCCGTTTCATCATCGCCAACGTCGTCGGCACGCTTCGGCCGCAGCGCCTCACGCACATGCCCACGGCCCAGCGCCTCGTCGCCGGTGAGGCGGGCAAAGCTGATGGCCAGGTCGCCGCCGAACTGGCTGGCCTTGCCCCAGGCCACGCGCTCGCCGCGATGGAGGATCAGCAGATCGTCGCTGGACTCGATCTCGTCCAGCAGGTGGGTCGTCCACAGCACGCACAGACCTTGCTCGCGGCACAGGTTGCGCACATGCCGGCCCAGCGCCAGGCGGCTGGCCGGGTCGAGTCCGGCGCTGGCTTCGTCGAGCAGCAGCAGGCGCGGTTGATGGAGCAGGGCGCGGGCGATTTCCACGCGGCGGCGGTGGCCGCCATTGAGCGTGCGCACCTTGTCGTGACGGCGCTCGGCGAGATCCTGGCGCAACAGTTCCTCGTCGATGCGCGCCTGTGCCTCGCGGCGCGGCATGCCGTGCAGTGCAGCGTGGTAGGTGAGGTTCTGCTGCACCGACAGGTCGAAATCCAGGGTGCTTTGCTGGAACACCACGCCGAGCTGGCGCAGCGCCTGGCGCGGCTCATTGCGCAGGCTGTGGCCGAAGATGCGGATGTCGCCCTGCTGCAGGTCGTACAGGCGGGTGAGCAGGGCGATCAGGGTGGACTTACCGGCGCCGTTGGGGCCGAGCAGGGCGCCGAAACGCCCTGGCGCCAGCTCGAAGGCCAGGTCGTTGAGTGCTTGGCGCGCGCCATAGGCGAAACCAACGCCGCTCACCTCCAGTGCATTCATGGCGTCACCACCACGCCCCAGGGGTAGCGGCCGACCTTGATCGACTTGGTCACCTTGAGGGCATCGACGTCGATCACCGACACATCGCCGCTGACGCCGTTGGTTGTCAGCAGGCGCTTCTGATCCGGGGTGAACGCCAGGTGCCAGACGCGCCGGCCCACCAGCAGGTAGTCGAGAATCTCGTAGGTCTTGGCATCCACCACCGCCACATGGTTGGCCGGGCCGAGGGCGACGAAGGCGTACTTGCCGTCGTCGGTGAGTTTGACTCCCACCGGCTGCACCTTGTCCGGGTGCACGCCCTTGATGGCGAAGTTGAGCACCTTGAGTACCTGGCGCGAGTCCACGTCCAGCACCGTCACTGTGCCGCCGATCTCGGCCGAGGCCCACAGGCGCTTGCCGTCCTTGTCGAACTCGACGTGACGCGGGCGCTGGTCGACCAGGGTGTTGTCCACCAGTTGCTGGGTGCTGGTGTCGATCCAGTGCAGCATGTTGGTGGTTTCGCTGGTGTTGACCGCCCACTTGCCGTCCGGGCTCACGGCCATGCCTTCGGGCTCTACGCCCACTTCGATCTGCGCCAGCACCTCGTCGCTCTGGGCGTCGACCACGGTGACCAGGGCGTCGTCCTCGTTGGAGATGTACAGCCAGCGGTCGTTGGGGTGCAGGGCGAACTGCTCGGGGTCGGCGCCGGAGGGCAGCTCCTTGATGATCTTGCGCGTGGCCAGGTCCATCACCTGTACGCGGTCCGAGTCGCTGGCGCAGATGTACAGGAGCTTGTTGTCGGAGGACAGCAGCAGCCCACGCGGGCGCATGCCGACGTCGAGTGTGGCGGTGACTTCCAGGCTGTCGAGGTCGATGACGCTGATGCTGTCATCCTTCTCGTTGGACACGTAGGCGGTAGCGGCGAAGGCCGATTGGCAGGCCAGGCCGAAGGCGACGGCGCAGGCGATACGGGTCAGACGCATGGGGGTGATCCTCTTGTTGTTATCTTGGACTGGTGCGCGCGGCGCACCCTACGGTTCGGTTTGGGTAGGGTGCGCCGTGCGCACCATCAGTTAGCGGTCTCCGCCAGATCGCAGCTCACCTCAGGCCGGTCATAGCCGAGGCTGTCCATTTCGTTGCTCGGATGGAGGAAGCCGTCCTGCGGCGAGGTGCTGACCAGGGCGCGTGGGTGTACCAGCGGAATCGGCTGGCGCAGCTCACCGTTCCACGGCCGGAAGCTCAACTTGCGGCCCTTGAAGCCGTCCAGCGGCAGTTGTTCGTTCAACAGCAGGTGGCGAATGCCCTGTGGCTCGGCGGCGCGCTGCTTGGTCACGGCGGCGGCGACGCTGCGCACGGCCATCCAGGCGGCGAAGTCACGGTCGTTCATCCAGCGTCCGGCCAGTGCCTCGAAGCGTTTCTGCAACTGCGCGGCGCCGAAGGTTTCCACCGTCTTGTGCCAGGCGGTCGGGCTCAGGCCCTGAGTGCCGGCCACCGGGCGCGGATACCAGGTGTTGTAAGGCAGGTATTCGCCGAAGTCGCCGCGCTCGTCGGCCACCAGCACCACGTCGTACTCGCTGGCCTGGGTGAACAGAGGCATCTCGGCCTGGGCGCTGCGGCGCTGATCGGTGTCGAAGCTCCACGGCTTCTCGGCGACGATCCTGTGGCCGAAGCGTTTGGCGGCGCGTTTGAGAGCGTCGGCGTAGGCGATGTCGTCCTCGGTGCTGCCGGTTACCAGCAGCCAGCGTGTCCATTTGCGTACGGCGAGGAACTGCGCCAGGGCGTCGGCCAGCATGGCGCGGCTGGGCAGGGTGTGCAGCACGTTGCCCAGGCAGTGTGCGCGGCGCAGGCCGTCGTCGGCACTGCCGGCATTGAGCAGCAGGCTGTCTGGCAGGCGCTGGCTGAGCTGGCGCAGAGTGGCGGCCGGGGCGTTGACCACGAACAGGCGGATGCCGGCCTGGTGCTGCTGTTCGGCGGCAGCGAGCACGGCTGCGGCGTCGTCGCTCTCGGCACTCTCCAGGCTGTAGCTCTGCTTGAGAAAACGTCCGGTGCTGTTGCTGTCGGCAATCGCCAGCTCGGCGCCGCGGCGGCCGGCGTCCAGCGGCTCGGGAATGACGTTGGACAGCAGCGGGCCGCGCGGCGGCAGGTGGGCCAGGTAGCCGATGCGTACCTGCAGCTCGCTGGCGCAGGCGGCGCCGGTGTAGAGCAGGGCGAGAACTAGCAGGGCGGACTGGCGAATCTGGCGCATGGGGCGGCTCCCGGTCGGATGGCCCCAGCATAGGAACAGCCCCCGCCTTGGGAAATATGCCCAAAGTACCAGCGGGGCCGTACCAAGGTAGTAGACCGCAACGGTCGCCCGCTCCCTAGCATGGTCACCAGGCCCATAAAAACAACAGGTGAACTTCCATGCGCATCATCAAAGTCCTTACGTTGCCGCTGCTGCTGATCCTCAGCCTACTCGGAGTTGACAGCCTGCATGCCGCCGGTGACATGACCCGCCGCCCGGTTGCGCTGCCCGACCTGGTGCTGGGTAACGATGACAGCGACTACTTCATGTCGCAGACCGAATACCAGCTGGAAACCGGTCAGGCCTACCAGCTCAAGGTCATTTCCAGTGGGCAGAAGGAATACGCCTTCCAGGCGCCGGAGTTCGCCACTTCCATCTACCTGCGCAAGGTCGAGGCGGGTGGTGTGGAGATCAAGGCGGTCACCCTCACCGAACTGGAATTCGAGGATGCCGGCGAGGCGGAGATCTTCTTCCTGCCGGTCAAGCCAGGCAAATACCGCTTCTACGCCAAGGGCCTGGAAGGCAAGGGCATGCTTGGTTACTTCGTGGTCAAGTAGCGTGGCCAAGTAGATGACTGCTCTGGGCCGCATCAATCTCGGCGTCAGCCTGCTGTTCGGGCTGGTGACCCTGGCCGGGCTGGCGCTGCTGTTGCGCCAGGCCAGCCACGATGTGCAGCGTGAGTTGCAGGCCGCCGAAGCGGTGGTGGAATACCTTGGCGAAGTGGCGCGCAGCAACCCCGGCAGCCTGCGCCCGGAATTGACCGAAAACCTGCGACATATCCGCGTGAGCTGGCTGCGACCGGGCGAAGAGCCCGAGCAGCAGACCGAAAGCGTCATCGAGCACTGGATCGCCGAACGCCTGCTGGGCTCGGCCTCACTGGTGGCCGATGCCTGGCCGCTGGAGGATGGCCGCGAGTTGCGTATCGCCCTCGATCCCTATGATGAAATCGAAGAAATCCAGGACTCGCTGCTGCAACTGCTGCTCCTCAGCGCCTTCGCCCTGATCCTCAGCCTGCTGACCATCCGCTTTGCCGTGCAGCGGGCTCGGCGTGTGCTGGACGAACTGCTCGCCGGTTTGCGCGAAGTCGGCGCCGGTCACTTCGATACGCGCTTGCATGACCACGGCCCGGCCGAGGCCAAGCACCTGGCGGCGCACTTCAATGAGATGGCCATCACCCTGCAACAGGTGCAGGCGGACAACGCCGAACTGACCCAGGCGCTGCTGGAACTGCAGGAGCGCGAGCGCACGCGTCTCGGTCAGACCCTGCATGACGACCTCGGCCAATACCTCAGTGGCATTCGCGCCCAGGCCTGCCTGCTCAAGGTGATTGCCGACCGGCCGCAGCAGGTGCAGGACACCGCGCGTCTGCTCGACGACAACTGCGAGCGCTTGCAACAGGGCTTTCGCAGCCTGATCCGCGACCTCTACCCGGTGGTGCTGGAGCGTCTGGAACTCGGCCCGGCATTGCAGCAACTGGCCGCCGATTGGCAGCAGGCGCAAGGCATTCGCTGTCGCTTGCAACTGAGCGAACAACTGCCAAGCCTGCCGCTGGCGAGCAAGGCCCATCTCTATCGCCTGGTGCAGGAGGCGCTGACCAATGTCGCCCGTCATGCCGATGCCAGTGAAGTGCGCATTCGCCTGCAACGCCGTGGCCAGGGCCTGCGGTTGCTGGTGCGCGATAACGGACAGGGCACCGCGCTGCCGCTGCGTCCTGGCATCGGTCTGCGCTCGATGCGCGAACGCAGCCGCAGCCTGGGCGGCGAACTGCGCCTGCACAGTCGCCCGCAAGCGGGCTGGGCGCTGTGCCTGAATATTCCCCTGGAGGCAACGTCATGAAGATTTTGCTGGTAGATGACCACGCCGTGGTGCGCCAGGGCTACGCCAGCCTGCTGCGCGCCCTTTTGCCGGAGGTGCAATTGCGCGAAGCCTGCGATGGCGAGCAGGCCCTGCAGCGGGTGCAGGAAGAGATACCCAACCTGGTGATCATGGACATCGGCCTGCCCGGTATCAGCGGCCTGGAAACCACTCGCCGTCTGCGCCAGCGCCTGCCGCAACTGCGCGTGCTGTTCTTCAGCATGCACGACGAATTGCCCCTGGTACGCCAGGCACTGGACGCCGGCGCCATCGGCTACCTGACCAAGAACTCCTCACCGGAAGTGCTGGTGGAAGCGGTCAAACGCACCGCCGCCGGTCACGCCTATATCGAGCAGCAGTTGGCGACCCAACTGGCCTGCAACCCCGCCAGCGGCGACGGCCTCGACCCGCGCCTGCGTGAACTGACCCAGCGCGAGTTCGAAATCTTCGTCATGCTCGCCCGCGGCCTGCCACCCAGGCAGATCGCCGAAAAGCTGTGCATCAGCGCCAAGACCCTGTCCAATTACCAGACCCTGGTAAAGAACAAACTGCAGATCAGCTCGCAGGCGGAGCTGGTGTATTTGGCGATTGATAGTGGGGTGGTAAGGGTGGGGTTAGAGAGTGCTTGAGCAGGGTGATGCCTGTTGACGCCGTGTATGAACGCCGGAAGGCCGATCCTATTCTGGCTGCCCTTATTTGCCCGCACTCGCGGGGACTTTCGTTGGCGCAGCGGTATTTGCATCCCGCCTTTCGGCCTGATTCTTTGTGGCGCCGCAATGCGTGAGCGAAAGGAGGCCCAGCGAATACATTCGCCTTTTTGGGATGGCTTGCAACATATTGATTTTATAGCGATTGTTGTTGTGGTGGGTGTGCGGAGTTATACCGCCCTCTCTGCTATTGGATTAGCATGGACAGCAATCTAATCACTGTTAGGGGCACAGAAATGACACCAACGAAATCTTGTCCCGTGGTTCTGCGTAATGGCGATGAGGTGGAAATTCTTGCATTCCAGCATCCGATTGCTGGTCTTCAGTTGGTAAAAGGCACAATTGAACCGGGAGAAAATCCAAGGGAAGCAGCGGTACGCGAACTCGCGGAAGAGGCTGGCATCCTGGCAGCAGACGTTACATCTGACCTAGGTCTTTGGGCGTCTGGTTACCAGGATCAAATCTGGTCATTTCATCTCTGTAAGGTTGGGCAAGAAACTCCTGATAAATGGGTTCATCACACTGGCGACGATGGTGGGCATGATTTCAAGTTTTTCTGGCATCCTCTTGCCAAGCCAGTCCATTCAGAGTGGCACGAAGTCTTTCAAGGTGCGTTGGCATTCATTCGTACAGCCCTAACCAATCATTCCAGCGGACCCGCTAAAGCGGGCAACTGAACTCAAGCGTTAGTCGGATCAGATTGATCTTCCCCACGCTCTGCTTGGGAATGCAGCCCTAGACGCTCAGCGTCCGCTTGTATGTCGTGGCGCATATGCATCCGCTGGCTACGCAGAGCGTCATGGGCTTCCTCCCCACGCGGAGTGTGGGAGCCATAGGTGAGATCGCTTCCCTTAGCCTCACTCGCTGCCTTCGCGCACCACCCGCCAAATCGTGTTGGCCAGATCATCCGCCACGATCAGTGCGCCGCGTGGATCGACCGTCACGCCAACCGGGCGGCCACGGGTCTTGCCGTCTTCGGTGCGAAAGCCGGTGACGAAGTCGATGGGGTCGCCTGCAGGGCGGCCGTTCTCGAATGGCACGAAGATCACCTTGTAGCCCACCGGGTTCTTGCGGTTCCAGCTGCCGTGCTCGCCGACGAATACGCCGTCGGCATATTGCTCGCCCATCACTTCGCTGGAGAAGTCCAGGCCCAGTGCCGCGACGTGGGCGCCGAGGGCGTAGTCCGGGGCGATGGCGCTGGCGACCTTGTCCGGGTCCTGTGGCTTCACCCGCGGGTCGACGTGCTGGCCGAAGTAGCTGTAGGGCCAGCCGTAGAAGCCGCCTTCCTGCACCGAGGTGAGGTAGTCGGGCACCAGGTCTTCGCCCAGTTCGTCACGTTCGTTGACCACTGCCCACAAAGTGCCGGTGCCCGGTTGGATGGCCAGTGCGGTGGGGTTGCGCAGGCCGGTGGCGTAGGGCTTGTAGGCGCCGGTTTCGGCGTCCACCTGCCAGACCAGGGCGCGGTCGACTTCGGCCTCCATGCCTCGCTCGGTGATGTTGCTGTTGGAGCCGATGCCGACGTACAGGTAGCGGCCGTCTTCGCTGATGGTCAGCGCCTTGGTCCAGTGGTGATTGATCTCCGACGGCAGGTCGGCGACCTTGCTTGGCGGGCCGCTGGCCTTGGTCTGGCCCTCTTCGTAGTCGAAGCGCACCAGCTCGTTCTGGTTGGCCACGTACAGATTGCCTTCGTGCAGAGCCAGGCCGTAGGGCGCGTTGAGGTCGTCGGCGAACACCGTCTGCAGCTCGTAGCTGCCGTCGCCATCGGCGTCGCGCAGCAGGGTCAGGCGGTTGCCGCTTTCCACCGTGGTGTTGCCGCGTGCCTTGATCACGCCGGCGATCACGTCCTTGGGCTTGAGCTTGGCCGCGTTACCACCACGGCCCTCGGCGACGAGGATGTCGCCGTTGGGCAGCACCAGGGTTTGCCGGGGAATCTTCAGGTCGGTGGCGATGGCGCTGACGCTGAAGCCTTCAGGCACGGTCGGTCGCTGATCGCCCCAGGGCGTCGGCTCGGCGATGGTCATGCTCGGCAGGATGCCGCGTTCGGGCTCGGGCAAGTCCGGCTGGGCGCCGTAGAACTGCTGGTTGCTGCCGGGCTCTTCGACGCAGGCGGCCAGCAGCAGGGCGAGGGGCAGGGCGGTCAATGCTAGGTGCGTTTTCATCGGGCATCTCCTGTGCGTGGCTGGGCCATGCCGACCCAGGTGGCGGTAACGGCCAGCAAGGTGACGACCACCGACAAGGCCAGGCCCATGGGCATCACAGCCCAGGCGTCCTTGGCGTGCTCCAGCGCATTGATGAAGCCCAGCACCCAGGTGACCAGAAGCAGGAGGAAATAGGTGAGTGGGCGTGAACTGGAGCGTTCACGCAGCAGGCCGACCAGGGCGAACAGCAAGGCCAGACCGGTGAACACCAGCGCACCGGCGATCAGCCAGGAAGCGAAGTTGCTCCACTGGATCTGGTAGCTGCGGTAGTAGGCGATGTCGGCCAGCAGTGCGCCGAGAAACAGCGGTACCTGGCCGCACAGCAGGGTGACGTGCAGGGGGCTGAGCAAGGTGGGGCAGGCGTGTGGCGTTGCGGTGGTGGTCACGGCAGATCCCTCTTGGGCAATGACTGATGACGGCCTGGATGCTGCCGCCTCGATCTGGCTGTTCCTAAAAAGGGATTGCCCTGTGTGGGCATGGTTCAGGTTGTTTTACTTCAGGGCGAAAGGTCGAGGCGTTCGGCCTGGTGCTCGCATGGGGTGTAGGAGCGGCTTTAGCCGAGATATTCACGAGCGCATCGCGGCTGAAGCCGCTCCTACCGGGATCGGACTCAGTCCCAACCCTTGGGACATTGCACGCAGCCGGGCATGTTGGCGTCCTGAAAGTTGCCGAAGCGGGTGCGTGCGCCGGTGAGGTTGGCGTTTTCCAGGTTGGAGCCGCCGAGCTTCACTTCCTGCAGGTTGGCATCCTCAAGGTGTGCGCCCTTGAGGTCGGCCTTGCTCAGCCAGGTCATTTCCAGGTTGGCGGCCTGCAGTTGCACGTTGTGCAGCTTGGCGCCCGAGAGGCGGGCGAACTCCAGGTTGGCGGCGCGCATGTCGGCGCCTTCGAACTCGGCAGCCTGGGCGAACATGGCCCAGCCACTGATGGCGACCAGGCTTGCGCCGGACAGATCTGCCAGGCGCAGGTTGCTCTGTTGCAGGCTGGCACGGGTCAGGTTGGCGCCGCGCAGTTTGGCTTTTTCAAGGTTGGCCAGATCGAGGTTGACGTGGCGCAGGTCGGCGCCGGAAAGATCCGCGCCGGACAGGTCCATGCGGCGCATGTCGAGGTTGCGCAGGTCGGCGCCACGCAGGTTGGCGTTGGGGCATTGGCTGTCGGGTTCGATGCGGCAGCCGTTGATCTGCAGTACGCCGTCGTTCTCGGTTTCGGCGCCGATGGCATGGCTGCCGATTACCAGCAGCAGGACCGGGATAAGCAGGGGCAAGTAGTTCATGGCGAGTCCTCGTGTAGGGTGCGCCGTGCGCACCAATAGGGCAGCGCAGATGGCGAGATGGGAACGCGAAAAGCTGGTGCGTATGGCGCACCCTACGGTGCGCCATACGTTAAGCCTTTAGCGCTTGGCGCTGGCGTTATCCCAGCTCGGCAGCTTGAACACCCAGAAGGAACCACCCTGGGCGACCGGTTTGGTCAGGTCGGCCATGTCGCCGCCCCACAGCGGTACGGCGCCGCCGTAGCCGGCGGTCACGCCGATGTACTGCTCACCGTCCTGTTCCCAGGTGACGGGCGGGGAGATGATCCCGGTGCCAACCTGGAACTTCCAAAGCTCCTTGCCGTTCTTGGCGTCGAAGGCCTTGAAGTAGCCGTCGCCGGTGCCGGTGAACACCAGGTTGCCCTTGGTGGCGAGCACGCCGGCCCAAAGCGGCAGGCGCTCCTTGTGTTCCCAGGCGACCTTGCCGGTGGTCGGGTTCATCGCGCGCAGGATGCCGACGTGGTCGTCGAACAGGCGCTTGATGCGGAAACCCATGCCCAGGTAGGCGGAGCCTTTCTTGTAATGCGCCTCTTCGGCCCAGTAGTCCTCTTTCCAGTGGTTGGCCGGGACGTAGAACAGGCCAGTGTCCTGGCTGTAGGCCATGGGGTTCCAGTTCTTGCCGCCGAGGAAGGGCGGGGAGACTTCGACCACTTGACCCTTGGTTTCGCCGGCCTTGGGCTTCGGCGGGCGCTGGCCTTCGTTCTCGACCGGGCGACCGGTTTCCAGATCGATATGGCTGGCCCAGGTGATCTTGTCGACGAAGGGGAAGGCATTCTTCAGCTTGCCGTTGGCGCGGTCGACCACGTAGAAGAAGCCGTTGCGGTCGGCGTGAGCGGTGGCCTTGGTGACCTTGCCGTCCTTGTCCTTGTAGTCGAAAAGTACCAGCTCATTGTTGCCGGAGAAGTCCCAAGCATCGTTCGGGGTGTGCTGGTAGAACCACTTCACTTCGCCGGTGGTGGGGTCGACGCCGACCTGGCCGGAGGTGTACAGGCTGTCGTAGTCCTTGGGATCGCCGCCGTCGCTGGTGCGTGCCCAGCCGTTCCACGGGGCCGGGTTGCCGGCGCCGATGATGATGGTGTTGGTCTCGGCATCGAAACTGGCGCTCTGCCACGGCGCGCCGCCGCCCTGGCTCCAGGCTTCCTTCTTGCCGGTCGGGTGGTTGGGATCGTCCGGCCAGCTCGGCGCTTTGACGTCGCCGGTCGGGGTACTGTCCTTGCCATTCAGGCGGCCCATGTGGCCTTCGACGAAGGGGCGCATCCAGACTTCCTCACCGGTATCCGGGTCGCGGGCGAAAAGGCGGCCGACCACGCCGAACTCGTCACCGGAGCTGCCGTGGATCAGCAGAACCTTGCCGCTCTTGCCGTCCTTCACGATGGTCGGCGCGCCGGTCATGGTGTAGCCGGCAGAGTGGTCGCCGAATTTCTTGTTCCACACCACCTTGCCGGTGTCCTTGTTCAGCGCCACGACGCGGGCGTCGAGGGTGCCGAAGTAGATCTTGTCGCCATAGATGGCGGCGCCGCGGTTGACCACGTCGCAGCACGGGCGGATGTCGTCGGGCAGACGGTGGCTGTAGGTCCACAGGCGTTTGCCGGTCTTGGCGTCGAGGGCGAAGACGCGCGAGTAGGAGCCGGTCACGTAGACCACGCCGTCGTGGATGATGGCCTGGGATTCCTGGCCGCGCTGCTTCTCGTCACCGAAGGAATAGCTCCAGGCCGGGGTCAGCTTGAACACGTTGTCCGCGTTCACCTGGGCCAGCGGGCTCCAGCGCTGGGCGTTGGTGCCCATGCCGTACTGCAGCACGTTGCTGGTGGTGGTGTGGTCGTTGGCAATGTCTTCCCAGGTGACCGGTTTGGCCAACGCCGTCTGGCTCAGCGCCAGGCCGCCAGCCAGCATCAGGGCAAGCGCCAGGGGGCGTGGGGTGCTGGGTAGGTTTCTTGTTGTCATCGTTGTGCTTCCCATTGGAGGTGGTAGGTCGCTGCAGTGACACCGCAAGAACGTGGTTCCGGGAATGCCCTGCAGAGGCAAGCCGATGGTGGTACCCGGCCACCTTTGCGCCTACGGAAAAACTCCCGTCTTTGCCGGGAGGATTTCCCGATGGGGGCATGACTTGGCCTTGCTGCCAAGGCATCGCTGACACCCCCTCACAAGCCCTACTACCAAGGGACTAGAACGCGACCACCAAAGCAGCATTCGGCGCGTTGCACGGCCTTTCTAAGATGGTCGCCACAAGCTCTGAACGGGCTGTCTTGCGTGCATTAGATGAGGTCCTAGCCATGAACAAGAAGATCCAATCCACCCTGGCGTTGCTGCTGCTCGCCGCGTCGACCAACCTCTGGGCGCACGGCGATGTGGTACCGCAGGCAGTGAACACCGACGGCCTGGAGCCGCTGGGTGAGGAATGGCTGGAAGAGAACCCCTATCGCGACAACCCGCGCGCCATCGAGATCGGCTCCTCGGCCTACAACCAGAACTGCGCTGCCTGCCATGGCCTGGAAGCCAAGTCCGGCGGTATCGCGCCAGACCTGCGCCTGCTGGAGCTCGGTGCCAGCGGCGATGAATGGTTCAAGGAGCGGGTGATCAACGGCGCGGTGCGCGATGGGCGTGTGTATATGCCGAAAATGGCCGATTACCTGAGCCAGGAAGCACTGTGGGCGGTGCGTACCTATCTGGAGAGCGTGCACGTCGAGGAGTAATTCATGCGCCTGCTGATCCTCCTGTGTGGCCTTCTGCTCAGCCTGGGCATCGCTCACGCGCAGGTGCGTGACTTCGACCGCATCACCGAGTCGGGCATCCTGCGCGTGGCGCTGTACCAGAACTTCCCGCCCTACAGCTACGAGCAGGACGGTCAGCCGCGTGGCGTCGACTACGAGCTGACCAAGGCGCTGGCTGAAGGGCTTGGGCTGAAGCTTGAAGTGATGTGGGCGCCGCCGGGCGAAAAGCTTGACGACGACCTGCGTGACTACATCTGGCGTGGCCGGGTGACCGCGCAGGGCCAACTGGCCGATGTGATGTTGCGTGTGCCCTACGACCGCGACTACGCGCAGATGCGCAATGAGCTGGGCGAGCTTGTCAACGAACGCGTGGTGATGTTCGGCCCCTATCAGCGTGAGCGCTGGCAACTGGCGTTCGATCGTCGGCGTCTACCCGAGGTGCCGAGCATCGTTGCGTTGCGCCAGCATCCAGTCGGCGTCGAAGTCGAGAGTGTGCCCTCGTTCTACCTAAGTTCGGTGCAGGGCGGCATGCTCAGCCAGGAAACCCGCCATTACCCAACGCCGAAGCTGGCCTTTGCGGCCATGCAGGGTGGTGAAGTGGATGCGGTGATGGCGCTGCGTGGCGAGGTGGACTGGCTGGTGCATGAGGCCGATGACCCACAACTGGCGCTGGCCGAGAACGCCTATCCAGACATGGGCCGGCAGATCTGGGAAATCGGCATGGCGGTGCACGAAACCAATCGGCAATTGGCCTATGCCCTGGAAGAACAGTTGGAAAACATGATCCTCGACGGCTCACTCGAGCGCCTGTACGCGCGCTACGGGCTGCGCTACGAGAAGCCGGAACAATACCAATAAGAGTCGAGCCGGAGGTGGGCGATGGATTGGCGTAGCCTGATATTGCTGGCCCTGTTTGCCTGGGCCTGGGAAGTGCGGGCCGCCGCGCCCGATCCGGTCACCTCGGTGATGTGGGGCTACTACCACCAGCGTCTGCTCAACGGCGAAGCCTTTGTCTTCGACGACAAGGTTCGCCTCGAGGTGCCTCCATTCGCCGAGGATGCGCGCCAGGTGCCGATCCAGATCGACGCCAGCGCCTATCGCGGCAAGGTCAAGCGCATTCTGGCCTGGGCCGAACTCAACCCTATCCCGCGCATTCTCGACTTCGCCCCCGGCGAGCATCTGGAGCCGAGTCTGGCGATTCGCATCCGTGTCGAGCAGGCCACGCCGATTCGCGCGGCGGTGCTCACCGACGATGGCGTCTGGCATATCGGCTCGGCTCGCGTCGAAGCGGCGGGTGGCGGCTGTACTGCGCCCAGCGTGGTGCGCGCCGAGGCCGGCTGGGAAGAGCGTCTGGGCCAGGTGCTGGGCAAGCGCTTCGTACGCGGTGAGGACAGCCGCCTGCGCCTGCAGGTGTCGCACCCGATGGACAACGGCCTGGTCGGCGGCATTCCCGAGTTCTACATCGAAGAAGCCGAGCTGCGCGGTGCCGATGGCCAGGTGCTGGGGCGCATCGAGTTGTTCCCCGCGGTCAGCGAGAACCCGACGCTGACCTTCGACCTGCGTGACGACCGGCAGGCCGAAGTCTGGCTGCGCGACAACAACGGCAACGAATTCCAGGCCGCGTTCTGAACGCGACCGGTCGGTAGGGTGCGACGTGCGCACCAACCCCCATCTAGGAGGCCTCCATGCGTTGGGTGCTACTGCTGACCTGCCTGTTCGCCAGTCTGGCGCAGGCGCTCGATTACCATCTGCAACCCCGGCAGATCGCCGACGGCGTCTGGCTGTTGGAGGGCAGCACCGACAACTTCGCTGCGGACAATGGCGGCAATATCGTCAACGTCGGCTTTATCGAAACCGCGGACGGTGTGGTGGTGATCGACACCGGCCCGTCGCGTCGCTATGGCGAGGCGCTGCGCCAGAGCATCGAGAAAACCACCGGCAAAACGGTGCTACGTGTGTTGCTGACTCACCATCACCCCGATCATGTGCTGGGCAACCAGGCTTTCGCCGGGGTGCCCATCGCGGCGCTACCCGAGACCGCCAGGCTGCTGGCCGAACAGGGCGATGCCATGGCGGAGAACATGTACCGCCTGGTCGGCGACTGGATGCGCGGCACCGAAGTGGTGTTGCCCACCGAGGAGGTGCAGGAAGGCTCGCTGAAAATTGGCG
Organism: Ectopseudomonas toyotomiensis; assembly: GCF_017167985.1. Classification (NCBI taxonomy): domain Bacteria; kingdom Pseudomonadati; phylum Pseudomonadota; class Gammaproteobacteria; order Pseudomonadales; family Pseudomonadaceae; genus Ectopseudomonas; species Ectopseudomonas toyotomiensis. Next base: position 55,679 of record NZ_CP070505.1, on the reverse strand, counting down.
GCAGGCGCCTGCAGCTGCTGGCGCTACGCGGGCATACCGGCGCCGACCTGGCGATTCTGGATGAGCGTACGGGCGTGTTGTTCGCCGGCGATATCCTGTTCTACCAGCGTGCGCTGACCACACCGAACAGCCCGGGGCTGGGCGTGTGGATGGCCGACCTGGATCGGCTCGAAGCAATGCCATGGAGGCAGATCGTGCCCGGCCATGGGCCGGTGACTAAGGACGCGGCGCCCTTTGCGCAGATGCGCGATTACCTGGGCTGGCTCGACGACTTGCTGCGTCAGGGAGCGGAGCAGGGCGCGGAGATGAACGAATTGATCCACGCGCCGATCCCTGAGCGCTTTGCCCAGGTCAACCTGAGTCGTTACGAGCTGATCCGCAGCGTCAGCCACCTCTACCCGCACTACGAGCGCAACGCCATGGTGCGGGTGGATCGCCAGGATTAGAGACTTGCGGAGTCATCGGTGCGCATGGCGCACCCTACGCGAACGTCGTCTCGGCTTGGTAGGGTGCGCCGCGCGCACCAGCTTGTGCTGGAAATACCCTGTGGGAGGGGCTTTAGCCGCGACCCGCGAATGAAGACGTCGCCGCTGAAGCGCCTCCCACAGTACGTCTGAGCCTAAAGCTCTTCGTCATCACGAATCAGCACGTAATGGCGACCATGCTCGGTTTCTTCGTGGTCGTAGACGTAATACATCACCACTTCGCCCAGGCTGGACTGCACGGCCACGTAGTCACCGCTGTCGGGCATGAAGAATTCCCGGGTGGCCGGCTTGGCTAGGCATTCGATATGGGCGCTGACGAAGTGGGTGGGGTCTTCCTCGCCGTAGTAGTCCTCGCGCTGGTGCGCGTCCCAATCCTGCGGCGGCTCGAAGGCGCCGGTGATCAGCACCTTGCCGTCACCCAGGTCCTGCTCTTCGGCATCCGGGTCCTGCTCGTCGGGGCGATAGACCGTGCAGTCCAGTGCATCGGGATGGTTGAGAATTTCCTGGCGAGGATGGGGCACGGGCGTCTCCGATCAGAATGTGCGGGCGGCCAAGTGTCGGGCAAAGGTGGGGCCGCCGCAATCGCCATGATTGCAGGCTGTGGAGCAGGTATTGCTACCAAGGAACGAGGAAAATCGGCTGGGGGTGCAATTGTTGGGTGGCCTGGGTGAGCCAAGAATTCGCGGCAGACCGGGAAAATTTCCCGGCAATAACAATGAACCCGCAGAGGTAGCCGCAATGAAACACGTCGGTCTTCGCCAGCCTTTCCTCCTCACCGCACTCTGTGCCGCCATGCTGTTGCCGTCCGCCGCCGCGCTGGCGGTCACCGACGCCGAGATTCTCAAGGACGCCACCACCACCGACGAGATCGTCACCAACGGTCTCGGTCTGCAGGGCCAGCGCTACAGCCCGCTGAACATCCTCAACGAGCAGAACGTCAAGGAACTGCGCCCGGTCTGGACCATGTCCTTCGGTGGCGAGAAGCAGCGCGGCCAGCAGGCGCAGCCGCTGATCAAGGACGGCGTGATGTACGTCACCGCCTCCTACTCGCGGGTATTCGCCGTCGATGCGCGCACTGGTCGTGAGCTGTGGCAGTACGAAGCACGTCTGCCTGACGACATCCGCCCTTGCTGCGACGTGATCAACCGTGGTGTCGCCCTGTACGACGACCTGGTGATCTTCGGCACCCTCGACGCCAAGCTGGTGGCGCTGAACAAGGACACTGGCAAGGTGGTGTGGCGCAAGAACGTCGCCGATCACAAGGCGGGCTATTCGATCACCGCGGCGCCGCTGGTGGTCAACGGCAAACTGATCACAGGCGTTTCCGGTGGTGAGTTCGGCGTGGTCGGCAAGATCGAAGCCTACGATCCGAAGAACGGTGAGCTGCTGTGGAGTCGCCCGACCGTCGAAGGTCACATGGGCTACGTGTACAAGGACGGCAAGGCCGTCGAGAATGGCATCAGTGGTGGCGAGGCCGGCAAGACCTGGCCGGGCGATCTGTGGAAGACTGGCGGCGCCGCGCCCTGGTTGGGCGGCTACTATGACGCCGACACCAACCTGCTGTTCTTCGGTACCGGCAACCCGGCGCCGTGGAACTCGCACCTGCGTCCTGGCGACAACCTCTACTCGTCCTCGCGCCTGGCGCTGAACCCGGACGACGGCAGCATCAAGTGGCACTTCCAGACCACCCCGCATGACGGCTGGGACTTCGACGGCGTCAACGAGCTGATCTCCTTCGACTATCAGGAAGGCGGCAAGACCGTGAAGGCAGCTGCGACCGCCGACCGTAACGGCTTCTTCTACGTGCTCGACCGCACCAACGGCAAGTTCATCCGTGGCTTCCCCTTCGTCGACAAGATCACCTGGGCCAAGGGCCTGGACAAGAATGGCCGGCCGATCTACGACGACAGCAACCGTCCGGGCTCGCCGAGCGCGGCGGAGAAGGGCACGAGCGTGTTCTCCGCACCGGCCTTCCTCGGCGCGAAGAACTGGATGCCCATGGCTTACAGCCAGGACACCGGTCTGTTCTACGTGCCGTCCAACGAGTGGGGCATGGACATCTGGAACGAGGACATCGCCTACAAGAAGGGCGCGGCCTACCTGGGCGCCGGCTTCACCATCAAGCCGCTCAACGAGGAATACATCGGCGTGCTGCGCGCCATCGACCCGAAGACCGGCAAGGAAGTCTGGCGCCACAAGAACTACGCGCCGTTGTGGGGCGGGGTGCTGACCACCAAGGGCAACCTGGTGTTCACCGGCAACCCGGAAGGCTACCTGCAGGCGTTCAATGCCAAGACCGGCGAGAAAGTCTGGGAATTCCAGACCGGCTCGGGCGTGATCGGCTCGCCCGTGACCTGGGAAATGGACGGCGAGCAGTACGTCTCCGTTCTGTCCGGCTGGGGCGGTGCGGTACCGCTGTGGGGCGGTGAGGTGGCCAAACGGGTCAAGAATCTGAACCAGGGCGGCATGCTGTGGACCTTCAAGCTGCCGAAGGAACTGGTGGCCAAGCGCTGATCGCTTGAGGTGTCAGACGATGGCCGGACTCTGTCCGGCCATCGTCGTTTCTGGCGTCTGGCTGCCAGCGCCGAGCCGCTGCGAAATGCCACGGGCGAAATTTCCTGGTTTGGAACGCAAGACCAGGCCAACGGGTCTAGCCTTTAGCTTCCATAGCCTCGTACCTCGCTGCCAAAGGCCCGTGCCAGACCGCTCTACTACCAAATGACTAGGTGATCTATGCCATGGGTGCATACCGAGGTTTCCGGGGGCTTCCTAAGATCGAACCATGACTCGCTTCCCCGATTGGCAGCGGGCTCCGACAACAAGAGAGGTCAGCATCATGATTTACGCGAAACCGGGTACCCCAGGCGCCGTCGTCACCCTCAAACCACGCTACGGCAACTACATCGGCGGTGAGTTCGTCGCTCCGCTCAGCGGCCAGTACTTCAGCAACACCAGCCCGGTCGATGGCTCGGTGATCGCCGAATTCCCCCGTTCCAACGCTGCCGACATCGACAAGGCGCTGGATGCTGCCCACGCTGCGGCCGATGCCTGGGGGCGCACCAGCGTGCAGGAGCGCTCGCACATCCTGCTGAAGATCGCCGACCGCATCGAAGCCAACCTCGAACTGCTGGCCGTGGCCGAAACCTGGGACAACGGCAAGGCCGTGCGCGAGACGCTGAACGCCGACGTGCCGCTGGCCGCCGACCATTTTCGTTACTTCGCCGGCTGCATCCGCGCCCAGGAAGGCAGCACCGCCGAGATCAACGACGGCACCGTTGCTTATCACTTCCACGAGCCGCTCGGCGTGGTCGGGCAGATCATCCCGTGGAACTTCCCGCTACTGATGGCCGCCTGGAAACTGGCTCCGGCCCTGGCCGCCGGTAACGCCATCGTGCTCAAGCCCGCCGAGCAGACCCCGCTGTCGATCACCCTGCTGATGGAAATCATCGGCGACCTGCTACCGCCGGGGGTGCTCAACATCGTTCAGGGTTTCGGTCGTGAAGCCGGTGAAGCGCTGGCCACCAGCAAGCGCATCGCCAAGATCGCCTTCACCGGCTCCACCCCGGTCGGCTCGCACATCCTCAAGTGCGCCGCCGAGAACATCATCCCGAGCACCGTCGAGCTGGGCGGCAAATCGCCGAACATCTTCTTCGCCGACATCATGAACGCCGAGCCGGCCTTCATCGAGAAGGCTGCCGAAGGTCTGGTGCTGGGCTTCTTCAACCAAGGCGAGGTGTGCACCTGCCCGTCGCGCGCGCTGGTGCAGGAGTCGATCTACGACGCCTTCATGGTCGAGGTAATGAAGAAGGTCAAGCAGATCAAGCGCGGCAACCCGCTGGACACCGAGACCATGGTCGGCGCCCAGGCCTCGCAACAGCAGTTCGACAAGATCCTCAGCTACCTGGAGATCGCCCAGCAGGAAGGTGCGCAGGTGCTCACCGGTGGCGCCGCCGAGCGCCTGGACGGCGACCTGGCCAGTGGTTACTACATCCAGCCGACCCTGCTCAAGGGTACCAACAAGATGCGCGTGTTCCAGGAAGAGATCTTCGGCCCGGTGATCGGTGTGACCACCTTCAAGGACGAAGCCGAAGCCCTGGCCATCGCCAACGACACCGAGTTCGGCCTCGGCGCCGGCGTGTGGAGCCGCGACATGAACGTCGCCTACCGCATGGGCCGCGCAATCAAGGCCGGTCGTGTCTGGACCAACTGCTACCACCTGTACCCGGCGCATGCCGCCTTTGGTGGTTACAAGAAGTCCGGTGTCGGCCGTGAAACCCACAAGATGATGCTCGACCACTACCAGCAAACCAAGAATCTGCTGGTGAGCTATGACATCAATCCGCTCGGGTTCTTCTGAGTCCTGATCAATCCATGACGCGGCGCGCTCGCTCCGGCACGCCGCCCTTGCACGGCGAAGGACCCTACCCGGGTGGATCTGCAGGCAGCCATCAGCCTGTACGGCAGCAGACCCTTATCGCGACGCGGCTTCGGCCGCGTTTTTTATTGGCGCATGTTTCAGGCCAGGCGATGACTGGAACCTTCCAGGCGCGAGGCATGCCTACTGATAGCGTCACCTACCAATGCCAGTGCCGATTCATCCCAAAGTACCATTTGGCCTCTTGCCTGGCGGGGGCTTAATGGGGTTGCCGGAATGCCCCGGCGCCATAAAAAGAGGACCGCATCATGTGGACTAAACCCGCCTACACCGATCTGCGTATTGGCTTCGAAGTGACGATGTATTTCGCCAACCGTTGATCGCTCCTGGCCCCGGTTCGTCCGGGGCATCCCCGCTGGTGACTTCCATGCATATCCAGATTCTCGGTTCCGCCGCTGGCGGCGGTTTTCCCCAGTGGAACTGCAACTGCCGCAACTGCCGTGGCGTGCGCGCCGGTACCCTGCGCGCGCAGCCGCGCACGCAATCGTCCATCGCCATTTCCGATGACGGTGAGCAGTGGATCCTGTGCAATGCCTCGCCGGATATCCGTGCGCAGATCGAAGCCTTTCCGGCGCTGCAACCAGCGCGCAAGCTGCGCGACACGGCGATTGCCGGCATCGTCCTGCTCGATAGCCAGATCGACCATTGCACCGGTCTGCTGACCCTGCGCGAAGGCTGCCCGCATGAAGTCTGGTGTACCGAGATGGTGCATCAGGATCTGACCACCGGCTTTCCGCTGTTCAACATGCTCGGCCACTGGAACGGCGGCCTGCAGCACCGGCTGATCGAGCTGGACGCCAAACCCTTCGGCATACCTGCCTGCCCGGCGCTGAGCATCACCGCCATCGCCCTGCGCAGCAGCGCGCCGCCCTATTCGCCGCATCGCGGCAATCCGCATCCGGGCGACAACATCGGGCTGTTCATCGAGGACAGCCGTAGCGGCCGCAGCCTGTTCTACGCCCCCGGCCTCGGCCAGGTGGACGAGCACCTGCTGAGCTGGATGCGCCGCGCCGACTGCCTGCTGGTGGACGGCACGCTGTGGCGTAATGACGAGATGCGTGTATGCGAGGTGGGTGACAAGCTCGGCAGTGAGATGGGCCACCTTTGCCAGAGCGGCCCGGGCGGCATGATCGAGGTGCTAGACGGCCTGCCTTCGGCACGCAAGGTCCTTATCCATATCAACAACACCAACCCGATTCTCGACCTGGATTCGCCCGAGCGCACCGAACTTGACGCCCACGGCATCGAGGTCGCGTTCGATGGCATGAGCATCGTTTTGTAAGCTGTGCGCACCGGGGAGTTCTGATGAGCCAAGCTGCCATGACACCTGCCGAATTCGAGCAGGCGCTGCGCGCCAAGGGCGCACTGTACCACATCCATCATCCGTTTCACCGCGCCATGTACGAAGGGCGCGCCACCCGCGAGCAGATTCAGGGCTGGGTGGCCAACCGCTTCTACTATCAGGTCAATATTCCGCTCAAGGATGCGGCGATCCTCGCCAACTGTCCGGATCGCGAAACGCGTCGCGAGTGGATTCAGCGCATCCTCGACCATGACGGTGCGCCGGGTGAGGAGGGCGGTATCGAGGCCTGGCTGCGCCTGGCCGAGTCCGTCGGCCTCGACCGCGAGCAGGTGCTGTCGCAGGAGCTGGTGCTGCCCGGCGTGCGCTTCGCCGTCGACGCCTACGTCAACTTCGCCCGCCGTGCGAGCTGGCAGGAAGCGGCCAGCAGCTCGCTGACCGAACTGTTCGCGCCGACCATCCATCAGTCGCGCCTGGATGCCTGGCCGCAGCACTACCCGTGGATCGATGCCACCGGCTACGACTACTTCCGCAATCGTCTGAGCCAAGCGCGCCGCGACGTCGAGCACGGCCTGCGCATCACCCTCGAACACTACCGCACCCGGGAATCGCAGGAGCGCATGCTGAATATCCTGCAGTTCAAGCTGGATGTGCTGTGGAGCATGCTCGACGCCATGAGCATGGCCTACGAACTGCAGCGCCCGCCGTATCACACGGTGACCGACGAGCGCGTCTGGCATCGAGGGATCGCGCTATGAACCTCGATGTGTCGGTGTGTGTGGCGCACCCTGGTGTTGAGCCTGTTGTAGGGTGCGCCGTGCGCACCATGACGGAGTCCGTTCTATGACTGCCAATCTTCTGCCCAGCGTACCCGCCATCCGCCGCGGCTTCCGCCTGCAGTTCGAACCGGCGCAGGGCTGCCACGTGCTGCTCTATCCGGAAGGCATGATCAAGCTCAACGACAGCGCCGGCGAGATTCTCCAGCAGGTCGACGGTAAGCGCTCGGTGGCCGAGATCATCGGCAACCTGCACCAGCGCTTCCCCGATGTGCCCGGTATCGACGAAGACATCATCGCCTTCATGGAGGTGGCCCATGCTCAGTTCTGGATCGAGCTTCGCTAGGGCAGGTCATGAGCCAGGGCCGCCGCTGTGGCTGCTGGCTGAGCTGACCTACCGCTGCCCGCTGCAATGCCCGTACTGTTCCAACCCGCTGGATTTTTCACGGCAGGGCGCGGAGCTCAGCACCGCCGAATGGATCGAGGTATTCCGTCAGGCGCGTGAACTGGGGGCGGCGCAGCTGGGCTTCTCCGGTGGCGAGCCGCTGGTGCGCCAGGATCTGGCCGAGCTGATCGCGGCGGCGCGCGGCCTGGGCTACTACACCAACCTGATCACCTCCGGCATCGGCCTCACCGAAGCGCGCATCGCCGCGTTCGCCGAAGCCGGGCTCGATCATATCCAGATCAGCTTCCAGGCCGCCGACGAGGAGGTGAACAACCTGCTGGCCGGCTCGAAGAAGGCCTTCGCGCAGAAGCTGGCCATGGCCCGCGCGGTCAAGGCCCATGGCTACCCGATGGTGCTCAACTTCGTCACTCACCGGCACAACATCGACAATATCGAGCGCATCATCGAGCTGTGCCTGGAGCTGGAGGCGGACTTCGTCGAGCTCGCCACCTGCCAGTTCTACGGCTGGGCGGAACTCAACCGGGCTGGCTTGCTGCCGACCCGAACGCAGTTGGAACGTGCCGAGCGCATCACCAATCAGTGGCGCGACAAACTGGCGGCCGAGAAGCACCCGTGCAAGCTGATCTTCGTCACCCCCGACTACTACGAGGAGCGCCCCAAGGCCTGCATGAACGGCTGGGGCAACCTATTCCTCGACATCACCCCGGACGGCACGGCGCTGCCCTGTCACAGCGCGCGGCAGCTGCCGGTGCAGTTTCCCAATGTTCGCGAGCACAGCGTCGAACATATCTGGCGGCATTCCTTCGGCTTCAACCGCTTCCGCGGCGACGACTGGATGCCCGAGCCGTGCCGCAGCTGCGATGAGAAGCACAAGGATTTCGGTGGCTGTCGCTGCCAGGCCTTCATGCTCACCGGCGACGCCAGCAACGCCGACCCGGTGTGCAGCAAGTCGGCGCACCATGAGGTGATTCTCGCCGCGCGCCGCCAGGCCGACGAGGCACCGTTGGGGCTGGGCGAGCTGCAGTACCGCAACGACAAGGCCTCGCGGATCATATGCAAGGCGTGAGCGATCCCGACTCGATCTGGAGCGCCGAACAGACCGCAGCCGCCAGTGCCGACTTCGCCGAGCTGCACGCTGCCCATGGCGGCGTGCTGTGGGTGGCCTTCGATCCCGCTCAGGCGCGTTGCGGGCTGTTTTTTTATCGCGATGGTGTTGTACGTGAACTGACGCCGCCGGGGTTCTCCGTGCGTAGCCGCGTCTACGAGTACGGTGGTGGCGCCTGCTGCGCCACGGAGCAGGGGGTGGCCTTCGTCAATGAGCGTGATCAGCAGGCCTATCGCATCGATATTGGCCTGGACGGCGGTGCGCACGGCGCACCCTACCTGATCACCGATCAGCCTCACTGCCGTTATGGCGACTTGTCCTTCGTGCCTGCCTGGCAGGCGCTGCTGGCGGTGGAGGAGAGTCATGAGACGGGCGCGGTCGTGCATCGCCTGGTACGTATCGGTCTCACCGGACATCGCCAGGTGTTGATCGAGGGCGCGGACTTTTATGCCGCACCGGTGGCCGACCCCAGCGGCCAGCGTCTGGCGTGGATCGAGTGGGATCGCCCGTACCAGCCCTGGCTCGCCACGCGCCTGTGCCTGCGTGAGTCCGGCGAACGTACCCGCGTGCTGGCCGGGCAGGGCAGCTATCAGGCTCTGCAGCAGCCACGTTTCGATCCCCAGGGCCGGCTCTGGGTGCTGAGCGACAGAGCGGGCTGGTGGCAGCCCTGGTGTGTCGACGGCGAAGCGCAACCTCAGGGCGCTCCCTACGATCACGCCCCCGCGCCCTGGCAGCTGGGCGGCCGAACCTATCTGCCGCTAGAGAATGACGAGCTTCTGTTGACGCGTCTCGAGCAGGGGATAGGAGTTCTCGTAGGGTGCGCCATGCGCACCAACCCTCTCGCCTCCGTGGTCATTGGTGCGCACAGCGCACCCTACGAGCCGCGTTTGGCTGAAGACTTCACTCGCTTCCGCTCCCTGGCTGCCGACAGCGAATATTTCTACTGCATCGCTGCCGCACCGGATCGCTTGCCGGCGGTGCTCGCCATTCGCCGCAGCGATGGCGCACTGCGAATACTCGCTGGCGGCGAGCAGCCCTTGCCCGAACGGCAGCTTTCCCGTCCTGAGGCCCTGAGCTGCAGGGTCGGGCAGGGCGAACATTGTCATGGTTTTTTCTATGCGCCGATTGATGGGCCCGAGCGCCCGCCACTGGTGATCTTCCTGCACGGCGGTCCGACTTCGGCCTGCTACCCGGTGTTCGATCCGCGTATCGCCTTCTGGACGCTACGCAGCTTCGCAGTGCTCGATCTCAACTACCGTGGCAGCAGTGGCTACGGCCGCGACTATCGCCTGCGTTTGGCTGGCCAGTGGGGCGAACTGGAGGTCGAGGACATCCGTGCCACCATCGATGCACTGGCCGCTGATGGCCGTATCGATCCGCAACGCGTCTTCGTGCGTGGCGGCAGTGCCGGTGGCTTCAGCGCGCTGCGTGCACTGGACGAATTGCCGCAGTTGCGTGGCGGCGCCAGTCTCTACGGGGTCAGCGACCCGCTGGCGCTGCGCCGGGTGACCCACAAGTTCGAGGCAGATTACCTGGACTGGCTGATCGGCGACCCGCAGCAGGATGCCGAGCGCTACCAGGATCGCACCCCCTTGTTGCAGGCCGACCGGATCAGGGTGCCGGTGATTTTCTTCCAGGGCGCGCTGGATGCGGTGGTGGTGCCGAGTCAGACCGAAAGTATGGTCGAGGCGCTGCGTCAGCGCGGTTTGCTGGTCGAATATCACCTGTTCGCCGAGGAACGCCACGGTTTCCGTCAGGCTACCAATCTGGCCGAGGCTCTGCGCGCCGAGCATGCCTTCTATCAGCGGCTGAGCTGATCGCAGGTCGCATTGCATAAACCGGGCAATGCAGTAGGCTGATCGCCATTCCATAACAAGAAATTTCAGGCCGTTGTATGAGCCACGATTTGAGTCAGCTGCGAAAGTTCGTTTCCCCCGAGATCATCTTCGGCGCCGGTTCCCGGCATAACGTTGGCAATTACGCCAAGACTTTCGGTGCACGCAAGGTGCTGGTCGTTTCCGATCCCGGTGTGGTCGCCGCGGGCTGGTCCGGTGATATCGAGGCCAGCCTGCAGGCCCAGGGCATCGCCTACTGCCTGTACACCAGGGTCTCGCCCAATCCGCGCGTGGAAGAGGTGATGGAAGGGGCCGAGTTGTATCGCAGCGAGGGCTGCAACGTCATCGTCGCGGTTGGTGGCGGCAGCCCGATGGACTGCGCCAAGGGCATCGGCATCGTCGTCGCCCATGGCCGCAGCATTCTCGAATTCGAAGGCGTGGACACCATTCGCGTGCCCAGCCCGCCGCTGATCCTGATCCCGACCACCGCCGGCACTTCGGCAGACGTGTCGCAGTTCGTGATCATCTCCAACCAGCAGGAGCGGATGAAGTTCTCCATCGTCAGCAAGGCGGTGGTGCCGGACGTATCGCTGATCGACCCGGAAACCACCCTGAGCATGGATCCGTTCCTCAGTGCCTGTACCGGCATCGACGCCATGGTGCATGCCATCGAAGCGTTCGTATCCACTGGCCACGGTCCGCTGACCGATCCGCATGCGTTGGAAGCCATGCGCCTGATCAACGGCAACCTGGTGCAGATGATCGCCAACCCGGGTGATATCGCTCTGCGCGAGAAGATCATGCTCGGCAGCATGCAGGCTGGCTTGGCGTTCTCCAATGCGATTCTCGGCGCGGTGCACGCCATGAGCCACAGCCTCGGCGGTTTCCTCGACCTGCCACACGGCCTGTGCAACGCGGTGCTGGTCGAGCACGTGGTGGCGTTCAATTACAGCGCGGCGCCGGAGCGTTTCAAGGTCATCGCCGAAACCCTCGGTATCGATTGCCGTGGTCTCAATCACGCGCAGATTCGCCAGCGCCTGGTCGAACACCTGATCGCCTTCAAGCACGCCATGGGCTTTCGCGAGACGCTCAGCCTGCATGGCGTGAGCACCTCGGACATTCCGTTCTTGTCCAGCCACGCCATGGACGACCCGTGCATCCTCACCAACCCGCGCGAGTCGACCCAGCGCGATGTCGAGGTGGTGTATGGCGAGGCGCTCTGACGAAGCGCTGGCCGGGCTGCTGGGCCTCGGCAGCCAGTCGGCGCGCAAGAGCCATTACCCCGAGCTATTGGCGCGCCTGGAAGAGCTGGAAGCCGAGCGCAACCGCTACAAATGGCTGTTCGAGCACGCCGTGCACGGCATCATCCAGGCCAGCCTGCAGGACGGCGTGCTGGCGGCCAACCCGGCGATGGCGCGAATGCTCGGCTATGACGATCCGCAGCAGGTATTGTGGTCGCCGGACGATCTGGCCCGGCACCTGTTCGTTGGCGGCTTCGATGAGCTGACGCTGATTCGTGAGCGCCTGAGCCACGGCCAGGCGCTGCTCGGTTATGAAACGCGCCTGCGCCGGCGCGATGGCAGCACCATCGACGTGCTGATGAACCTGCTGCTCAAGCCCGAAGGCGAGGGCGTTTTCGAAGGCTTCGTCGCCGATATCACCGAGCGCAAACAGGCCCAGCAACGTCTGCAACAACTCAATGACGAACTGGAGCGCCGCGTCGCTGCGCGCACCTATGAGTTGCTCGAATCCAATCGCAGCCTGCAGCGGCAGATCGAGGAACGCGAGCGTATCGAGCTGGCCCTGCGCGAGGCGCGCGACGCAGCCGAGGCGGCCAACCGCAGCAAGGACAAATACCTGGCCGCGGCCAGCCACGACCTGCTGCAGCCACTCAACGCAGCGCGATTGCTGATCTCCACACTGCGTGAGCGTGAATTGCCGAGCGCCGAACACAACCTGATCGAGCGCAGTCACCTGGCGCTGGAAGGCGCCGAAGACCTGCTCGCTGACCTGCTGGACATCTCCAAGCTGGATCAGGCAGCGATCAAACCGGACGTCGATGTCTATCGCCTCGAAGAGCTGCTGGCACCGCTGGCCTCGGAGTTCGAAAGCGTCGCCAGCGCCAGTGGTCTGCATCTGCGCGTACGCATCGCCGACTACGCGGTGCACACCGATTTCCGTCTGCTGACTCGCATCCTGCGCAACTTCCTCAGTAATGCCTGCCGTTACACCGAGCAGGGCGGCGTGCTGCTCGGTGCACGGCGCCGCGGCGCATTCGTCGAGCTGCAGGTGTGGGACAGCGGTCGCGGTATCGCCACCGATCAACTGGACAAGATCTTCCTCGAATTCAATCAGCTGGAGGTCGGGCGCGCCGCCGAGCGCAAGGGCGTTGGCCTGGGCCTGGCCATCGTCGAGCGCATCGCCCGCATGCTGGGATATCCGGTGCAGGTTCGTTCGCAGCCTGGGCGCGGCTCGGTGTTCAGTATTCGCGTGCCCCTGGCGCAGGCCAGACCGCAGCGCCAGGTGCCGTCCGCGGCGCAATCGGTTCTCGGTAATCCCTTGCCGGGGCGGCGCCTGCTGGTGATCGACAACGAGGTGGACATCCTCCACAGCATGGCCGCGTTGCTCGGGCAATGGGGTTGCGAGGTGGTCACGGCAGTCGACCTGGCCGAGGCCTTGCAGCGCCTGCAGGGCAGGGCACCGGAGGTGATTCTGGCGGATTTTCACCTCGATCACGGGGTGCTCGGTTGCCAGGTGATCCAGCAGCTACGTGACGAGTTTTCCAGGTCGATTCCGGCGCTGATCATCAGCGCCGATCGCAGCGATGACTGCCGGCGCGAGTTGCAGGCGCTGGGCGCACCTTTGCTGAACAAACCGGTCAAGCCGGGCAAGCTGCGCGCGGTGCTCAGCCAGCTCCTGATGGAAACGTGAACGCGCGCAGACTGGTGGAGTGAACCTGAGCGATTTGGATGCTGTCTATTGGCTACCTCGTCCCTCAGGAGATAGCCACAATGACAATCGCCATGAACCCCGTTATGCGCCGTCTGGCAGCCATTACCGCGCTGTTTCACCTGCTGCTGGTGGTGCAGATTCCTGCCGCGAATGCGGCGATGGTCGGCACTCACGAGGTGATCGCCGAGCAGCAGCACAAGGTGGATCAGGAGCAGTTGATGGCCATGCTCGATGACGAGCAGGTGAAGGAGAAACTGGTGTCCATGGGCGTCGACCGTGATCAGGTCGAGTCGCGTATCGCCAGCCTGACCCCAGCCGAACTGGCGCAGTTCAACCAGCAGTTGGATCAGGCGCCTGCAGGTGCCGGTGTGGTCGGCATCATCGTGTTGTTTCTGGTGATCTTCATCATCACTGATATGCTGTGCGCCACCAACATCTTCAATTTCGTCAAATGCATAAATCGCTGATTCGCCTCTGCTGTATCGCTTCGATCGTTCTACTCACAGCCTGCGCTCGGTCTCCGGTGTTATCACCGGAGACCGAGCGTTTGCCTGAGCGGGTAGAACTCACCGACGTTCCCTTCTTCCCCCAGGACGCCTATCAGTGCGGGCCGGCTGCCTTGGCCACCATGCTCAATCAACGTGGTGTGCTGACCACGCCGGGCGCGCTCAAGGACAAGGTCTACATCCCCAGCCGTGAAGGCAGCCTGCAGGTGGAGATGGTCGCCGCCGCGCGCAATCACGAAATGCTGGTGTATCCGCTGCAACCGCGCCTGGACGCCGTGTTGGCTGAAGTGGCTGCTGGTAACCCGGTGTTGGTACTGCAGAACCTGGCGTTCGACTTCTACCCGCAGTGGCATTTCGCGGTGGTGGTCGGCTACGACCGTCGCGAGCGCACGCTGATCTTGCGGTCGGCCACCACGCGCAGGCTCGAAGACAGCTTCAACAGCTTCGACAGAACCTGGGCACGCGGTGGGCGCTGGGCGGTCGTGACCCTGCCGCCGGAGCGCCTGCCGGCACAGGCCGACATGCATGTCTGGATGAAGGCTGCCAACGACCTGGAGCAAACTGGCAACGCGCAGGCCGCGCGGCGTGCCTATCGCCGCGCCGCCGAGGCCTGGCCGCAGCAGTCGCTGCCCTGGTTCGCCCTGAGCAACAGCCGCTACGCCGATGGCGACCGCAAGGGTGCTGAACAGGCATTGCGTGAGAGCCTCAAGCGCGAGCCGGGTTTTGCTGCGGGTTGGTTCAACCTGTCGCAAGTGCTGGGCGAGCAGGGGTGTGCTTCTGAGGCGCAGCAGGCCCAGGCCTGCGCACAGCGGCTGGCGCCGGAGGATGCGCGCTTCGCTGCACCACCGAAAGCCAGTGGTTCTGCTGGGCAGTGTCAGGCCTTGCCGGCGTGTCCATGATGCAAACGAAAACGGCGCCTTGGGGCGCCGTTGTCGTTGATGGACGGGATTACACGCCGAGTTTGTCACGCAGCGTGTAATACCAGGCGCCAATGGCGCTGAACGGTACCTGGAACAGGCGACCGCCAGGGAAGGGATAGTGCGGCAACCCGGCGAAGGCATCGAAACGCTCGGCCTGACCGCGGAGCGCCTCGGCCAGCACCTTGCCCGCCAGGTGGGTGTAGGTGACGCCATGGCCGCTGCAGCCTTGCGAGTAATAGATGTTGTCGCCGATACGACCCACTTGCGGCAGGCGCGACAGCGTCAGCAGGAAGTTGCCGGTCCAGGCGAAGTCGATCTTCACGTCCTTCAGTTGCGGGAAAGTCTTGAGCATCTTCGGGCGGATGATCGCCTCGATATTGGCCGGGTCGCGCGCACCGTAGACCACGCCACCGCCGTAGATCAGGCGCTTGTCGCCGGTGAGGCGGTAGTAGTCAAGCAGGTAGTTGCAGTCTTCCACGCAGTAATCCTGCGGCAGCAGGCTGGCGGCGACTTCATCAGACAACGGCTCGGTGGTGATCACCTGGGTGCCGCACGGCATCGATTTGGACGCCAGTTCCGGCACCAGGTTGCCTAGGTAGGCGTTGCCGGCGACCACCACGAACTTGGCTTTGATGCGGCCTTGCGGGGTGTGCACCACCGGGTTGGCGCCGCGCTCGATGCGCGTGGCCGGGGACTGTTCATAGATCACACCGCCGAGCGATTCCACGGCAGCGGCTTCGCCGAGCGCCAGGTTCAGCGGATGGATATGGCCGCCGCTCATGTCCAGCATGCCACCGACGTAGTTGTCGGTGGCAACCACTTCGCGGATGCGTTTTTCGTCCATCAGTTCCAGCTGGGTATGGCCGTAGCGTTCCCACAGCTTCTTTTGCGATTCCAGATGACCCATCTGCTTGCTGGTCAGCGCGGCGAACACGCCGCCATCCTTCAGGTCGCACTGAATGTCGTACTTGGCGATGCGTTCACGGATGATGCGGCCGCCCTCGAACGCCATCTGTCCGAGCAGTTGCGCCTGCTTGGGGCCGACCGTGCGTTCGATCACGTCGATATCGCGGCTGTAGCTGTTGACGATCTGTCCGCCGTTACGACCCGAAGCGCCGAAGCCAACCTTGGCCGCCTCAACGATGCTCACCTTGAAACCGTTTTCCAGCAGAAACAGTGCAGTGGACAGGCCGGTGTAACCCGCACCGATGATGCACACATCGGTTTCCACCTCACCTTGCAGGGCAGGGCGTTGCGGGACGGGGTTGGCTGAAGCGGCGTAATAGGATTGTGGATATGCCGTGTGCGCCATCTTGAACCTCTGTTCTTTATTTTTTACGAATGAACCGATGCTACCTGAGTTGAAAATGGCCGGCTAGTGTCCGTGCAAAATATTCAACGATCCGGTTTCGATAAAAAATTGGCCTATTTCAGTGAGTTAGCGAAAAAACCTGTTGACGGCCAAAAAGATCTGCGTAGAATGCGCACCCATCGAAGGCACATAGCTCAGTTGGTTAGAGCACCACCTTGACATGGTGGGGGTCGTTGGTTCGAGTCCAATTGTGCCTACCAAATCGATAAAAAGGGGTCGCTAAGCGACCCCTTTTTTTATTGCTCGAATTCTTCGAGCAGGCTTTTGCGTGTTTGTTTCAAGCGGCAGCTTGTCAGGGCTCAGGCTTTCTGAAAGTATCCCCGCTCTTTACTTCCAGTGACTCTGGTTCGGACTGGTTGGCCTTCGGGCTCCTGCCATCGTTAGGTGGGCATACCGCTGAATCGCTTCCTGGCTCATCCCAACCCACGTGACCTTTGGTAGGGGTCACCACTAGGAGAGGAGGCGCCATGCCCATCATTACTCTTCCCGACGGCAGTCAACGTTCGTTCGATCATCCGGTATCTGTGCTGGAGGTCGCGCAATCCATTGGTGCAGGCCTGGCCAAAGCCACCCTGGCTGGCAAGGTGAACGGCAAGCAGGTCGATGCCTGTGACGTGATCGATGCCGATGCCACCTTGCAGATCATCACGCCGAAGGACGAAGAGGGGCTGGAAATCATCCGCCACTCCTGTGCTCACCTGGTTGGGCATGCCGTCAAGCAGCTGTATCCGAACGCCAAGATGGTGATCGGGCCGGTCATTGACGAAGGCTTCTATTACGACATCGCCATCGATCGTCCCTTCACGCCGGAAGACATGGCGGCCATCGAAAAGCGCATGGCCGAGCTGATCGACAAGGACTACGACGTCATCAAGAAGATGACGCCGCGTGACGAGGTCATCGAGCTGTTCAAGTCTCGTGGTGAGGAATACAAGCTGCGTCTGATCGACGACATGCCGGACGAAACGGCCATGGGTCTGTACTTCCATGAAGAATACGTCGACATGTGTCGCGGCCCGCACGTGCCGAACACGCGCTTCCTCAAGGCGTTCAAGCTGACCCGCATTTCCGGTGCCTACTGGCGTGGCGACTCGAAAAACGAGCAGCTGCAGCGTATCTATGGCACTGCCTGGGCGGACAAGAAGCAGCTGGCTGCCTATATCCAGCGTATTGAAGAGGCCGAGAAGCGCGATCACCGTCGTATCGGCAAGCAGTTGGATCTGTTCCACCTGCAGGAAGAGGCGCCGGGCATGGTCTTCTGGCATCCCAATGGCTGGACCGTCTACCAGGTGCTGGAGCAGTACATGCGCCAGGTGCAGCGTGAGAACGGCTACGTGGAAGTGCGCACGCCGCAGGTGGTCGATCGCATCCTCTGGGAGCGCTCTGGGCACTGGTCCAACTACGCCGAGAACATGTTCACCACGGCTTCGGAAAACCGCGACTACGCGGTCAAGCCGATGAACTGCCCGTGCCACGTGCAGATCTTCAATCAGGGCCTGAAGTCCTACCGCGACCTGCCGCTGCGCCTCGCCGAGTTCGGTGCTTGCCACCGCAATGAGCCGTCCGGCGCGCTGCACGGCATCATGCGCGTGCGTGGCTTCGTGCAGGACGATGCACACATCTTCTGCACCGAAGATCAGGTCAAGAAGGAAGCGGCCGATTTCATCAAGCTGACCCTGCAGGTCTACTCGGACTTCGGCTTCACCGATATCGCCATGAAGCTCTCGACCCGTCCTGCCAAGCGCGTGGGCTCCGACGAGCTGTGGGATCGCGCCGAAGGCGCGCTGGCCGAAGCGCTGAACGAATCCGGCCTGGCCTGGGAATATCAGCCGGGTGAGGGCGCCTTCTACGGTCCGAAGATCGAATTCACCCTGCGTGACTGCCTGGGGCGTAACTGGCAGTGCGGTACGCTGCAGTACGATCCGAACCTGCCTGAGCGCCTGGATGCCAGCTATATCGCCGAAGACAACAACCGCAAGCGTCCGGTCATGTTGCACCGCGCGATCCTCGGTTCGTTCGAGCGTTTCATCGGTATGCTGATCGAGCACTACGCCGGCTCCTTCCCAGCTTGGCTCGCTCCGACCCAGGCGGTGATCATGAATATCACCGACAAGCAGGCCGATTTTGCCCGTGAAGTCGAGAAAACTCTCAATCAAAGCGGTTTTCGTGCCAAGGTTGACTTGAGAAACGAAAAGATCGGCTTTAAAATCCGCGAGCATACCTTGCTCAAGGTTCCCTATCTCTTGGTTATTGGAGATCGGGAAGTCGAGACTCGATCCGTTGCTGTCCGTACCCGTGAAGGCGTCGATCTGGGCTCTCTGCCCATCGAGCAGTTCGCCGCACAGTTGCAGCAAGCGGTTTCCCGGCGTGGTCGCCAAGATTTGGAGTAATAACTATTAAGCGTGAAATGAGACAGGACAAGCGGGCCGCCCCTAAGGCGCCGATCAACGAAAACATCACCGCTCGTGAAGTGCGCCTGATTGGTGCAGACGGCGAGCAGGTCGGTATTGTTTCGATCGATGAGGCATTGCGCGTGGCTGAAGAAGCCAAGCTGGATCTGGTAGAGATCTCTGCTGACGCACTGCCGCCAGTTTGCCGCATCATGGACTACGGCAAGCACCTGTTTGAGAAGAAGAAGCAGGCTGCTCTCGCCAAGAAGAACCAGCACCAGCAGCAGATTAAAGAAATCAAGTTTCGTCCAGGGACGGAAGATGGGGATTACCAGGTAAAACTACGCAACCTGGTACGTTTCCTTGAAGATGGGGACAAGGCCAAGGTATCTCTGAGATTCCGCGGTCGTGAGATGGCTCACCAGGAACTGGGTATGGAGCTGTTGAAGCGGGTCGAAGCTGACCTCGCTGAAATCGGCACCGTAGAACAGCATCCTAAGCTGGAAGGACGCCAGCTGATGATGGTCATCGCACCCAAGAAGCGTAAATAATCTACCGGGCACTGGCAGGCCTGATGGTTATCAGTTGTTAATGAATGCGGAGTACAAAACATGCCAAAAATGAAAACCAAGAGCGGTGCTGCGAAGCGCTTCCTGAAGACTGCTACAGGCTTCAAGCACAAGCACGCTTTCAAGAGCCACATCCTGACCAAGATGTCCACGAAACGTAAGCGCCAGCTGCGTGGCAGCTCGCTGATCGGTCCGTCGGACAAAGCTAAAGTCGAGCGCATGCTGCGCGTTCGTTAATCGGTCAAGATACTTAGAGGTAATTACTCATGGCTCGTGTTAAGCGTGGCGTTATCGCTCGTGCTCGTCACAAAAAGATTCTGAAACTGGCTAAAGGCTACTACGGCGCTCGTTCGCGTGTATTCCGTGTTGCCAAGCAGGCTGTCATCAAGGCTGGTCAATATGCCTACCGTGACCGTCGTCAGAAAAAACGTCAGTTCCGCGCACTGTGGATCGCTCGTATCAACGCTGGTGCTCGCGTCAACGGTCTGTCCTACAGCCGTCTGATCGCTGGCCTGAAGAAAGCGTCGATCGAAATCGACCGTAAGGTTCTGGCTGATCTGGCAGTGAACGAAAAAGCGGCGTTTGCTGCGATTGTCGAGAAGGCCAAGGCCGTTCTGGCTTAAGTCCCCCGACAATCACCGGGCTCGCCCGGTGGCAACGTCAAAGATAGGGGAAGAGCCTTAACAGCTCTTCCCCTATTTCGTATCTGGAGTCTGTAAATGGAAAATCTGGATGCATTGGTCTCGCAAGCGCTCGAGGCCGTGCAACGAAGTGAAGATGTCAATGCCCTGGAACAGCTCCGGGTTCAGTACCTTGGCAAGAAAGGCGAACTGACCGCCCTGATGCAGACTCTGGGCAAGCTGTCGGCCGAAGAGCGGCCGCAGGCTGGCGCCCTGATCAACACTGCCAAGAATCAAGTGCAAGACGCCCTGAATGCCCGCAAATCCGTGCTTGAGCAGGCCTTGCTCGCCGAGAAGCTGGCGTCCGAGCGTATTGACGTTACCCTGCCTGGTCGTGGCCAGGCATCCGGTGGTCTGCACCCGGTCACTCGCACGCTCGAGCGTGTCGAGCAGTTCTTTACCCATATCGGCTACAGCGTGGCCGAGGGGCCGGAAGTCGAAGACGACTACCACAACTTCGAGGCGCTCAACATCCCTGGCCACCACCCGGCGCGGGCGATGCACGATACCTTCTATTTCAACGCGAACATGCTGTTGCGCACCCACACCTCGCCGGTTCAGGTGCGCACCATGGAATCGCAGCAGCCGCCGATCCGCATCGTCTGCCCCGGCCGTGTCTATCGCTGCGACTCCGATATCACCCACTCGCCGATGTTCCATCAGGTCGAAGGCCTGCTGGTCGACGAAGACATCAGCTTCGCCGACCTCAAGGGCACCATCGAGGAATTCCTCCGGGTGTTCTTCGAGAAACCGCTGGGTGTGCGTTTCCGTCCTTCCTTCTTCCCCTTCACCGAGCCGTCGGCCGAAGTCGACATGCAGTGCGTGATGTGTTCCGGCAAGGGCTGCCGCGTGTGCAAGCAGACCGGCTGGCTGGAAGTGATGGGCTGCGGCATGGTGCATCCGAACGTGCTGCGCATGAGCGGCATCGACCCGGAGAAATACTCCGGCTTCGCCTTCGGTATGGGTGTCGAGCGCCTGGCCATGCTGCGTTATGGCGTCAACGACTTGCGCCTGTTCTTCGATAACGACCTGCGGTTCCTAGCGCAATTTCGCTAGCAGCCACCCCTCGTGATCGAATTCATTTAGCGTGACAGTCGCGTAGCGACGCTTCCTTCAAATCCTTCTTCCTCGGGAGAAGGTGGCGCAAAGCGCCGGATGAGGGTGGGGTATGCAGCGTAGGCTTGCATGATGTGGGTGCCTACGCGGCATGCCCGTCAAGGAGAACAGACAACATGAAATTCAGTGAACAGTGGCTGCGCAATTGGGTGAATCCCGATGTATCCCGCGAGGATCTGGTCGCGCGCCTGTCCATGGTTGGCCTCGAAGTCGACGCCGTACAGCCGGTTGCCGGCGCCTTCAGTGGCATCGTGGTCGGTGAGATCCTCAGTGCCGAACAGCATCCGGACGCCGACAAGCTGCGTGTATGCCAGGTTAGCAATGGCAGCGAGACCTTCCAGGTCGTTTGCGGCGCGCCCAATGCCCGCGCCGGTATCAAGATTCCGTTCGCCATGATCGGCGCAGAACTGCCGGGCGACTTCAAGATCAAGAAGGCCAAGCTGCGTGGTGTGGAATCCCAGGGCATGCTGTGCTCGGCTTCCGAGCTGCAGATCAGCGAGGACAACAGTGGCCTGATGGAGCTGGCGGCCGATGCGCCGGTTGGCAGCGACATTCGCATCTACCTGCAACTGGACGATGCCAGCATCGAGATCGGCCTGACCCCCAACCGTGGTGACTGCTTGTCGCTCGCTGGCCTGGCTCGCGAAGTGGGGGCCATGTACAGCGCCGCCGTATCGCCAGTTGCTATCGAGGCCGTTGCGCCCGCGCATGACGAAGTGCGTCCGGTCGAGGTGCTCGCGCCCAAGGCGTGCCCGCGTTACCTCGGTCGCGTTGTGCGTAACGTTGACCTGTCCCGTCCGACCCCGCTGTGGATGGTCGAGCGGCTGCGTCGTTCCGATATTCGCAGTATCGATGCGGCGGTGGATATCACCAACTACGTGATGCTCGAGCTGGGCCAACCGATGCACGCCTTCGACCTCGCCGAGATTAATGGCGGCATTCGCGTGCGCATGGCGGAAGAGGGCGAAAAGCTGGTGCTGCTCGACGGTCAGGAAGTCAGCCTGCGTGCCGATACGCTGGTCATCGCTGATCACAGTCGCGCCCTGGCCATCGCTGGCGTGATGGGCGGTGAGCACAGCGGCGTGAGCGACAAGACTCGTGACCTGTTCCTGGAAAGTGCCTTCTTCGACAACATCGCCGTTGCCGGCAAGGCCCGCTCCTATGGCCTGCACACCGACTCTTCGCACCGCTTCGAGCGTGGTGTGGATTCGCAACTGGCGCGTCAGGCAATGGAGCGCGCGACTGCGCTGCTGCTGGAGATCGTTGGCGGCGAAGCCGGCCCGGTTATCGAAGTCAGCAGCGAGGCCGATCTGCCGAGCGTGGCGCCGATCACCCTGCGCGCCGAACGCATCAGCCAGATGCTGGGTATGGATATGGACAGCGCTGAAGTCGAGCGTCTGCTCACCGCGCTGGGTCTGGGTGTCAGCGCTCAGGGCTCCGGCCAGTGGCTGGTCAGCGTGCCCAGTCACCGCTTCGACATCAGCCTGGAAGTGGATCTGATCGAAGAGCTGGGCCGCCTGTACGGTTATAACCGCCTGCCGGTACGTTACCCGCAAGCTCGCCTGGCGCCGCAGGCCAAAGCCGAAGCGCGGGCTGAGCTGCCGGCGCTGCGTCGTCTGCTGGTCGCCCGTGGTTATCAGGAAGCGATCACCTACAGCTTCATCGACCCGAAGCTGTTCGAGCTGTTCACGCCTGGTGTAGAGCCGTTGCAGTTGGCCAACCCGATTTCTGCCGATATGGCCGCTATGCGTTCCTCGCTGTGGCCAGGGCTGGTCAAGGCGCTGCAGCACAACCTCAATCGTCAGCAGTCGCGCGTGCGTCTGTTCGAGAGCGGCCTGCGTTTTGTCGGTCAGCTGGAAGGTCTGCAGCAGGAAGCCATGCTCGCCGGCGTGATCACCGGCAGCCGTCTACCCGAAGGCTGGGCCAACAGCCGTGATAATGTCGACTTCTATGATCTGAAAGCCGATGTCGAGGCGCTGCTGGGTTATGCCGGTGCGGCCGATGCCTTCTGCTTCGTGCCTGGCGAGCATCCTGCTCTGCATCCGGGCCAGACCGCCCGTATCGAGCGGGAAGGGCGCCTGGTTGGCTTCATCGGTGCTCTGCATCCTGAACTCACCAAGACCCTGGGCATGGATCAGCCTGTGTTCCTCTTCGAGCTGGTGCTGGCCGAAGTGGCTGCTGGTCGCATGCCTGCATTCAGCGAGTTGTCGCGCTTCCCAGAAGTGCGTCGTGACCTGGCGCTGCTGGTCGACCGCGAGCAGCCGGCCGAGGCTGTGCTGGGCGCAATCCGTGAAACGGCAGGGGAATGGCTGACGGACCTCAAGCTATTTGACGTCTATCACGGTAAAGGCATTGATCCGCTTAGAAAAAGCCTTGCCGTCGGCTTGACCTGGCAACATCCATCGCGCACTCTTAATGACGATGAGGTGAGTACTACTACGCAAAATATCCTCACCTGCCTCGAACAAAGGTTCAACGCCACGTTAAGGAAGTAGCGTATGGGGGCTCTGACGAAAGCTGAAATGGCGGAACGTCTGTATGAAGAGCTCGGCCTGAACAAACGGGAAGCCAAGGAACTGGTGGAGCTGTTTTTTGAAGAGATCCGCCAGGCTCTTGAGCTGAACGAACAGGTCAAGCTGTCCGGGTTCGGCAACTTCGACTTGCGCGACAAGCGCCAGCGACCCGGCCGTAACCCGAAAACAGGGGAAGAGATTCCAATCACGGCTCGCCGTGTGGTCACTTTTCGTCCAGGGCAAAAATTGAAAGCCAGGGTCGAGGCCTATGCTGGAACCAAGTCATAACGACGAACTACCGGCAATTCCCGGCAAACGTTACTTCACCATTGGTGAGGTCAGTGAACTCTGCGCGGTCAAGCCCCACGTTCTACGTTACTGGGAACAGGAATTCCCACAGTTGAATCCGGTAAAGCGGCGGGGTAACCGTCGCTATTACCAGCGTCAGGATGTGCTGATGATTCGGCAGATTCGTGCACTCCTGTACGATCAAGGCTTCACCATCGGTGGCGCACGTCAGCGCCTTTCTGGTGACGAAGCCAAGGACGACACTACTCAGTATCGTCAGCTGATCAAACAGATGATTGCCGAGCTCGAGGATGTTTTGCATGTACTGAAGAAGTAAGGCCAAGAAAAAGTTGCCTTATTTCAAAAGCTTAATGTATAGTTCCTCCCGCTTTCGGTCACCCGGAAGCATCGTCGGGGCGTAGCGCAGCCCGGTAGCGCACTTGCATGGGGTGCAAGGGGTCGAGTGTTCGAATCACTCCGTCCCGACCAAAAAACCCTAGAAAATCCAGTCACTTAGCGGTGACTGGATTTTTTTATGGGCGATGGTTTTGGGCGAAACTCAAAAAGCTGTTTCTGGTGACCGTTTGGTGACCGTTTGTGCTGAGCTCGCTTTCGAGGGTGGCGGATCCCTGAGCTCTCTGACGGTTTGCACTGGGATTGATCACAGACTGCGTTCTACCTCAGCCTCTTTGACAGCTGGGGCGCGATAGGTAGATAACGGCCAAAAGCAGTCACTTGTTGCGAAGATTCGCCGTCAGCTTGCGCCCGCAATTAAGGCAGGCTCACCTGACGATTTTCTCGCAAGGTTCATCTAATCTAACTGACTGTATCTGCCAGCAGTAGGGCTTTGAATGCGCGACACTTCTAACCAGAAGCGAACTGAAGCAGCCTTGTGGGAGCAAGCAGAGCGCCTCAAAAGTATCATCGACGGAACTAACATCGGTACGTGGGAGTGGAACGTTCAGACCGGGGAAACCACCTTCAATGAACGCTGGGCGGAGATCATCGGCTACCGCCTTGAAGAACTGGCCCCCGTCGACATCAACACCTGGTTGAACCACGCCCATCCCGATGACCTCACCGAGTCAGGCGCCCGCCTGGAGCGCCACTTCAGGGGCGAAACGCCCTTTTATGACTTTCAGTGCCGTATGCGCCACAAGTCGGGGCGCTGGGTGTGGGTGCATGACCGCGGGCGGGTAGTCAGCTGGACCGCTGATGGCAAGCCCTTGATGATGTATGGCACCCATGCCGACATCACCGGGATGCGCGAGCAGCAGGATGAGGCCCATCGAACCAGCGCCCAACTACAGGCCATTCTCGACTCTGCAACCGGCGTCAGCGTCATCGCCACCAACCCTGATGGGCTGATTACGCTGTTCAACCGGGGCGCGCAACGCCTGCTGGGCTATCAGGCAGAGGAAGTGGTTGGTTTCCAGACCCCGGCGTTAATCCACCTGGGGGATGAGGTGGAGCAACGAGGTCGCGAGCTTTCACAGCTCGTAGGTCGCGAGATCAGTGGTTTCGAGGTTTTCGTCCATCTGGCGCGGCAGGGAGAGCCCGAAACGCGGCAATGGACCTATGTGCACAAGGATGGCACTCGGCGCAGAGTGAACCTGACGGTAAGTGCCATATTCGACAGGCAGGGCACGCTATCCGGTTTTCTGGGCATTGCTAGTGACATATCTGAATTGGAGTCCACCACTAGAGCGTTGCAGGAGAGCGAAAATCGTTTCCGGGGACTGGTGGCCAACCTGCCCGGTGTCGTCTATCGCTGTGAGAGCGATGCCAATTGGACTATGCGTTACATGAGTGATGAAGTCGCTTCTCTGACCGGTTTTCCGGCCAGTGACTTCATTGATAACCGTGTACGCAGCTTTTCCAGTGTCGTGCACCCTGATGACCTGCACATCACCTACCAGTCCGTCGCGGCCATTGAGCGACATGAAAAATTTGAGCTCACCTACCGGCTTAAGCATGTAGACGGTCACAGCGTCTGGGTGAGGGAGCAAGGCCGGGGTGAATACGGCGCTAACGGCGAGCTGCTCTGGGTGTCCGGTTTCATCTGGGATATCAGCGACCGCAAGGCAGCCGAGGACGCACTGCGCGTCAGCGAGCGGCGCTTCAGTGGTGCATTTAATACCGCTCCGCAGGGCATGGCCATCGTCGACCTTGACGGGCGCTGGATGGAGGTCAATGACGCCCTCTGTCGCATGCTGGGTTACAGCCGTGAAGAGTTACTGCAACTCGACTTTCAGCACATTACCCATCCCGATGACCTGGCCAAGGATTTGGCACTTCTGCAAAAGCTTCTGGAGGGCGTGATCGCCGACTACCAACTGGAGAAGCGTTACATCGACAAGCGCGGCAACGTGCTGTGGATTCTGCTCAGTGTTTCATTGGTACGCGACGCTCTGGGGGTACCCCTGCACTTCGTGTCACAGATTCAGGACATTACGGATCGCTTCGAGGCCGAGAAACGCCTGCGGGAACGTGAAGAATACCTCAGCACCCTGCTGGACAACGTCATCGATGCCATCGTGACCATCGATGAGAGCGGGTTGATTGAAACCTTCAACCCGGCTGCCGAGCGAATTTTCGGTTACGCGAAAGCAGACGTGACAGGGCAGAACGTTGAATTGCTGTTACCCGAGCACTACCGCGATCAGCATGATGAGTTCCTATTGGCCTACCGCGAGAGTGGCGTGCCACGCATGCTGGGTAAGGCCTTGGAATTGCCTGGACTGCGGCGCAATGGCGAGCTGTTCACCATGGAGCTCGCGGTGTCGCAGATCACCCTGCAGGGTCAGCGTCGCTTTATCGCCGTAGTCCGCGACGTCAGCGAGCGCAAGCGAATCGAGCGAATGAAGAATGAGTTCGTCTCCACCGTCAGCCACGAGTTGCGCACACCACTCACCTCAATTGCCGGGGCGCTAGGTCTGATCAATGGCGGGGCGCTGGGCGAGGTCCCTGCACAGATGGGGGAAATGTTGCGTATCGCCCAGAGTAACAGCCAGCGCTTGTCAGGTTTGATCAATGACCTGCTGGACATGGACAAGCTCGTGGCCGGCAAAATGACGCTTGATCTGCACAGGCTAAAACTCTGGCCGCTGCTGGCGACGGCCGTCGAACAGAACCAGCCCTATGCCACGCAGCATTCGGTGACTCTACATTTGAAGCCGCCGCCGCTGGATGTCGAGGTACGGGTAGACAGGCAGCGCTTTGATCAGATCATGGCCAACCTGCTCTCCAATGCGGCCAAGTTCTCTGCGCCGGGCGCTGATGTTGAGGTTTCTGCAGCCCTGGCCGATGCGCGGGTGCGCATCAGCGTGCGTGACTTTGGCATGGGCATCCCTGAGGCCTTTCGCGCGCGCATCTTCGGCAAGTTCTCACAGGCTGATGCCACGGATACCCGGCAGAAAGGCGGAACAGGCCTGGGGCTGGCGATCACCAAG
Source organism: Ectopseudomonas toyotomiensis (assembly GCF_017167985.1). Lineage (NCBI taxonomy): Bacteria > Pseudomonadati > Pseudomonadota > Gammaproteobacteria > Pseudomonadales > Pseudomonadaceae > Ectopseudomonas > Ectopseudomonas toyotomiensis. Next base: position 28,579 of record NZ_CP070505.1, on the reverse strand, counting down.
GAACTGATTGAACGCATGGCGGGAGCCATCGGCTTTGAATCCGTCGAGGGTCAGGGCACGGTCTTCTGGGTGGAGCTGCCCGTGGAGCAAACGCCTTGATCCGGCCCAGCCACACCCCAAGCGTCATTACCTGGATATGGCTTCTGGCGACACTGCTGCTCATGGGCGGCCTGGTGGAGCTTGGGCTGTGGCGCTACAACCAGTACAGGGATCAGGAAGAGCAGCGTTTTCTACGTGCCCAGGGCTACGAAATGAGGGCGGTTCTGCTGGCCGAACTCAATGCCACGCTGCACCTCGCCAGCGGCTTGGCCAGTTACATACCGGCCAAGCAGGGCCGCCTGGACGCGACCGAACTGCAACCCTGGCTGCGTGGACTGTTCACCCAGGGACGCTATATCCGCAATATCGGCTTGGCGCCGGATAACCGGATTGCTTACCTCTACCCGCTTGCAGGAAACGAGTCCGCGCTGGGGCTTTACTACCCCGACCTTGCCGAGCAGTGGCCGCAGGTTCAGCAGATCATCGCAAACAGGGCGCCGCAGCTGGATGGCCCCCTGAATCTGGTGCAGGGCGGCAGGGGGCTTGTCTACAGGGTGCCGGTGTATTTGCAGGATCAACGCTACTGGGGGCTGATCAGCACGGTGATTGATTACGACCGGCTCATGGCTTACCTGGATGCCTTGGCGCGCCAGCGTGATCTCGCGATTGCCCTGCTACCCTTCGATGCCCCGCCAGCAGCCTCGGACGGCAAGGTTCGCCTGCCGGTATCGCTGGCCGGAGCGCAATGGCAACTGCAGGTTTCGAGTACATCTCAGCCGCTGGTTGCTTTGACCCTGGCCAGGGCTTTGGGCTGGAGCTTGGCCCTGCTCATCACCTGTCTGGCGGCCTGGATGATGCATCTGCACCGTCGCAGAGCAAGCCTGGCCCAGGCGCTGAGCAGGAGTCAGCAGGACTTCATGCGAGCCTTCGACCTGGCTCCGCAAGGAATGGCAATGCTCAACGCCTCGGGGCATCTGCTGGAAGCCAACCAGGCGCTGCGCCAACTTCTCAAGCGCAGCCACAAGGAGTTGGTCGGCGCGGTACTGGCTGATTTCTGCCTGCCGAGTGACCGTGAACTGTTGCGCCAACACCTCGCCCAAGAGTCCGGACAGGCGCGGCTGGGCTGGTGGATACGGCTACTGGATGCAGAGCAGAACCCTGTCGACGTCGAATGCAGTGCCTCCTGGCTTGGGCAATCGGTGACTGGCGAGGCACTGTGCATACTGCATATTCAGGACATCACCGAGCGTTTACGTCTGCAGCAGATGCAACGCGAGTTCATTGCCAGTGTCAGCCATGAACTGCGCACGCCACTGACTTCCATTGCAGGCTCCCTCGGCTTGATCAATGGGGGGGCTCTGGGCGAGGTGCCACAAGCGATGCAGGCACTGCTGCAAATCGCTCAGTCCAACAGTTCGCGCTTGCATGAGCTGATCAACGATCTGCTGGATATGGAAAAACTGATGGCCGGGAAAATGCGTTACGACATCTCCGAGCAACCCATCTGGCCGCTGCTTGAGGATGCCATCACGCACAACCAGCCTTATGCTGATCAATATCAGGTTGCGCTTGAGCTGGTCGGCCATCCTCTAGAGGTCAACGTCGCCTTCGATAGTCAGCGTCTGGCGCAAGTCCTGGCCAACCTTATTTCCAACGCGGCCAAGTTTTCCCCGCCCGGATCAGTCGTAACTCTCAAAGCAAATGTCGATCACGACTGGCTGAGGGTTAGTGTCAGGGACCGTGGTATTGGTATTAAGGACGAATTCAAGAGCCGGATATTCAGCCGGTTTTCTCAAGCGGATGCGGGCGATGCCCGACAGAAGGGTGGCACCGGACTGGGACTGGCCATCTGCAAGGAACTCATCGAAGCCATGTCGGGACGCATTGGTTACGAATCACGGGAACACTTGGGCAGCACCTTCTGGTTTGAGCTGCCCATTGCCAATCAGGCGGTCAAAGCATGACGACGCACAAGTCTCCAGGGCATCCACCTACACCGTCGAATGAAAGTAGTCGCCTCGCCGCCCTGCTCAGATTTGAGCTGCTTGATACGCCTGCCGAGGCCATGTTCGACAACATCACGGCGCTGGCGGCGCAGATCTGCGAAACCCCTATTGCGCTGATCTCGTTGGTCGATGCCGAGCGTCAGTGGTTCAAGAGTCGGCAGGGGCTGGACGCCCGTGAAACGCCGCGAGAGCTGGCGTTCTGTGCGCATGCCATCAACGGCGAAACCTTGTTCGAAGTGGAAAATGCCCTACTGGATCCACGCTTCAGGGACAACCCGCTGGTGACCGGCGCTCCGGATATTCGCTTTTATGCGGGCATGCCACTGGCTGACGGCGAGGGCCATAACCTGGGCACCCTGTGTGTGATTGATCGCCAGCCACGGCAACTCAATGCGCAACAGAAGGCAGCGCTCGGTCTGCTCGCGCAGCAGACTATCCACTTGTTCGAGCTGCGCTTGCAGACGCACCGTCAGCGTGAGCAGGCGGCGCTGCACAAGGCGATTCTGAGCAGTGTGGGGACTGCGGTGCTGGTCACCGACATGGAGGGCGTGATCCGCCAGGCCAGTCCGGGCGTGCGTCCTCTGCTGGGCTATGAGGCGGATGCCCTGAGTGGCCATAGCCTGCAACTGGTGCTACCGGATGAAGATCGTCAGCTGCGCCATGATCCTGCCAGCCCTTCCTTTAACGGCAGTCATGGACAGACCAGCCTGCATGAGTTGAGTGCCCGGCATCGCAAGGGGCAGCGTATTCCCGTGCTGTTCAGCCTGACGCCGATAGCCATGGATGGCGGTGCGCAGCTGGGCTATCTGTGCATCCTCAATGACCTGAGCTACCGCGAGGAAGCCCTGCAGCGCCTGCGGCACATCGCCGAGCAACTTCCCGGTGTGGTCTACCAGTTCCAGCTGTATTCCGACGGTCGCAGTTGCTTCCCCTATGCCAGCGAGGGGCTACGGGATGTTTACGGACTGCAGCCCGAAGAGGTGCGAGAAGACGCGAGCAGCGTTTTCGCGCGTATTCACCCGGATGATCTTCTCGCCGTGACCGCCAGCATTCAGACGTCAGCGGAACACCTGAGCGTCTGGCACCGAGAGTACCGTTTCCTGCATCCCATAAAGGGCCTCATCTGGCTGGAAGGTCGGGCTATGCCACAGCCGCGTGCCGACGACAGCATTCTCTGGCATGGCTTCATCACCGATATCACTCAGCGAAAACACCTGGAGCAGATGAAAAACGAGTTTGTCTCGACCGTCAGCCACGAGCTGCGCACGCCCCTTACTTCCATTGCGGGCTCGCTGGGGCTGATCAACGGTGAGGCATTGGGTCCTGTACCGAATGCAATGCGAGAGATGCTGTTGATTGCCCAAAGCAATACCCAGCGTCTGCGCCATCTGATTGATGATCTGCTGGACATGGACAAGTTGCTCGCGGGCAAGATGAGCTTTATTCCGCAACAACTGGAGCTCGACAGCTTTCTCGCCGAGTGTGCCAGCAACCACCAGGGGTTCGCCCGTCAGCATGAGGTGCAGCTCAGCTACATCGGTGGGCCGGCAGTGCAGGTCATGGCGGACCCTCTGCGCTTGCAGCAGGTGCTGAGCAATCTGCTGTCCAATGCGCTGAAATTCTCGCCAGCTGGAGGCCAGGTGCTGCTCTCAGGTCAATCACTAGATGGGCAGATCAGGGTTTCGGTGGTGGATCAGGGGCCGGGCATTCCTGCCGAGTTTGCCGATCGGCTTTTCGAGAAGTTCGCCCAGGCCGATGCCAGTGACCGCCGGCAGAAAGGCGGCACCGGGCTGGGCCTGGCCATCAGCAAGGAGCTGATGGAGCGCATGGGCGGTGCCATTGGCTTTTATTCGCGCCCGGAGGGCGGCACTGTTTTCTGGATTGAGCTACCAGCTCCACGTCAGGATGAAACGCAATGACGATACTTGAACATGCGGTGGCCAAAGGACCCAGGTGGATGCCTTTCGTGGTGCTGTTGTGCGGCTTGCTGACCACGCTGGGGGCCTGGTATGCGCTGTGCACCATCCAGGAGAAAGCTGCAACTGAGGAGCTCCAGCAACTGGGCGATGAGGTGCTGGAGGCGATCGAGAAGCGCATGAGCAACCATCGCCAGATACTCCTGGGGGCGGCAGGCCTGTTTGACGCCAGCGCCGACGTCAGCCGGGACGATTGGCGGCGCTATGTCCAACGCCTGGATCTGGAGTCCAACTATCCGGGCATTCTCGGGCTTGGTTACAGCCAGGCCGTGCAGCCAGATCAGTTGCATGCGTTTGAGCAGAGCGTGCGCCAGGAAGGCTTTGCCGAGTTCGCCATCAAGCCGGCTGGCAAGCGCGACTTGTATACCTCGATCACCTATCTGGAGCCCTTTTCGGGGCGCAACCTGGCGGCGTTTGGCTATGACATGTTTTCCGAGCCCACGCGGCGAGCCGCGATGGTCAGGGCAGCGGAAACCGGCCTTGCCCAGCTGAGCAGCAAGGTCACGCTCCTCCAGGAGAATAACGGGCCGGTGCAAGCGGGCTTGCTGATGTACGTACCCGTCTATCAGCCGGGGGCTCAGCTGGATTCAAGCGCCGAACGCTGGGCGGCGTTACGCGGTTTCGTGTATAGCCCCTACCGCGTGACCGACCTGATGAATGCCCTGCTCGACAGCCGGGATGTGCAGATCGACTTCGCCCTCTACACTGGCGCGACAGCCTCTGCTGAACAGCGGATTTTCCTCAGCCACCCGCGCCTTGAAACGGCAGGCGAGCCTTCACGCACCCAGTTGCTGGAGCTGTTTGGCCAGCCCGTCTATGTAAGCTTCTATGCGCAGCCTGATTTCTACGAGCGCTTCCAGCAAGGCCAGGGGCTCTTGCTGGGCCTGGGCGGTGTGATCAGCCTGCTGCTGTTCCTTCTGACCCAGGTGCTTGCCAACGGCCAGCAACGGGCCATCGCCCTGGCCAGCGACATGACGTCCCAGCTGCGCCACAGCGAGGCAAGACTCCAGCGCGTCTTGCAGGGGGGGCATGATGGCTGGTGGGACCAGGACATCGAGGCGGGTCGCTTCTTTGCCTCGGCGCATACCTGGCGGATGCTCGGATATCCCGACCAGGGGCCTCAGCCGCCCCTCAAGGACCTTCTGCAGCTGGTTCACGCTGACGATGTCGCCGCGCTGCGTGAGCAACTCGTGGCCCCCGCAGGAGTCATGGAGCATTACCTCAATCACGAATGCCGGTTGATACGCCAGGATGGCCAGCCACTCCACGTGCTGCTGCGCGCACTGATTCAATGCTCGCCTGAGGGCCGCATGCTCAGTGCCAGCGGCACTGCGATGGATCTCACCGAGCAGAAGCGCATTGAACAGCTCAAGAATGATTTTGTATCGACGGTCAGCCATGAGCTGCGTACGCCGCTGACCTCGATTTCAGGCTCTTTGGGCTTGGTCACCGGCGGCGCGCTTGGCGCCGTACCGGACAGCATGCGACCCATGCTGGAAATCGCCCAGCAGAATAGTCAGCGGCTATGCCACCTGATCAATGATCTTCTGGACATGGACAAACTCGCCGCCGGGAAGCTCAGTTTCGAGTTCACCAACCTCGAGTTGGGTCAGCAACTCAATGAAGCCCTTCTCAGCAATGCCTCCTATGCTGAGCAACATCAGGTGCAGCTGGCGCTTGATCCCATGCCTCCTGTCAAGGTGCGTGCCGATGCGCTTCGGCTGCAACAGGTGCTCGCCAATTACTTGTCAAACGCCATCAAGTTCTCTCCTTCCGGCGCTTCGGTGCGGCTGCACAGTACGCTTAGAGATGGGCGCGTCAGAGTAAGCGTCACAGACAGTGGGCGGGGCATCCCGGAGCATTTCCACCCACACATCTTCCAGAAGTTCTCCCAGGCAGACAGCAGTGATCAACGGCAAAAGGGCGGCACCGGACTTGGCCTGGCGATAACCAAAGAACTTATTGAGCGTATGGGTGGCCAGGTGGGCTTTGATTCTCTTGAGGGCCAAGGCAGCACGTTTTGGTTCGAGCTGCCGGTGCTGGTCGAGAACCATCCACTCACTGATATTCAGCGTCCAACCATCCTGGTGGTGGAGGATGAGCCTGACGTAGCCCGGCTGCTCCAGCTAATGCTTGAGGGCGGTGGTTATCAGGCAGCACTGGCTGATAACCTGGCTGAGGCGAGGCATATCCTGGCAACGCGCGAAGTGGCCGCCGTAACCTTGGACTTACGCCTGCCTGACGGCCACGGTTTTGAGATCCTGTTGGAAATTCAGCGTGTACTGCGCAAGAAGGATTTACCCGTCATTGTCATCTCCGCGGCAGCCGAGCAAGGGCAACTTAATCTCCAGGGGGGTATGCACATTGTTGACTGGCTGGATAAACCCATCGACCCGCATCGACTACTGAGCGGCCTGCGTCGTGCACTCGGCAGCACGCGGGGACAGCCTCGCATTCTGCATATCGAGGATGATCCTGATCTGCGCATGGTTGTTGCCGAGCAGGCTAGAAGCCTGGCTGCGTGCGAGGGGGCCGGCAATCTCATGGAGGCCCGGCAGCAGTTGGCATCTAGCTCATGGGATCTGGTGCTGCTTGACCTGCACCTGCCAGATGGTGATGGCTTCACTCTCATTGAGGAGATTCATCAGGCCCATCCAGGACTACCGATAGTGGTACTGTCTTCGACAGAGCTTTCGACGGAACAGCTGAGTTTTGTCGAGGCAGCATTGGCCAAATCCCGAACAGAGCCACAGGCATTCCTGGATGTGCTCGCTCGCCTACTACCGACCAAAGGGGATGATCATGCCTGAGCTGAAGCGCATATTGCATGTGGAGGACGACCCCTCCATTCAGGCTGTGGCCAAAGTCGCCCTGGAGGCTGTCGGCGGATTCGAGGTGCTGAGTTGCAGCAGCGGTCAGGACGCCATCGATAGAGTGGCAGGTTTTGCGCCGGATTTTATTCTGCTGGATGTCATGATGCCCGGAATGGATGGCCCGCAGACGCTTGAGCAATTGGTCAACCTGGTGGACATCAACGTTGTCCCTGTCGCCTTTATGACTGCCAAGGTACAGCCTGCAGAGGTCGAACATTACCTGAGCCTCGGCGCACGTGACGTAATCATAAAACCCTTCGATCCGATGCAGTTGGCAAGTCAGATACGTGCCATTTGGAGCCGCTCGAATGGATAGACAGAAGCAGTTGGCTGACCTGCAAGCTCAGTTACAGCTGTTGGGCGAGCAGTTTGCACAGCGCCTCAAGGAAGAGCTGCCGCAGCTGGCAGATAGGGCGCAGCAGTTGCAGCGTTCCTCTGATCCAACAGAGCAGCTTGAGCACCTACAGGATCTGCGCAACCAGCTGCATAAGCTAGCGGGGAGTGCAGGTACCTTCGGCTTCAAGGAGCTGGGAGATCAAGCTCGATTGCTTGAGCAGCACTCGCAGCAATGGCTCAGCAGTCTAGAGTTGCAGCGCAAGGGATTGGACACTTTTGTTGATGATATCCAGGCACTGGCGTGCACTTCAGATCTAGCAGTAAGGGTGAATCCTGCTCCCGCCCCTATCGAGCTGCCGCGCAGCAGCGCCCCGAACGAAGGCTCCCGTCTCATCTACATCCTCGAGGATGAAGAAAGTGTGGGTGAGAGCATCCGTCGAACGCTCTCGACGTTCGGCTATCAAGCTCGCCACTTTATCTGCACTACCGAACTTGATGAGGCGATAGCGCGGCAGAGTCCTGATGCTTTGATTGTCGACGTCAATCTCGGCACCGCTCAGCAGAGCGGATTGGAGTACGCGTCCTCACTGCGTGCTCGTCTCCCGCAGGTGCCTCCGTTGCTGGTGCTGACGACGCAGGATGACTTCGATACTCAGCTACAGGCTGCACGCCTTGGTGCCGTCGGTTTTTTCAGCAAACCTGTTGATGTGGCCAAGCTTGAGAGTCGCCTTGAGAGGTGTTTCGCCCAACAAGGGGGGACTCCCTATCGAGTGTTGATCGTTGATGATGACTATGAGTTGGCCAATCACTATCGCTTGGTGCTGAGCGCGGCAAATATGCTGGTTGAGGTAGTCAATGAGCCGAGCCAGCTACTTGAGACCATTGCTCAATTCAGTCCAGAGGTTCTGCTGCTGGATTTGAATATACCCGGCTGCTCGGGACCCGAGCTTGCCCAGATGATCCGCTTCAACGATGACTGGATCCGAATACCGATCATCTATCTTTCGGCCGAAACCGATATCGGCTTGCAAATGAGTGCCTTGCTTAAGGCGGGCGATGACTTCGTCACCAAGCCCATATCCGATAAGAGCCTTATCGCTACAGTGTTTGCCAGGGCACAGAGGGCAAGACTACTCAGCAATGCGTTATCACGAGACAGCCTGACGGGGCTGCTGAAGCATGCGGATATCAAGGAGCAGGTTGCGGTAGAGCAGGAGCGCGCAATGCGTACAGGCAAGCCTGTAAGCGTGGTAATGCTGGATATTGACCATTTCAAGAACGTCAACGATTCATACGGTCATGGTATTGGTGACAACGTGATTCGGGCGCTCGCTAATCTGCTCAGGCAAAGACTCCGCAGAGTCGACGTTATTGGTCGCTACGGTGGCGAAGAATTCCTGGCAGTGCTGCCCGAGTGCGGTGGAGCTCAAGCAGTACAGATACTGGACCAAATTCGTCAGCAGTTCTCGCAAATAAGCTTCTCCAGTGAGATGGGAGATTTCAGTGTCAGCTTAAGTGCAGGCATAGCATCGTGTGCTGAGCTGGAAGCCAGTGCGCTTATCGACGCTGCCGATAAGGCACTCTACGCTGCAAAAAATACGGGGCGGAATAGGGTATGTTTGGCTGAGATATAAATTTCAGGCTTCTTAATTGGATAGCTAAGCAAGGGGCAATTCAGAGAGCCTGAAACGCCTTGCGGGCATAAGTTGAGGTATCCACTTGCATCGAGAGGCGTTTCAGTATGAGTGGGGGGGATCGACCTTAACTTCGTAGACATCTTCGCCCGTCGTAAAGGGACGATAACAGCCTGATGTGAGCGGCTACTTTTGGCCGGAAGCTGCCTTTCACCAGCGCCTGCTTCCGGCCAAAAGCGGACTACTCCACAGTGATAAACCAGACCTCTGCTGAGGCTTGGAAGTGCCTACGAACCTAGGGGCGACTCAAGGTTCTGAATTCTTCCTTCGGCCTACCAGTTTTCCAGATGACTTCATCTGCTCGGCGTTTAGCCTCGATGAATCGCTCTTCGTCATCCAACGCAAATTATTGGGAAAGAATCCCTGTGTTTTATCTATCCGTGAGAGTGCCATTCCGGGTTGGCTAGGTTGACCAAGATCAGTAAGAAAGTTTGAGAAACTCCACCAAGAGTCATGCATTTGGATATCCTCTGTGTAGCGCTTACTGTTTGGATTCAGAAGGCCGTGAACCAGTCGGCTCCAAGCTTTATATGCAGGTGTTTTGCATAGCCCTTCACCAGGTTTTGGCGGAGTCTTTACATCGATGCGCCCAGTGCGAATACGTGCCTTGGCTGCTGCAATTGAAATTTTACGTGTTCTGGCTAGATACTCAGCACCCAGTCTATGGCTAGGGAAGTTGATCCCGTCAATGGTTATCGATTTGCCATTTGAACCGCCGCTACATCCTCCGGCTGAAATATTGAAGCCATCAGGGGTTAGTGTATTAAGTTTGGAGATCCAGTATCGCTCCAGATCTTCAAGGCCCCCTTTAGTTGTGCCGTTGTCAATTTTCTTAATCTGGAATTGTTCAGGGCCATATTTACGTATGGCTGCATGTAGAGAGTTTGGGGCTTTGATTGTTCCTCTGGTGGCCTGTTCACAGTGGCGTTGCCATCTTTCATTGAGTGTGACTATTGTGATTCCTACATATTTTTTGCCGCTTGGCTTGTGCTCAATTAAATATACGACTCCATCGGCATAACCTGGACTAGGAGTTTTAGTGAAGGCCTCTTCGGGAGACATCCCTGATTTTAGCCAACGAGCAATAGTTGTGCTCGTTGCTGGTGGGTCTATAGCACGGACTGCGGCCTCTAAGTTCGGATAGCTAACTCCAAAAACAGTTATCTCGTTTATCGCTCTTTCTGAGCGAAGGTATGATGCCCTGAAGATTTGCTCATAAGACATTCCGGATTTTCGGCGTTTAAGTGCACACCAATAGTCCATGCCGGCCTCTTCGCATTCGGCTTTAAATGATTTTTTATATTTTGTGTTTCTGGAGCAGATTGGACATTTTGTGCCGCGAAGGTGGTTGTTTGGAGCTTGCCAGAAGCCTCCATGCTCTGGGCAGATAATTTCACCCTTTTCTCTAGCTCCTCGATAGATGAATTTACTGTAGTCGTAATAATTTCCATGGCGCGCAGCTGCCCGTCGAAGAAAGTCCATGATGGATCCTCGTGTGGTAATAAAAAAGGGGGAGGGTGTGCGGGTGTTCTATTTTTCGGAATCGTTTCCGTAGAACATTTCTTCTATCTCTTGGGTGAAGGGTGTTTTTATGTCGTCAGGCACTTCGTAAACCCCTTCAAGCATTCCTGTGCGTGATTGTTTAACTGGTACAATTCGCGCAATTGACTTCCCGTTCCTGCTGATTGTAGTGATTTCTCCGTGTGCCGCGGACTCAATTATTTCGAGGAATAGTGCTTGGGCTTCGCTTATGTCGACTTCTTTCACAGGCAGGCTCTCTTGTTTGTGGAGGTCGTGATTGCCTGGGTGTGGATGATGCAGGTGATGAAGAATTAAATAAAATATCGTTTTGTTATTTTTGCGGGTGTTTTTTTAGTGGATTTGGATTATTCACTAATTGCTTAGTTATTATTTGAGGGGCGCGGCAGCTGACAGCGAAGCCAGCTGCCGTGGCTATTAGTTCAGTATTAACTCCAGAACCTTGTCCATGTAGTTGTCTTCCCCAATGAAGAATACGTGCAGATCGCCCAGGTTAGGTGCGCCAAGGCCTTGTTGGCTCCACAGATGCTCGATACGCATGCGGTTCGTACTTGGCGATAGGATTGCCGATTCTAGCCTCACTTCTGGATCATTCAGGCGCGCTTCAAGATCTTTGATGTTTTGGGCGAGCTGAACCTTGTCGCTGCCAGGGCCTTCATGCTCAAGACCGTGCGGGTCGATGAAGCAGATGCGTTGGCTGCCGTCAGACTTCAGGCACCAGAGGATGAAGTCGGGATAGAAGTTACCCGCCTCGAAGAAGCCAACGCCTTTGCGAGCCAGGTTGCGTAGCAAGAAGATGCGCTCGCCACGCTCGGCAAGATTCTCCTCGTTGGCTTGCAGCCATTGGCGTAGGTCGTCAACGAACTGGAATTCGGATTTGTTCAGCGCGACAGGCTGGATCTTCACCTTCTCGCTGGAAAGTAGTGGCTCGTAGAGGTGAGCATCCAGCCTCAAACCCTGGATATAGCCGCTGTCACGCCAGCCAACCTGAGCGAGCTCGTCCTTCAGCTTGCGGATGTCGTCGATCAGGTATTGCTCCGTTGCTTCGACGATCAACTGATAGCTGGCGTCGTCGCCTGGCAGGTTTTCATGCTCACGCGTGAGCAGCACCAGCTCCATGCGCGGGTCGAGATATTTGCGCTTCTGGTGATTGAAGCAGCGTTCGAGAGCGCCACAGAGCAATTCCAGTGCAATGGACTGCCAGTGACGCAGATTGGCCATCGAAGGTGCCCACCAATGCGCTGGCACCAGGATGCGATACCAGTCTGGGATCTCCAGCAACGAGCGTAATGCCCCGGCTTTGATGATGACGTTATCCAGATGTCGCTGGCGACGGAAACGCTCCAAATCGAACCAAAGCCGATCCCAGTCCAGCATCGACAGCCGCAGGTTGTCGAAGTGGCGATCTGGGTTGGCCAGGGCCTCCGGTGTCTGGCCGGTAACCTCGGTGGCCTGGAGCATCTGCAGGCGTGGGAAGCGATCGACCACCAACGGCATGGCGCCTTTGGTCATGCCTGGGGGGAGGGCATCGATACTGAGATCCACGATGGGGCCATGTTTGCGGAAGTCGTACTGTTCCTGAGTGTCCTTGCGGAACTTGGAGCGCAGGATCTTGAGCTTCTGGCCGAAGTCATGGGTGACGTTGAGCTTGATTTCCTCGACATGCGGCGCGTCGTTCGGAGGCAGGCCTTCGCTTTCCAGAAAGTCGCGGAAGGTCGCCATGAAGTCAGCCTGCACGCCGAACACGTTCAGCGTTTCCAGGAAGTGAATATCCTGTGGCGGATTGACCGGCTGATAGCGGCTGGTACGCATCAAGCTGATGTCCTTGCCTTGCAGGCGCACGCCACGGCCGAAAAGCTGAATGATCTGTGCGCCCTCGCTCTGGCCCATACGCATCAAGCCAAGGCTGGACACGCGCCAGCAGTCCCAGCCCTCGATGAATTTCTTCGAGCCGACCAGCATATGGATGGGCGAAGTCGGCTTGTGCACGTCCGCGAATACCGGCTCGCCAAACTCGCTCGGGCGAACCTCGGCCAGGGAGTGTTTGTCTTCCAGCTCGCTCTGCACATGCTTGGCCAGCGCTGCGGCGTCACCAACGTTGATCACGCCAAAGGGTTGTTCTGCCTCGCCCACCTTGAGCAGCAGTTCGCCGCTGTCGCCTTTCACCCGCTCGACCACCAGATGACCACCACCAGGGGCGTGGAACAGGCGTTGGCAGATGTCGGCATAAAGCTGCGCCGCGCTTTGCTTCAAGCTTTTCAGGTAGGGGAAAGACTGTATGAAGATATCGCGGCCTTGGGCGTCGAGCAGGCCGGTCTGCTGGCTATTGCCGTTGAGCACGGTGTTGATGAGCGTGGTGAAGGCTTCACGATGGGCCAGGAAGCGCGCGAGGAAATCGAGGATCTGCGCGACGTCCGAGGGCGATACGCTTTCCTCGTCGACCTTGCGCCCGCTGACGCTGGCGCCGACGAAGACCCACAGCGGCTTTTCCAGGTTATAGCCGGCGTAACGCTTGCCGGCTTCCGTGTACATGCGCAGTTGCTGGTAGAACGCCAGCAGGGCGGCGGTGAGGTAGGTGTCCTTGTGCGCCAGCTCATCCTTGGGCAGGTTGAAGATGCGGTAGTCCTTGCCGTAACCGTCTGCATAAAAGTAGCGGTAGCTGTAATCGAACAGCACGGCCTTGGCGTAGCTTTCAGCCAGCGCACGGTCATTGGCAGCCTTGACGGCCTGTTTGAAGGTGGCGGAGTACTCGAAGGTAAAGCCCTTTGCGGCCAGCTTGTCTCGCTTGCTCTTCCAGTCGCTGCCGCTCATGCCGCGATGGCCTTCATCCACCAGCAGCAGGTTGGCATCGCCGAAGCTGTCGACAGCCATCTGCTTGACCTTTTGCTCGTCCGCCAGCTTGGTGATTTCGGTCAGCAGCGGCACATCCAGGGCATTTTGCCCGCGCGAGATCAGGTCACTTTCCTGGCGCAGCGGCTCGGGGTAGAAACCGTTCTCACGCAGCTCACGCTCGTGTTGCTCGGATAAGCGCTCATTCGGCGAAAGCACGATCACCCGGCTGTAATCATCGGCCTGGCCGGTAGCCCGTGCATGTTGGGCAAACTGCAGCAGGTTGACGTGCATCAGCAGCGTTTTCCCGCTGCCCGTGGCGTTCTGTAGGCAGAGCTTGTTGAGGTCTTCGACGGCGTAGGCGCCGATGCCGGTTTCGCGCCCCTGCGTTAGGTGGTGCTGGTTGAAGCGCTCGATAAAGGCATTGAGCGCAACACAAAGCCCCTGGCGGTCGTTGAAGAAACGGTCGAGATAGATTTCGACGAACAACAGCGTCAGCCACTGGAAGTACTTCCAGGCAATTTCACCTTTGTGCTTACGGCGCGCATTGATGGTGCGCGTATGGGCCACCAGATTGGCGTCGTAGCGCTCGAGCTCCGCTGGGGTCAATGCGGCATGGGTAGGCAAGTGCGAGAGCAGGGCGGTTAAGAAGTGGTGCTTGCCATTCTTGTCGATGCCCGCCGTAGCACCGCGCAGGCTTTTGGCGATGATCTCCAGCGGGCGAACACTGTGCGTGCCGTCCTTGTGCGTTGCCAGCGGGTCGATGCCAAAGAGACTGATCAGGTACTGATTGAGCACCAACGCTTCTTGGAAATGGCTGGCCACCAAGGGCGGTTGAGCTTTGCCTTTACGTGGAGCACGAGCCATCTCAGGCGTCCTCCCACATGCGCTGAGCGAAGGTTTCTTCGATCAAGCGCACGCGCATGGCCGCTTCCCCATCGCTGGGCAGCGCATGGTTGCCATTGACGTAAATGGTGGCGAACTCGCTCTCACGTGGGTTGATGCCACGTTTGCCCAACCAGGCCTCTAGAGCCGCCTGGTCGCGACCGGAGTTACCGGTGAGCTTGCGCCAGATCACCAGCACGCGCTCGCGTGACAACTCATCACCCGGTACACGCAGCACATGGCCCTCCACGGCGCGGAACCAGAACTCGCCGTCTTCACGCTCCTTGATCGCGGTGGCACGCCAGCGCGTGTCCTGATCCTGCGGCAGCTCGGGGTCGGTTTCGCGCACCAGTTCGATGGCATAACGGCGCGGCTGATCAAGGTGGGCTACATGCAGGCCAATCAGCCAGTTGAAGGTTTCCACCAGGTCGATGGTTTTCTCCACCTGAGCATCGCTGCCTGGCTGTTTGACCTTGAGCGTGTAGGCGGTCGGATCACTAAATTCGCGAACATTGAGCAGGCTCGGGCTGCCAGCCGTCTCGAACTCCAGCCAGTATTTGAGCAAATAGTCGCGGGCCATCTCACTGGAGTCGGTCGCGATGATATTCAGACGAGGCGTGTCCGGCAGTTGCAGATTGTTTAGCGTGTCCTCGAAAGACTCTAGTCGTAGATACTTAAAGCAATGACTTGTGCCGTCTCGTGAAATGGGCTTCTCATTTCTCCAGGTGGTCGAGTAAATGGATTTTTTTATTCTTGGTAGAAGCACGGATGAGAAGTGATGCCCCATTTCGAAGAGGACATATTTGTTATTGTAGTTATTTTTTCTGTTTGTGCTTATTACCGCATGTCCTGTGCTTCCAGATCCTGCAAAATAATCTAAGATGTAGTTTCCTTCAGCGTGCTGGGCCATCTCGATAAGTCGAGATATTAGTTTGATAGGTTTCTTTCCTAGCGGAAAGTCTACTGCGCCCTCATGCTTCAGGTTGTTGGTATCAATGTCCATCCATATGGTTGATGCGGGCTCGGCTACTGCTTTAATGCCATCAACAGTTCTTATCGACTTTGAAAGGAAGTAAAACTGCCGCCCTCCCAGTAAGTACATAGTTTCGCTGGTTTCGCGCTCAACTGGGATTACTTGGTCTTTTTTAGTTTTTGATTTTTCTATGTAGTCTCGCAGCCAAGGTGCTGGTTTTTGTAAGGTTTTGGTCTCGAATACGCGGTCTGCATTTTTAATGGCGAACTGCTCGCATGCATTTTCAACAATGGAGTGCGCAGCGTCTCCCCATTTTTGACGAGCTAGTTTCATTCCTGTTGCAGAGTTTTCACATGGGAAGCCCAAGTCTTGAAGAACTTGAATTTTTATAGGTTTGAATTCCCATAGAGAGCAGTCTTGTTCTGGATTGACAATAAATCTTGAGAAGTGGGCGAGGTCTACAGGCTTGGTAACGTAGCTGGTGGTATAGCTATAACTTTCTCTGTTTTTTGCTGCAAAAATCAGCCTGTCAGAAATATCTACCGGTCCTAGATTTACGGTGCGAAAACTGGATGCTGTCGAGCATTTTGTAGTCACGGTCGTGATATAGCTGCCGTCTCCTAGTGAGCTTTCAACTATTCCGCGATAGCGCCAATCTTCAATGTCATTAAGGTTGCATATGATGCCGGCGGAACTGGATAACAAATCTTTTGCAATGCCTAGCCTGTCTGCCTGCATGGAGCACCAGCTAGAGTGCCTGTAGTTGTCCTTGTAAACAAAGTCATCGCCGCCGGTGTTGTATGGTGGGTCGATGTAAATTAGTTTTACTTGCTGGCTTAGTTTTTGTTTTGCAAGGGAGAGAGCCTGAAAGTTATCGGACTGGATGATTACTCCGTTGTGCGAATTATCCAGTTCGGATTGTGTTGCGAGTATTTTTTCTTTTTGGTTGGTGTCAAAATGACGCGTGTCAATGGTGAGAAATTTATTGGCTTTTAGAAAATCTACAGAGAGAGGCTCGCTGTATCCAGGCTGTGCGGCATCGGCTTTTATTTCATCAATGGCGAATAATTTAACCCATTCTTTGCGCTGTTCTTCATTGGCTGCAATTTCCGGGTAAAAGCTTTCGTGGATTCGGTCCAGGGTGATGCAGTACTGAGTCTCGACAACGAATTTTTTCTTGAGCCAAAGCTTCTTCTGAAAGTCTTCGAGCTGGGCGAGAAAGTCGATAATGCGGCGGGCAATCTTGCGCAGCACACGCAGTTTCTTCAGGTATTCATCCACGCGCGGAGCATCGGCGGCTTCGATATCGTCGAGGCGGATGATCTCGTTCTTGATATAGAAATCCAGTTCACGGCGCAGGAAGCCACCCAAGTTCTTATGGATGAAGTAGTCCATGGTGTTGCGGGCGGTGAACTGCCCCAGGTATTTACCCAGCAGCGTACGGTTGGGCTGTTTATCGGTTGGTGCGGGGGCAAATAGCAGCTCCTGGAATGGGCGAAGCTCTGGATGAGCGAACAGCAGATTTTCCAGTTGCTCGGCGACTACCTGTTCGGCTTCTGCCAGGCGCTTTTGCTGCCAGGTGCCGGCCTGGCCGGTTTTCTCGCTATCGGGGCGGTAGTCGAACTGGACGACGAGTTCCGTTTGGCCCTGCTCGTTGACTTCAAGCTGCAGGGCTTGCGAGTCGTGGATGATAAAGAAGCGTTCCTGGCTTTCCTTGACGTTGTTGTGCTCGCCTTCTGCGGCGGCAGCCAGGCGGAAGTGCACCTTCAGCGGGCTGGCCTGTGCGGGTTGGAAGTCGAAGCCGCTTTGCTGGCCTTGTTCCTTGGCCTGGGCCGTGCTGAGGTCGAAGGTGAAGTTGCTCAGCGCTTCGCTCGATTTGATGTAGTACTGGTCTTTGTTGGCCCAGTGCAGCATGACTTCACGGCCGTCATAAGGCACGGCATAGGGGGCGGCGCGACTGTCGTTCTCGGCGACGAAGTAGCGCTTGGACATGAAGTCGCCCTTGTCGTAGTAGCGGCTGAAGAAGCGGTACAGGTGCTCGTATACCTGGGCATCGTCCGCTAGCACGCCGCCACCGTCGCGGGCTTGCTGTTGGGCGAGTTCGAATTCCTTGCCGACCTTGGTGCCGCGATACTCGGGTTTCAGTTCGCCCGTGGGCAGGAAAGCATCTTCGCCGAGTGTTTCAGCGACCTTGACCCGAGCGGCTTCGAGCGAGTCGTGAGCGTTGCTTTGCGATTGCTCGGCAAAGTGGGCATCGATCTCGCTGCCCAGTTCGGTATCGATAAAGGCCTTTATCTGGGCGCTACGGGCGTGAAGGATGCGGTACAGGCCAAAGTCGAGCTCGGGTTGGTTAAGCTGGAACAGTTCGCCCAGCAGGGCGATGAATTGGTCTTTTTGCTTGCTCATGGGGACGTCTCGATAAAGGTCAGGCGTAGGCCTGGAATTCGTTGCTGTCGCGCGTCAGAAGCTGCATCAGCTTGGGATGAATGAAGAGTTTTTCCTTGCCGACCTGCACTTCGCGCAGCACGTCGATGCCGACCAGCTCTTTCAGATAGCGGGAGGCGGCCTGCCGCTGCGCGATCTGCTTGTCGACCAGGTTGCTGATACGGCAGTAGGGCTGTTCGAAAATCACGTCGACCAGCTCACGGGAATAGGTTTTCGGCAGGCGTTCGCGCACGAACTCGGTGGTGTGTTCCGAGAGGCTGCGGATGGCGGCGATCTTGGCGGTGGTCCAGCGGGCGGTTTCTTCCACGGCGCTGAGCATGTACAGCAGCCAAGGTTCCCAGGCCTGTTCGCGGGTGACATCCAGCAGCAGGCGGTAGTAATCAGCGCGGTGGGCGATGATGTAACGGCTGAGGTAGAGAATCGGCAGGCTCAGCAGACCTTCCTGAATCAGGTACAGGGTGTTGAGCACGCGCCCGGTGCGGCCGTTGCCATCGGCGAATGGATGGATGGCCTCGAACTGGTAATGCCCAACGGCCATGCGAACTAGCGGGTCTAGGTCGGTTTCGTTGTGCAGGAAGCGCTCCCAGTTGGCGAGCAGGTCGCGCAAATGGTCTTCACCTTCCGGTGGTGTGTAGATGATCTCGCCGGTGCGGTCGTTGGCCAACTGGGTACCCGGCACCCGACGAATATCCATGTTCACGCCCTTGAGCGTGCGGCAGATCTCGACTGCCGTGACGGTCGATAGTGGGCGCGCCCTTAAGGACTGATAGCCCTGGTGTAGGGCTTTGCGATAACGCAGGGCTTCCTTGGTGGCCGGGTCGGCGTGATTTTCGCCATCCTGGGCATGCTGGAAGAGCAAATCCGTGGTAGTGACGATGCTTTCGATTTCCGAGCTGTCCTTGGCTTCCAGCAACGGGATGGTGTTGATCAATACCGTTTGGTTCGGAATCAGCTCGGCTGCTTGCTTCAATTCCGCCAGTGCTGTGCGGGCCTCGATGCAGCGCTTGAGCACTGCACGGGTTTCCAGCTCTGCCGTGGGCGGCAATGGCGGAAGTTGGTTATAAGGCTTGTCAGCCTGCCAGGGCAGGGGGGATGCAGTCATGGATGCGATCCTGATCCTTGGTATCCATCTAATGGCAAGGGCGCTCTGGTGAGCGCCCTTTTCGTGGTTGCAGTGTAAACATGTATGCGCGACGTGTCGCTATTTTTAGATTTCGGCGACACGTTTTGCGTTCATGTCGCTGGTAGCGACATGTGTGCCCCTCGTGTTCTCGAAATGCTCTTTCGGCGACGTGTCAAATCACGGCCCAGCGCACGGTGAAGAGTGTTTGGGTACGGCTGGCGCGATGCAGGCGTTTCTCCAGAGCTTCGATGAGCGCATCGCGGCGAGCCTCGATTTCGTCCTCCACGGAGAAGATTTCCTGGCGTTGACGACGCTGTTCTCCCTCTACCTTGCGAATGTCATCCTGCAGGCGGCGGGCCTCGTCCATGCTTTGGGCAACTCGCGCTTGACGTTTCAGCCCTTTGAGCTTGAGCTTGGTGTCTTGTAGGGCTTGTTCGGCAGCGAGAATCCGGTCTTCGGCCCAGGCATCCAGCTTGTCGCGTTCTTGCTGGAAGAACTTGTCATTTTGTTCCAGTGCTTGGCTCAATGCGGCATCGATCTGGCGACGGGCATTGCCATACAGATCATCAGGCGGGCTGATCTGCGTTGGCTCTACATTTGCGCAAAGCTGGAAGAGCTTCTCGCACGTTTCTTGATCGAGTAGCTCGCCGCTATCGGTCATTGCGGTGAAAACCAAGTGCTCTTCGCGCTGAAAACTGTCGAGCTCCAGCAGGTTGAGCTGAAGCCAGCCCTGTTTACCCAGCAGTTGCTCGATCACGCTGATGCGTGGGTTACGGGCTTCAAGCCATTGCGCATAACTGAAGTGTAGCGTTGAGCTGGGTGTCGAAGCGCTGCGGCCTCGATCGAGAACGTATTCACCAAGCGGGTGTGTAAGCCGGTAGATGCGGGTGTTTTCAGGCTGGATCTGCTTGGCCTGTTCGCCTTTGCGGATGAGCTGATAATGCCCTGTGGCCACCTGTGGAAGAGGTGGTAGCTTGAGATCGAAAGTCAGGTTCTGGCTGTCGAATTTAGCGTGCTCAGCCAGGATGTACTGAGTTAGCTTCCAGAACAGGCGGGTTATACGGTCTAGCTGACTTTCGGCGCGCTCTTTGTGGGTCTTGAGCAGGCTGTGAATGTCTGCATCGAAGTTTTCCAGCAGGAGCTTTTCGGTTTCCAGCATTTTGGCCTGGATGTCGGCGTCCAGTTCGGCGCGCAAGCTGGTGAACGCTGCGTCGATCTCTTGTGGGGTGCGGCAGCAGTCGTAGATCTCGGCGATGCGCTTCTCGAAGTCAATGCCGGCTTCGATCCTGCCGAGCACCTGGTCGGACGCACCAAAAACGCCATCGAACAAATGAAACTTGTCCTGAAGGAGTTCCAGGACTCGTCGATCTGCGGCATTGCGCTGGTTGAGGAAGTTGATGACGACCACGTCAAACCGTTGGCCATAGCGGTGGCAACGCCCAATGCGCTGTTCTACCCGTTGCGGGTTCCACGGCAGGTCATAGTTCACAACCAAAGAGCAGAACTGCAGGTTCACACCTTCAGCGGCAGCCTCGGTCGCAATCAGAATTTCGGCCGTATCACGGAAGTGATCGATAAGCGCTGTGCGGCGATCGATAGCTGGCGAGCCGGTTACACGGTCACTACCGTGGTAGCGAGCCAACCAGCGTTGATAGATGCCGGTAGCCGCCTCACCTTGGTTGCCGCCACTGAAGGTGACGACTTTGCCACGGTGGCCGTGGGCTTCGAGAAAACGGGCCAGGTATTCTTGAGTGCGGCGTGACTCGGTGAAAATGACGGCCTTGCGTGGGGCGCCCATGCCGGACATGCGTGCAAAGCCTTGCTCCAGCGCATTGAGCAAGGCGAATGATTTCTGGTCTTCGCGGATGCTGTGGGCAATCTCGATGTAGGTATCGAGCTCGGTGATTTCCTTGCTCAGCAGCTCGAAGTCGATCTTGCTTGCCGAGTCTTGGGCTTCGTAGCTAGCTGCAGCTTCTGCGGCTTCCAGTAGGTCTTCTTCGAGTTCGTTCTCTTCGATCAGATGCTCGAACCATTCCTCATCGATGCTCTGGCGATCCAGAAGCTTCTGCAGGCGCACCTTGATGGCTTCCAGGGTAGCCAGAACGGCTTCTGTAGAAGAGGCCAGGAGCTTGCGCAGGATGAGTGCGACGAGATGCTTTTGCCGCTGTGGAAAGCCGTAGCTGAAGTCGCGGTGCAAATAGGCGGAAATCAGATCGTAGAGGCGCTGTTCATCATCGCTGGGGGTGAACGGCGTAGTCAGTGCGTGACGCTGCGTATAGGGAACGTACTCAAGGACGTCTTTACGCAGTGTGCGCTTGATGAAGGCATGCAGGCGGCGACGTAGCGCAACTAGATCCGCGTCGATGTTGCTGTACTGGGCACGGAAGCTGCGCTCATCGCCGAAGATGTCTTCGTCTATCAAGGAGCTGAGACCATACAGCTCCATCAATGAGTTCTGCAGAGGGGTGGCGGTCAGCAGAAGCTTGCGCCGTCCAGCCAATGAACGCTTGAGCGACTGGCCGGTTTCATTGCTTTTGCGATGGGCGTTGCGCAGCTTGTGGGCTTCATCGATGGCGACCAAATCCCAGGGAATGTTGCCAAGCTGCTCTTCCATCCGGGCTGCAAAGTTCAGCGACATAATGCTGATGACGTCGCGATCCAATGGGTCGTAGATGCCTTGCTCGCGGAGCAATTTCCAGGTCCGTGCGTCCAGCACCTGGGTCGGTAGATTGAATTTGTCGGAGAGCTCCTGTGCCCACTGTTTGCGCAGCGCTGCCGGGCAGATGACGAGCAAACGACGGCGGCGTTCTGCCCACATCTGGCACAGGACCAAGGCGGCCTCGATCGTTTTGCCGAGGCCTACCTCATCCGCCAGCATCACCCCTTTGCTGAGTGGGTTCTGCAAGGCGAAAAGAGCTGCGTCTATCTGGTGTGGATTGAGATCGACACTGGCATCGAACAGAGATTGGGAGAGCCGATCCTCTTCGCTGGCAGCGCGACGGCGCGTGAGCTCCCAAGCGAAATACTTGGCGTGATGAGGTGTAAGGCTGCTTGGGGGAGTGAGCGACGACATCAGGTTCCCTCGGTAATGTCCATTGATCCGAGCGATGCAAATCCTGCACCCGGGCTCAGGATCATATTGAAGCTTTAGCGTCAGGGGAACTGTCTTCTGAGGCGAGTACGAGTTTTGGGATCCGGATTAGGAAACGGTAGTCCTCGTTATGCGGTGGCTATATCTGTAAGGTTATTTTTAAGGGGTGCAGGCGGGAGAAGAAATGAGTGTGTTGAGAAAGTTAAAATTTACACAAAATACTTACTCTGGCATGAATAAAATATGAACATTTTTTAACTTTTACGAGTGTGGCTCTAGTGTAAGGTGTGATGTGTATTTTTGTCGGCTTTTAGACTTGTATAGGGTTGATGTTGGTGTTGGTTTCTAAGAGTTTGACAATCGTGCTTCCGGGTTGGCTTTGATCTGAAGGAATGGCTTTAGCTTTGAATGCATGGCAAAGAGAGTGGTTCAATTCTTTTTGTACTAGCTTACCTAGATTTTCAGGTTGAGTCAGTCTCTAGGTGGTTCTGATGTAAGTGGAGGGTCTATTTCACAATCGATGCCTTTAGTTTGCTCATTGTGAGTGACCAATCGAAAGGTTAGCTGCTTGCTCAGCTCAAGATGCCTGCAAGCTAGTTTATGTAAAGCCCCGCTAACGCGCTGTGGGAGGTGCGGAACGTTAGCGGGCTTCGGGGCGTTACAGGCTTATTTTTTTGCTGATGGCATTGAACATGTCGATCAGCTGGCGCTTAAATAAGTCCGGGTTGAATATTAGCTGCGCTACATAGGAACGGTGCCGTTGGCGTCGCGATCGTCTAATGATCTCTTTCTGTTCGCGGTGCTTGTTAATAAGCATGTTTAGCTCCGGGCATGGATTGCATTTGATGTCTGGTTTAGTCAGCTCGTTGAGTTTTGCTCTGCACTCTTCAATGCTGGGAAGCTGACGTGCCCATTGGGTTGCCTGCTTAAACAGTTGCTCTCCAGCTCTGCTTGCTGGAATTGTTGAGTAAACTGCTTTTCCGATCCCGGAGTCCCTTTTGCGCAAGGACTTGGAGCAGTAGCCTGCCCACCTTCCAGCGTCGTAAATACGCTTGATTACTACTGACCTGTTTCCAGCAACCTCTTTGTAGTCCGCAGCAAAGGACTTCTCTAGTTTCGACTTAACTTGGGTGAAATCCTTTTCAGATACTCTAAAGACCCCATGGAAATGAAGGCGCGGATTGCAGCCATTACGCTGTTTGGCATTCTCAAGAACGGCTGCTGCTAGGTTGGAGCCTCCCTGCGGATTAAGAACTCTTCTGATTTTTCTGCCGATGTAGTCAGCTTCACCACGGCTAGCATTAAGAGCAGATGCTGCCACCTTGCTGCTAAGGTTGCAGGAGACTGCAATAGCATGTTCATCATTGCCAACCGCAGCAAGCTTGAACACCTGTTTCAGGTGCTCCGGAAGAGCTCCCCATTTTGTTGTCTGGATTTTTTGTAAAGCTTCACGAGCTGTTATCTGGTTTAGGAGTAGCTCAGTCTGTTGCCTATCAGCCCAGTATTTCTCATTTTCAGTTAAGGATGTCTTAGATAGATATTTATCTATAACTACGTGGAGCTTCTGGCTGCGCAGGTAGACATCAATTAGAAGTCCCGCGGTTGCTGGTCTGCAGCGGTTAACGGCGTTATGCGATTTTTTCATGGCTTGGTACAAGTCCTGCTTCTGGGGGGGTTAGTGAGCTTGTGTCGAGTCAATTATTGATTTTTGCCAGGCATCAATTGATTCTGAGTCCCAGGCCACGGCTCGCGCTCCAAGCTTGACTTGTGCAGGGAATTTTCCAGCCTTAATGAGGTTGTAAATGTGGGACCGTTTGAAGCCGGTCAGCTCTTCGACTTGTGCAAGTCGAAGGAAGCGGCGCTGATAACTAACGGCTGACTTAGGTATGTTTCGAGGGGACATTGCCAATACTCCTGAGCACTTACTGGCTCGCAGTGGAAGAACTGGCGATAATCTAGTTTTTTCATGTTGAGAAAAGTCCTATTAGGGTAGGGCAAAACCCTAATAGGACTTGTTCGGTGTTAGTGAGCGACGGTTATCGCTGCGGCTTCCAGGTGTTTGGCAACGGTGTCATCTGTTCCGAGCTCGATCCCCACTGATGCGGCCTCTGCCGCCATCGCGTGATAGGCTGCATATGGTTTGCTCAGGTCAATCCCACTCATCGATGCCAGCACTGCAATGATCTGATGCAGACTTTTCTTTTCTCTGGGATCCATTGGTTTCGACGATTTGACAATTAGGTCGGCTAGGTTTTGAACTGCAGAGGTCTGAAACCGGACTTCACATGTGTCGAGGTCAACATTCGCTTCCCACTGGATAAAGCTGTGCCTATATGGCTCATCCCCATCCAGAGTCAGAACTGTACCTGACAGGCTTAACTTCACTTTGCCCCCGGCACCTACTAGCGCTTCTGGATTGAGCACTTTTTGTGGGCCTGATGCATAACATGCGGTGGTCCAGTCATCTTTGCCAACAGGGAGTGCGTCGGAGGTTGTGCCCCTAACGTCCTTGAGGTGAACGAACACCTCACATTGGTGATACTGACATTGGCTTATGAGGTCGCCGTACGCTATCTGGTAACCAAGCAAGTCATTGAGCACGATTAGAGCTTGTTCGGCTGTCAGCCAAGGTAGTGCTAGCAAATCTTTTCTCATGGTTTTTGTGCACCTTGTTCGTTGGTGATCAGTTTGCTCAGGTATTCGCCCAGCAGCGTCCAGGCATCTGCCATTTCTCGGGCATAGCTGTGTCGCTGATAGATGCGTTTCACTTTGTTTTCTTCTGTGTGATTCAGGCAGCGCTCGGCGACCTCAGGAAGAACTCCCAGCATGGTCATAAGCGTGGCGCCGGTGCGGCGCAGGTCGTGCGGGGTCCATTTGCCACCTGGCAGGATGAGGGCATGAGCCATTGCGCTGCGGTTACTCATGACTTTCTGGCCGGGCTTTCTCTGTCTATCGCCGATCTGCTTGGTAACGGTTTTCGGGCAGACTGGTCCGCTACAGTCGGTGTTCGGATAACACCAAGGAGAAGAACCGCTGATCTCACGAAGCTGTTGGAACTTCTGCGCCGTAAATTCTGAAAGCGTTATCAGGTGAGCCTTCTTGTTCTTGCTGTTTTCAGACGGAATCAGCCATGTACGCTTGTTCAGGTCGACGTGCTCCCATCGTGCAGCCAGGAGCTCTCCGATACGGCAGCATGTTGAAAGTGCAATCCAGATTGCGGCTTGTGAGGTGACCAGAAGACCCGCGGCCGGCACTTGCTTCGCCAGTGCCCGTATCTCTTCTTCGCTGAGTACGCGATCCCGCTCGACATCCTTGCCGCCGATCTTGGCTTTACGGATGCTCGCGCTTGGGTCGCTATCGATAAGGTCACGATCCACCGCGAAGCGGAACATCTGGCGCATCAGCGAGAAGATCTGTTTCGCCATGCGGTTGACACCCCGGGACAGAAGCTTGTCCGTCACTTCCGTGATGTGCCCCTTTCTGACGTCCTCGACGGCCAGGTGGCCAATCAGAGGCAGCACATCCTTGTTGAACATGCGGCGTACCTCGGCACCGCCGTCCTTTCGCTTGATCAGATCGACACGTGCCCAATGGTCGAAAAGCTCAGATACCGTTTTGCGGGCAGCTTGGCGGGCTAATTCAGCTTCGGATGCTGCTTTTTCTGCTTCGAGCCTGGCGATCTCGGCATCTCTTGCAGCCTTGCGGGCAGCCTCTTCGGCCTCGAGATGCTCGCGTAGGTCGGTAACTCCGCTCAGATATAGCTCTGTCAGCTCCCGGGCGCGTTGACGGGCAGCCTTGAGCGTCAGCCCTGAGGTGCCATCCCGGTCATAGGAACCAATAGGAAGGCGCACCCGAGCCCTGGTCGAGTCGGTGTAGCGGTAGTAGAAGAGGCGCTCGCCGTTTGGTCTAATACGGGCCATGAAGCGGCCGTGACCTTTAGGGGCGGATTCGTTGAGCCAGATGTCCCGAGGACCTGGTTTGATGCTCATCTGTCGGTCTGTGATGTCTGCCATTCCGTCATCCTTATCAGTGCTACATCCGGTGACCGTTTGGTGACCGTTTGTGCGTGGATTCGGGCGCAGGCTACAAGACGACAGTGGAAGCTAAAATAAGGCATTATTGTATAGGAAACAACGGGTTACGTTTTTTAGGCGGTTCTCCTTGGCTTGTGCTGGATGGGCTTTTACCAGTATGGGGTGCAAGGGGTAGAGTGTTCGAATCACTCCGTCCCGACCAAAAAACCCTAAAAATCCAGTCATCTAGCGGTGACTGGATTTTTTATGCCTGATGGTTTTCCTTTGCCTTCTAATTTTGCCCCACCATATTTTTTGTTCAGCTTAGTAGCGTTCTATGTCAATGAGTTGGCTAGGGCAATCGAGCCAAGCAGCAAGGGGCTGTGTTAGTCACAGCCCCTCAAGACTGCTCGGCGACCAGGGCTGATGCGTTGGCTTTCATGCTCTCGGTGTGTTGTTCGCCACCATCGTTCGCCACTCCCTGACACTTGGTCTTTCTTGCATGCGGGCGTGCCAGGCTTGTAGGGCTGCACATTCATCGGGTACGGCAAGCTTGACCAATGACGCGAAGATCATCCCCCCGAGCACTGCAATATCTGCCATGGAGAAGGCGTCACCGGCAACGAACGGCTGTTGCTCAAGCACTCCATTGAAGTAGTGCATACCCCTGATGGCTTTATCGCGCATGCGATTTCCCCACTCAGGGTTTTGGTACAGCTCCACGTCTGCCCCCAACCCTGGCGTTGCGTGATGAAAGTAAACGCTGACCGCATCGAGAAATTCGATTTCAGCGCGTTTTGTCATCATGTGAATGAGGCCTTTCTCTTTCGCCGTCTGCCCAGTAAGCGTGGGGCTGCCGTCGAGTACGTCCAGGTATTGGGTGATCGCTGTGCATTCGGCAATGAGCGTGCCGTCATCGAGTTCCAGCACAGGCAGTGTTCCTGAGTAATTGATCGCGAGGAACTCTGGTTTCTTATGTTCCCCCGTCCACAGGTTGACGGAGATGAACTCGACACGGTCAAGCAGTCCTTTTTCCGCCAAGGCAATTCGCACGCGAGCGGGATACGGGCCATCGAACCAGTCGTAGATTTTCATTACAGGAAGAACGGATATGTCGGAGTTACGGAATGGAGTGGTCATGGTTTGCCTACCTATCAGTTGGTAGGTAAAGGTTGTGCGAAGAAATATGTTCTGTCAACCCCTACCTTCCAGTTGGCAGGTAGGGAGCGCAACAGTAAACTGCCAAGATCTATCGAAGGTGCGAGGAGTTGATCGTGACTGGTAATGCTCGAGAAGCCATCCTGGCTGCTGCGACAACGGCGGCGCAGTTGCATGGATACAGCGGTATCAATTTCCGCAGCATCGGTGAGGCCGTAGGCGTGAAGAACGCCAGTATCTACTACCACTTTGCGAGCAAGGCCGACCTTGGCGCTGCGGTTGCAGAACGCTATTGGCGAGACACCGCCGAAGCCTTGCGATCCATCCGCGAGTCGAATCCTGATCCGCTCGGCTGTTTGCGTGCTTACCCGTCGCTCTTTCGGCGATCGTTGGAGAACGGCAATAGACTTTGCCTCGCCAGCTTCATGGCTGCGGAATACGAAGATCTACCGGAAGAAGTCGAGCGAGAGGTCAAGGCGTTTGCAGACATCAACGTGGAGTGGCTGACGCAGGTATTAGTTGAGGCAGGGCTGGAAAATGTCGAGCGCCGCGCAGGCGCCATTTACGCTGCGGTTGCCGGTGCTCAACTGATTGCACGAACCCGCGTCGACCTGAAACTGTTCGACGAGCTGATCGACAGCTATCGGGAGTCAGGTCTCATTCCTGCTCACGCTTCCACGAGCAATGCGCGCTACTGAGAAAATTGCGGCAGCAGATATCCCAGCTGGTGAATGAGTTCTAATAGGTGTGTTCAGCCAGCCCCGCTGGCTGTCTTGTACAGCTCATCTCGCATCAATTGCGGTGGCTTGCCATAGGCGCGCAGAAACGCCTGGCGCATACGTTCGCGGTCGCCGAAACCGGTTTCGCGGGCGATCACTTCTACGGGGTGACGGCTCGTCTCCATCATGACGCGCGCGGCCTCTAATCGCAGGCTTTCGACTGCTTTCGCCGGCGTTTTTCCGGTTTCCTCGCGGAACACTCGGCTGAATTGGCGGGGGCTGAGCCGCGCGACCTCTGCCAGTGCCTCCACTGACAGATCACTGCGCAGGTTTTCGCGTGCATAGGCCATGGCGAGCTGCACGCGGTCGGATTTCGGATCGATCTCCAGCAGCGCCGAAAGCTGCGATT
This sequence comes from Ectopseudomonas toyotomiensis, assembly GCF_017167985.1. NCBI lineage: Bacteria > Pseudomonadati > Pseudomonadota > Gammaproteobacteria > Pseudomonadales > Pseudomonadaceae > Ectopseudomonas > Ectopseudomonas toyotomiensis. The sequence continues at coordinate 471 of NZ_CP070505.1, read as the reverse complement.
GCTCGGCGCCTCTGCGTTGGGCGATTACCAACTTTCGGGCCACGCGACGGGCCAGGTCAGGGCCCAGGTCGTTCTCCACCATGGCCAGGGCGAGGTCCACTCCGGCACTCATGCCTGCCCCTGTCCAGATCTGCCCGTCGACCACGAACAGTCGATCATCATCGATTCTGACGGTGGGATGACGCTTCTTGAATTCGGGCACATGCAGCCAATGAGTCGTGGCCCGTTTGCCCTCCAATAGGCCGGCTTCGGCGAGTACGAAGACGCCTGTACACAGTGATGCAATACGCCGCGATTGTGGGCTGACACTGGATAGGCAGGTCAGCAGCTCGGGACTGGGCTCACCCAATTCCAGGTAGCCGCTGACGATGATGGTGTCGTATCCAGCTAAGCTGAGCGCCTCGGTATTGACCGAGAAGCCCTGAGACGACAGCACGGGTCCACCTGTCTCGGATACCAGAGCGAATCCGT